>NZ_JBYSXN010000009.1:0-10237 GCF_058782275.1 Sphingomonas sp. FW306-05-A
TGCCGCGACCATACTGAAGAGCTTTCTCATGCCATCCCCCCTTGCAGCCGCTCCGAACAGCCCGCAATTATCAGACAACATAGCCTGAACTATTCACAGGAACAATTCCGCGTGTGTTGTCCCGAACCTGTCCCGACCCACAATCTTATCACTGCGTTATGCGGCCTAGGGCCACCTAAACTTTATCGAATTGCTCAAAGTTGAGCGCAGCACCCACAAGACGTCGGCAACTGCATAAACCGATATCAACGCACCTGAATGAGAGTCTGAAGTTGGGCCGCGGGGGAGGGGGCGCGAATGGCCGACTATGGGTCTTGCCCCCCGCAAAGCGGACCGGCCAATTAAACTGACGGTACATTGTCCTCAACGCAGACATTCAAGCCGCACGCCTGCCAGTCAAGGCGGCCTCTCACGCATCATTATGATCTGTCGGGCTTATTGATGCTTACGCGAGGGCGCCCGGCCATCACGGACCGAGCGCCAAGCGTAGGGCATTTAAGCTTTAGTAGTCATAGCGGCGATCCCAACGGTTCCGGCCGCGGTTCCAGCCATCGCGCTGGTCGTAGCCGCCGCGCCAATGTTCGCGTTGCCATTCGCGGCGACGCCTTTCTTGCTCCCAGCGACGATGCGCAATCCAGCGTTGGCGCGCATAATAACTTCCGCGATCATCGTATCCATGGCGACCGCCGAAACGACTATCCCGATAGCCATCGTCGGAACGGTATTGTGCATTCCAGCCGCCATAGCTTTGGGCAGAAGCGACGTTCGGCACGACTGCAACCAGCGCGGAAAGGCCGAGCGATACGGAAAGGACTAGCTTACGAAACATCTCCAATCTCCTCAACGGCGGACAGCCGATAAGGTGTGCATGCATGCTCGCCGATGCGCCCGGCCTGAATGACACTGGCAGCAGTTGTTCAGTTTATGGGAAGGTGATTGGCCCATCCGCGCCGACATCTGCTTCTGCCCAAACATGGACATTTATGTGGCCCATCTTGGCTATCGAAAGCAGCCGTTCGGTCAGTGCGATCTTCCGCCCCTCTCCACATGCTGTTTTCGATAAGGAGCGCTCGGGCCCCGAGGATTCAATTGATTATCTAACTATTAATTTCATAACATTATCTCGCCAAGGTAGCATTCTGAAGGGCACTGGCGTGGAAAATTGTTAGACCATGTGGTGAATGAAGAGGCGCGGTTGAATGCCTTGCGCAACCTCAGCCTGCTCGACAGCGCGCCCAGCGACAGTTTCGATCGCCTTACCCGCCTTGCAAGCCAATTACTCGCAGCGCCAGTATCTACCATCTCGCTCACTGATCGGGACCGTCAGTGGTTCAAATCCAGGGTCGGGGTCGATCTGACCGAAATTCCCCGAGAACAGGCGCCATGCGCTTACGCGATCGAGGGAAAAGGTGTTTTCGTTGTACCTGACCTCACCGCCGATCCGCGCTTCGTAGGTTCACCATTGGCAGAAGCTGGCATCCGTTTCTATGCGGGTGCGCCGCTGTTTACCCGCGATGGCCACGGGCTTGGCACGCTATGCGTTGTCGATGACAAGGTCCGCGAGTTGCAGGATGGCGAGGAGCAGGTGCTGCTGGATCTTGCTGGGATGGTGATGAGCCAGATCGAACTCCAGAACCTGGTCGGCCGGGTGGATGCCACGACGGGTCAAGCCAACCAGTTCCAGTTGTTCGAAGACCTTGACGATCTTACACGTCGCGAGCCTGGCTCGGCAGCATCCTTGCTATCGGTCGACATCCTCTCACCTACGCGCGCCACCTATGCCTCGCGCACCCTGGGTAGTGACAGCATTGGGCTGTTGATGCAGCAGGCGCTCGGCATCGTTCGTCAATCGGCGGGGAACAGCGCTCGCCTTTATCATGTCGATCAGACGCGGTGTGCTGTTTTGGTCGAAGATAATTTACTGGGGAGCCACACGCTAGCCGACCGGATCGTTGCGGCATTGCGAGAGCCGCTTTCTTGGGGTGGCGTTCCAGTCACAGCTGACCCGGCGATTGGCATTTACGATTTCACGGTCGGTGAGGTGGTACCGCGGGAAGCGTTCAAGTGCATGTCGAACGCCGGCGACGATGCGCCTCATGCAGGTCGTCGCCATGCCCGCTACGACCCTGCAAGCGCTCGGCGGAATGCACGTCGCTTTGCCCTGCTGAACGACTTCGGCGCGGCACTCGACGCGCCAGAACAATTGTCGCTCGTGTATCAGCCGCGGATCCAGCTTGCCTCGGGCAACCGTTGCGGGGTGGAAGCCTTAATCCGCTGGAACCATCCCGAACTGGGTGCAGTTTCTCCCGGCGAGTTCGTACCCCTGGTAGAACAGACAGCGCTGGTCCGGTCGATGACGGAATGGGTGGTACAGGCGGCCATAGCCCAGGCACGGGACTGGTCGACCGCCGGGCTGCTGTTGCCAATATCGATAAACGCGTCAGCAATGAATCTTGACGAAGACGATTTCGCAGTGCGTCTGCTGGGGGCCGCCGGCAGAGCGGGCATCGCGCCACATCTGCTAGAACTCGAGTTTACAGAGAGTACCATCGCCCATGACCCCGTTCGCGTAATCGAGCAGCTACGCGAGCTACGCGCGCAAGGGGTCGAGATCGCGATCGACGATTTCGGCACCGGCTACAGCAACCTGTCCTATCTGCAGCAGCTGCCCGTGTCCGTGCTCAAGATCGACCAGGCGTTTGTCCGGGACATGGTCACGTCGGGCAAAGATCGCTTGCTGGTTAAGACGATGATCGCGATGGGGCACGATCTTGGATACCGTGTTGTCGCCGAGGGAATTGAGACGCAGTCAGCCTATGACATGCTGCACGAATGGGGCTGTGACGAGGGGCAGGGATACCTGATGTCGCGGCCTGTATCAGCTGAGCGCATCTTCGATGCTGATCGTGAGGCTTTAGCGCGTTCTTACGTCGCATAGGTACTTGCGATAGTTAGTTTTCGACAAACTTTGGAGTTTAAAACGCATCGTCCCTCCAGTGTCGCTGCTTTTTCGAAAGGGCGCTACCTTGCGCGAGACTTTGCGACGCCTTGGACGGGGCACTGATCGATTATGGCTGGTGCAGTCTCCCGCGAGTGCATGGAGGCCGTCTCGCGGCGACAGGAAGAAGTGCCGCATGAGCCGCGACCGATCCGGCTGCGAGCTGATTAACTTACGCTAGAACCATCTCGCAAGTGCGTTACCTCTGCAGCCGTAAAGGCGCATGAAATGCGGTGGGCGGCTTACTTTGGAGGGTTTCGCCCAGTCACCCAGCCTTGGCCTCGGCGACGAAGACCCGGTTCCGTCCGGCATGCTTCGCGGAATAAAGACGCTTGTCAGCAAGCGCGATGAGCGCCTCGATCGATCCTTCAGTTTCATCTAGAGTCGCACAGGCTAGGCTTGCCGTTACCCGCAACGTGCCAGATGAAACCTCAACAACGACAGCGGCAATCGCCTCGCGAAGTCGCTCGGCAAGTTCCAAGGCTTGATCATGATCGTAGCGCGGAAGCAAAACCCCAAATTCCTCGCCCCCCAGGCGCCCAAAGATACCGCGTGGTGGCAGGAGTGCGCTGCACGCCTCGGTCACCCGGCACAGAAGGGAATCGCCCACCGGATGGCCGTACGTGTCATTGACCGCCTTGAAGTGGTCGAGATCAAGTACGACCAGCGACAGCGACTGGCGTAGATCACGCCAGCTTTCCTGCTCGCGAGCCATTGCCTGACTAAAATGCCGTCGGTTTGCAGCGCCTGTCAGATGGTCACATGTCAGGAGACGCCGCACGTCTTCGGTTGCCGCGTCGCGACGTGGAACATCACGAAGCACAACCGAAAACCGCGGCAAGGTCGCGTTGTCACGCGCTGATCGAGCGACGACTAGACGTTGACACCAATAACGCTCTCCATCGGCGCGTTGCTGCCACCCTTCTTGGAGATGCCACCCCTCGCGGGCAGCGATCGTGAGTTGTTGGTCGAGACGCAGATCGCCTCCCGGCAGATCAGTGCTAAGCACGTCGGCAAGGTTGTGACCAGTTACGTCGGCGGGCTCATACCCAGTCTGACGAGCAAAGCAGGTGTCAGCCGCAGCTATTTGGCCATCTGGTGTGATCGTCAGCGCAGCATAGCCATTGACGCCGTCTATTAACGTTGCAAACCACGTATCGGCCTGCCGCAGACGGTTTTCCTGACGAACCTGTTGACTGATATCGCCCAGCGTTGCCATCAAACGGTTGGGGCCGAGCTTAACCAACGAACATGCAAGAACTTTGGGCATTGTGCCGCTCTTGCCGGGTGCCAAATCGACAAAAATGCGATGGCCGTCGCAGATCCGTCCCGTGAGCGGTACGAAAGCCTCCGCTATACTCCGTATCTCTGGCGCATGCTCCTCAAACGCTGAGAACAGGTTAGAGACGCCACGTGGCCCCGCCAGCGGTAGCAGGTGCTGCATGGCGTGCGGATTCATCAAGCCAATCTCGCCAGTAGCATCGCATTGGATCAGTCCGATCGGGCAGGCATATAGAAACTCGAGGAGTTCCTCCTCACTCGACTTTTCGGTCATTCGATGAGCCTTCAGCGTTCGATGAGCACGTAGCGGCGTGGCGTTTGGGCGGTCGCGAGCAGGCGCAACCGCACTTTAGTCGGCCGCATGCGAAGCGTTAGGACGTAGGGGAAGACGTCAGCCAGTTCCGCTTCGTCTTTGAACCGTTGGGCCACCATAAAGTTGTTCATGCACTGCGCGACCGCATCGAAGAACGGAACGCCAATTACGATGGCCGGATCCAGCCCTGACATACGGGCCTCGGTCGCGTTGTAGATCTGTACGATTGTGTCTGCGGCAAAGCCTACGACGCCGAAGGGCAAGATATCGCGTTCCCCATCGCTCATAGCATCAAGGTCGTGAAGTCCGACCGCCTCGAAATCTAATTCTGTTGGGGACACGATCAGTTGCTCCTCAAAAAAGCCGTCATGCACCAGGACACTTAATTATCTGCGAAGTCGCCGGCCATTGAGGTTTCACGTTGACCGCTTGTTACTCCTTAAACCGCAGATCCGTTTAATTTTTGCAGTGTCCTCAGGCAGCGCTTGTTGGGCGTGTCGTAAAAGCGGACAGTCCGAAACTCACCAGTTTAAGTCGTACATGCGGCTGATTTAGACGCCTAAAAACTGCCGTCCAATCGGATGAACGAATGTCTAAAAGTGGGAGGCGGAAAAAGGCACCTGAATGTCCACTTGTGGGTCAACTAGCCGAGGAGCTATCGGTCGGGTTAAACCTGTACCCAACTCGGTTGAGATCGGGAAAGCCCGCCCGCGTCATAGGTCACGGTGTCACAAGCGAGATTGGGCCGAGCCATTGGGCGGCGCATCGATAACGCCGCCCGGCATCCGTTATGCCATGCTGTGCTTGAGCGCGCTCATCTTATCGTGCCCCTCACGGACCGAGGCGAACGCTTTGGTGATCGCGGTTTGTGTCGCAGGTGTCAGATCGCCATCCTTCATCGCGTCTTCGAACTTGGCCTTGATATGGTCCTCTCCGCGCTCGACTTCCTGAATGATGGCCTTGTCGTCCTTGCCGGTGATCGCCTGCTTCAGATCCATAAATGTCCGATGCGCGGCAGCCAGCATGCTAGAGTCTAGCTCCGGCTCGCCATCGAGGTTGCGGACTTGGTTCTGGAGATCAGTTGCTACCGTAGCACGGTCGCGTGCGAAGTCTGCGAACATGGTCGCATACTGCGTGCTCTCGGCGTCTTTAGCCGCGTCTTCATAGCCTTTCATGCTGTCGAGCGTGGTTGCGATAAGGCCATTGAGCACTGAAATGTCGTTGGTATCGGTCATGGAAAACTCCGGTAGAGGGAGTTGCATAACGATCCCCCCGCAGGAACGGGCTCACGCGACGAGTGCAGAGTGCATCCGTAATACTGAGAGACAAGCGGGACGACGGCTGGGTCAAGGCTAGCGGCACGCGAAGTACGGACCGGTACCCGCTCTTGTTGTGCAAGCCAGGCGGGGCAGTTTTGTAGAGATGAACGAACGTCCGAACGTGGAAAGCTTAGAAGCCGTCGCGAGCGTCGGCAATTGGTCAAGCCTCGCTGGCTGCTGGGGCGGCTCTCGACCAAAATTCGTCGTTCGCCGGTCGCGCTTCCACCGACAGCTTCTGTCAACTCATGTCGTTCCGGTGTGGTGCTGAGAGCGTCAGCTTACGGATGCTCGGCGTTGAAGGAGCATGGACACTGGTCTTCTGGGAGCCAGCCCCAGGGGCTCGGGTCGATGGTGATCCTGCCGAGCGGGCGCGACATGAGCATTCTCATCGCCGAACGCGCGGCCATGGCTGATCTGCCCGACGACTATGCGATGGGATTGGTCTATGCCTTCATCCCTATGCGGCGATCCTGCCTCGGGCCGATCCCGCTGCAGCATCGCGTTTCCGGCCAAGGCAGCACCGATCTGGATCGGCTCGCCGGCTTGCGCGCGAGCGCTGCAAGTGCGCGCGGCGTGAACTTCCCGGTCTAGGCGTCGTGTTCAGCTGTCGAGATGCTCGCGCACATAATCGGCATGGTCACGCAGCGGCTCGACGCACAGGCGATACAGGAACCAGCAGGCGTAGCGGATGTCGTGCCCGGCATAGGCCCATGGACTATACAACCCATGGGCAATGCGATGGCGAAGGGCAGGACCTTCGGCGCGGTCGAACAGATTCTCGATCTCGAAGACCGCCGCTTCGCCGAGCATCGCCTCGAGCGTTTCGCGGTATGGCCCATCGGACTTGAGGAGCAGGCTCAACGTGGCGCTCGACTGGGTTTGATCGGGCTTGAAGCGCGTGATATCGACATCGGCGCTGACCAGCAGGTGGCGCAGCAGCGGTTCGAGCTGGAGCACCAGCAGATGCGCGGCCTCGACGAAATCGGCATTGAAGAAATGCGCGAACCCTCGGCCGAAGAAAGAGGCATGGCCGTGTGGCACACGCGGACTGAGCGCCGCCAGGCGGGTCAGCACGCGTTCGTCGGGCTGGTGGTCGAGCACGATCTGAATCCGCGCGGGCTCGATCTGCCCGCCCGCGACGAGGATGCGGCGTAGCTCTTCATGCTGAAGGATCTGGTGGCGCAGATTGCCCTCGTCAGGGGACTGCCCGAAATCGATCGCCGGCAGGCGCGAGGCGAGCTTGAACTTGGGATCGAAGATCCGCGGTGCGAACAGTCCGGCAAAGGGCGTGCGCGCCAGCGATTCCGCGGCCGCGGCGCGCAGACCAGTAATGTCGGGCGATCGGCTTTGCTCGGCGAAGAGCAGCAGCGAGGCCGTGCGATCGAGCCCGGCCAGGCTCTTCCGGGTCAGATCGGCGAGATTGTGGACGTCAATCCGCCCGCGCGGCGGTGCCATGATTTCACCGATCCGGCCTTGCGCGCGCACTAGCCGGGCCTGCAGCTCGGCGCGCCGCTCGTTGGTCCCCTTGAAGCGACGCAGCACCGCGATCGCCTCCTCAAGCCAATGGGCCTCGTGCATCGGACTCTTGGCGAACCGATCCGCGGTGCGGACATGGCATTCGGCAAGGGCGGCCACGGTCCGGTCCGCATCGCCCTTGCGCTCGGCGATGCTGTACGCGCGTGCGGCAGTTTCCCAGACCTGGGTTTGCGCATGGTCCGGGCGATGCAGCCCGCTCGTCGCGGCAAACTTCTCGGATGCCTTGGCGAGGGCGCTGGGCGACGCCAATCGAAAGTCGAGCGCAAGTTCAACGGCGGCTACGAAGCCGGATGCGTCGCCATGACGGCGCGCCTGCTCGCGCACCTTGCGCGCGGTCGCGATCAATAGGGTGGTATCGTCCTGCACCCAGCCGAGCTGGCGCTGGATCACGCAGGCGCGACGCAGCAGGTCGAGCGCGGCCGCGCTGCGCGCACCGCCACGGCCGCCGCGCATGCCCAGGAGGCTTTGCAGGCAGTCGAGATAGCCGCGAATGGCCAGCCTCCCAGCGTCCGGCCGTTTGGCGAGATACCATCCGAGATCGGCGAGACGAGCCCGCAACGCCGGATGCGCGACGGTCGGCGCGAACGCGGCGAAAATCTCCGCCTGCGCACCGCGATAGGCATCGGGTCCGGCGCTTGAGCCGAAGGTCATCTGCAGCAGCGGCGCGAAGGCCCGCAGCGGCTCGCTGGCGCACAGGATCATCGAGCTGGCGCCAGCAAGCGCGTCATAGGCAGCAGCGCGATCGACATTCCCAGCTTCGATCGCCGCATCGCGCGCCTTGGCAATGCTGTTCCAAAGATCGCCGCAGTCGACCGAGCGAATGGCCGCGACCAGCGCGTCGGCACCGGACTCTTGCAGCGCTTGGAGCGAAACGACGGGCGATGGTTTGGTCATCTGCGGCAGGGCCTAGAGCGCGACGATCGCCGGCATATAGCGCAGCTCAAGGAAATTCCTGGCGAACTCGAGCCCAAGGCCCGCGAACTCGCCGACCAATTGGGGGTGGAGCGCTTTCTTCGCGGGATCGGCATATTCGGCGAGGTTGGTCGACATAAAATGGGCGGCCGCACCGAAGCCGAGCGCGCGAGCGGCGGCCAGCGTCTCGAAACAGCCTTCCAGAACCAGACAGTCCTTGAAGGATTGCTTGCCGGTGGCCGCTGGGGCGGTCGCAGTGATTACGCGTTGGCTGGCCTTCTGGATCGCCTGATCGGTCGTGTCGGCGGTGATCGCCGCCAAAAGATACCGCGCGACGAGATTGTCCGCGAGCGTTTCATATGCCGACGGCGCGGGAAGGGCAGGTACGGGCGCGACAGCGCCGAACGCGAGCATGATCTCCTGCATCCGCTAGACCTTGGCGTTGAGCGCCGCGATCGAGGCCGTACCGCTCTTCTGAACTTCGGCGAAATTGTCCGTCAGTTCGTTGGTGATCTGCTCGGGCAGGACCAGCGTCAGGCTTTTTGCCTCAACCAACTCGACAAGCTTGACCGCTGCAAGCGCATGGTCGCGGCCGAACGCATCGCGATGCCCGCGCACGATATCGAGCAGCGCGCAAGTATCGAGATAGAGGAGCGGGACGCCCGCGCTCGCGATCCCGGTCGCCACTTCGGCAACCGAGGTCATCGGCTCTCGTCGTAACGCTCGAGCAATTCGATGCCGTTGCCAAAATCGGCGGTCAGATCCGCTGCGATGGTTTCTGGCCAGTGCAGCTCGTCGACCAGCCATTTCTGCAGGACTTCCTGCGGCAGGCGCGCGCCCTCCTGATGCACGGCGATGATGAAGTCGAGCCAGCGCCGGCGATCGAGCAGATGCGATGCGCCGCTCCCCTTGTTCGCCAGATTGGAGAAGTTCTGGAGCTGGCGCGTTGCGGCGGCGCTGATCCAGTCGGTCAGGTCGCGCTGGTCGGCGGTGAGGTTCAGTTGCAGGCCGAGCGCTTGCGCTGCGGGCGCTAGCCGCTGTCGGTGGAAGTCGACCAGCAACGCATTATACTCGGCCATGGTGAGCTGCCCGAGATGCTCGGGCACGATGTTGCCGATGCTGGCTTGGCCATCGTACCAGGCCACCGAAAGATCGGCGTTCGGCAAGTCGCCATTGCGATAGGCAAACAAGACCGACGTTCCGCCCGGCGAGAAATCGAGTTCCCGATCGCGCAGGAATGTCCAGCTATCCGTGCTGGCCGCGAGCAGCGCCCCGCGCAATTCCAGGAACTGGTCGCGATCCAGCGCGATCTTAGCTTTGCGATATTGTTCGATCATCTGTGGTTGCTTTCGGCGCAGTAGGTCGGAGGCCAATTACCCTATGACGTGAATCGCGATTTGGTCGAGCCTAGACCGATCGCAATCCAGCATCATTTCGGAGATGAAACTTATGTGTCCGACTTTGATGCGGTGGCTGTTCAGAGTTCACTTCGGCTTAGGAGGGGGCCATCTCACGCACTCCAATGGAGGGCGCGTTTTTTTGACGCTGGCTTGATCAGCAGGAACGGCAGGTTATCGCCATCCGGGTGTCGGAAGCGGACAGTCCGGATCGTCCGCAACCCTGGTCATTAATGGGCCTTCACTGCCAGGCGAACGCCCGGTTTTGGCGTAGCCGGACATTCGTAGTTGCGGCGCCGTACGGCAAAAATATCCCAAACCTTGCCGCTCTGATCGTCGCTGCCGCAACATGAACGGGCGGCCGAAGTTGGGGAGCCCGAAGAGCCTCTGAGTGTCTGGTAATAGGTCGATTCTGCCCGCGCTCAACCCCACGAAGCGTCGGGCGCTGTATCGGTAAGGCGCCCGCCGGCCGATGCCGGCG
>NZ_JBYSXN010000010.1:0-5316 GCF_058782275.1 Sphingomonas sp. FW306-05-A
GACAAGGCGTCGGTATTCTGCGCTCTTTGACATTGTTGGTTTTAGATGAAGGGACATGTGGGCGGCGGCTACACGGTCTTTCGGGTCCTCTAGGCTCGTTGGATCGTTCAAAGCCAAGTCGCTCTTATACATGTCCTTCACGTATCCATACGTAAGAATATGTGCAGAGCAGCTCCTAGAGATGCTGATATTATCGTGGAATTCCACTGCGATGATGTTGGTCATAAACTTGAGAGTTTGATCATGGCTCAGAATGAACGCTGGCGGCATGCCTAACACATGCAAGTCGAACGAAGGCTTCGGCCTTAGTGGCGCACGGGTGCGTAACGCGTGGGAATCTGCCCCTTGGTTCGGAATAACAGTTGGAAACGACTGCTAATACCGGATGACGACGTAAGTCCAAAGATTTATCGCCGAGGGATGAGCCCGCGTAAGATTAGCTAGTTGGTGTGGTAAAGGCGCACCAAGGCGACGATCTTTAGCTGGTCTGAGAGGATGATCAGCCACACTGGGACTGAGACACGGCCCAGACTCCTACGGGAGGCAGCAGTGGGGAATATTGGACAATGGGCGAAAGCCTGATCCAGCAATGCCGCGTGAGTGATGAAGGCCTTAGGGTTGTAAAGCTCTTTTACCCGGGATGATAATGACAGTACCGGGAGAATAAGCTCCGGCTAACTCCGTGCCAGCAGCCGCGGTAATACGGAGGGAGCTAGCGTTATTCGGAATTACTGGGCGTAAAGCGCACGTAGGCGGCTTTGTAAGTTAGAGGTGAAAGCCTGGAGCTCAACTCCAGAATTGCCTTTAAGACTGCATCGCTTGAATCCAGGAGAGGTGAGTGGAATTCCGAGTGTAGAGGTGAAATTCGTAGATATTCGGAAGAACACCAGTGGCGAAGGCGGCTCACTGGACTGGTATTGACGCTGAGGTGCGAAAGCGTGGGGAGCAAACAGGATTAGATACCCTGGTAGTCCACGCCGTAAACGATGATAACTAGCTGTCGGGGCTCTTAGAGCTTCGGTGGCGCAGCTAACGCATTAAGTTATCCGCCTGGGGAGTACGGCCGCAAGGTTAAAACTCAAATGAATTGACGGGGGCCTGCACAAGCGGTGGAGCATGTGGTTTAATTCGAAGCAACGCGCAGAACCTTACCAGCGTTTGACATGTCCGGACGATTTCGGGAGACCGATCTCTTCCCTTCGGGGACTGGAACACAGGTGCTGCATGGCTGTCGTCAGCTCGTGTCGTGAGATGTTGGGTTAAGTCCCGCAACGAGCGCAACCCTCGCCTTTAGTTACCATCATTCAGTTGGGGACTCTAAAGGAACCGCCGGTGATAAGCCGGAGGAAGGTGGGGATGACGTCAAGTCCTCATGGCCCTTACGCGCTGGGCTACACACGTGCTACAATGGCGGTGACAGTGGGCAGCAATCCCGCAAGGGTGAGCTAATCTCCAAAAGCCGTCTCAGTTCGGATTGTTCTCTGCAACTCGAGAGCATGAAGGCGGAATCGCTAGTAATCGCGGATCAGCATGCCGCGGTGAATACGTTCCCAGGCCTTGTACACACCGCCCGTCACACCATGGGAGTTGGATTCACCCGAAGGCAGTGCGCTAACTCGCAAGAGAGGCAGCTGACCACGGTGGGTTCAGCGACTGGGGTGAAGTCGTAACAAGGTAGCCGTAGGGGAACCTGCGGCTGGATCACCTCCTTTCTAAGGATATCGGCGGAAAGCGCTTATCGGGTTCGCCCTTTGAGAAGAGCTTCCTCCATTCCAAAGAACATTTGCCGCCGTCCTCATGTCCCTTCATCACTAGGTAGTCCACACGGACCGACAGCATCGCTGTTACGGGCTGTGTCGGACAAGCTCGGTCGGCGCTGCGAAGCGCGCCATCTGGCGCAGCTCAAGCTGCGACGGTCGGCGCAAGCAGGTGCGGGCCTGTAGCTCAGTTGGTTAGAGCGCACCCCTGATAAGGGTGAGGTCGGTGGTTCGAATCCACCCAGGCCCACCACATTCGCGCTTTAAAAGAGTATGGGGCCTTAGCTCAGCTGGGAGAGCGGTTGCTTTGCAAGCATCAGGTCATCGGTTCGATCCCGATAGGCTCCACCACTCGCTGCATATACCTAGAGATGAAGAGAAAACGCTTCCGCTTCGGCGGAAATGCGGGGTTCGCCCCGCCTTATTTGACATTGTGAATGGGTTCTTAAAATCGATGCCGTGATACGGCGTTGGTTCGACAGGAACGACTTTGGATCGCGGTTCGCCGCGGGGTCAGAGCGTAGAGGGTCGGATACAGCGCTAATTAATCAGGCTGAGCATTTTTAATCATCCGCACCAAGATACTGCGACAACTCTGCTCTTGCCGAGTCGGCGTGATCGTCATGATCATGCCCAGTGTTGTTGTTGGTGGTGCGGACTCTCAAGCGTGAGGTAAGGGCAATTCGTGGATGCCTTGGCGCATACAGGCGATGAAGGACGTGGCACGCTGCGATAAGCTGCGGTGAGGTGTGAGCAACCTTTGACCCGCAGATTTCCGAATGGGGAAACCCACCTATCCCGTTTAACTTGACCGTCCCTGGCAACAGGGTCGGGCAAGCTAAATGGGGTTAGGTATCACTTAAGTGAATACATAGCTTTCGTGAAGCGAACCCGGCGAACTGAAACATCTCAGTAGCTGGAGGAAAAGACATCAACCGAGATTCCGTTAGTAGTGGCGAGCGAACGCGGACCAGGCCAGTGCCTGGAGTTCAACTAGCAGAAGCCTTTGGAAAGAGGCGCCATAGCGGGTGACAGCCCCGTATGCGAAAGTGAGACTTCAGGACATGAGTAGGGCGGAACACGTGTAATTCTGTCTGAACATAGGGGGACCACCCTCTAAGCCTAAATACTCGTATGCGACCGATAGTGAACTAGTACCGTGAGGGAAAGGTGAAAAGCACCCCGATGAGGGGAGTGAAACAGTACCTGAAACGGATTGCCTACAAGCAGTTGGAGGGTCCTTGAGGCCTGACAGCGTACCTCTTGCATAATGGGTCTGTGACTTAATGTATCAAGCAAGCTTAAGCCGTTAGGTGTAGGCGCAGCGAAAGCGAGTCTGAATAGGGCGCCAGAGTTTGATGTATTAGACCCGAAACCCGGCGATCTATGCATGACCAGGATGAAGGTGCAGTAACATGCACTGGAGGTCCGAACCGATTAACGTTGAAAAGTTACCGGATGAGTTGTGCTTAGGGGTGAAAGGCCAATCAAGCCGGGAAATAGCTGGTTCTCCGCGAAAACTATTGAGGTAGTGCCTCGGATGGACACCCTAGGGGGTAGAGCACTGGATGGTTGCGGGGGTCGCGAGACCTACCAACACTAACCAAACTCCGAATACCTAGGAGTGATATCCGGGAGACAGACGGCGGGTGCTAAGGTCCGTCGTCAAAAGGGAAACAGCCCTGACCTACAGCTAAGGTCCCCAAGTCGTGTCTAAGTGGGAAAGCATGTGGAACTTCCAAAACAACCAGGAGGTTGGCTTAGAAGCAGCCATCCTTTAAAGAAAGCGTAACAGCTCACTGGTCTAATCAAGAGGTTCTGCGGCGAAGATGTAACGGGGCTCAAGACACGCACCGAAGCTTAGGGTGTGCCATTTATATGGTACGCGGTAGCGGAGCGTTCCGTAAGCCTGAGAAGCGATCTGGTAATGGGTCGTGGAGGTATCGGAAGTGCGAATGCAGACATGAGTAGCGATAAAAAGGGTGAGATGCCCTTTCGCCGAAAGACCAAGGGTTCCTGCGCAAGGCTAATCCGCGCAGGGTGAGCCGGCCCCTAAGACGAGCCCGAAGGGGGTAGTCGATGGGAACCACGTTAATATTCGTGGGCCTGGTGGTGTGTGACGGATCTCGTGTGTTGTCATCCCTTATCGGATTGGGATGGCCTCGAAGAGGTCCCGGGAAATAGCCCCACCGTATAGACCGTACCCGAAACCGACACAGGTGGTCAGGTAGAGTATACCAAGGCGCTTGAGAGAAGTGTCCTGAAGGAACTCGGCAAATTGCCTCCGTACCTTCGGAAGAAGGAGGCCCAACATAGGCGCAAGCTCTTGTTGGGGGCACAGGCCAGGGGGTAGCGACTGTTTAGCAAAAACACAGGGCTCTGCTAAGTCGGCTTCAAGACGACGTATAGGGCCTGACGCCTGCCCGGTGCCTGAAGGTTAAGTGGAGGGGTGCAAGCTCTGAAATGAAGCCCAGGTAAACGGCGGCCGTAACTATAACGGTCCTAAGGTAGCGAAATTCCTTGTCGGGTAAGTTCCGACCTGCACGAATGGCGTAACGACTTCCCCACTGTCTCCAGGACATGCTCAGCGAAATTGAATTCCCCGTGAAGATGCGGGGTTCCCGCGGTTAGACGGAAAGACCCCGTGCACCTTTACTGCAGCTTCAGAGTGGCATTAGGAAGAAACTGTGTAGCATAGGTGGGAGGCTTTGAAGCGTTGGCGCCAGCTGACGTGGAGCCATAGGTGAAATACCACCCTGTTTGTTTCTGATGTCTAACCTCGATCCATGAAACTGGATCAGGGACCCTCTGTGGCGGGTAGTTTGACTGGGGCGGTCGCCTCCTAAAGAGTAACGGAGGCGCGCAATGGTGGGCTCAGGACGGTTGGAAACCGTCTGTTAGAGTGCAATGGCATAAGCCCGCCTGACTGCGAGACTGACAAGTCGAGCAGAGACGAAAGTCGGTCATAGTGATCCGGTGGTCCCTCGTGGAAGGGCCATCGCTCAACGGATAAAAGGTACGCCGGGGATAACAGGCTGATAACCCCCAAGAGCTCATATCGACGGGGTTGTTTGGCACCTCGATGTCGGCTCATCACATCCTGGGGCTGGAGCAGGTCCCAAGGGTTTGGCTGTTCGCCAATTAAAGTGGTACGTGAGCTGGGTTCAGAACGTCGCGAGACAGTTTGGTCCCTATCTGCCGTGGGCGTCGAAATTTGAGAGGAGTTGACCCTAGTACGAGAGGACCGGGTTGAACATACCTCTGGTGTACCTGTCGTTCTGCCAAGAGCGCAGCAGGGTAGCTATGTATGGACGGGATAACCGCTGAAAGCATCTAAGCGGGAAGCCTCCCTCGAGATAAGATTTCATAGAGCCGTCAGAGACCATGACGTTGATAGATCGGATGTAGAAGTGGAGTAATCCATGGAGCTAACCGATACTAATTGCTCTATTCGCGCTTGAGAGTCCCACCATCAATGACAATCCTGGGAAAACCAGATGTCGCTGACTGGCGGATGATCAAATGCAACGCCTGATTAACAACTACCATCTTCAGACAA
>NZ_JBYSXN010000011.1:0-1561 GCF_058782275.1 Sphingomonas sp. FW306-05-A
CCACCGAGGCTGTGTGAAAACGTCCTGATATGCTATGCTTGTCGGCGTCATCTGGAGACGTCGGATGGGTCGTTTCATCGAAGGGTGTGACCGCCGGGAGCTGCTTTTTCTGCCGCCCTGCGTGGACGATTACGTTGCCGAAGACAGCGCTGTGCGGATCGTCGATGTGTTCGTCGACGAACTGGACCTCGCGACGCTGGGGTTTGCCGACGCCGCTGCGACGGGTCGGCCAGGCTATCATCCTGCGACGCTGCTCAAGCTCTACATTTACGGCTATCTGAACCAGGTTCAGTCCAGCCGACGGCTGGAGCGCGAGGCGGGCCGCAACGTCGAACTGATGTGGCTGACGGGCAAGCTTGCGCCGGACTTCAAGACGATCGCCGACTTTCGTCGGGAGCACGGGCCTGCGATCCAGGCGGCCTGTCGCCGGTTCGTGCTGTTGTGCCGGCAACTCGGCCTCATTGCAGGCGGCACCGTCGCGGTAGATGGGAGCCGTTTTCGCGCGGTGAACGCGCGCGACCGTAACTTTACCCCGGTCACGATCCGGCGCCGGATGGAGCAGGTCGACGCCAGCATCCAGCGCTATCTAGGCATGCTCGACACCGCGGACCGGCAGGAAGGCGAGGCCGCCACGTTGCGCACCACCCGCCTGACCGACCGGCTTGGCGAACTGCGACGACAGATGCGCGAGCTCGAGGCAATGGAGCAGGCGGTTGCGACATCGCCCGACCGACAGATCTCGCTCACCGACCCCGATGCGCGCGCGATGGCATCGGCGGGCACGGGCACCGGGCTGGTCGGCTACAACCTGCAGGCGGCGGTCGATACCAACAGCCACATCGTGGTGGCACACGAGGTCCTCAACCTTGGTCATGACCGCACGTCGCTGGCCAACATGAGCCTCCAAGCGCGCGCGGCGACGGGGGCAACAGCGCTTACCGTGCTTGCCGACCGCGGCTACTTCTCCGGGCCCGAGGTGTTTGCGTGCGAAGCTGCCGGCATTACGGCGATCTGCCCCAAGCCGCTGACTTCGGGCGCGAAAGCCGACGGGCGGTGGGGCAAGCAGGACTTCGTCTACCAGCCCGAGACCGACACCTATCGCTGCCCCGCCGGTGAAACGATGACGCGGCGCTTCTCCAGCCTCGAGCACGGCATGACGCTTTACGGTTATGCCACGCCTGCCTGTCGCTACCGATGTGCCGTCAAGGCGAACTGCACCGCCGGCATCGAGCGCCGCATCAAGCGGTGGGAACATGAGGAGGTGATCGAGGCGATGCAGGCCCGCCTCGACCGCATGCCGGGCGCGATGCGCGTCCGCAGACGCACGGTCGAGCACGTCTTTGGTACCATCAAGGACTGGATGGGACGAAGCCACCTTAAGACCCGCACCCTGAACAACGTGGCAACCGAAATGAGCCTCCACGTACTCGCTTACAACATTAAGCGCGCCATCGCGCTGGTCGGCGTGCCCGGGTTGATCGAGGCAATGAGGAGGTGAGCGCTGTGCTCGCGCGCGTTAACGCCATCGATAAGAGATCGACGTTCTCACACAGCCTCCACC
>NZ_JBYSXN010000012.1:0-1281 GCF_058782275.1 Sphingomonas sp. FW306-05-A
GCGGTGACACCCCTCTAGGCGGGGTCCCTGATTCGGTCAAACGCTTTTTTGCACTTTTCTTTCAATCATGCGGCAAACCTGCGGAACCGCTGGGGTTTGGGCACGCCTTGAGGCTTTGCCATTCCCCCCCGTATTCATCACACACCCTATCAAATCCGATCCGGTCTAGCCGAAACGCTGGCAATCACGGGTGCGAGGGCGCTCATCTAGCGATCGACGAGCCAGACCCTTGAACAGCTGGTCCAACAGGGATCGACCCTCCACGGGATCTGATTGCGCGATCCGCAAGACGGTCGCCCGGCAACGAAGGACGTAGGGCGCGACATCGACACCGCCATGCATAACGTGTCGCGACCGCTACGACATCTAGTGCCGCGGCCTAAGCCGACTGGATATAATTGCGCATAGCCTCGGCATCGGCCTCGATCCGGTCGATCCGGTATTTGACCAGGTCGCCGATCGACACCATGCCGACGATGCAGTCCGCTTCTACCACTGGCAAATGGCGGATCCGCCGCTTGGTCATCAACGACAGCGCCCCGATCACCGCTTCGTCCGCTCGGACCGTGATTGCCGGTGCCGTCATGATATCGGCGACGGTGCGGTCGAGCGCAGCCGCGCCATGGTGGGCGATCGCATAGATCACGTCGCGTTCGGAGAAAACGCCCGCAACCCGGTCGCCATCCAATACCGGAACCGCACCGATCCTGCGTTCCGCAAGCAACGCCACCGCCGCGCCGACGCTCTGATCCGCGGTTACCGAGACGACCTCGCGTCCCTTGCCGCCCAATATCGCTCCGATCGTCATCATCGCTCTCCCGCTTCGCTCGGTGATCGAGTCTCGCGCTTGAGAATTTCACGTTTGCGCGGCAATGGGAAGCATGGCGAAGCGGTCCAGCCTCGATGATCCAGACTATGCAGCATTTGCATGGAGCCGGTACCGGCGGATCCTGGGATGGATGGGCCTCGTCGCGATCGCGTTCATCACCGCTGCGATCATCGTGCTCGATCGGGTTTATGGTCCGCTCGGCTGGGTCGCGATCCTGGCGGTGATCGGTGGCGCGGGCGGATCGATCATGCTCGCAGCCGCGCTGATGGGGCTGATCTTCCTCAGTTCGGGAAGCGGCCACGACGAGTCGATCGACGATATAGAGTGAGGGCCGGGCTCGCGTGAGGAGCCAACCGAGCCTGTGTACATACGGTCGTGGGGGGGGGGGGGGGGGGGGGGGGGGGGGGGGGGGGGGGGGGGGGGGGGGGGGGGGGGGGGGGGGGGGGGGGGGG
>NZ_JBYSXN010000013.1:0-554 GCF_058782275.1 Sphingomonas sp. FW306-05-A
GTCGTAGCTCGACTGTCGCTTTCGCATAAGCGAAACGCAGTAAATGCCGCCGGTGAAAACCGGCGGCATTTTTTTGTCCTTCAGAGATCCGTCAGGTAGATCTTTACCAGCGCGTTGCCGGTCATCGTGCGCTGGATCGCCTCGTCCGAAGTCAACTCCTCGGCCAGCTCGAGCGCATCGTCACGCGAGAAAAATAGCGAGTATAGCGACCGTTGAGCTTTGTCTGACGTCGCGTTGACCGCAGCCATTTCAATACGCGGGCGAATGCTTGCGATTTCCAGCCACATAAGCTGCGACGGTGCGGCAACGCTTTCGTTGGTTCGCGGGGCACCGATTGCCTTGAAACCGAGCATCGCTTCGTAGAAGCGGCGATGCCGCGGATTGACCTCGATAAACAGGTCGGTGCAGCGATGGTGATGGTATCCGTAAATGAAGACAATGTGAAACAGCGCCGCCAACAGAGGCTTGGACGGCAAGCTCGTCTCAAACGCCAGGCGGCTTAGTTCACAAATCTTTCGGCCTTCGGCGTTACGGAACGCATCAAGTTCTTCTGC
>NZ_JBYSXN010000014.1:0-548 GCF_058782275.1 Sphingomonas sp. FW306-05-A
CATATACGCCATCCAGTCGGCAGCTTCCTTGACGCTCCCCGATCCCATGTTGACAGAGATATAGGCCTCCGATCCGATTTGCTGGATGAAGTCGAAAAACTCGTCCGTGCCGAAATCATTTTTTTCGAGCGCGTTGCCCCAGCTTCCGTTGACGGTGACGGCACGCTTTGCTCGCGGACCGATGCCATCGCGCCAATGATATTCGTCGGCGAAACAGCCACCGGGCCAGCGTACGCTGGGTACTTTCAGGGCCTTCAGTGCAGTCACAACGTCGGTGCGTAAGCCGCGCACGTTCGGGATGGCTGAACCCTCGCCAACCCATACGCCCCCGTAAATCCCAGTGCCCAGATTCTCTGCAAACTGGCCGAAGATGTCGGGATTGATCTTGGGGCCGGTGCCAGCCGCCGCGATCGAAACCGTAATCGGTGCCGCCTGTGGAGGAGCTGAAGATGCCGAAGACGCAGCCATTGCTGCCGCGACCATACTGAAGAGCTTTCTCATGCCATCCCCCCTTGCAGCCGCTCCGAACAGCCCGCAATTATCAGACA
>NZ_JBYSXN010000001.1:0-285203 GCF_058782275.1 Sphingomonas sp. FW306-05-A
TCCTGGGAAAACCAGATGTCGCTGACTGGCGGATGATCAAATGCAACGCCTGATTAACAACTACCATCTTCAGACAACCGTAAAGCGTGCACCGATTTTAAGATACGAACCTAATTCGCTGTTCACCGGCTCCATTGCTTGGTGGCTATAGCGTCAGTGCCCCACCCGATCCCATCCCGAACTCGGCCGTGAAACCTGACTGCGCCCATGGTACTATCACTTAAGTGATGGAAGAGTAGGTCGTCGCCAGGCATTGAAGCCGGTGAGCAGCGTGTACACCTCGTATCTCTAAGAACCCATTTACATGTCATCTACCCTCGTTCCCTCACAGGAACCGTCGCGGGGTGGAGCAGCCCGGTAGCTCGTCAGGCTCATAACCTGAAGGTCACAGGTTCAAATCCTGTCCCCGCAACCAAACGCTAAACGACAATGCCGCCCTCACGGGCGGCGTTGTCGTTTGTGGCAAACACGATGAGATCAGTAACGTTCGCTGGGATAGGTTCTTCCGCACCACGCTTGTGTCGGTGATAGATCATCACTCTTTCATCGAGCGCGGCACGAACTCCGAAGCCTTGCTGCGCAACTCTTCGGCGTCCGATGCTCCGCGAAAAGCGACCGAGCTTTTCCTCGTGACAGTTGCAACTGCGCCGAGCGCGACAAAGTTTTGCCAATGAGATCACGGCTGGAGGAGGCTTAACTACCCCTCCCGCCGAGCGTGCCCCAGTGCGGCTCTGATCATGGAGGAGTGCGCGTAAGCATGATCCACCGGCATTCATTCACGGTTATTCCGTAAGGGACCATACAATCCACCCTCAGCCGTTATGGCGCTCGCGAGCATGCAATTCTGCCCTAGAGAGAAGAACGTCGAGATCTTCCCGGCTGATATCGAAGCTTTCGTGCATGTCCGCCAGAGCGGCATCGATGTCGCCAGGATGGAAACCGGCAGCCGTCGCCGATGCCGCGATGGCGGTTGGCGTCAAGGCTGGACGGTGCGGGTAAGAACGCCCTGTCGCGCGGTGAAAAAGACAAGTTAGCAGAACCAGGGCAACCGAATTCAGGCCGACCGGCACAAGCGCGAAGCCGTATCCGGCCGCGTGAATGCTGGACCCGCCGATCACTGCCGTGAGCGCAGCGGCCCCGCCGGGCGGGTGGAGGCACCGAAGTAGCGACATGACCAGAATTGCGGCTCCGACTGCGGTGCCTGCTGCGACGACCATGTCCGGGATCAAGCGGAACACTGCTACGCCGACCAGCGCGGAGATCACGTTGCCGCCGACGACCGCCCAGGGTTGGGCTAGCGGGCTAGCCGGGACGGCAAACAGAAGAACCGCCGACGCACCCAGTGGGGCGACGATGGCGGGAATATCCGATGCGGGAAAAAGGTGCGCGCAAATTGCCATCGTCAGCGCGATGCAAGTGATCGCTCCGATAGAGCCAACGAACCGTTCCCGTAAGCGCTCGCCCGCCAAAAGGGGCGTTAAAATTCGAAGTCGCATCCATTCTGGTCCAAATGCAGTCGTTTGGAGGGTGTCGTACCAGGTCAGCACTCGTCGGACGGTGAAATGAGCACCAATATGTTCCGGCGCACGATGCTCGACTGCGAGGCGTTCATTGCCGTCGGCTACCGCGCGAGCGTATCTTTCAGACCTGTTGCGAGATCGACACCTTACTGTGTCGTTGCTCCCGCGGCAGCCACCTCTGCCATCCGGGCATGGCGTCTCTCGGTCTTTTGGTGATCCGACACCGGTGCCCCTGCAACGGCTTTGGAGGCCACGTGCGACGGGGCGCGGTTCTCCCAGTAGCCGGCGGCGACCGCAAAGCAGAGTGTCACGACGCCCAACGCGCCAGCGACCAGATATCCAACACGGTTTTGCATTCGGTCTGTCCACTGCCCGACGCTGCTTCCAAGCAGCACTATCCAAGCGTGAACGGGTGAGTTCAAAAGAATGTCCATCTATATAGCCGCCGCGGTATCGCGCCGCGCGATCTGGCGGGCAACGACCGGTCCGGGGACAAGCCGTACCCATACCCTTGGCGGGCCTCGAACGGGTGGCAAGCGACGGTGGGCATGCTAGGTCGCCATCATGTCCAATATCAAAAGCAACAGCGGAACGATCGAGGTCGACGGCACCGTATATGACTGGCAACTCGAACGAGAGCCGCAATGGTCGGACGCGGAGGGTTGGAAAGGAATGACGGTTTCGCTCGTCGAGCGCGATTGCCAACGTGCGGCATTGCTCGAGTTTCCTGCGCCCAAACGGCTTCTCAAGGGGCTCCAGCGGGGGCGGCTCCAGATCGATGACCCTACCGTTACGCGTGGTGTACGAGCGGCTTTACAGGCCGGGTGGGAACCCGTGTCCCGGGGCAAGCCGATGGTTTTCACGGTAGATGCTGAGGGCAACTGAAACGCTGATCGGTCCAAGCGTCAGCCACGTCGCCGGGTTCGCGCTACGAGAACCCGGGGACGGGGCCAACTAAGGGCTATTGGTAGCCACCTTCCTTACGCTCTTCCGCGGCTTCCTCCTGCACGTGTTCCATCTCGGTAGCCTGGCTCTCGTCCTTGTTCGGTGCAGGACTGTCCTCGAGGGTATCTTCACGTCCTTTTTCCGGACCGGCGGGCAGTTCGTCGACATCGGTCTCGAAGCCTGGTTCTTCGTCTTCTGGTGTGGTCGCCATGATCATACTCTCCTTACCGGATACGAACGAACATCGACGTGCAAGGATGCCGGTAGATACGACTAGCCGGCAAACGTCTGCTCGGGCTCACGCATAGGTGAATGCCCGGCGTCATCCGGCGAACCGCGTGAGGCGCGCATCGGTCAGGTCCAGTTCCCTGCCAAGTTGCTCGGCGAGGGTCATGCCGATTTCGCGGCGTTCGGCCAGACGGAACAGCGATTGCCGCTCCGCGCGGATCGCGGCCAGTCGAAGTTCGCGCTCGATTTGCTGGTCCCGATCCGCTTCGACCCGGCTTTCGTGATCCATGTCGATGCTGTCGATCCGTTCGCGATATTGCGTCATCAGGCGGGCAGCGACTTCTGTATATCGATCCGCTTCGTCGCTGTTGACGGCGAGGTCGTGCTGGACCCGTTCGATCTCGGCAATCGCCGCCTTGGCCGTGACGATCCGCGCGCGATCGCGTTCGCTCGCCAGGCCCTCGTCCGCCGGGAGTTGAAGCCCGCGCAGCAACAGCGGCAAGCCGATCGCCGCGATCAGGAGTGACGTCAGGATCACGCCCGACGCCAGCAGGATGACCAGGTCGCGCGCCGGGAAGGGTGCGCCGCTTGCCATCGTCAGCGGCAGTGTAAGCGCGGCCGCCAGGGTAATCGCGCCACGGGCACCGGCAACCGACATCGCCGCGATGATGCGCCGCGGAGGGCTGCCCGTCATGGTTGCGCCGCGCTTGCGGGCGCGGAACAGTGTGAACCGGAGCGAGATCCATACCCAGCTGAACCGTAATGCGGCCAGGACGGCGACGATGCCGATGACATAGAACACCAACCACCAGAGGCTGTCATGCCCCGTCGCGGCGATCGCGCCGTGCGCGCCGGTCAGGAGCATCGGCAATTGCTCACCGAGCAGCACGAAGATGACCCCGTTCAACGTAAACTGCAGCATGTCCCAGACCGCGCGCTGGCGGATGCGGGTCGAGGCACCCACTGCGGCACCGCTGCCTGCAAAGGTCATGGTGATCCCGGCGGCGGCGGCGGCAAGGACACCGGACGCATGGAAATGCTCCGCGGCGAGGTACGCCCCGAACGGCAGCAGAAGGCTGACGAGGATGCTCGATCCCTGGTCGTCGCCGAAGCGTCGGGCGAACAGCGCCTTGCCCGTAACCGCAAGCCACGTCACCGCGGCCCCGATGCCGACCCCTGCCAGCGCCATCCAGGCGAAGGTGGCGGCAGCTGTCGTGATCGAAAACGTGCCGCTCAGCGCAGCCGCGATCGCAAAACGGAGGCAAACAAGGCCGGATGCGTCATTGAGAAGCGATTCGCCTTCCAGAATGTGCATCATGCGTTTCGGCACCGACACCTTCTGCGCCACTGCGGCGACCGCAATCGGATCGGTGGGGGAGACGACCGCGGCCAGCGCGAACGACACCGCCAGGGGAATTGCCGGAATCAACCAGTTGATGAAGAGGCCGAGGCCGAGGACCGTCAGGAAGACAAGACCCAGCGCAAGGCCGAGAACCGCGCGTCCATCGCGGAACAACTCGTCCTTGGGGATCCGCCAGCCATCCAGAAATAGCAGCGGCGGCACGAGCAGCAGGAAAAACAATTCAGGATCGAGTTCAACCGACGGCGTGGCGGCGGCACCGATCACCGCACCGAGCGCAATCTGCACCAGAGGCCGCGGCAGGGCAGACGGCAACAAGCGCGAAGCAACGCCGCTGACAACGACTGCCAGCAGCAGAAAGAGGCAAAGGGTAACAATTTCCAAAACGTAGCAGCTCCTGATGGTCCCTATGCGTAAGGTTCCGGCGCGCCGACGGTTCCGTTGGAAAGGTAGAACCAACACGCCACGCCGTCGGGGAAGGCAGGAGAGGCGGCTCAATCACGCGGGCGGCACGGATATAGCCATACACTTCGATGCCGTCCGCGCATTAGCATTGTTCGGGGAGCCGTTGAAATCACGAGCGATGATGAGCGTTCGTCGATGAAACGAGCCGAACGTTCCTCTCCCGGAACTGCGCTTCTGCAATATCGACGGAGGTGCCACCTTGCACCGGCATTCCGATCGCTCGCGTATACTCCTTGAGAATACACGCCTCGAAGCCTTCGCGTCGCGCATCGAGGGCAGACCAGGCCACGCAGAAGTCATAGGCTAACCCGACGAACACGCACCGTCGAACCTCCTTGTCCCGCAGGTAACCGGCGAGACCCGTCCTCGTCGTCTGGTCATTCTCGAAAAAGGCGGAGTAGGAGTCCACTTCGGGGTTGTAGCCTTTGCGGATGATGAGGTGGGCGCGTTCGACCGCGCCCAGCACGTCCGGGTGGAATTCTGCACCGGGCGTTCCTTGAATGCAGTGATCCGGCCACAGGACCTGGTCACCATAGGGCATGGCGACCACATCGAACGGCTGTCGGTCGAGATGACTGCTCGCGAAGGACAGATGTCCAGCGGGATGCCAGTCCTGCGTCACGACGATATGCTGGAAACGCGGTGCAAGCGCGGCGATCCCTGCCATGATGGTGTCGCCTTCCGGAACCTGCAGCCTGCCGCCTGGACAAAAGTCGATTTGCGGATCGACAATGATGAGCACGTCGGATCCGGAGAATGGCTCGTCCATGACACGCTGCTCGATATCCATTGCGATGCCCCGCGGAGTTTGTAGCTGGTTTCTGAAGGCAGCCTGTTGCGATACCGCTCTTATCACGGGAATATGGTCGGGCCAGGCCACAAGGGACTCGACGCATTCCCGGACCATATGCGCGGATCGCAGCGGTGGACCCGATCCGTGCAGCCATACGTTCCGTGGGCATGAATTTGCAGACCATTATCCGCGAGATCGCCGACGAGATCGACACCAAGGCTTCCGAAATTGAGGCGTCGGCGGAGGCAAAGGACCCGGACGCGAAGCCCGGTCGCTTCGGCATCGCAATCGCAACCGCCGATACCGTCCTGACGGCGGGCGCGGCCGACGTCGCCTTTCCGATCCAGAGTATCTCCAAGGTGCTCGCCTTCGACCTCGCGCTGCGGCATCTGGGCGACAAGGTGTTCGACCGGGTCGGGCGCGAGCCGTCGGGCGATCCGTTCAATTCGCTGGTCGACCTGGAACGGACCCACGGCATTCCGCGCAACCCGTTCATCAACGCGGGCGCGCTGGTCGTCGTCGACATGGTCGTCGCCGCCGAGCAGCGCGGAGATGCGGTGGTGGAATTCGTTCGCGAGCAAGTCGAAGGCCGGGAGGTCACGCTCGATGAGGAGGTCCTGCGCGAGGGCGGGGATCTCAATCGTGCGATGCTGAGCTTTATGAAGCATCACGAGAATATCGAAGGCAATCTCGACCAGATCATGGATGCCTACGGCAAACAGTGCGCCATCTCGGTCGATTGTTCGGGGCTTGCGCTTGCCGGCCGGTTCTTGACGCATACGCGGCTACAGCCGGACGATGATGCGGAGATGGAACGGGCGCGACGGATGCGAACGGTGCTCGCGCTGATGATGACCTGTGGCCATTATGATGGTTCGGGCGATTTTGCGGTGCGGGTCGGACTGCCGTCCAAGAGCGGTGTCGGCGGCGGCATCCTGGCGATTGCGCCGGAGCGCGCCGCGATCGCGGTATGGTCGCCCAACCTCGACCAGCATGGGAATTCGATTCTCGGCGTGCGCGCGCTGGAAATGCTCGCGGCGCGGACGGGGTCGTCGGTATTCGGGCCAGCGATCGCCTAAGCGAACACCGGCCCGAGATACGCGGGCTTACTTGGCCGTCGTCACGTTGCCCTTGAAGTCGAGCCCGACGTGAACAGTTCGGCCCGCCTTGGTTGCGGTGCCGCGCCAGACGCCGTGCGCGTCCTTCGACAGCGCCGAGACATTGGCGAAACCGGACTTGGCGATGTGCTCGCGCGCCTGGTTCTGCGTGAACGAATTCGCGCCGCGTCGTGCGCCACCGTCATTGACGGTGTGCGTGTCCTTGACGACGTGATTGTCCTTGGCGGGCGCGTTCTGCGCGATCGCCGGGGTTGCCAACAGCGCGACGCCGAGCAGCAATGGGGTCGAGATACGCATATGCGTCATCCTTTCAGTAGAGTGGGAAATCAGATGCGCGTGTAACGGCCGCGCTCGGTCGCCATGTCGGCATCAGAATAGGCCGGGGCGGTGTCGTCGAACGTATTCCACCCCTGCGACCGATAGGCATCGCGACGCTCCGAGACGTCGACCGAAGTGTCGTCGCCGAGGATGTTGCGGGCGGTCTGGACGAGCGGTTCATCGACCTTGGCGGTGACGAGCGTTCCGCCACGACGGACGCCCTCGGCATAGACGTGCGCATCCTGCTCGGGCACGCCCGCATGGGTCAGCGCGCCGACCAGGCCGCCTGCCGCTGCACCGATCGCTGCACCACCTGCGGCACCGACTGCGGTTGCGGCGAGCCAGCCAGCTGCCACGACCGGGCCGATCCCCGGGATTGCCAGCAAACCAATGCCTGCGAGCAAGCCGCCGACGCCACCGACCGTGGCACCAAGGCCCGCACCAATTCCGGCATCTTCCGCCGCTGCTTCGCCGACGTCGTTCGTGTCGCCGGCCGTGCCGCGCTTGTCATGGCCGACGATGCTGACGTCGCGGTGTGCGACTCCGGCTGCTTCGAGATCCTGCACCGCGCGGCGGGCGTCGTCGTAATGGTCGAACAAGCCTGTGATGGTCTGTGTCATGATATGCTCCTGTATCCGGCCGAGCCCCAACCGGTAGGTTTGAAAGCGGTAGGGCGGTTCAGCGAACAGTGGTGCGGACCACCATGTGGTAGAGCACCAGCACGACGATCGCGCCGACGACGGCTACCAGGAGGCTGTAGAGGTTGAGGCCAGTGACGCCTGCTGCACCGAACTGGTTGAATAGAAAGCCGCCGACGACCGCGCCGATGACACCCAGAATGATGTCGAGGATCAGGCCCTCGCCGTTGCGATTGACGATCTTGCTGCCGATGAAACCGGCGACCAAGCCCAGCAGGATCCATGCAAGAATGGACATGTGATGTTCTCCTCTCAAATCGGGCACCTGCCCGGATGATTGGAAAATAGGGTTAAGGATCAATGCACCACAGATGCGCGGGCACCTGTTGCATGGGTGCCCGCGCGCCTCCTGATGCAGAAAGTTTCACCTAGGTGTTTTGCTTGCGGGCGATCAATCGACGGGTTCGAAGCTCAGCTGATGGCCGCGGTCGCGCGCCCAGATGATCGCCTCCGCACGACTGTGCGCGCCGATCTTGGCGTAGAGCCGTGCGACGTGGTTGCGTACGGTGTTGCGCTTGAGGGAGAGGGCGTCGGCGATTGCGTCGTCGCTTTTGCCGCGGGTGATGAGGGCTAGCACTTCGCGTTCGCGTGACGTCAGTTCGACCGAGCGGATTGTCGTGCCGGGCCGGGGGGTTGGCCCGCGTAGCGCAGCGAGGCGGTCCATGATTTTCTGGCTGAGCCAGCTCGAATCCTGCATCACCCCCTCGATCGCGCCGATCAGGTCGAGTTCGGTGCGTTTACGGTCACTTATGTCCTGGAATGCCGCGAGAATGCAGTATTGCCCGTTGATCGTGACCGTCTCGGCCGACGCCAGACACGTCACAAGCGAGCCGGTTCGTGTCTTGATCTGCACTTCATAGCCCCGAAAAGACCCGCTTTCGGCCACCTTTTTCTCGATTTCGCGCCGGGTTGCAGACGTTTCGAACAGCTCGATCTCGGCGGGTTTGCGCCCGACGACGCTTTCGAGGCCCCAGTCGGTCAATGCGAGGAAGGCGTGGTTGACGTTGAGGATGCGGTGGCCGTCGAGGCTGGTCAGCAGCATCGGCACCGGCGCGAAGCGGAAGGCGGTGGCGAAGCGCTCCTCGCTCTGGCGCAGCGCGGTCTCGGCGCGGCGGCGGGGCTCGAGATCGGCGAAGGTGAAGATCATGCACGCTTCGTTGTTGGGCATCTCGGCGGGGTGCCCCGCGAGCAGGACGAGCTTGCTGTCGCCGTTGGGAAGCGGGAGTTCGGCCTCCATCTGGGGGACGATCCGGCCCTCGGTCAGCCGGGCCTTGGCGCTGTCGCTATCCGCCGCCTGCGCGAGGATGTCGAGTTCGTACACCGACCGCCCGACGATCGCATCGCGCTCCCATCCCGACAGGTCGAGAAAACCTTCGTTGACCCGAACGTAGCGCAGGTCGGCGAGGCGCACGATCAACGCCGGGGCAGGGTTGGCGTTGAACATGCTCTCGAAGCGTTCGCCCGCCTCATAGGCTTCGGTCGCATCGCCGATGATGAGCACGAGGCAGTCGGGCTTGCCGTCGCGGTCCAGCACGAAGCCGCGCGCGCGGTGGACCCAGTCGGGTTCCTCCTGTCCGGCCTTGCGCACGTCGACGACGACGTCCTCGAACGATTCACCACGGCACAGCCGCGCCATCGGATAGGCCGCCTTGGGCATCGGCTGGCCGTCGCGCAGCCGCAGATCGAACGCCTGCTGATAGCCCTTCACCGTCCCGCCCCAGTCGGACAGCGCGGTGCAGCCGTGCATCACGAGCGCGGCTTCGTTCGCCCAGACGATCTCCCCGTCGGGCTCGATCAGCACGACGCCGTCGCTCAGCCCTTCGACGATGCGGTGGAGTTGCGCGCGGTCGGGGCGCGTGTCGGGATGCGGCGGGTCGATCTTGACGGTCATCGGCGGACAACGCCGTACGTCGCGAGAAGAGCCGTCGCGCGATCATCGCGTGTTTTGGTGGAACTTGCAGTGGTGATCCAGCGCTTAACGGTCTTCATTCGGGAGAAACATCGTGGCTGTATTCAACAAGGACATCATCAAGCTGGTCGAGGCGAACACCTACTTCCAGAAAGAAGTGTATATCGACGACAATTGTCAGGTCGTGATGATGCACATCGAACCCGGCGATGACATCGGCGAGGAAACGCATGACGCCGACCAGACGACCTTCTTCGTCTCGGGCGAAGGGCAGACGGTGGTCGACGGCAGCCGACAGAAGGTCAGCGACAATCATCTGATCGTCATCCCCAAGGGCGCGCTGCACAACATCATCAACAAGGGCGACGCGCCGCTCAAGCTGTTCACCGTCTATTCGCCGCCCGCCGAGGAGCCCGGCGTCGCGCACAAGACCAAGGCCGATGCCGAAGCTGCCGAGGATTGATCCAACCTGCCCGGACGCGGTGCGTCCGGGCACTTACAAAAGACGATCGCCGCCATGACCGCACGCGACGCCACACTGGCGCTTCTGGCCAAGCGCGCTCCGGGGGCGACGGTTTGCCCGAGCGAGGTGGCCCGCGCGGTGGCAACGGACGGCGACTGGCGAAGCGAAATGCCGACGGTGCACGACGCGGTCGATCAATTGGTGGACGAAGGCGTCATCCGGCTAAGCTGGAAGGGGCAGGCGCTGCCCACACGGGCCGGGCCATATCGGATCGGTCGACCGGACTGAGCCCGGAAAGACCTTCCGCCCATCGGCAAGCGTGCCTAAAAGACCGCCATGTCCAGTCGTACGACCCTGCGGAGCGGCGCAATCGCCGCCACGCTGCTCGCGCTGTCCGCCTGCGCGGGCGGAAATTACCGACCGCCGAGCGACGCGCTGGTCAAGATCGGCAGACCTTATGTCGTGCGCGGCGTGACGCTGGTTCCGGCGGCGGACCCGACCTACGACATGCTAGGCTACGCAAGCTGGTACGGGAGCGAGTCCGGGAACCGCACCGCCAATGGCGAGCGGTTCCGGCCGAAATGGATCACCGCCGCACACAAGACGTTGCCGTTGCCGACCTATGTCGAAGTAACAGCGCTCGCGACCGGGCGCAGGATCGTCGTCCGGATCAACGATCGCGGGCCGTTCGTGCCGGGGGCGCGGATCATCGACTTGTCCCAGGGCGCCGCGGAGGCACTCGGCATCCGGCAGGGCGGGCACGCCGCGGTGCGCGTACGGCGGATCGAGCCGAGCGAGGCCGACCGCCGCCGGTTGCTCAAGGGGAAGCCTGCACGCGACTTGCCGCCCGAATCGGATCAGGCCGTCGGAAGGCTGCAAAGCCAATTGTCCGCGGCGGGGATGTCGCTGACCGGACGATCCGCGCGGCGGTTCTGAACCGCGCGGATCGGGAGGGCGTTGCGTCCTAGCCCCGGGCCTTGGCCTCGGCGCGGAATTGGTGGAGCAGCTGTTCGGTATAGCCGTTGGGCTGGGTCAGCCCCTCGAACACCAGCGCCCGCGCCGCCCGGAAGGCGAGGTTGGTGTCGGGGTCCGCGGCCATCGGGCGATACAGCGGATCACCCGCATTCTGCGCATCCACCTTCGCCGCCATCCGCCGCAGCGCGGCGTCCGCATCCTCCGGCGTGGCGACGCCGTGGAGCAGCCAGTTCGCCATATGCTGCGACGAGATCCGCAGCGTCGCGCGGTCTTCCATCAGGCCGACGTCGTGGATGTCGGGCACCTTGGAACAACCGATCCCCTGGTCGATCCAGCGCACGACATAGCCGAGAATCCCCTGCGCATTGTTCTCCAGTTCCTCGCGCACCTCGTCGGGATGCCAGTTGTGCCCGGTCGCGAGCGGCAGCGAGAGCAGCGTTTCGAGCGGCGCGATGCCTTCGTCGCGCCGCGCCGACTGGCGCGCCGCAACGTCGACGTCGTGATAATGCGTCGCGTGGAGCGTCGCCGCGGTCGGGCTCGGGACCCAGGCGGTGGTCGCGCCGCTTTGGGGGTGCGCGATCTTGTCGCGCAGCATGTCGTGCATCCGGTCGGGCGCGGCCCACATCCCCTTGCCGATCTGCGCGCGACCCGCAAAACCGCTCGCCAGACCGATCTGGACGTTGCGATCCTCATACGCCTGGATCCACGCGGCGCGCTTCATCTCGCCTTTGCGCACCATCGGACCCGCCCGCATCGCGCTGTGCATTTCGTCCCCGGTCCGGTCGAGGAAGCCCGTATTGATGAACACGATGCGGTCCTTCACCGCCGCGATGCACGCCGCGAGATTGGCGCTGGTCCGGCGTTCCTCGTCCATCACGCCGACCTTGACCGTGTGGCGCGGCAGACCGAGCAGATCCTCGACCGCGTCGAACAACCGGTTGGTGAACGCCGCTTCTTCGGGGCCGTGCATCTTGGGCTTCACGATATAGATCGATCCCGCGCGGCTGTTGGTCCGCGCGCCGTTGACGTCGTGCGCTCCGATCAGCGACGTCACGATCGCATCGAGGATGCCTTCGGGGGCTTGCGTGCCGTTCGACAGCAGGACCGCTGGGGTCGTCATGAGGTGCCCGACGTTGCGGACGAACATCAGGCTGCGCCCCGGCAGGACGAGCGGCGTCCCGTCGGTCCGCACATACTCCCGGTCGGGCGCGAGCGTCCGGGTCATCGTCCGCCCGTTCTTGTGGAAGCGCGCCTCCAGCGTGCCCTGCATCAGGTCGAGCCAGTTGGCGTAGGCCGCGACCTTGTCCTCGGCGTCGACCGCGGCGATCGAATCCTCAAGGTCCGCGATCGTGGTGAGGGCGGATTCCAGCACCACGTCGGCGAGCCCGGCGGGGTCGTCGCGACCGATCGGATGCGTGCGGTCGATCACCAGTTCGATGTGCAGCCCGTTATGGCGCAGCAGGATCGTGTCGCCCGCCTGTCCGACGCGTTGGTCGGGATCGGCGAGCACCGGCGTGTCGCCGGTCCACGTGCTCCACGACCCGTCGGCGAGCGGCACCGCGCGGTCGAGGAAGGCCTTCGCCCATTCGATCACCGCCGCGCCGCGGACGGGATCGTAACCGCTCCCGGTGGCGCTGCCCGGCAGGGCGTCGGTGCCATAGAGCGCGTCGTACAGGCTGCCCCAGCGCGCATTGGCCGCGTTGAGCAGGAAACGCGCGTTGAGGATCGGGACGACGAGCTGCGGGCCGGCAAGCTGCGCGACCTCGGGGTCGACATTCTCGGGCGCGATCGTGAACGGCTCCGGCGTGTCGACGAGATAGCCGATGTCTTGGAGGAAGGTGCGATACGTGGCAGCGTCGAACGCCGCGCCCTGATGCTCGGTGTGCCATGCGTCGAGTTTTGCCTGCAACGCATCACGTACCGAGAGCAGGCGCGCATTCTCGGGGGCGAAGCGTGCGAAGATGTCGGCGACCCCCTGCCAGAAAGCATCGGGCGTTAGGCCGCTGCCGGGGAGGGCGCGGGTTTCGAGGAATGCGGCGAGGGGGGCTGCGACCTGGAGGCCGGCGCGGTGCTGATAGTCGACGCCGTGCGGGCTGGTCGCAGGCGACGGATCTGCTGGCTGTGTCATTGGGACGATCCTCGGGACATGATCGGGACTGTGTGGGCAGGAATAGGCGCTTGCCAATTTCGACGCCAGCCGATCAAACGTCGAAACACTTGTTCATGAGAAGAACGAATGGATCCGGATTACGACGTCTTCGATGCGATCGTGGCGGGCGGCAGTCTGTCCGCCGCGGCGCGCGCGATGCATCTTTCGCCTGCGATGGTCTCGAAGCGACTGGCACGGCTCGAGGAGCGGCTGGGCGTGCGGTTGTTTCATCGCACGACCCGCAAGCTGGCGCTGAGCGACGCAGGAGAGCGTTTCCACCACGACGTCGCCGCGATCCTGCAGGCCGTCCGCGATGCGGAGAGCCGCCTGATCGGGGCTCGGTCCGAACCCGCTGGGACCGTGCGGATGTCTGCGCCCACGTCGTTCGGGCGGTTGCACGTGGCGCCCAAGCTGCACGCCTTTCTGGCGCACTATCCGCGGGTCCGGCTCGAGCTCGACCTTTCGGACGACACGGTCGACCTGTACGGGGGGCGCTACGATCTCGCGATCCGGATCGCGACGACGATCCCGCCCAATCTGGTCGGGCATCGGCTCGGTGGCAGTCGTCGGCTGTTGTGCGCCAGCCCGCGCTACCTCGAACGGCACGGCCCGCCCGCGACGATCGAGGCGCTCCCGCAGCATCATCTGCTCGCCGCCGCCGGGCAAATGCCGTGGCGGCTCGTCAAGGGAAGGCGGCGCTTCACCGTCGAGGGCGAGAGCCATGTGCGGACCAATTCGAGCGAGGTGATCCGCGAGCTGGCGATCACCGGGGTAGGAATCGCGCTGCGCTCGCTGTGGGATGTCGAGCAGGCGCTTGCCAGCGGCGCGCTGGTGCCCGTGCTGCCAGGGTGGGAGGGACCGGACGATCTCGCGGTCCATGCGGTGTATCCGCGTGGACCGTCGACTCCGCCCGCGATCACCGCGCTGGTGGCGTTCCTTCAGGAGACGCTGGCGGATGCTTCGTGGGATGCGGTGCGGCCCCGCCCGTAAACCGGACGGGGGCCGGTCAGTCCGCCGCCACGACGATGTCGCTCGGGGCCGGACGTCGCGTCAGCCAGATCACCCCGACCATCACCACCGCCATCCATCCGCAGATCCAGAACAGCTCGACCGACGCCAGCAGATACGACTGGTTGACGATCTGTCGCATGATCGACCCCGCCGCCTGTGTCGGCGACATGCCCGCCGCCTGGAGTTGCTCGACTGCCTGGCGGTAGATTGGCGAATAGGGCGTGCTGACTTCGGTCAGCCGGGTCTGGTGGAGCGCCTCGCGGCGATCCCATGAGGTCGTGATGATCGACGCCGCGAAGCTGCCCGCGGTGATCCGCGCGAAGTTCGAGATACCGCTCGCCGATGGCACGCGCTCGCCCGGGATGCCGTCGAACGAGATGGTGACGAGCGGCACGAAGAACATGCTCATCGCCAGCCCCTGCAACAGCAGCGGGAACATCAGCGTCCAGAAGCTCGCATCGGGCGTGTATTGCGATCGCAGGAAATAGGACCCGGCGAAGGCGAGGAACGCCATCGTCGTCAGCCAGCGTGGATCGATCTTGAGCCGCCCGATGAACGGCGTCGCGATCACCGCGACGATCCCGCTTGGTGCCGCGACGAACCCGGCCCAGGTCGCGGTATAGCCCATCTGCGCCTGCAGCCACAACGGCAGCAGCAGGTTGTTGGCGAAGAACAGCGCATAGCCGAGGCACAGCGCCAGCGTTCCGAACGCGAAGTTGCGGCTGCGGAACAGGCTCAGGTCGACCGCGGGATTGCCGTCGGTGAGTTCCCAGATCAGCCATGCGACGAACCCGACGATCGCGCAGACTAAAAGGATCACGATCAGCGGGTTGTTGAACCAGTCGCGATCCTTGCCGAGATCGAGCATCGTCTGCAGGCTGAACACCCAGAAGGCGAGCAGGATCAGCCCGACCGTATCGATTGGTAGTTTGCGGGTCGGGGTCTCGCGGCTCGCGAGCGAACGCCATGACACGAACGCGCAGGCGATCCCGACGGGGACGTTGATCAGGAAGATCCAGCCCCAGTGGTAATTGTCCGAGATGTATCCGCCGAGCACCGGCCCCAGCACCGGTGCGGTGAGGGTGGTCATCGACCAAATGCTGAGCGCAGTGCCGCGTTTGTGGGCGGGGAAGATCGAGATGAGCAGCGCCTGGCTGCCCGGGATCATCGGCCCGGATACCGCGCCTTGCAAGATGCGGAAGCCGATCAGCGACGACAGGTCCCAGGCGAGGCCGCAAAGCAACGACGCGATCGTGAACAGGATGACCGACACGGTAAACGTTCGCACCACGCCGAAGCGCTGCATCAGCCAGCCGGTCAGCGGGACGGTCACGCCATTGGCGACCGCGAAGGAGGTGATCACCCACGTGCCATTGTCGGTCGAGACGCCGAGGTTGCCCGCGATCGTCGGGAGCGAGACGTTGGCGATCGTCCCGTCGAGCACCTGCATGAAGGTCCCCAGCGCGAGCGCGAGCGAGGTGATCGCCAGCGTCGCGCCGCGCAGCGGGGCCGCCCCCGCACCGGCGGGGGCGCTCACCGATCGCGCCCGAGGTTCTGGGCAATGATGCGGCGGACCATCGCGTCGACTTCGGGGCCGCCGTCGAGGCTTTGCTGCGTGCCGCCCGCGGGGGCGGTGCTGCCCGCGACCATCGGGCCGGACAGGTTGGAGGTAGAGACGATCGCGTTGACCGACAGCCCGATCCGCAAGGGGTGCGCGCGCAGTTCGGCGGGATCGAGCGCGATCCGCACGGGGACGCGCTGGACGATCTTGATCCAGTTGCCCGAGGCGTTCTGCGGCGGAAGCAGCGAGAAGGCGTTGCCGCTGCCCGCGCCGAGCCCGAGCACCTTGCCGTGGAAGGTGACGGCCTTGCCGTAGACGTCGGCGGTGATCGTTACCGGTTGCCCGACGCGGAGATGCTGGAGTTGCGTTTCACGGAAATTGGCGTCGATCCACAGGCTGTCGAGCGGGACGACCGCCATCAAAGGCGTGCCCGCCGCGACGCGCTGCCCGAGCTGGACGGTGCGCTGCGCGACGATGCCGGCGACCGGCGCGACGATCTTCATGTGGCTGCTGTCGATCGCGGCGCGGCGCACGTCGGCGATCGCGGCGAGGACCTGCGGGTTGTTGGCGATGTCGGTGCCCGCGACGGTGCTCGCCGCCTGCGCCTGCTTGGCGCGCGCGAGCGCGAGCGCGGCGCGGGCGGACGTGACCGCGTCGGCGGCGTGCGACAGCTCCTCGCCCGAGATCGCGCCATCGCGCGCGGCGCCCTGACGGCGGCCGTAATCGTTCTGCGTGCGCGACAGCTCGGCCTGTGCCTGGGCGATCTCCGCGCCGGCTTCGTCGACCTGTGCATGGGTCGAGCGCACCGCGCGGACCGCGCGACCGAGCGCGGCTTGCGCCGCATCCATCTGGACGCCGACCGATGCCGGATCGAGGTCGATCAGCGGCTGGCCGCGCTTGACCGACTGGGTGTTGTCGGCGTGGAGCGCGAGGACGGTCCCGCCGTCGCGCGCAGTGACCGAGACGACGTTGCCCGCGACATAGGCGTCGTCGGTTTCCTCAGTCGGCGGCGCGGTGAAGACGCTGATGCCGTAGAGGATCAGCCCGATCAGCACGACCAGACCCATCAGCCCGAAGGCGATCCGCCGGGTCCGCGTACGGCGGCGGCCAGCGTGATCGATCGGAGTCGCTTCGGGCGGCGACGGTTCGGCGGCGACGGGCTCGGGGCCGACGACCGGATCGATCCGCTCGGCGCTTTCCGCTTTGCGCTTCCAGTCGGTGGGGGTCTGGTCGTTCATGAAGCCTTGTCCGCAAGAGCCGCCGCGCGGGGCGGCGAAGATGGATCGAAACCGCCGCCGAGCGCGGCAATGAGCTGGATACGGCGCGTCAGCGCATCGGTCTGGAGCCCGACGAGCGCCTGTTCGGCCTCGAGCAGACGGAAGCCCGCGTCGATGCTGTCGAGCTGCGATCCGAGGCCGGTCGAGACGCGCACCTGATCGAGCCGCACCGTCTCGCGCAGGCCCGCGACGACGCGGCGTTGCGCGGCGGCGTCCTGATCGGACGCGCGGACTTGCGTCAGTGCGTCGGCCGAATCGCGCACCGCGCCGAGCACCGCATCGTCATAAGCGGCGACCGCCTCGTCGAGCGCGGCGGTCGCACCCTGATATTGTGCCTTCAATTTGCCGCCCTCAAAGATCGGCACGTGGATCGCCGGTCCCGCGCCATAGGTCCGCGCGCCGAGATCGAAGAAGCTGCCGAGACCGAGCGCGGCAAACCCTGCGAGCGCCTGGATATTGACGTTGGGCAGGAAGTCCGCGCGCGCCACGCGGCGTCCCGCTGCCGCCGAATCGATCCGCGCCTGGCCTGCGAGCAGATCGGGACGACGCCCGAGCAAATCGGCGGGCAGCATGTCGGGCACGACCGGCGGCGCATCGAAGGCGAGCCTGGGGTTGGTGATCTGCGGGTAGAAATCCGCACTGCGCCCGACCAGCGCGGCAAGCGCGTGGACGAGCAGCTCGCGCTGCGCCAGTGCGCGGGTCTTTGCCTGCTCTGCTTCCGCAAGCAGGGTTTCGCCCTGGCGTAGTTCGAACTGGCTGGCGAGCTTGTTGCGGATCCGCGAATTGATGAAGCCCAGCGCCTGTCGCCGGGTCGCGACAAAGCTGTCGGCGACGCGGATCAACTGGTCTGCGCGCGCCAAGCCGACATAGGCCTGTGCGATCGAGGTCGACACCGTCAGCCGTGCCGCCGCCGCATCCAGTGCCGCCGCAGCGACGTCGGCCCGCGCGCCCGCGACCAAGGCACGCTGGCGACCGAACAGATCGAGGTTCCAGCTGAGGTTCGCCTGTACGGTCGAGACCGGATAGGCGTTGCCCGCATAGGGCGGCGGGTAGAGCGAGCGGTCGGGAAAGCGCTGGTAGATCGACTGGCCGTCGAGCGTCACTTGCGGCAACTGGTCGCCGCGCCGGATGCCGAGCGTCGCCTGCGCCATCCGCACCCGCGCCAGCGCGCGATCGAGCGACGGATTGTCGGCCAGGCCCATCGCCACCAGCCGATCGAGCTGTGGATCGTTGAACGTGGTCCACCAATCCTGCGCGATCGGTGCGGACACGGGTGACAGCCCGAGCGTGGCGGGCTGGACCTGTGCGACTTGCGGGGCATCGTGCGGCACGGCGGCGCAGGATGACAGCAGCACCGCGGCGAGCGCGGCCAGTCCGATCGAACGGGTCACTGGTCGTTCTCCACGATCGGCAGAATTCCCGCGACGCGCTCGGCCTCGGCGAGGATCCGCGCGAGCATTTCGACGAACGCGTTGGCCTCGGTTTGCGAAAAGGGTGCCATCACTTCGTTCCATGCGCTGACGACGTCGCCCTTGAGTTTCTCGACGGTTGCGCTGCCGAGGTCGGTCGTGCGCAGCCCAACCACCCGGCGATCCTCACCGCTGCGATCGCGCGCGAGCAACTTGCGGGTTTCGAGCACGTCGATCAGCCGCGTCGTCGCACCCGTGGTAATCCCCAGCTCACGCGCTAGGTCGCCCGCAGTGGCGACCAGCCCGTCGCGCACGACCTTGAGCGCGACCCATTGCTGGTAGGACAGCTCGCCGCCGTTGATCCGGGACTCCACATAGGCCGACATCGTCTTGTCGAGCCGCCGCAACATCCGTCCGGGTGCGCGGCTGGCGGCGCAATCCTCGACGTTGAACACCGCCATTATCTTCTACCTCATTAGCTGCAGAGGCAGATACATTGCAGCAACATTTGTGCAAGTGCGCGCCGTGCAATCGTACGTTCCCCTGGCGCAGACCATGGTGCCCACGCGCGCGCGGGGATCGGTCACGGGATCGACGCGTTGAGGAGGTTCACGGTTCGCTTGGCGGGCGGCAGCAAGGGTATCTGATGGCAGTAAAAGCGGTATTATTCGACATCGACGGGACTCTTGTCGACAGCAACGACCTGCATGTGGCGGCATGGCAGGACGTGTTTCGCGACATCGGTGCCGCGTTCGACGACCAGACCGTTCACGATCAGATCGGGAAGGGGACGGACATGCTGATCCCCACCTTGCTTCCGGACAAGAACGAAGCCGAGCAAGAAGCGCTCGGGAAGGCGCACGGGGCCGCGTTCAAGGATCGCTACATCGTTCAGGTGAAGTCCTTCGCCGGCGCGCGCGATTTGCTGGCCCGGGTCCACGGCGCGGGGATCAAGGTCGTGCTCGCGTCGTCCGCATCGGGCGAAGACCTCGAACACTATCTCGATCTGCTCGATGTGCGCGATATGGTTGCGACGTCGACCACATCGGACGATGTCGAGAATAGCAAGCCTGCCCCCGACATCTTCGCGGTCGCGCTCGAGAAATTGGGCAAGACGCTGGGTGAGAAGGGGGAAACGGTTACGGCGAGCGAGGTCATCGTGGTGGGCGATACGCCGTACGACGTCGAAGCCGCCCGCAAGAACGGGATTGCGACGATCGCGGTGCGGTCGGGCAAGTTCCCGGACGATGTGCTGCGCGCGGCGGGGGCGGTGGCCTTTTACGACGACGTTGCCGCATTGCTTGCCGACTTCGATGCGTCGCCGATCATTGCAACGGTCGAGACCGATGCCGAGCCCGCACCCCTTAGAGAAGACGTTCCAGGAGATCGATATGACTGACACAGTGCCAACCCCCGTCAGCGGGAACGAGCAGGACAAGGGCAAACCCGATGGCGTGAACGCACCGGGCCGGGGCGAGGGTGGCGACAGCGGCGGCGGCAGCTATCAGAACCCCCACACCGGCAAGGACGGCGACAGCAGCGTCGGCGGGTTCTTCGGGCACGGCGGCCAGACCGACATCGGCTATCACGGCGGTGGGCAAGCGGGGACCGAGGGATCGGAAACCGACAATGCGACCACGCGGGGCGACCGCGACGATACGACGGGCGACACCGATGCAAAGTCGGGGCCGACCGGGCCCGATCAGCAGGACGTCTCCGAATATCCCCGTTCCGCCGTTGCCGCAGGGCGACCGATCGAAGTGATCGACACTTCGGGGGTGGCGGCGGCTGAAGCATCCGGGACGACGGGCAAGGACGGTGCAGACGCGGCGGAATCGGAACACCCCGGCTCGGGTTGATGGATCGAAAAACGATCGTGCCTTCCGGGCTGTTCTACGAAATGTCGCAGTAGAACAGTCCGTGAAGACATCCGCCGAAGCGCGAGTAGCCGTGCGCGGTTGGCATTCGGATTGGAGCCACGATCTTCGGACGTTCAACTTTTTGGGCATCGTTGATCTTTTTGCGACGTCGCGGCGTTTGAATTGCGAAAGCGAGATCATACGCACGATGTCACCCTTGGAACTCCGTACCCATTCCGATCGCGGTGCGGCATGGCGTGGTCCGGTCGAAGCGCAAGTCTCCCAGGCACCCGCAAGAATTGCGATCTGTGTGCCCGCGCGTAACGAGGCGGCCTTGTTGCCGCGCTTGTTGACGGGTTTGGCGGCGCAGGAGCGCAGTGAAGCCTTCGTGCTGTGCCTTTTGCTCGATGGCTGCACCGACGAAAGCGAACGGGTCGTGACGGCGCATCGTGCGATCGTTCCCTACGACATCGTCACCCGTCATATCGCGGCGGACGCGACGCCCAACGCGGGGCGTGCGCGAGCGGCGGCGATGGCTTTGGGGTTGGAGACGGTCGGCGCGGGCGGGATATTGCTGTCGACCGATGCGGACTCTGTGCCTGCGCCCGATTGGGTGGCGACCAATCTCGCTGCGCTCGACATTGCCGATGTTGCCGTCGGCCTGATCGTCCGGAGCGGGGGCATGCCGAGCCCGGTCCAGGATCGCATCGAAGCCTATTACGATGGACTGGCGCGGTTGCGGCGACTGCTCGACCCGATTCCGTGGGAGAGCGCACGCCCGCATCACTATACCAGCGCGGCGAGCCTTGCCTGTTCGGCGCAGACCTATGACGCGCTCGGCGGGTTCGAGCCGGTATCCGCGGGCGAGGACGGACGGTTGGTCGACACCGCACACCGCCTCGGCTTGCGGGTCCGCCGCGACGGCACGATCCGGGTGGAAACGTCGACCCGGCGCGAAGGTCGTGCGCTCGGCGGGCTCGCGGGGCATCTGCGTGACATGGATCGCACGGCGGGTGCGTCCGCGCGGATGGCGCATCCCGACGATGTCGCGTGGCGTTATGCGCGTCATGCGATGGCTCGGGCCGGCTGCCCGATGCTGGATACGACCGCCGAGTCCCTCGCGGCGGCGCTGCACCGTCCGGTCGCGGAAATCCTCGCGGTGGCGTCCGCCGCACCCAATGCCGAAAGTTTTGCGATGCAGGTGGTCCCCGACATTCCCGGCGGCGAACGGCTGGTCGATCTCGACACGGCGGAGGCGGCGTTGTCCGCGCTTTTGCTGCGCCATGCGGGTGCGGACGCATGACCATATTGTCCGATCTGCTCGATCCATTGCTGTCGCGCACGCGGGCCGACGATCGACCGATGGCCGAGACGCTCCGCGCGCTCCACGCGCTGCTGCCAGTGGCGGGCGATCCGCGCGATCCGGCGGAGATGCTAGCATTGCTGCGCTTCCTCTACCGCATCGGACGCCGTGACCTGCCGCTTGCGCGCGTGTTCGAGGGGCATGTCGATGCGATGCAGATCATTGGGCGGTATGACGATCCCGCCGCGGTCGCCGCGATGGCGGGGCAGGGCAGCCTGTTCGGCGTATGGAACGCGGCACTGGTCGACGAACCGCTGCGCGTGGTCGACGGGCGATTGCACGGCGGGAAGAGCTTCGCCTCGGGATGCGGCCTCCTCACGCACGCGCTGGCGGGGGCCGATACGCCGGAGGGACACCGGTTGCTGTTGATCGATTTGGCGGCATCCACGCCCGAGGTCGACCGCACGTGGTGGGACGTCGTCGGCATGGAACGCTCGCAGACGCATGTCGTGCGGTGGAACGGTGCGGACCCCGCCACCTTCCGCACGATCGGTGAACCCGGCGACTATGCGCGCGAACCCTATTTCAGCGGGGGCGCGCTACGGTTCGTCGCCTGCCATGCGGGTGGCGTTGCGGGGGTGTTCGACCATGTCCGCGATCATCTGGTCGCGACCGGGCGGGGCGAGGATCCGCACCAGCTCGGGCGGCTTGCGGAGCTGTATGGTGCGGCGGAAGCCGCGGCGGATGCCGTGCGGGCGGTCGCGGCGACTTGGTCAGAACCCGGCTTTATCGAACGTGTCGCGGCGGCGCGGCTGGCGGTGGCGTCGGCTGCCGAACGGGCGATCACGCTGGCGCAACAGGCGGTCGGCGTGTCGGGGATGTTCGTCGCGCATCCATTGTCGGCGGCGATGACCGATCTGATGGTCTATCTCCGCCAACCCGCGCCCGACGTGCAGCGGATGCGCGTGGGCAAGGCCGTGGTGGATGCCGTGCTGGTGCCTGGATTGTGAAGACGCTTCGGCTCCATGGGGTGCGGAGCGTGCTGGTCGTTGCGCCGCATCCCGACGACGAGGTGATCGGGGCGTTCGGCCTGATGCGGCTGTTGCGACGCCGTGGTGCGCGGGTGCGCGTGATCATCGTCACTGACGGGGCGGGGTCGCACCCCAACAGTCGCACATGGCCGCGCGCGCGACTGGTCGCGATGCGCGCGCGCGAGACGCGGGGCGCGTTGCGGGGGATCGGCATCGGTGCGGGGGACGTCCGCTTTCTGGCTTTGCCCGATGGCGAGCTTGGCGCGGGCGGCGGTGCGGTTCGGCGGGTGCTTGCGCGGACCTTGGCGCAGGCGCGCGGGCATGACCTGCTGGTGATGCCTGCGCGCGACGACGATCATCCCGATCACCGCGTCGTATCGAGCGTCGCCGCCGACTGCCCGGCGATCCGGCGGCTTGAGTATCTGGTGTGGCCCAACCGCCAGGTGCGGGCGCGCCCCGCGACGCACGGCTTCGTGCTCGGGACGGACGGTGCGGCGGCGAAGCGGGGTGTGATCCTGCGCTATCGCAGCCAGTTCGGGATGATCGACGACGATCCGGGCGGGTTCACCATCTCGCGCCGCGAACTCGCCGCCTTTGCCCATCCCGTTGAACGGTATCGCGAGACTGCCCGATGAAGCCGATCGACCTAGCCGGGTTCGAGCAGAAATTTGCCGGAAATGCCGACCCGTGGAGCACCTTCACCAACCGCGATGAGGCGCATAAGCGGAGCGCAATCCTCCACGGCCTGGGGAGTGGGCCGGTCGGTCGCGTGCTCGAGATCGCTGCGGGGAACGGATCGAACAGTGTGGCGCTGGCGCGGCGGGCCTTGCGGCTCGATGCGACCGAGGGGGCAGAGAGCGGGGTCGATCTGGTGCGCCGTGCGGTTGGCGATGCGCGCGGGGTGCGGGTGCGGCGGCTGGTGCTGCCCGGGCGGTTCCCGGGCCAAGTCTATGATGCCGCGGTCGTGGCGGAAGTGCTTTACTACTTGTCGCCGCGCGACATGCGGCAGGTCGCGCGCGACCTCGCCGCTGCCGTGCGCCGGGGCGGGCGGCTGATCCTGGCGCATCACCGCGTCGATTATCCCGACTTCGTGCAGCATGCCGCGCACCTCCACGCGCGGTTCCTGGCGGCGAGCGGGGTCGCGTGGCGCAGTGCCGGCGACGAACGCACCGGGCGGTGGCGGGTGCAATCCTATGTCCGGGGCTGATCCTATGACGACTTCCGCCCCGATCCGTGTCGCGATGCTCGCGCCGATCGCCTGGCGCACGCCGCCGAACCATTACGGCCCGTGGGAACTCGCGACGAGCCTGCTGACCGAAGCGCTGGTCGCGCGCGGGGTGGACGTGACGCTGTTCGCGACGCTCGACAGCGCGACGTCGGGGACGCTCGCAGGGGTGGTGCCGCGGCCGTATAATGATGATCCCGCGATCGACGCGAAGGTGTGGGAAATGCGCCACGTCGCGCATGTGATGGAGCGCGCGGACCAGTTCGACATCATCCACAATCAGGCCGATTTCGTGCCGCTCGCGTTCAGCCGGATGATCCGCACGCCGATCATAACCACGGTCCACGGGATGCCGTCCGAGCGGATCCTGCCGATGCTGTCCGAATATCAGCACGACGTCGATTACGTCGCGATCAGCGAGACCGATCGCAGCCCCGAGCTGCGCTATGCCGCGACGATCCCGCACGGGATCGACGTGGGTGCCTTCCCGTTCGGGGCGCAACCGAAACGCGCGCTGCTGTTCTTCGGGCGGATCCATCCGGACAAGGGCACTGCGGTCGCAATCCGGGTGGCGAAGGCGGCGGGAATCCCGTTGCGGATCGCAGGAATCGTCCAGGATCAGCGGTATTTCGAGGAAGAGGTTCGCCCGCATATCGACGGGGTGACGGTGCGCTATGATGGGCCGCTCGGGGGCAAGGATCGGCTGGAGGCGCTCGGGTCGGCGATGGCGTTGCTCCATCTGATCGATTTCGCGGAGCCGTTCGGGCTGTCGGTGGTCGAGGCGCTGGCGTGTGGAACGCCGGTGATTGCGTTCCGGCGCGGGTCGATGGCGGACATCGTCCGCGACGGCGAGACCGGGTTCGTCGTCGATACGCCGGAGCAGGCGGTCGCCGCGATCGGGCGGATCGACCGGATCGATCGTGCCGCCTGCCGCGCGGACGTGACGGTGCGCTTCTCGGCGGACCGGATGGCGGCGGACTATCACCGGCTGTATGTCGATCTGCTGGCGAAAAAGGCGGAACGCGTACGGCAAAGATGATGAAGGTTGCCTAGAACGATCGTCGTATGCTTGCCAGTAAACTGAATTTGCATATGTGAAATACTTCGTTCTGTTGGCCGAAATGACGTAAGGTCGGCACGACACGATCTATCGCGCGCAGAGGATACCGATGACCACACACGCTTTGCGACCTTTGGTCGGTGCCCGTTGCGGTTTGGCGGTCATAGCGGGGGCGCTCGGCATAGTGGCGGCCCCCGTGACCGCACAGACGGCGGGCGGGCCGGGCCAGACGGAGCGCGTGATCGCCGTGGACGTGGCGCGCGCGGGGGCACCGATCGACCGGTCGTTCGACCTTTCGGTCGGCGCGGACTATTCGGGGACGCTGATCCGGCCCGACAGCCTTGCGCAACTCGACGTCGCGGCGCGCGAACTGGGGTTCAGGTACGTGCGCTTCCACGACATTTTCAGCGACGCGCTGGGGACGGTCAAGGTTCGCGACGGCAAGACGACGTACGACTGGACGAAGATGGACCAGCTTTACGACGCGCTGCTCGCGCGCAAGATCCGGCCGTTCGTCGAGTTGAGCTTTACGCCGGGCGCGCTCAAGACGTCGGAACAGACGATCTTCTACTGGAAGGGCAACACGTCGCATCCACGTCCCGACGGCTGGGCGGCGCTGATCGACGCCTATATCCGCCACGTTCGTGCGCGTTATGGCGCAGCCGAAGTGCGGAAATGGTTCTTCGAGGTCTGGAATGAACCCAATTTAGACGGTTTCTGGGAGAAGGCGGACAAGGCCGCGTACCTGCGGCTGTACGAATCGACCGCGCGGACGATCAAGGCGATCGATCCCGCATTGCGCGTCGGCGGCCCCGCGACCGCAGGCGCGGCATGGATCCCCGACCTGCTCGACTATGCCGCAGAGCACCGCGTGCCGATCGATTTCGTGACGACGCACACTTACGGCGTCGACGGCGGTTTCCTCGACGAGCGCGGAGAGGACGACAACAAGCTGTCGCCCAATCCGGATTCGGTCACGGGCGACGTGCGGCGAGTCCGCGCGCAGATCGAGGCGTCCAAATTTCCGGGGCTTCCGCTGTATTTCTCGGAATGGAGCGCAAGCTACAATCCGCGCGATCCGGTGCATGATTCCTACGTCAGCGGTCCGTTCATCCTGACCAAGCTGCGTGCGACGCGCGGGATCGCGCAGGGGATGAGCTACTGGACCTATAGCGACCTGTTCGAGGAAGCGGGGCCGCCGCCGACGCCGTTCCACGGCGGGTTCGGGCTGATGAACCGCGAGGGCATCCGCAAGCCCGCGTGGTTCGCGTACAAATATCTGAATGCGCTGCACGGGCGCGACGTAGCCACTGGCGACGGTCAGGCGCTCGCCGCGACCGAGGGGAAGCGGACGCGCGTCCTGCTGTGGGATTGGACCCAGCCGGTGCAGACCGTGAGCAATCGTCCGTTCTTTACCAAGGTGCAGCCGGCCAGGCCGTCGACTGCGGCTGCGGTACGGCTGACGCATCTTGCGGCGGGATCGTATCGGCTGACCGTGCGGCGTACCGGCTTCCACGCCAATGACGCGCATTCGCGCTATCTAGAAATGGGGTCGCCCAAGGCGCTGTCGCCTGCGCAGCTTGCGGAACTGCAACGCCTGACGGTGGACGCGCCCGAGATCGATCGCACCGTCCGCGTGGCGAAGGACGGGCGGTATGATGTGCGCCTGCCGATGCGGACCAACGACGTGGTGCTGGTGACGGTCGAGCCGGTCGGGGGCTGATCTGCGCTGTTAAGCGGTGCGTAACGCTGTTTCGCCAGAATCCCCTATCCGTTCGCTTCGAGCATAGTCGAGAAGCCGGGCACAGCGCAGGTTTCTCGACTATGCTCGAAACGAACGGGTGGGTTGGTGGCGTCACGAACCATCGTTGTTTTGCGCGACCCGGAGTTCCGGAATTCATATGACCTGCGCAAAACCATAGGTGTTCTCCCGCGAAGGCGGGAGTCCAGGAGTCACGAGAACTGCCGGCGGTTGTTCTGCTTGGTTCTGGATTCCCGCCTTCGTGAGCGTTCTGCAAAACCGGCCGTCATCCTGAACTTGTTTCAGGATCCAGCCCTCCGCGAGTCCGGACTATGCCTGGTGCGCGGTGGATGCTGAAACGAGTTCAGCATGACGGCAGCCTTTGGGGCGCGGGATGACGATCAAACCTCCGCTGGCCTTTCTGCAAAGGTCACGCCTTCTAGGGAAAACAGGAAATGAAGGGTTGGCCCCTTTTTCAGAGGTCCCGCTTCCCCCTGAGCACGGGGCGTAAAGGTACGCCGCCTCAGCGTTTGACGAACAGCGCCTTGGGCAGGACGACGTGGACGCCCTTGTTGCGATCGACCAGTTCGGTGATCTCGACATCGCCGGCAACGCTGATCAGCATATAGGCGTCGTCGCGCGTCATGCCTTTTGCCGCGACGAGGAAGTCGATCATGTTGCGGAGCGCCTTGCGCGTCGCGTTGCTCAAATCGTCGTCGAACCCCATCGCGATATAGGCGGTCGGCGTCTCGGCGCGCGGGTAGGGCGTGGGGGCGCGCTTGTGGAGGATGAACTCGAACGTGCCGGTCAGCGATGTCTCGAGCGCGGTGATATCGACCTCGCCATTGCCCTGCGCGGCGTGCCCATCGCCCGCCTGGAACAGCGCGCCGCGGACGTGCACCGGCAGGAACAGCGTCGTCCCCGCGACGAGCGCCTTGTCGTCCATGTTCCCGCCGCTGATCGTCGGCGGTGCGGAATCGTAGCGGCCGAAGGAGGGGGGCGGGGCGACCCCCATGCTGCCGAAGAAGGGCGCGAGCGGGACCTCGATCCCGGGACCGAACGTGCCGACCATCCGCTTGAGGTCGAGCGGGACGATCTTCATCCGCGCATACGGGAAATCGTCGGTCAGGAACCCCGCGCCGTAGCGGAACGCATTGTACGCATAAGGGATTGCCAGATCGATCTTGCGGATGCGGACTTCGAGCGTGTCGCCAGGTTCTGCCCCTTCGATCGCGATCGGGCCGGTGAGGATGTGCCCGCCCGGACCGCGTTTCGCGGGCGGCACGCCGTCGAACACCGCGCGCAAGGCGGGTTCGATGTCGGCGGGTGCGACCCCGGCCTTTTCGAGTCCCGTGGGGCTGTTGGTCAGCAGCGTGTGCATCATCACCGTATCACCCGACTTGATCGTCAGCACCGGCGCGTCGGTGGCATCGTAATGCCCCCAGGCGACGGTTTGCGGGGTCGCCTTCAGTTCATAGGTTTCGGCAGCAACGGGGGACGCCAGCGCGAGCGCGGCGAGCAGGAACAGGCGCATCGTCATATCCTCAATAAGACAGCGCGCAGCCATCGGCGCGCATTTCGCTCGCCGCGGCATAGACGCGGGTGTCGCCGTCCATCCTATGCTCGACGCATTCGTAGCGCCCGAAGCCGCCATCCGGTTCACCGATTTTCCACCCCATGTCGGCGAGCCGCTGGCGGGTCGCGACCGGCACGCCGGTTTCGAGCCGGAGCAGCCCCGTGGGTCCGAGCCCCGGCGTATCCTCACCCATCGATTGCGACGATCCCTCATGATGCCAGCGCGGGGAGTCCCCCGCCGACTGGATCTCGAGCCCGTAATCGACGCGGTTGACGATGATCTGCGTCTGCCCCTGCGGCTGCATGTCGCCGCCCATCACGCCGAAGCTCATCCACGGCGTGTTGCCGCGTGTCGCGAAGCCGGGGATGATCGTCTGGAACGGGCGTTTGCCCGGCGCATAGAGGTTGGGGTGGCCGTCCTTGAGGCTGAACAGCTGCCCGCGATCCTGGAACATGAAGCCGAGGCCATCGGCGACGAGGCCCGATCCCATCCCGCGGAAGTTGGACTGGATCATCGACACCATCATGCCGTCCTTGTCCGCGCAGCTGAAATAGGTGGTGTCGCCGTGGCTAGGCGCTTGTCCCGGATAGACCGGGGTCAGCAGCCGGTCGGGCCGGATCAGTTTGGCGCGCTGCGCGGCATAGTCCTTGGAGATCAGCCACTCGACCGGCACCTTGGCGAAGTGCGGATCGGCATAGTATCGCGCGCGATCTTCATAGGCGAGACGCTTGGCCTCGGCCTGCAAGTGGATCGACAACGCGGACTGGAAGCCGGCACCCTTCAGGTCGAACCGCTCGAGGATGTTGAGCATCTGGAGCGTCGCCAGCCCCTGCGTGTTCGCGCCGAGCGCATGGACCGTCGTGCCGCGATAGTCGGTGGTGCTGGGCGCGATCCATTCCGAATGATGCGCGGCAAGGTCCGCCGCCGACAACCACCCGCCGATCCGCTTGAAATAGCGTTCGATCTTTTGCGCGATGTCGCCCTGGTAAAAGGCATCGCGCCCGCCGCTCGCGATCGCGCGATAGGTGCGCGCGAGATCGGGGTTGCGGAACACGCCGCCCGCCGCGGGGCCCTTGCCGTCCGCGAGGCCATAAGTGCTCAGCGCGTTCTGCGATTCCTCCAGCCCGTTCCCCGGGCGACGGAATGCGGCCATGCTGCGGCGGATGTAATACGCAATGATGTCGGGCACCGGCGCGCCCGCCTCCGCGAGCGCGATCGCGGGCTGGAACAGCGCCGCCCAGGGCAGCTTGCCGTAGCGCTGGTGCATCGTCCACCACCCATCGACCGTCCCCGGCACCGACACGCTGAGCGCACCGAGCGGCGGAAGTGCGCCGTTCTTCGCGCGCGACCGCACCGTCTCGAGGCTGAGACTGCGCGGCGACGCGCCAGAGCCCGCGAGACCGACGACCGCCTTGCGCTTGGGGTCCCAGATCATCGCATAGGCATCCCCGCCGATCCCGCTCGACGTTGGTTCGAGAAAACCGAGACACGCGTTGATCGCGATCGCCGCATCGACCGCGGAGCCGCCCGCTTTCAGGATGTCGATCCCCGCCTGCGTCGCGAGCGGGTGCGCGGTCCCGGCCGCACCGTTTAGGCCGTAGACGGCAGTGCGCGACGCGAAGCTCGCGCCGATCGGGCGGTCGCCGGCGTGGACGTCGGGGCGGAGGAAGCGTTCCTCGCCGGGCATCCAGACGGTGGGGTTGGGGTCGGTTGGTGGTGCGGCGCCCTGGCCGGGGCCGGGGGCTGGATCGGCGCTGGTCTTGCCGCTCTGTCCCCGCGCGACGCCCGGCAGCAGGACGGCGGCCGCGGGCAAGGACGCGATAAAGGTACGACGACGCATGGTGATACTCCCCAGACGAACGCCGTTGTTGCCCGCACGACGGCGCAGGGCAAGGGGGTGCACGACGCATTGAGCTATGCGGCCGGTGTTGGCTTGCCGCTCTCCGTTCGAGCTGAGCGCAGTCGATGCCTTGGTCCCGGCGCAAGCCTATGGGTAGCGCAGGCCCTTCGACTTCGCTCAGGGCGAACGGGGGAGGGGGGCATTGGTTTTTGAGCCTGAGACCGCACGACGTCGCGCGCGATGCTGCCGGTGTCCGCCCCCCACCCTCCGTTCGGGCTGAGCGCAGTCGAAGCCCTGTTTCTAGCGCAAGCCCTTCGACTTCGCTCAGGGTGAACGGCAGGGGCATGGGTTTTTGAGCCTGAGACTTTACGACCTAGCGCGATGCCACCGGTGTCGCCCCACCACCCTCCGTTCGGGCTGAGCGAAGTCGAAGCCCGCGGCCAACGCTAGCCTCGTGACGCAAGACGAACGGGAGGGATTGTCCCGCTATCCGTCCCCGATCGCCGCCTTGATCGTGCCCGCCGACAGCGGGATCGCGCGGATCCGCTTGCCCGTCGCCAGCGCGACCGCATTGGCGAAGGCGGCGGCGGTCGGGCCCTGCGCAGCTTCGCCGGTGCCGAGGAAGGGCGCGCCGCGCCGGTCGAGCAGATGCACCTCGACCGCGCGGGGGACGTCGACGAAGCGTGCGATCGGATATTCGCTCCAGTCGAACGCGGTCCGGCGATGCGCGTCGAATCCGACCGCTTCGTGCCGGGTCCAGCTCAGCGACTGGACGATCCCGCCCTCGATCTGGTTGCGGATTCCGCCCGGATTGACGACTTCGCCGCTGTCGACCGCGGCGACCGCGCGGTGGACCACCGCCTCGCCCGTCTCGGGCTCGATCTCGACGTCGAGCACGATCGCGCAATACGCGCCAAGATTCTTGTAGCGCGCGAACGCGACGCCCGCGCTGCGCCACGGCTGGCGGCGGTAGCGGGTCCAGCCGAACTTGTCGGCGGCGGTGCGGATCACCGCCTGCGCGCGCGGGTCGTCCATGTGCGCGAGCCGGAACGCCACCGGATCGCGGCGCGCGGTGGCGGCGAGTTCGTCGATGAAACATTCGATCGAGAAGACGTTCATGTGCGCGCCGAGCCCCCGGAGCGCTGACGTCCGCAGCGGCATGCCCGGAATGAAATGATGCCGGACCACCGCATTGGGGAAGGCGTAGAGCGGCACCGCGTTGCGGTCCCCGCCGCCTTCGGGTTGCGGGATCGGCTTGGGCGGGGTTGCGGGGAAGGGCGGCAGGACCTCTTGCCCCGCGAGGAAATCCCCCGCAGCGGAGGGGCGCATGTTGTGCGGGTTGCTCCACACCGCATGATTCCAGCGCACGATCCGGCCATTGGCGTCGAGCGCGCCCGACAATTCGGTGACCATCGCGGGGCCGAGCGGCTCCCAGCCATGTTCCTGCTCGCGCATCCACTGCATCCGCACCGGCCGCCCCGGCACCGCGCGCGCCGCCAGCGCCGCGTCGGCGGCGACGTCGTCCGCGCCATTGTGACCGTAGCAGCCCGATCCCTCGCTATGGATGCAACGCACCTGCTCCACGGGCAGCGCGAGCAACTGCGCGAGCGCCTTGCGCAGCGGGTAGACCCCCTGGCTGTGCGCCCACACCGTCATCGTGCCGTTCTCGAACAGCGCGACCGCGCAGGACGGGCCGATCGCCCCGTGCATCAGGAACGGCCGGGTATAGCGCGCCGCGATCTCGCGGGCCGGGACCGTCCCCGGCGCGTCGTGGCGGTCGAGGATCGGGCGGTCCTGCGCAGGAAGCCGCTGGATCGCGGTGCCGAGGTCGCCCTGCGGCAGGGGCGGGCGGGTCGGCTGCCAGCCGGCGCGGTTGAGGAGGTGGAGCGCCTGCACCACCGGCCATTCGCGCTCGGCGAGGATCGCGGTGAAGTTCCCGTCGCGGACGACCTTCACGATCCCCGGCAGCCGTGCGATCGCGGCGTGATCGACCGTGGCGAGCCGGGTGCCGTCGCTCGGGCCGCGCACGACGCGCGCGTGGAGCATGTGCGGCAGCTTGATGTCGTGGACATAGGCGGTGCCGCCGGTGAGCTTCGCGTGGATGTCGACACGTGGCACGGTGCGGCCGATGAAACGGCGGGCGGCGACCGGGCGGCGCGGCATGTCGGGCTCGGCATCGACCTGGAGGTCGAGGCTGGCGGCGAGGTCGCCGTAGCCGAGGCTTCGCCCGTCGGGCGCGCGCACGGTCCCGGCGTTGGTCGACAGCGTCGCGGGCTGGACGGTCCACCGCCGCGCGGCTTCGGCGAGCAGACGGTGGCGGACGTTGGCGGCGGCGTTGAGGATCGCGGTGCCGCTGTCCTGCATCGAATGGCTGCCTGCGGTGATCCCCTCGTCGGGGGTGCGCGCGGTGTCGGCGGAGATCAGCGTCAGGCTGTTGTCGGCCAGGTCGAGCTCGTCCATCGCGAGCTGCATCAGCGCGGTTCGGATCCCCTGGCCCAGTTCGGCCTTGCCGGTGAAGACGACCACTTCGCCATCGGGCGCGATCCTGATCCATGCGTTGAGGCGTGGTTCGGTGGCGAGGCTGCCGGGAAGATCGGGCCGGATCTTTTTGGGCCCCGCACCCCCTTCGCCGCCGCCGGACAGGCCTTGCGCACGCGCGACGCCCGACAGCGCGAAGAATACGACCAGCCCGCCGCCCGCGAGCAGGTCACGCCGGGTCGGCACGGTCATGCCACCCGCTCCGCCGGATCGACGACACCGCCACCGCGCATCGCCGCGGCTCGGCGGACCGCGCGCAGGATCCGCATGTGCGTGCCGCAGCGGCACAGCGACGGGCTCATCGCGGTGCGCATCTCGTCCTCGCTTGGCGTCGTGCTATGCCGGAGCAGCGCCTCGGCGCGCGCGATCATGCCGGGGATGCAATAGCCGCACTGCGCCGCCTGCTCCATTTCGAACGCGCGCTGGACGATGCCGGGCTTGTCGGGCGTGCCGAGCCCCTCGACCGTCGTGATCGCCCGCCCCGGCAGCGCCGCGATCGGGGTGATGCAGGAGAACACCGGCTGATCGTCCACCAGCACGGTACAAGCGCCGCACTGGCCGAGCCCGCAGCCGAACTTCGCCGCGACCAGCCCGAGGTCGTCGCGCAAGACGTACAGGAGTGGCGTCGACGCGTCCGCATCGATGCGCCGCGTCCGCCCGTTGACCGACAGTTCGATCATGGCTTTCCTTCCTTGCGCGCGCGCGCGACTTCCTTTTCGAGTTCGTCCCAGCGGACCGTCCCGTGGCGGGTCTGCAGATAGGCGACGAGTTGAGCCACCTGCGTGTCGCTCAACGTGCTGGCGTAAGCGGGCATATACGGCCCCTGCGCGCCGACCGGCGGTGCCACGCCTTGCAGGATCGTCTGGATCATGTCGCGCGGCGTGTGTTCGTGGAATTGCGTACCGAGCGGCAACACCGGACGACCCGCGACCACCATCGGCGCGCCGGGTTCGTGACACATCGCGCAGGCACCCGCGTAGAGCGCCGCGCCTTCGGGATGCGCCCTGATCGCGGCGTCCGCACGGTCGGGGAGCGGCGGTTCGCGGCGCGCGGCGGGGGCCTTGGCCATCAGGTCGGCATAATAGGTCGCGATCGCGCGGACGTCGGGACCGCGGACTTGCGAGAGGTTGTGCGCCACCGCACTCATCGGCCCCGCCGCCGCTGCATGCGTCGTGCTCAATCCGGTGCGCAGATAGGTCTCCAGTCGGTCCGCGGTCCACGCGCGGATCGCGGGCGATGTCGCGTCGAGCGGCGGCGCATACCATCCGTCGACCCAACCGCCAGCATAGGGCTGATCGGTTTTCTCGTTGCCGAGCACGCCGCGGGGGGAATGGCAGCCGCCGCAATGCGCGATGCCGTCGCCGAGATACTTGCCGCGGTTCCACAAGGCGTCGTGGCCGGGATCGGTGGTGAAGCGCGCAGGGCGGAAGAACAGCAGTTTCCATCCCGCAAGCAACGGGCGGAACCCGAGCGGCGGGATCATGCGGTTGGCGGGGGGCTCCAGATGGACCGGACGGCGCGTCATCAGGTACGCGTACAGCCCGTGCAGATCGGCATCGGTCAGGCTGCTAAAATGGTCATAGGGGAAGGCCGGGTAGAGATGGCTGCCGTCGCGCGCGACGCCCTGCCGCATCGACCGCGCGAACGCAGGCTCGGACCAGCGCCCGATCCCGGTTACGGGATCGGGGGTGATGTTGGTGCCGTGCAGCGTGCCGAACGGCGTCGCGATCGGCACGCCGCCCGCAAACGGACGCCCACCCTTGGCGGTATGGCAACTCGTGCAATTGCCGATCCGCGCCAGTTCGGCCCCGCGCGCGATATCGGTTTCCGAAAATGCTCCGCGCGGTGGTGGCGCGATTTCGGCGATCGCGGGGCGATGCGCGAACATAAGGAATGCGACGAACAGCAGAACCACGACTGCCACGACGAGCAGCGCAATGCGCCGACCCGAAGCGAAGTGCCGTGTCATTTCCCGCCTGCCCGGACCGGTACGCGGCCCGATAGGCGCGAGCAGGGGAAGGGGGAAACTGGACGATGCCGCATCGCGCTATAACGCCACGTCGGCCCGGAAAGAGCCATACCGTTGTAAAACAAGCGTTTGGCCGTTCCGCCTTGGCCATTTGCCGCAGAGGGTCGTTCGCCACCGCTTGGCAGGGGGTGCAATGGCATGACGTCGTACCGACCTGCCGCGCTGACTGAAATGCCGCAGGACCGACGGTTTTCCGGGGAAAAGCCGCCGTATAACCACCGTGATTTGGCCGATGCAACGGGACCTTGCCGCGGTCCCGTTCCTGAGGCAATGGCGGGGCGATCGGCGGCCCGTGTTCGGGGACGCAGCGACGATCAGGGGCGGTGCAGTGCTGCCTTCAGCGACGACGATCCGAGAGTATGATCCGTGCAACGACGACTTTTATCCGCCTCGTTCGGCGCTGTCTTCGCGATCCTCCCCGTGGAAGGCGCGCAGGCGCAGACGGTGCAGGAATTGCAGGCGCAGATCGACGAACTCAAGGCGACGATCGCCGAGATGAAGGCTGCGCAGAAGGGCAAGCCGTCACCCGGACCAACGCCGACACCGCCCGCAAGCGTCGCGGTTGCATCGACACCGACTGCGGCACCGACTGCGGTACCGGCCGCACCGCGTGTGGAGCAGCCGCCGGTCGCGGTCGCGGTCGCGGTCGCTGCGAAGCCCGCCAAGCCGCATTGGTACGACCGGATCGGGGTCCGCGGCTACACGCAGCTACGCTTCAACGAGATCATCAGCGGCGACCGGCGCGCCCCCGACGGGGTGTCGCGGTTACGCTCGGTCGGGGATGGCGGGATCGGCGACGACACCAATTTCACTTTCCGCCGGATTCGCCTGATCCTGCAGGGTGACCTGAGCGATCGCGTATCCTTCTATTTCCAGCCCGATTTTGCCAACAGCGTCGCCAACCAGTCCGGGGGGGAGCGCCGCGAAGGGTTCGTCCAGCTCCGCGACGCCTATGTTGATACCTTCCTCGACCGCGACAAGCGGTTCCGCCTGCGTTTCGGCCAGTCGAAGGTGCCGTACGGGTGGGAGAACATGCAATCCTCGTCCAACCGCCTGACGCTCGATCGCAGCGACGGCATCAACAGCGCGGTGCCGGGGGAGCGCGATATCGGCGTGATCGCTTATTACACCCCGCCGCAGGTCGAGCGGGTGTGGAAGCGGCTGGAGGATGACGGGCAGAAGCTGTTCGGCAATTACGGCGCGTTCGGCGTCGGCGTCTTCAACGGGCAGGGGATCAACCGGACCGAGACCAACGACGGCGTGATGACGGTCGCGATGGCGACCTGGCCGTTCGCGCTCGACGGTCTGGGCGGGGCGTTCGACGGGCAAGTGCTCGAACTGGGCGGTGCGGTGTTGCGCAACGGGATCCAGCCCGAGATCCGCAGCGGCGGGACGAGCGACATCGTCTATCGCGAGGAACGCGGCGGGATCCACGCGATCCTCTACCCGCAACCGCTGGGCTTCCAGGCGGAATGGAACTGGGGGCGTGGCCCCGAATATGACGTGTCGCGCCAGGCGATCCGGTCGCTCCCGCTGAACGGCGGCTACGTCCAGACGATGGCGCGGGTGCGGCGGTCGCCGGTCGGGCCGTTCATGCCCTATGCGCGCTGGCAATATTATCGCGGCGGGTGGAAGGCACTGACCAACGCGCCCCGGCTCGAGACCAACGAAGTCGAATTCGGGGTCGAGTTCCAGCCCGTTTCCGCGCTCGAGCTGACGCTTGCCTATGCGCATATGGAGCGGCGCGAAGGTGACGAGCGGCGGATGGGACGCGCCGAAGGCGACGTGATCCGCACCCAGTTGCAGTGGAATTACTGAGCGGGCCTGTTCCGCACTTCGCACGATGGCGTTCCTGCCCGCCCGAAACGAACGGGCAGGCGGACGTCGACGCGTTCTAGTGCAGCACCGGCGTGGTGGATGAGGCGGTGGCATAGAGCGCAAAGCACGCCGATGCGCCCGCCGCGACGGCGTCGTGCCATTCCGGCGACTGCCCGACGCCGCGCGCGTCGAGCGTGCGCAGGAATGCACGCCATTCGCCCGGATCGTGTCGCGCGGACAGGAACGCCGCGGGTGCGCCTTCAAACACACGCTTGGCAAGCACGGCACCGCCCAGGCGTGATCCTTCCATCACGTAGAGCGCGCCCAGCCGGGCCGCGACTGTGTCGCCGGGGTCGAACGCAAGCGGCAGCGGCGGGGCGAGGCCCAGGCCGGCAAGGTCATCGAGCAACAACCGCAACCGCGGCCGCCATTGCGGCAGCGTGGCGTCGCGCACCAGCACGTTCTCGACTGCCGCAGTCGCGCTGGCATGGGCCAGGAGGAAGCGCGCGTAATCATCGCGATCGGCAAGATCGAATCGGCTGAACGACGCATCGACCGTGTCGTGCGCCGCACGGGTCATGGTGCGCAAGCGGCTGGCGACGGGCAACGGTGTTTCGGGATCCTGCCGTGTTCCGGCGGTCATGCCTGCGCGTGTCCGAAATCGGAGCGTTGATGCGCAGCCCCGGCGCGCCGCCGCAACGCCGCCTGGACGCGACTGACCAGTTCTTCGCGACGATACGGCTTACCGAGCACGTCGAGCGCCTCGGGCTGGGGACCGTTGATCGACATCTCGTCGTTGTACCCGGTGGTCATCAGGATCGGCACCTTGGGATTGCGCCCGCGGATCTCTTGCGCAAGCGCGAGCCCGTTGCGCGGTCCCGGCATCACCACGTCGGAGAATACCAGCGCCACGCCGCCCTGCTTTTCCAGCTCGTCGAACCGCCGCAGCCCTTCGTCCGCATCGTTCGCAACCGCGACCTTATAGCCCGCGTCGGTCAGAATCTCTTCCGCGAGGAAGGCGATCGCCGCTTCGTCCTCGACCACCAGAATGACCGGGGGTTGCTCCTTGTCGACCTCCTCCGGGCGGAACCCCGTGGTATCGGGGGCAAGCGCCTGCACCGTGGCCTCGTCTTGCGCGATCGGGAAGAAGAAGCGGACGGTGGTGCCTTCGCCGGCGTTGCTGGTGAGCGTCAGCACGCCGTCCGATTGCTGTGCGAACCCTTGCGCCATTGCAAGACCAAGGCCGGTTCCGGCGCCCTTGGGCTTGGTCGTGAAGAACGGCTCGACCGCCCGGTCGAGCACGCTTTGTGCCATGCCCGCGCCATTGTCCTTGATCTCGAGCAGGACATAATTGCCGGCGTCGAGGCCGATGATCTCGTCCGCCGCGACCGGTTTCAGCGACGTCGTGATCGTGATGGTCCCGCCCGACTCGATCGCATCGCGTGCGTTGGTGACGACGTTGATCAGCGCGGTCTCGAAATGCACCGGGTCGACTTCGATGTTGGGAAGACGGCGGCGCAGGTTGAGCTGGAGATCCACCCGCGACCCGACGGTAGATTCGAGGAGCTCGGCGATTTCGGACACCAGGCTCGATATCTCGACGGGACGCGGTTCAAGCCGGCTGCGGCGCGCGAACGACAGCAATTGCGCGGTCAGCTTGGTGCCGCGTTGTGCCGCCGTGAGCGCGGCTTCGTGATACCGCTTGAACGCGCGCTGGTCCTCGCGCTTCATCGCCATCAGTTCGAGGCTGCCGTTGACCACCTGCAGCAGGTTGTTGAAATCATGCGCGAGGCCTGCGGTCAGCTGGCCGATCGATTCCATCTTCTGGCTCTGGAACGCATTGGATTCGGCGTCCTTGCGACGGCTGACGTCGAGCTGGCTCGCGAAGAAGAACAGCAGTTCGCCCGCATCGTCGTACACCGGCCCCAGGAACACGCCGTTCCAGAAGGGCGAGCCGTCGCGACGGTAGTTGAGGAGTTCGACGCTGATCGCGCGGCGTTCCGCGATCGCGGTGCGCAGCTGCGCGACGACCGCGCGGTCGGTCTGTGACCCCTGCAGGAACCGGCAGTTGCGACCGAGGACCTGATCCTGATCGTAGCCGGTCAGATCCAGGAATGCGTTGTTCGCGAACACGATCGGATTGTCGTCCTGGCGCGGATCGGTCAGGACCATCGGCATCCGCGTCATCTCGATCGCCGCGTAGAACACCCCGCCGCGCTGCTTAAGCGACGAGTCGGTGATCGTGCTCTGTTTCCAGTGGCGTTCGCCGGGGCGACCGATCAGCGTATCGTCGGGCTGATCGAACGCACCATTCGACGGGATACCCTTGGCTTCCTCGGTGCTCATTGGAATGCGTCTTCCACGATGGCATCCGCGGGAGCGCGCGGCTGCGTGATTGGGGCGGTCAGCACGGTCCGAACTCCCGGCATGTTGTCCGAGACTTCGAGCGTACCGTTGAGGCGCCTAACCATCGAATCGAGCATGCGGGTCCCAAACCCCTTGCGCGTGCCGGTCTTGCCGCGGCCCGCATCGGCGACGATCATCCGGAAGCGCGCGCGATGCTGTTCGAGATTGACGAAGATCGGCCCCGGCGCACCGCCATACGCGTATTTCTGTGCGTTGATGACGAGTTCGACCAGCACCAGCCCGACCTGCACCGCGTCATCCGCCGCGATCGTGATCGGTGCCAGATCGAGCGCGAACTGGTTCGCCCATTCGTCCCCCATCGACCCCTTCAGGTCGACGATCAGATCGGTCAGGTAGCGCGACAGGTCGATCGACTGGACGTTGTCATCGGTGTACAATCGCCGATGCACCAGCGCGACCGCGGACAGGCGGCGCTGCGCCTCGGTGAGGTGCCCCGTGAGTGCCGGATCGTCGCTGGCGCGGCCCTGCAGGGCGAGAAACGCCATCACCAGCTGCAGGCTGTTCTGCACGCGGTGGTTGACCTCCTTCAGCAAGGTTTCCTGCTGCGCGATGAGCCGATCCTTGTCCGCAACCGCAACGCTCAGGCTGTCGGCCAGATCGCGGATCCGGCGGTTCTGGCGGGCATCGTACAGCCGCACGGTCAGCCGGCGCGCGGCCTCGACCTCGGGCTGCGACCAGCGGCGGGCCTTGCCGTGCACGACCTGCGTCCAGGCTTCGAACGAGGCGCGCGGCGTCAGCTTCTCGCCGGGTTGCAGGTTGACCGCCTTGTGCGGGTTGCCTGCCCATTCGACAACCTGCTTTTCCTCCGCGCGGAACCACAACAACATGGTCGGGGTCTGGAACGACAGGGTGATCGCCAGTACGCCGCTGCCATGATCGCGATAGGCGGCTGCCGCCGGGAACTCGCTCGACAGGCTGTCGGTGTGGAACGGCTCGGTGCCCTTTTTCCGGACCCAGCCTGCAATCTCGCGGATCTGCGCCTCGTCGGGGCACGCCCCGTTGCAATAGGCGGTGGTGCCGTCGATGACCGCGAAGGCGTCGGCCTCGAACATCCGCCGCAGGTCCGCGCCCGCCGCCTTGAACAGTTGCGCCGGGTCGACGTCGCTGGCCAGGCGCGCGGCGATCACGTCCTCGTCGGCGCGGATCCGCAGGCGCTCGCGGTAATCGTCGGCCTGTTCCTTGGCGGTGATCTGGCGTGCGAGACCGCCCGCGACCAGCGCCGCGGAACGCCGCGTTGCCGCGCTGATATGGCGCGGCGTCATGTTGTGACAGGCGACCAGGCCCCATAGCACCCCGTCCTTGACGATCGACACCGAGGCGGAGGCGGCGACCCCCATGTTCTTGAGATACTGGATGTGGATCGGCGAGACGCTGCGCAACTCGCTGTTGCTCATGTCGATCCCCGCTTCGCTCGCCGGGCGGATCGGATCGGGCTGATAATAGACGTCGGGGATCACGCGGACGCGGTTGCGCAGATAGAGCGCGCGTGCCTGCTGCGGGATATCGGACGCCGGGAAATGATGGTTGAGGTAGCTGTCGAGGTCGTCGGCGGCATCCTCGGCAATGACGACGCCCGAATCGTCATCGAGGAACCGGTAGATCATCACGCGGTCGTAGCCGATCAGCGTGCGGAAGCTCTTGGCGGCGCGCTCGCACAGGTCGACCAACCCGCCCGACCGTTCGAAGCTGACCCCGACATCGTCGATCCAGCTCAGGACGTCGGTCGCACGCTGCGTCTCGGACGGCTCGAGTTCGATCAGCCAGCGATCCCCGTCGCGGTGCGCGGTGCCGTCCCACCCGGGCGTATCGATCCGGCTGAGCACGCACATCGGCCGTACCGCACCGGCAAGCAACGCGGCCGCTTCCGCGCCGAGCAAGGTGGTGACCGTCTGTCCGAGCCAGTCCGCCCCGAACGTGGGTTCGAGCCGGCGGCCGGCCCCGCCAATCACCCGCTGATCGTCCGCCGCGACGATCAGCAGCAGGCCATGTGGCTGGATACTACCGGGAATATGGATCGGCTCGCGATCACATTCGGTGATGTCCGTTCCGAACTGAACGGCGGGAAGCGATATACTCATCGCGGCAAAGCCATAAAGCCAAACAGTAGAACGGCCAAGCGCGGTCTTTTAAGACTTTTGGGCGGCGCTCCCGATCACCATCGATGGGTTTCTGGCGGGCGGTTTTATCGCCGCAGTGTTTCAGCCGGATACGATGGCCGGGACGCTGCGCCGGTAACGCATCGCGCCGCCGATTGCCCCCAGTCCGAACACTATCATCGTCCAGGTGGCCGGTTCCGGCAGGGGGTCTGCCACGACGAACGTGACCGAGGTGAAGAATTTGGTGACGGGGATCGAGAATTCGGTGAATTCTCCGGTCGGGACGTGGGCAAAGAAAAAGCCGCGGTTGAAGGTCGCGTTCAGTGCCGAGAGGCTGCCGGTGAAGCTCCCCGCCGGGCCGCTCAACAGGGGCGACGTCACGAACGTATTGGCTGCGATATCGTACCCAAAATAGACATATTCGGTCAGCGCCTGAACGTCCGCGAGCCGATAGGTGACCCCACTGATCGACAGGTCAAACGCGGTAAGGTCGCCATAATTCAGGACGCCGGCGGCACCGGTGGCATAGCTGAAGCTGCCCGCCGCGACGCTGTCGCTTCCGTTCAGATAGGCGAAGTCGACAGTGGTCGCGACAGCGGGTGTGGTCAGGAAGGTGGTCGCGGCGATGGCTGCGGCACATGCTTTGCGTACAGTCGACATGAAGATCTCCGTTGTTGCGAAGTCGACGAGAGACGCAACACCAGGGTCGACGCAATATCGCAAGCACGGACCGTACCAACCGTGACTATGAAGGACTTAGGTCTACCGTCTGCTCGATTGTGTAAACCGGGCCGACAGAGCATGTCCGCAATCACCCCGGCCGCCGCATCTTGAACAGCGCGTCGGCGGCGATCTCGAAATAGTCCGCCGGGCCGCCACCGCGCAGGATGGGGTGCGCCGCCGCGGTCTGATAGGCACCGTCCGCGATCAGGTCCGGCGCGATGTGGATGCCGACGACTTCGCCCAGGATCATCCACTGGTCGAGCGCGCTGCCGTCCTTGGTCTCGAGCCGCAGCGTCTGCGTGTGGCGGCATTCGAACGCGACCGGGCTGGCCGCGACGCGCGGTGGCTTGACCAGCCGAGAGGGGAGGGTAGCGATCCCCGCCAAGTCGAACTCGTCGATCTCTGGCCCAACGGTTGCCGCGCTTGTGTTCATCACGTCGCCCAGGTCGCGCGTAACGAGGTTCCACACGAATTCGCCGGTCGCGGCGATGTTGGCGGCGCTGTCCTTCCATCCCATCGACGAGAAGCCGATGATTGGCGGGCGGTAATTGAACAGGTTGAAGAAGCTGTACGGCGCGAGGTTGCGGGTGCCGTCCTCGGCGAGCGTGCTGATCCAGCCGATCGGTCGCGGCGCGATGATCGCGTTAAGCGGATCATGGTCGAGTCCGGGAACGCTCGCGTGACCATCGCGTGGTTCGTAAAAATGCTGGTCCGACATGGAGTTGTTCCTCAAGGCTTGGATTGCAGTGGGCGAACGGCGTAAGGGACGCTAACGATGGATCACTCCCGGCGACGGCACGAACAGGCACCCGCATGACCGACGCAACCCGCTCTTCCGATACACTGCGACCGGCGGCGGACACGCCGATCTACCGGCACCGGCTGACAACGCGGATCTGGCACTGGGTGTCCGCGATCACGATCTTCATCATGATCGGCAGCGGACTGACCATCCTCAACGCGCATCCGCACCTCTATTGGGGTGAGTTCGGCGCGAATACCGATCATGCGTGGCTCCATACCTGGTGGGCACCCTCGTGGCTGACGATCCCGGCGGGGTATAACCTAGCGGTCGCGCGGCGCTGGCATCTTCTGTTCGCGCTGGTGCTCGGGTTCGGTCTCCTGTTTTACATGGTATCGAGCCTGCTCAACCGGCACTTCCAGCGCGACTTTCGGATCCGCGGGCGCGAACTGTCGGCGGCGCATCTGTGGTATGACGCGCAGGAACACGCCGCGCTCCGCTTCCACGATCCGGACCAGCCGAACGCGCGCAACATCTTCCAGAAGCTTGCCTATGTGCTGACGATCTTCGCGCTGCTCCCCGCGATTATCGTGTCGGGGCTCGCGCTGTCGCCGGGTATGAACGCCGCGTGGCCGTGGTTGCTCGATCTGATGGGCGGGCGTGCGTCGGCGCGCTCGGTGCACTTCATCGCGATGCTTGGCATCGTCCTGTTCATCATCGTCCACCTCGCGCTCGTCATCCTGGCGGGTGCGTGGCCCGAGACGCGGTCGATGATCACCGGCTGGTGGCGAATCCCCAATCACGACAAGCGCGAGGACGCGGCATGAGCTCCCTGATCACACGCCGGTCATTGGTCACCAGCGCGGCGCTCGGCGCGGGTGCGTTGCTCGCGGGATGCGACCGCGTCGCGGAGATCCCGGCGGCACGGAAGATCCTGTTCTCGGGCGAGAAGCTCAACATGGGGCTGCAGCGCGCGCTGTCGAACCGGCATAGCCTCGCGCCCGAATATCGCGCGGACCAGATGTCGCCGTTCTTCCGCACCAATGGCACGCGCAACCCCAATACGCCCGATTACAACGCGATGGTCGCGGACAAGTTCGCGAGCTGGCGGCTCAAGGTCGGCGGCCTCGTTGCGCGGCCGCTCGCAATCTCGCATCAGCAATTGATGGCGATGCCTGCGCGCACCCAGATCACACGGCACGACTGCGTCGAGGGATGGAGTGCGATTGGCAAGTGGCACGGGCCGATGCTGGGCAGCGTGCTCAAGGCGGCGGGTGTGCGCGATGCGGCACGCTATATCGTGTTCACCTGCGCCGACCTGTATTCCGGGCATAATTACTACGAGTCGATCGACCTGATCGACGCCTTCCACCCGCAGACGATTCTGGCATGGGCGATGAACGACCGGCTGCTCGACGTCGGACACGGCGCGCCGGTGCGGCTGCGGCTGGAACGGCAGCTCGGCTACAAGCATGCCAAATATGTCATGGGGATCGATGCGGTCGCCTCGCTGGCCGAGATCGGGCTCGGCAAGGGCGGTTATTGGGAAGATAATGTCGATTACGATTGGTATGCCGGCATCTGAGGCGTTAGTGGGCCGTACATGGCTCTTATCGACTTGTTTCTCGCCAAGCGCGTAAAGCGCGGCACCCTTACCGTACATCACGCAGACGGAAAGACCGTTCGCTTCGGCACCGCCGATCCGCGCTTTCCCGATGTGACGATCCGTTTCACCGACACCAGCGCCGCGAACGGGATCCTGCGCGATCCCGGGCTCGGCGCGGCCGAGGCGTATATGGATGGCCGCATGGTCATCGAACAGGGCGACATCCGCGATCTCGTCCGGCTGCTCACCGCGAACGACCCGTGGGAAGCGGGCGCGAACGGCCTGGCGGCGTCGCCGCTGCGGCGCGCGATCCAGGCGGTCACGCATCGCATCGGGCGGGTCAACATGGCGCGCCGCTCCAAGCGCAACGTCGCGCACCATTACGACCTGTCGGACCGGCTGTACGACCTTTTCCTCGATTCCGACCGGCAATATAGCTGCGCTTACTACGCCAGCCCCGGCAACACGCTGGAACAGGCGCAAAGCGACAAGAAGGCGCATATCGCGGCCAAGCTCGCGCTCGAACCCGGGATGACGGTGCTCGACATCGGCTGCGGCTGGGGCGGGATGGCGCTGTATCTGCACCAGCATACCGGCGCGGACGTGCTGGGGATCACGCTTTCCGAGGAGCAGCTCAAGGTCGCACGGCGGCGCGCGCAGGAGGCGGGGGTCGCGGACCGCGTCAAGTTCGAGCTGATCGACTATCGCCACCTGACCGGCTCGTTCGACCGGATCGTCTCGGTCGGCATGTTCGAACATGTCGGCCCGGCGCATTACAAGACCTTCTTCCGCAAGTGCCGCGACCTGCTGACCGAAGACGGTGTGATGCTGCTCCACACGATCGGACGCGCTGGCGGTCCCGGCGTTACCGACAAGTGGACAACCAAGTACATCTTCCCGGGCGGTTACAACCCCGCGCTGTCGGAGATCATCTCGGCGAATGAGGGGCTGCGCTTCATGGTCACCGACGTGGAGGTGCTGCGGCTGCATTACGGGTACACGCTCGATGACTGGTACGACCGCACCGTTGCCGCGCGCGAGCAGATCATCGCCTTGTATGACGAGCGTTTCTTCCGGATGTGGCAATTCTATCTGGCGGGCGCGAGCGCGGCGTTCCACTTCGGCGGGCTGGTCAATTACCAGGTCCAGTTCGCGCGCAACCGCCACGTCCTGCCGATCACGCGCGATTACATGATCGAGACCGAGCGCGCTTTTCGCGGCTAGCGGTGTTCAGCCCCGGTATCAGCCCCGATGCAGTTCGGCGAGCAGCGCCGGGGCAGGATAGACGGTTTGCAACGCCGCCTCGATCGCTGCGGTCGAGACGGCGACCGAGCGATTGACGCTGGCATCATAGCCGAAAGTTCCACCGAGGCTCTGCAGATTGCCGTCGAATATCGCGCCAATCACCGATCCGTCGCGCGCGACCACGGGCGATCCAGAATTGCCGCCGGTGATGTCGTTGGTCGTGGCGAAGTCGAGGGTCGTCGCAGGCGAAAGGCTCGATCGCGCGCGGTCGATTGCGGCGGCGAGCTGGAACGGATCCTGGCCGGTGGCGCGATCGAACAATCCGGCGAAACGAGTCGTGGGGGGTACCGGTTGTCCGCGCTCGACCCATCCGGCGACCTTTCCGTAGGAAATACGCAGCGTGAAGGTCGCGTCCGGGTACAGATCATCGCCGTATGCTGCGAATCGTACCGCCGTCAGACGCGCCTGCGCGGCACTGATCGGCGCGTCGACTTCGGCGATGTAGCGCTCCCGCACTGCGCGGGCGGTCGCGTCATTGGCGAGGACGAGCCGGATCAACGGATCGTCCGACGCGCGGATCGCCGCCATGCCACCGGTAAACAGCGCCTGGCGCACTGCGGGATCGGCGAGCTTCGTTCCCGCGACAAGGGTGGCAGCAAGACGCTCGGGGGATTCCCGCCCGAGCAGGCGCTTCACCGCAGGACTGTCCGCGCCCAGATATTCGCGGGTCTTGGACAGCCAGAATTCGAGTTGCAGCTGCTCTAGCCAGGGGTAGACCGGCACTGCATCAAGCAGCTGTTTTTCGGTCAACGGCAGCGATGCCTGCGTATAGCCCGGCAGTCGCTCCGCATCCGGCTTGTCGCGCTCAGCCGCGGCGCGAACCAGCGTCTTGGCATATCCGTATAGCGTGGATTGAAAACCGCTGTTCTGCTCCAGGACGAAGCGATCGTAGAAGATGTCGCGATAGATCCGATCCGCCTTGGCAATGGCCTGCCAGGGATCGTCGCCGGCGCCGCGGCCAAGCCGCGCCGCCTTGCTCGATCGCAGCTGCGCCTCTTGCGCGTCGAGCATGGTAGCGAAGGTTTCGTCGTTGAGGCTCTGCAACTCTCCCCGCAGCGCCTTGTAACTGTTCTCTATGGATGCGAGCTCCTCGAACCCTTCGCGAAAGCGCTCCGCATTCTGCGCGCGCGCCGTGATCAAACGGCCGCGATATTCCGAGAGGAATGACACCACGAATGGCAAGACCAGGCTGCGCTGGACGTTGCGTTGATCGGCGGTGATCAACCGCAGGGTGCGGCCGGGGTTGCCGATCACGAAGGTCGGCTCGTCCGGCTGTGGCGCGCGGGCATTCCACGGCAGATGCTGCGACGTGGCGATAGGCTTGCCGTTTTCATAAGCGCGCAGGAAGGCCGCATCGATATTGTAGCGCGGGAAGCTGAAATTGTCGGGATCGCCCCCGAATGCCGCAGCGGCGAGTTCGGGTGCCCAGACCAGCCGGACGTCGCTGTATGTGCGATAGCGGTAGAGGGCATAGCGTCCGCCGCCAAACAGGGTGACGACCTCGCACCGCGTGGTCTCGCGGTCGGTGCAGGTGCTCGCCTCGATCGTTGCGATCGTTCCGTTGCGGGCTGCTATCAATGCCGCCCCGGTCGATCGCCCGATCGCCGCGCGGACGCGCGCGGTCACGTCACTGATCGCAGTGACCACCTCGGCCTGCTGGCCGGCGCATTGGAGTTCCTTCGCGCGGTCGCGTGCGACGAAGCCATTGGTGATGTAGTCCGTCTCCGCGCTCGATTGCTCCTGCACGCACGCCTGGACGCAATGGTGGTTGGTCAGCATCAACCCGTCGCGCGACACGAAGGAGGCGGAACACCCTCCGGTCAGACGGACCGCGGATGCCTGGACCCGGTCGAGCCAGGGTTGATCGGGTGCCCAGCCGTAGGTGGCTTTGACCTTGGCTGTGGGGAATGCATCGAACGTCCACATGCCTTCGTCGGCGCGTGCCGCACCGGAGGCCGCGACCATGACAACGAACGCGGCAACGCCGCCGGTTGCACGAAAATGCATGTCTGAAAGGCCCCCCGACCGAAGAAACGACAGCGTGCGCCTCAAATTGGCGATCCGCAAGAGCAGGCCAGCGGTTGCACGCGCGCGCACGGTCGCATAGGGGGCAGCCGAACACGAAGGATCCTGCCCGTGACCGATAAAATCAACCGTGTAGTCCTCGCCTATTCGGGCGGCCTCGATACCAGCGTCATCCTCAAGTGGTTGCAGCAGACCTATCAATGCGAGGTCGTCACCTTCACTGCCGATCTCGGGCAGGGCGAGGAACTGGAACCTGCGCGGCGCAAGGCGCAGCAAGCCGGGGTCAAGCCCGAGCACATCTTCATCGACGATCTGCGCGAGGAGTTCGTCAAGGACTACGTCTTCCCGATGATGCGCGCCAACGCGCTGTACGAGGGGTTGTACCTGCTCGGTACGTCGATCGCGCGGCCGCTGATCGCCAAGCGCCAGATCGAGATCGCGCGGATGGTCGGCGCGGATGCGGTCAGCCACGGCGCGACCGGCAAGGGCAACGACCAGGTCCGCTTCGAGCTCGGCTATTACGCGCTCGCACCCGACATCAAGGTGATCGCGCCGTGGCGCGAGTGGGACCTGACCAGCCGCACCCGGCTGATCGAATGGGCCGAGCAGCACCAGATCGAAATTCCGCACAACAAGCGTGGCGAGGCACCGTTCTCGACCGACGCCAACATGCTCCACACCTCGTCGGAAGGGCTCGTGCTCGAGAATCCGTGGGACGAGGTGCCGGACTATGTCTATTCGCGCACGGTCAACCCCGAGGACGCGCCCGATAGTCCTGAGACGATCACGATCGATTTCGAGCGTGGCGACGGCGTTGCACTCAACGGCGTGGGCATGTCGCCTGCGTCGCTGCTGGAGGCACTCAACGAGCTGGGGCGCAAGCATGGCATCGGGCGGCTCGATCTGGTCGAGAATCGCTTCGTCGGCATGAAGTCGCGCGGCATGTACGAGACGCCGGGCGGCACGATCTATCACCTCGCGCATCGCGGGATCGAGCAGATCACGCTGGATCGTGGTGCGGCGCACCTCAAGGACGAGCTGATGCCGCGCTATGCGGAGCTGCTCTACAACGGCTTCTGGTTCTCGCCGGAGCGCGAGATGCTCCAGGCCGCGATCGACCACAGCCAGGCGAAGGTTGAGGGGACCGTCCGGCTCAAGCTGTACAAGGGTTCGGTCAACGTGACCGGGCGCAAGTCTCCGCAGTCGCTCTATTCGGAAAAGGTCGTCACGTTCGAGGACGATCAGGGCGCGTATGACCAGCGCGACGCCGCCGGGTTCATCAAGTTGAACGCGCTGCGGTTGCGGTTGCTGGGGCGGCGGGACCGCTAAGCCAATGCGCTTCCCCGGCGTTCGCCGGGGAAGCCATGGATCCCAAGGGCCGATATCAAAATTCGTCCCAGTCGTCCTTGTCGCGCACCAGCGCCGGGATGGCGGCGGCAGGCAGCGGCTTGGGCGGGGCGAGATAGGCCGGCGTCGGCTTGGCCGGAGACGAACCGGCGGCGGGGAGGGGGCCCTTGGCGGCGGACGGCTTCGGTGCAGGCGCGGCGGGGGCGGGGGTGGCGCGTGCCGGGGTTGCAGCCGGCGCAGGCTGATGCCCGACCGTGAAGACCGCCGCCTTTTGCGTCAGCACGCCGACTTCGCCGTTCAGGTTGCGCGCGGCGGCGGAGGCTTCCTCTACCATTGCGGCATTCTGCTGCGTGCCTTCGTCCATGCTCTGGATCGCGGTGGCGATCTGCTGGATTGCGGAGGCCTGCGCGCTGTTGTCGATCGACATCGCCGCGAGCAGTTCGTGCACCACGCCGACATCGTCCGAGATCGCGACCAGCGCGTGATCGACCTTGTGGACCGCATCGACCGCCAGAACGACGTCGTTCTGCGTCGCGGTGAGCTGTTCGCGTGCGCGCTTGGCTTCCTCTTCGGAGCGCATCGCAAGCTGCCCGACGAGATCCGCGACGACCGCGAAGCCGCGCCCGGATTCGCCCGCACGCCCTGCCTCGACCGCGGCGTTCATCGCCAGCACGCGCGTCTGGAACGCGATCTTGTCGAGCCCTTCGATGACGCTGTCGATGCCCTTGGCGCTGTCCGACACGCGGTGCATCGCCTGAACCGCCTGGCCCGCGGTGTCGCGCCCGGTGCCGACCGTGGCGATCGCCTGGTCTGCGCGCTGGACCGTGCTGTGGGCCTTATCCGCACCGGTCCGCAGCCGATCGTTGATCTGCGTGACCGCGGCCGAGGTTTCCTCGAGCGAAGCGGCGCTCGACTCAGTGCGGCGGGCAAGATCATCCGACGCCTGTTCGATCTCGTTCGATCCGTTGCGGATCGACCGCGCGCTTTCGGATACCGCGCTGATCAGGTCGCGCAGGCTGTCGAGCGCAGCGTTATAATGCGTCTTGAGCGCGGCGTAGCCCGCCGGGAAATCGCGATCGATCGGGCGGGTGAGATCGCCCTTCGCCATCATTTCGAGGTGGGAGGACACTGAGTCGATCACCATCGCCTGATCGGCATCGGCCTGCTTCTTAACCGCTTCGGCGCGGGCCTGTTCCTGCGCATTGTCGCGCAGCACCACCAAAGCCCGCGCCATCGCGCCGACTTCGTCCTGACGATCGACCGCGGTGACCGCGATCGTACTGTCCCCGGCGGCGAGCTGTCGCATGCCGGTTTCCATCGTGCTGAGCGGACCGGCGATGGTGCGGCGGGTGATGAGGATGCCCGCGCCGAGCGCGACGACCACGCTGACGAGCCCGATGAGCACCATGCTGCGCTGCGTGGCCGCAGCATCCTGGGAAAGCGTCTTGGTCAGGGCAGTCGAGGCGTTTGCGCGTTCCGTGATGACGGCGGACAGCTCGTCGCTGAATTGCGCATCCAGACGGTCCGCCTCCATCAGCAGCTTGCGTGCGGCGTCGTTGTCGTTGCGCAGGCCATAGCGGGTGGACTGCGCGACGGTCTGCTCGACTTGCGATAGCCGCGACTGGAGCGCCGGGATCTTGGATGCCACCGCCGGGTCGGCCTGGCCGATCCTCTGCAACAGCGCGCGCCCGGCATCGCCTTGCTGGCGCACTTCGGCGGCGGCCGCGCGGGACTCTGCGCTGGCACCGTCATACGCCATGACCTTATACCCCGAATAGACGATCGTTCCCGATGCGTCGGCGACCTGCGCAAGCCGCGCATTGTTGGGCAAGGTCGCGGTAGTGAGCGCGGCATAGCTCTTGTCAAGCACGCCCAACTGGCTTGCGCCATTGTAGAGGACGACCAGCATGACGACGCCGAGCGACACCAGCAACGTGGCGATCTTTACGGCGATCTTGAGATTCGAATAGATGTGCATCGACGCCCCTTTGCGTAAATGGACCGCCCCCGCGTGATCGCGACGAGGCAAGCATACCGACTGTTATAGATGCTCCGCACCACGACTGTTCGCGGGAGCGCGGGAATTGCGATCAGCGCAGGTAATCAACCAGGCTGAGGCTGCTCAACTGGCTGAAGACCGAGTAGCTGGCCTGCAACATCGTCTTCTGCTGCGACAGATCCATCGCGATCTGGCCAAGGTCGGCATCCTCGTTGGCGCTGATGATGCCCTTGAACAGGTTTGCGCGTTCGTCCGCCCGCGTCGCGAGCGTTTCGGCCTTGGCCTGGCGGTGGCCGTTCTCGGCGTTGAGCGCGCGCACCCCGGTCATCGCGTTGTCGAGCGCGGTGCCCGCGGCCTTGAGCGCAGCGTGTTGTGCCGGGGTCAAAGCGCCTGTGAACGGCCCGGCATCGGCAAGCGTGCGGAACACCTGCGCCAGTTCGCCGCCGACTTCGCGCGCGGTGATGCCATAGGTCATGTCGAGATTGTCGGCGACGCGCGCGCTTGCGTGGACGGTGCCGTCGTTGAAGTCGCTCGCCGGGGTCGCCGACAGCTCGGCCAGCGTGGCGGGTGCGAACGGGGCAGTGCTCTGCCCCCCGCCGAACAACGGCACGCCGCCTTCGTCCGCGTTGAGCAATGCCGAGAATTGCGAGAAGGCGCTTTCGATCGTGTCCTGCAGGCTTGCGGTTTCGCCGGTGCCCTGCGCCGTCAGCAGGCTTTGCTGGAGGTTGGTACCGAGCGTGTCGACGCCGCTAATCGCGGTGTCGTACAGCGCGAGCGTCGTGCCGAGCTGGCGTGCGACGCCCGATTGCGCCTCAGACCGTGCGAGCATCGAATGCGTCGTCAGCGTGCGCACCGCATCGGTGCCGAGCGCTGCGAGGTCGTTCGCCTTGCGGCCCGAGGCAAGCTGCGCCTGAGTCACCGCCAGCCGCTCCTGGTTGCGCTGGATCGCGTCGGCGGTGAGACGTTGCTGCGGGATGGTGGCGATCCGGGTCATGCAGGGTCCTTTCAGCGAACCATCGTCAACAAGGTGTCGTACATTGCGGTGACCGTGCTGATGACGCGCGCCGCGGCGGAATAGCTGTTCTGCAGGACGACCATCTGTGACAGTTCCTCGTCGATGTTGACGCCCGAGAAGCTGTCGCGCCGGTTGACCGCGTCGTCGCGTCGCGCCGCCGCCTCGGTCAGCCGTGCCTTGGCGAGCGCGGCGGTGCTGCCCGCACCACCCAGTACCTGCGCGGCGCGGCGATCGACCGAAGTCGCGCCTGCCATGCCGAGGTCGACCGTCCGCGCGTGCGCATCGGCATAGCCCGCCGCGCCGCTCCGGTCGGTGCTGCCGAGTGCGATCCCGCCGACGGTCGCGCGCGTATCGAGCAGTGCAAGCGGCAGGCGTCCGCTGTTGCCGAGAATGTCGGGGCGCACTTCGCCCGTCGCGAGTGCGCTCGCGCTGCCGGTCAGGCCCGCGATCGTCGTGAAACTGCGCCCAGTACCGGCGCGATCGGTCGAATCGCTTGGAATGGTCAGTACCGCGCCCGATACGGTCGGGTTGGGCTCGAAGCGCATCCGTCCCGCGCCATCCAGGGCGAAACTGCCGTATCGACCAAGCGGACTGGCGGCGAGATCCGCGACCAGGTCGCCGAAGCTGCCACCGGGCGTGGGGGTGAGCGTGTGTTGCGCAAGCACGCGGCCCGCACCGTCGCGCAGCATCAGTTGCGCGGTGCCGCCCGCGACGAACCCATGCGGATCGATCGCCGCGAAGCCGCTCGGGATGGTCGATCCGTCCGATCGGATCAGGTCGTTCATCCCGAACACCTGTGACAGCCCGATCCCGGCCCGCTGCGACGGGTTGGCGGGATCCTGTCCGATCGCGACGCCGGTGCCGGGGGCGGTGGCGGACAGCGTGAGGCGGCCGTTCGCGAAGGTTGCGCTCGCGCTGCCGCCAAGGCCGGCGTTGATCGCCGTGACCATGTCGCCGACGGTCGCCTGCGGCCCCATCGCATCGAAATCGAGCTTTGCCGCGGCGACGAGCTTGCCCGCGGAGTCCGTCACCGCGATGGTCGCCTTGCCCGTGAAGCCGAGCCGGTCGCCTGCCGTCAGCGGGGTAACCGCGCCGATCATCTGCGCGGGTGCAGGGGTTGCGGTGGCGGCGTTCGACGCAGCGTTGAGGGCCTGGCTCAGCCCGGTGAACAGGCTGCCCAACTGGTCGCGAAACCCGGGGATCGTGCGATCCCGTAAATCGAGCAAAGCACCCAGTTTGCCGCCCACCGCGGCATTGTCGATCCGGTCGCCGGTTGCGACGCCGGGCAACCCTGCGGAATCGGCGAAGCGAATGTCGACGCCCGGGTAGGCGGGTTGCGCCGCCCCGGCAGCGTTGCCGCCATTGGGATAGGACAGCAGCCGCAGCCGTTGATCGAGCAGCGGCGCGCCGCCTGCGGTTTCGATCGTGACGCGGCCATCGGGCTGGTCGCGCACCGTGACGCCGATCAGGCCGCTCAGATCCTGGATCGCGAGCATGCGCTGGTCCGACAGGCCCGACGAACTCCGCCCCAGCCCGTCGAGCCGCGACACTGCGTCGTTGAGATTGCTGATCTGCGTCAGCAGCGCATTCGCGCGCGTCACCGTGTCGCCGATTTCGGCATCGGCATCCGCCGACAGGCTGGCGGCGTCGCGGTCGACTTGCTGGAGCGAGCCGATCGCGTCGCTCGTCTTGGCGACGAACGCATCGGCGTTCTGCACGACCGCGAGCGAGCCGGTCAGCGCGACGCCCGCGCTGGAGATCGCGTCGAGCTGCGCGGTCAGGCTCGATTCCGCACCCGGCGCGCCGAGCAACGCCTGAAGCCGATCGAGATAGCCCGCGGTGGTTTCGGCCGATCCGACATCGCCTGCACGGCGATAGCTTGCGGCTTCGAGGAAGCGATCGGCGACGCGTGTGGTTTCACCGACGACCACGCCGTTGACGCGCCCGCCGATGACGTTGGTCGAGATGTTGAGCCTCTCGCGCGCGTAACCGGCCGTGCCGACGTTGGCGATGTTGGTCGACACGACGCGCAAGCCCGCCTGCGCGGCGTTGAGCCCCGACATTGCGGATCCGAGAATATCGCTGAGCGCCATGTCTTATGCCCTTTCGTCGTGCGCTGCCGACCTTTGAGTCTGTCGTGTTCCCGTCCGTTCCTGCCGCTTGCCGCGGTCCCTGTTGCGAGGGGCCCTTCGACTTCGCTCAGGGCGAACGGGGAGTGTTGCTTGGATCCACTCCAAACCCGTTCAGGCGGAGCCCAACCCGTTCAGGCTGAGCCCAAACCCGTTCGGGCTGAGCCCAAACCCGTCCGGGCTGAGCCCAAATCCGTTCGGGCTGAGCGAAGTCGAAGCCTTGCTGTCACCGGGTCCGTCGACCGTGTTCAGCACATCACCGCTTCAGGTTGCTGACTTCCTGCAACATGTCGTCGACCGTGGTGATGATCTTGGACGATGCACTGTAAGCGCGCTGGAAGCGGATCATGTTGCTGAACTCCTGCGCGAGATCGACCGTCGATGCTTCCAGCGTGCTCGCCCGGATCGTGCCGGCACCGAGCGCGCCGGGGCGGTTGATCGCGTAATTGCCCGATGCATCCGACATCAGGAACGCATTGCCCGACATCCGCGTCAGCCCGTCGGCATTGGGGAAGGTTGCGACCGGCAGTTGGAAGACCTTGCGCGCGATCCCGTTCTCGAACACCGCGCTGACCACACCCGCGTCCGACACCTGGACCGAGGCGATGTTGCCGAGCATCCCGCCGTTGACGCTCGACGTGATGAGCGCCGATTCCGAGCCGAACTGGGTCAGGCCGCTCAACCCCCCGTTGCTGCCGATCGCGAGCGTGATCGGGTCGGAGGCCGCGCCGTTGGTCCAGCCGGGATTGAGCGGGCCGAACATCTCGGAGGTATAGACCGCGGGATCGTTGATGATGCTGCCATCGGGATTGAAGCGGATCTCGCCGCTCGCGAGCACCCCGCCGGGCGCGGTCACCTCTGCCGGGTCGGCGTAGATTTCGCCGTGCCAAGCATTGGGGCCGGTCTTGACGAACCCCATGGTCACGCGGTGCGTGCCGCCTTGCGCGTCGTACACGTCGATCGCGCGGGTGAATTGCGGGGCGAGCGTGCCGCTCGCGATGTCGCCGCGCGTGACCGGTCCGGCGACGGGGACGGCGCTCGACTGGAGGTTGGCGCGCAGCTCGACACTGTTGGTCGCCATCGCGGTGCCGGTGAGGTCGTTCAGCCGGATCGGTTCGAGCGCGGCGACATTGCCGGTGTTTTCGAACGCGCCGCTGTTGTCGAGCCGCCAGCCCTGCAGATAGAAGCCCGCGGTATTGCGCAAGAAACCGGCGGTGTCGGGCTTGAACGAGCCAGCGCGCGTGAAGGCGACCGTGTCCTGGCCACCGAGACCCGTCCGCGTCACGAAAAACCCGCCGCCCTCGATGCCAAGGTCGGTGGTGTTGCCCGATGCCTGGAGCAGCCCCTGCTTCGAGATCAGCGCCTGCGGGCGTGCCGAGACGCCGCCCGCCGAATAGGTCGTGCGCGACCGGCCGTCGGTCACCAGCGTGCTGAACTGCGTGTCGGTGCCCTTATAGCCGATCGTATTGATGTTGGTGATGTTGTCCGCGACCGCGGCCATCGCGGCGGACTCGGCGCTGAGACCGGAAACACCGGCATAAAGGGCGGAATAAAGGCTCAACCGGGGTCTCCCACGTCGCAGGGTGCCGGATCGGGTCCGGCCATATCGCATCCATCATAGAGGGGTGGTGCATCCCCGGACGCGGCTGCTCCAAAAGGCTGAGACAAGGGGTGATTCGCGCGTCGGCGCGCCCGACGGGGGGGCTCGGCAGCTATAACAGCGCAATGCCTTTCCTTGGGGACGTTCTAGTGCGCAGCTTCGTATTGCATGACGGTGAAACGATGATCGTCAACGGCGCCGTATTGCGCGTGCCCGTCGCGACCGAAGTGATCGTCGACAATCGCGCCACCGTGCTGCGCGGTGACGCGATCATGGACGCCGGGCAAGCCACGAGCCCCGCACGACGGCTGTATTACGCTTGCCTCCAGGCGTATGTCGGCCAGGACGTCGTTGCCCAGCAGCGGCAGATCGTCGCCGATCTTGGCCAACTGCTCGAACGCCAGGGCGACGATGCCGCGCGCGCCGCCAGCGTCCGCTTCGCCAATGCAGTCGCGTCGTGCGACTATGTCCGCGGCTTGCGCGAATGCCTGACGCTGATGGAGCAGGAGGGCGTGCCCGCGCGCGATATCGCCGCAATGCTGGCGGCCTGAGCGATGCAGTCGCTTGCCGCCGCCACCCGTGCGCTCGCCGCCGCATCGCCCGATCGACGGTTCGGCCGGGTCGTGTCGGTGCAGGGCGCGTTGATCGAGATCGACGGGCTGGCGGGTGCGGCGGAAATTGGGTCGCGGATCGGGATCGAAACCGGCGGCGGTGTCGTCGCCGCCGAAGTCACCGGGATCAACGCCGGGCGCGCGCAATGCCTGCCGTTCCGCGATCCGCACGGGCTTCGTTCGGGTACGCGCGCGTGGCTCGAGGACGGCAGCTTCGCGGTGCGGCCCTCGGTGCGCTGGCTCGGGCGGATGGTCGACGGGCTGGGCCGCCCGATCGATGGCCTGGGACTGCTTCCCAACGGGTCCGACCCGCAACCGATCAAGGCAGCCCCCCCGCCTGCTGCGGGCCGGGCGCGCGTTGGCGGTCGAATCGAAACAGGAGTGCGCGCACTCGACCTGTTCGTACCGCTCTGTAGCGGGCAGCGGCTCGGGCTGTTCGCAGGCTCCGGTGTCGGCAAGTCGGTGCTGCTGTCGATGCTCGCGCGCTGGACGGCGTGCGATGTCGCGGTGATCGGGCTGATCGGCGAACGCGGGCGCGAAGTGCAGGAATTCGTCGAGGACGATCTCGGCGCCGAAGGCCTTGCGCGCAGCGTCGTCGTCGTCGCGACCTCGGACGAGCCCGCGCTGATCCGGCGTCAGGCGGCGTGGACGACACTCGCAATCGCCGAGCATTTTCGCGACCAGGGGCTCAACGTTTTGTGCCTGATGGATTCGGTCACGCGCTTCGCAATGGCCCAGCGCGAGATCGGTCTCGCCAATGGCGAACCGCCCGCGACGCGCGGATACACGCCGACGGTGTTTGCCGAGCTCCCACGGCTGCTGGAACGCGCGGGGCCGGGGTTGCCGGGGCAGGGGACGATCACCGGCGTGTTCACCGTGCTGGTCGATGGCGACGATCACAACGAACCTGTCGCGGACGCGGTGCGCGGGATCCTCGACGGGCATGTCGTCATCACGCGGCGGATCGCCGAGCGGGGGCGCTATCCCGCGATCGATCTGCTCAAGTCGGTGTCGCGCACGCTGCCGCATTGCCTGTCGGACGAGCAGAACCGGATTCGCCTTGCTGCGCGCGCACTGCTCGCGACGCATGGCGACATGGAGGAGATCGTCCGGCTCGGTGCCTACACCACGGGGTCGAACCCCGAGGTCGATCGCGCGATCCGGATCGCGCCGCAGATCGAGGCGCTGCTGACGCAGACCCGGCAGGACCGCGGCGATGCGGCTGACGCCTTCGCGGCGATGGCGCAATTGATGGAGGGGACCGATGCAGACGCCCTATGACGCAGCGCTTCGGGCGCTCGACCGCGAAATGGATGCACTGACGCAGGTGATCGCGGCATCGTCCGCGCGGCTAGGCGAAGCGCGGATGCTCCACCACGCACTGGTCGACAAGATCGTCGACGAGGCACGGCTGGCGGCGGCGGACAGCCGCCTGATCGGCGATCCGTATCTCGCCCACGCGCGCGGCGAACGGGAACGGCGCGGTGCCGAAGCGGAGACCGCGGCGGTCGAACTCGATCTGCTGCGGCAGCGTGCGGCACGGCAATATGCCGCGATCCGCGCGGTCGAATCCGCGGCGGACCAGTTCCGGGCCGACGTTCGCCAAGCGGATGACCGGCAGCAACAGGCGATGGTCGACGATATCGCCGCGGCGCGCTTCGCACGATTGCGGCGCTTGCACCAGGCCACGCCGCGATGATGGCGCCGGTCGGCACCAACGGCGACGCCGCACGGCTTACCCCGACGCAACGCGCCAATCTGATCGAGGCGGCGGCGCATGGCGCGCTGACCAACCGGTTGTGGCAGGCCGCGCTCGGGCAGGGGGATCGCACGGCCCCGCTCGACGGATTGTCCGATCAGCCCCACTCCACCACCAGCGATCCGTCGGCGCGCTATGCCGACCGGGTCGATCTCTCCAATCTGATTGCGCTGTTCGATGCGCGGCATGACGGCACCCCCCATGCTACGTTCGGCGAACCGTCCGCTCTCGACGCTGCATCCTGTCCGCCTGATGCAGCGATGCGCAACCTGGGGCCGAATGCGGTCCATGCCGACACCTTGCGCGCGGCGGCGGCGCGGTCGGGCATCCCCGATACTGCACTTGCCGCGATCGTGCAGGCGGAGGCGGCGAAGGATTCGGGCGGGCGGTGGAATTGCTATTCGCGCAACCCGCGGTCGAGCGCGGCGGGGCTGGGGCAATTCCTTGGCGGTACATGGCAGTCGATCGCGCAGAAGCCCGGAACGTGGCTCAATGCCGCGGCAGGGCAGCATGGCTGGCTCGATGCCAGCGGAAAGGTCCGGCCCGAGTCTCGCGCTGCGTTGCTCGCACTGCGGTATGACTCGACCGCGGCGATCCACACGATCGCCGATTATGCGCGGAGCAATCTCGACACGATCCGGCGGGCGGGATTGTCGGTCGGGAACGATCCGGCGACGATCGCGCGATCGGCGTATCTCGGGCATCACCTGGGGCCGGGCGATGTCGTCCGCTTCCTCAAGGGGGGGCTGGGCGCGACGCGCGCGCGGACCCTGCTGACCGCGCAGATCGGCAGCGGCGGCGCCAGTCGTGCGATTGCCGCGACCGGTGACGCGAGCGCCGCGCACCGTGCATGGCTGACCGCTTATGTCAGCCGCAACGTCCAGCCGCAGCGGTTCGCCTGACCGTGTCGTTCGGGTCTGCAGGGGTCATCCTATAGAATGGTTAATCCCATCTTCACCAGCAAAAATGCCCATTATGCGTAGTTTGACCCAAGTGGGAGCCCGGCGACCCGGGGAAATACGTATAGGATGTTTATGACCCCGTTTAACGCCCGCCGCCATGGTCGGGGCAACGGGAACCGCAACGGTGCAGCTCCCGAACGTCCCCGGGGGAGCCCATGTCCAAAACCACCATCGCGCTTGAACACGCCGTCGCAGAGGTGATCGCAAACCGTCCCGCGCCCGGCGTCGCGCCGACAATGCGCCAGCGGATCCTCGCCGACCGCGCGTTCGCTGCGGTGCTCAAGATCATCGCGCCACGGATCCGGCACTTTATCCGCCAATATGGACTGACCGGGCATTGGGACGACGCAGAACAGTGCTGCGCGATCGGCGTCCACCGCGCGATCGAGGCGTATGATCCGGCACGCGCGCAATTCACGACCTTCGTCAACTGGCAGTTGCGTGGCGAATTGCAGAGCCTGCGCTTCCGGCTGATGACCGACCAGCGCCAGTCCGCACGCCGGGTCGAGGCGACCACGGTTTCGCTCCACGCGACGGCGATCGGCGCGGACGGCGAGGCAACGTCGCTGGAAGCGATGATCGAGGACGAGGGCGCGCTCGACCGGACCGAAGCCGGCGTCGAAGGCATGATGGCGGACGACCTGCGCACCGCGCTGCTCGACGCCTATGTCGCGCAGCTTCGCGAAGTCGGGATCGAACAGCTTAAGCGCAAGGCACGCGCGGTGCGCTCGGTCCATGCCGACAGCCCTTCGCTACCGCGCTTCCGCGCCAGGCCGTCGACCCCCGACCCGATTGATCTCGCAGACCTCGAGACGCGGATCGCGACCCAGCGCGCGCTGGTCGAGCGTCGGCTGAGCGATGATGCGGGGCTTGGCGACGACACCGAAACCTGCCCGATCGAGCGCGAGCGGATGCGCCAGGTCGCCAAGCGCGCGGCGCGCGTGGTGGCGGAAATCGCGACCACCGACCCCCGTTTCGCGGGCTTTGCCGATCGTCGCAAGCCGTGGCCGCGCCGGCGCAAGACCGATCACGGCGCCGCCGAGACCTCGATCCTTCCCGATGCCCGGGCACCGCACAATGCGCTGGCGCGCGTGATCGTGCTTGATCCTGCCGCCGTCGACGCGATCGAGGGGACCGACCCGATCGAGCGTACGTTGGAGGCATTGCGCGGGGAATTGCCGCCTTACGGCATCGCCGCGCCGACCAGCAATCGGCTGCAGTGATGCAGAGCGCGGTGCTGCGGTCATGGCCCGATGCCAGCGAGGCGGATCCTTCCGATAGCATGGCGCTTCCGCGCAGTGACGCCTTGCTCGACCGGATCGCGGCCAATTTCTGCCTGGCGGTCCGCCCGCTGTTCGTCCGCAGCGACCCGGTCGCCGATCCGTTACTGATCGCGACACTGCACGATCCGCGGACGGGGGCGATGGGGTTACGCTGCTGGGACCGCGCATTGCGCGAAAGCGACCTGCCGCTCGATCGGGGTCGTCGCCGCGATCATGACATCATCCGCACCACAGCGATCCTCACCGAACTGCTGGCGGTGCGCTGGCCGAAGCCCGTGCGTCCCAACCGGATCGGTGTCCTTACCGATGGAACCGGCGTCGCGATCGCGCCCGCGGACCCGTGTCCGATCGAGCCGGGCTGGATCGACCGCAGGCTTGCCGACCCGCGCGGGCTGACCGCGTTGAAGCGCTTTGCTCCCGATGGTGGCCTGGCCGTATTGCGCGTCCCGCGGACGGCCAGTGCTGCATCGCAATAACCTCCGGAATGGAGCATTTACCCTCTAGGCGCACCGTTCTATGGTTCGGATGGGGTATGCTTGCGCGGCAAGCAAAAGTTTGAAGGTGTGTTCGCTTGGCGGAAGGTGACATGATGCCTCACGCAAAGCCCATGATGGCGTTCGATCCATTCCGCGCTGTGGTTTTTCCCAACCGCGTTCGCGAAGCCCGGCAGCGTGCGGGCTATGCACGGCTGTTGCCCTTCTCGGGTCGTGTCGCCGATATTCCGTACATCCGCCTGTCGAAGATCGAACGGGGTGAAGTCGTCCCGCGCGCGCAGGAACTTGCCAAGATCGCGCAGGCACTGGGGGTCCGCGCCGAGGAATTACTGCTCGACGTGGACGCCGCGCATTTTTCGATCGAACGCTGGGCTGCGCCGTTTGCCGACCGGCGCGCGCCCGATCTTCCCGAGGAAGAGTTCGCGCTGTCGCTGGCAGCTGCGATCCGGTGGCGGCGGCAAGCGGACCGGTCGCTGACGATCGCCGCGATCGAGCGGCTGTACGGGATTGCGCCTGTCACTTTGTCGCGCATCGAAAATGCACAACGCCCGTTCGCGCGCTGGAACGAGGCGACGCAGGCGGCGATCTTCGCGCTGCTCGAGGTGTCGGACGAACCGAGCCTGCGCGAGAAACTCGAGCAATTGTCCGCCGATGGATCGTTGCAGGCGATGGTCGCAGTGATGCAGAATCCGGCCGTGCGCGGCCAGCGGATGCGCGAACGGATGCTCGCGCTGCGCGCGGAGATTGCGAACCTCGGCAATGACGGAGTCGGCCGGGTCGCCATACCCCCGCCAACTGTACGGCAGCTCGCGGTGTACGGCGTGCCGCATGGCGACGGGCTGGTCGCGCGCACGCCAACCGGGCGCACGATCGCGGACCACGCCGGATGGGGACCCCGCGCGTTCGGCCTGCGGGTCGGTCGACCGACACTTGGCGGCGGATTGCCGGGCAATGCGATCGTCATTGTCGACCCCGATCGCTATCCGGTGGCGGGCGGGCTCGCGGTCGTGCGCGAGGGGGACGTGCCGGCATCGTCGGACCAGACGCAAGCAAACCCGGATGCGACCGTCGCCACCTACCGCATCGTCGCTGTCACGGTGGACCGCGATGGCCGGATGTTCGGCTACAGCACCACGCCCGCGATCGAAATCGCGTTCGACGAACGTCCATCCGAACAACTCGGCGCCATTATCAGCGCGTATTTCGTCTGAACCGACGCGGTTTTGGGCAGGAGCGCTTGCGCCACGTAACCTTTCGTCAACTGCCATGTGGCATCGCGCCGTCAACGACTATTGCGTTTCGACGGTAGTCGTCGCTTATTGTCGATCATTAGCGAAGCTTGGCCGAGCGGGAGAATAGTGCCCAATTCAGCGGTTGCGCATCTGGCAACAAACCCCGTCCGTCGTTCCAGTCTTATCGCCAGCCTGTCGGTCTGCGTGGTCAGTACGACGGTTGCGTTGCTTGGATGGTCGCTCGATCTTCCCCGCCTGCTGGATTACGGATATCGTGATCTTCCCGCGCATCCCGATGACCTTGCCGGTCTGTTGGCGGTATGCGCCGCGTTCATCGCGGCGCTGCGCCCGGCGCCGACCTGGCTGATCGCGTCATTGCTGTTCAGCAGCACGCTGATCGCGCTGCTATGTCTGTTCCAGCATCCGTTCATTGCCACGGAAGCGGTTCACGCCGGCATCACGCCCGCGATCCTGATCCTCCTGGTGATCAGCGTCGCGTTGCTGCGGCTGCGGCGGGTCGATCTCATGCGGGTGGCCGCGCTGACCGCGGCGCTTGCGGCAAGCCTAGCGATGCTCGCCGCGAGCGTGACGCTCCACGCGACCGGAATGCTGCCATCGCCGGGGTCGGTCACGCCCCTGATGGACCTTGCCGTAGCCCTGCCGATCGCGATTACTGCGATTGTTCTCGCCGCGGCAGTGCTGGTCGAGGCGTGCGACGGTGCGCTCGCGGTGCTTGCCCAGCAGGAGAATCCCGGCTGGCACAATCTGCATTACGTCTTGCCGTTCATCCTGGTGACGCCCGCGCTGATCGTCGTCGTGCAGGGGCTGATCGTGCCGTTGCCGCCCGACCTGATCCAGCTGCTGGCGGTCGTGCCGCTCGAGACGATCATTCTTGGTACGGTGGTCTGGTGGCTCGTCACCGGGCTCGTCACCGAACGCATGGCGACGCGCGAGTTTGCACGCGCGCTGGACAACGGTCCGATCGTCATGGTCGACGGTGCCGGGACGATCGTTTACTGGTCGCGCGGATGCGAGGAGCTGTACGGCTGGCCCGCGGCGCTTGCGATCGGGCAGAACAAGCATGCGCTGCTCCATTCGCGTACGCTGGACGGCACGCCGCCGCTACCCACGGGCGCCCCCGGCAAGGTCGGCGGCACCGAATTGATCGAACGCCATCGCGACGGACATGAAGTGCGGGTGCTCGAACAGGCGCGCAGTGCCGATGGCAGCACCACGCGTGCAGTGTTGTCGATGAGCGACATTACCGCGCGCGCCGCCGCCGAACGCGCGCTGGGTGACAGCGAGACCCGGCTGCTGCTGGCCGCGCAGGCGCATTCGATCGGGGTGTTCGAATGGGATGCGCGCAGCAACGCGATCCACTGGGTCGGCAACACCGAGACGATGCTCGGGGTCGCGCCGGGCACGATCCGCGACTACGCAAGCTGGGCGGCGGATGTCTTCCCCGAGGACCGCGAAACGATCGAGCGCCGCATGGCAGCGGCGATCTGGGCAAAGGCGGATCGGTTTTCCTTTACCTATCGCATGCGTCGCCCAGACGGCGAGGTTCGCGTGATCGAGGGATCGTCGCGCTGTTTCTATGACGAAAAGGGCCATCCCGATCGCGCGATCGGGGTCAACATCGACGTCACCGACCGCGTCGCCAACGAAACGCAATTGGCCGCCCGCGAGGCGCAATTGCGGTCCGTGCTTGAAACCGTACCCGATGCAATGATCGTGATCGATGAGAAGGGCATCATCCTGACCTTCAGCCCCGCCGCCGAGCGGCTGTTCGGCTATGCCGCGCGACAGGTGGTGGGGGCGAACGTTGCGCTGTTGATGCCCGATCATCACGGCGTGCACCACGACGATTACCTCCGCCGCTATCGCGAGACCGGTACCAGACGCGTGCTCGATCGGACGCGTTTCCTGACCGCACGGCGCGCGGACGGGCAGGAAGTGCCGATCGAGCTGCGCGTGGGGGAGGCGCGCTATGCCGACGTGCGCGTGTTCACGGGCTTCGTTCGCGACATATCCGAACGGCTGGAGTCCGAGGAACGCCTGGACTCGCTGCGGAGCGAGCTGACTCACGTCGGGCGGCTCAACGCGATGGGGGAACTTGCGGCCGGGCTGGCGCACGAGATCAACCAGCCGCTGACCGCGATCGCCAATTACCTCGCGGCGGCGCGTCGCGGCGTTGCGCAGCATGCCGACCAGGGCGGGCAGAGTTCGGCGATGTTGCTGGAACAGATCACCGCGGCGGGCGAACAGTCGTTGCGCGCGGGCGAGATCATCCGCCGGATGCGCGACTTCGCCGCACGGCACGAGACCGATTCGCGTGTCGAACCGGTCGAGACCGCAATCCGCGAGGCGAGCGCGCTCGTTCTCGTCGGCTACGAACGGCTCGACGTCGCGATCTGCTACGATCTAGACCCACAGGCGGACCATATGCTCGCCGACCGCATCCAGATCCAGCAAGTGCTCGTCAATCTGCTGCGCAACAGCCTCGATGCGCTATATACCATGCCCAAGGACAATCGGCGGATCCGGGTCGCGACACGGGCGCTGGACGCGGATTGGATCGAGATTACCGTGTCGGATTCGGGGCCGGGGATCGCCGACGTGATCCTGTCGCAGCTCTACATGCCGTTCACGTCGACCAAGGGGGAAGCGGGCATGGGGATCGGCCTGTCGATCTGTCGGCGGATCGTGGAGGCGCATGGCGGCAGCCTGCGCGCCGAAAATCTGGCCGCGGGGGGGGCTGCATTCAGCTTCACCGTCCCGCGTGTCGTCATCAAGCCTGGGGGCAAACAGCGATGATGCGAAGCGTTTATGTCGTGGACGACGATGATCCCGTGCGGCTGTCGCTGCAGACGTTGCTCCAGCAGATCCCGGGGCTGATCGTTCGCGGCTATTCCTCGGGGGATGCGTTCCTCGCGGCGATCGACGCCGCCGACCAGGGGGTGCTGCTGCTCGATTTCCACATGCCCGGCGCGACCGGGCTCGACGTGCTGCGCGCGCTCCAGCCGATGCGCGAACGGTTCGCGACGATCATGCTGACGGGGCGCGGCGACATCGGCATTGCGGTCCAGGCGATGAAGGCGGGGGCGCTCGATTTTCTCGAGAAGCCCTATGATCCCGACCAGTTGATCGAGGTGATCGAGGCGGCGTTCTGCCGGTTCGAGGATGATTGCGCACGCAATGCCCGGGTCGTGGAAGCGCGCAGCCGTGTGGCGACCTTGTCCCCCCGCGAACGCGAAGTACTGTTGGGGTTGATCGAGGGGCGCGCCAACAAGGTGATCGCGCACGATCTCGACCTGTCGCCGCGAACCGTCGAAATCTACCGTGCCAACATGATGGAGAAGCTCGACGTCGGCAGCCTGTCGGAGGCATTGCGGCTGGCGTTCGCGGCAGGACTGGTGACGCCGGCCTGATCCGGCGTCACGCCCGACCCCGTCAGGCGGCAAGCGATTCCGCGGCAAGTCCGTCGAGGATCGCGCGATTGACGCCGATCAGCGGTTCGATCGGCTCGCGCCCGGCGACGACGTCGCTGGTGAAGCGATCGACCCACAAACCGATCGAAATGATCCCCGCGCGCAAGGTATCGGGCAGCGCGTTGCCCGGCGCACCGCAGGCGGCGGCGAAGGTGTTCCACATCTCGCGGTTGCGATGCAGCACCGGCATCAGGCGTACCCCGTGCAGCCCCTGGTCGCGTGCGGCGATCATGTCGCCGACCATCTGGCCGATCAGGCGGCGTTCGGTGGCGCGGGGACTTTCGACGATCGTCCGCGCGCGACGATAGGCTTCGACCGACATGAACGCTCCTGCAACTGGATTTCGCTTTCCATTCTAGGCGAACCCGCGCGCGATCGGTCGCACCGGCAGCATCACTGCGAAAACCCGCCCCCCGCAACCGGTGACCCCGACCCCGCTCTATAATCTGCCAGACCGCGCTGTCGCAGGTCGGAAGGGGGATAGGCACCGCATATGCTGAACGGCGTAGGTTTCGTGATTATCCTCGCCTGCGTCTTCGGGAGCTTCCTGATGAGCGGCGGCAAGATGGAGATCATCCTGCACGCGTTGCCGCACGAGATGATGGCGATCGCGGGGGCCGCGATCGGCGCGTTCGTCGTGTCCAACCCGTTCGGCGTGGTCAAGCAGGCGGGCGGGGGACTGCTCCGCTCGTTCAAGGGCGGTCGGTGGAAGGACCAGGACTACCGCGACTTGCTGACGTTGCTGTTCGGGCTGCTCGTCACCTTCAAGAAAGGGGGCGCGACCGCGATCGAACCGCATCTCGACACGCCCGAGGAAAGCCGCCTGTTCAACCGCTTCCCACGGCTGCTCAAGGATCATCACCTGATCGAGTTCATCTGCGATTACCTGCGGATGATGACGGTCAACTTCGAGGATCCGCATCAGCTTGCCGAAGCGATGGAGAATGACATCGAGGCGCACCACCACCACGAACTCGCGCCGCAACATGCGCTGCAGGCAATGGCCGACGGCCTCCCCGCGATCGGCATCGTCGCCGCGGTGCTCGGGGTCATCAAGACGATGGGGTCGATCGACAAGCCGGTCGAGGTGCTCGGTGCGATGATCGGCGGCGCACTGGTGGGGACGTTCCTCGGCGTGTTGCTCGCTTACTGTCTGGTCGGTCCGCTCGCATCCAAGCTGCTCCAGGTGATCGAGGCCGACGGCAAGCCGTTCGTCATCGCCAAGACCGCCATCGTCGCGCACGCCCAGGGCATGCCGACCCAGGTCGCGATCGAGATCGCGCGCCGCGCCACCCCGTCGGAACATGCGCCGACGTTCCAGCAACTCGAGACCGCACTCGACGAGGCAAAAAATGACCTTAATGCCCAACCAGCCTGATCCCGAAAGCACGGTGGACACGATCCACCTGCCCGCGCACGGCACCACCGTCACTGCCGAGGACCTCAAGGTCCGGCTCGTCCTCGCCGCCAATCTGGGCGACCGGGTCAACGTCGATGCCAGCCGCGTCGAGAGCGTCGGACAGGCGGTGCTCCAGTTGCTGATCGCCGCGCGGATCGATGCGCAGGCGGCGGGCCAGGCCTTCGCCATCACCAACCCCAGCCCAGCCTTCACCGCACGCATTGCGGCGCTTGGCCTCAATCACACCCTGGCGATCACCGCCGAGGAGGACGTTGAATCGTGAGCAAATTGATTCTGACCGTCGATGATTCCGCGAGCATGCGGATGCTGCTGAAAACCTCGCTTACCGCGCAAGGGTTCAGCATCGAATCCGCCAATGACGGGGTCCACGGGCTCGCCCGGATGCACGAGGTGCAGCCCGACCTGCTCATCACCGACATCAACATGCCCGAAATGGATGGCTTCGAGCTGATCGAGGCGGTGCGTGCGCTGCCGCAGTTCCGCGGGACGCCGATCCTCGTGCTGTCGACTGAATTCTCGGACGAGAAGAAGGCGCGCGCGCGCTCGGCGGGTGCGACCGGGTGGATCACCAAGCCGTTCGAGGCGGCCAAACTGGGGGCGGCGATCCGTCGGGTGTGTCCATGAGCGACGAACTCGACGAGATCCAGGGCATCTTCTTCGAGGAATGCGCCGAAGGATTGCTCGCCGCCGAACAGGGTCTGGCCGCGATGCAGGGGGGCGACACCGCCCCCAAGACGATCGCCAGCGTGTTCCGCGCGGTCCATTCGATCAAGGGCGGCGCAGGGGCGTTCGGCCATGCCGCGCTGACCGCCTTCGCGCATCGGTTCGAGAATGTGCTCGACGAGATCCGCGCTGGCCGGATCGCGCCGACGCAGGGGGTCATCACGGTGATGCTCGGCGCGTTCGACAAACTGTCGGACCATGTCGCCGCTGCGCAGGGCACGATGGGCCTGCCCGACGATGCCGCATCGCTTGCCGCGCTCGAGGCGATCCTCGCGGGGCAGGGCGCGACACCCGCCGCGCCGGTCGAGGCTCCCGTGGCCGTCGCGCCGCCCGTCGTTGCACCCGCGATTGCCGACGAGATCGATCCGTTCGGGTTCGAGCCGGTGACGGTCGCGATCGAGGATTTTGCCGCGCCGGAAACTGCGCCGGCTGCTCTGGTCGAGCCCGAATGGACGATCCTGTTCGCGCCGTCGCGCGATGCGATGGCCAACGGAGCGGAGCCGATCCTCGTGATCCGCGAACTCGAGGGTCTGGGCGGGCACGTCACCGGCGTGGACACCAGTGGCCTGCCGCCGCTGCGCGATCTCGACCCGGAGCATGCCTATCTGCGTTGGACGATCAGCCTGCCCGGCGATGTCGGCGAGGATCAGATCGGCGACTGTTTTGATTTCGTCGCGCCCGATTCAATCGTCGAGATCATGCGCACCAGCGGCGAGCCGCTCCCGCCCGCGCCAACGCCCGTCATCGCCGACGCGCCGCTTCGCGAGCCGGGTGCGATCCACGACTTGCTCCAACGGGTCGAGGCGGCATCGCCCGCGATCGCGGCTGCGGCTGCGGTCGCCACCGCGACGGCGGTTGCCGACGGGCCTGCAAAGCAGGACCCGCGTACGACCGATACCGCATCGCAGACGATCCGCGTCGATCTTCACAAGCTCGACATGCTGCTCAACCTGGTCGGCGAGCTCGTCATCCGCGGGTCGATCCTGTCGGACCGGCTGTCCCCGGCGGACCAGCAGCGCGTCGAACTGCCCGAACAGGCCCGGTTGACGCGCGAGATCCAGGACACGGTGATGTCGCTGCGCGCGCAGCCGATCCGCCAGGCGTTCAACCGCGTGCCGCGGATGCTGCGCGACCTGACCGGCGAGACCGGCAAGCAGGTCGTGCTGGAAACGCAGGGGGAGACCACCGAAGTCGACAAGGGCGTGATCGAGAAGATCGGCGATCCGCTCACCCACCTGATCCGCAACGCGGTCGACCACGGGATCGAATCGCCCGAGGATCGCCTGCGCGCGGGCAAGCCGGCGCAAGGCACGATCCGCCTGTCCGCCGCGCAGAAGGGTGCACGGATCATCGTGACGGTCGCCGACGACGGCCGCGGGATCGACCGCACGCGCGTCCGCGCCAAAGCGATCGAAAAGGGACTGATCGGTTCCGATGCGGTGTTGTCGGACGAGGAGATCGACCAGCTCATCTGTGCGCCCGGTTTCTCGACCGCGACGACCGTGTCAAACATTTCGGGGCGCGGCGTCGGGATGGACGTCGTCCGTTCCAACGTCGAGGCGCTCGGCGGGCGAGTCGACATCAGTTCGACGCCGGGCCGCGGCACGACCTTTACGCTCGTTCTGCCGTTGACGCTCGCGATCCTCGACGGGATGGTGGTGCGCCTTGCGGGGCAGCGCTTCGTCCTTCCGCTCGCGCATGTGATCGAGGCAATCCGCCCCGAGCCGGGCCAGGTTCGCGCGACCACGCCGGGCAGCGAAGTGATCGAGGTGCGCGGCACGTATCTGCCCGTGCGCCGCCTGACGCAGATCTTCGGGCTGCCCGATCCCAACCCGCTGCCGCCCGAGGAATCGCTCGTCATCATCGTCGAGAGCGAGACCGCCGGGAAGGTCGGCCTGATCGTCGACACGATCGACGACCGCCGCGAAGTGGTCATCAAGAGTCTCGAACAGAACCTCCACCCGATCCGCGGACTGGGTGGGGCGACGATCCTGGGCGACGGTTCGATCGCGTTGATCCTCGACGTCGACGCGCTGGTCGCTCCCCTTTCCCGAACCCTGACACGAGGACTTGCCGCATGAGCATGACGGAAAATGCCGGCGAACTGAAAATGGTGACGTTCGCACTTGGCCAACAGACCTTCGGAATCGACATGCGGTCGCTGATCGAAATCCGCGAATGGGCACCGCCGACACCGCTGCCGAGCGTGCCGAGCTATATCCTGGGCGTGACCAACCTGCGCGGGACGGTCGTGCCGATCGTGGGGCTGGCCGAACGCCTCGGCTGGACGCCGAGCGAGATTCACAGTCGTTCGTGCGTGCTGGTCGTCAGCATCGCGGGCAAGCAGGCCGGTTTTCTGGTCGACGAGGTCAACGACATCGTCGGGATCCAGGAAGACGCGATCCAGCCCGCCCCGGATGTCGAGATCCAGGATACCAACGTGATCGCCGGGCTGGTGCAAATCACCACGCGCGGCAGCGACGGCGGTGCCGCGGCATCGACGATGGTGCTGCTGCTCGATCTCGATGCGCTGACCGTGACCAGCACCGCGGTCGCCGGGACGGTCGCCACGACGATCGCACCATTGGCCCCGCCGGTTGTGGACGGTGCGTCCGCGGGTGCGGTTGCCGGGCTGGATATCGCGGCGTGAGCGTTATCGGCCTTGCCCCCACGTCGACCGATGCGGGCACGACCGACATGCTCCCGGTGCTTGGCGATGCCGAGTTCCTGGCGCTCGCGCGGATCATGCAAAGCGACGCGCGAATCCACTTGCCGCCGGCGAAGAAGTCGCTCGTCCATTCACGCCTTGCGCGGCGGGTGCGCGAGAACAAGCTCGACAGCTTCCAGGCCTATGTCGCGCTGATCGAGCGCGATGCGGGCGAACGGCGGCGGATGGTCACTGCGCTGACCACCAACCACACGCACTTCTTCCGCGAGAACCACCATTTCGAGCATTTCCGGTCGACCCTGCTGCCGCGCTTGCGCGCGCGGCCCGCGGGTCGCCCGATCCGGATCTGGTCGGCGGGGTGTTCCAGCGGGGAAGAGGTCTATTCGATCACGATGACGCTGCTCGGCGAAAACGCCGCCGAAGCACGCTGGATGCAGGGCCGCGACGTCAAGTTGCTCGCGACCGACATTTCGCAACCGGTGGTCGATGCGGTCAACCGTGCCTGTTACTCCGCGCAGACCGTCGAACCGATCCCCGCGCCCTATCAGAAGGCGTGGCTCGTTCCCGACGATGCAGGGTTCCGCGTTGCCGATACGGCGCGTCGGCTCGTCACCGCGCGTGTGCTCAACCTGTTCGAGCGCTGGCCGATGCGTCAGCAATATGATGCGATCTTCTGCCGCAACGTCATGATCTATTTCGACGATACCGCGAAGGCCGAGCTCGAGGCGCGTCTGGTGGACCAACTCGCCCCTGACGGCTTCCTCTACATCGGCCATTCGGAGCGTCTGATCGGCGCCGCCGCGGAACGAATGCAGGCGTGCGGGCAGACGATCTACAAACCACGGGATACCGACTGATGCGCCGGACACGCGTCTTGATCGTCGACGATAGCGCAGCGATGCGAGCGGCGCTGACGCGGATCCTGTCATCCGACCCGCAGATAGAAGTCGTCGGCGCGGCGCCCGAACCGCATGCGGCGCGCGCGCTGATCCGCGATCTCAACCCCGATGTCATCACGCTCGACGTGGAGATGCCGGGGATGGACGGGCTGTCCTTTCTCGAACGGATCATGCGCCTGCGCCCGATGCCGGTGGTGATGGTGTCGTCGCTGACCGCGGCGGGGGCGATCACCACGATCGAGGCCTTGCGGCTGGGCGCAGTGGATTGCGTCGCCAAGCCGACCGGTGGGCCGGCGGGGTGGCAGCAGGACGCCGCCTTGCTGTGCCAGACGGTACGCGACGCCGCCGCGTCGCGCGCACGGCGGACCCACATCCAGCGCCGGGCCGCCCCCGCAGGCGCGCGCAGCGGTTTCCGCCAGCGCGTCATCGCGATCGGCGCATCGACCGGCGGGGTGGAAGCGTTGTTTCACATCCTGCCGCAGTTTCCGGCGGATTGCCCGCCCGTGCTGATCGTCCAGCATATGCCTGCGGCGTTCACGACCAAATTCGCGGAACGACTGAATCGCGATTGCGCGGTGAATGTGCGCGAAGCGCAGGACGGCGCGCCGCTTCTCCCGGGAACCGTCTATATTGCACCGGGGGGTACGCATCACATGATCCTCGACGGCGGCATTTCGGGCAAGGTCCGGCTAGTCGCGGAGGACCGGGTCAACGGGCATCGCCCGTCGGTCGACATGCTGTTCCGCTCGGTCGCCCCGCTGGGCGACAAGGCGATCGGCGCGATCCTGACCGGGATGGGCGACGATGGCGCACGCGGCCTGCTCGCGATGCGTCAGGCGGGGGCGCGTACCTTCGGCCAGACACGCGGGTGCTGCGTGGTCTGGGGAATGCCACGAGTTGCGCTGGAAATCGGCGCGGTCGATCAGGAAGTCAGTCTGTCGCAAATGGCCGGCGCGATTCTCGCCGCCTGCCGCGACGGGCAGAATAGGGAGCCATAAATGCCTGCCGCGTCAGCAATCAAGGTCATGGTAGTCGACGATCAGGCGAGCATGCGCGCAATGATTCGGCGTGCGCTCCAGGATTTCGGCTTCAAGGACATTCGCGACAAGGGGTCCGCCAGCGAAGCATTCGCCGCGATCCGCACCGACCGCGTACACCTCGTGATCTCCGATTATAACATGCCCGACATGGACGGGATCGACTTGCTGCGCGCGATCCGCACCGACGAGGTGCTCGCCAAGACGGTGTTCATCATGCTGACCGGCTCGTCCGACCGCGAGATCGTGCAGAAGGCGGCGGCGCTCGGGGTCAACAACTATCTGGTCAAGCCGTTCGCGCCGGCGGCGCTGAAGGAAAAGATCGAACGCGTCTTCGGTGCCCTGACATGAGCGCGCCGCCCGCGCGCCGCATCCCGATCATCCAGGGCGAACATGCCGTCGTGCGCGAACCCGATGCGATCATCTCGACGCTGCTCGGGTCGTGTATCGCGGTTTGCCTGCACGATGCCGAGGCGCGGATCGGCGGGATGAACCACTTCCTGCTGGGGGAGCCTCAGGCCGACCAGCTGCTGCGCGACGTCGACCTGCAACGCTACGGGGTTCATGCGATGGAATTGCTGATCAACGCGATGATGAAGGCGGGGGCCGAACGCGGCCGGTTGCGCGCCAATTTGTACGGTGGGGCCAACATCATCGCCGGGCTCGGTGGGATCGGATCCGCCAATGCGGCCTTTGCCAAGCGCTTCCTCGCAACCGAAGGCATCACGGTCGGTCAGAGCGACACGGGGGGCACGCTGGCGCGCAAGGTCGAATTCCGTCCCTATGACGGGAAGGTGCGGTGCAAGACCGTCGCGGATCGCCCGCTACCGCCGCCGATCACGCCCCGCATGCCGGCCGGGTGTGGCGAAATCGAACTCTTCTGATGGTAAGGTTGATGACACTCTCCGCCACCGCTACCGCCCATTCCGCTTCGCAAGACGCCGCGAACGCGACCCTGCACGCGGCGATCGCCGATGAATTGCGGCGTGTCCGCAACCGGGTCGAGACGCTTGCCGAGGCGCTCGTCGGCGACGCCTATTTCGTCGAACATTATCTGGAGCATCTCCAGGGGTTCGACATGATCGTCCAGTCGACCGACGAGACCGCCGCGATCCTCGACCGGCTCGCCGCGGGTACCGACGTCCATGCGGCGATAGCACCGGTGCGGCTCGGCTGCGTGCACGAACGGTTGCACGCCGCGGTGCGGAAAGGCTGACCGCGATGGCCAGCGCCGCCCCCAACGCCCGCCCGATCGTCATCCGCAAGATCAAGAAGTTCGGCGGCGGGCATCACGGCGGCGCGTGGAAGGTCGCCTATGCCGATTTCGTCACCGCGATGATGGCGTTCTTCATGCTGTTGTGGCTGATCAGCAATCCCGACAAGCAACGCCTGAAAGGCCTGGCGGAATATTTCTCGCCCTCGCCACCGGCCACGTCCGCGTCGGGTTTTGGCGAGAGTCCCGGCGAGCGTCCCGGCAACGGTGGCTATGCGCGCAAGATGGATGCGGATTCGGCGAAGCGGAGCGGCGTGCCCGCGATGGATGCGCAAAGCGCAGGCGTCGCGCGCGGCGGCACTGCGACGGTTCCCGACGCTTCGCTGCGCGTGCTCGCGCAGGAATTGCGCGTCGCGCTCGATACGCTGCCGTCAGGCGAAACGACCAGCGCGAGCAAGGTCGACGCGGATGGCGAAACGCTGCGCATCACGCTGATGGACACTGCCAACCGCCCGATGTTCCAGGGCGGCACCGCGAAACTCAACGCGTTTGCGGTCAGCCGGATGGCGACGATCGCAGGCAAGCTCGCGAAAGCGGGCGCACGGTTGACGATCGAGGGGCATACCGATGGCGCTGGTGGCCAGAGCGAAGCGAACTGGCGGCTGTCGGGCGAACGTGCGCTCGCCGCGCGGTCGGTGCTGCTCGGTAACGGGCTGACGCCGGACCGGATCGCGGGCGTCGTCGCGATGGCGGGGACCGAGCCGGTTTATCCCGACCAGCCCGATCGCCCCGAGAACCGCCGCATCACGATCGTCGTCAAGGGTGAACGACCCGCGCTGCCGACCGATGCGAGCTTCAAGTTCTGACGATGGGCAAGATCCTTTTCCCCCTGATCATCCTGCTGCTCGGCGCGGGCGTCGGCGCGGCGAGCGGGTTCGGCGTGCGCCATCTGTTCGGTCCGCCCGCCGCCACCGCCAAGGCTGCGCCCGCCAAGGTCGAGACCACGCTCGTCCCGCTGCCGCGGATGACTGCGCCGCTGGTGCTCCCCGACGGGCGCCTGTCGGGCTATGCCGCGTTCGAGGAACAGCTCGAGGTGCCGATCGAAGACGCCGCACGCGTGACGGCCGAGCTGCCGTATCTGCAACATGCGATCAACATGAGAACATATCGTATTCCGCTTGCCGCGGGCCGCGACGGCGCGCTACCCAATATCGATGTGTTTCGCCGCGTGACGTTGGATGCGGCGACCGAAGCTTTTGGCCGCGGTGTAGTGCGGCGTGTAGCGGTGACGCAGGCCGTTCCTGCATAAGACGTCTCGAGGACTTGGGATGAACGATCCTCAAACGATTACCAACGACCGCCGCAAGGCACGCGACGACCGGTTGGTCACGACTCTCCTGCTGGGTCGTGTCGTGACGCCACGCGGTGACACGGTCTGCCGGATCCGCAACCTGTCGCAGGGCGGCGCCAAGATCGAGATCCGCGCGCCGCTTGCGGTCGGGGATGCGGTGGCGATCGAATTGCGCGGCACGACGCTTGTGCCGGGCAAGGTCGCGTGGCTTGCGGGCAATGCCGCGGGGATCGCCTTTGCCGAGCCGGTCGAGCGCGACATGCTGCTGGGGCATTGCGGCGTAGGCATGTTCCGCCAGCGCAGCCCCCGGCTCGAGGCGGATTGCCCCGCGATCCTGCGCGTATCGGGGCATGTTTGTACCGTCCATCTGCACGATATCGGGCAACGCGGCGCGTGCGTCAGTGGCGCGGGCAATTTGCCGCGCGACGCGGCCGTTCGGCTCGAGGCAGCCGGGCTGGGGCAGGTGCCGGCGGTCGTCCGCTGGTCGAAACCCGACGCGGTCGGGTTGTTCTTTCTCGAACCGATCCCGTTCGCGACGTTGTCGACCTGGTCGCAGGACGCCGCGACGCGCTTCTCCTCGCGCGGGTAGGGCAGCCCCTTCACCCCGTCGCGAAACTGCGCACCAGCGATCCCGCCACCAGTGCCCAGCCGTCGACCAGTACGAAGAAGATGATCTTGCACGGCAAGGCGACCGTCGCGGGCGGGAGCATCATCATCCCCATCGCCATCAGCACCGCCGACACCGCCAGATCGATCACGAGAAACGGCAGCAGCAGCAGGAAGCCGATCTCGAACGCGCGGCGCAGCTCGGAAATCATGAACGCGGGCACCAGCGTCGCGAGCGGCACGTCCGCGCGCTTCGCGGCGGGTTTGTGCGACAGGCCGTTGAACAGCGCGACATCGTCGTCGCGTACTTGGCCGAGCATGAAGGTGCGGAACGGTGCTGACGTAGCCTCGAATGCGACGCTCTCGGTCATCTTGCCCTCGGTATAGGGCTGCACCCCCGCTTGCCACGCCGTCTCGAAGGTCGGGGTCATCACGAACAGCGACAGGAACAGGGCGAGGCTGATGATCACCGGGTTGGGCGGCACCCCCTGCGCGCCAAGCCCGGTGCGCAGCAGCGACAGCGCGACGACGATCCGCGTGAACGAGGTGATCGTCATCAATATGCCGGGCGCAAGGCTCAGCACGGTCAGCATCGCGACCAGCCCGATCGTCTTGCCGCTCATCGATCCGCCGCCGCCGAGCGATAGCGTCGCTTGGGCCAGTGCGTCGGTCGGGATCAGCAGCAGCGGAAGCGCGGCTGCCAGCAGAGCACGCTTACGCATCTCCCGTCTCCGCCACCAGCGCACGAAAATTCACGGCGTCGAACGCCTCGACCACGACATGCCCCTCGGGCGCGATCAGCAACAGATGTTCGCGGCCATCGCGCCGTACCAGCACCAGGCTTCGCCGCGGATCGACGGCCAACCGTTCGACCAGCGCGAGCCGCCGTTCGGGGCGCGCCGTGAGGCCGATCCGTCCGGGCAGCCGCAGGTCGTAGCGTCGAACCGCCCACAACGCCCCCGCCAGCCCGCCCAGCACCAGTACGAGCGCGCCGAACATCCGCAGCAGCGGCAGCAGCGTCATGCCTCCACCCCGCGCGACACGACTTCGGTGACTTCGATCGCCATCCGCTCGCCCGTAACCTGGATCCGGCCCTTGGCGATCAGCGTGCCGTTGGCATAGATTCGCGAGGGATCCTCATGCCCGCAATCGAACGCGATCGTCGCGCCGCGGCTCATCTTGAGCACCTGGCGGATCGGCAGACGGACCGAGCCGAGGACGATCGACACCTCGACGGGCACGGATTCCAGAATGGACATGGTAAAGCTCCCTCTCGCCCAGAATTATAGGAGCGAAATTGGGGGGACCCGGACCCGACCCGGAAAAACTTGCCTATAAGATGGTCGGAGGCGGCAATCCTTGCCTGCCTCCCCCGTTAGGCATTGGGTCGGGGATTGGACGGCATGGGGCAGGACAGCACGGTATCGGTTTCGGCCTCGGGTCTGCGCGCGCAATCGCTGCGGATGCGGATCATCGCCGAGAATCTCGCGAACCAGAGTTCGGTCGCGACCACGCCGGGCGGCGCGCCCTATCGCCGCCGCATCCCGACCTTCAAGGCCGAGGTCGACCGCGCGAGCGGCGCGACGACGGTCAAGGTCGGCGGGGTCGCGACCGACAAATCGGAATTCCAGCGCGTCTATCAGCCGGGCAATCCGGCGGCGGATGCGCGCGGCTATGTGCTGACGCCCAACGTCAACGGTCTGGTCGAAATGGCCGACATGAAGGCGGCGCAGCGCTCTTACGAAGCCAATCTCAACGCGATCGAAGCGGCGCGCGGCATGACCATGCGCACGATCGATCTGCTGAAATGATGCTCCCCCCCCAACCCCCCGCATCGCGTCATGCTGAACTCGTTTCAGCATCCACCGTGGTCTTGCCCGGGGGGACGTCGGATGCGCTGCCCGGTGGATGCCGAAACAAGTTCGGCATGACGGCGGGATGGGGTGGGTACCCGAAAAACTACGCAACACTAACGTTCAAACAAGGAATGTAGCCGATGTCGATCGGGGCTCTCGATGCCGCCAACGCCTATGGCCGTGCCGCCGGTGTAACGCCGTTCGGCAACGCCGCGCCGCCCTTCGCAGGCGTGGAGCCAGCCGACACCAGCAGCGGGTTCGGCGCTTTGGTGTCACAACTCGTCGGGGATGCGGGCACGGGCCTGCGCGCCGCCGAAACCGCATCCGCCAAGCAGATTGCGGGGAAGGGCGACCTCATCGACGTCGTCACCGCGATCGGCGCGGCGGAAAGCGCGCTCGACACGATGGTCGCGGTGCGCGACCGCGTCGTCGGCGCATACAGCGACATCATGCGGATGCAGATCTGATGGACGCCGCCGCCGCCATGGAGATCACGCACGCCGCGCTGGTGCTGATCCTCACCGTCGCCGGGCCGATGCTGGGCGCGGCGCTCGTCACGGGGCTCGCGATCGGGCTGTTGCAGGCGTTGACGCAGATCCAGGAACAGACGCTGACCTTCGTTCCCAAGCTTATCGCGATGGGCGCGATGTTGCTGCTGTCGCTGCCGATGATCGGCGCGGCGCTGAGCGACTTCATGCGCGTCATCGCCGATCACGTCGCGCACGGCTGAGCGTGCTCGACGCTTTCCCGCTCCAGGCGACCGCCTTCCTGATCCTGTTCGCGCGGGTCGGCGCGGTGCTGATGCTGCTCCCGGTGTTTTCGGAAGACGCGATCCCGCCGCGCATCCGTTTGCTCGCGGCGGGCGGGATGACGCTCGGGCTGTGGGGGCTGTTGTCGCCCGCGGTGTTGCCGCTCGCGGGGCAGACCGACGCGGGGCTTGCGGGCACCATTGCCGCCGAACTCGGCACGGGGTTGGCGCTCGGGCTGGTGATCCGCCTGATGTTCCTCGCAATCTCGATCGCGGGGTCGATCATCAGTCTGCAGGTCGGGCTGTCCTCGGCGGTCATCTTCGACCCCGCGCAAAGCAGCAGCGCGCCCGAACTCTCGCGCTTCCTCGCGGTCGCGGCGGCGGTGGTGTGCATGGCGAGCGGGGTGCATCATTTGTGGATCGGCGGGCTGGTCAGATCCTACGCCGCGTTCCCGGTCGGCACCGTGCTCCCCGCCGCCGATCTCGCGCAGCTTGCGGTGCGGGTCGCGGGCGACGCGATGACGCTGGGGGTGTCGCTCGCGGCGCCGCTGATCGTCTACGGAATCGTGTTCAACGTAGGCCTCGGGCTCGCGGTGCGGGTCGCGCCGAGCATCCAGTTGTTTTTCATCGCCCAGCCGCTCAATCTGCTGCTCGGCCTCGGCATCGTCGCGAGCACCGCGGGGGCGACGCTGACTGCTTTCGCCGCCGCGATGGCGCAGTCGATGCAGCGCGTCTGGGGGTGATCGGATGGCGGGCGACAAGGACCAGAAGACACACGATCCAACCGAAAAGCGGCTGAGCGACGCGCGCAAGAAGGGCGACGTCGCGCAGGCGCCCGAGCTGCGCCACGCCTTCGGCTTCATCGCGATGCTGATCGCAACCGGGAGCGTGGGGACGATCGCGTTCGCGCGGCTCGGCACGGGCCTCGCGCAGCTGTGGGGCAATGCCGAGGCGGTCCCGCTCGCGCCCGACGGCGCGCACGCGCTGCTGACCGCGCTGTTCGGCGCGACCTTTACCGCGCTGCTGCCGTTGTTCGCGTGCCTCGTCGGGTGCGCGCTGGTCGGCGGGGTGGTGCAGGCGCGCCCGATGCTGGTGTGGTCGCGGATCGCGCCCAAATGGTCGAAGCTGTCGCCGATCGCGGGGGCGAAGCGGATGTTCGGCCCGCGTGCTTTGGTCGAATTCGCCAAGACGCTCGCCAAGCTGATCGGCGTGGGCACGATCGCGGTGGTCGCGCTGCGCCCGTTCGTGCCGGGGTTCGAGACGCTGGTGGGAGTGAGCCCGATGGGTGTCGCGACGGTCGCGGGCGGGATCGTCGCGCAATTGATTCGCTCGGTCGCGATCCTCGTCGGGGCTATCGCGCTGTTCGACTTCGTCTGGCAGCGGCGCAGCTGGATGGCGAAGATGCGGATGTCGCTCCAGGAGATCAAGGACGAGCACAAGCAGCAGGAAGGCGACCCCAAGATCAAGGCGAAGATCCGCGCGATCGGGATGCAGCGCGCCCGGCGGCGGATGATGGCGGCGGTGCCGAGCGCCAGCGTCGTCATCACCAACCCGACGCATTTTGCGGTGGCTTTGCGCTACGATCACGGCAAGGGGTCCGCGCCGATCGTCGTCGCCAAGGGCACCGACGCGGTCGCGCTCAGAATCCGCGAAGTCGCCACAGCGGCGGGCGTCCCGCTGGTCGAGAACCGCCCGCTTGCGCGCGCGCTGCATGCTAGCGCGGAGATCGACCGTACGATCCCGGTCGAACATTATGCCGCGGTGGCGGAGGTGATCGGCTACGTCTTGCGACTCGCGCGCGAACGCGGGTGAGGGACAGCCTGATGCGCTTCCCCGGCGAAGGCCGGGGCCCAGGAGCGGAACCTGAGACGATCAGGCGCTGCGTTCCCTTACAAAAACCTGCGCGACTGGGCCCCGGCCTTCGCCGGGGAAGCAATAGGGAGGGGAAGACCTTGTCCCATCCGTTGTCGCGGAAGCGCGAAACCCCGCACCGGGTTGATCCGATCACAGTGATCGCTTATCTCGCGGCCTCGCTCTTGGGGAGTAGCCACCCGCGCACACGCGGGGCCATCGTCAACATGCTTGTCCCGACCGGGGCATGGCGATGGCAGCAGACCTAGGTTTGCCCGGCAAGACCAATGACCGCTTTCCCCCGAACTGTGGCCCGGGGTCCGCGAGTCATCTGGTTATCTGGCCCCAAGGATCACTCATGCCTGGAATTCTGACGCTCGGCGCCCTCGGCGCGAGCTTGTCCGTCGATGCGTTCGCCGCCGCGCTCGGCAAGGGCGCGACCGACCGCAACAGCCGCTGGTGGGATGCGATGCGCGTCGGCGCGGTGTTCGGCTTCTTCGAGGCGCTTACCCCCGCGATCGGCTATTTCCTCGGCTACATGCTCAACGACTGGATCGCGGATTACGATCACTGGGTCGCGTTCGGCCTGTTGTTCGCGGTCGGCGCGTACATGATCCGCGAGGCGGTCGGGCAGGACGATACCCCCGTGATCGAGAGTGCGGGCAATCTCGGCTTCTGGCGGCTGGCGGTCACCGCGATTGCGACGAGCATCGATGCCGCCGCGGTCGGCATTTCGCTCGCGCTGATGGACGTCAACCTGTGGGTCGCGTGTCTCGTCATCGGCGGGATCACGACCGTGCTGGCAACCGCGGGGATGCTGCTCGGGCGGCATGTCGGGCCGTATCTCGGGCGCTATGCGGGGATCCTCGGTGGGGTCGTGCTGGTCGTGATCGGCGGGTCGATCCTGTACCAGCACCTCAGCGCATGAGTTCGGTCAGCGGGAGCGGCGTGTCGAGCGTGGCGAGCCGGGCGAACGCCTTGTCCGCCTTCGCCGGATCGAGCGTCGCGGCGGGCGCGGTCAGATAGTCGAACGCATCGTGCGTCGGCAGGCGCGCGAACCCCGCGGCATAGCGCGTGCGCAGCGCGGTCAGCGCGCTGCGGTTGCCGGTGCGCGACAAGGCAACCGCCTGGCGCAGCACGCGCGTCTGGTCCGCTTCGCTGGCAGCGCGCGCTGGCAGCGTGGCGGCGTTGCTCGCGGCGAACCCTGACCAGTCGCGCTTCTGCCACAGGATGTCGCCGCGCAGCTCCGCACTCCCGGGCGCACCGTCGAGCAAGGCGAGCGCTTCGTCCGCCTTGCCCAGCCGGTAAAGTGCGGCCGCCTCGATCGTGCGGCGGCGCGCGGTAATGTCCGCGGGGAAGACGATCGCCTGCCCCGCGCGTAGCGTCCGCAAGGATCGCTCGGGCGCGCCTGCGAGCAAGTCGAGTTCGGCAACGCGGATCGACAGCGGCCCGGTCGCGGCATCGGGCGCGCGTCGGTCGAGCAGGAAGCGCAACAGGTCCGCCGCACGCGCATACAGCCCCGCGCCCGCCAGCCGGTCGGCAAGCCGCGCGGCGATCGTCTCGCCCTCGCCGCCGCCGGGGAGGAGGTCGCGATAGTCCCAGAACACCCCCGCCGCGACGCCGATCTTGCCCGCATCGGGGGAATCGACCAGCCCGCCGAGCAACGTCTGCAGCCGCAGCAAGGTCGGCGCGGTCTGGTCGCCCAGGTCGAAATAGCGGAACAGCGTCGCCCCCGCCGCCAGCGCCGCGCGGGGATCGTGCCTGGCCTCCGCGATCCGCCAGCGCAGCGTCAGCGCGCCGCGTTCGATCGGCCCGCCGCGCCAGAAGGCGAGCGCGTCGAGGTCGTGCGCCGCCGCCGCCGGGGTCAGTTCGCGGGTGGCAAAGCGATCCTCGATCAGCGCGAGCGTCGCCTCGGTGCGCAAGGGCGGCGTGCCGCTGAGCATCACGCGTTGCAGCAGCAGCCGGCCCCCCGCGCGGTCGCCCAGCGCCATGGCGGCGCGCGCGCGGCGCAGATTGGCGGCGGGATCGGGGTCGCCGAGCGCCGCCAGCATCCGGCCGACATCGCCCGGATGCCCGCTCGCCAGCGCAACATCGGCGAAGGCGAGCAGGAACGGACGCCGCGCCGCGCCGCTGCGCCCGGACAGTGCGGGCACCGCGCAGCGCATCGCCGCCGCGGCAAGCGCGATCTGCTGCGTCGCCAATCCTGCGCGCACGCGCCACGCGCACGCCTCGGGATGCGCGTCGAGCAACGGCGAGTCGAGCGCGCGGAGCGCCTCCGCCGGGCGCTCCATCCCCGCCAGCACCACGCCGTGCGCGAGTTGCCATGGCGCGGTCAGCGCGAGCGCGGGGTCGTCCGCGAGCATCGTGTCGAGCACGCCGGCCGCCTCGGCCATGCGGTCGCGCGCGATCAGCGCCTGCGCCAGCGCCCAGCGTGCGGGCTGGCGCGTCTCGGGCGTGGAGCGTGCTATCGCGCGCCACGCGGCGGCGTCGGACTGGCTCGGCCAGCGTCCGTCGAGCGCGGGAGGCGGGCTTTCCGCGAGCTGCGCGGCGAAGGGCGCGATGCGGTGGGGCGGGGACGGCGCGGCGGGTGCGGCGTGCTTCGCGGGCGCGGCGTGTTCCACCGGCGCGGGGGGCGGTGCGTTACCAATCAAAGCGAGCGACAGCACAAGGATCGAAAGGCGCGACCGGTTCATGGCAGGAACAGCGCTGCGTAGGCGCCACCGATCGCGGCGGCGACAAGGAACAACCCGCCCATCAGCAGCGACGCGCGCGCGCCGCCGGCTGGCTTGGCAGAGGTCGCGGCGGCGTCCGCCCCCGCTGCGCCCGCGTCACCGCTGACCGCACTGGCAGTTCCCGTGGCCCCCGCAGTGGCAGGCGGCCGGGCTGCATTGACGACGCGAACCCGCGCCGGTTTCTGGTCGTGACTCATCGCGTTACCCGCCTGCTGTCCGGAGCCTCTATTATAGACGCGGGGCCGCGCCACGGGTGGCGGTGGCCCATCGGAGATCCTGTCGATGCCGCGCTTTCCCCGTTCGATCCTCCGCGCGGGGCCGTTGCTGGCGCTCGCGCTCGCGGCGTCGCCCGCCGCCGGGAACGAAGGCGGCGGCGGGGCGGCGTCGGTCGTTCCCGTCGCCGAATTGCGCGTGCCGATCTTCGACGGCGGCCGCTTTGCGGGTACCCTCCGTATCCAGACGGCGCTGGATTACGCCGATCCGGCGCAGGGCGCGAGCGCGGCCGCACACGCACCGATGTTTCGCGACGCGGTGCTGTCGGCGGGGCTCGAATTCGCGCGGCTGCACGTGTCCGCCTTCACGCCGATCGATGCCGCGCTGCTGTCGCGCACGCTGACCGATGCGGCACGCACGGTCGACCCGCACGTCCGCAAAGTCCTGATCCTCGACGTCAGCGCGCGGCAGTAACGCGCGGCGCGCGTGCCATCGCCATCGTCAGCCGCGCAGCCCCCTTGGGCGTCATCGCCGCAAGCATCATGCCGGTCGACCGCTCGCGCATCTTGCGGGCAACCTTGAGCTGCACGTCGAGATCGAGCTGTTCGAACACGATCGCCGCCTTGGCGGGCTTCATCGCCTGATAGATGCTCGCAAGATCGGCATAGCTGTCGGGCGCTGCATCCTGCGTGCCGCCGGACGCCGCCGGTTGCGCCGCCGCGCGGCTCGCCTCCAGCTCCGCCTTGATCCGCGCGGCACTTGCGCGGACCGCCTGTTCGCGCAGGTCGAGCGCTTGTTGGCGGCTCGCCGCCTGCCGGTCGCGGGTCGCCAGATCCTGCTGGACCGAAAGTCCGAGGCGGCTGTCCGGCGCGGTTTCGGCGGGCGCGGCAGCGGCGACGGCATTGCCGATCGCCGCGATCCCCGCCATCGCGGCGGTGAGCGTGAGCAACGGGATGCGGATCGTCACAGCGCGTCCTCCGCGACGTCGACCGCACGATTGGCGGAGGCCGCGGCGACGAGGCGTTCGGCGCTGGCATCGGCGATGTCGATCATCACGCGCAATTCATCGAGCACTGCGCGCGCGTCCGCCGCGGCGGCGACCTGCCCGCTGCCGAACGACAGCGTCCCCTTCAGCTCGGACAGCACGATCCGTGCCTGCACGGTCGACTGGTCGAGCGCAGCGACGACCTGCCCGAGATCCCCGTGCCGGATCGTGTCGAGCGCGCGCTTGACCCGCTGGCTCTGGATCAACACCGCGATGCACATAACCATCGTCAGCAAATTGGCGATCGTTGCGAAGCTCATAACCGTGGTCCCCTGGCTATGTCGGTCATCATCCGGACCGCAATGTTATTGGAACGTTGTCCGATCTGCGCGCGTCCGAGCGTGACGCCGCCGCATTGCAGATCGAGCGGATCGTCCGGCCCGCGGTGGAGCGGAATCGTCTGGCCCACCGCGAAATCGCGCACGGTCTCGAGCGGGAGCAGGCGTTCGCCGAGCACGACGTCGACGCTGACGTTGGTCTTGCGGATCTCCGCGGTCATGTGCGGTTCCCAGATCCCGTCGCGCCCGAGTTTTTCGCCCATGAAGCGCTGCCCCAGCAGATGCTTGACCGGTTCGATCGTGGCGTAGGGCAGCAGGATGCTGAACCGCCCGCCGCGATCCTCCATGTCGACGCGAAAGGTCGCGACCGCGCAAATGTTGGTCGATCCCGCGATCGTCGCGAAGCGCGGGCTGGTCTCGATCCGCTCCAGCGCCATCGTGTTGGGGGTGATCGGCGCGAGCGCGGCGCTCATATCCGACAGCACGGTGCGCAGCATCCGAGCGACCAGATCGCTTTCAATTGTGGTGAAGCCGCGCCCGTCGATCAGCACCGTCGCGCCCCCGCGCCGGCCACCCAGCAGCACATCGACGACCGAATAGATCAGCCCCGAATCCACCGTGACCAGCCCGTAATTCTCCCATTCCTCGATCCGGAACACCCCGATCATCGCGGGCAGCGCGACACGGCTGAGGAAGTCGCCGAAGCGGACCGAATTGACCTCCTCCAGGCTGACGTCGATCGCATCCGAAGTGAGGTTGCGCATCGACGTCGCGAAGATCCGCACCATCCGGTCGAACACGACCTCGAGCATCGGCAGCCGCTCATGGCTGATGACGTCGGATTCGATGACCGCGCGCAGGCCCTGCTTGGGGTCGATCGGTGTCCCCATGTCGCCGAACAGCGCATCGATATCCGCCTGACCGAGCAGCGCATCGCCGTCGAACAGCGCGACCGGCGGTTCGGGCAGGTCGAAGTCTTCCAGTTCGATGCTCATTGCTGGATCAGGTCCTGGATCAGGACGTCCTTGACCATCTCGTCGCCGAGTGTCTGGTGCGCGCGCACGAGCATTTCCTCCTTCACCCGGAACACCGCCGCCGATCCGCCGAGATCGTCGGGCCGCAGCTCGCGGAGGAACGGCTGATACGCGTCGAGCAGCAGCGGCAGCTTGGTGGTGATCTGTTCGGCGGTCGCATTCTCGCCCGGTACCAGCATGAAATGCACTTTGAGGAAACGCGCCGACCCGTCGGCGCTACGCAGGTTGACGACCATTGCGGGCACGTCGACGAAAGCTTCGCCTTCCTTGCCTTCCTCGCCGCCGCCATGTTCGCTCTTGGCCTCTTCCTTGGCCGGCGCTTCGTGTCCGCCCTCCGCGCCCGCTTCCGCCGCGGGTTTGCTGCTCCCAAGGAACATCCACGCGCCCCCGCCGCCGCCGAGCAACAGCACCGCGCCGACCGCGCCGAACAGGATCAGTTTCTTGCTTTTCTTGGGCGCAGGCGCGGCACCGTCCACGTCGCCACCCTCCGGGCTCGCGGGCGCCTCGGTCGCCTTCTCGTGCTTGCTCATGATCGCATCCCCTCTTGGCACCCCGGCGGCGACCGCCCCGGCAATTCCCGCCTATTATAGAAGCGCAGCCGGGCAGTTTTTGCCTAGCGGCGGAAAAATGCGATTTCCCGAAGGACGACCGGGTGGACATATCCTCGACCGTATTGCTGAGCCACGAACAGGCGCTGCGCCGCCGGATGGACGTTGCCGCGAACAACCTCGCCAACGTGTCGACCGCGGGGTTCAAGCGCGAGGACCCGGTGTTCCGCGAATATGTCGAGAAGACCGGCGAGCCGCAGGACCCGGTCCGGACGACCTCGCTGGTGCTCGATCAGGGCGCGGTCCACGATACCGCGCAGGGCGGGTTCCAGCCGACCGGCAACCCAATTGACGTGATGATCGACGGCGCGGGCTATCTCGCGGTCGACGCACCCGACGGCACCACCGCCTACACGCGCGCGGGCTATCTCAAGGTCGGGGACGACGGTTCGCTCGTCACCGCGGGCGGGTTGCCGGTGCGCGGCGAAGGCGGGCGACCGATCGCGATCCCGCCCGATCAGCTCGGCAAGCTCAGCATCGGGTCGGACGGCACCGTCAGCGGATCGGCCGGGGCGCTCGGGCGGATCGAAGTCACCGTGTTCGACAGCGAGGCGGGTGTCGATCCGCGCGGCGACGGGCTGTTCACCGCGAGCGGTGGCCGCGCGCTGACCGCCGCCGAAACCAAGCTGCGCAGCGGCGGAATCGAGGGATCGAACGTCCAGCCGATCGTCGAGACGACCAACATGGTCGAGATCCTGCGCGCCTATCAGACCAGCATGAAGATGAGCGAGGCGATCGGCGACATGCGCAAGGCCGCGATCGACAAGCTCGGCCGCTTCGGCTGACCCCTTTCACCAGGAGACCCCTATGCGTTCCTTATCGATTGCCGGCACCGGAATGCTCGCGCAGCAGACCAACGTCGATGTCATCTCGAACAATATCGCCAACATGAACACGACGGCGTTCAAGCGGCAGCGTGCCGAATTCCAGGACCTGCTTTACGAACAGGTGTCGCGCCCCGGCGCGGCGGCGGGCGGCGACAATCGCGTGCCGACCGGGATCCAGATCGGCGCGGGCGTCAAGACCGGCGGGGTGTACCGCATCGCGACGCAAGGCGCGCTGACGCAGACCGACAATCGCTATGACGTGGCAGTACAGGGGCGCGGCTATTTCCCCGTCACCTTGCCCTCAGGCGAGACCGGTTACACCCGCGACGGCTCGTTCCAGCTGTCCGATCAGGGGCAGCTCGTCACCGCGGACGGTTTGCCGGTCGAGCCGGGGATCACCGTGCCGCCCGAGGCGGTCGACGTCAGCGTGTCGAAGACCGGGCTGGTCCAGGTGAAACTCGCCGGCCAGCCCGATCTGCAGACGGTCGGCCAGTTGCAGCTCGCGACCTTCGTCAACGAAGGCGGGCTCGAGGCGCAGGGCGGGAACATGTTCCTCGAGACCGCCTCCTCGGGGCAGGCAACGCTCGCCAATCCGGGTGAGCCGGGGTTCGGGACGATCCAGCAGGGTTTCATCGAGGCGTCGAACGTCAATCCGGTGTCCGAGATCACCGCATTGATCACCGCGCAGCGCGCCTATGAGATGAACAGCCGCGTCGTGAAGACCGCGGACGAGATGCTCGCAACGACGAGTCAGCTGCGATGAGCGCACGGGTTGCGGTTCTCCTGCTCGGCGCGGTCGCAAGCCCGGTGGCGGCGCAGGGCGTGGTCCCCGCGGTGCGACCGGCGATGGTCTCGGTCGCGGTGCTCGCGCATCCGGTCGCGCAGGGGACTATCCTTTCCGTAGAGGACTTTACTTACGAGGACCGCGGGGTCGGCCAGGCGCGTGGCGCGCTCCAGCCCGCCGATGCGAACGGCAAGGAGGCGACCCGCGGGCTCGCGCCGGGCAGCGTCGTGCGGATCACCGACGTGGTGACGCCCCGGCTGGTCCGGCGCGGCGAGCCGGTGCTGATCGCCTATCGCAGCCGCGGGCTGCTGATCACCACCAGCGGTCGCGCGCTTGCGAGCGCAGGCTCGGGCGAGCCGGTCCGCGTCGTCGCGGCATCGACCGCGCGCACGCTGGACGGCGTCGCGGCGGCGAGCGGGCTGGTGCTGGTCGGGCCGTAAGTAACAGGAAATACGGAACTTTATACGAATTGGGGGTGGGACCCCGAAATCTAACCAACAGGGGATATGTGCAATGAAGACCATTTTTGTACTGGCGGGCGGCGCGCTGCTGCTGTCGGGTTGCGGCGCGGTCGGGCGGCTGCAGACGATCGGCAAGGCGCCGAAAATGTCGCCGACCGAAGCGACCACCAATATCGCCGCCGAACCGTCGCTAGGGCAGGCGGGTGCGACACTCCGCCGCGAGGCGCGGACGCCGGGAACGGCCTACACCGCCACGCCGACCCGCCCGATGACCGCCTCGCTGTTCCGTGCCGGCGCCGCCGCGTTCCTCGGCGACCAGCGGGCAACGCGGACCGGCGACATCCTGACGATCCGCATCAACATCGCCGACAAGGCCGAGGTCGGCAACAATACCACCCGCAACCGCACCGGATCCGAGAACGCCAGCGTCGGCAGCTTGCTGGGCCTGCAGAAGCTGCTGCCCAAGAGTCTCGACCCGACCAACCTTGCGAGTACCAACAGCAAGTCGCAATCCGCGGGTGGCGGCAACATCAGCCGGTCGGAGACGATCAACATGACGATGTCCGCGATCGTCACCGATGTCCTGCCCAACGGCAACCTGACCGTGCGCGGGCGCCAGGAAGTGCGCGTCAACAACGAGCTGCGCGAGCTGATCGTGACCGGCATCGTTCGCCCGCAGGACATCGCGCGCGACAATTCGGTGCTCCATTCGCAGATCGCGGAGGCGCGGATCAGTTATGGCGGGCGCGGGCAATTGTCGGACGCGCAACAGGCGCGCTGGGGCCAGCAGATCTACGATGCGTTGTTCCCGTTCTGACACCATTTAAGCGGCGGCGCGCGCCCGAACCCGGCGGCAACCGCTTAAGATAGCCATATGCAGAACGATGGTCTTCCCCGGGTCCGCGAGATCATCGATGCGCTGGGGCTGCGGCTGCGATTGCGCGCCGAGCGGCATCCGACGGGCGCACGGATCGTGGTGCAGCGCCCGGACGTGGCGGGCCAGCCGCAGGCGACGCTCGATCTCCACGGTGCCGAAGTGCTGTGGGGGTTCGTCATGTCCGCGCGACTCGCAGTGCCCGACCTGCTCCCCGACGAACGGATCTTCGGGACATGGAGTGCCACCTTGCGGCTTGAAGTCGATCCGGTCAGCCGGATCGAAATCGACACGCATCAGGCCGGGCACCCGCTGTCGATCCCCTGCACGTTATGGGACCGGCTCTTTGCCGAACTGTGTCTGGTACTTGCACATGGTCGTGCAGACCCCGCCTTGGTGCAGCGTTACGCGCTGCAATAGGTCGCGATAAGCCACCGTGTTTCTGCTATATAGGCAAACCTTACTGACCTTCATACAAGGTAACGTCGTTGCACGGCCTGTTCTGGTAGGAAGTACGAAATGTACGCTTTTGATCGAAAGTCGTTCGACAGCACGCTGGACGGGTCGCATCACAGCGTCGGTCCCCAGCCGCAGTTCCGCGTGACGCTGACGTTCGTACTGGAGGATGGCATTGCCCTGTGGTCGGCAGCTCGGGCGCGCTTGCTCGAGGATGGCGAGACGACCGACGAGATGGTCCACGAAACGATCGGTCCCCCCGAAGCGCCCGTGTTCGCGGACTGTCTCGCCGTTCTGTGTGATCCCGCGACGTTCCTGCGATCGACGCCGGTTCCCGGATGCCAGCCCGACGACTTCTGGGTCGATGCGCTTCCTGGCCTGCCCGACCTTCCGCTGCTGCCGACCTGTTCGTCCCGCATAGCGGTGTGACCCGCGCACCGTTGCGGTGCCGATGACAATGCATTTGTAACCGGCGTACGAAAAGCCGATGGCTTCGACGGTAATTGCGTCAGGAACCATCGAACATGCGCCTTCTGGTCGTCGAAGACGATGCCCGCGCGGCACGGATGCTGGTCAGCGACATGGCCGACCTCGGACATGACACGGTCGTCGCCTCGGACGGCAGGGCGGCGTTGCTCCAGGCAACCGACGAGCCGTTCGATGCGATCCTGCTCGATGTGATGCTGCCGCATGTCGACGGCATCGGCGTCGCCCGCGCTCTGCGCGACCGTGGCGTGCTGGTGCCGATCGTCATGCTGACCGCGCTCGGCGATCTCGATCAGCGGCTGATCGGACTCGACGCAGGCGCCGACGACTATCTCGTCAAACCCGCGGCACCGGTCGAGATCGAGGCACGGATCAAGGCCATCCTGCGCCGGTCTGCGCGCACCAACGATCACGGCGTGATGCGCGCAGGCGACATTGAGGTGAACGAGATCAAGCATCGCGTGGTACGGGCGGGGCGCGTGCTCAGCCTGCCCAAGCTCGAATTCCAGATGCTGTGCGAACTGATCCGCAACAAGAACAGCGTCGTGACCCGTCAGATGTTTTACAAGACGGTGTGGGACTATGACTTCGAGCCCGCCACCAACATCGTCGAATCCTATATCCGCCGTGTCCGCGCGCAATTGTGCGCGGCCGGGGAGAGTGACCCGATCGCGACGATCCGCGGCGTCGGCTACATGATCGTCGATCACGGATGAGCTTCCGCCCGCGGTCGTTGCGCGCGATCATGCTGCTGTATGTCGGCGTGATCGTGGCCGTGCTGCTGGCGGTGCGGGGGGCGAATTACGTCATCATCCACGATGCGCTCAACCGCGAGGTCGACCGTCGGCTTGCGCTGGAGGCGCATGAAGTGACCGGCGACGCTCAGGATGGATCTATCGCGGCAATGGCGCGGCGCATCCGGACGAAAGAGCGCGCGCACGAAAGCGCCGATCTGATGTTCCTGCTGCGGGACCGCGCGGGGCGACACGTTGCGGGCGACCTGCGCCTCGCCGCCATTCCGCCAGTGGGCTATTCGGATTTCGGCGATGGCGCGGGCGTCGACGGGGTGACGCACGGGCGCGCGTTCGTGAAACGCGTCGCGGACGGGGCGACGCTGGCGATCGTGTCCGACAATGACGTCGTCGATGCGTTCGACGCGCGGCTGTTCCAGGCGCAATGGGTTGGGCTGGCGGTCGCGTCACTGCTGTTTGCCGGCGGTGCGGCGGCTATCGTCTGGCAGGTCAGCCGGCGGTTGCGCGCGATGCAGCGTACGGTCGATGCGGTAATGGCGGGTAACCTCGCAAGCCGTGTCCCGGTGGACGGCTCGCGCAACGAATTCGACCGTCAGGCGATGGCGTTCAACGCGATGCTCGACCGGATCGATGCGCTGATGGCCAACGTCAAACATGCCGCGCGAGACGTCGCGCATGAACTCAAGAGCCCGCTCGCGCGGTTGCGGACGCGGATCGCCGCGCTCGAGCGGCATGCGGCAGAGACCCCGCTCGGGGATGAAAGCAGCGCGATCCTCGCCGAGACCGATCAGGTGCTGGAAGTCTTCGCCAGCCTGATGCGGCTGTGGGAGATCGAGGGGGGGCAACGCCGCAGCCATTTCGTGTCGGTCGATCTCGTACAGCTCGTCCATGAGGTCGGCGAGACGCTGGCACCCGTCGCGGAAGACGCTGGCGATACCCTGTCCGTGCAGACGACGGGGCCGGCGGTGCTGTCGGGCGACGTGCATCTCCTGCGGCAGATGGTCGTCAATCTGGTCGAGAATGCGATCCGGCATACGCCCGCCGCTACCCGCATACACGTGTTCGTCAGGGCGACCGGCACGGCGGTTGAAATCGGCGTGGCCGATGACGGGCCGGGGATACCGGCCGACGCGCACGACACGGTGATCCTGCGCTTCGGGCGGCTCGAATCGTCGATCGACCGGCCGGGGCATGGGCTCGGGCTGACGCTGGTCGACGCCATCGCCCGGTTGCACGGCGGCAGCTTGCGGCTGGAGGATGCTGCACCCGGCCTGCGGGCCGTCATCACGCTGCCCAATGCCCCATGAAAAACCCGGCCCGAGCATGACGCTCGGACCGGGTTTTCACGATCGACCGGGAAGTCGGATCAGAACTTCGCCGAGAGCTCCAGGCCCCAGGTCCGCGGCGGGTTGAAGTTGGCGTAATCGCCGAGGATGCCGCCGTAGTTGGTCGAGACCAGCTGGCCATTCGCGCCGATGTTCTGGACCGGCGTCGAGTTCGCTGCCGAACGACGGTAGATGTACGTCGTGTCGAGCAGGTTGCGGGCCCAGACCGCGACGGTCACCTTGTTGTGGTCGTTGACCGAAATATCGGCAAGCGCGAGGCGGCCGTTCATCACGAAGCTCGCGTCGGTCTTGGTCGGCTCGAGCTGGAAGCTGTACTGGCTGCTCGCATAATTGCCGTCGAGATGCAGGCGGACGCTCGCATCGCCGATGTGGATCGGCGTGACGTAATCGATCGCACCCGACGCTGCGTTGTTTGGCGTGTAAACGATATAGAGCTGCTGCACGCCGCCGCCGAGCGGATTGAGCGCCGACGGTGCCTTCCAGTAGGTGTAGGCGTATGACCCGGTCAGCGTCAGGTCCGGGAACGGCTTCACCGTCAGATCGGCTTCGATGCCGCGGATCTTGCTGTTTCCGGCATTGACGGTCTGCTCGATATGGCTGCCGTTGGTCACGCTCGAGCCGTTCGTGTCGAAATAATCGAAGTCGAACTGCGTGTTGCTACGGTCCATGATGTAGCCCGCGAGGTTCAGGCGCGCGCGATGCTGCCAGAAGTCCATCTTCGCGCCGACTTCGTACGATTTGACCGATTCCGGGCCAAAGGCGTTGAACTGGAGCGAACGGTCGTTCGCACCACCGGCGCGGAAGCCGGTCGCATATTTGGCGTAGAGGTGGACGTCGGGCGTTGCATCGAACGCAACGTTGAACATCGGATCGAACCGGCTGACGTTGTTCTTGAACGAGAAAGGCGCGACGACGCCGGTCCCGGCGGCCAGATCGGAGCGGTTGTTGACGACGAACAGCGTGCCGTGCCGGTCATCCTTGGTCCACCGGCCACCCGCGGTGATGTGGACGACGTCGCTCAGCGCCTCGGGCGTGAAGGTCAGATTGCCGAACACCGAATAGTTATGGTCCGACGCCTCGCTGGCGCGGGTGATGAACTGGCAGCTGTTGGCAAATTGCGGGACGGTCGCGCCGAGCGTGTTGTTGCACGACGGATCATACTGCTGATAGCCAGAGTTCGCGCCGGTGATCGCCGAGGAATTGCCCGGGATCGGGCTGCGGACGGTGTAGGCGGTGCCGTTGGTGTTCCACTGGTTGGTCAGCGGGGTGGCCGCATATTCCGAAGCGCGCTCGGTGTAATAATAAGCGCCGACGACATAGTCGAACTGCGGGATGCTGCCGACCGCCTGGACTTCCTGGCTGAACTGATGCTGGCGCAGGAACGACAGGCTGTAGCGGCTGAACGTGCCGGTCGTGTTGATCGCGGTCGGGTTCGCGGTGTTGGGCACGAACGGCGCGAACGAGCTGCGCTCCGGCCCGCCCGAATTGTCCCACTGATCCGTGCTGACGCCGCGCCATGCGGTGATCGAGCGCAACTCGATCCACGGCGCGAGCTTGTACTTCAGATTGGCCGAGAAACCGTGCGTGATATCGACGCTGGGCTGCTGCGGAACGCCGACGTCGGCGACATATTGCCGTTCGGGATGGACGCCGACCAGCGGTGCCTTGGGGGCGATGCAGACGGGCTTGGTGCTGCCCGCCGCAATGGTGCCGCCGCAAGCAGCGCCATTGAGCAACAGCGCGCCCGCTGCGTTATACGTACCCACCGCATAATTGTTCGGGTTGTAGTTGATCAGCTGGCTGTACTGCGGCGTGTTTTCGTCCTTCGCATAATCATAGGCGAAGTCGGCGGTGAAGCCATCGATCGGCTGCCAGCGCGCAGCGGCGCGGCCGCCCTTGCGGTCATAATAGTTCCAGCCGGTCGAACCCGTCAGGGGGTTCTTCACGGTCGGATCCTGGTGCTGGTACACCCCGTCGAACTTGAGCGAGATGTTGTAGAAGCTCGGCAGGTCGAGATGCAGGTCGGCATTGTGGCTGCCGTAATTGCCGACGCCAGCGTTCACGCGGCCACCAAGCACGCCGCTGGGCGCCTTGGAAACAAGCGACAGCGCGCCGCCTTCGGTATTGCGACCGAACAACGTGCCCTGCGGACCTTTCAGCACTTCGATCCGCTCGATGTCGAACAATGCGGCGTTGAGACCCTGCGTCTTCCCAAGTGCGACGCCGTCGATATAGACGCCGACGCCGCCATCCCGCGCGGTCTGGTTCTGGTCATAGGGGACGATGCCGCGGATGCCGATCGTCAGCGCCGACTGACGCGCTTCGAACGTCGCGACACGGAGCGACGGGATCGAACCGTCGGCGAGGTTGAACAGACTCTGGACGTGGCGATCGGCGATGCCCTGGCTGCTCAGCACGCTGATCGAGATCGGCGTCTTCTGCAGGTTGGTTTCGCGGCGCGTTGCGGTGACGACGATGTCGCCAAGGCCCTGCTGATCGTCAGCGGCAGCGGGCGGGGCAGCATCCGGAGTCGTTGCCGTTTGCGCGGGATCGGCGGCGGGCGTGGTCTGCGCAACAGCGGGTGCAGCGGCGAGGGCGAGCAAGGTGCCGCCCAGCAGCAGCTGCAAACGAAGGCGCGATCGAACAGTCATTGTGATTTCCCCTGAACCATGAGAGTTTTCTCATCCCGGTCCAGCTGCCGCTACAGAGCGATTGGGTCACCAATGTTACACCCACTGTAACATAACGGGTATGCGCGCGTCATCTTGGCGTCATCAAGCGCGTTGGCAAATATTGGAATGATGAGCGGTATGGCTTTAACAGTGCATGCGATAATCTTGTCTTGCACAGTACTGTAATAATATCGCACGAAAGTGGAACTGTACTTTTCGCTGGCGGCGGGCGGGAAGAACCACTGGCGTGGTGACATGGTTCTATACTGAGGCTGTCGGCAGTCTCCCGTCTTGCGCCTACGCGCGTGGCGGCGCCGTAGAGTCCCGGATGAGCAGCGTGTTCGAATGCTGCGTATGCCGGTCGCCCTCCCGGCTCTCGAGGTCGGCGATCAGCATATCGGTCGCCGCAACGGCCATCTCGAAGACGGGCTGCCGCACGGTGGTAAGGCGTGGCCAGGCGATCCGGGAAACCTCGGCGTCGTCGAACCCGGCAATCGACAGATCATCGGGGATCGACAGCCCCAGTTCGCGCGCCGCAAGCATCACGCCAACCGCCATCTCGTCATTCTGCACCAGTACAGCCGTTGGCCGATCAGCGTGCTCCAGCAGGCGCCGCCCGGCGGCATGGCCGCCATCGAAGGTAAACAGCCCGGTCTCGATCCATGCGTCGCGCATCGGGCAACCAGCCTCCTCGAACGCGCGTTGATAGCCCTGGAAACGGGCGTTGGTGGCGGCATGGCCCGGGTCGCCCTTGACGATCCCGACGCGTCGATGCCCCAGTGGCAGGACATGCGCCGCGACCGCATGGGCCCCAACCACGTCATCGAGCAAGGTCGAGGATCCCAGCTCGAGCTGGCGGGATGGCGCGATCCCGGCGTTGCGGATTCCGGCGGCGTCGAGCTGCGCGAGAACATCAGGATGGTCCGACGCGGGCGGTGCAAGCACCACCCCGTCGAGAACGCGGTGTTCGCTCCCGCCACGCTGCCACCGTTCTGCTGGAGCATGCGCGGGGTGGAACGCAGGTCGGAAACGCAGACAATGCCAATTTCTACGTGCCCGTGATCAAGATGCCCGAGCATATCGCCGCCGCCAGGACCGCCGTTCGCGAAGAGGATGCGATGTTCCTGACCGCGGTCATGGAAGGGCGCTACACCGACGGATATCTTGAGAGCGAGGGAAAGAATGCGCTGCGGGTCGCGGCAGGCGACATGGCAACGATCGCCAGCCCGCTCGATTTCGTCGCGCTCAACATCTACGCGCCGAATTACGTTCGCGCCGATACGGGGCCGAGCGGCTACAAGATTCTGCCGCGCTTGCCGTCGTCACCAAGAATGGCGTCACCGTGGCTCCATGTCGGACCCGAAGTCGCTTATTGAGGGGTGAGGACGGTCAGCGAATTGTGGAATCGGTGACAGCGACCGGATCATGTACCTGCGCAATTACCTCGCCGAGTTCCACCGCGCGACGGTCGAGGGCTACCCCCTGAAGGGCTATTTCCTGTGGAGCCTGAGGGACAATTTCGAATGGGCGGACGGGTTCACCAAACGCTTCAAGATCCATCACGTCGACTTCGCGACCCAGGTGCGCACACCCAAATGGAGTGCCGCCTGGTATTGCGAACTGATTCGCCGCAACGCGTTCGTCTGAACGCAGCGACGTGGTCTGCGCTGGATCAGCGCTTCTTGACGAACTCGGCGCGGAGCACCAGGCCCTTGATCCCATCGAACCGACAGTCGATTTCCTGCGCGTCCCCGGTCAGCCGGATCGACTTGATCAGCGTGCCGCGCTTGAGCGTTTGCCCGGCACCCTTGACGGTGAGGTCCTTGATCAGCGTCACCTGATCGCCATCCGCAAGGACATTGCCGACGGCGTCGCGTACCACGACCGCGCTGCTGTCGGCCCCGCCAGTGGCGGCTGCATCGGCTGCACTGACCCATTCGCCGCTGGCTTCGTCATAGACGAAGGCGTCGTCCGCGGCGGTTTCGGTGTCGGCCATGCTCATCCCTTGATATTGACCATCGCGACGGGCTGGCCCTTGGTGGTCGGGTTCGATGCGTTTGCCTTGGGGGCCTTTTCGGCCTTGGGCTTGCGCGTTTCCTTGTTCGACTTCTTCTGGCTCTTGGCCATCGGACATCCCTTCAGAGCGGAAGGCCCCGCAGCATCCTAGCCCCGAACCGCCTGTTGTGCGTCATCAATTCGGTTCGGCGCAGTTCGCCGTCTGGTTGACGGAAGTTAACGATATTTCGCGCGTTCGACGCAACCACCCCCGATGCGGTCCGTTTAGACCCCAAGCCGGACGTGCCACCCCTCGCGTCCGGCTACCCCCTCCCCACAATCTGTATTCGAGGATCGACGACATGGGCTTGTTCACCAAGGATATCGTAACCTTCGAAGACCTGTTTCTGCATCAGCTGCAGGACGTCTATTACGCCGAGAACCAGATCACCAAGGCACTGCCCAAGATGATCGACAAGGCGACCGACAGCAGCCTAAAGGCCGGGTTCCAGACGCATCTGCTCGAAACCGAAGGGCAAATCCGTCGGCTCGAGCAGGTGTTCGATCTGCTCGGCGAGAAGGCCAAGGGCGCGACCTGCCCTGCGATCGAAGGCATCATCAAGGAAGCCAACGAAGTCGCCAGCGAGATCGCCGACAAGGCCGTTCTGGACGCGGCCCTGATTGCGTCGGCACAGGCGGTCGAGCATTATGAGATCACGCGCTACGGCACGCTGATCGCCTGGTCAAAGCAGCTTGGGCGCGACCAGATCGCTGCGATCCTGCAGGAAACGCTCGACGAAGAATATGCCACCGATGACAAGCTGACTGCGATGGCGACCAGCAAGACCAACGCCAAGGCAGAGGCCGCTACGGCCTGATCTGGCGCTAGAACGATCCCGGCACCTCGCGTTGCGTGGTGTCGGGGCGTTGGGGCGTAAGCAGTTCAAGTGTTTTGGCGGGTGTCCGCAGCGACAAGGTTCCCTGCGACCCCGCTGTTCCCGTGATTGGCGTGCAACTCCGTCCGGCGAGATAATCCAGTGCAGCGCGGGTAGATGCTTCCTGCGGGTCACCCATCTGATGCGTCAGATCATCGCCCGCGCGGCAACTGGCCTCCATGATGCTGCCAAGTCCGTCGTAATAGGCGCCCTGTCGTGCAGAATTCTGCAGCGAAAAGGCGATGACGCGCAGCCGGTCGTCGCATTGTGCACGATCCAGCGCGATCTGCCCCACGGGTTTGCCATAGGTGTTGGTGCCGATCAGCGCGGCGTTGGCATGATAATAGGGGATCGCCTGCGCGATCACGAGTTCACTCGCAGACGCAGTGCCCGCCGTCCCGATAAACGCGATTTTGGTCGGCGTGATCGATTGCGGTTGGGGCGCGAAAAACGCGGTGACGTTGTTCGCCGATTTTTCGGGGCGGAATGTCGTATAGTCGATCACATCGCTGGTCGACCGAGCGCCACCCAGAAGGTTGGCGAACAACTCCGCGATCGATACCAGGCCACCGCCATTGTAGCGGACATCGACGATCACACGCCTTACCCCTGCCGCCTTGAATCGTTCGAACGCGCTGCGCAGCGCAGGGTCCGCGGTCGAAATGAAACTGCGCAAGTTGATATAGCCGACGGGCTCGCCCGCATCGGTCAGGATTTGCGCACCATATCGGCTCGACACCGGGGTCAACGCATAATCGGTCTTGGCGACCGAGACGATGCGCGTGCCGCTTGCGTCGGTGATGCGGAAGGCGCGCGTGGTGCCGACCGTATCGGGGCCGAGTGCATCAGTGATGCCATTGGTGCCCTGCGTCGCGATGATCGAGTCGACCGTGCGCAAGTCGGCGCTGTTCGTCCCGATCGCCACGATTTCTGCGCCGCGGTCGATCCCGGCAGCGACCGCGGTCGTGCCCTCGAAGCTTTCTGCAACGTAAATCCGTCGGGTATCCGCGTCATAGGACAGTCGAAACCCGTAACCGGCGCTCGCGCCCGATGCGTAATAAGAGTCCTCGGAGGCGATCGACGTCAGATAGGTAAAGTATCGATCCTTGCGCTGAGCACGCGCGGTGGCGGTCAGCGCGTCGATGTAATCGGATACCGTCGTATAGGCTGCGGGGCTGATCGTCGCGGGCAGGGTTTCCGGAAACAGATACCATTCGCGCAACTGGCTGGCCGCCCAGTCCTGCCGGTCGCGCAGCGAGCAACTCGCTGCGGTGGGGGTGGGTGATGCTGTCGGGGTTGGGGTCGCGGCTACCGGAACCACACCGGTTGATCCGCTGTCGCCGCCGCCACCGCAGGCGGACAGCAGTGCTGCGATCGTGATGAGGGTGACCTGTGCGCGCGCCCGAACCATTTAGTCACCCCTTTTGGGGGGAAGGCTAACGCGGATCCGAGCGCCTGTCAGTCTTTATGACGAGATAAGACCGCGATGGGTCGAACACGTCCGCCCGGTCATGCGACCGGGACGAACGAAACGGCGGTCGATGCCAGCACGGTGGTCAGCACCAGGGCGGCAACGAGCGAGAAAGCGACGCGCTGAACAGCTTCGAAACGGGTGGTCATGATAGTATCTCCCTGTGTGTTGGCGTTTCGGACCATCCGATCGCCGACATGTGATACGTTGCAGGGAGCGTGCCAGTTTTATAAGACACTGTAATAGAACGATATAAGTTGCAAGTGTGTCTCGCCACACAATTCCAAGCGGTGCCGTGCGCCAAGGATCGGCGTAAATTCCTAAACGCGGTGGATCTGGTTCCGCCCGCCGTCCTTGGCGGCGTACAGCAGCTTGTCCGCGCGCCCGAACACCGCGCCCAGGCCTTCATAGGGTCGCGCCTGCGTCACGCCCGCAGAGAAGGTGACCGCACCCAGCGGCTCGTCGGATTCGCGCAGGCGATAGCGTTTTTGCGCAACCGTCGCGCGGGCGCGTTCGAGCGTGGCATACGCTTCGTCGAGCGATACCCCGACGAACAGGACGGTGAATTCCTCACCCCCATAGCGCGCGACCATATGGTCGGCGCAGTTCTTGAGCAGCGTCTCGGCGATCGCCTTGAGAACACGGTCGCCGACCGAATGGCCAAATCGATCGTTGACGCGCTTGAACCGATCCACGTCGCATACCGCGAGACAGACGCTCTTTCCCCCGGCGACATGCTGGCCGAACTTTTCCTCGAAAGCGCGGCGGTTGGGCAGGTTGGTGAGCGGGTCGCTGCGCGCGTTGCTGCGCGCCTCTTCCAGCTTCAGGCGCAACTCCTCGGCTTCGTGCGTCGCGGCGGCGAGACGCGCCTCTGCGGATTGCACCCGATCCAGCATCACCTCGGTCAATCGCACGATGTCGCCATTGTTGTCGGTCGTGCGCATCGCATTCGCGCTCGCTGCCAGATCCCGTCCGAACCCCTGCGTTTCCTCACGAATCGCGTGCATCATATCGGTGAAGCCCTCGACCTGCATCTGCGTCTGCGCAACAAGTCCTTCGACGGGGTCGGCGGTGGGCGGGCCTCCCGACACCGGCGTGGCCGCCACCTGGCCGCCGAGTTTCTCGATGTCGCGGGCGGTCAGACGGATGCCGCCTTCGGTCAGCGCCGCGACTGACTTTGCCAGCACCCCGTCGGGATGGCTGATCACGCGATGGGCGAAGGCGTAATGGAGCGGATCGGGGCTGAGATGGTGCTGCGCGAGGAATCGACCGATCTGACCGAACACCTGATCGGCGCGGTACTCGACCGTTTCCAGTCGTACGTCCCTTGCCGTGGCCATCGTTCCCATGCGTCCTTGCCACCCAGCGTCGTTCAGCCACGACTGCTTCCCCAAAGCGAGGGCTTATTCCGAAACTGCTAATTTAGCGTGACCGCAACGAAACGATGTTTCGCCAGATCGCGGGTCGGCATGCTTTGTCCGCACGATCCTCTCGGTCGTTTGCGATGTGCGCGGACTGGCGGTTTCGGGCCAGCCCGATTAGGCAGGCATGATGCGCATTACCGAATCCGATCTCGCCCTCGCCGCCGCGCTCGCCGACGCCGCCGGGGCCGCCATCCGTCCGTATTGGCGGACAGAACAAGGACTTGAGATGAAGGGCGATGCGTCGCCCGTGACGCTCGCCGACCGCGCGGCCGAGGCTGCGATGCGGTCGCTGATCGAAAAGGCCTTCCCCGACGATGCGATTATCGGCGAGGAATATGGCGTGCGCGAGGGGACGTCGGGCCGCGCCTGGGTGCTGGATCCGATCGACGGGACGCGGGCATTCATTTCGGGCCGGCCGATCTTCGGGACGTTGATTGCGTTGGTGGTCGACGGGTGGCCGATGCTGGGCGTGATCGATCAGCCGATCATTGGCGAACGCTGGGTCGGGACAACCGGCAAGCCCACACTGTTCAACGGCAAGCCCGCGACGACTCGGCGCTGCAAGGATCTCGGCGAGGCATTGCTCGCCACGACGTCACCCGCGCTGTTCCAGGACGACCAACTCCATGCGTTCGAGCACCTCGATGCCAAGGTACGCAGTACGGTGCTCGGGGGGGATTGCTACAACTACGGCTGTGTCGCGAGCGGGTGGCTCGACGTGGTGGTCGAGGCAGAACTGAAATTGCACGATTTTGCGGCGCTGGTGCCGATCGTAGAGGGCGCGGGCGGGCAGATGTGCGACTGGGCGGGTGATCCGCTGACCGCCGACAGCGTCGGTGAAGTGGTTGCGGTGGGCGATCCTGCACGGGTCGAGGAAATCCTCGAGGCGCTGGCCTGTCGCGGCGGGCATTGAGCGTACCCGCCGCCTAGTCGCGTTTAGAAGATCCCGAGGAATTTCTTGCGCTGCCCCGACCGCTCTCCGGCGGTCTTTTTGCCGTTCTCGGCCTTCGCGGTGGTGCCATGCCCGACGTCGTCGCGCTGTTCGCCTTTGATTGTGCGCTGTGCGGTGGCCGGGGCGGCGGCCAGCACGGGGCCGCATTGCGCCGCCTTTGCATCGCCGATGTCGACGAACGCTAGTAGCCCGGCGACCGGTGTACCGATGACGCTCAACCCCAGCGCAGCACCGGCACGGCCGACGAGTTGCGGACTGACCACGCTATAGCCGGGCTTGGCAAAGCTGCCGTTCAGGCCGATCGGGGATTGTGCCGACAGGAAGCTGAACCGCTTGCCGTCCGCGCGGATGGCCAGATCGAGCTGTTCCGATTTGAAGCTGAACCCGCCGCGACCGACGATGATGTTCTTTTCGGTATCGATCAGGATTGGGTCCGCCGCTGCCACGCCGCCGCGCACGGTGAAGCCGATCAACCCGCAATTGATCTTGACCGGTTCCTTGAGTTTCCCTTGGAACAGCTTCTGGACGAACGTACCCACGTCGAGTTCGGACAGCTGCACGTTGCGGGTCCAGAAGGAACCGCCCGGCATGACGAACGCGATCCGCCCATGCGACGTTGCCAGCGAATCGTGAAGCGAGTCGCCGTCGCCTTCGAGCAGGATCCGCCCCTTGATCACGCCGCTCGTTCCCGCCTCCGCGACACCATAGCCCGCCAGCAGGCGCGCCATCGGAGTCGGCGCGAGCCGAATATCATAAGTGTCGTGCGCCGGGCGACGGCGGGCGTCGATCGTAATGTCCGAAGCGACATCGCCGCGCGCCATCACGAAGGTCAGGGGCGACAGTTTGAGCAGGCTGTCCTTGAGCGACAGCGTCAGGTCGATGTTCGAGACGGGGACGTTCTTCGAGCGCACGACGCCAACTTTGTAGCGCAAGTCGGCGTTGAAATTCTTGAGCGTCTCGACCGGGATTTCCGCATCCGGGAGCAGCCGCGCAGGAGCCGCGCCGCTGCTCGCCGCCGCAGCGACCGCGCCCTTGGTGGCGACGATGTCGGGGTTGTAGCCGATGAATGGTGCAGCATCGATGATGTCGAGCTTGCGCGTGGTCAGCACGGCACCGATGTGGAGCCGCGGCTCGATGTTGCGGACGGTGAACTTGCCTTCGATATCGCTGTCGCCGAACCGCCCGGTCAGGCGCGTGAAGGCATAGGTGGTGTCGTCCTTGGTCAAGGTCGCCTTGACCGCATAGGTCCGGGTGCGCGGGATCGCGACGCCAATGATGTCGAGCAGTTCGGCAAGATTGCGCCCGCGCGACGTCACCGCCAGCGGGACGTTCTCGATATCCGCGATGCTTGGGAGCGTGCCCGCAACGGTGATGTGGTTGTGCGCCGCATCGGCGGCAAGTTCGAGCTTGTTCTTGCCGCGTGCGACCGTCGCGTCTGGCGACAACAACTTGCCCGTCAGCGTGAATGGCGTGTCGCGGACCTTGCCGTCGCCTTTGAACCGCACCGACTTGCCAATCTTCGCGTCGGTCGAGGTGATCGTCTGGAATGCGATATCGGTGCGCAGGCGCATCCGGGGATCGAGATAGCGCAACGTCGTTCCCGCCACCGTTGCGATGTCGATCCGGGGGAAGTCGAGCGGCTTGCCGCCCTTCTTGTCGCTGAACGTCCAACTGTTGTGGCTGTGATCGCGATTCCATTCGAGGTCGACCGCGCCATCGGTCAGATCGAGCGTATAGAAACGGCGTTTCCCGAACAACATCGACAAGGGCGCGATTCGCGCATCAATTCGCTTGGCTTCGAACAGATTGGGCCGCGACGCATAGGTCGGGTTGGAGATCGTCATTCCATCGGCACGGAAATGGATCGTGATCGGATCGAAATACAGTTGAAAGTCGCCAGGCACCTTGACCTGCCGATGCGTCGCCGAAGACACGATCCGCTCGAACGGTCCGCGCAGGAAACGCCCCTTGGTGATATACAGCACCAGCCATACGAGGAACACAGCGACGACCAGGCCGATCAGCGTGTTGCGGGCAATCTTTCCCCAGTTCCGCCGTCGGGCGACTGGCGAATGGGGCGCCGCGGGCGCGGCAGCGGGCGGGGAGGGTGCGGCGTCCATCGCGATCAAACCGTTCGCCAGCCGTAATCGTTCCTCTGCGCATCTGCAGTTGCGTTTTCGCAAGGGGCCGGGTATGCGCCCGCTTTCCTGCGAGTAAGAGGAACTGCCCGGCCGGTATGGGCTGCCGTGGCCGTTCATAGATCGTCGCAAAACTGAAAGGACGAAAATGCCCAAACTCAAGACGAAGAGCGGCGTTAAAAAGCGCTTCAAGCTCACCGCGAGCGGCCTGCTGAAGCACGGCGTTGCTGGCAAGCGCCACCGGTTGATGAGCCACAACGCAAAGTACATCCGCCAGAATCGCCGCACCAAGGTGCTGTCCAAGGCCGACACGGCTGCTGTTAAGGCGTGGGCGCCTTACGGTCTCGGCTGAGCGGAAGGAATTAGAGAATGGCACGCGTAAAACGGGGTGTAACCACCCACGCAAAGCACAAGCGGATCCTCAATCTGGCGAAGGGCTATTATGGCCGTCGCAAGAACACGATCCGTATCGCCCGTCAGGCGGTCGAGAAGGCCGGCCAGTATGCGTATCGCGACCGCAAGGTTAAGAAGCGCAACTTCCGCGCCCTGTGGATCCAGCGTATCAACGCAGCGGTCCGCGTCGAGGGTCTGACCTACGGCGTCTTCATGCATGGCCTGAAGCTCGCTGGCGTCGAACTCGACCGCAAGGTCCTCGCGGATCTCGCGATGCACGAGGGTGCCGCATTCAGCGCCATCATCGCGCAGGCGAAGGCGGCTCTGCCCCAGGCAGCCTGAGGGCGACCTGTCGCGAGACGAAGATTTGGGCGTCGGTGGCAACACCGGCGCCCTTTTTTGTTTTGGGGGCGTTTCCTAGAGCGGTCATCCCGTGCTCCGAGCGCTGCCGTCATGCTGAACTTGTTTCAGCATCCACCGCGCAACAGGCTTAGTCCGAACTCGCGGAGGGCTGGATCCTGAAACCAGTTCAGGATGACGGACGGTTTTGAAGGACAGCTGTGCGTCGGCGTTACCTCGACCCTCCCTGGCCGGCTGCATCAGCATCGCGCAGGGTTGATCAAGGGCTTCCCCTCCCGCTACGGCGTCACCCATAATGGCTTCCCGCCTTTGCGGGAATGACGGAGATATGTGTGGCTGACCTTGCCGAGATAGAATCGCTGTTGCCGTCGATCGGCGAAGCCGACGCGGTCGCGCTGGAATCCCTGCGCGTCGGCCTGCTCGGCAAGCAGGGGAGCATCACCGCGCTGCTCAAGACGCTCGGCAAGATGTCGCCCGACGAGCGGCTCGAGCAGGGCCCGCGCATTCAGGGCGTGCGCGAGGCGGTGACCACAGCGATTGCCGCGCGCAAGGCCGCGCTCGACCGTGCCGAGCTCGACGCGCGCCTCGCGCGCGAGACGATCGACATGACGCTCCCCGCCGACGCGGCACCACAGGGGTCGGTCCATCCGGTCAGCCAGGTGCTCGACGAGATGGCGGAGATCTTTGCCGATCTGGGCTTCGCGGTCGCGACCGGGCCCGAGATCGAGGACCAGTGGCATAATTTCACCGCGCTCAACATGCCCGAGAGCCATCCTGCGCGTGCAATGCACGACACCTTCTACCTGAAGGCGAGCGAGGACGAAGAGGCCAAGGTGCTGCGCACGCACACTTCCCCCGTGCAGATCCGTACGATGATGGGGCAGGAGCCGCCGATCCGCATCATCGCGCCGGGCCGGGTCTATCGCTCGGACTGGGACGCGACGCACACGCCGATGTTCCACCAGATCGAGGGGCTGGTGATCGACAAGGGCATCACGCTCGGTCATCTCAAATGGACGCTCGAGACCTTCCTCAAGGCGTTCTTCGAGCGCGACGACATCGTGCTCCGCCTGCGCCCGAGCTACTTCCCGTTCACCGAACCCTCGGCCGAGGTCGATGTCGGCTGGACGATGGAGAAGGGCCGCCGCGTGCTTGGCGGGTCCGAGGGCTGGATGGAGTTGCTCGGTAGCGGGATGGTGCACCCCAAGGTGATCGCCGCGTGCGGGCTCGATCCGAACGAGTGGCAGGGCTTCGCCTTCGGGGTCGGGGTCGATCGGCTCGCGATGCTCAAATATGGCATGGATGATCTGCGCCCGTTCTTCGAAGGCGATGCGCGCTGGATCAAGCATTACGGTTTTTCGGCACTCGACGTGCCCACGCTGAGCCAGGGAGTCGGCGCATGAAGGTTACGCTCGACTGGCTCAAGCAGCATATCGACACCGACGCCTCGCTCGACACGATCGTCGAGACGCTGACGCGGATCGGCCTCGAGGTCGAGGGCGTCGAGAACCCCGGCGCGACACTCGCCGCGTTCCGCGTCGCGAAGGTGCTGAGCGCCGCGCCGCATCCGCAGGCGGACAAGCTGCAGGTGCTGAGCGTCGATGCTGGCGATGGCCCGCTTCAGGTCGTCTGCGGGGCGCCCAATGCGCGCGCTGGCCTCGTGGGTGTGTTCGGTGCGCCCGGCGCGACGGTGCCGTCGAACGGTATGGTGCTCAAGGTTGCGGCGATCCGCGGGGTCGAATCGAACGGCATGATGTGTTCGACGCGCGAACTCGAGCTTGGCGAGGAGCATGACGGGATCATCGAGCTTCCTGCCGATGCGCCGATCGGCATGGCCTATCCCGATTACGCCGGGCTCAACGACCCGGTGATCGAGGTCAACGTCCTCCCCAACCGCCCGGATTGCATGGGCGTGCGCGGGATCGCGCTCGATCTGGTCGCCGCCGGGCTCGGCACTGCGAAGCCGCTCGCTTATGCGCCGGTTGCGGGCGCGGGCGCAGGCCCCGACGTGCGTACCGACGATGCCGAGGGCTGCCCCGCTTTCTTCGCGCAGGGCGTCAGCGGGCTCGTCAACGGCACCGCGCCCGAATGGATGCGCCGCCGCCTGACCGCGATCGGTCAGCGGTCGATCTCCACCTTGGTCGACATCACCAATTACGTGATGTTCGATCTCGGGCGACCCTTGCACGTCTATGACCGCGCCAAGCTGTCGGGCGGACTCGTCGCGCGCAAGGCGACCGCGGGCGAGCAGGTGCTCGCGCTCAATGGCAAGACCTATACGCTTGCCGAGACGATGACGGTGATCGCAGATGCAGAGCATGTCCACGACATCGGCGGGATCATGGGCGGCGAGGATTCGGGCGTCACCCCCGAGACGACTGACGTCGTGATCGAATGCGCCTATTTCGACCCGGATTCGATCGCGCGGACCGGTCAGGCGCTGATGCTGACTTCGGATGCGCGCTCGCGGTTCGAGCGCGGCGTGGACCCGGCGTTCCTCGAGGAAGGGCTGGCGATCGCGACACGGATGGTGCTCGACCTGTGCGGCGGCAGCGCGACCGAACCGACCCATTCGGGCACCCCGCCGACGACGCGCAAGCGGATCGCTTATGATCCCGCCCGCGCGGAGACGCTCGGTGGTCTTGCGGTTGCGCCGGAGCGCCAGCGCGAGATCCTGACCGCGCTCGGCTTCACGGTCGAGGACGACTGGACCGTCCTGCCGCCGCCCGCGCGGCGTGACGTGGATGGCCCGGCCGATCTGGTCGAGGAAGTAATCCGCATCGTCGGGATCGATTCGGTCCCGGCGACCCCGCTGCCGCGCGCTGCGGGGGTGGCAAAGCCGACCGCGACGCCGGCGCAGAAGATCGAAAGCCGTGTCCGTCGTGCGGCGGCTGCGCGGGGGCTCAACGAGACGATCACCTGGAGCTTCCTGTCGGAGGCACAGGCGACCGCGATCGGTGGGGCATCGTGGACGCTCGCCAACCCGATCAGCGAGGAGCTCAAGGTGATGCGTCCGTCGCTTCTCCCCGGCCTGCTGGCGGCGGCGGAGCGCAACATGAAGCGCGGCGCCGGTGGCGTCCGGCTGTTCGAACTTGGGCGACGCTATCTCGCCGATGGCGAACGGCCTACCCTCGGCGTGGTGCTCGCGGGCGAGGCACGCCCACGCGGCTGGCAGGACGGCAAGGCGACTCAGTTCACTGCTTATGACGCCAAGGCCGAGGCGCTCGCGTTGCTGGCGGCGGCGGGTGCGCCGGTCGATAACCTGCAAGTGATGGGCGAGGCTGGCGATGCGTGGCATCCCGGCCAGTCGGGCACGCTGCGGCTCGGGCCGAAGACGGTGCTCGCGGCGTTCGGCATGGTTCACCCGCTGACGACGCGCGCGTTCGACGTCGATGGTCCGGTCGCGGCGGTCGAGCTGTACCTTGATGCGATCCCCGCCAAGCGCGCGTCGAGCTTCGCGCGTGCGGCCTATGCGCCGCCGGCGTTGCAGGCGGTACGGCGCGACTTTGCGTTCCTCGTGCCCGACAGCGTCTCGGGCGAGGCGCTGGTGCGCGCGGCGCGCGGGGCGGACAAGGCGGCGATCGTCGGGGCGCGCGTGTTCGACGTCTTCACTGGGACCGGCGTCGAGCCGGGGCACAAGAGCATCGCGGTCGAGGTCACGCTCCAGCCGGGCGACAAGAGCTTCACCGAGGCGGCGCTGAAGGCAGTCGCGGACAAGGTCGTCGCGGCGGCGGCGAAGCTCGGCGCGAGCTTGCGCGGGTAAATAGAAAAGGCCGACCGATCGCGTCGCGATCGATCGGCCTTTCCCTCAGATCAAGGCGATCCGATGCTTAGCGGCAACGGTTCTTTGCGGTGATCGTGCGATCGACCGCGCGACCGGCGAACGCCCCGCCGACGCCGCCAGCGATCGTGCCGAGCGCACCGCCACCGAGCACCTTGTTCCCGAGCAATGCACCGCCGACGCCGCCCGCGACGAGCCCGGTGGTTCCGCTCGAATGGCGGCAGGTGCGGACGTGGCGGCGCGACTTGGCATAATAGCGCTTCTTGGCTTCGGCCTTGGTGGTCGGCATGGCCATGCTGACCGGAACGACGAGCGACGCGGCGGCGAGCGAGAGCAGGAGTTTACGCATCGGAATACCCTTGAATTTATTGTCGACCGTAACGGCGTAGGTTCGGTAACGTTGCAATAGAATGAACGTCGTCGGTCGATGACGGACCTGTTTCGATCCAAAGCGGTGCCGGGCGGACCAATGCCGCGCCAATAATCCACAGCATCGCGCCCGCGCGGAATCCCGCCGCCAGCGCGATATCGGACAGCGTTGCTGCAGGACGCTGGCCGTCGAGCCCGGCAAAATACCAGAATTCTGCGAAATAGGCGGCGACATCCGCCACCGCGAACCATGCGACCGGCCACAAGCGATAGCTCGTCAGCAGCAGCACCGGATATAGCCACAGGTCGAATTGCGGCGAATAGACCTTGTTGGTCAGCAGGAACCACGCGAGCAGGGGCGCGAACAGGATCCAGGGGTGTGCGCCGTGCCGCTTCCACCCTGCGGCGATGATCAGCGCCGCGCCACCGATGAACAGCGCCGCGGACCACAGGTTGCGTTCGGGGATCGTCGTCGCCCACCAGCCCGATTGCGCCAGGATTTCCCAGACCGATCCGGCCGTACCTGCTCGCTCGGACGAGAAAGCGTAGAATTCGGACCAGTTGGTGAACGCCATCGCCGCGACCGGCAGGTTGACCAACGCCCAGCTCCCGACCGCGACCAGAACCAGCACGCTCGCCACCGTGACCCGGCGCGCCACGCTGCCGCCGCCGCGCGAGAACAAGGCACCCAGCCCGAGCAGCGGAAGCATTAGGACCGGGAACAGCTTCGCCGCACTTCCCAGTGCGGCAAGCGATGCCGCGCGCGGCGTATCCCCGGATCGCGCGGACAGCAGCGCCGCCACGGCGAAGGTCACCGCCAGCATGTCCCAATTGTGCCCGAGATACAGCACCAGCGGGGGTGCCGCCGCCCAGGCGTATTGCCGCGCACGATCGACCCCCGCGCGCCGGAGCATCCGGAGCACCAGGAAGGCAAGCGCGGCATTGACCGCCGCCACCACGAACAGGAAATGCGCGGCGGTCGCGCTTGCGCCGAAGACAGTTCGGGTGACGAACCCTTCGATCCAGATCAGCAGCCCCGTCAGAACCGGATATTCCATCCGCGCCTCGAGGTACGGGACTTGCCCCGCGGACACGCCGCGCAAACCCCAGAACGGCACCGCGTCGCTGTAGCAGCCGGTGACATATTGGATCGATCCGCCCCACGCCGCGCCGCAATGCCCCTTGAACGCCCAGCCTAGCAGGCAGGTGAGCGCAAGCACCCAGCGCGGATCGATCCGCTGCGTCCACCGTTCGGTCATAAGCGCCCCCAAATCCCGCAACGTCTTATCCCGGCGCAGCTATTTCGTCGACAGTGTGCGAAAAGAACGTATAAGGAACAGCATGGCGCAACTGGATGTTCAGAGCAAATTGGCGATCCTCGCGGATGCCGCGAAATATGATGCTTCCTGTGCGTCGTCGGGGTCGGTGAAACGCAGTTCGCGCGACAGCAAGGGCGTCGGGTCGACCGACGGCGGGATGGGGATCTGCCACGCTTATGCGCCCGACGGCCGGTGCATTTCGCTGCTCAAGATCCTGCTGACCAACAGCTGCATCTTCGACTGCCATTATTGCATCAACCGCAAAAGCTCGAACGTCCGCCGCGCGCGCTTCACCGCGCAGGAGGTCGTCCACCTCACCTTGTCCTTCTACAAACGCAATTACATCGAGGGACTGTTCCTGTCCTCGGGGATCATCGGATCGTCCAACTATACGATGGAGCAGATGGTCGAGGTCGCGCGCAGCTTGCGCGAGGATCATGATTTCCGCGGCTATATCCATTTGAAGACGATCCCCGACGCCGACCCCGCGCTGGTCGAACAGGCGGGGCTCCATGCCGATCGCCTGTCGATCAACGTCGAGCTGCCGACCGTGTCGGGATTGAAGCGGCTCGCGCCCGAAAAGTCGGCGGTGCGGATCGAGGATGCGATGGCGGAGACGAAGTCCTCGATCATCGACGCGACCGATGCGCGCAAGAAGTTCAAGTCCGCGCCGCGTTTCGCACCAGCAGGACAATCGACTCAGATGATCGTGGGCGCGGATGCGGCGACCGATGGCGACATCGTGCTGCGCGCCTCGACGCTGTACGACAGCTTCGATCTGCGCCGCGTCTATTATTCGGCGTTCAGCCCGATCCCCGACGCCAGCACCGTGCTCCCGCTCCAGCGCCCGCCGCTGATGCGCGAACATCGCCTGTACCAGTCCGACTGGCTGATGCGCTTCTACGGCTATACCTCGAAGGAAGTCGTCGCGGCAGCCGACGAGACCACGGGGATGCTTCCGCTCGACATCGACCCCAAGCTCGCCTGGGCGCTCAAGCATCGCGACATCTTCCCGGTCGACGTCAACCGTGCGCCGCGCGAACGGCTGCTGCGCGTCCCGGGGCTGGGCGTGAAGGCGGTTACCTCGATCCTTGCCGCGCGGCGCTGGCGGCGGCTGCATCTGGCCGACGTCGCGCGGCTGACGGTGTCGATCACCAAGCTGCGCCCGTTCCTGATCGCGGAGGACTGGCGTCCGGTTGCGCTCAGCGACAAGGCGGAATTGCGTCCGGTCGTTGCACCCAAGGTCAAGCAACTGGAGTTGTTCGCCTGACGGTCCATCGACCGAACGGGAGAGAACAGGACGATGCACAGGGTCAAGCTCGCCGAACCCGATGATTTCGACGGCTGGCGCGAAGCGGCGCGCGGGCTGGCGGTGGGCGGTGTCAAACCGGCGGACGTGACGTGGCAGGTCGGGGAGGCGGCGGTCGATCTGTTCGGCGAGGACCTGCCGGTGCCGCAGAGCGATGCGCCCGCCTTCTCGGTATCGCGCGCTTTCGTGGACCTCGCGCGCAAGGCGGTGCTGCATAGCGACCCTGAACGCTTCGCCTTGCTCTACACGTTGCTGGTGCGGTTGCGCGACCGGCCCGGCGCGGTCGAGGACAAGGCCGATCCGCTGGTGCGCAAGCTCGAAGGGTTTGCGCGCGAGGTGCGCAAGGACATCCACAAGATGCGGGCCTTCCTGCGTTTTCGCGAGGTCGAGGTGGACGGGCAGGCGCGCTTCGTCGCGTGGTTCGAGCCCGAGCATCATATCCTGCGCTACAATGCGGGCTTTTTCCTCGATCGCTTCGCCAGCATGCACTGGTCGATCCTGACGCCCGATCTGTCGATCCATTGGGATGGCGAGACGCTTGCCGAAGGGCCGGGTGCAGCCAAGGGGGATGCACCCGCGGGCGATCCGATTGAGGACGTGTGGAAGACCTATTACGCCTCCATCTTTAATCCCGCTCGGGTCAAGATCGGCGCGATGCTCAAGGAAATGCCAAAGAAATATTGGAAGAACATGCCCGAGACCGCCCTGGTCCCGGGGTTGATCGCATCGGCACAGGCACGGGAGTCGGGAATGATCGCACGCGCGCGGGACGAAGTCGGGGGCAACAGCACGATCGCGTGGGATGCGCTGCGTGACGAGGCGTCGGCCTGCACGCGTTGCCCCTTATATGGTCCGGCAACGCAGACGGTGTTCGGCGAAGGGCCGGTCGACGCGCCGTTGATGTTCGTCGGCGAGCAGCCGGGCGATCAGGAGGATCTCGCCGGGCGGCCGTTCGTGGGGCCAGCGGGGCAGCTTTTCGACCGCGCGCTGGCGGCGGCGGGGGTGGATCGGACGCGGACCTATGTCACCAACGCGGTCAAGCACTTCAAGTTCGAGCAGCGCGGCAAGCGGCGCATCCATTCCAAGCCGGGGGCGGGCGAGATCGATGCGTGTCGCTGGTGGGTCGAGCAGGAGCGGTTGCTGATCAAGCCGCAGGTGACGGTCGCGCTGGGGGCGACCGCGGCGCGCAGCTTGCTCGGCCGGGTGGTGACGATCGGCAAGGAGCGGGGGCGCCCGATTGCGCTCGCCGATGGCAGCACGTGCTGGATCACGGTACATCCGAGCTATCTTCTGCGCCTGCCTGATCCGGCGGCGGCGGAGGTGGAGTTCGCGCGGTTCGTCGAGGATCTGCGGATGGCGGGGGCGGGTGTGGCGGGGTTTGCCGCCTGACGTCTCCCCAACAGAAATCGGAGTCGGGTCACGTTGCAACCCGGCATAGGCTGGGCGCGAAAATGACTTTCGAAAGATGGGGAAAAGGTGGGGAGCTTCTGTTGCTCGGTGCTCCCCGTACCGCCGGTGTCCGCTTCTGTTGCCCGGTGCGGCCCGAACCGCGCTTAGCTTAGTAACCTAGACCGTTAGGCCTTGAGTTACGCTGCAATCGCGAGTGCTTCGTTATCGTTTGCACTTGTGGTTTTGAGCCTTTTACAGGTTACTCAGCCCGGGAAAAAACAGCGCTTTTCGAAACACGTCGATCCTGCTTCGGCCCCGTCATGACCGGTCTGGCTGAAAGCCGTGGCCGGTTGTGGTGGAGCCGCCGGGTACTGCCCCCGGGTCCGTTGTATCTATTGCACGCCGCACTTTATCGCCATAGCCGGGCGAACCCGGCGAAACCGATATAGGTGCTCGGTCGGGAATGGGAAGCCTGCAATTTGCGGGATAAAATGGGACAGCGCCTTTGACTCGCCACAAAAGCGGTGCATGGGGTATAGTATCATGCTGACTCAACGTTCCCGCTATGCGCTGCGCGCGATGATGTTCCTTGCCGAAGCCCCCAAGGACAGCCCCCCGATCCCGATGAACCGGATTGCGTTGGAGGCCAACGTTCCCCGCAAGTTCCTCGAACTCATTCTCGCGGACTTGCGCGAGGCGGGGTTCCTCCACAGCTTTCGCGGCAAGATGGGCGGCTATTGCCTTGCGCGTCCGACCCACCTGATCTCGCTGGGCGAAATCATCCGCGTGATCGAGGGGCCGCTTGCGCTGGTCCCGTGCGTCAGCCGGACCGCCTATCGTTCGTGCAATGATTGCAAGGACGAGGCGAGTTGCGCGATCCGCCATGCGATGATGCGCGTTCGCGACGAGACTGCGCGGATACTCGACGGGACCAGCCTTGCCGATTCGGTATCGGAAGACCTGGTCGCCGCCTGAGGGGCCGCCGAACGCTCAGCTGCGGTCGAGAACGTCGGACGAGATCGGCCGCCGCTTCAGCTCGTCGCGAATTTCGCGCAGCAGCGTGACGTCGGCGGGCTCGACCGGCTCGCTTGGGGTTTCCGGCGGCTTGGGCATCAGGCGATGGACGCCGCGCACGATCAGGAAGATGATGAACGCGACGATCAGGAAATTCACCGCTGCCGTCAGGAACGCGCCATAGCCGAACAGCGGGACGCCCGCCTTCTTGAGCGCGGCATAGTCCGACGACCCCGCCAGCGCCGCTGGCACCTTGCCAAGCACCAGGAAATAGCTCGAAAAGTCCAGGCCACCGAGGATCCGACCGATCACCGGCATGATCACGTCGTCGGTCAGGGACGAGACGATCTTGCCGAACGCCGCGCCGATGATGACCGCCACGGCGAGATCGAGCACGTTCCCCCGTGCGATGAACGCCTTGAACTCCTTGAACATACGCTAACCCCAACCGATTTTGTTTCGTGTCGCTATCGTACCCGGCTATCATGCTGGTGCAAGGTCTGGAGGGATCCCAAAAATGAAGTACCGCACGTTGTTCGTCGCCTCGGCTGGTCTCGCGCTGACGACGTCGTTGTCGGGCTGCGGCCTCAATAGCGTCCCGACGCAGGAGGAAAATGCCAAGGCCAAATGGGCCGACGTCGAAAACTACTATCAGCGGCGTGCCGACCTGATCCCCAATCTCGTCGCGACGGTGAAAGCCGCCGGTGCGCAGGAAAAAAGCATCCTCGTCGAAGTGACGCAGGCACGTGCCGGGGCAAACCAGGTCAAGCTCTCGGCCGACCAGCTCAACGATCCAGCGAAGGTCGCGGCGTATGAGAAGGCGCAGTCGAACGTGACGCTATCGCTCCAGCGGCTTCAGGAAGCGTATCCCGAGCTCAAGAGCCAGGGGAATTACGCCACGCTGATGGATCAGCTCGAGGGCACCGAGAACCGCATCTCGACCGCACGCCACGATTACAACGGCGCGGTGCAGAGCTACAACACGACGATCCGTACCTTCCCTGACGCGATCGGCGCGAAGGTCATCTACGGCGCGAAGCCGCTCGTCCCGTTCAAGGCGACGACCCCGGGTTCGGACCAGGCGCCGACGGTGAATTTCGGCAACACCAACTGATCGGGGGGCTCAGGCCCGTTCCATGACCATCCTGAAATCGATCCTGGTCGCGGTAGCGGTGCTTCTCGGCACCGCTGCCGCGGACGCGCAGACCTATCCCAAGTTCACCGGGCTGGTGGTCGATGCGGCGAATGTCCTCCCGCCCGCGACCGAGGCGGACCTGACCGCAAAGCTCGAGGCGTTGCAGAAGGACACCAAGCGCCAACTGGTGGTCGCGACGATTCCAAATCTGGAGGGACGCGAGCTTGAGGAATATGGCGTCGGGCTCGGGCGCGCCTGGGGCGTCGGCCTGAAGGACGTCAATAACGGCGCGATCCTGTTCATCGCGCCCAACGAACCCAAAGGGCATCGCGGGCCGCGGATCGAGGTCGGCTATGGGCTCGAGCCGCTCCTGACCGACGCGTTCACGGGCCGCGTGATCCGGGAACAGATGATCCCCAAACTCTCGCAATCGGGGGATATCCCCGGTGCGATGGAGGCAGGCACCGACGCGCTGATCGCGCAATTGCGCGCATCGCCCGAGGAAGCGAAGGCGGAAGTCGACGCGGCGGCAAAGGAATTCGACAAGACACACCGGCGTTCAGGCAATGGCGGCGGGATTCCCTTCGGCCTCATTTTCTGGGGCATGGTGATCGGCTTTGTCCTGTTGTCCGTGCTCCGTCGCGGTGGCGGCGGTGGCGGCGGTGGTGGGGGCGGCGGCGGTGGCGGCGGCGGTCGTGAGTATCGCAGCGGCATCGCACCAGCGATCCTGTGGGGCGCGACCATGGGCGGCTGGGGCGGCGGCACGGGTGCAGGTTCCGGCGGCGGCTGGGGCGGTGGTGGTGGCGGCTCCGACGGCGGGTCGGACGGCAGCTGGGGCGGCGGTGGGTTCACCGGCGGTGGCGGCGGATCGTTCGGCGGCGGCGGCGCATCGGGGGATTGGTGATGACACGGACACCCCGGCTCGGCGCCGATGACCATGCCCTTGTGCTTGCCGCGGTAAAAAGCGCCGAGGAGGGCACCGACGGCGAGATCGTTACGATCGTAACCGATCGTTCGGATAACTATGACGACACGGCGCTATTGGTTGCCATACTGGCAATGCTGCTGGTCGTCGCCTTGGCGACGGTTGATCCGGCGTGGATCGAACGGTGGTTGAGTGGTTTCACGCAGGGCTGGGACGCCGAGCCTGATCCACGCCTGCTGGTTGGGCTGATCCTCGTTGCGCAGACGTTGGTGTTCCTGGTCGTGCGCCTCGCGTTGTCGCACATGCCGCTGCGGCTTGCGCTCGTGCCCAAGACGATCCGGCGGCGGCGGGTCCGGCGACGGGCGATCCGCTATTTCAAGGTCGGTGCTGAACGCCGTACCGCGACGCGTGTCGGCATCCTGCTGTATCTCTCGCGCGACGAGCGCATGGCCGAGATCGTTGCGGACGAGGCGATTCACCGCGCGGTGCCTGCCGAACGCTGGGGCGATGCGATGGCCGCGCTCGTCCACGAGACTCGCTCGGGCAATCCCGGGGCCGGGATGGCCGCCGCGGTCGAGCGGATTGGCGCGATCCTGTCCGACAGCTTCCCCAAGACCGAAACCGACCGCAACGAACTTCCCGACAGGCTGATCGAGTTATGACCGCAGAGACCGTCTGGAGCGGCAAGTACATCAAGGTCATCAAGGATGGCACCTGGGAATATGTCGGCCGCGCGCACGGCATTCAGGCGGCGGTGATCCTTGCGATCGACGACGGCCATGTCCTGCTGGTCGAGCAGTTTCGCGTGCCGTTGGGCCGGGCGTGCCTCGAGCTGCCAGCGGGTCTGGTCGGTGATGAGGATGCGGGCGAGAGCGTGATCGACTCCGCCGCGCGCGAGCTTGAGGAAGAAACCGGTTACCAGGCCGATTCGATCGAATCGCTTGGCTTCTTCCATTCCTCGCCGGGTATGGTGTCGGAAGGGTTCACGCTCGTTCGTGCGCGCGGCTTGCGCAAGGTAAACGACGGCGGCGGGATTGAGGGCGAAGGTATCACCGTCCACCGCGTACCGGTTACCGAGATCGCCGCATTTGTGGTCGATAAACGGGCCGAGGGGCTGGCGATGGACGTCAAGCTTCTGCTGCTGCTCGGCGCCGGAATGCTCAGCGATTAAAGCGCGGCGCTTTCACCCCGATTCGTTTGCCCGGCGCCGAGTCGAGAAAGCCATGCAGCGCAGGTTTCTCGACGACGCCCGAAACGAACGGCAGGGGCCTTAGCAAACGCCGGGTCGCCCCGATTACCGGAAGTTGTCGGCGTAGCTCTGCAGCTTTAGCGTGCGCTGGGGGGCAGGGACGATCGTGAAGGCGAGGCCTTCGCGCTCGGCATAGGCCACTGCGGCTTCCTGCGTCGGAAAATCCAGGCGGACTTGGTCGCGCGTGTCGCCCGATCCCGCCCAGCCGGTCAGCGGATCGGGCTGCTTGGCTTCGGCAGGAGCGAAATCGAGCACCCAGGTTGAGGTGCGAGCCCGTCCGGAGGACATGGCGTTCTTGGGGCGCTGATAGATTCGGGCGATCGACATAAGGGTTCCTTATCGTGCTTCGCGCGCGCGCGCATCTGCGTTTTTCGTCCGAAGTGTCGCGGCGGCGGATGCAGGGTCGTCCGGCCACGGATGACGAGGATAGCGACCACGCATTTCGCGCGCGACATCCGCCCAGCTTCCCGCCCAGAAGCCAGCCAAGTCACGCGTTGTCTGGATCGGGCGTCCGGCGGGGGAGGTGAGGCTCAGCACCAGCGGCACGCGCCCGCCACCCACCATCGGATGCACCGCCAGTCCGAACAACGCCTGCGGCCGCAAGTCGACTCGCGGGCCGCCCTCGGCAGCGTAGTCGATCGCATGGCCGCTGCCCGCGGGACTGTGGAAATGCGTCGGTGCCAACCGGTCGATCGCGCTCAACGCATCCCAGCCGATCACCCCGCGCAGTGCCTCCGTCAGCGCAGCGGAGTCGATCGCATCGAGCCGACGCTTGCCGTCGAGCACGGGCACGAGCCATTCGTCCGCCCGCGCCAGCAGCGCATCGTCATCAAGCGCCAGATCCGCACCGCCATGCGCCGCAGCGAAGGCCGCACGGTGGCGCAGCGCCTGCGCGGCGTCGCTCCACGGCAACCGCGCAAGTCCGTGCGTCCGGAGCCCGTCGAGCAAGGCGGCGGCGATCGCAGCGGGGTCGGCGTTCGCATCGGGGCCGCTCGACAGGCGCAGCGCGCCAAGCCTGCGTTCACGTTTCGCGGTCACGCCGCCGGTCGCTGGATCGAACGTCACGGTGCGGTGGGTCTCGATCCGCTCGCGGAACAAGGTCTCGATTGTCGCCGGATCGATCGCGGCGGCGGACAGGATCCGCGCGCCCGATGCCAGGCCCTGCGTCTCGGCGACAGCCAGCCATTCCGTGCGTGCTAGGCTGCTTGTCGCGTCGAGCTTGAATCCGCGCCCGCCGACCGAAGCCCATGTCTCGCCCGATGCGTCACGGCGGCGCGCAATCCGGTCGGGAAAGGCGAGTGCGATGGCGATCGCGGTCTCCGCTTCGCCCAGCGTGGGCGCGGAGACCGGAGCGGCGGGAACAAGCGTCGTCCATCGCCGTGCCAGTTTGCGTCCACCCTCTGCGCGCTGGCCACGTTCGCCGCGCCACCGCCGCCGCCGCGCGTCCAGATCCACGTCGTTCCCGCCAAGCCCACGCTCGCCAAGCAAGACCGCGACCTCCGCCGCAGCGCTCGCCATGCCGAGCGCCCCTGCCCGGACCAGCATGTGCCCAAGCCGCGGGGCAAGCGGCAGCCGCGCGATCGCCTTGCCGTGTGCAGTCGGTCGGCCGTCCGAGTCGATCGCATCGAGCGCCATCAGCCGTGCGCGTGCTTCCCGCACCGCCGCCTCGGTCGGCGGATCGAGCCATGCCAGCGATCGTGGATCGGCAACCCCCCATAAAGCGCAGTCGAGCGTCAGCGCGGACAGGTCCGCCTCGAGGATCTCGGGCGGATCGAAGCGCGGGAGTCCGGCGGTGGCGGCTTCTTCCCACAAGCGATAGGCGGCACCGGGTGCCTGGCGCGCGGCGCGACCCGCGCGTTGCGTGACCGCGGCCTGGCTCGCGCGTTCGGTGACGAGCCGCGTCATTCCGGCGGCCCGATCATAGCGTGGGCGTCGCGCGAGCCCTGAATCGACGACGACGCGGATGCCGTCGAGCGTGAGGCTGGTTTCCGCGATCGAGGTGGCGAGCACGACCTTGCGCGCGCCTGACGGATCGGGCGCGATGGCGGCACGCTGGGCGGCGGGATCGAGGCTGCCGTGGAGCCTGTGCAGCATGATCCCTGCGCCGAGCCCGTCGAGTCGTTCGGCGGTGCGCTCGATTTCCGCCACCCCCGGCAGGAATGCCAGCACACCGCCCGTCTCCTCCCGCAAAGCAAGCTTGATGGCGGCGGCGACCGAATCCTCGATCCGCGCCTCGCTCGCACGCCCGAGATGGCGCAGCGTCAGCGGATACATCCGCCCTTCGCTTTCCAGGATCGGCGCATCCCCCATCAGCCCCGAAAAACGCGCCCCATCCAGCGTCGCCGACATCGCCAGCAGACGCAGGTCGGGACGCAGCCCGGCTTGCGCATCCAATGCCAAGGCGAGCCCGAAATCGCTGTCGAGGCTGCGTTCATGGACTTCGTCGAACAGCACCGCCGAAATGCCCGTGAGTTCGGGATCATCCTGGATCCGCGCGACGAAAATCCCCTCGGTCACGACCGTAACCCGGGTTGCGCCGGACCGCTTGGAATCCATCCGCGTGGCATAGCCGAACGTCTTGCCGACCGGTTCGCTCGCTTGTGCTGCCATCCGCTCGGCAGCCGCGCGGGCGGCAAGGCGGCGGGGGGAGAGCAGCAGGATCTCGCCGGAGCACCAGGCTTCGCCCAGCAGCGCGGGCGCGACCGCGGTGGTTTTGCCGGCCCCCGGCGGTGCGACCAGCACCGCGTTCGCCGCGGTGCGCAGCGCGACAAGCAACGCAGGCAGGACGGCATGGATTGGCAGGACGGATGTCACCCGGCATCCCTACCGCAGGATTGCGCGGATGGAAGCGCGCCGTCGCGTTCTGCCCGCATTGCATCGCCCCTTAAGGACCGTCGAAATGACGGCTTTGTCATCGCGCACGTCCTAGTATCTCACGATAGCCCGATGCTACGCGCCTGAAATCGAAAGCGGAGATTCTGATGGCCGGGCATAGCCACTCGCACCACGGGCATGATCACAGTGGGCACGGGCATGGGCACGGGCACGGCGGCCATGGCCACAGCCATGCGCCGGTCAGCGGTCACGACCGTGCCTTCGCGGTAGGAATTGCGCTCAACCTTAGCTTTATCGTGGGCGAGGTCGTGTTCGGGTTGATGGCGCATTCGGTGTCGCTGCTGGCGGACGCGGGGCACAATCTGTCGGACGTGCTCGGGCTTGGTGCGGCGTGGGCGGCAATCGCATTGGGGCGCCGGTCGCCTTCGAAGCGCTTTACCTACGGCCTCAAGGGATCGACGATCCTTGCCGCGTTGCTCAATGCGCTGTTGTTGCTCGTCGCGCTCGGCGCGATCATGCTCGAGGCGGTGCAGCGGCTGGCAGTACCCGCTCCGGTCGACGGTCCGCTGGTCGCCTGGGTCGCGGGCGTGGGTATCCTGGTGAATGGCGCGACCGCGCTGATGTTCCTGCGCGGCAGCGCAAGCGATCTCAACATTCGTGGCGCCTATCTTCACATGGCGAGCGACGCGCTGGTCTCGGCGGGCGTGGTCGTATCTGGGTTGCTCATCTGGTGGACCGGGGCGATGTGGCTCGATCCGGTGGTGAGCATCGTGATCGCGGTGCTGATCTTCCTGCAAACCTGGGGACTGCTCCGCGAATCGGTGGAAATGTCGCTGGCGGCGGTTCCCCGCGGGATCGATTCGGACGCGGTACGGGAGGAACTGCGCGAGCTACCCGGAGTCGCGCAGGTTCATCATGTCCATATCTGGCCGATGAGCACGACAGAAACGGTGCTCACCGCGCATCTGGTCATGCCGCAAGGCCACCCCGGCGATGCGTTCCTGAATGACGCCCGCGCGATGTTGAAGGATCACTTCGGGATCGGCCATGCGACATTGCAGGTGGAGCTCGAAACCAATGCGCCGCTTCACGACCCCGAGTGCAAAGTTCCCTGACCGGCCATTAGCCGCCCGGATGTACGGTGATCGGATGAACAACAGGATCGATAACTACTGCTGGCGGCAGCCTCAGTAGGCGCGTGCTACCGCGAACTCGACCGCTTCGATCATCGCGTTCTTCGCCTGTCCGTTGGCGAACACGCCGAGCGCATCGATCGCGCGCTGGCCATAATGCCGTGCGCGCGCCAGCGTATCCTCGACCGCGCGAGTCGAGCGCACCAGCGCAATCGCGCGCGCAAAGTCCTCGTCGCGATTGCGATGGCCTTCGATCGCGGCCTTCCAGAACACGCGGTCTTCGGGGTTGCCGCGAGCATACGCCAGAATGACGGGAAGCGTCGCCTTGCCCTCGCGGAAGTCGTCGCCCGCATCCTTGCCCATCGTTCCGGCGTCGGACACGTAATCGATCGCATCGTCGACCAGCTGGAACGCGATGCCGAGGTTGCGGCCGTAGGAGTCGAGCGCGAGTTCCTCGCTCTCGGGACGTTCAGCGACCACTGCCGATACGCGGCAGGCGGCGGCGAACAAGGCGGCGGTCTTCGCGCCGATGATGTCGAGATAGCGTTCCTCAGGCGTATCGACCCGGCGGGCGGCGGTCAGCTGATTGACCTCGCCCTCAGCGATGATCGCGCTGGCACCCGCGAGAATGCCGAGCACCTTGAGCGAGCCATCTTCCACCATCAGCTCGAACGACCGGCTGAACAGGAAGTCGCCGACGAGCACGCTCGCCGGATTGCCCCAGATGAGATTGGCGGTGCGCTTGCCGCGCCGCAGGTCCGAGCCGTCAACGACGTCGTCGTGGAGCAGCGTCGCGGTATGAATGAACTCGACCGCGGCAGCGAGCCGGTGGTGCCGGGTCCCCGAATAGCCAAGCAACCGCGCGCTCGCCAGTGTCAGCATCGGGCGCATCCGTTTGCCGCCGCCTGCGATCAAGTGACCGGCGAGTTCGGGGATCAGCGGGATCTGCGATTGCATGCGCGACAGGATCACCGCGTTCACCATGTTCATGTCACCAGTGACAAGCTGAACCATGGGTTCGAGCGACGGGGCGGGCCGTGTATCGCCCAGGCGGTGGATCGTGGCGGTCATGTGGAGTGCGATGTGGCCGCGCGGCGTTGCAAACGCAACCCTTTGCGGGTTGCACAGCACGCTTGGGTCCCTCAAAAAGACGGATCACGGGATGGGAGTATGCTGGTGTCCGACGAAACGCTGAACGGATACCGCCAGAGTATCGACAATATCGATGCCGCGCTGGTGTTCATGCTGGCCGAACGCTTCAAGGTGACCAAGGCGGTCGGGCGCTACAAGGCGCAGACCGGGCTTCCCCCCGCCGACCCGGGCCGCGAGGAAGCGCAGATCGCGCGGCTGCGTGGGCTGGCGAACGATGCGCAGCTCGATGCGGATTTCAGCGTGAAGTTTCTGCGCTTCATCATCGACGAAGTGATCCGGCATCATGAGCGGGTGCGCGAGCCGGAGTAGGGCGGGCGTCGGAAGCGCGGATGACCGTTCTCGCTCCAATGCCAGACGTGGTGCTACCCGACCTTCGTCACCCCGGGCTTGACCCGGGGTCCCGCTTCTCGGCCTAACTTATCGTTTCGAACAGATCCCGCCACGCGGGATTGCCACGTTCGATCAGCGCGAACTTCCACGCACGCCGCCGGTGTTTGAGGCGCTTCTCGTGCGCGATGGCATCGGTGATCGACGGTGTGTGATCGACCCAAATCAGACGATGCAGGCCATAGCGGCGGCAGAAGTCGGATCCGTCGCCGCTCAGGTGCTGCTGGATACGGGCGGGTAGGTCGGCGGTGACGCCGACATATATTGCGCCGCGATAACGATCGGCCATGATGTAAACCCAGCCGCCCCGATGCCTCACCGCGGCAGAAGATTAGAAGCGGGACCCCGGGTCAAGCCCGGGGTGGCGATCAATGCGAACGGCAGCTCTCCACCAACTCCCGCTATCAGCAGTTCGCGAGTCACCGCACCACCACCCCCCATCGCAAACCGGCTGTACCCGCGCGCCAAGCGATGGCAGACGGCGCCGCATCTTTCGATCGATGCGGCTGCGCATCGGTTCGCACCAGGAGTAGCTGATGGCCTTGAATCCCGGCGGATCGTCCGCCCATGCACCCGCGGCGGGGGATGCCGACAAGGGCGTTCACGCGCCCGATCTGCAGGTCTTCGTCTTCGCACTGTTTTTCATCTTCGGCGGGATCACCAGTCTCAACGACGTGATCATCCCCAAGCTGAAGGACCTGTTCACGCTGAACTACGGGCAGGCGTTGCTGGTCCAGTCGGCGTTTTTCGCGGCCTATTTCGTTTTCTCGCTCCCCGCCGCGGCGATCGTGCGCCGGCTTGGGTACATGCAGACCGCGTCGGTCGGGCTGTTGCTGATGACGGTCGGCTGCGTGCTGTTCATTCCGGCGTCTTCGTCGGGGACCTTCGCCGTCTTCCTGATGGCGCTTTTCGTGCTCGCGATCGGTATCACCACGGTGCAGGTCGTCGCCAACCCGTTGATCAGCCTGCTTGGCGCGCCCAAGACCGCGTCGAGCCGCCTCACCTTCGCGCAATTCTTCAACTCGCTCGGCACCACGATCTTCCCGATCGTCGGGTCGATCCTGATCCTCGGCAATCTTGCAAAGGTCGATCCCGCCACGCTGACCGGCGCGGCGCTCGATGCGCACCGTACCGCAGAGACGCAGGTCGTCGTCCACACCTATCTCGGCCTCGCGATCGCGCTGGTGCTGGTCGCGGTGGTCGTGTGGTCGCGGCGCAAGCGCTTGCCGCATACGGTGGAGCAGCATGGCAGCATCTTCCAGGCGTTCGACCTGCTCAAGCGCCCGCGCTTCGCCTTCGGGACGGCATGCATCTTCCTGTATGTCGGGGCCGAAGTCGCGATCGGGTCGCTGATCGTCAGCTATCTCGAACAGTCCAACACGATGGGGTTCGACGCAGTCACCGCGGGCAAGCACGTCGCTTATTATTGGGGTGGCGCGATGGTCGGCCGGTTCATCGGCGCGTTCGTCCTGCGGGTCGTGTCGCCGGGCAAGGTGCTCGCGGCGGTTGCGACCGGTGCGGTCGTGCTGATCGCGGTGTCGACGCACAGCACCGGGGCGATCGCGGGCTGGTCGCTGCTGGCGATCGGGCTGATGAACTCGATCATGTTCCCGACGATCTTCAGCCTCGCGAGCGAAGGTCTGGGCGCGCGGGCGGCGGAAGGATCGGGAATCATCGCGACCGCGATCGTAGGCGGGGCGATCGTGCCGCCGCTGACGGGGGTTCTCGCCGATCAGTCGACGCTGCAATTCGCCCTGATCATTCCGGCGCTGTGTTACCTAGTGATCGCGGGCTACGGCCTGTTCACGCGCAAGCCGGTGGTCGCCTGACCGATTGAGGCCGGACCGTTCCGATAAGGAACGTCCGGCCTCGGGTAGCTCACGGCATCGAGATCTGGACGATCGCATCGACTTCGACCGCTGCGCCCAGCGGCAAGGCGGTGACGCCGACCGCGCTGCGGGCATGCTTGCCGGCTTCCCCGAACAACTCGACCATCAGGTTGGACGCGCCATTAGCGACCTTGGGCTGGTCGGTGAAGTCGGCGGTCGAATTGACGAACACGCCGAGCTTCACGATCCGCTCGACGCGGTGCAACCCGCCCAGCGCCGCCTTGATCTGCGCGACCAGCATCAGCGCGCACGCCTGTGCCGCTGCGGCGCCGTCTTCCAGGCTGACGTCTTCGCCAAGCCGGCCGGTGATGACCGCGCCATCCTTGAACGGCAGCTGGCCCGAGATGTGAAGCAGCCCGTTGACCTCGACGGTCGGCACATAGGCAGCCACGGGCGCGGCTGCGGCGGGAAGGCTAAGGCCGAGTTCGGCGAGCTTGTGGTCGATACGGTCGGTCATGAACATTGCTCCTGGCAATTAGGGGTTTTTCAGGCGGGACGACCGGCGGCAAAGCGCTCGGCGATCCAGACGTGCGCGGCCTGCCAATCATCGATGCGGACATGCGCATCGGGGGCGGGGGGCATATGCACCGCAAGGTCGGGTTCGGAAACCATATGGACCCGGTGGACCTCTGGCGCGTGCTTGGCGACCGAGGCGTGGTGGACCGGAAGATCGTCAACGAACACCGTCACGGGATTGCCGAATTCCGCGACCAGCCGTGCGACGGGATCGCCTTTGCCGCCCTGGTTGGTCTCTACGCGGTAATCCATGTCGTGGCCGAGCAACTGCGCGATCCGCGGTTCGCGGTTGTGATCCCCCAAATTGGTGAGGATCACCACGTCCGCCACCTTGGACAGCGCGGCGAGTGCCTCGCGCGCGTGCGGAACGAGCGTCTGGCGGCCCATCTCATGCGGGAAGAACTGGTCGAGCAGGCCCCACATTTCCTCACGCGTCGGGGCCGGGGCACCGTTGCTGCGCGTCATGCTGTTGGCGAAGTCGCCGCCGTCCAGCGCGAACGTGATGTCGTGTGCTTCGCGCAACCACACGCCGAAGTGCCGCACCATGTGCAACAGCACCTCGTCGCAATCGCAAATCAACAGGCCCTTCAAGCAAAATCTCCAATGTCGTCTGAGCCTTCGAGCGCTCGATGCGCCGATGCCAGATCCTCGGGGCGAACCTCCAGGGCTTCGGCGCAGGCAATCAGATCGGGCTCGTGTGCCTCCAGGAAGGCGAGCGTCGCGGCAAGCACCGCGGGGTCATCGGCACGCGCGCGCAGGTCCGTCGGCGTCAGGCCGGTCACGTCAAGCAGACGCGTCGCGCGGTCTGGCTCGCCCAGCGTCCATACCAGCGCACGGAGCGCAAGCTGTGCTGGATCGTTGTTTGTCAGCGAGGCGCGCATTACGTAGTCGTGTGCCCATGAATGAGGAAAGCGCTGGCGTGGCAAAAAGGGTGCTCGTTGTCGAGGACAACGAACTCAACCTCAAACTTTTCTGCGACCTTCTGGAGGCGCATGAATATGTCACTGAGGGGGTGCGCGACGGCCGCGAGGCAGTGGTCAGTGCGCGGGCGTTCCAGCCCGACCTGATCGTGATGGACATCCAGCTGCCGCATGTCAGCGGCTATGATCTCATCCTGCAATTGAAGGCCGATTCGGCGCTGCGCGAGATACCGGTGATGGCGGTCACCGCTTATGCCGGGCGTGAGGATGAGGAACGGATCCGCACGGCGGGCGCGGACGCCTATGTCTCAAAACCGATCTCGCTGGTGCGTTTCGTGGATGCGGTTGCCGCCCTGCTGTGACGCCTCGCGCACGGGCGTTCGACCACGCAAAAAAGCCGCAAGGCTTTCGCCCGCGGCTTCTGGCCCGGAATCACCCGGGAGGGCGCAAACCGCGAACGCGGTTTACTTGATCTTGGCTTCCTTGAACTCGACATGCTTGCGCACGACGGGATCATACTTGCTGAAGCTCAGCTTCTCGGTCTTGGTACGCGGGTTCTTCTTCGTCGTGTAGAAGAAGCCAGTGTCCGCCGTGCTGACGAGCTTGATCTTGACCGTGGTCGGCTTTGCCATGACCTGAATTCCTGTGATCTGAAAAATGCAAAAGCGGCGAACCGGTCGCCGCTCTCAAGCGCTGTCCGATGGCGGAAGCACTGGGGAATGTCAACCGGAACGTGACGGATCAACCGTGGCGAACCCGCATTTAACACACCCTTTACCGCGTCGACTGCAAGAGGTCGCGATAACGAAGGGCTTGCAATGACGTCACTAATGTCAATCGATCCGACCGGCCAGCCCGCCGTGACCGACCACACGCAAATACTGCCGCTTCCCGCGCAAGACGTACCGGTTGCAGGGTTGGCGGAGGAAGTGGAAGCCATTCGCGGTGTCGCTCTGGCGTGCGGCCTCTTCCCCGCCGTCGCCGTGTCCCGCGCGATATCGGCTGCGCTGGAGCGGGGCGAGCAGGGCCCGTTGATCACTGCATGGGTGGAAATGTTGCGCGCAACGGTATCGCGCGACCAGCGCGATGCGGATGCACGCGACTCGACCGCATCTGCCTTTCCGGTTCGGCGCATCAACTGATTCGGGGGCGGCATCGCGGCGGCGGTGGCCACGCTGATCTAATCGGTCGATCGCGCCGAGCGAAATTAAGCGTCGCGGGAAGGGGAGCCATTCGAGTATTGGACCGTTGCCGCAACGAACCCAAAGGAGCCCGATCATGGTAACCGACGCGCTGAACACGCCAACCGACCTCAAGACCAACGCGACCCGCACGGTGGCCGAATCGCTCAACGGCATTCTTGCGGATTCGTTCGCGCTCTACATGAAGACCAAGAATTTCCACTGGCACGTGTCCGGCCCGCACTTCCGCGACTATCATCTGATGCTCGACGAGCAGGCCGCCGAAATCTTCGCAGGCACCGACGACATTGCCGAGCGGGTCCGCAAGACCGGGAACACCACGCTGCGCTCGATCGGCGACATCGCGCGCCACCAGACGATCGTCGACAATGACGCTGAGTTCGTTGGTCCCAAGGCGATGCTGAGCGAATTGCGCGACGATAATCTCGCGCTGGTCGAGGCACTGCGCGAAGCCAAGGACATCGCCGATGCCGCGAAGGACAATGCCACCAGCGCGATGATCGACGACTGGACCGATCAGGCAGAACGCCGCGCCTGGTTCCTGTTCGAGGCCGGCCGCGAGGGCTGATTTTCCCGCTTGTCAGCGCACCGCCGGGCCGATGGTCAACAGCCAGAGGTCTGGCGGCGCATTGACGCGGAACGGCACGAGGCTCGTGCCAACCCCTGCGGTGGTCAACGTGATCAACCGGCCCATTCGCGAGATGCCGCAGGTATAATTCGTATGCGTAACCGGGTTCTTGATCCCGAACGCTTCGAGTTCGACCTGTCCGCAATGCGTGTGCCCGACCAGTTCGAGCGTGATGTCGCGAAGCTGATACCGGTTGACGCCGTCATGGCTCACCGCGATCGGAATGCCGCGCAATCGGCGCGCCGCAGCCAGTGTCTTGGGAATGTCCTCGCGCCCGTGAAGCCGATCGTCGATCCCGGCGATTGTCAATGCGCCGCGAGCGACCGCCGCATTGTCCAGAATGCGGACCCCGGCAGCGCCCAGCGCGCGGCGAATGACCGCGGGGTCGGTGTCGTAATCGTGATTTCCCATCACTGCGACCACACCCAGCGGCGCGCGAAGCGCCGCCAGCGGTGCCGTCAGTTGCGGCGCAAACTTCTTTGCGACCTTGGCGCGGTGCCCGGCAATATAATCCCCCGCCAGCACGACCAGGTCGGGCTCGAGCGCATTCACCTGCCGCACGATCCGCGCAAGCCGCGCGGCATCCATCGATTCGTTGCCTATATGGATGTCGCTCAACAGCGCGACGCGCACTGGGCGGGCGGTCGTGGGCCAGTCGCGAAACCCGATGCGCGCCGTGCGGACGATCGGATCGATCCGCGCATTGTGATGCGCCCAGGCAAACACCGCGACCACGATGATCATTCCGAGCAGGATGAAGGATCGAAGGATGGCCATTCCGGCCCCCTAGCGTGGTGGCGCTACCATCGCCAGCAATGATACCGCTGGCGGAACAACCCGGCGGCGGCCATGTTGTGGCACGATGCGCGCCTTTGCGGACCTTCTCGATCGATTGATCTACACGCGGTCGCGCAACGCCAAGCTTCGGCTGATCGTCGATTATCTCCGTATGACGCCCGATCCCGATCGAGGCTGGGCGATGGCGGCATTGACCGGAGAGCTCGACTTGCCGGGCGTGAAGCCCGCGATGATCCGCGCACTGATCGAGACACGCGTCGATCCGGTGCTTTTTCGGATGAGCCGCGATTATGTAGGCGATACCGCGGAAACCGTTGCGTTACTGTGGCCGACCCCGCCGGGAACTGTCGTCGAGGCACCGCTGGGGATGGCGGAGGCGGTCGATCGGCTGGCGAAACTGTCGCGCTCGGATACGCCGGCCGTTCTCGGCAAGATGCTCGACCAACTCGATTCGGACGAACGCTTCGCGCTGCTCAAGATGGCGACAGGGGCGTTGCGGATCGGCGTTTCGTCGCGGCTTGCCAAGACCGCGCTGGCGCAGGCGTTCGATCTCGACGTCGAAGCGGTCGAGGAAGTGTGGCACGGGATCGACCCGCCTTACACCGCGCTGTTCGACTGGGCCGAGGGGCGTGGCGCGCAACCGACCGCGGCGGACATACCGGTGTTCCGCCCGTTCATGCTCGCACACCCGCTTGAGGACGGTCGCGTCGATCTGAAGGACTATGCCGCGGAATGGAAATGGGACGGGATTCGCGTCCAGATCGTCCATGTCGCAGGCGAGACGCGGCTGTACAGCCGGACCGGCGACGACATCACTGCCAGCTTCCCGGAAGTCGCGCGCGATTTCCAGACGATCGGCGCGGTCGACGGCGAGTTGATGGTCAAGGGCGATGCGCAGGGGCACGCGACGGAGGAGGGCGGCGCCGCAAGCTTCAACGCCTTGCAGCAGCGGCTGGGGCGCAAGGTCGTGTCGGCCAAGATGCTGGCCGAGGCGCCGGCGTTCGTCCGGCTGTACGACATCCTGTTCGACGGCGACGAGGACCTTCGTCCGCTCGGATGGACCGAACGGCGCGCGCGGCTGGAAACTTTCTCGGCGCGGCTCGATCCCGAACGGTTCGATCTCTCCACCGTGATCGTCGCAGACGATTTCACCGCGCTCGAGGGCATACGCGCGGGCGCACGCGATGGTGCGATCGAAGGGGTGATGCTCAAGCGCCGCGATTCGCCCTACCTCGGCGGCCGCAAGACCGGGCTGTGGTACAAATGGAAGCGCGATCCGCTGACCGCGGATTGCGTGATGATGTATGCACAGCGCGGCAGCGGGCGGCGCTCGTCCTTCTACAGCGATTATACCTTCGGTTGCTGGACCGAGGACGGCACGCTGTTGCCCGTCGGCAAGGCGTATTCGGGCATCACCGACGAGGAACTCAAGAAGCTCGACAGCTTCGTGCGCAATCATACGGTTGGGCGGTTCGGCCCCGTGCGGGAAGTCGACAAGACGCTGGTGCTGGAGATCGCGTTCGATTCGATTCATGAATCGAAGCGGCACAAGTCGGGGGTCGCGATGCGCTTCCCGCGGATCGCGCGAATCCGGACCGACAAACCCGCCGCCGAGGCCGATACCGTGGTGGGGCTCAAGCGCCTGATCACGTGACTGCTCGACACGCCGGTTCGCGCTGATACTCTGCCCCGCAACAAGGGGGAGACGACGATGCGCAGGGTGATGATTGCGACGGTGGCCGCGTTGCTGGCGAGTACGACGGCAAGTGCCGAAACCTTTGCGATCCAGGCGGGCCATGTCATCGTCGATGCGTCAAAGCCCGCGCGCGGCGCGTCCACCGTGGTTGTGACCGACGGCAAGATCGTGCGGATCGAGGATGGCGCGACGACGCCGGCCGGGGCGACCGTTGTCGACCTGCGCGACAAGACCGTGATGCCGGGGATGATTGACGTCCACGTCCACCTCACCAGCAATTCGGGCGAGCCGTGGTATCAGGGGCTCACCCCGAAATATTCCGAACCCTATGCGGCCACCGTCGGCCTGCGCAACGCGCTGATCACGGCGCGGGCGGGGTTCACCACAGTGCGGGACCTGGGTGGGCCGCCGCTCGCGAGCATCGCGATGCGCGACGCGATCAAGGAAGGCGGCTTCCCGGGGCCGCGCATTCAGGTCGCCGGTCCTGCTCTGTCGATCATCGGCGGGCATGGCGATTCGACCGTGGGGCTTTCGCCCGACCTGCGCGCCGCGATCGACGCGACGGGGGAGCAGTTCTGGGTCTGCACCGGCCCGCTCGAATGCGAGAAAGCGGTGCGCAAGATCGCTTCCTACGGGGTGGACGCTATCAAGTTCCATGCGACCGGCGGGGTACTCGACGACGGCAAGATCGGGCTGGAACAGCATTTCACCGACGAGGAAATGAAGGCGATCTGCGACACCGCGCATCAGCTCGGGCTCAAGGCAGCGGCGCACGCCCATGGCGCAAAGGGGATCGGCGCGGCGGTGCGCGCAGGCGTCGATTCGATCGAGCATGGCACCTATGCCGATGACGCCGACGTCGCGCTAATGAGGGCGCGCGGCACCTATTATGTCGGGACGCTGATGGCTTATAGTGGGCTGCAATTGTACCTTGGCAAGGGCATCTACACCCCCAACACCGAAGTGAAGGCGCGGCAGACGCTGCTCGTCTGGGGCAAGGCGCTCAACCGCGCGTACAAGGCCGGCGTCCCGATCGCGCTTGGCACCGATGCCGCGGTGTTCCCGCATGGCCGCAACGGCGAAGAAGTCGGGTTGATGGTCAGCAAAGGCGGAATGACGCCGCGCGATGCGCTGATCGCCGCAACCAAGGGCGGGGCGGACCTGCTCGGCATCGCGCAGAAGACGGGGACGCTGGAACCCGGAAAATCGGCCGATCTGATCGCGGTGACGGGCGACCCACTGACCGATCCGGCGGCGGTGACGCACGTGGCCTATGTGATGGTCGAGGGGCGGGCCGTCCCGATGCGGTAGGGCTGCCTGGCACCGCGTGACAGCGTACGGGCCGATCGTTACCGTCCGCGCATGACCAACCTGCGTCAACTCTACCCCGAGATCGAACCCTATGCGACGGGGATGCTCGACGTTGGTGACGGGCATCGCGTCTATTATGAACGCTGCGGCACGCCCGGCGCGACTCCGGCGGTGTTCCTGCATGGCGGCCCTGGCGGCGGCATTTCGCCGAGCCATCGGCGGCTGTTCGATCCTGCGCGTTATGACGTGCTGCTGTTCGATCAGCGCGGCTGCGGTCGATCGACGCCGCATGCCGCGCTGGAGGCGAACACCACCTGGCATCTGGTCGCCGATATCGAACGGTTGCGCGCGATGATCGGGGTCGAGCGCTGGCTGGTGTTCGGGGGCTCGTGGGGATCGACGCTGTCGCTGGCCTATGCGCAAACCCATCCCGAGCGGGTCAGCGCGCTGATCCTGCGCGGAATCTATACGGCGACCCCGGCGGAAATTGCCTGGTATTATCAGTTCGGCGTGTCCGAGATGTTCCCCGACAAATGGGAAGGCTTCGTCGCGCCAATCCCGCCAGCGGAGCGGGGCGATATGTTGCGCGCCTATCATCGCCTGCTCACCGGGGACGATCCGGCGCGGCAACTGGAGGCGGCGAAGGCGTGGACGATCTGGGAGGGCGAGACGATCACGCTGCTGCCCGATCCGGCGATGTCGGACGCGTTCAGCGACGGCCATTTCGCGCTGGCGTTCGCGCGGATCGAAAATCACTATTTCGTCCATGATGCATGGCTCGAGGACGGCCAATTGCTGCGCGACGCGGGGCGGCTTGCGGACATTCCCGGCGTGATCGTCCACGGCCGCTATGACATGCCGTGTCCGGCACGCTATGCGTACGCGCTACACAAGGCGTGGCCGCGCGCGGAGTTCCACCTGATCGAAGGGGCGGGCCATGCCTATAGCGAACCCGGCATCCTCGATCAGTTGATCCGCGCGACGGATCGCTTCGCGGGCGGTTGACGGGGATGGTCCGTCCGTTGGCGCCATTCGCGCAATGCGCAGCGGTTCGAAATATGGCGCTTCCCCGGCGAAGGCCGGGGCCCAGTAGAAGTGGCCGTGGTAACGAAGCGCTGGCTTCCGTTTTCGACTGGGCCCCGGCCTTCGCCGGGGAAGCGATTATATGGAGGACTGCCTTGCGTCAGTCCCTGCTGAACGGCCAAGCGACAAGTAGATCACAGCGGCAAGCGCAAAGCCCGCACCCACCGCCGACAAAGAAAAACCCGGCGGGCGCGGAGCCCACCGGGTTTTCTTACCGTGATCGATGCGTAGAGCTTACGCGATCGACGTCAGGTTGACCGCAGCCATCTTGCCGCGACGATCAACTTCGAGTTCGAACTCGAGCCGGTCGCCCTCGTTGAGCGAGGTCATGCCACCACGCTCGACAGCGGAGATGTGCACGAACGCATCGGGCTGTCCGTCGTCGCGCTGAATGAAGCCGAAGCCCTTCATTGCGTTGAAGAACTTGACCGTGCCGGTTGCCTTCTCGCCGGTCAGCGAGCGCTGCGGCGCGCCACCGGGAGCGGGGCGACCACCGGGGGCGGCTGCATCACGCTCGCGCGGCGGACCGCGGTCGGTGACGGCCATCGGCTCGCCGTCGATCTTCAGATCGGTCGCCGAGATACGACCACCGCGATCGACCAGGGTGAAGCCAAGCGGCTGACCCTCGGCCAGACCGGTCAGGCCAGCCTGCTCGACTGCCGAGATATGGACGAACACGTCTTCGCCGCCGTCATCGCGCACGACGAAGCCGAAACCCTTCTGGCCGTTAAAGAACTTAACGACGCCCGTGCCTTCGCCGACAACCTGCGGGGGCATCCCGCGGCCACCGCCGCCGCCGGCACCACCGCTGAAGCCGCCACCGCCGCCGCTGCGGAAACCGCCGCCGCCACCGCCACCGCCGAAGCGATCGCCGCCACCGCCACCGCCGCCGCCGAAGCGATCACCGCCGCCACCGAAGCGGTCGCCGCCACCGCCGAAGCGATCGCCGCCGCCACCGAAGCCGCTGTCAAAGCCGCCGCTGTCGCCGAAACCGTCGCGCTTGTCGCGCCCGCGCCCGCCACGATCGCCGCGGCGTCCTTTATCGAAACTCATGCCCTGTTCGTCTTCCCGCTTCGTCCGACATCATTATAACAACCATTGCACCGGACGAAAGACGCAAGGCTTTGTGCACCAAACCGCTCGTGACACAGATCCGTGTTAGCCTAAAAATACAACTGCTGCGAACAAATTCGTCCAAATTGGGGCACGGCTCGCAGCGATCTTGCGTCAGCGTTGCAAGCGCGGCACACGCTGCCCGCATATGTCGATCCTATCGCTCCTGTCAGACCCCGCCGCATGGGCCGCTCTCGCCACGCTGATCGTGATGGAGGTCGTGCTCGGAATCGACAATCTCGTGTTCATCTCGCTGCTTTCGAACAAGTTGCCGGAAGACCAGCGGGTGCGGGTGCGGCGTGTCGGGATCAGTCTCGCGCTGGTTCTGCGACTCGTCCTGCTGTCGACGATCGCGTGGATTGCCGGTTTGACCGACCCGCTGTTCGACCTCGGGCTGGCCGGTGCGGTCAACGATCATGGCCAGCCGTCGTTCGAAACGGCCTTTTCAGTGCGTGATCTTATCCTGATCGCGGGCGGAGTCTTCCTGTTGTGGAAGGCGACCACCGAGATTCACCAGACGATTGACCCGGACGACTCCGACGAGTCGCAGAAGGATGTGATCGACCAGAAGGCACCCGCAACGCTTTCGTTCGGCTATGCGATCGTCCAGATTCTGCTGCTCGACATCGTCTTTTCGTTCGATTCGATCCTGACCGCGATCGGCATGACCGATCAACTGCCGATCATGATCGTCGCGGTGGTCGTCGCGGTCGGCGCGATGATGCTCGCGTCGACGCCGCTTGCCAATTTTATCGAGCGCAACCCGACCGTGGTGATGCTCGCGCTCGGGTTCCTGCTGATGATCGGCGCGGTGCTGATCGCGGATGGCTTCGGCGTGCATGTACCCAAGGGGTATATCTATGCGGCGATGGCGTTTTCCGGCGTGGTCGAGGGGCTCAACATCGCGGCACGCCGTGGCCGCGGGCACAAGACCGGCCATTGAGCGGCGGGCGATTCGCCGCTAGGGCCGGGCGATGAGCGTAACTCTCCACGAAGAAGACATTCCCGCTGACCTGTTCGCGCCCGGCGTCGACATTGCGGTGGATACCGAGACGATGGGTCTCATCACTCCGCGCGACCGGCTCTGCCTGGTGCAATTGTCCGACGGCGGCCCCGACGAGCATCTCGTTCGCTTCGGGCCGGACAGCGACTATGCGGCGCCCAATCTGCGCGCCTTGCTGGCGGACCCGGCGCGGACCAAGCTGTTCCACTTCGCCCGCTTCGATCTGGCGGCGATCAGCCATTATCTCGATGTCACCGCAGCGCCGGTTTATTGCACCAAGATCGCGTCGCGGCTGATCCGCACCTATACCGACCGGCACGGCCTCAAGGAGCTCGTCCGCGAATTGCTCGGGCAAGACATTTCCAAGGCGCAGCAATCGTCCGACTGGGGTGGCCCGGTGCTGAGCGAGGCACAGAAGGAATATGCCGCGTCCGACGTGCGCTATCTTCACGCGATGCGCGAGGAACTCGATCGCCGCTTGACGCGCGAGGGGCGGATGGAACTGGCGCAGGCCTGTTTCGACTTCCTGCCCGCCCGCGCGGAACTCGACCTGGCAGGCTGGCCCGAGACCGACATCTTCGCGCATGCCTGACGCCGGCGCGATCCGCAGCGCGCGTCAGCGCTGGGCCGCGCCCGGGAGCAGCCACGACCGGACGGTCGCGGTGTTGCGCGTCGTGCTGCCCGTCGCGATCGGGATCATGGCGGCGTTCGTCGTCGTGCTCCCGCTCTACGCGGGCGGCGACGTCAGTTTCCTGCTCGACAAGAAGAAGGTCGCGGTCGCGCAGGAGCGGATCCGGATCCAGTCCGCCACCTATCGTGGGCAGGACGACAAGGGCCAGCCGTTCGCGGTCAACGCCGGATCGGCGGTGCAGAAGAGTTCGGCCGAGCCGATCCTGCGCCTCCAGACCCTGTCGGCCGAAATCGGACTGACCGACGGCCCCGCCAATATCGTCGCGGACCGTGGGCATTACGACATGGATACGCAGCAGGTGATGATCGACGGCCCGCTCAAGGTCGACAGCAGCGGCGGCTATCACCTCACCACGCGCGACGCGACGCTCGATCTCAAGAGCAAGACGATCCAGAGCGGCGGGGCGGTCTCGGGGATGGTTCCGCAGGGAACGTTCAGCGCCAATCAGATGAAAGCGGATCTTGAAAGCCATATCGTCAAGCTAGACGGTAATGCACGCTTGCGGATCGTGCCGCGAAGGACGAAGTAAGCCGCATGCGCCGCACCACGATCCTGCTGACCCTTTCGCTCGCCTGTGCGGCACCGGCCTTCGCGCAGGGGCGCAATTCGCAGGCGCCGATCAACCTCAACGCTGATCACATCGAACTTCAGGACAAGGCCAATCGCGCGCTGTTCTCGGGCAACGTCGTGGTCAAGCAGGCGGAAATGACGCTCAATGCGCAGCGCATGACCGTCAGCTACGCCGGGCAGATCAGCACGGGCGCCTCCCCCGAGGCACAGCGGATCGATGCGTCGGGCGGCGTCACCGTCACGCGACCGACGCAGACGGCGCGCAGCAACTTCGCGGTCTACGACCTGAAGAAGGGTGTCATCACGATGCTCGGCGGGGTGACGCTGATTCAGGCGGGGAATACCGTCAATGGCGGCCGGCTGACGATCAACCTCGATACCGGCCGTGCGATCATCGACGGTTCGTCGGTCGGCGGCGGCGGGTCCGCAAGCGCTCCCGGCACGACCACCTCCAGCAACGGTCGTGTGTCCGGCACCTTCTCGGTTCCCAAGCGCAACTAGCCCCGGCTTCGGGCGGACGTCCGAAGCGTCTCGCCGTGTCCCGCTTTTTTGTTGCCCGCGAATGGCGTAGGGCGGCGGGGCATGCCAAGATATGCACGAAGCTTGCCAGTTGCCGCGTGGTAATGCTTCGGTAAGACCGAAATGCGAGCAGGGACGGGCAATGACCGATACGCTGACTTCCACGCCGGGCCTTACGCTGGAAAGCACGCCACCGATCGCAGAGGCGCCGGTGATGAACGGCCTGTCGGTCGTGTCGATCGCCAAATCCTATGACAAGCGTCCGGTCCTTACCGATGTGTCGGTCTCGGTCGGCAAGGGTGAAGTGGTCGGTCTGCTCGGCCCCAACGGCGCAGGCAAGACGACGTGCTTCTACTCGGTGATGGGGTTGGTGAAGCCTGACTCAGGCCGCATCATGCTTGATTCGCAGGATATCACCGGCCTCCCGATGTACCGCCGCGCGATCCTGGGGCTGGGATATCTCCCGCAGGAAACCTCGATCTTCCGCGGGATGACGATCGAACAGAACATCCTGAGCGTGCTCGAACTCGCCGTGCCCGATCCGGCCGAACGCAAGGTCCGGCTCGACACGCTGCTCGAAGAATTTGGACTGACGCGGTTGCGCGAGTCGCCGGCGATGGCGCTCTCGGGCGGCGAACGCCGCCGCGCCGAGATCGCGCGTGCACTCGCCGCCAATCCGTCGATCATGCTGCTCGACGAACCGTTCGCAGGCATCGATCCGCTGTCGATCGCCGACATTCGCGACCTGATCATCCAGCTCAAGCAGCGCGGGATCGGCGTGCTGATCACCGATCACAATGTGCGCGAAACGCTCGAAATCGTCGATCGCGCCTATATCATTTACGATGGTCGCGTGTTGTTCACCGGGTCGCCCGCCGAACTGGTGGCCGACGCCAATGTGCGGCGTTTGTATCTCGGCGAGGGCTTCTCGCTGTGATCTGCATGAGGGTTGCTCGCTAGCAATGTCGCTCGCGCCACGCCTCGACCTGCGCCAGTCGCAATCGCTGGTGATGACGCCGCAGTTGCAGCAGGCGATCCGCCTGCTTGCGCTGTCCAATCTCGAGATCGAAGGGTTTCTCGCCGAGGAGATCGAGCGCAATCCGTTGCTCGAAACCGGCGATTCGCCCGACGATGGCCCGACGCAGGAACGCGAAGCCGACGTCGCCCCGCGCGACGAGCCCGCGCCCGCGGACGAATTGCTGATGCAGGGTGGCGATACGGGGGAGGCGTCGCTCGACGTCGATTTCACGGCGGAAAGCTTCCATCACGACAGCGTCGCGGATCAGCCGGGCAGCGCAGGGATGGACGGTACACTTGGGCTCAACGGTTCGGCCAGCGGTGGTGCCGGCAGCGAGGACGGCCCCGATCTCGACGCCTTCGCAACCACCGCGCTCAGCCTCTCCGACCATCTGCTCGCGCAGGCGGGAACCGCGGTGGACGGACCCGACCTGTTCATCGCGGCGCATTTGATCGATCAGATCGACGAATCGGGTTATGTCACCGCACCCCTGAGTGAGATCGCGATGCGGCTCGGCGTGTCAGTGGCGCAGGTCGAGGCGGTGCTCGCGACGATCCAGACCTTCGATCCGACCGGCGTCGGCGCGCGCGATCTGGCCGAATGCCTCGCACTCCAGGCGCGCGAAGCCGATCGCTACGATCCGTGCATGGAGAAGCTGCTCGATCACCTCGATCTGCTGGCGCGCGGTGATCTTTCGCGGCTGCGGCGAATCTGCCAGGTTGATGAGGAAGACCTTGCCGACATGATCCGCGAATTGCGCGGTTATGATCCCAAGCCCGGGCTGCGCTTCGGGGGCGAACCGTCGCAGCCGGTCGTGCCCGACCTGTACGTCGCTCGGCGCAAGGATGGCTGGGGGATCGAAATCAACGCCGCGACCTTGCCGCGCGTGCTGGTCAACCGGACCTATTACGTCGAACTGTCGGCGGGCAAGAACGACAAGGCATCCAAGGCGTGGCTAGGCGACATGCTCGCGAGCGCGAACTGGCTGGTCAAGGCGCTCGACCAGCGCCAGCGCACGATCATCAAGGTCGCGACTGAGATCGTGAAGCAGCAGGAGGCGTTCTTCCTCAACGGCGTCGCGCATCTTAAACCCATGACGCTGCGTCAGGTCGCCGAAGCGATCGAGATGCACGAATCGACCGTCAGTCGCGTGACGAGCAACAAATATCTTTCCTGTGCGCGTGGGCTGTACGAGCTGAAATACTTCTTCACCTCCGCGATCCAGTCCTCCGACGGGGGAGATGCGGTCTCGGCGCAGGCGGTGAAATCCGCGATCAAGGCGTTGATTGCGGGGGAGGGCGACGCGATCCTGTCGGACGACACGTTGGTCGAGCAACTCAAGGCGAAAGGGTTCGACATCGCGCGGCGCACCGTCGCCAAATATCGCGAGGCGCTGGGGATTGGCAGTTCGGTCCAGCGTCGACGAGCGCGGGCGCTGGGGGCGGGGTAGCGACCTTGGCTGCGTGACGATGGCGGTTCCACGCGCACGGATCGGCATCCACATCGTCGCGGTATCGCCAAGGACGACGCCGGGATCGAACCCGCCCGTTTCGGAGCGCAAATCATCCACGAAATGGGTCCGCGCGGTCCGGATCCGGATTGCAAAGCAACCGTCACCCTCTTAAGATCGGCCTGCAGATCGCTGTCGGAGACGTGTTTTTCTAAGGCTACGGTTGTGCGCCGGGTACGTTATGGTTAGCAAACCCGATGCCTATTGCTGCGTATCTAGCCCGAACATCGCCCGCCGGAGGGCAGGGAGGCGACGCCGCCACCCTCGATATCATCGCCAAGGCGATCTATCCGGCCCGCGATCGAACCGTCGACCACGTCGATGTGATTCGCACCGAGTCCGGCGTTGCGGACGGTGCCGCGATCTTCCTGATCGATCGACAATTCGTCCTGTTCGTCGCGCCCTTCGAGCATCCGGATGCAGCCGATGTGCAACGCACCGCCATGCTGCGAATCGCGGAATCGCTTCCTGCATCTCTGAGCCGAACACTGTTGCCGATCATCGGCAGTGGCCATTTCGAGGAGCGGTCCTTCCTCGTGCTGCCGCGATGCACGCCATTATCTGCCGGGCGTCTGGGGCGCTTCCTCGACAAGAAGCGGGTCGCCGACGACATATTACCGTGGCTGCGCGACCTTGCCGCCTGGAAGGCACATGCGCCGGATGATCCCGGGCGGTTCATCGCGTCGCTGAATGCGCTGATCCGGATGGACGATCTGCCCGTTGCCGTGCGCGAAACGGCGCAACGGATCGAACGGCAGTTGCGCGACCGGGCGATCCGACCGTGGCATGTCCCGATGCACGGCGACCTGTGGCGGAACAACGTCATGCGGCGCGACGACGGCAGTCTGGCCGTCATCGACTGGGCAGGCAGCGAAGTCGATGGCTACGGGATCTACGATCTCGTTCGCTTCAAGCAATCGTTCAACATCGCCGACGCGCGATACCGAAGCGAACTGCGCTGGTATGCCGAACTGATGGGTGGGGAGGATGCCGTCATGGCGCATCTGCTCGGGGCGCTCGGCCATTATGCCGATCGGCTCGGCGAGTTTCCCCGCGAACGCTTCGTCACGTTGGCGGCGGACTGTTATGCGCTTCTCAATTCGGGGTTAAGCGGGCGTCCGCACGGTTGAGCGACGCGCTTCGGTAGCGCTGTCGGTGGGCGCGTTCGCCCATGACCGCAGTTTTGCGATTTCCCGACGATGCTTCGCTTGAGCGAAGACAGCTTGCAACGAACCGAACATGCGATGCCAATCTCTTGTCTGTCGCAATCACTAGCCGAGGAAAGTTACCAATCCATGACGATGACACGATGAATCTGGTCGACGATCCCTCCGGCACCCGGCGCTTCCGCGTTCTCGTCAGCGCGCCGATCCCCGCGATCAGGCAGGGGTCGCAGTGGCTTACGCTCGACCTGTGGGCGCGCGACGTTAATGCGCAGGCGCAGGTCGCCGATGTGACGATCATGTGCGACAGCGTCGAGACGATGCCGGGCACGATGATGCCGCTCGATCCGCGGATCGCGGTCGTGCCTGCGGTATCGGGTGCGATTTCCGACGCGACGTTGAGTGAACAGATCGCCGCCGCCGATTTTACCCAGATCACCGGCCAGGCCGGGTGGCGCGCGGCGGCGCTGTCGCGGCAAATCCTGCGGCTGGCGAAGCGGCAGGGGAAGCCCGTCTTTCTCGGCATATCAAGCAACCGGGCGCGTACCAACATCATCAACGCCCAGGGCAAGTCGCTGCAGCATCGCCTTCGCGCGCGCGCGCGCTCGCTTGACGTGTCGATGACGCAGCGCTGGCTCGCGCGGCGCTCGGCGGGGGTGTTCGTGGTGGGCGAGGGGCTACGCAAGCTGATCGCACCGGTCGCGCGGACGATCCACGTCGGCGTCGCGAGCTGGATCGAGCAGGCCGATATCGCCCCGCCGCGCCCGCGGCGGGGCGAACCAGCGCGGGTCTGCATGGCGGGGCGGCTCGAGGCGATGAAGGGGTTCCACATCGGCATCGCCGCGTTCGTCCAGGCCGGGCCGGGCCGGTTCGCCGGATTGACGATCATCGGCGAGGGGGCCGAGCGCGATCGCCTGGCGACGCAGGCGGCGGACGCCGGGCTGGGCGCGTTCCGCATGATGGGGGGCGTGCCCTATCCAGAAGGGTTCTTTGCGTTCCTCGACGCGCAGGACATCGTCCTGATGACCAACCTCAATGACGAACAGCCGCGATTGATCTTCGATGCGATCAGTCGCGGGTGCATCCCGCTATGCCCCGATACGCCGCCGTACCGCTCGCTCGGGCTCGATCCCCGCATCCTGTACGCACAAGGGTCGGCCGACGCGCTCGCGGAACGGTTGCGCGCGCTTGCGGACCCGGACCTGCGCGTTGCACTGTCGGAGAGCATCGCCGAGCTGGCGCGGACCTATACCGTGTCCGCGATGCACCGGGCACGGTTGGCGTGGATGGACGGCGCGCGCTAGCGCCGACCGGGTGGCGTCGGGCTATTCGTCCTCGTCCTCATAGCCGACCAGCGCCAGCGCACGCGCCTTCATCTGCCGGGTCGCGCACCAGTGAACCAGCGCATCCTCGCGGCCATGCGTGACCCACACTTCCTTGGGCGCGATCTCGGTCAGCGTTTCGGTCAGCTCGTCCCAATCGGCGTGATCGCTTAGGATCAGTGGCAGCTCGACCCCGCGCTGGACCGCGCGCTGACGCACCCGCATCCAGCCCGAGGCCATTGCGGTAATCGGATCGGGCAGGCGGCGCGACCAGCGATCCGCCATCGCGCCCGGCGGCGCGATCACGACATGCCCCATCATCTCGGCCTTGGCGGCGGTCGTCGCCGGGCGCAGCTCGCCCAGATCGACGCCATGCGCCTGATACAAGGCGCACAACCGTTCGAGGGCACCGTGGATGTAGATCGGTGCGGCATGGCCACGCAGCCGCAGTTCGGCGATCACACGCTGGGCCTTCCCCAGCGCATACGCCCCGACCAGCACGCAGCGATCGGGATTGGCGTGCAGCGCGGCGATCAATTTGTCGATCTCGTCGCCGGTGTCGGGGTGGCGGAACACCGGCAACCCGAAGGTCGCCTCGGTGATGAACACGTCGCATTTGACGGGTTGGAACGGCGCACACGTCGGATCGGGGCGGCGCTTGTAGTCGCCCGACACGACGATCCGCTCGCCGCGATATTCGAGCAAGATCTGCGCCGAGCCGAGCACATGCCCGGCGGGGACGAAGGTCGCGCGGACGTCGCCGAAATCGTGCGACTCCCCATAGGCGACCGGATGCCCGGCTTGTTCGCCATAGCGCGCGTCCATGATCGCGAGCGTCTCGGGGGTCGCCCACACCGCACCGTGCCCGCCGCGCGCGTGGTCGGCATGGCCGTGCGTCACCAGCGCGCGCGGGGTCGGGCGCGACGGGTCGACCCACACGTCGGCGGGTTTGACGTGAATGCCGTGGGGTTGCGGATCGATCCAGTCGCCGAGCTTTGCCATGAAGACCATGTGGGGGCGACGGTCGCCGAGCGCCATTGCCGGATCGTGCAAAAGGACGAGCGGCAACCAATCCGCGGGCCATGCATTCCCTCAGCGTAACGAACAGGAGAATTCCGATGCGCGCACTGACTCTGGGGTTGCTGGCGGCGTCCACGCTGGTTGCGGGCTGCGACGAATATGGCGGCGGTCGTCCGCGCGGCTACAGCGACAATCGCTATGCCCAATATGATTACGACCGGCCCGATCCGGCGTACAACGGCTATGACGCGTCGCGCTACTACCGCGATGATCGCCGCCGGTATCAGGAGCGGCGTCTGGCGAACAACGATCGCGTCTATCGTGGCAGCGACGGCCGCTATTATTGCCGCCGTAACGACGGCACGACCGGTCTTGTTGTCGGTGGCGTAGCTGGCGGTGCGTTGGGCGCGGCGATTGCCCCCGGCGGTTCGGGCCTGCTCGGCGCGCTGATCGGCGGCGTCGGTGGTGCGCTCGCGGGCAAGGCGATCGACAAGGATCGCGGCGACACGCGCTGCCGCTAAGCCATTGGAGGAACGCGGCCCCGCACTTGGGTCGCGTTCCACCGGATCGGAACGCTCCCGGCGATGAACCGTTGACCGGCCTCACAGTTTACAGAGGTTCATCATGAGCAAGACCCACAAGCATCATCCGAAAACGCCCCCGCAGCCTAAGGCCAAGCCGGCACCGAAGCCCAAGGCGAAGCCGATGAGCAGTGGTACCGCCTGGTCAATTGGTGCGGTTGCGCTGGCAGCAAGCGCGGGCATCGCGGCGTTCCTGTCGCGCGGACGGATCGCGGCGCTGCTCTCGGGCTCGCAGAGCGAAGGCCATGTCCCGACCGACTTGCTCGATCCCAACCGCAATGCCGATGACCGCGCAGTCGCCGACTTTCGCCCCGACATGTCCGCCAAGATGACTCCGGCAGAACGCGAAGCGCTGCGTCCGGCGACCGGCCCGGCGCCATCGCTCGTGTCGGATCGCGGCACGATGAATGCGCAGACGGGTGCAGCCAACTGACCGAAAGTTGGGTCCCCGGCCTGGCCGGGGACCCGTTTCTCAGGCGTTCTTCGTGAACGAACTCTTGCGGCCACCATCGTCGGCTGCGTCTTCCTGACCGCGGTCGAGCGTGTCGCTCGGGCGGTGCGCATCGCCTTCCTTTTGATGTTCGGTTGAGATGTTGGGGGCAGGCTGCGTCTCGGTCGGCTTGATAGCGTCGGGCATGATCGTCTCCTCTGTCGATAAAGACGCGGTATCCCCGCGAGATGTTCCGCCGCTGCGGCGGACCGATTGCACCGCGCACACCGCCGCCCCATATCGCGCTCCATGAGTGGAAACGAAACGGTGTGGCACGGCACCACGATCCTGTCCGTGCGTCGCAATGGTCGAGTCGTCATCGCCGGAGACGGTCAGGTGACTCAGGGCCAGACGGTCATGAAACCCAACGCCAAGAAGGTGCGGCGGCTCGGCGACGGCTCGGTCATCGCTGGGTTCGCGGGCGCGACGGCGGATGCCTTCACGCTGTTCGAGCGGCTGGAGCGCAAGCTCGAGCAGCATCATGGACAGCTGCTGCGCTCGGCGGTGGAACTCGCCAAGGACTGGCGGACCGACAAATATCTGCGCAACCTGGAAGCGATGATGATCGTCGCCGATAAGGAAGTGACGCTGATCCTGACCGGCAATGGCGACGTGCTCGAGCCAGAGGCGGGCGTCGCGGCGATCGGGTCGGGCGGCAATTACGCGCTCGCAGCCGCGCGCGCGCTGGTCGACTACGAAGCCGATGCCGAGACGATCTGCCGCAAGGCGATGGCGATCGCGGCGGAGGTCTGCGTCTACACCAACGACCGCCTGACCGTCGAAACCATCGAAACGACCTGAGCCATAAAGCCCCTCCCCTTCAGGGGAGGGGTTGGGGTGGGGAGGTGTGAAAAGCAAAGCCCCGCCTGATCACCCGGAACTGCCCCACCCCAACCCCTCCCCTGAAGGGGAGGGGCTTGAGAAAGACCCCAATCCCTTCCCTGAAGGGAAGCGGCTTGAGAGAGACAAATGAACGACTCCCTTACCCCCAAGGCCATCGTCCGCGCGCTCGACGCGCACATCATCGGGCAGGCGGACGCCAAGCGCGCGGTCGCGGTTGCGATGCGCAATCGCTGGCGGCGGCAGCGGCTCGGCGACGATCTGCGCGACGAGGTTTCCCCGAAGAACATCCTGATGATCGGGCCGACCGGTTGCGGCAAGACCGAGATCAGCCGCCGTCTCGCCAAGCTCGCCGACGCACCCTTCATCAAGATCGAAGCGACCAAGTTCACCGAGGTCGGCTATGTCGGTCGCGACGTCGAGCAGATCGCGCGCGATCTGGTCGAGGAAGCGGTCCGGCTCGAAAAGGAGCGCCGCCGCAGCGCGGTCAAGGACAAGGCTGAGGAAGCGGCCCTCGCACGCCTGCTCGACGCGCTGACCGGCAAGGGCGCCAGCGAGGCGACGCGCGAGGCGTTCCGCCAGCGCCTGCACGACGGCCATCTCCGCGACACCGAGATCGAGATCGAACTGGAAGCCGCGCCCAACATGCCGTTCGAAATGCCCGGCGGCGGCGCGCAAATGATCAACTTGTCCGAGATGATGGGCAAGGCGTTCGGCGGCGGCCAGATGAAGCGCCGCAAGCTGACCGTCCCGCAGGCGTGGGACAAGCTGGTCGAGGAAGAGGCGGACAAGCGTCTCGACCAGGACGAGGTCAGTCGTGTCGCGCTGGCGGATGCCGAGGCCAACGGGATCGTCTTCCTCGACGAGATCGACAAGATCGCGGTGAGCGACGTGCGCGGCGGATCGGTTAGTCGCGAAGGCGTCCAGCGCGATCTTCTCCCGTTGATCGAGGGGACGACGGTCGCGACCAAATACGGACCGATGAAGACCGACCACGTCCTCTTCATTGCAAGCGGTGCATTCCATGTCGCCAAGCCGTCCGACCTGCTGCCCGAATTGCAGGGCCGTCTGCCGATCCGGGTCGAGTTGAAGGCGCTGACCGAGGATGATTTCGTTGCGATCCTGAGCGACACCAAGGCGTCGCTCACTCAGCAATATGTCGCGCTGATCGCGACCGAGGGCGTTACGATCACCTTCACCGAGGACGGCATCCGCGCGATCGCGAAGATGGCGGCGCTGGTCAACGGTGACGTCGAGAACATCGGCGCGCGGCGGTTGCAGACGGTGATGGAGAAGCTGCTCGAGGACATCAGCTTCAACGCCGAGGACCGCGGTGGCGAGACGATCGCGATCGATGCGGCCTATGTCGAGACGCATCTCGCGGGGATTGCACGCAATACCGATCTCAGCCGGTTTGTGTTGTAAGGGGGGCGTCCCGCCCCACACCCGTTCGAGCTGAGCGAAGTCGAAGCCCCGCTCAACCCGGGCGGTGTTCCTGGTGCAAGGTGCCCTTCGACTTCGCTCAGGGCGAACGGAGCGTGGGGTTACCGCTCCCGCTTCACCTTGCTGTACGGCGTGAACATGCCGAGCCGGCACCGCGGCCCCGGTATCCCGATCCCACCGCGCTGCAGCGTATAGACCTGATCATTGCGGCATAGCTGCCCGCTCCGCACCTCGGTCACCAGGATCGCATTGGGCTCCAGCCCCGGGCAGGCGGCGGGCAGATCGTTGCGCCAGATCCGGCTGCCGTCGGGATACAGCAAGATACGGTCGCTGATGATCTGCGGGTTCTGCGTCTGGCTGCCGAAACCGCGGAGGCATTGTTGCGGCGTACCCGGCGTCCGGTCCTTCAGCGCGGCGTCGAGATCGCGCGTGTCGGAGGTCGTGGCCGCCCCGAGTGCCAGTGCGGCGAGCGCGACAAGGGTCGGGCGGATCATGGCTTGCGATAGCGCGTGAACGCCCCGAACGTGCAGCTCCCGCTCGGGATACGCGAGACGAGATCGACCGTCTGGAGGATGTCGCCGCGGCACAATTGCCCGGTATAGGAACGGGTGATGATCGCGTCGCCACGACGTAGCCCGAAGCAGCCGCCGTTGGTGTCGGTGCGGTACACGTCGTTCCTCGTCGCGCTGTACAGAATCGTATCGCCGACCCGCGTCGAGTCGCGATACCGCGTCTGTTGCATGCATTGCTCGGGCTTGCCCGGCACCAGCCCGGCGAGACGCTTGTCGAGCTCAGCCTTGTCCTTCGCGGCCTGACGCTCCTGACTGGTAGTACGGGTGTCGGCGGACAAGGCCGCGCTGCCTACGGACAGCAGCAAGACGGGTAAGAACAGGCGAATCATCACGATCATCCTCCGGCTGGCGTATCCCCTGCCTAGGATGATCGTACACCGTTCACCCCCGGAAAGCATCCTTCGCCGCGCGCCGTTCGGCGAGCTGCTCCGCGGACGACGCACGAAGGAAGGGGTTGGTTGCCTGTTCCAGCGCGATCGTCGTGGGGACGGTCGGCTGCCCCGCCGCGCGGCTGGCGTCGACGTCGCGCATCCGTTCGGTGACCGCGGCATTGTCGGGCTCGGCGACCGCGGCATAGCGACCGTTGGAGGCGGTATATTCGTGCGCGCAATAGACGACCGTGTCGGACGGCAGATCCGCCAATCGCTGCATGTTGGTGAACATCTGGGCCGCAGTGCCTTCGAACAACCGCCCGCAGCCCATCGCAAACAGCGTGTCACCGCTGAACAGCAGCGCATCGTCCGCCATATGGAACACGATATGCCCGGCGGTATGCCCCGGCGTCTCCATCACGCGCGCCTGATGCGCACCGATCTGCACGCTGTCGCCCTCGCGCAGCCCAAGATCGAGCGTCGGAATCCGGTCGGCCTCGGCCAAAGGTCCGCTGACCTTCGCGCCGAGCGCCTTGATCGCGGCGTTGCCGCCGGTGTGATCACCGTGCCAGTGGGTGTTCCAGATCTGCGAAATCGTCCACCCGCGTTGCTCCACCGCCGCGAAGACCGGTTCGGCCTCGCTCGGATCGACCACCACCGTCTCGTTCGAGACGGGGTCGTGGATTAGCCACACATAATTGTCGCTGAGCGCGGGGACGCAGACGATCTCGAGATCGGTCGCCATTACCAGACGCCGGTGTTGGGCATCGACGACCACGGCTCGGCGGGCGGGAGCGGGTCGCCTTCCTGGAGCAGTTCGATCGAGATGTTGTCGGGGGTGCGGACGAACGCCATGTTGCCGTCGCGCGGCGGGCGGTTGATCGTCACACCCGAGTCCATCAGGCGCTGGCAGCTCTCGTAGACATTCTCGACGCGGTACGCGAGGTGGCCGAAGTTGCGGCCGCCCTCATAGGGTTCCGGGTCCCAATTGTGCGTCAGCTCGACTTGCGCGTCGTGGTCGCCGGGGGCGGCGAGGAAGATCAGCGAGAAGCGGCCCTTCTCATTGTCGATCCGGCGGACTTCCTCGAGGCCGAGGACCTTAAAGAAATCGATCGTCGCGACCGGGTCGGTGACGCGGATCATCGTGTGGAGGTACTTCATCGTTGGCTCCCATGCGGTTGCCCCGTGAGATAGGGGCGCGCCGTTTGGTCTGCCACCCCGAGAACGCGTTCAATTCCATCCTATTCGCTTCCCCGGCGAAGGCCGGGGCCCAGGAGTGGAACGGTCGTTAACGAAGGACCGCGCTTCGTTCCCTTGGCCATTTCGACTGGGCCCCGGCCTTCGCCGGGGAAGCGAACACAATCAGAAGCCTACCGCGCACCGCTGAACTGCTGCAACGCAGCCGCCGCCGCCTTGCCCGACGCGCTGTCAGGCCGCAGGTCGACCGCCTGCTGCCACGCCGTCTTCGCAGCCCCAGCATCGCCCGCCTTGGCCGCGATGTTACCCGCCTCGAGCTGCACGTCGCTGTCGTCGCCGCCCAAACGAAGCGCCTCGGCGATGTCCTTCTGCGCGCGCGGCATGTCGCCGGTGCGCCGCGCAAGCGTCGCCGACAGAAGCCAGGCGAGCGGATCCGCGGGAACTTCGCCGAGCGCACGATCCAGGTCGTCGCGCGCGCCCTCCATGTCGTTCGCGCCGACCAGCGCGCGGGCGCGGTCGAGATGCGCTTCGCCCAACTCCATGCCGGTCAGCGTGCCGCTCGCGATCGCCGCATCGAGCGCAGCGCGCGCCTTGCTCGCGTCACCCGCGGCAAGGAAGGCGTTGCCTGCCTGCGCCCAATAGCCCGAGCTGCGCGCGTCCTTGGCCTTTTCCGCCGCCGTCGCGGCGGTCTCGAACGCGACCGACGCGGCGGACCAGCGCTGCTCGCGGCTATACGCCATGCCGAGACACTGGCTCGCGAGGAACCCGCCCCCGGCGACGCGCCATGCACCCGCTTCGGCTTCCGCACCCGCCGGGTCGCTATTCGCCCGCGCGACGCAATGCTCGTAGCGCGTGCGCTCGGTCGAGGCGGGGCCGACTGGCGCAGGTCCCATCGGCGCGGGCGTAACGGCTTGGGCGAGGAGCAGCAGGATCATAAGGCGGGCGTCACATCCTCGATCGCCTGGATCAGCAGCGCGATATCGGAGTCGCGCGACAGGCGGTGGTCGCCGTCCTTGATCAGATGCACCTGCACATCGGCTGAACGAACCAGCTCGGCGAGCCGGACGGTGCGGTTGTAGGGGACGTCGGTGTCCTTCATCCCCTGCACGAAGCGCACCGGGCAATCGACCGCGATTCCGCCCGACATCAGCCGGTTGGCCTCGCCCGATTGCCAGAAGGCGCGGGTGTAGAGCGTCGGTTCGGGGCCGTAAGGCGAGGGACGCTCCATCCGGCCATCGGAGAGCAACGCCAGCTTTTCCTCGGTAGTGAAGCCCCAGTCGGTGAAATCGGGCGCGGGCGCGACACCGACGAGCGCCGCGACCTTCGCCGGATGATCCCGCGCGACGAGCAGCATCAGCCAGCCGCCGAGCGACGACCCGACGAGGATCGCCGGGCCGGTGACGAGCTGGTCGAGCACGGTCAGCACATCATCGCGCCAGTCGGCGAGCGTCTGGTCCGCGAACGCGCCCTCGCTCTTGCCGCACCCGCCATAATCGAACCGCACGAACCCGCGGCCGTTGGCGACCGCCCATGCCTCGAGCGCGAGCGCCTTACTGCCGGTCATATCGGAGGCGTAGCCGGGGAGGAACACGACCGTCGGGCCGGTGCCCTTGGTACGGTGGAACGCGAGCCGGGGACGTTCGGCTTTGTTAGTGGTCATGGGGTACTCGCGGATGGGGGGTAAGGTGTGGGGCTCGCCGGCCATTGTTCTCCCGCGCAAGCGGGAGTCCAGGGTCACGGGTGCTGCGCTCGGCAACCCTGGACCCCCGCCTTCGCGGGGGAACGGAGGTTGTTGGGCTGGCGCGTCAGATCACGAAATCGACGCTGCGGGTCTGCGCGACGTCGCCGCGCTTCACCACCATCTGGCGGTGAAGCTCGGCAACCGTCCGGCTCCCGCTGGTCTTGCACCACGCCGGCACGAACGCATGCACCACCGCGCCCAGACCGCCGACGATCATCGTCACCCCGAACCGCGACGCGACGCCGAAATGCTCGGTATAGCTTTCGCCGACGGTGGCGGGATGATCGAGGAACAGGCGTCGAAACATGGGCGTCTCCTTCAAAGCGGCGTCAGCCGCGCTGGGCGATCCGGGTCAGCACGTCGGCAGCGAGCTGGCTGAGCGTATCGTCGCGAGCCCCCATTATCACGATCCGGTCGCCGGGGCACGCCTGCTCAACCAGCCATGTCGCGGCATCGCCGCGATCGGGCACATGCAGCGCGCGCGTGCCGATCCCGGCCACGATGTCCGCGCTGGTCACCTCGCGCGAGACGGTGCCGCCCTGATAGACCGGATCGGGCAGCACCAGCCGGTCGCCGTCGTGCAACTGCTCGCGGAACATCGCGATCAATTCGTCTCGCATCACCTTGAGCGGGCCATAGCCATGCGGCTGGAACAGCACGAGCAACCGGCCCGGGAAGGCATGGAGCGTCGCCAGCGTCGCCGCGATCTTGTCGGGATTATGCCCGAAATCGTCGATCACCGTCACGCCGTTCGCTTCGCCGACCCGCTCGAACCGGCGCTTGAGGCCGGTGAACCCCTCGATCGCCTTGATCGCCGCCTTGAGTGGCACCCCAGCCGCACGCGCCGCGCCGAGTGCTGCCAGCGCGTTGGAGACGTTGTGCGCGCCGGGCACCGACAGGCGGACGCGCAGCGTCTCGCCCTTCGCCACCAGGTCGAAGGTGATCGCGGACGGCGCAGGGGCGAGGTTGGTCGCGCGCAGGTCGGCGCTCTGGTCGATCGCGAAGGTCACCAGCCGTGCAGGGTCGAGCGCCCGCGCCAGCGCGGCCGACTCAGCGTCGCCGACGTTGAGGATCGTCGTCTCCGCCTTTCCCGCAAACGCCCCGAACAACGCGCGCAATTCCGCGAGCGACTTATGGTCGAGGCTGACGTTGTTGAGCACCGCGATCCGCGGCTGGTACAGCGCGATCGATCCGTCGCTTTCGTCGACTTCGCTGACGAACGCTTCGCCGTCCCCGACCAGCGCGCTGGCGAAGGGCGCGTCGTCGGCGACGAAATTCTTCATCACCGCGCCGTTCATCACCGTCGGGTTGCGGTCGCAGGCGTGGAGGATCCAGCCGATCATGCCCGTGACGGTCGACTTGCCGCTCGTCCCCGCAACGCCGATCGGCAGCGCGCTCGCGTTGAACAGCGAGGCGAGCAGTTCGGGGCGGCTCAGCCGTTCCGCGCCGACACGCTCCGCCGCCACGATGTCCGCAACGCTTGCCTCGACCGCAGCCGACGCCACGACGATCTGGTCCGCCGACGTCACGCCCGAGCCGTCCTGCGCGAACAGGGTCACGCCCTTGGCGGCGAGGTCGTCGAACTTGGCGGGCAGCCGCCCGGCATCGAGCGTCCGGTCCGATCCCGCCACGGTCGCGCCGCGCCCGGCAAGGATCATCGCGAGCGGCATCATGCCGCTGCCACCGATGCCGACGAAGAAATAGCGTGGCGGGAAGTAGGGTTTGCCGTTGGTCATGATGCGGCGCTATCGCGGGGCAGCATAAATCGCCACAGGAAATGGTATGAAGATCGGAGTGGTGGCCCCCGCGCGCGGGATCGACGAAGCACTGGCGGCACGCGCGCAGGGGCTGGCGGCGATCATCGCGCCCGAGGTCGATCTGGCCGTCCACCCGCAATGTTTCCTGTCCAACGGGCATTTCGCGGGCACCGATGCCGAGCGCACCGCAGCCTTCGTCGACATGGCGAACGATCCGACGATCGATGCGCTGTGGTTCGCACGCGGCGGCTATGGCTCGAACCGGATCCTGCAGGCGGCGATCCCGGCGTTAGGGGAGGCGGCGCGGCGCAAGACTTACATGGGCTTCTCCGACATGGGGTTCGTGCTCGGTGCGCTCTACGCCGCGCGGATCGGGCGGCCGGTGCATGGGCCGATGGTCTCGACCGCGGGCAGCGGCGACGGCGGCGTCGGCTTCAGCCGCGCTTTGCTGTGGCTGACGAAAAAGGACCGCGCCGTGCTCGAGCCCGGTCTCGACGGACGGCCGGCGGCGGCGTTCAACCTCGCGATCCTGACCGCACTGATCGGGTCGCCGTGGCTCCCCGACCTGACCGATCATGTGCTGATCGTCGAGGAAGTGTCCGAACCGCTCTACCGGATCGACCGGATGCTGTTCACCATGGCGCATGCGACGCAGCTCAAGGGGATCGCTGGCGTCCGGCTGGGGCAGATCACCGCGGTCCAGGCAAACGAACCCGAATGGGGCGAGACGATCGAGACGATGATCCAGCGCTGGTGCGGCGAGATGCGCGTGCCGTATCTGGGGCGCGCCGAGATCGGCCATTACCGCGGCAATCGCGTGGTTCCGTTCGGGGTCGCCTGACGCAAATACGCCACTGCGCGCCCGGAGATGTCCGCGCCATCCTAGAATGGCCCGAGGACGACCGCGGGCGTCGTCCCTGCCATACAGGGATCGTGGAAATGAACTGGTTCAAGGCCGACGCTCCCATCCGTTTGAAGCTGCTGGTCGCATTCGGTACATTCGTCGGCTTGCTGTTCGCGACCAACATCGCCAGCCTCGTCCTCAGCCCGCCGCTGTTTCGCTGGGCAGGTGTCGTCATCACGGGCGTGGGGGTGGCGGCAGCGTATCTGTTCCGCGAAGCGATCTCGGTGCCGTATGTCACCACGGTCGTGCGGATGGAGGGGCTCGCCGCGGGCGATCTCGACAGTCCGATCGAGTTCACCGACTATAAGGACTGCGTCGGGCGGATGACCAAGGCGATGTACACGTTCCGCGCGGCCGCGCAGGAACAACATGCGCTGGCCGAACAGACAGAGGTCAATTCCCAGATCATCCGGCGCATGGCGGACAATTTCGGTCGCCTGTCGAATGGCGACCTGACCGCCGACATCGTCGAGGAATATCCGGCGATCTACGCACCGCTGAAGGCGAGCTTCAACGAGGCACTGAGCAACCTGCGCGCGCTGCTCGGATCGGTGATGGCGAGCACCGGCAACATCCACACCGGATCGAGCGAGATCGCGCAGGCGTCCGACGACCTCGCGCGGCGCACCGAAAGCAACGCGGCGAGCCTGGAACAGACCGCCGCGGCGATCCAGCAAGTCGATTCCCGGCTGAAGGCAACCGCGCGCGCCGCGACGCAGTCGGTCGAGACGAGCGAGAAGGCCAAGACCGCGGTGCTGGAGGGGCGCAGCCGTACCGACGTTGCGGTGCAGGCGATGACTCGCGTGATGGACAGCGCGAAGGGCATCGACGACGTAATCGAGGGGCTCGACAAGATCGCGTTCCAGACGCGCGTGCTGGCAATGAACGCGGCGGTCGAGGCCGGACGCGCAGGCGATGCGGGACGCGGGTTTGCGGTCGTCGCGGATCTCGTCAGCGCGCTCGCAATGCGCGCCGAGGAGGAATCGAAACGCGCGCGCGACCAGTTGAGCGCAACGCGGATCGATATCGGCGCCGCGGTCGATGCGGTGCAGGAAGTCGACGACGCGTTCGGCGTGATCCTGAGTTCGGGCGAACAGGCCGCACAGCTCGCCGAGCAGATCGCCACCGACAATGCCGCGCAGGCGAGTGCGATCACCGAGGTCAGCACCGCGGTCCATGCGATGGACCAGTCCACGCAGCAGAATGCCGCGATGGTCGAACAGACGTCCGCGGCGGCGCGCAACCTGACCAACGAAGTGGTCCAGCTCGCTGCCCAGGCGGATCGTTTCCGGGTCGATCGGACGCAGCGGACCGCTGCGGTTGCCGGGCATTGCTGATCCGTCAGACATGCTGAACATCATGGGGCGGGCCGTTGGTCCGCCCCTTTTTCGTTCGACACGCGCGCAGGATGCGCGACAGGGTGACGGATCGCGCGCGCTTGCCTATATCGGCGCACCCGGCTTAAGCCGCGGCTCCCATCCATCACGGAAAGACCCTGTCCTCATGTCCGCGCTGTTCCGCATCTCGCTACCCGACGGTTCCGTCCGCGAGGTAGCCCCGGGGACTACGCCTGCGGACATCGCCGCGGCGATCGGTCCGGGGCTCGCCAAGGCGGCGATCGCCGCGCGCGTCGATGGCGAGCTGCGCGACATCATGCGCCCGTTCGACGGCGACAGCGCACTCGCGCTCGTCACCGCGCGCGACGAGGCGGATGCGCTGGAGTTGGCGCGCCACGATCTCGCGCATGTCATGGCGGAAGCGGTCCAGCACCTGTTCCCGGGGACGCAGATCACCTTCGGCCCTGCGACCGACGACGGCTTCTATTACGATTTCGCGCCCAAGGATCGTCCGTTCACCGACGACGACCTTCCCGCAATCGAGGCCGAGATGCGCGCGATCATCGGGCGCAACGAGCCGTTCGTCCGCGAAGTGTGGAGCCGCGAGCAGCTGATCGAGACCTGGCAGCAGCAGGGCGAGACGTTCAAGGCCGAATGGGCCGCCGAACTTCCCGACGGCGAGGAACTGACGATCTACCGTCAGGGCAAGTGGCTCGACATGTGCCGCGGCCCGCACATGGTCTCGACCGGCAAGCTCGACCCGAACGCGTTCAAGCTGACGCGCGTGTCGGGCGCTTACTGGCGCGGCGACCAGAAGAACGCGATGCTCAGCCGCATCTACGGCACCGGCTGGCTCAACAAGAAGCAGCTCGATGCGCATCTCACGATGCTCGAGGAAGCGGGCAAGCGCGACCATCGCAAGATCGGGCAGGAAATGGACCTGTTCCATCTCCAGTCCGAGGCGCAGGGCTCGGTGTTCTGGCACCCCAAGGGCTTCATCCTGTGGCGGCAGCTCGAGGCCTATATGCGCCGCCGGCTCGACGCGGCGGGCTATGCCGAGGTCAAGACCCCGCAGCTGATGGACGCACGCCAGTGGGAGCAGTCGGGCCATTGGGGCAAGTATCGCGAAAACATGTTCGTGGTGCCCGACGAGATTCCGAACACCGAGGATGACGCCGCGGTGTTCAGCGGCACCGCCGACCTGATGGCGCTGAAGCCGATGAACTGCCCGGCGCACGTGCTGATCTTCCGCCAGGGGATCAAATCGTATCGCGACCTGCCGATCCGCATGGCCGAATTCGGCTGCTGCCACCGCAACGAGCCGCACGGCGCGCTCCACGGCATCATGCGCGTCCGCCAGTTCACGCAGGACGACGCGCATATCTTCGTCCGCGAGGACCAGCTCGTTACCGAGGTGCAGCAATTCTGCGAGCTGCTCGACAGCGTGTACCGCGACCTCGGGTTCGAGGATTATGCGGTCAAGTTGGCGCTGCGGCCCGAGAAGCGGTTCGGCACCGAGGAAATGTGGGACCAGTCCGAGGACGAGCTGCGCAAGGCAGTGCTCGGGTCCAAGCTCAGCGACTCGATCAAGGCGAAGTTTGAGGAACTGCCGGGCGAGGGCGCGTTCTATGCGCCCAAGCTCGAATTCCATCTGACCGACGCGATCGGGCGGACGTGGCAGGTCGGCACGATCCAGTCGGACCGCGTGCTGCCCGAGCGACTCGACGCTTCGTATGTCGGCGCCGACGGCGAACGCCATCGCCCGATCATGCTCCACCGCGCGATCCTGGGGACGTTCGAGCGCTTCATCGGCATCCTTATTGAGCACCACGCCGGGCGCTTCCCGCTGTGGCTGTCGCCGGTGCAGGCGGTGGTCGCGACGATCGTGTCCGACGCGGACGATTATGCGCGCGAGGTTGCCGAGAAGCTCAAGGCGGCGGGGATCCGGGTCGAGACCGATCTGCGCAACGAGAAGATCAACTACAAGGTGCGCGAGCATTCGCTGGCGAAAGTCCCGAACCTGCTCGTCGTCGGCAAGCGCGAGGCCGAGGAAGGCAAGGTCGCGCTGCGCCAGCTAGGCAGCGACCGGCAGCAGTTCCTGACGCTCGACGACGCGATCGCGATGCTGGTGAAGGATGCGGCTGCACCAGATATGTGCTAAACCGGAGGCATGACGGTTTTCCAGAATATCCGGAAAGGGTTGATCCCGGCGCGACTCAGCGTGGACGATGTCTACGACCTGACCGCGTCGGGGGTCTTTGCGGAATCTGAGAATTTCGAGCTCATCGACGGGGAGATCGTGCCGATGGCGGCGGCCAAGGCGGACTGGCACGAAATGATGAAGTCGCGGCTGACCCGCGCGCTCGTCTTTTCCTTGCCGGCTGATGCACGGCTGTTCGTGGAGCCGTCCGTGACGCTATCGACCGATGTACTGCTCGAACCCGATCTAGCGGTGTGGCGCAAGGGTGGCCGACCGCGCGCGATGCGCGGACCCGATCTGCTACTGGTGATCGAGGTGTCGGACAGTTCTCTCGGCTATGACCTGCGCGTCAAGGCACCGCTTTACGCGCGCTACGGTGTTCGGGACTATTGGGTGGTCGATGCCGTGCGGCAGACGATCCGAACGCATCGCATTCCGTCGGCTACGGGCTATGCCGATGTCGAGGAATATGAAGCGCACGATGCTGTGACCGCGCTGTTGCTGCCCGATGTGACGATCCGGCTCGATACGCTGGACTGACCTTCCAAATCGCCGCGTTTCCCCCTATATACACCTGTCAACGACCAGAGGAGCTACACCTATCCGACCCCCGATGAACCGCCAGGCGCCGCCGATGAATGGCCCTCGCTTCAATGAATTCATCCAGTCCGCCAAGGTCCGCGTGATCGACCAGGACGGCGAGAACCTTGGCGTGATGTACACGCGCGAGGCGATGGAGCAGGCGCGCGAGGTCGGTCTCGACCTGGTCGAGGTGTCGCCCAACGCCGATCCGCCCGTCGCCAAGTTCCTCGATGTCGGCAAGTTCAAGTACGAGGCGCAGAAAAAGGCGAACCTCGCACGCAAGTCGCAGAAGACGCAGGAGATCAAGGAGATCAAGATGCGTCCGAACATCGATGACCACGATTACGACACCAAGATGAAGAAGGTGCTCGAGTTCATCGACGAAGGTGACAAGGTCAAGATCACGCTCCGCTTCCGCGGCCGCGAGCTCAGCCACGGCCAGCTCGGCATGGCGCTGCTCCAGCGCGTCCAGGCCGACGTGACCGAGACCGCCAAGGTCGAGGCCTATCCGCGCATGGAAGGCCGTCAGATGCTGATGGTCCTCGCGCCGAAGTAACACCAGATGTGCTTCCCCGGCGAAGGCCGGGGCCCAGCAGGACAGGCGGGTGTTGGTAGCGCGGCGCGCATTACCAAAACCTGCGCGACTGGGCCCCGGCCTCCGCCGGGGAAGCGGAATTGGGGCGCAAGTCTCGACGGTCCGCTGATAGTCCCAGCGTCGAAGTATCCGCGACTGTGCTTCCCCGGCGAAGGCCGGGGTCCAGCAGGACAGGCGGGTGTTGGTAGCGCAGCGCGCATTACCAAAACCTGCGCGACTGGGTCCCGGCCTTCGCCGGGGAAGCAACGATGGGGGGCTAAGCCGCCTCGACCATCCGCTCCCCCGCCGCCGCGCCCAGCAGGCGGCGTTCGATCGTGCGCAGCCGCCCGCTCGCGCCGATCTTCTCGCCGGTCAGGTCGGTCAGATAGAACGTATCCACCGCACGCTCGCCATACGTCGCGACATGTGCCGAATGGATCGTCACCTTCGACTGGAACAGCGCGTGCGCCAGCTGATGCAATAACGCCGGCCGGTCGCGCGCGTTGACTTCGATCACCGTAAACCGGTTTGACGCCTTGTTGTCGATCAGCACGTTGGGCGCGATCGGGAATGCCTCCGCGCGAGTCCGCGGGAGCGGCTTGGCCATCAACCGGTCGACGAGCTTGACGCGGTTCGCCAGCGCGTCCTCGATCGTGATCTTGAGCCGAGCGAGTTGCGCCGCTTCGTCGAACGGCCGCCCGACTGGATCCTGTACGAGGAAATTGTCGAGCGCCATGCCGTCGCGGGTGGTGTGGATTCGCGCATCGATGATGTTGCCGCCCGCGAAATTGATCGCGCCCGCGATCCGGTAGAACAGCCCGGGATGATCCGCCGCATAGACCGTCACCAGCGTCGCGCCGCGTTCGGGATAGACTCGCGCCGCGATCGACAAGGGCGCGTCGCCGGCCTCGACGATCAGCGCGGCATTGTCTGCGATGACATCCTCAGGCTCGGCGACCCAATAGGGTTCGGGCAGCTTGGCCACGAGCGCGTCGAACGTCGCATCGTCCCATTGCAACGTGCCGCACAGCGCAGCCTGCTTGGCCTTGATCCGTTCGGTCCGCCCCTTCTGCTTGTGCCCGAGTCGCAGCACTTCCTCGCCGGCGTCGTACAGGTCGGCGAGCAACTGGCGTTTCCACCCGTTCCACACCCCCGGTCCGACCGCGCGAATGTCGACCACGGTCAGCACCAGCAGCAGCCGGAGCCGCTCGGGGCTCTGCACCACGTCGGTGAAATCGAGAATCGTCTTGAAGTCGGACAGGTCGCGCTTGAACGCGGTCGCCGACATCAGCAGATGCCAGCGCACCAGCCATGCGACCGTCTCGGTTTCCGCGGGGTTGAGCCCGAAGCGCGGTGCCAGCCGCTCGGCCACCTCGGCCCCCAGTACCGAATGATCCCCGCCGCGCCCCTTGGCGATATCGTGGAGTAGCACCGCGACATACAGCACCCGGCGCGACACGATCTGCGGGAACACGCCCGCGCACAGCGGATGGTCCGCGTCGAGTTCACCGCGCTCGATCCGCGCCAGCAGCCCGATCGCGCGGATCGTATGCTCGTCGACGGTATAATGGTGGTACATGTCGAACTGCATCTGCGCGACGACGCGGCCGAAATCGGGAACGAACCGCCCGAAAACACCCGTCTCGTTCATCCAGCGCAGCACCGTCTCGGGATCGCGCGGGGACGTCAGCACATCGAGGAACAGCGCGTTGGCGGTCGGATCCTGCCGGATCTCATCCGCCAGTTTCGCATCGCGCGACGCAGCACGCATCGCAAGCGGATGGATTTCGAGCCCGTGCTTGTCCGCGAGCGCGAACAGCTCGATCAGCCGGACGGGCTTTTCGGCAAGGAAGTCATCGGCCGGAAGCGCAAGCCGCCCGCGCACCAGCGTAAACCCGTTGAGCTTACGCGGCGACCGGCGCAGCACCGGAAACCCGAAGCGCCGCCCGCGCGCCGCGAACTTCTCGTCGAGGTGCGCGAGGAACACCCCCGTCAGATCCCCCGCAGTGCGCGCCTGCAGGAAGTAGAAATGCATGAACCGCTCGACCTTGGATTTCCCCGGGCGATCGGCGAAGCGCATCCGCTCGGCGATCTCGCGCTGCAGGTCGAAGGTCAGCCGGTCCTCGGCACGGTTCGAAATCGCGTGGAGGTGGCACCGCACTGCCCACAGGAAATTCTCGGCACGGTGGAACTGGCGATATTCGTCGCGGCTGAGCAGCCCCGCCTCGACCAGCTCGCCCGGCTCGGTGACGTTATACGCGTACTTCCCGATCCAGAAGAGCGTGTGCAAGTCGCGCAGGCCCCCCTTGGCTTCCTTGACGTTGGGTTCGACGACATAGCGCGTGTCGCCCATCTTCTTGTGCCGCACGTCGCGCTCGGCGAGCTTGTCCGCGATGAACTGGCGCGCGGTATCCGCCTGCACCTCGACCTTGAAACGCTGCGCGGCTTCCTCATACAGCGCTTGGTCGCCCCAGACATAGCGCGCCTCGAGCAAAGCGGTGCGGATCGTCACGTCGTTCTTTGCCTGCCGCACCATCTCGTCGAGCGAGCGGCTGCTGTGGCCAATCTTCAGACCCATGTCCCACAGCGTGTAGAGCATTCCCTCGATCACCTGCTCCGCCCAGGGCGGCTGTTTGCCGGGCGTCAGAAAGCCGACGTCGATGTCCGAATAGGGCGCCATCTCGCCGCGCCCATAGCCGCCGACCGCGATGATCGTGATGCGCTCCGCAGTGGTCGGGTTAGGATTGGGATAGATCCGCTGGACCATGAAGTCGTAGAGCAGCCGCAGCAGCTGATCGACCAGGAACGCCTGCGCCGCCGCCGCTTCCAGCCCGCGCGACGGATGTTCGATCAGCCGTCGCCCGATTTCGGCACGCCCGGCATCGAGCGCTTGCTTGAGCAAGCCGAACGCGCCGCCGCGCAGGGTATTGGCGTCCCCCTCCAGCGCGGCAATGGCATCGGCGAGGGTCCGCCGGTCAATGATCGCACGGCGCTGCGGAAGGGATTCGAAACGGGAGGGCATTTCCGGTAGATAGGGTGCGCGCGCTGGCGCGTCACGCGTGTTGACGCGGCGGACGTGCCGGCGGGGTGTTCCGCTTTGGTGGCAACCAACGGGAAGCGTCGCGAAACGCTTCGGGGCTAGAACACCGCGATGATCGAAACCGATACGATGATGCTCGACCGACCGATCTGGCACAGTCTGGCCGGACGCCATGCCGCGCTTGCGATCGGCGATCCGCGCGCACTGCGCTTTCGCCCGGAGATCAATGCGCTCGGCGACGCTGCGGATGATTCGTTCGACGCGCTGGCAGCCCTCGCTACGTTGATTCCGCCGGGCGAGACGCTCGGGCGGTTTTCGGTCGGCCGTGCGGCGATGCTGCCGGAGACGGTCGTGGAACTGGAGCGCGCGCTGCTCCAGATGGTCGCGACGCGGTTGCATCGTACCGCGCGGGCGCTCGACATCGTCGCACTGGGGGATGCGGATGCGCCTGAAATGCTGGCGCTCGCGACGCTCACCGCGCCGGGTCCGTTTTTCGCAGCGACGCATCTGCAGGGCGGATATGTCGGCGTGCGGCGCGGCGGCCGTCTGGTCGCGATGGCGGGAGAGCGGCTCAAATTGCCGGGGTTCAGCGAAATCAGCGCGGTCTGCACGCATCCCGACTTTCGCGGTCAGGGGTTCGCGCGGGCGTTGATGGAAACAGTGATGGCGCGATTCTTGTCGCGCGGGGAGGGGGTGATCCTCCACACCTTCCCCGACAATCCCGCGGTGGCGCTCTATCGCGCGTTGGGGTTCGAACCACGCCGGGAACTGACCTATACGGTGGCGCGGCGGGCGTGATCGTCCAACGCAGCCTTCCCCGGCGAAGGCCGGGGCCGAGGTGCGCAAAGCTGGTTGATCGATCGCTGCGCCTCGTTGGCAAAACGCGCGCAACTGGGCCCCGGCCTCCGCCGGGGAAGAAAGCTGTGTGTGCGCCAGCCGCTTACGATCGGCTTGGAAAGCCCGCGACCTTTTTTAAACTATCCTTCCCCGGCGAAGGCCGGGGCCCAGGTGCGCAACGCTGGTCGATCGATCGCTGCGCCCCGTTGGCAAAACGCTCGCACCTTTGCCCCGGCCTCCGCCGGTGAAGCGCCCACGGCAGGACGTTACCCCCGCGCCAACGCCTTCAACCGGTACAGCGTCTCCAAAGCCTCGCGCGGGGTCAGCGCATCGACATCCAGCGCCTCGACCTCGGAACGGATCGCGTCGCATTCCTCCTCTTCCGCCTCGATCGCGGCGGCGAACAGCGGCAGGTCGTCGAGTCCCGCCGCCAGCCCGCCCGTCTTCGCGCGCCCCGCCTCCAGCTTCGCCAGCACCGCCTTCGCCCGCGCGATTGTCACCGGCGGCAACCCCGCGAGCCGTGCGACCGCCAGCCCGTAGCTGCGATCCGCCGGCCCCTCGGACACTTCGTGCAGCAGCACCAGCTCGCCCTTCCACTCGCGCGCGCGGACATGGTGAAGCGTCAACGCGTCGCACCGCTCCGCCAGCCGCGTCAGCTCGTGATAATGCGTCGCGAACAGGCAGCGGCAGCGGTTGTCGTCGTGGATCGCCTCGACCACCGCCCAGGCGATCGCAAGCCCGTCATAGGTGGAGGTCCCGCGCCCGACTTCATCGAGGATCACGAAGCTGCGCGGCGTCGCTTGCGCAAGGATCGCCGCGGTCTCGACCATCTCGACCATGAAGGTCGAGCGTCCGCGCGCCAGATTGTCCGACGCGCCGACCCGGCTGAACAGGCGGTCGACCAGCCCCAACGTCGCGGCGGTCGCGGGGACGAAGCTCCCCGCCTGCGCGAGCACCGCGATCGCCGCGTTCTGGCGCAGGAAGGTCGATTTGCCGCCCATGTTCGGCCCGGTGACGAGCCACAGCCGCGAATCCTCGGACAACCGGCAGTCATTGGCGACGAAGCGTTCGCCGCGTTTCGCCAGCGCATCCTCGACCACCGGGTGCCGCCCGCCGGTGATGTCGAAACACGCGTGGTCTACCAGCTCGGGTCGCGCCCAGCCGCCTTCGCAGCCACGTTCGGCATGGCTCCCCGCGACGTCGAGCCGCGCGAGCGCATCGGCGGTGGCGGCGACCGCCTCGCGCCGGTCGAGCGCAGCGGCGATCAAATCCTCGAGATGCGCCGCTTCCGCCGCGAGCGCATGCGCACCCGCCTGCGTCACTTTCTGCGCGACCTCGTGCAGCTCGGGTGCGTTGAAGCGCACCGCGCCCGCCATCGTCTGGCGGTGCGTAAAGCCGCTGTCCGCCTTCATCAGCGCATCCGCCGAGCGCGCAGGCACTTCGATATGATAGCCCAGCACGCCGTTGTGCCGGATCTTGAGCTGCACCACCCCGGTGCGGCTGCGGAAGTCCGCCTCGAGCGCGGCGATCGCACGCCGGCCGCCCGCGCCCGCATCGCGCAGGTCGTCGAGCGCCGCGTCATAGCCCGCCGCGATATAGCCGCCGTCCGATGCATCGATCGGCGGCGACGGGACCAGCGCGCGGGTCAGCAGGTCGATCAGCGCGCCATGCCCGCGCAGCCGTGGGGCGAGATCGGCGAGCAGCGCAGGCGGCGAAGCGATCCCGCCGAGCCGTTCCCCCAGTCGCCACGCCCCGTCGAGCCCGTCGCGCAATTGCCCGAGATCGCGCGGGGAACCGCGCCCGGCCGCGAGCCGCCCGAGCGCCCGCCCGATATCCGCCATGCTGCGCAGCGTTCCGCGCAAGGATTCGCGCAACCCGCTGTCGTCGGACAGCAACGCGACCAGGTCGAGCCGGGCTTCGATCGGCGCGCGCTCCATTAGCGGCGCGCCGAGATCCGCGCCGAGCAGCCGTGCCCCTGCCGCGGTGACGGTGCGATCGACTGAGTCCAGCAAACTGCCCTTGCGCGCACCGGTCGTGGTCTGGGTGAGTTCCAGGCTTTCGCGCGTCGCCGCATCGATCGCCATATGCTGCGTGCTCTGCCCGAGCCGGGGTGGGCGCAGGAACGGCATCGCGCCCTTGGCCGTATGGTCGAGATAGGCAACCAGCCCGCCTGCCGCAGATAGCGCCGCCCGGTCGAACTGCCCGAACCCGTCGAGCGTCGCGACCGCGTAAAGCGCCTTCAACCGCGCCTCGCCGCGCGCGCTGTCGAACTCCGCGCGCGGGCGCAGCATCGTCGCGAGCTCGGCGAAGTCGCTGGTATCGCACGCGATCGTCTCGGCGGGCGCAAGCCGCGCCAGTTCCGCGCTCAGGCCCGCTGCATCGCACGCGATCAGCTCGAACCGCCCGGTCGAAATGTCCGCGGCGGCGATCGCGACCGCGCCGCCCGCCTCGCCGATCGCGACGCACCAATTGGCGCTGCGCGCATCGAGCAACGCTTCCTCGGTCAGCGTGCCCGCGGTCACGACCCGGACGATCGCGCGCGAGACGAGCGTCTTACCGCTGCGCTTCTTGGCCTCGGCGGGGCTTTCGGTCTGCTCGGCGATCGCGACGCGGTGCCCCGCCTTGATCAGCCGCGCGAGATAGCCGTCCGCGGCATGGACCGGCACGCCGCACATCGGGATCGGCACGCCGTGATGCTCGCCGCGTGCGGTCAGCGCGATGTCGAGGCAGGCGGCGGCGATCTTCGCATCATCGAAGAACAGTTCGAAGAAATCGCCCATCCGGTAGAACAACAGGCAATCCGCGGCCTCCGCCTTGAGCGCGAGATACTGCGCCATCATCGGGGTGGGCGCGGCGGCAGTCGGGGCAGGGGCGGGAGAAGCGGATGGCATCGCCGCTGGGTAGCGAAGATTCCGGCGCGCGTCATGTCGTTCGCACCACCGCCGGCTCAAGGGCAATGGTGCGAACGCCGTTCGTCGAGCGAAGTCGCTAGTCCGCGAGGCGCTGAATCGCCGGAACACTGACGGTCCAGTCGGACGCCCCGGACGAAAACGCCCGGATCTCCAGTCTTTCGACATCTCGGGTCAGTTCGACCTGATAGCGAAGCAGGCGCACCTTGTTGCCGCCCGTGGCCCGTTCTCGCGTCCGGAACAGTTGCTCCGAGCGCGCGCCATGGATGATGTCCACCGTAAGATACCCGGACGTGCCAAAGCGCCAGACCGGTCCGTCATCCTGTACGAGCAGCGACACCTCATATGTTCCCGCGCTCGCGGCGGCGTAAGGGCCATAAACGAGGGCATCGTTGCCTTTTCGAACCTGACGAAACGCCGGACGACCACAAAGCGCCGTCGCTTCGCCCAGGGCGCTGCGATATTGCTGGTCGGACCCCACCGTCCCGGCTTTCTGAACCTCGCCGAACCCCAGCTTCTGCGCCTGCGCAAGAACCGCCTGGCGCTTCCCTTCACTCCGGGTTGCGATCCCGATCTCGTCTCCGCCGTAACCGCCCGCAAGGAACGTCAGATGGAAGCCGCTTCTGGCGAAACAGTCCCGAATGAAGTCGTGCGACCAGCCGGATTCGAACCAGCCATCCCGGCGCGCAACAAACAGGGAAACCGGATCGAGGCGTATGCCCCAGTTCCTCCACCACATATTCTGGATCGGCTCGCCGACGAACGCGATGACGCCATCGGGCTTCAGTTTGGTAGCGAGGTCGGCAATCAGCTTCCATGGGCGAAGGCTGTGATGCAGCGCCTGGAAGAAGAACGCCGCGTCATAATGCGCGTCTGCCAGTGTCCCGAGATCGTCAAAATTGAGATCGAGGCGCGTAACGCCGAGGTTGCGTTCGGCACTGCGGTGTCGACTGAGCGCACCGAGGCCGGGATCGATATCGACCGCGTGCACCACGCAACCGGTATAGGCGATGACTTCGGACCCGAGCCCGTGGCCCGCCCCCATGTCGAGCACGGTCGGTCGCCCATCGAGACACGCAAGCGCCTGCATTGAAGCAACGCAACGAACATATTCCGCCAGCACGGCAGCATCCTGAATCCCGGTGGGATTCGGGGCATGCCGCAACGCCGTGTGATCACCCGAATGGAGTTCGCCCTGTTCCTGGTCCAGATCACGGCCGGCGATTTCGCTGTACAGCGCCATTTGCTGCGCGAAATACGCGTCGGAATAAGGCGAAAGGCTCTGGTCGACCGACGTATCGAAGACCAGATCGATCGGTTCATACTTCGCTACGATTGCGGGATCCTGATATCCCCCCGGAGCATTGACAGCATCTTCAACATATTGAGCAAGCGCGGACGTATGGAGAGCTGGCATCATTGCTCCGAATGATATGATCCCGTCACGCTATCTCAAAGAAAGAGTTACGCCACCATTATAATTCGGAATGCTCCATAATAACTGAGGGTCATACTGTATATCGGTGAAGAACTCGTGGGGCAGGAAAGACAATTGCGCCGCCCCACGAACGCCCCCGTCATCCCCCGTTGAGCACCCCGTATACCGCATCATAGCGTCCCTCGCGCTCGGCATTGCGCAGGAACTTGACGCGTTCGACCGTATTCTCCGGCCCCTGCGGGTTCGCTTCCAGCAGCGCCATCGTCTCTGCGATATACGCGTCGAGCGGCATCGAATTGGGGTTCTCGGCATGACCCGGCATCAGGTCGGTCGCGACCGCGGGCGGGGCGATCTCGATCACGTCGATTCCCGTGGCGGCAAGCTGCGAGCGCAGCGATTGCGACCAGCTGTGGATTGCCGCCTTTGTCGCCGAATAGGTCGGCGTCGCGACCAGCGGCACGAATGCGAGGCCCGACGACACCGTCAGGATCGCCGCATCCGATTGTTGGCGCAGATGCGGCAGCAGCGCGGCGGTCAGGCGGATCGGGCCGAGCAGGTTGGTCGCGACCATCGCCTCGGCATCGTGCAGGTCGTAGCGATCCGCGGCGATGTCCTCCGCCTTCATGATCCCGGCATTGTGGAGCACGACGTTGAGCGCGGGGTGATCGCGCGTGACGCTGTCGGCGAACCGCGCGATATCGGCTGCGTCCGACACGTCGAGCAGCGCGGTCGCGATCCCGGGCACCGCGCGCGCCAGCGCCTCGAGCGGCTCGGCACGGCGGCCCGCGACGATCACGTGGTTCCCGCGAGCGTGGAATTGCTCGGCCAGCGCGCGGCCGATGCCCGTTCCGCCGCCGGTGATCAGGATCGTGTTGCCGGTCATCTTCATGCTGTGTCTCCTGTGCGAATGGCCAGACGCAGATATGAGGCTTAGGTTGCTTGCGTAAGAAGGCACCGAAATGTGCCATAGGCACCCCGGGGATACCGATGACGATCGCGCATGATTACCCGCAGGATCTCGACCCCCGCGTCGAGGCACTCGTTACCGAGGTGATCGGACGGGTCGCCGACAAATGGACGATGATCACGCTCGAAGTCCTGACCGAACACGGCGAATTGCGTTTTTCGCGGATCGCGCAACTGGTCGAGGGGGTGAGCCAGAAGATGCTGACCCAGACACTGCGGCAGATGGAACGCGATGGACTGGTGATCCGCACGGTGCATCCTGTCATCCCGCCCAAGGTCGAATATCGGCTGACCGATCTCGGCTTCACGCTGGCGGAGGCATTCTGTGGCGTATGGTCGTGGGCGGCGCACAATCTCGAACGGATCACCGCGGCGCGCGCCGCGTTTGATGGCCGTAGCGTCGACTAGGGGCGTTCCCATCCGGCCAAAGTCTGCTTAAGGCGGGACTATTAGGAGTGCGCCCCCCATGCCTGAAGAATCCAACGTCCAGTTTTCCGAGCGCGAAGCGCTGTTGTTCCACTCGGAAGGACGCCCCGGCAAGATCGAGATCATCGCATCCAAGCCGATGGCGACGCAGCGCGACCTCGCGCTCGCTTATTCGCCCGGCGTCGCGGTTCCCGTGCTGGCAATCGCCGCCGACCCCTCTTGCGCTTATGACTATACCGCCAAGGGCAATCTCGTCGCGGTCATCTCCAACGGCACCGCGATCCTCGGGCTCGGCAACCTCGGCGCGCTTGCCTCCAAGCCGGTGATGGAGGGCAAGGCGGTCCTGTTCAAACGCTTTGCCGACGTCGACGCGATCGACATCGAACTCAAGACCGAGGACCCCGATCGGCTGATCGACGCGATCGAGCTGATGGAGCCGAGCTTCGGCGGCATCAACCTCGAGGACATCAAGTCCCCCGAATGCTTCATCATCGAGCAGACGCTGCGCGCCAAGATGAACATCCCGGTATTCCACGACGACCAGCACGGCACCGCGATCATCTGCGCGGCGGGCCTGATCAACGCGCTGTTCCTGACCGGCCGCGACATCAAGACCACCAAGGTCGTGATGAACGGCGCTGGTGCCGCCGCAATCGCCTGCGCCGAGCTGATCAAGACGATGGGCCTGCCGAACGACCATCTGACGATGATCGACCTGGGCGGGGTGATCTATCAGGGTCGCGAGGACATCAACCAGTGGCAGTCGGCGCATGCCGTCAACACCACCAAGCGGACGCGGGCCGAAGCGCTCGACGGTGCCGACGTGTTCATCGGGGTTTCGGCGGCCGGAGCGCTGCCCGCGCACGAATTGATGAAGATGGCGCCCAAGCCGATCATCTTCGCGATGGCCAATCCCACGCCCGAGATCACCCCGCCCGAAGCCAAGGCGGCGCGACCCGATGCGATCATTGCCACCGGGCGTTCGGATTTCCCCAATCAGGTCAACAATGTCCTGTGCTTCCCGTTCATCTTCCGCGGCGCGCTCGACGTGCGCGCGACGACGATCAATGACGAGATGAAGCTCGCCGCCGCCCGCGCGCTGGCCGCACTCGCGCGCCAGCAGGTGCCCGAGGAGGTCGCGGTCGCTTACGGCGTGCAGCACACCTTCGGCCCCGAATATATCATCCCGACCCCGTTCGATCCGCGACTGATGGAGATCATCCCCGTCGCGGTCGCCAAGGCGGCGATGGATTCGGGCGTCGCGACCAAGCCGATCCTCGACCTCGAAGCGTATCGCGATAAACTGAGGGCGCGCCTCAACCCGACTACCTCGGTGCTGACGCTCGCCTATGAAGGGGCGAAGGCGCATCCGAAACGGGTGTTGTTCGCTGAAGGCGAAGAGGAAGTCGTGTTGCGCGCCGCGATCGCGTTCAAGGACGGCGGCTATGGCACGCCGGTGCTGGTCGGCCGCGACGACGTGCCCGACCGGTTGCGCTCGCTCGGCGTCGTGGATCCGGACGCTTACGAACTCCACAACAGCCGTAATTCCCCGCTCGTCCCGCAGATGGTCGATTTCCTGTATCAGCGGCTCCAGCGGCGCGGCTATCTGCGGCGCGATTGCGAGCGGATGATCAACCAGGATCGCAACATCTTCGGCGCAGTGCTGCTCCAGCTTGGCCATGCGGATGCGATGATCACCGGTATCACGCGCACCTATGCGCACACGATGCGCGAAATCCGCCGCGTGATCGATCCTGCCGAGGGGCAGACCCCGTTCGGCATCCACCTGATGGTCGGGCAGAGCCACACCGTGTTCATGGCGGACACGACGGTCAATGAGCGCCCGACCGCGGAAGAACTCGCCGATATCGCCGAGCAGACCGCACAGGTCGCGCGCCGGATGGGGCATGAACCGCGCGTCGCGTTCCTCAGCTATTCGACCTTCGGCAACCCCGAGGGCAATTGGCTCGACAACATCCGCGCCGCGGTCGGCGTGCTCGATGGCCGTCAGGTCGGGTTCGAATATGAGGGCGAAATGGCCCCCGACGTCGCACTCAACCCCAAGCAGCTGGCGAACTACCCGTTTGCGCGGCTGTCCGGGCCGGCCAATGTGCTGATCATGCCGGGTCTGCAATCCGCCAACATTTCGGCCAAGTTGCTGCGCGAACTGGGCGGCGACGCGGTGATCGGGCCGATGCTGGTCGGCATGGAGAAATCGGTCCAGATCGCGCCAATGACCTCGACCGCGAGCGAACTGGTGACGCTGGCGGTGCTGGCAGCGGGCGGCATCGCGCGCTGATCCCGTCGGTCAGGTGGCGGACAGCGGTGCCGCTGTCCGCCGCGGCGGTAGCGGGGCGGTGTTGAAGTCGTCCAGCCCGGGCGCATAGCGTTCGGGCAGGTCCCGCGCGTTTTCAAGATACGCCTGCCGTACGTCCGGTCGATTCTCGATCCGCTGCAGCATGATCTCCTCGATCGAGGCCGCGGGTAGCTTGTTGGCCTTGGCATAGCGCGCAGCCGCGAGGCTGGTCAGCGTGGCGGTATGATCTTTCTCGCGCACCTTCTGCAACCACCATTGCGCTTGTTCGTCGATCGACCCGACGCACGCAATCGCGGTGCTTTGCGCTCCGGCGACCCCCGCATATTGGGTGCGGACACGGTTCAGTTCGGCAACGGCCTGCGCGTGTTTGGACAAGCCCTCCAGCGCACACGCCCGCAGCGACACGAAATAGCCCATCGCCGCCGGACTCTCCATGTGAGCGGCGTCTGGCGTACGGTGGTCGAGCAAGTCCATTGCCCCGGCATAGTCCCGGGCAAGCAGCATCTGCCTGATGAGGTTGGGCACGATATTTTCGGTCCCTGCGTTGGCACCCGGTGGCCGGTCCAGCGCGGCACGCATGCGTTTGATGCCCTCGGCGCGTTGCCCCTGGTCAGCGAGCCATCGCCCCTGCTGCAGGATTGCCCGGTTGCGATCCCACGCTTCGTCGGGCGTATAGGAGGTGGATAGCCATTGATCGATCAGGTCGATTGCGTCGTCCCGATGGCCGGTTTCGACCAGTGCGGCGGCGTAGCGGTTTCGCGCTGCCGCGCTACCGCTCGTCTCGAAGGCCGCCCGCGCGGCGGAAACGAGGGCGCGGCGCTGGATCGACAGATCGTCCCCCGCCCATTGTTCGATCGCGGGCCAGATCGGCGCGAACTGACGATCGATCAGCATCCCGATCCCGACACCTGGGGACAGGATCGAAGGGAGCAATTGCGTCGCCCCTGCCGTATCGCCGGCGCGCAGGCGGGACAGGATCGCGATCCGTACGTAATCGGACAGGACGACGGGATTGTCCCGCGGATATCCCGCAGACACCAGGGTCGTCACCAGCGCGTTCGCGACGTCGTCCTGCTTTGCATAATAGAGTTGGCGAAGGATGGTCGCGATCAAATCGCTGTCGACGCCATCCAGTGCGGCGGCGCGCAGGCTCGCGGCGCGAATGAGGAGGCGCGCCGCCTCGACCGGCCGCTGACGGCGCGATTCGTCGAAGGCGATCGGGAGCAAAACGTTAGGATCATTCGGGCGCAGCAGTCGGCATTGGTCGAACCCGGCACGTGCTTCCGTACTGCGGTCCATCTGCTCCAGCAAAGCGGCGCGGGCGCACAGGATCTGGCCCCGGAACGCCGTTGGTTGGACGAGGAGCACCAGCGCGCGATCCACCAATTCAAGGCGCGCCGTGTCGGTCGGGGCATTGGCGACTTGTTGCAGAATCGCCATTGCCGGCATTTCGCTGGCCGCAGGCGGCGTGTCGGTCACCTGCGCAGGCGAGACACTCGCGCTAGTCGCAGCGAGCAACGCAATACTTACCAAGATTCGTCGCATGAAATCCCCCGTGTGCCACCCAGCAGGATGCACGGTGCCTCATTCAAAACCTGCCCGCAATCCATTCGCCACTACGCGGAGGAGGTAGACCGGCGCCCGAGAATGCTGTTCCAACAGGCACATGGCCGCAGTTCTCACGTGGGAGACGATTCCGCCCCCTGGTACGCCGCGACGAACGGCTGCAACCACGCTCGATACGGCTCCGCCACCCCCAGCCCGTCGCGGTTGATCGGGCGGCGGACCTGGAGCGCGCTGGCGGTGGCGACCGCGCGCTCGGTCTCGTGCGGGGCGAACACGCCGGGTTCTTCCGCCAGCCCGCAATGCGCCAGCAGCCGTCGCGTCCATTCCCCCGGCGCGTTCACCAGCGCCCCGTACGGCACGACCAGCAAGCGATCGCCGAGACGCGCCTGCCAATAGGCGAGCAACCGGTCCTCCAGCTGCATGTGATGCGCGATGTCGGCGAGGTCGTAGCTCCACGCGAGGCCGTGGATGAAGAAGGTGCGGAACGCGGACCAGGCGTTGTCGAGCGGATCGCGCCGCATCCAGATCAGCGGCGCATCGGGCAGGATCGTCGCGATCAGCCCGAGGCATCGGCTCGCGTCAATCGTCTTGTCGACGATCCGTCCGGTCGCGCCGAAGCGTTCGTCGAGGAGATGGAGGTACAGACCGGCAAGCGCCTCCGGGGTGCCGCCGCCTGCGAAATACCGCGCGAGCGCCTCGCCCGAATTGCCCCCCGCCGCGACCGCGACCTGTTGCAGCAGATTGAGCTCTCCGCCGTCCGCGACCGCGCTGTGGCTCGCGAGGATGTGTTCGACCAATGTCGTGCCCGAGCGGGGCAGGCCGGTCACGAAGATCGGCCGCGCATCGCGGGCGCGGGGCGTATCGGGCGCGCCGATCATCGCTTCGGTGAAGCCGTGCATCGCCTGCTCGGCGTTGGCGGTGTTGCCCGCACGGCTGTACGGCATTTCGCTGCGCAGCAAGGCTGCCCCCCCCGCGAACGCTGCGAAGCTGTTCGCGGGATCGCGCCGGTCGCTGTGATATTTGCCGAGCGCATAGCAATAGCGCGCAAGGTCGCCCGGATGCTGGCGTTCGGCCGCCGGACCATCGGCGATCAGCCGGGCGGCGAGCGGATCCTTTGCCAGATCGATGCTGGTCGCGAGTGACAGCCAGGCGGGGCCCCAGCCGGGCCGCAGCGAGACCGCGGTCTCGAGATGCGCGCGCGCGGCGTCGCGGCGACCGAGCGTCATCGCGGTGTTGCCAAGGACATAGGCGTGACCGGCGGGGTCGGGAATATCGGCAGGCAGGGAGGCGAGCAGATCGTGCGCCGCGCGCAACTGGCCGGTCTGCGTGAGCAGGACGACCTTGGCATACAGTGCCCCCGGCGCGTTGCCGGACGCCGCAATGAACGCATCGATCGCGCGATGGGCGAGCGTCGCCTCACCGCTGACCTGCATCAATTGCGATATCGCCTTCCACTGCGGCCCCAATGCGGCGTCGCCGTCGAGCATCGCGCACACGCACCGGTTGGTGTCTTTCCGGTCCCGCCGCGCCAGCGCAGCCTTCAGCGCTGCGGCATAATGCGAGATGGACGTGTTCGCGAGCGACGGCATGAAGAGTGCAGTCCGATCCTGTCTACCATCATATACTGTAAATTACTTAAATCATTTGCTTGACGCCAAATCAAGGCATGTCAGTTTGGTTAATATCGAGTGAGCGGGGATATGATTCTTAATAAGCAGCGGGGGCTACTATGAAGACACGGGCAGGACTATTTTGCGCAACGGTATTGCTGGCGACCACCAGTGCCAATGCATCAGTGATCAACCTTATCGATCTTGGCGGTGTGGCGGGATCACCGGCGGAACAGGGGTTTAACATCGCCGCGAACTATTGGTCGAAGATGTTCACCAATGACGCGACGATCAATCTGGGCGTGAGCTTTGCGGCGCTTCCGCCGAATGTCATCGGGTCGACGCGGAGCTACGCCTTCGATTATTCCGTTCAGAACTGGGAAAACGGAATCAATGCGACCAAGAGCGGATCGGCGATTGACAGCAACATCGTCCTGCCGACGCTGAACGATGGTTCGGCCAGCTTCATTACCAACGGCACCGATGCCAGTGGCACGCAGAATATCGGTGACGCCTATAAATACGTCACCAGCGGCGATGTCTCGAGCACGACGCTCTATCTCAATTCGTCGGTGATCAAAGCGATCGGCGGGACGCTGGCCAATCCCGGCGCGCTCGACGGAGCGGTGCAGTTCAGCAGCAATTTCGGGTTTGATTTCAACCCGACCGACGGCGTCAGCGCCAATACGTTCGATTTCATCGGCGTCGCCATCCATGAGATCGGCCATGCGCTGGGGTTCGTGTCGGGTGTCGACGCGATCGATTATTTCGCTGACCCGAATGGGCCCGGGGCCGGGGCGCTCGGCTATAGTCTCAACGATACGTCGCTGTTCAGCTCGCTCGACATGTTCCGCTACAGCACCGATCCCACCAACCTCGTCGCCGGCAGCGATCCGGTGCTCGACCTGACCGTCGGCGGCACCAAATATTTCTCGATCGATGGCGGTGCGACCGCATTGTTCGGGAACACCTTTGCGACCGGATCCTACAATGGCGACGGGCGACAGGCATCGCACTGGAAGGATACCGCCAACTGCGAGGTCGGCAACGGAATCATGGACCCGACCTTCTGCTACGCACAGACCGGTGCGGTGACCGCGCTCGATCTCGCCGCATTCGATGCGATGGGCTGGAATCTCAGCGTCGACGCGCTGACCTATTCGACCAAAACCACGTCGCAGATCTACGCGGGCTATTTCGCGGCGTCGGCGGTGCCCGAACCCGCAACATGGGGCCTGATGCTCGTCGGCTTCGGTCTCATCGGCGGCGTAGCACGGCGCAAGACGGAGGGGCGGCGGGTGCCGGCCTAACGGTTCACCGGCGCGGGTGAACATCACCCGCGCCGCCACTACAATCCGCAACCCGGCGCAGCCTTTATATCGGAGGATCGACGCCTTATCTCCCGATCGTGAGTGCTCTTCCCGATCTTGGCGGTCATTCGTCGCTGTACTTGTTGATCGCCGCGGTGGTGGCGGTGATGCTGATCGCGCGGCGCGTGCCGTTCATCGGCCGCTTGCTGTCGTTCGGGCTGACGGCGGGTGCAATCGTGCTGATGCTGGTGATCCTGTCCGAACGCGCACAGTTCGACCCGATGTTCGCACGGATGGCGCAGCGGTTCCAGCTCGGACAGCAACAGGCGGTCGGCGGCGAAACGCGCGTTCGCATGTCCCCCGACGGGCATTTCTGGGTCCGCGTAAAGATCGGCGATTATGAGAAGCGTATGCTGGTCGACAGCGGCGCGACGGTAACCGCGCTCAGCGCGGACACCGCTGCCGCCGCGGGGATCGAACCGCGCGACGCGGTAATGCCGGTGATGATGCAGACTGCCAACGGCACGATCGCCGCGCAGACCGCAACCGTTCGCGAGATCCGCATCGGCAATGTCGTCGCGCGCGACGTGCCGGTGGTGGTGTCGCCCGCGTTCGGCAACATGAACGTGGTGGGCATGAACTTCCTGTCCCGCCTCAAATCCTGGCGCGTCGAGGACGGCGTGCTGATCCTCCAGCCGCATCATCCGCAAGCGGTGAGTTGATCCTCCCCGGCACGGGGAGGGGGACCGTGAGCATTCAGCGAACGGTGGAGGGGGCCCTGCCGCGCGCGGCGCGTCTGCAACACGACCCCTCCGTCAGCCTGCGGCTGCCACCTCCCCGTGCCGGGGAGGATCGTCTAAGCGTCGATGCTCGTCCCCAGCGCGGCATGGACCAGCCCGCCGTCGACCGTAATCGTGTCGCCGACCACATAATCCCCCGCGCGGCTCGCCAGATAGATCGCCGCACCCGCCATATCTTCGTCCACCCCGATCCGCTTCGCCGGAATCGACCGCGCGATCGCCTCGCCGTGGTCGCGGGCGGCCTTGTTCATCTCGCTCGCGAACGCGCCCGGCGCGATCGAGGTGACGTTGATGTGATCGGTCACCAGCCGCGCCGCCATCCGCTTGGTGAGATAGATCAGCGCCGCCTTGGATGCCTGATAGCTGTACGTTTCCCACGGATTGAGCCGCTGCCCGTCGATCGAGGTGATGTTGATGACCTTGGCCGGCCGCCCCGCGCTCGCGGCTGCCTTGAGCGGCGCGTGGAGCGCCTGCGTCAGGAAGAACGGCGATTTGACATTGAGGTCCATCACCTTGTCCCAACCCTTCTCCGGGAACACCTCGAACGGCTCGCCCCAGGCGGCACCCGCATTGTTGACGAGGATGTCGAGCCGGTCGGTATGCTCCGCCAGTTGCGCGGCGAGCGCCTTGCACCCGGCAACCGTCGACACGTCCTGCGGCAACGCGATGCACTTTTCGCCCAGTTCCTCGGCGGTCGCGAAGCAGGCGTCGGCCTTGCGCGCGGAGATATAGACGGTGGCACCTTGCGCAACGAAGCCCGCCGCGATCATCTTGCCGATCCCGCGCGAGCCCCCGGTGACGAGCGCGATACGGCCGTCGAGCCGGAACAGGTTGGTCGTGTCCATTTTTCTTCTCTCCTAAAACTCCCCTTCCGCTTGCGGGAGGGGCTGGGGGAGGGGCGTGCTTCTCGCACGTGGCGCTTGGCCGCACTGCCCTCCCCTAACCCCTCCCGCAGGCGGGAGGGGGATCATGTCGCTCATCCCCCGCGCTTGATCGTCTCGCGCGCGATGATGATCTGCTGGATCTGGCTGGTGCCTTCGTAGATGCGGAACAGCCGGACGTCGCGGTACAGCCGCTCGATCCCGTAATCGGCGATATACCCCGCGCCCCCGAAGATCTGCACCGCGCGGTCGGCAACGCGCCCGACCATCTCGCTCGCATAATATTTGGCGGCGGCGGACTCCATCACCACGTCCTTGCCCGCATCCTTGGCGGCGGCCGTCTCCAGCACCATCGCGCGCGCGACCAGCGCCTCGGTCTTCGAATCCGCCAGCATTCCCTGGATCAACTGATGCTCGGAGATGCTCTTGCCGAACTGAGTCCGCGTCGTCGCATAGGCCACGCAATCCGCGATCAGCCGCTCGGCCACGCCAACACAGACCGCCGAGATATGCAGCCGCCCGCGATCGAGCACGCGCATCGCGATCTTGAAGCCTTCGCCCTCCGCGCCGAGCCGGTTCTCGGCGGGCACCACGACGTCGTCGAAATGCACGTCGGCGACCTTCGCGCCCTTCTGCCCCATCTTCTTCTCGGGCTCGCCGATGCTCACCCCCGCCAGGTCGCGCGGGACGAGGAAGGCGGACACGCCACGCGCACCGGGATCCTCGCCAGTCCGTGCCATCACGGTGAACAGGTCGGCCTTGTCGGCGTTGGTAATGTACCGCTTCGTCCCCGAAAGCCGATACGCTTGCCCGTCGAAGGTCGCGCGCGTCCGCACCGCGCCCGAATCGCTCCCGACCTCAGGCTCGGTCAGCGCAAAGCTGGTGATGATCTCGCCGCTTGCGATCCGTGAGAGCCACGCCGCTTTCTGCTCGGGCGTCCCCGCCATCACCAGCCCCTGGCTGCCGATCCCGACGTTGGTCCCGAAGGTCGATCGGAACGCGGGCGTCGTGCGCCCAAGCTCGATCGCGACCTTGGCTTCCTCGAGCATCGTCAGCCCGAGCCCGCCATAGTCCTCATCGATCGACAGGCCGAACAGTCCCATCTCGCGCATCTCCTGCACGACCGCGGCGGGGATCGCGTCGTCCGCCTCGACTTGCGCCTCGAGCGGGCGGAGCCGGTCGGTGACGAAACGGCGGACCGTATCGATCAGCGCATCGAAGGTTTCGGGGTCGAGTGCCATTCATCCTCTCGCATCGTCTCTGGGCGTCGCGGTGTTCGATCGCGATGCCCCAAACCATCGCGCGCCGCAAACCCGAAATTCCAAAACCATTATCAAACTGGCGCATTGACCGCCTAAACCCCCGTACTACTATGACCAAAAGCCAGGAGTGTAGTATGCGTTTTGCGGGCAAGCGGGCCGTCGTCACCGGCGCGGCATCGGGAATCGGGCGCGCGACCGCGCTCAGGCTGGCTCGCGAAGGCGCCGAAGTCTGGATCGGCGACATCGACGAAGCGGGGGGCGCGGAGGTTGCCGCGACATCGAACGGGCGGATCCATTTCCAGCGGACCGACGTGCTGGAAGCAGGCGATATCGAAGCGCTGATGCACGCCGCCGACGCCGTGGGCGGGCTCGACGTCGTGTTCAATAATGCCGGCGCGGGCGGGTCGCGCGACGCGATCGACGCGATCTCGCCCGAGGATTGGGACCGCACCCAGGCGCTGCTGCTGCGCTCGGTCGCACTCGGCATTCGCTATGCGGCGCCGCTGATGATCGCGCGCGGGCAGGGCGGGGCGATCGTCAACACCTCCTCGGTCGCCGCGCTTCAGACCGGGGCTGCCCCGACCGCTTATTCGGTGGCGAAGGCGGGGGTGCTGCATCTCACTACGATGGCAGCGGCGGATCTGGCGCAGCACCGGATCCGCGTGAATGCGGTGTGCCCGGGGTTCATCACCACCAACATCTTCACCTCCGCGCTCGGCATCCATGGCGAGAAGCGCGACATGGCGAACGGGATGATCGGCCAGGCGGCGGCGCAGGCGCAACCGCTCCAGCGCGCGGGCACGTCGGACGATATTGCGGCGGCGGTGGCGTATCTCGCGAGCGACGATGCGTCGTTCGTCACGGGCACGCGGATCGTCGTCGACGGCGGGCTGACGATCGGCCCGCGGCACAGCTGGGACCCCAAGGCGCCGTCGATGTTCGCGGCACTGGAAGCCTTTGCTTCGTGAGCCCCGGCTTGGTTGCGCCGTTGGTCGCGCCGCCCGCGCGGCGGTTGTCGTTCCGCAGTCGACTATCCTTCGGGATCGGCTCGATCGCATACGGCGTGAAGGACAATGGCTTCGCGACCTTCCTGCTGCTGTTCTACAATCAGGTGATCGGCCTGCCTGCGGCATCGGTCGGGCTCGCGATCATGGCGGCGCTGGTGGTCGAGGCGTTCGTCGATCCGCTCGTCGGCTATCTGTCGGATCACACCCGCGGGCGCTGGGGGCGGCGGCATCCGTGGATGTATGCGTCGGCACTGCCCGTCGCGATCGGCTGGCTGCTGCTGTGGAACCCACCCGAAAGGGGGCAGGGCGCGCTGTTGCTCTATGTCTTCGGCAGCGCGCTTCTCGTTCGCGTCGCGCTGTCGATGTTCGAGATCCCGGGCGCCGCGCTCGGTCCCGAACTCAGTGCGGATTATGACGAACGCACGCGGTTGTTCTCGTACCGCTATCTGTTCGGCTGGGGCGGTGGGCTGGCGATGCTCGCGCTGGCGTATGGTGTGTTCCTGGTGCCCGATGCGACGCATCCGGTCGGTACGCTCAACGCGGACGGCTATGCGCGGATGGCGGCGGTTGCCGCGCTGGTGATGGCAACGTCGATCCTCGTCTCGGCGATCGGCCTGCATCCCGAGATCCCGCACCTCCCGCAGGTGCCGCGGACCGACGAGACGCTGGTGGAGCATCTGGGCGACTTCGGGCGCACGGTGTGGAACCGCGCCTTCCTGTGGCTGATGGCGGCGGGGCTGTTCGCCTATACCGCGCAGGGAATCTCGTTCGCGCTGTCGCTATACATGTACCAGTTCGTCTGGGCGTTCGCAGGCGGCGACTATAACTTCCTGTCGATCGCGCTGATGGCAGGCGCGCTCGGCGCGTTCTTCCTCGCGCCCGCGCTGACTCGCGGCGGGGACAAGCCGCGCAGCGCGATGGCGCTGTCATTGGGGGCGGGCGTGTTGCTGACCTTGCCGTATGTGCTGCGCTTTGCCGGGTTGTTCCCCGAGCCTGGATCGCCGATGCTGCTGCCGATGCTTCTGACGATCTTCGCGTTTAATACCGCGTGCGGCGTTTCGGCGTTCATTCTGGGGGCAGCGATGCTGTCGGACGTGGTCGAGGATTCCGAAGTCCGCACCGGCAAACGGTCCGAAGGGGTGTTCTTTGCCGGCGGGTTCTTCGTGCAGAAACTCGTCGGCGGTCTGGGCATCTTCGTCGCGGGGCAGATCCTCGCCTTCGCGCAATTCCCCGACGGCGCAAAACCCGGCCAAGTGCCGGTCGCGGCGATCGACCGGCTGACCTTGGTGTTCGTCGTGCTCGAACTGCTGTTCTACACGCTTGCGGCGGTATGTTACACACGCTTCCCGTTCGGACGCGCCGAGCATGACGCACGGTTGCGCGCGAGTTCGGCCGCTTAGTCCGTCACCCGCGGGCGTGGCGAGACCCTTGCTTCAGTTGGTTTACCGACCCTTCATGCGCGGTTTTCCCGCGAAGGCGGGAACCCAGAGCCAAGCAGAGCAACGGCTTCAAGTTCTCGCGACCCCTGGACTCCCGCCTGCGCGCGAGAACACCTCTAGCTTTGCAGAGGTCTCGCCTCGTGCTGGGGATCCACCGTGCAGCGAATTCAACGGCTTACGAGCGCGCACCCCAGTGGATCCCCGGAATGAGGCCGGGGGGACGGATCCTACCCCGCAATCGGTCGGATAAACCCCGTCAGCGCCCAGCCCGACTTGCACGGCCCCGCATAAGGCCGGGCGCTCGCGATCGGGGCGGCAACGCCGCAATCGGTCGCATCGGCGGGGGCGACGACGATCCCCTGCCAGCGCTGGTCGAGCGAGCGCGTGCAGCGGAACACGCGCGTCCCCTCGCCAAGCCGGGCAACTTCGTCGGCCTCCGCGAACGGGGCGGCGCGCAAGGGGAGGTATGCCTCTCCGGCTGGCGACAGGTTGACGACCTCGCCGACCCCCGCGCACGCTTGGAACGCCGAGCCGCCTTCGCCGATCTGGACCGGTAAGACCCCCGGTTGCGGCGCGGTGGTGTTGGTGTCGTACAGATTGTCATCGCTACCGAACCCACCGCCGCCGGAGCAGGCGGTAACGAGCAGGCAAAGCGCCAGTGCGGTTCGGTTCATGCCCCGATTCCTAGCGCCGATACACTGCGTTGGCGAGCGCGATCGTGCATCACGGTGCCTCTGGCGACGCGCAAAACGGCAATCATCGCGCGGCCAACTCGCTTCGTCGGAAAAGGTTCCGTTCATCCTGGGGCAAGGGTTTCCATGCCTGCGCAGACCTGCTTTGACAGGCTCAACGACGAGTTGAACCTCTTCCGAGACCTTTGGGGGCTCCATGACTTTGAAGACTTTGACAGCGCGTTTTGCGCTGGTGGTGGCGTGTGCCCTGACGATGGCGACCCCCGCGATGGCGCAGTTCTGGCAGTGCGCCCCCTATGCACGGCAGATTTCGGGGATCGAGATCCGCGGCAACGCCAACACCTGGTGGTCGCAGGCAGCGGGACATTACGCACGCGGCCACGCCCCCAAGGTCGGCGCGGTGCTCGCTTTCTCCGCGACCAGCCGGATGCGCCTTGGCCATGTCGCGATGGTCAGCGAAGTCGTCAACGACCGTGAAGTCCTGCTGACCCACGCCAACTGGTCGCGCCGCGGCGGTGTCGAGCGCGACGTCCGCGCGGTCGACGTTTCGCCGAACGGCGACTGGAGCATGGTCAAGGTCTGGTACGGTCCGCAAGGCGACCTCGGCACCTCGGCCTATCCGACCAAGGGCTTCATCTATTCCGACCACGCACCGCTCAACGACACCGGCGACGATGCGGTCGAGCAGGGCACGCGCGCCCCGATGGTGCTCGCTGCGCTGAGCGACACGACGACGGTCAGTTTCTAAGCTTATCACCGTTCGCCCTGAGCGCAGTCGAAGGGCCCTTGCCCCACGAGCAAGGCTTCGACGTCGCTCAGCCCGAACGGGGGGAGGGAAATCCTATTTGGTCGGTAGCTCTGGCATCGTAGCAGTCCCAGGCAACGCCCCCGCCATCTCCGCCGAAACCCGCTCCGCCGCCGCCATCACGCGCAGCACGTTCCCGCCCGCAAGCTTCGCGACATCGCGGTCGCTCCACCCGCGCCGCATCAATTCCGCCAGCAACGCCGGGTAGGTCGAGACATCGCCGAGCCCCTCGGGCAACACGCTCCCGACCCCGTCGAAGTCCGACCCGATCCCGACGTGATCGACCCCCGCCACCTTCGCGACATGGACGATATGGTCCGCCACCTGCGCAAGCGTCACGCGCGGTGCCGGATGCGCCCCCAGCCACGCCTGCATCGCCGCCGCCGCCTTATCGGGCTGCCCGATATACAGTCCCCCGAACGGCGGCGCGTTGATCCGCGCTTGCTCGGCCGACCGGTCGGCGGACCAACGGCGATAAGCGTCCGACACATAGACCGGCGCGAAGTCGACCATCACCACCCCGCCGTTCGCCGCGACCAGCCGCAGCACCGCGTCCGACACGTTGCGCGGATGTTCGTTCACGCTGCGCGCGCCCGAATGCGAGAAGATCACCGGCGCCCGGGTCACGCGCAGCGCATCGCGCATCGTGTCCTCGCTGACATGGCTCAGGTCGACCAGCATCCCCAGCCGGTTGAGTTCGCCCACCACCGCCTCGCCGAACGGCGTCAGCCCGCCGTGGCGCGGATCGTCGGTCGCCGAATCCGCCCAGGCGATCGTCCGCGCATGCGTCAGCGTCAGATACCCCGCGCCCATCGCATGATAGGCGCGCAGCACCGACAGGCTCGCATCGATCTGCCCGCCGCCCTCGACCCCGATCAGCGACGCGATCCTGCCCGCGGCATGCGCGCGCCGCACGTCCGCCGCGGTCCGCGCGATCGCAAAGTCCTTGGGGTAGCGCGCGACGATCTGGTGGACGAGGTCGATCTGTTCGAGCGTCTGCTTGACCTGCTCGAGCCCGGGGAGCGCCGCATCGACATAGACCGACCAGAATTGCCCGCCGACGCCGCCCTTGCGTAACCGCGCGATATCGGTGTCGTAGCGCGGCGTGACGCGGTCGAGCCCCGCGGCAAGGTCGATCGTCCAGCGCTTCTCGCCCTCGCGGTCGCGCAACGTCTCGGGCCAGTCGTTGTGCCCGTCGATCAGCGGGGTGGCGCGCAGCACCTTGGCGACGCGGTCGTCATAGCTGTCCGCCACGGCGGGGGTCGCGATCGCGCAGAGCAGTGCGGCTAGCAAGATGTGGCGCGACATGTGGTGCGATCCTCCCCCGGAAAGCTCCTTGGTAGCGGACGCCCGGCTTGTCGCAAGCATGGTGCTTTAGGCATGCGGTGGAGATCCCCCCACACCGACCCACCCCCGACCCCTCCCTTCCAGGGAGGGGAGAAGTGCGCCTCCGCCTGGCTCCCCTCCCTGGAAGGGAGGGGTTGGGGGTGGGTCGGCCCGTTGGTCGCGCAACCGATCAGACCATCCCAACCCCTACCGCAACGAAGCCGTAGCCACCGGCGCACCCTTCGCGCTCACCCGCCACACCGTATTCCCCAGATCATCCGCGATCAGCAGACCGCCGCGCGGATCCACCGCCAGCCCGACCGGCCGCCCGCGCGCCTTGCCGTTCGGGCCGATGAACCCGGTCACCACATCCTGCGCCTTGCCATTGGGCTTGCCGCCAGCGAACGGAATATAGACCACCTTATACCCGTTGAGATTGCCGCGATCCCAGCTCCCATGCTCGGCCACGAACGCGCCGCCCGAATACGCAGCCGGCAAGCCCGCGCCCGCAAACACCATCCCCAACGGCGCGACATGCGAGCTCAGCCCATAATCGGGCCGGATCGCCGCCTTCACCAGATCGGGCCGCTGCGGCATCACGCGCGGGTCGACGTGCTGCCCCCAGTAACTGTACGGCCAGCCATAGAAGGCGCCATCCTGCACCGACGTCATATAGTCCGGCACCAGATCCGGCCCGATCTCGTCGCGCTCGTTCACCACCGTCCACAATTGCCCGCTGGTCGGGTTGAAGGTCAGCCCGTTGGGGTTGCGCAACCCCGTCGCATACAGTCGCGACGCGCCATTCGACCGATCGACTTCCCAGATCGCCGCGCGACCCTTCTCCGCCTCGATCCCGTTCTCGGTGATGTTGCTGTTCGATCCCACCCCGACATACAGCTTGCGCCCATCGGGGCTCGCGGTGAGGCTCTTGGTCCAGTGATGGTCGATCGGCCCGCCCGGCAGGTCGGTCAGCTTCACCCCCGGCGCGGTAATCCGCGTCTGCCCGGTGACATAGGGATAGCGCACGATCGCATCGGTATTGGCGACGTACAGATCCCCGCCCACCAGCGTGATCCCGAACGGCGAATGCAGATGGTCGAGCAGCACGCTGCGCAGCTCAGGCGTGCCGTCGCCATTGGCGTCGCGCAGCAGCGTCACGCGGTTGCCGCCCTTGGCCCCCGCACCCGCATAGCCCATCACCCAGCCCATGATGATTTCCTTGGGCCGCTTGACCGGCTCGGTCCCCGGCCCACTCGATTCCACCACCAGCACGTCGCCATTGGGGAGGACATAGGGCTGGCGCGGATGCTGCAACCCGGTCGCGAGCGCGGTCACCTGCAGGCCCGGCGCGACCGTCGGCGCGGCCCCCGCCCAGCTCCCGACCGGCGCGACGTGCATCGGGGGCACGAGATACTGGTTGATCGCGGGCAGATGCGGATCGGCGCCGAGCTGCCGTTCGGTCGAACCCCCCGCACCGCCGCACGCGGCCAGCGCGAGCGTCGTCGCACCCAGGAGAAGCATCGGGATCGTGCGCATCATGCGGCTCCAGTGGACAGGCGATGGGCGACCGTCGTGCCGGTCCAGCTCGACACGATCACCAGCACCGCGACGATGCCCGAGAGGATGATCCCGGTCGGCATCACCGACGTCCACGCATCGCGGCTGTGGACGAAGGCATTGACCAGCGCGAGCCCGAGCACCGCGACGTTGAGCACGCTGTGGAACCACGGCCGCGGCGCGCGCCGCACCGCGCGGCGGTTGCGCGCGAAATCGACGATCCCGGCAAGCGCTGCAAACCCGCCCATGATCAGCCCGCCGGTGATGAGCCACACCGAGAAATTGGCCCACTGCATCTCGGCGGTGTTGACGTAGGTGAGGTCGGTCAGGAACGCCGCGGTGAAGAAGGCGAGCGGAAACGCGGCGAGCAGCGTGTGGATCGGATGCGGGGGCGGCACCGTCTGGGTCGCGTGAAGGTCGTGTGGCGGCATGGTCTGCAATCCCCGGGAGTCCCGGATGATACGTTCCGCGGGCGGGGGTGTTCCAGAGTGTTGCTATATTGTGAGTTTGGATGACAGTTGGACGTCACTGCACGGCCCGTCCGGGCAAATTGGGGCCTTCATCAGCGCGCGCAGTAAGCCACCCGATAGTTATCGTTCAGCACCAGACACTCAGGGCGATCCCAGTCTTTCTAAGGTCCTAACATTCGCGAAGCTTCCAGCTTCGGCTTAGATTTGTTGCTTGCCGACTGGCAGTTTGCAGTGGATTTGACAGTGAAGCACACAGTCATCACGGTTTGATGCCAGTATGTTAGGCGACAGAGTCTCGCTGTACCCACTCTGTCGCCAAAAAAAGAGGCTTAGCGGGGGGTAATTATGTTCAGACTGCAAGATCTTCTAGATGTGGCTCTGTTGCCCGATACCCCGGATGCGGCATGGTTGCAGGGTGCCTGTTTGGCTGTCGACTATTTGACCAAGCATACGCTTTCTGACGAAATAATTCTGTTTACGAATGTCAGCCAAGCGCTTGTCCATTCGATACTGGTACCTCTAGCCAACATTAATCCCCCGGATGGCGACAAGCTCCAACATGTAATGATTGATCCCGGTAGTCATTGGTCACTCGAACATGTTTCGCGGGGCGGAGAACCAGACCAAATGTATCTTTCGCCGCCAATAGACAGCTTCGGGTGTAAGGCCCTAGAAGGCAGCGAGCAGCTTGTCTTCCGGCGCAAATTTGATCGTGTGGACAAGGGTCCGACAAGGACAGAAATTTCTCAGCCGTTTGTCCAGGCGCTAGATCTGTATTGGATGGATGAGGAAAAGGCATTTTGCCGTCTGAATTCAGATGGTGACGTTGAGCCGATTATCCGCCTACGTGAGCTTACCATGCATAGTGGTAGTGCCGAGGACATGCTCGTTACAGTCAATGCAGAACAACTCCATCGATACATGGCCGTTACGGAAACAGCATTGCTAATTAAGTTTGATTTTACCCGTTATCAGCCGGGTGCTTTTTTTGGTTTTCATAACCAGGATCTTAGAAATGTTAGCGCCAACGATCTGTTTTACCATGGCGGTGTTCAAGCCAATGGAAGCTACGCAAATGGCATTTTGATCATTCGGCCTATGCTGACGAAGGATATGCTCATTGCCGAGGCGAACCAAAACTGGCGCGGGGACGACAAGCAGTACGTAAAATTTAAGGCTCAGGACTGGAAGAACAATGTTCTTGCTGAAATCTCATGCGCGCCATCCGCGATGGCAAGCTATTTTGAAAAGGACTCAGACCTTCCTTATCACGTTACGCCCGCTTTTTTTCGGCCGGACGTTCTACATAAGTACAAGGCTGACCCTGAGAAATACCGCCTTGAACATCGGTCCATCTCTGCACGGGGCGGATGGTATCTGAAATCATACGATGTGAACGAGGCGGGGCAGGTTCACGCCTATCTCTGCGATCTTGCGAAGATACCTTACACGGAGCAACTGTACTGGAAATCCTTCAACGAATGGCCGAAAGCTCCAATCTCCCAGCGCGCATTTGAAACAGATATCAAGGGTGACTTTAGCTCTCAGGCGGACCCTCTGCTTGATCTCAAGTACGAGGTCTCGAAGTTAGACAAAAGGTCGCCGGACTGGTGGCATCCGAGAGATCAAGGCTTAGCGGCAATCCTGCACTATCCTCTGACCGCATCTCCAGAAGAATGGTCGAACGCCATCCTTGCTCTAGACCAACTCGTAACCGAAGGCTTTGTAACAAAGGCGCTGCGGGCGCAGCTGAGAGCGACCGGCGTGACAGTCGACAAACAGTGGCAGTCGTTAAAGCTTCTAGCCGAACTGCTCCCAAACAAGGGTCTCGATGCTGACGAGGTGGCGGCGATCATAGAGCCGCTTAGACATCTTCACTATTTGCGCTCTAAGGTCAAAGGTCACGCGGCGGTGAGCGACAAGGCTGCAATAATCAAGCAGGCCAAGAGTGAGTACGGCTCTCTTTCCGTACACTTTAAAGCGCTTGTCAGCCAGTTGCAGGCATCGTTATGCCGCATCGTCGAATTACTCTAGTTCTGACACGGCAATCTGGCGTCTAACCCGGACTGGAAGAATGGCTAAATTTCCCTCCTTCTTTCCAGAGCATTCGTTCCGCTCCTTGCTATCCCGGGCAATGGGGGCAAGTGCCCACCCCTACCGAAACAGCCCCAACGGAATCGCCCCAGCCATCGCCCGATACCCCACCGGCGAAGGATGCAACCCGTCCCCGGAATCATACGCCTTCCGCAACCGCGTCGGCGCACCAGGATCGCGCATAAGCGCGTCGAAATCGATCACCGCGTCGAAATGCCCCGGCGCGCGGATCCACGCATTGACCGCCGCCCGGTCGGCCTCGTTCTGCGCGTCGGGGTGATAATAGCCGGAGCCCCCATCCGGCAGGATCGTCGCGCCATACACCTTGATCCCCGCGGCATGCGCGCGCGCGATGACCTGGCGATACGCGCCGATCATCCGCGCGACCAGCGCCGCATGCGCCGCTGCCGACACCGGCGCTTCGCGAGTCAGCGTGCCGAGATCGTTGATCCCCTCGAGCACGATCAGATAACGCACCCCCGGCTGCGCGAGCACGTCGCGGTCGAACCGCGCGAGCATGTTGGGGCCGAGCCCGTCCGACAGCACGCGGTTGCCGCCGATCCCGTGGTTGAGCACGCCGACCGTCGCGGTCGCCGGGTTCGCCTGGAGCCGGTTGGCGAGCAGGTCGGGCCAGCGATCATTGCCGTCGGTGGTCGCGCCATGCCCGTCGGTGATCGAATCGCCCAGCGTGACGACCGCGCGCGCCGTGGGGGACGCCGCAACCGCGACGCCTGCGATCTGGAACCAATGCTCCACCTTCTGCGCGCCCTGCAGTGCCGCATCGCCGACATGGTTGCCCGGCACGACATAGCTGGTGGCGCGCGATCCGGGGTGGCTGGTCTGCCCCTTGGGTGCTGCGGGCAAGTGGAGCGAGATCGCGATCGACGACAGCGCCGGGACCGGCAGCGCGACCGGGTCCGACCAATAGCTCGCGCCCGCCGGGATCGTCACGCCCGCTTCCCCGTCGAAGGTCAGCGCCCGATCGGTGCCGGGCATCACCCCGGCGCCACCCGCAGCGCCCCCCGCAGCGCGCGCGACATGCGCGGCGTCGATCCGCAGCGGCTCGGTGCCGAACGCGTTGCTCATCAATATACGAAACCGATTTCCACCAGTGGACAGGCGAACCATTTGGCGTAGGGTCGCATCGGTCAGCGCGGCATCGGGGAGGGCATTGCGTGGTTCGGGAATCTGCTGCGACGTCGCCCAGCTGCCGACCCAGCGTTCCGCGGGCGGCGGGCTCGCGCCGAGCAGCGCGAGCGTGGCACAGGCCAGACCAATCAGACGGATCTTCTTCATGTCCCGTTTCCTTCTCCACGCCACTATCTTGTGGCTGTCCCGCCCTTGACAGCGCGTCGACGCTGGTGTTGTTAACGCTATCAAAATAATATGTCGAGTGGAGCGGGTATGAAGGGCGAACGGGGCGACACAGCGTCAGCACTGCCAGTGGATTGGGCGGACGGAACCTTCGTCGGCAGGATGCTGACCGAGGCGGGACCCTCGCCGATCCTGGTGGTCAAGGGCCGGGCGTTCGACATGGCGCAGGTCGCACCGACCGTCGCGGCGTTGATCGACCGCGGCGATTTCAGCGGTGCCGGTGGCGCACCGATCGCCGATTTCTCGCTGGAGTCCGTCGATCTCCTCAGCCCGGTCGACCTGCAATGCGTCAAGGCGTGCGGCGTGACCTTCGCGGTCTCCGCGCTCGAACGCGTGATCGAGGAACGCGGCCGCGGTGATCCCGGCGCGGCGAGTGCGATCCGCGAGCGGCTCGAGGCACGCGTCGGCGGTTCGATCCGTGGCGTCGTTCCCGGCACGCCCGAGGCGGCGGCGCTCAAGCAGGCGCTGATCGACGACGGCCTGTGGTCGCAATATCTCGAAGTCGCGATCGGCCCCGATGCCGAGGTGTTCACCAAGGCGCCCGTGCTGGCGACGGTGGGGGCGGATGCCGATATCGGGATTCGCTCGGATTCGACCTGGAACAATCCCGAGCCCGAGATTGCTTTACTCGTCGACAATCGGGGTAAAACCGTCGGCGCAATGCTTGGAAACGACGTCAACCTGCGTGATTTCGAGGGCAGATCGGCTCTATTATTGGGCAAAGCGAAGGATAATAACGCGTCCTGCTCGCTCGGACCGCTGGTCCGCCTGTTCGACGACAGCTTCACGATCGACGACGTCCGCACCGCGCAAGTCGCCCTGCGGATCGAAGGCGAGGATGGCTATGTCCTTGAAGGCGCAAGCAACATGGCGGAGATCAGCCGCGATCCGCTCGATCTGGTGCGCCAGACGCTGAGCGAGCATCAATATCCCGACGGTTTTGCGTTGTTCCTCGGCACGTTATTTGCGCCGGTTCAGGATCGCGACGATCCCGGTCGTGGATTTACCCACAAGATCAACGACATCGTCTCGATCGAGAGCGCCAAGCTCGGGCGTCTGGTCAACCGCGTCGTCACCTCGCGCGATGCCGCGCCGTGGCAGACCGGGATCGGCGCGCTGATGACCAACCTGGCCCAACGCGGCCTGCTGGAGACCAAGAAGTGACGGCAATGCCGAAAATACGCGCGCAATATCAGAGTCTTGCGGGGAAGCGCGTGCTGATCACGGGGGGCGCCACCGGGATCGGCGCGGGTCTGGTCGAGGCCTTTGCCGAGCAAGGCGCGCACATCGCCTTCGTCGACGTCAACCACGAAGCGGGTGCCGCGGTCGCCGAGCGGTTCGCCCCCGCCCGCTTCCACGCGTGCGACCTTCGCGACATTGCCGCGCTTCAGGCGACGATCGCCACCGTCGCCGAGCAGCTGGGCGGGATCGACATCCTGATCAACAACGCCGCCAACGACGATCGCCACAGCATCGCCGAAGTCACGCCCGACTATTGGGACGACCGGATGGCGGTGAATCTGCGGCATCTTTTCTTCGCGGCGCAAGCGGTCGTGCCGTACATGCGGCAGGCGGGCGGCGGCGCGATCGTCAACTTCGGGTCGATCAGCTGGCATCTCGGCTTGCCCGACCTCGTCCTCTACCAGACCGCCAAGGCCGCAATCGAAGGCATGACGCGCAGCCTCGCGCGCGATCTGGGGCGCGACAATATCCGCGTCACGACGATCGTCCCCGGCAACGTCCAGACGCCGCGCCAGGAAAAATGGTACACGCCGGAGGGCGAAGCGGAGATCGTCTCGGCGCAATGCCTCGACGGTCGGATCCAGCCAGCGGACGTGGCAGCGCTTGCCTTGTTCCTCGCGTCCGACGATGCCCGCATGTGTACGGGGCACGACTATTTCGTCGATGCCGGCTGGCGCTGAGGAGAGGGTGACGATGGTTCAGTCGGTTTTCGCAGTCGGGGCAACGCTGGGCGAAGGGCCCGTCTGGATCGGGGATGCGCTCTGGTTCGTCGATATCAAGGCGCACCGGCTGTACCGGTTCGACCCCGCGACGGGGCAGGCGCAGCACTGGACCGCGCCCGACCAGATCGGCTGGGTACTCCCGACCGAAAGCGGCGACATGATCGCCGGGGTCAAGACCGGGCTGCATCGCTTCGATCCCGCGACCGGCACGTTCACGCTGTTCCACGATCCCGAACCGCATCACCCCGACAACCGCCTCAACGACGCGACGACCGATTCGCGCGGGCGGATCTGGTTCGGCACGATGGACGACAATGAAGCGGGCGAGACCGGGCGGCTCCATCGCCTCGCGGACGGCACCACGCAGGACAGCGGCCTCCCGCCCGTCGCGATCACCAACGGTCCCGCGGTCAGTGCGGACGCAACCACGCTGTATCACACCGACACGCTGGGCAAGCGCATCTGGCGCGTGCCGATCAACGACGATGGCACGCTCGGTACGCCGGTGGTGCACATCGAGATCGAGGACGGTGCAGGGCATCCCGATGGCTGCGTGATCGATTCCGAGAATTGCCTGTGGACCGGGCTGTGGGGCGGCTGGCGCGTGCGCCGCTATGATCCCGCGGGCATCACGATCAGCGAAGTGCGCTTTCCCGTGTCCAATATCACCAAGATCGCCTTTGGCGGGCCCGATCTGCGCACCGCCTACGCGACGACCGCCAGCAAGGGGCTCGACCCCGCGGCGCTCGCGGAGCAGCCAGAGGCGGGTAATCTGTTCGCATTCGACCCCGGCGTAGCGGGCCTGCCCGTGACGCCGGCAAAATTATAAAATTGGGAAGAGGGAAAAACTGATGGCGACGGCATCGTTGCCCGGGCTGGGCCCGGATATGAGCAAGGTCAATTTCGGCTTCATTGCCGCCATCGTCGCGGTGGCGACGATCGGCGGTTTCATGTTCGGCTATGATTCGGGCGTGATCAACGGGACGCAGAAGGGGCTCGAGGCGGCGTTCGATCTCGGCAAGCTCGGGATCGGGATCAACGTCGGCGCGATCCTCGTCGGCTCGTCGATCGGCGCGTTCACCGCCGGGCGGCTCGCCGACCGGATCGGACGGCGCAGCGTCATGATGCTTGCCGCCGTGCTGTTCCTCGTCAGCGCGCTTGCGGCGGGTGCGGCGGGATCGTCGATCGTCTTCATCATCGCGCGCATCATCGGCGGCCTCGGCGTCGGCGCTGCGAGCGTGATCTCGCCGGTCTACATTTCCGAAGTCACTCCCGCGGCGATCCGCGGGCGGTTGTCGAGCGTCCAGCAGGTGATGATCATCACCGGCCTGACCGGTGCGTTCGTCGCCAATTACGTGCTCGCGCATTACGCCGGCGGATCGACCGCGATCCTGTGGCTGGGCGAGCCGGCATGGCGCTGGATGTTCTGGCTTCAGGCAATCCCCGCCGCGATCTATTTCTTCGCGCTGCTGATCATCCCGGAAAGCCCGCGCTACCTGATGGCCAAGGGGCATGACGAGCGCGCGCGCGCCGTGCTCGCCCGCCTGTTCGGCCAGGAAGAGGCGGATCGCAAGGTCACCGAAATCCGTGCCAGCTTCGCGGCCGATCACCACAAGCCACGCCTGTCCGACTTGCTCGACAAGCGCACCGGCAAGATCCGTCCGATCCTGTGGGCGGGTATCGGTCTTGCGATCTTCCAGCAGCTCGTCGGCATCAACGTCGTCTTCTATTATGGCGCGACGCTGTGGGAAGCCGTCGGCTTCTCCGAGAATTACGCGCTGCAGATCAACATCCTGTCCGGCGCCCTCTCGATCGGAGCGTGCATCTTCACGATCGCCTTCGTCGACCGCATCGGCCGTAAGCCGCTGCTGCTGATCGGTTCTGCGGGCATGACGGTGACACTGGCGACGGTCGCCTATGCCTTCTCGACCGCGGTCACCGGCGCGGATGGCGCGGTGTCGCTGCCGGGCAACAACGGCGTGATCGCACTGGTCGCGGCGAACCTCTACGTCGTGTTCTTCAACTTCAGCTGGGGCCCGATCATGTGGGTCATGTTGGGCGAGATGTTCCCCAACCAGATCCGCGGATCTGGGCTTGCGGTCGCAGGCTTCGCGCAGTGGATCGCCAATGCCGCGATCTCGGTCAGCTTCCCGGCGCTTGCCGTGTCGCCGGGGCTTGCGGTCACCTACACCGGCTATGCGATCTTTGCGGCGCTGTCGTTCTTCTTCGTCAAGGCGATGATCAACGAAACGCGCGGACGCGAATTGGAAGATATGGAGGGGTAGGCTTCCTTCCATCGTTGACGGCAAAAGGGGCCGCATTCCATCGGGAATGCGGCCCCTTTTTATTGGAGCGGGCACTTGGGGAAGGCTCGATCACACGGCGTTTGCGATTGCCTCGCGCCTGGTGCGGGTGTTGTATTCGGTTATCTGCGTCACCCGCACCATCTCGGCCCGCGCGCGTGCGCGCCGCAGACCGTTTGCCCAATAGACCGCGCCCATGCCCGGCCAGATTTTGGGCCGATCGTCCCCCAACGCGGTTGCGAGCGTAGCCAGCAGGCGTCGTTCCTTCCGATCGGCGCGGCGCGCGCGCAGCGGAAGGAATTTGAGCGGTCCGGTATAATGCCGGATCGCCGCCTGCTCCCACAGATCGGTCTGCAGCGTGATCGACTGCACGTTCCACGTCAGCGGCAGGGGCGTCCAACGGTTCTGAAAGGTCATGTTGAACGCGCATTGGTCGCCCAAGGCGCAGCACTCGTCATACGGACACTCGGCCTGATGGGTCTGGCAATGCGCCGCGTAGATTGGTCCCAATGCTTCGAACTCGTTATTCGTGCAGTCGAGCAACATCAGGCCAGCATTGAAATAATCCCTGGCATATCCGCTGCTGTAACATTTGGCCTCGACGCCTTGGACGTCGTGGAGCAGGCATTCGCCCAAATCGTATACCGCACCGATCGGGTTACCGTGAAAATCGATGCCCGCAATATCGAGCGGGTGGTAAAAGAGCATGTCCGTATCGGCGTAAAGTGCCCGGTCATGGCGTTCTCGAAGATATCGCAGCGCGTCGAACTTGAGATATGTTGAGAACGAGACATGGGATGTCGTCTTGAAGTTCATCTGGCCGAAGACATTCGTATCGAACTTCACGACCTCGATCGGCCTGCCAACCGACTTTCCCAGATGGAGGAGCCCGTCCGCATCAGTCGGGCCATCCCATCGGTCGACGAAGAGATACGGCGTATAGTCATGTGTCTGTGATAGAAGAACCGAAGCCAATGCATAGCGCGCCAGCGCATAGCCCTTCTGGTCGGTAATCATTGCGATAGCGACGCTCACGAAAAGCCCCCTAAGTCCCGATGTTGCGGGACAGGGTACAACAAACCTCGGTTGTCGGGGACGACAATATTTCGCGTTTACGAGAAAACCGACAACTGTTGGAATCTGAGGCGGTATATTCTCTTCAGTCCCGCCGTTGCACTGCGGGGCGGCGCCGGGGCGCGGCATCCGACTGGCGCCGGATGAGCGTGTAATCGGCCAGAACGTGCGGCTCGCCGATATCCCCCAGCCGCCCGGCCTTGCTCAACCGGATCGCATGGACCAGCAGCTCGACCGCCATCCGCGACATTTCCACGACCGGCTGACGGATCGTCGTCAGTTCGGGCCAGATTGTCGTCGCCAGCGCGGTATCGTCGAACCCGCAGACTGTCAGGTCGCTCGGCACGTCCAGTCCGCGCCGATGCGCGATCGCGACCGTTGCGGCGGCCATGTCGTCATTCGACGCGAAGATCGCGGAGGGTGCATCGTCGAGGTCGAGCAACCGGTCCGCCGCGTCGAGCCCCGAGCGATAGGTGAACAGCCCCTCCGTCACCAGCGCGGGGTCGTCCGGCAGCCGCATGTCGGCCAGCGCCGCGCGATAGCCGTCCAGCCGTTCGGCACTGGCGGTCTGGTTGGGGTTGCCGGTGATGAAGCCAATCCGCACATGGCCGAGCGCACCCAGGTGCCGCGTCATGTCATATGCCGCCTGACGATCGTCGATGCTGACCGAGAACGCCCATTCTGGCGCGCGCCCGGTGGCGACCGCGACGATCGGAACGCCCGCCGTCTTGAGCGCAGCAAGCACATCGGGAGAGTCGCTCAGCGGCGGCGGCAAAACGATCCCGTCGACCCGGCCGTTGAGCAGATGCGCAACCGCCGCCGCTTCCTGGCCGGGGTCATCGCACTTCTCGACGACAAGCTGGACGTTGCTGCGGCTCGCCTGATCGAGACTGCCGACCAGGAAAGCGCTGAGATAGGCGAAGCTCGGGTTGGAATGGAGCAGACCGATCCGCATTTCCTCGCCGCCTGCCAGCGTACGCGCGGCGGCGTTGGGCGCGTAATTGAGTTCGGCGATCGCGGCTTCGACCCGCACGCGCGTTTGCTCGCGCACGGTGTGCTTGGCGTTGATGACGCGCGACACGGTCATCGGTGATACCCCGGCTTTGTGCGCGACATCGGTGATCGTCGGAACGTTGTGCTGGCGCCGCGAGGGTCGGGTATCCGTCATTCGGGTCCTTTCGTTGCAGAGACTATGACGCCAACGTCACGGTGTCGGCAAGTCAGGGGTTGCCGGGTGCGTAGGGGAAATGTTGCGCCTTGTACCAGTCGAGATCGTGCGCGGGTAATTTTGCGCCCGGTGGAAGCGCCAGACCGTTGACCGATATCCAATAGCTGAGGCTTGCGTCACGCCACCACTGCGCCTCGCGATGCTGGATCATCAGGAAGGTGTCGGTCTTGGCGAACCGTTCCGCATCGATCCGCGGGCGCAGCGCCGTCCAGGCGGACTGCAAGCCCGCGGTGTAGCCGACGCCGCGATCGTAATGCCCGACCATCCCCTGCCACAGGGTTCCGCCGGACCGCAGCTTGTACGTCCACGGCACGCGGTGGAACCACAACAGGTCGCGTTCGGGGGTGGTTGCGGGGTCCGCCAGCAGCCGCGCGAGCGCGGGCGCATATTGCGCGGTCGCGGCATTGCCGTTGGGTCCGCGCTCCACGCCGATCGCGTCCTTGGTCGCGCGGTGGTAGTAATAGGGATTCCATTCTGGACGCTTGAGGTCCGAAATCCACGGTCCGGGGCCATAGTGATGCCCCGTCGCCATGACGTGGCCTAGGCCGAGCGGCGTCATATAGTCGACCACCGCCTCGCGCGAACCCGCCATCATCCGTACGACCGGCGTCACGGTCGCGGTCGTGGGGTCGAACGTCATCGCGGCCCAGTCGCGCGCGATGGCATCGGACGTGTCGTCGGGGTTCCACGCAAACCGTCCGAACGCGTACCAATTGGCTTGGTTGAAGGTCGATCCCGACCAGTCGCGGTCACGCCCGATGTTGGCGACCCCCGCCATGCCGGTCAGCGCGTGGTGATCGAGCGTCCCGTCGACGACGCGCGCGACGGTCGATCCGGTGCCGTGCGCCAGCGTATCGGCGCGCAGCGTCTCCTCGAACATCGGGCCGAGATAGGCGAGGTGGGTCGCCTGGCCGAGATATTCCTTGGTAATCTGGAATTCCATCATCAGCGGCGTCTTGGGCATTGTGCCGAACAGCGGATGGAACGGCTCGCGCGGCTGGAAATCGATCGCGCCGTTCTTGACCTGGACGATGACGTTCGAGGCAAACGTGCCGTCGAGCGGATGGAAGTCGTCATACGCCTGCTTGGCGCGGTCTTCTGCATTCTCCTGCGCGTAGACGAATGCACGCCACATCACGATGCCCTTGTGCGGCGCGACCGCGGCCGCAAGCATGTTCGCACCGTCGGCATGGGTGCGGTGGTAATCCTGCGGGCCGGGCTGGCCTTCCGAGTTTGCCTTGACCAGGAACCCGCCGAAGTCCGGGATCGCGCGATAGATTTCATCCGCCTTGGCGCGCCACCATGCCGCGACCTTGGGATCGAGCGGGTCGGCGGTCTTGAGCCCGCCTAGTTCGATCGGCGCGGAGAAGCGCGCCGAGAGATAGACTTTGATCCCATACGGCCGGAAAATGTCTGCCAGTGCCGCGGCCTTGGCGATGTACGGCGCGGTCAGGCTGTCGGCCTTGGCGTTGACGTTGTTGAGCACGCTGCCGTTGATCCCGATCGAGGCGTTGGCGCGCGCATAATCGGTGTAGCGTGGGTCGCGATAATCGGGGAGCGTCCACCAGTCCCACAGCGACTGTCCCGAATAGCCGCGCTCGACCGTACCATCGAGATTGTCCCAATGGTCGAGCACGCGCAAAGCAACGTGCGGCATCGATGTGAGGTTTGCGCTGGAAAGCGAATGCCCGGTCTGGACCCAGCGCAGCAGCGCGAACGCGCCGTACAGGACCCCCCGGTCGGTATTGGCGGTAACGAGCGTGACCCGCTGCCCCTCCAGCGTAACCGAACGCACAAGATACCCTTCCTCACCCAGAGTTTGGGTTGCAAGCGTCAGCGACCGCAGCGCCGGCGTGTCAGCCCGTGCCAGTACGACTCCGCCCGGCCGCATCGCGACGCTGGTCTGTATCGGATGCGCCGACAGACCCGCGAGGCCGCGCTGCATTTCCTGCCCCGCCACCGTGAGCGTAGGCGTATCGCCCAGCACGGCGACGGTCGTTGCATCGGCAATGCCCGATGTCGTCAACGGATGATAGCGAAGCCACAGGTCATAACCGTCCTCGGCCAGCGCAGGGGTCGCGACACCGGCCAGCAGGCAGGCGAACAGGCCCCGTTTCAACGCGTTCGACATGACGATCCCCATCCTCCACTATTCCGCCGCCGGATTGGTCCGGTCGTCGGTCGGCGCGCAGTCGTTGACAGACAAGCGGACCCTAACGCATGATAACGTTAACACGATGACGGCATCCCGAGCAATGCCGCGTCGACGTTGGTGGGAGAGGACACGGATGCGTCACTTTGCAGACAACCCGCGCGTTAATGGCGCGGTCCCATCTGATGTCTGGCCGCGGAATGCGCAGACCCAACACCCTTTGGCGGTGAGAGCGAACGACGATCTGCTTCTGGGCAGGCCGCGATGAGCAAATTCAGCGATCAACTCGCGCAAGCCCCTGAGACCGCGGAACATGCGGTGCCGCGACCGCGCGGGCGCGTTCGCTGGATCATCTGCGGGCTGCTGTTCGCCGCGGTGGTGCTGTCGTACATCGACCGTCTCGTCCTCGGCGTGCTCAAGCCCGAACTGTCGAGCCTCTACGGCTGGTCAAACACCGGATACGGCGACATCACCGGCTATTTCCAGGTCTGCTACGGGTTCGGCTTCCTGTTCTTCGGCTGGTTGATCGACCGGATTGGTGCGCGCGCGGGGTATCTACTGGCAATGGCGACCTGGACGGTCGGGCATCTGGCGCAAGTGCTGGTGACGAGCACGACGGGCTTTGTCATCGCGCGCATCCCGCTCGCACTGGGGGAGGCGGGGACCTATCCGTCCGCGCTCGCCGCGGCATCGCAGTGGTTCCCCAAGAAGGAACGCGCGCTCGCGATCGGAATCTTCAATGCGGGCGCCAATGTCGGCGCGGTGGTGACGCCGTTGCTGGTGTCGCTGCTGGTCGTGTCGTTTGCGCTCAACTGGCGCTGGGCGTTCATCGTTACGGGATCGTTCAATTTGGTCTGGCTTGCCTTGTGGTTCTGGCTGTACCGCAAACCGTCGGATCATCCGCGGCTGACGCAGGAGGAACGCGCCTGGATCGAAGCCGAACCATCGGAGGACGTCGGCCGCGCGACTTTCCGCAGCGTGCTGCGCCACCGCGAGACCTGGGCCTATATGGCGGGGCGGTTCCTGATCGATCCGGTGTGGTGGACCTTCCTGTTCTGGCTGCCCGACTTTTTCAGCAAGCAATATGGCTATGACCTCAAGAGCTTCGGGCCGCCGCTCGTCGCGATCTACATTCTCGCGGATCTCGGTGCGATTTCGGGTGGGTGGTATTCGTCGCATCTGCTCAAGCGCGGGGTCACCACCGGGCGGGCGCGCAAACGGGCGATGTTCGCCTGCGCATTGTTTGCGCTGCCGGTGATGTTCGCGGTGCAGGCGAGCAACATCTGGATCGCGGTTGCCTTCATCGGTCTGGCGTGCGCGGCCCACCAGGGTTTCTCGACCAACCTGTTCGCGCTGCCGGGGGATCTGTTCCCGCGTTATGCGCAGGGTACGCTGGTCGGGCTCGGCGGGTTCGCGGGGGCCGCGGGCGGGTTCATTGCATCCAAGTCGCTCGGGCTGCTGCTCGATACTGTCGGGAGTTACCAGCCGTTCTTTATCGCGTGCGGGCTGGCGTACCTGCTCGCGCTGCTGGTGACGCACTTGCTCAACCCAAAGTACAAGGCGGTTACGATCGCAGTGTGATGGGCCGCGGGGCCGCCGTGTGCGGCCCCGGCGGGGTTATGCCTTGCCGGGCGTGAAGGTCATCGCGACGCCATTCATGCAATAGCGCTTGCCGGTCGGCTTGGGACCGTCGTCGAAGACATGCCCGAGATGCCCGCCGCAGCGGCGGCAATGGACTTCTGTGCGCTCCATACCCAGCGATCCGTCGACGCGGTTGCGCACCGCATTGGGCAGGGGCGCCCAGAAGCTCGGCCAGCCGGTGCCGCTCTCGAACTTCGTCTTCGAGGAAAACGCCGGCAGCGCGCACCCTGCACAGGCGAAGGTGCCCGCGCGATGCTCGCCGTTGAGCGGGCTGGTGTAAGGCGTCTCGGTGCCCTCATGGCGCAGCACGCGGTAGGCGGCGGGCGACAGCTTCTTCTTCCATGCGGCGTCGCTCAGATTGATCTCGAACGTCTCGGGTGGCCCGGCGGTCGCGCTCTTGCAGCCGAACAGCGCAAAAGCAGCAACGCCCGATCCGGCGAGCGTCAGGAAATGGCGGCGGTCGTGCATCGGAAGAATATCCTAAACGGCAAAGGGTCTTGCCAACCCCATGTGGGAGCTACGCGACACTTCGCCAAGCGGACGCACGCCCGTTGACGTTCAATAGCGACTGATCTCGACCGGCAGCTTGCGATAGCCGTGGACGAAGCACGCCGCGACTCGCTCGGGCGCGCCGATCACATTGACCCGCATCCGCCGCTTGGACATCTCCTCGAGCAGCACCGACACCTGCAATTCCGCCAGCCGCGCGCCGACGCAGCGGTGGATGCCATGCCCGAACGCGAGATGCCGGCGCGCATTGGGGCGGTCGACCAGGATCGTATCGGCATCCTCGAATACGCTCTCGTCGCGGTTGGCGGAGATATACCAGAGGATCAATTTGTCCCCCGCCGCGACCGGTTGACCTTCAAGTTCGCTGTCCACGGTCGCGGTGCGGCGCATGTGCGCGAGCGGGGTCTGCCAGCGGACGATTTCCTGCACCGCATTGTGGATCAGCCCCGGGTCCGCCTCCAGCTTCGCGCGAGAATCGGGAAACAGGTCAAGCCCGTAGGCAACCGCGCTCATCGTGTTGCGCGTGGTGTCGTTGCCCCCGACGATCAGCAAGATAAGGTTCCCGAGGAATTCCATCTGGTCCATTTCCGCCATTGCGTCGGAATGGATCATCATCGAGATCAGGTCGGGGGTGGGTTCCTTGCCGACCTTCTGGTTCCACAGATTCTGGAAATAGCCGCCGCAGTCATACATGTGCTGCAACCGTTGCGCGCGGAGCTCGGCGGTCTTGACCATCTCGATGTCGCCCGCCCAGTCGGACCAGAAGGTCAGCTTGCGCCGGTCCTCCCACGGAAAGTCGAACAGGATCGCGAGCATCTGTGTCGTCAGTTCGATTGACACGCGGTCGACCCAGTCGAACGGGGTGTTCCAGTCGAGCCCGTCGAGGATCTCCGAGGTCCGCATGCGGATATTCTCGGTCATCCGCACCATCTCGGATGGCGTGAAGGCCGGTGCGACGGTGCGGCGTTGCCCCGTGTGCTTGGGCCGGTCCATCGCGATGAACATCGGCATTTTCACATCGCCACGATCCTCGACGAAATCGGCGATCGTGATCCCGCCCGCCTGGCTCGAATAGAGATCGGGCAGCGATTCGACCGCGACGATCGGCTTATAGCTGGAGATCGACCAATAAGGCCCAAAGTCGGAGTGTGCGACATAATGGACCGGACTGGTGGCGCGCAGCTCTCGGAAGGGGGCCTGCCACTGGTCGTCGCGGTACAATTCGGGGCGGCTCACATCGAGCGGATCGACCGGGCAGGGGGTGACGGAGTCCGACTCGATCGCTGCGGTGGCCATGTCTCTCTCCCGTTTTGGGGCGAGCAGACCTTTAACTGACACCTGTGTCAACAAGCTTGTCGGATGAGGCTCGCCGCCGCCTCCAGCGGAACGTGCCGCTGCCCGACTGCAGCACGCCACGCCGGAACGCGCGCACGCCGACCGCGATGAAGATCGCGACCCACAGCGCCTGCCACGCCAGCGCGAGCAGATGAATGCCGAGGCTGCCCGACTGCGCCGCGCGCCCCGCCATGTAATAGGGCGAACTCAGCGGGAACACCGCGGCGAAGGTGCTGATCCAGCTGTCGGGGCGGGACAGAGCGACCGCACCCAGGCCGAACATCGCCACCTGGATCAGCGTGATCGGCAGCGACAGCAGCTGGATCTCGCGCACGCTCGCCGCCTGCGCGCCGACCCCGAGGAACACCGCGCCGAGCAGCATGTACGCCGTTGTGAAATAGGCGAAGAACAGCAGCGTGAACACCGGCAGCCCCAGCGCAGGCGTCAGCCCCGCAAGCCCGGCGGCGAAGCTCGGCGGCATCAGCACCGTCGCCTGGCTGATCAGTGTCCCCCAGAAGACGAGGAACAGCACCGCCACGCCGAACGTGCCGAGCAACTTGCCGAAGAACACCGATTCGAGCGGCACCGCGGCGGCGAGCACTTCGATCACCTTGTTGCCGCGTTCCTCGGCGACTCCGCTGACGACCTGTCCCGCCAGCAGCAGCGTCAGGAAGAACAGCCCGAACACCGCGAAGAACCCCGATGCGTTCGCGCCGCGCAGCGACGGCGCGGTGCGTGACACGACCGTCCGTGTCGCGGTGCTCAGCGGCGAGATCCCGCTGCGGTCGGCGCGCAGCACGTCTTCGGCGAGCAGCGCGAGATAGTCGCCCGCACGGACGCTGAGCGGCGTGGTGAGCACATGCGGCGTCGCGAGTGGCCCATAGAGCACCGCCACCACATCCATCCGCTTGTCGTCGAACTGCGCGCGTGCCTGCGCAGCCGGATCGGCCGCGGGGGCGAGCGTCTGGAGCATTGGCGGCGCTTCTTCCGACTGGCGGTAGAGCCGCCGCAAGCGCAGGTCGATCGCGGCGAAGTCCGCGCTTCGCGCTGGATCGACGATCGCGACGATCCGCGTCTTGGCGTCCGCGCCCTTCGAGGCGGCATTCGCGCCAAGCCCGCCGATCGCGCCGAACGACCCCATCACGACGGGCGCGAGCAGGAAGATCAGGAAGGTCGGCGTGAACACCGTCGCGACGAAATCGCGCCTGGCGATCGTCCAGATCTGGCGGAGCAGGATACGGAAGCGGCTCATTGCTCATCCTCCAGCGCGGCGCGTCCGACGACCTTGACGAACGCGTCGTGGAGCGAGGGCCGCTCAATCGACAGACCCGAAATGCCGTACCCAGCCGCGATCAGCGCACTCAGCACCCGCTCGACGCCACCGTCGGGGACGGTGAAGCGCCAGCCGTCGCCAACATGCTCGGCATCGCTGGGAAGATGCGCCGCAACGCCGGGATCGTCGCGCGTCGGCGTGTAGAGCGCGCGCATCGGCAGCAGCGCACGCGCCTCGCCGACCGTCCCCTCGAACCGCCGCTTGCCACCCGCGATGATCGCGAGCCGGTCGCACAGCCGTTCGGCGTGCGCCATCACATGCGTCGAGAACAGCACCGTCGCGCCGCGGTCGCGTTCGGCGAAGATCATCGCCTCGAGCCGTTCCTGATTGACCGGGTCGAGCCCCGAAAAGGGTTCGTCGAGCACGAGCAGATCGGGTTGGTGCACCACCGATCCGAGCAACTGGACGAGCTGCGCCATGCCCTTGGACAGTTTACGGATCCTGGTGTCGACCGCATGGCCGAGCCCCGCGGCTTCGAGCAGCACGACTGCGCGCTTGCGCCCGGTCTTGAGGTCGAGCCCGCGCAATGCGCCCAGGAACGCGATCGCATCCTTGGCGCGCATCGCGGGATACAGCCCGCGTTCCTCGGGCAGATAGCCGACGCGGTCGCTCACTTCGCGCGGGCGATCATGGCCGAGCAGTGTCCGTGCACCCGCATCGGGTTCGATGATCCCCAGCAGCATCCGCAGCGTCGTCGTCTTGCCAGCACCATTGGGGCCGAGCACGCCGTAGATCGCACCCTTGGGCACCGAAATGTCGACGCCGTCGACGACGCGTCGCCCGCCGAACAGCTTGACCAGCCCATGTGCGTCGACCGCGAGTTCCTGCCGCAACGCCAATTCCCTCGATAGCCTTGGACGTGGTAGCGGGGCCGGGTGCAGGAAGACAAGACACTGTTGCAACGGCTTTCGACCAAGGCGAGCGAATTGGGGTTCGTTGCCTGTGGCGTCGCGCGGGCGGATGCCGCGCCGCGCACGGCGGAACGGTTGCACGCGTGGCTCGCCGGCGGGATGCACGGCGGGATGATCTGGATGGAGGAGCGCGCGCACCAGCGCGAAAGCCCCGCCGCGCTGTGGCCCGAAGTCCGCAGCGTGATCGCGCTCGGGATGAGCTACGCCCCCGCGGTCGATCCGCTCGCGCTGGCGGATCACGGCGAGATCGGGCGGATTTCGGTCTATGCGCAGGGCGGCGATTATCACGACGTGGTCAAGCGCGCGCTCAAGGCGCTTGCGCGGTGGCTGGTCGCGGAAGTGCCGGGGACCGACCTCAAGGTGTTCGTCGATACCGCGCCGGTGATGGAAAAGCCGCTGGCGGCGGCGGCGGGGCTGGGGTGGCAGGGGAAGCATACCAATCTGGTGAGCCGCGAGCATGGCTCCTGGCTGTTCCTGGGGGCGATCTACACGACGCTGGAGGCGGGGGTGTTCGGGGATGTTGCGCTTTCTCCTTCTTTGCTTTCTTCCCCGGCGAAGGCCGGGGCCCAGTCGAGGAACGATCATGGCGAGGGACAGCACCCGATTTCCATCGACAGCGCGACTGGGCCCCGGCCTTCGCCGGGGAAGCAGCAGATAGAAGAGGAAAAAGAGGCCCCCGTCATCGACCGTTGCGGCTCCTGCGATGCCTGCCAGCGCGCATGCCCGACCGATGCCTTCCCCACGCCCTACCGGCTCGATGCGCGGCGCTGCATTTCCTATCTGACGATCGAACACGCCGGCCCGATCCCGCACGAATTCCGCGAGAGCATCGGCAACCGCATCTATGGCTGCGACGATTGCCTGTCGGTCTGCCCGTGGAACAAGTTCGCGGAAAACGCCGCCGCCAACCGCGCCTTCCTGCCGCGCGCAGAAATGGTCGCGCCGCGATTGGCGGATTTGCTTGCGCTGGATGACGCAAGCTTCCGGCAGATCTTCGCAGGCTCGCCGATCAAGCGGATCGGGCGTAACAAGATGATGCGGAACTGCCTGATTGCGGCGGGGAATAGCGGGGATGCGGGGCTAATCGATCGCGTGCAGGCGTTGCGCGAAGATCCCGACCCTGTCGTGGCAGAAGCCGCCGACTGGGCGCTGACGAAACTCACTTAAGCCCCTCCCCTTCAGGGGAGGGGTTTGGGGTGGGGCAGTGCCTCGCAGAGAGGGGGTTTCTGCTGGACTCCCCCACCCCAACCCCTCCCCTGAAGGGGAGGGGCTTTTAGAAGTGCTACTTCCGCCGCCCGATCTGCAACGCCCCCACGCAACTCGCGCGGTCGATCGGCGAACCGTCGTTCTGCCGTGTATCGAGATAGGTCACGACCGGCTCGGCATTGCCCTTCGGATAAAGATACGTGTCGAGTACACAGGTCGCATTGCTGAACTGCAGTTTGCGCGCGCTGCCCTCGCGGATGTCGGCGACGGGCGTGCCGAACATCCGGGTCAGGCTCGCCGCGGTCGCACCGACCACTTGCCCGAGCCCGGTGCCTTGCGGGATCGGGATGACCGGCGCGCGCGAGACCGGCACGATCGTCGCGGTCGATGCACACGCGCCGAGCAGCGAGAACAGCAGCGCGGATCCGGCCAGCTTCTTCATAGGGCCAGCTTTTTCATAGGGGGCGTCTTTCATGGAACAGATGCGTCGCCATCGCCGCGCCCAGGATCGGCGCGAAGAGGTTGAGCACCGGAACCATGAACAGCGCGGTCCCCGCAACCCCCATCGCGAACCGGTCGACCGCGCCGGTCTTGCGCCAGTCTCGCATCATCGCAGACGGTACGTGTCGCGCCGCGACCATCGTGCCGAGGTCGAGCCCCAGCAGCCAGCCGTTGACGAGGAAGAACAGCAGCCACGTCCCTACACCCGTTACCAGCAACGCGACATAGACCGGCGCGAGCGCGAGATTGACGAGGATCGCGCGACCCGCCGAGCGCAACCCAAGCCCGATCCCGCGCGCCATCGTCACGCTCCGCGCGGTGGCGAGCGCCTGCGGGTAGTGCCGTGCCTCGACCGCGACGACGACATCGTCCGCGAAGACCCCCATCACCCCGATCGCGATTGCGCGGAACAGCAGCCAGCTCGCACCGAACGCCGCGAGCAATGCGACCGCGCCGAGCAACCCGCCCGAGAGAGAGTCCCACCCCCAGCGATCCGCCAGCCGCGTCGCGCCATACCACAGGCCAGCGCCGAGCACGCCGATCAGCGCCGCCGTCACCAGCATCGATTTGAGAAATACCGCAAGAATGCGGCGGTCGCCGAGCTGGGCCAGCGAAAGGAGAAAGGCACGCACCATCCGGCGGTCCTAGAGCAATTCGCGCGGCGCAGGAATCCTTCTCTCGTGCCCGCGTGCGCGCATCCGCCGAGGTTGCGCGCGTCGCACCCCCCCGGTACGGCCCGACAACGCTATTTGAACCGGAGATTACCCTGTGACCGAGCCCACCTATGACGTCGTCGCGATCGGCAATGCCATCGTCGACGTGCTGTCGCAGTCCGACGATGCCTTCCTCGCCGAAGCCGCGATGACCAAGGGCTCGATGCAGCTGATGTTCTCGCCAGAGGAAGCCGATGCGCTCTACGCCAAGATGGGCCCGGGGATCGAGGCGAGCGGTGGCTCGGCGGCGAACACCGTCGCCGGGATCGCGGCGATGGGCGGCAAGTGCGGCTTCATCGGCCAGGTCGCGAACGACGAACTGGGCGACATCTTCGCGCACGACATTCGCGCAGTCGGGATCGACTTCACCACCGCCGCACGCGAGGGCGACCCGACCACCGCACGCTGCCTGATCTTCGTGACGCCGGACGGTCAGCGGACGATGAACACCTTCCTCGGTGCCTCGCAGTTCCTGCCCGAAGCCGCGCTCGACCGCGACCTGATCGCGAATGCCGCGATCCTGTATCTCGAGGGCTATCTGTGGGATCCCGAGGAACCGCGCCAGGCGATGCGCGCCGCGATCGACGTCGCGCGTGCGGCGGGGCGCAAGGTCGCGTTCACGCTGAGCGACGTGTTCTGCATCTCGCGCCACGGCGGCGATTTCCGCCAGCTGATGGCGGACGGCCTCATCGACATCATGTTCGCCAACGAAGCCGAGATCACCGCGCTGATGGACAACCAGGATTTCGACGCAGCGGTCGCGGCGGCGGCGGCGGAAGTGCCGATGCTGGTGGTCACCCGCAGCGAACACGGCGCGATCGCGGTGACCGGCGGCGAGACCGTCCACGTCCCCGCCGAGCCGATCGAGCGCGTCGTCGACACAACGGGTGCGGGCGACCTGTTCGCAGCGGGTTTCCTGCGCGGACAAGCGCAGGGCAAGGACGTCGCGGCGTCGCTCAAGATGGGGGCGGTCTGCGCAGCGGAGATCATCTCGCACTACGGCGCTCGCGCGCAGGTGGACCTGAAGGCGCTGGTGGCGTCGAAGCTGGGGTAACACTCAACTTAAGCCCCTCCCCTTCAGGGGAGGGGTCGGGGGTGGGGCAGTCCAGCAGAACATCGCTCTCTGCGAGGCACAGCCCCACCCCAACCCCTCCCCTGAAGGGGAGGGGCTAAGCAAAAAAAGGCCGGGGATCGCTCCCCGGCCTTTCTCATATCCGCAACCCGCGAAAATCACCGCGGCGGGGGCATCCCCGCCAGTTCGGCTTCTTCCGGATCATCGATCCCGCGCCCGACATGGCTACGCTGGCGGCTATAGAGGAAATAGATCAGCAGACCCAGCAGCCCCCAACCCGGCAACACCAGCATCGCGATCAGCGGCAGGTTGAAGAACAGGAACAGGCACCCGACGATCGTCAGCGGCGCAACCACCCAGGCGAACGGCGTGCGGAACGCGCGCTTGCGCTCGGGCTGCACCTTGCGCAGCACCAGCAGCGCGATCGCGACCATCATGAACGCGTACAGCGTCCCGGCATTGGCGTAATCCGCCAGCTGCCCGACCGGCAGGAACGCCGCCGCAAACGACACCGCGACGCCCGTGATCATCGTGACGATATGCGGGGTCTTCCACTTAGGATGGACCTTGCTCCACGCCGCCGGCAGCAGCCCGTCGCGGCTCATCACGAAGAAGATGCGCGTCTGGCCGAACAGCAGCACGAGGATCACCGACGGCAGCGCGATGAACGCCGCATAGCCGAGCATGTTGCCGACCGGACCGAACCCGATCTGGCGCAGCACATGGGCCAGCGCCTCGTTCGAGCAGACCAGCTTGTCGGCATGGATCGCCATCGTGCACTGCCGCGCGAGTTCTTCGGAGCCGGTCGGGAAGGGGATACCGTTCGGCCCCATGATCGGCTGGCCGCCGATCGTGCCGATCGCACCCGCCGCGACGACGATGTAGAAGATCGTGCAGAACAGCAGGCTGCCGATCAACCCGATCGGCACGTTGCGCTGCGGATCCTTCGTTTCTTCCGCAGCGGTCGAGACCGAATCGAACCCGACATAGGCAAAGAAGATCGTCGCCGCCGCGCCGACCGCGCCGACCCCGGTGCCGAATCCGCCGAACAGGCCCGCGGGCAGGAACGGGTTGAACTGCGCCGCGTCGATCCGCGGCACGGTCAGGAACATGAACACCAGCAGCGCGGCAATCTTGATCATCACCAGCACCGCATTGACCTTGGCGCTCTCGCTCGTCCCGATCACCAGCAGCCACGTCACCAGCAGCGAGATCGCCACCGCGGGAAGGTTGATGAACCCGCCTGGCGCGCCGCCAAGCGCAAGCGGCCCCGCCGCAAGGAACGGTGGCAGATGTATCCCGAACGTATGTTGCAGGATCGTGCCCGAGAAATAGCCCGACCAGCCGACCGCAACCGCGCTTGCGGCGACCGCATATTCGAGGATCAAGGCCCAGCCGACCGTCCAGGCGAGAAATTCGCCCATCGATGCATAGGTATAGGTGTAGGCGGACCCGGCGACCGGGATCATCGCGGCGATTTCCGCGTAGCACAATGCGGCGACGATGCAGATCGCGCCGGCGATGGCGAAGGCGAGCATCAGGCCGGGACCGGCCTTTTGCGCGCCCGCGGCGGTCAGAACGAAGATGCCCGTGCCGATGACACAGCCGATCCCGAACAAGGTCAGCTGGAACCACCCGAGCGAGCGGTGCAGCGACTTCTTTTCGGCTGTCGCAAGAATGGCGTCGAGAGACTTGATACGCCCAAATAGCATGCGGTGACTTCCCCTGGGGATGTGCGCGGTCTGTCGCCGCGCAATGATTGTGCGCGAGCCTAGCTGCAAATTACCCTCGCGCAAGAGGCTTAGCGCGCGAGCAACGGCCCGAGCGCGCGACCGGCAAAGATATGCACGTGGAGATGCGGGACTTCCTGCATCGAATCGGTTCCGGCGTTGGCGAGCAGCCGATACCCCGGCGCGACCAGCCCCGCATCGCGCGCGACCGTGCCGACCGCGCGGACGAAGCCTGCGATTTCCGCGTCGGAGCCGCGTGCGCTGAAATCGTCCCACGAAACATAGGCGCCCTTGGGGATCACCAGGATGTGCGTCGGTGCTTGCGGGTTGATGTCGGGGAAGGCGATTGCGAAATCGTCCTCGTACAATCGCTTGGCCGGGATCTCGCCGCGCAGGATCTTGGCGAAGACGTTCTGGTCGTCATAGGGGAGGGTGGCGTCGACGGGCATGGGGGCTTCCTCTCAATCCTTCTTGCGCGCGGCCTTCTCGTCAATCCCCGACACGCCTTCGCGCCGCGCGATCTCGGCGCGGATGTCGTCGAGCGTCACGTCGCAATCCGCGAGCAGCACGAGCAGGTGAAAGACCAGATCGGTCGCTTCGCCGATCAGCGCCGATTTATCCTCGGTCAGCGCGGCGATGACGGTCTCGACCGCTTCCTCGCCGACCTTCTGCGCGATCTTGCGGCGGCCCTTGCCGAACAATTTGGCGGTGTAGGAGGTCGCGGGGTCGGCATCCTTGCGGGCAAGGATCGTCGCGGCGAGCGTGTCGAGGATATCGTCGGCCATGAGATCGGGGCTGGCGCAACCGCGCGCGCGCGTCAATCCTTGGGTGGGCGCTTCAAGAAGCGTTTGCGCAACGCGCGGCGGATGAGGAACACACCGAACGCCGCGGCAACGAGCAGCGCGAGTTCGATCGGCGTGAGGCCGGACTGCGGAGGTACGCCGCCGATTGGAGTGGCGAGGGCCTGGGGGATCAATCCTGCGCTCATGTCGCCACCGGCCGTCGAACGGGAATCCCCGCCGCCGCGAGCGCAGCGTGCGCGTCGGCAATGCTCGCTTCGCCGAAATGGAAGATCGACGCCGCAAGCACCGCGCTGGCATGTCCCTCGACGATCCCGGCAACCAAGTCACCCAGCCCGCCGACGCCGCCGCTCGCGACGACCGGCACACGGACCTGGTCCGCGATCGTGCGAATCAGCTCGAGATCATAGCCGCCGCGCGTCCCGTCACGGTCCATCGAGGTGACGAGCAATTCGCCCGCGCCAAGTTCTGCCAGCCGTAGCGCGTGCGCGACCGCGTCGATCCCCGTCGCGCGCCTGCCGCCATGCGTGAAGACTTCCCAGCCATCCGCAACGCGCCGCGCATCGACCGAGGCGACGACGCACTGGCTGCCGAAACGGTCCGCCATGTCGCCGACCAGTTCGGGCCGCGCGACCGCCGCGCTGTTGACCGCGACCTTGTCCGCGCCCGCAAGCAGCAAGGCGCGCGCATCCGCGACCGATCCGACCCCGCCGCCGACGGTCAGCGGCATGAAGCATACCTCGGCGGTGCGGCGCACGACGTCGAGGATCGTGCCGCGCGCCTCATGGCTTGCGGTAATATCAAGGAAGCAAAGCTCGTCCGCTCCCGCCGCATCATAAGCGCGTGCCTGTTCGACGGGGTCGCCCGCATCGCGCAGTTCGACGAAATTGACGCCCTTGACGACGCGCCCGTTCGCGACATCGAGGCAGGGAATGACGCGCGCGCGGACGGTCATGCTAAAAGGCCTTTTGCTTTCAAAGACGGGGTTCGCGAGCCTTGCAAGCTGTGCTCTCGGTGAGACACAGCCCCACCCCTAGCCCCTCCCCTGAAGGGGAGGGGGATGAGTGTATTGCGCGCACTAAAAAGCCCCTCCCCTTCAGGGGAGGGGTTGGGGTGGGGCAGACCAGCAAAGCCGCGCTCGATACTGACCCTCTCCCCGCAAGCGGGGAGAGGGAGAAGCGCACCACCCTTCACGCCGCCCCCGCCACAGCCAGTGCCGCGGCCAGATCCAGCCGCCCGTCATACAACGCGCGGCCCGTAATCACGCCCTCCACCCCATCACGGTTATGCAACGCCAGCACATGGATCTCCGCGATCCCCTTGACCCCGCCACTCGCGATCACCGGAATCCGCACAGCCCGCGCCAAATCGACCGTCGCCTCGACGTTGCAGCCCTTGAGCATTCCGTCGCGACCGACATCGGTAAACAGCAGCGCCGCGACGCCCGCATCCTCGAACCGCCGCGCCATGTCGATCACCTCGACCGTCGAGACATCCGCCCAGCCCTTGGTCGCGACGAACCCGTCACGCGCATCGACCGCGACGACGATCCCGCCCGGAAAATCGCGCGCCGCTTCGCGCACCAGTTCGGGGTTCTCGAGCGCCGCAGTACCGATCACCACGCGCGACACGCCCAGATCGAACCAGCGCTCGATCCCCGCACGATCGCGAATCCCGCCGCCAAGCTGCACATGCCCCGGAAATTGCGAAACGATCGCGCGCACAGCCTCGCCATTGACCGATTCCCCCGCGAACGCGCCATCGAGATCGACCACATGCAGATGCTCCGCGCCCGCGTCAGCGAACAGCATCGCCTGCGCAGCGGGATCGTCGCCGTACACGGTCGCGCGGTCCATATCGCCCTCGGCGAGGCGGACGACCTGGCCGCCCTTGAGGTCGATGGCGGGGAATACGATCAGGCTCATGGTTTCCAGCTCAAGAAGCGGGTGAGAAAATCGAGCCCATAACGCTGGCTCTTTTCGGGATGGAATTGCACGCCGAGCATATTGTCGCGTCCGATCGCTGCGGTGACCGGCCCGGCATGGTTCGTGCCAGCGATGACGTCGTCACCTTCATACCCGTAGGAATGGAGGAAATAGGCTTCCCCCGGCACGATCAGCGGATGATCGCGGCTCGGCACCACGTCGTTCCAGCCCATGTGCGGCACCTTGGCGGTCGCATCGTCGGGGGTCAGGTGGCGCACCGTCCCGTGGACCCAGCCAAGTCCGGCGTGCGTGCCATGTTCCTCGCCCGTCTCCGCCATCAGCTGCATTCCAACGCAAATCCCGAGGAACGGGACCCCGTCGCCGCGCACGCGCTGTTCGAGCGCTTCGACCATTCCCGGCACCGCGCGCAAGGCGGCAGCGCAGGCGGCGAAAGCACCGACGCCCGGCAGCACGATCCGGTCGGCCTTGGTGACCGCGTCCGCATCGGCGGTGATCAGGATGTCGCTGCTGCCCGCTGCCTTGAGCGCATTGGCGACCGAATGGAGGTTGCCCGCGCCATAATCGATCAGCGCAAGCGTCATGCCAGCAGCGCCGCGATCTCGGGCGCGGCGAAGCTCGCGTTGAACTGGATGACTCGCGCGGTCGCGACGCCGCTGGTGATGAACGGATCGGTCGCGGCGAGCGCCTCCGCCTCGGCCTTGCGACCACGCGTGACGATCACGCCGCCGGTGCGCGGATCCTGCCGTCCAGCGACGAGGAACACGCCCTCGGCGAACCCTTTTTCAAGCCAGGCGACATGATCCTTCAACTGCGCATCGATCGCCTCGATCGACGGGCCGTATTCGACGATGATCAGGCACAGCGGCCCCTCTGCGCGAAACGAAGCGGCCATGTCAGAGTGTCCCCTTGGTGCTCGGGATTGCATCGGCCTTGCGCGGGTCGATCTCGACCGCTTCCCGCAAAGCGCGCGCGACGCCCTTAAATGCGGCCTCGGCGATATGGTGGTTATTGCTGCCGTACAGCGTCTCGATGTGCAGCGTGACGCCCGAAGTTTGCGCGAACGAGTGGAAGAAATGCTCGAACATTTCGGTATCCATCTCGCCGAGGCGCTTCTGCGAGAATTCGGTCTTCCACACCAGATACGGGCGCCCCGAAATATCGATCGCCACGCGAGTCAGCGTCTCGTCCATCGGCGACAGCGCATCGGCGTAGCGGCGGATCCCGCGCTTCTCGCCCAGCGCCTTGAGCACCGCCTCGCCAATCGCAAGACCCGTGTCCTCGACCGTATGATGCTGGTCGATGTGCAGGTCGCCGACGGTCTTGATGTCCATGTCGATCAACGAATGGCGCGAGAGTTGCTCCAGCATGTGGTCGAAAAAACCGACTCCGGTCGAAACGTTAAAACGCCCGGTTCCGTCGAGATTGACGGTGACGTCGATCGAGGTTTCGCTGGTACGGCGGCTGATGGTGGCGATGCGCATGGCCTTCCCATAACGCTTCTTTGCACCCGTGCAATCTTGACCGGGGACCAAAGGGCGCTACCCAAGGGCGCATGAGTGATGGTCTTCCCGATAGCCTGATTCCCTACGACGATATCGTCCAGGAAGCGCTGCGTGCCGTGGTCGGCCGTGTTCTCGGTTCGGTCGCAGAAAGCGGCGGCTTGCCCGGCGAGCATCATTTCTACATCACCTTCAAGACGCAGGCGCCGGGGGTCGACATTCCGACCCGGCTGATGGAGCGCTTCCCCGACGAGATGACGATCGTCATGCAGAACCGCTATTGGGACCTGCTGGTCGACGACACCAAGTTCTCGGTGGGCTTGAGCTTCAACCAGGTGCCGTCCAAGCTGGTTATTCCCTATTCGGCGATCACCGGTTTCCACGATCCCGCGGTCAATTTCGAACTGCGTTTCCAGGCTGCGGAAGGTCCCGAAGGTCCCGAGCCGCATGAAGAAGCCGAGAATGACGGCCCGACCGCGACTCCGATCGAGGATGGATCGAACGTCGTCGCCGTTGATTTCAAACGGAAGAAATAAGCCGTCCGGTCCCCGCTGATGGGAGCGGGGGCGTTGGAGACTGGCGATGAACGACACCCGCACCGAAACCGATTCGCTCGGCCCCGTTGAGGTTCCGGCAAGCGCCTATTGGGGTGCGCAGACCCAGCGATCGATCGAGAATTTCCCCTTCCCCGCGACCGAGCGGGTGCCGCTCGCGATCGTCCATGCGCTGGCGATCGTCAAACAGGCAGCCGCGCGGGTCAACCGCGACCACGGGCTCGACGGCGGCATTGCCGACGCGATCGACGCGGCGGCGGCGGAGGTCGCAGCGGGCAAGCTCGACGACCAATTTCCGCTGGTGATCTGGCAGACAGGGTCGGGTACGCAGACCAACATGAACCTCAACGAGGTGATCGCAGGCCGCGCAAACGAGCAGTTAACGGGCACGCGCGGCGGCAAAACGCCGGTCCACCCGAACGATCACGTCAATAAAAGCCAGTCCTCGAACGACAGTTTCCCTACCGCTCTGCATATCGCCGCGTCGATCGGCGTGGTCGAGCGGCTGTTTCCCGCATTGGACCGGTTGCAGACCGCGCTAGACGCCAAGGCAAGCGCGTGGAGCGGGATCGTCAAGATCGGCCGGACGCATCTCCAGGACGCGACGCCGATCACGCTCGGCCAGGAATTCTCGGGCTACGCCAATCAGTTATACCGCTGCCGCCGACGGATCGAGCCTGCCGTCACCCACGGCACCAACCGGCTGGCCCAAGGTGGCACCGCGGTCGGCACCGGCCTCAACGCGCCCGAGGGCTTCGCAACCGCCGTCTGTGCAACGATCGCCACGATTACCGGTCTCCCGTTCCATCCCGCCGAGAACGCCTTCGAGGCGCTGGCGTCGAACGACCCGATCGTCCAGCTGTCGGGCACGCTCAACACGCTGGCGGTCGCGCTGACCAAGATCGCAAACGATATCCGCCTGCTGGGCTCCGGCCCGCGCTCGGGGCTGGGCGAATTGCACCTGCCGGAGAATGAGCCGGGCAGCTCGATCATGCCCGGCAAGGTCAATCCCACCCAGTGCGAGATGCTGACGATGGTCGCCGCACAGGTCATCGGCAATCATCAGGCGATCACGATCGGCGGGTTACAGGGGCATCTCGAACTGAACGTCTTCAAGCCGATGCTGGGTGCCGCGTTGCTCCGCTCGATCGACCTGCTCGCGGTCGGCATGGAAAGCTTCGCCGAACGGTGTGTTGAGGGGATCGAACCCGACGAGACGCGAATCGCCGAACTGGTCGATCGCTCGCTGATGCTCGTCACCGCGCTCGCCCCCGAGATCGGCTACGACAATGCCGCCAAGATCGCCAAGCATGCGCACCACGAGGGCCTGACGCTGCGCGAGGCAGGCCGTGCGCTCGGATTGGTCGACGATGCGACGTTCGACCGGCTGGTACGGCCCGAAACCATGGTGTGACGTGGGCGGACGCGGGCGGGGAACCATCTCCCCGCCCACGCGCTACGTAGCACCAAAGGAGATCATCATGAGCGTAACGACCCTTATCGGCGCGGCCATCGGCGCGGCCATCGACGGTTCCGACGGCGACGACAGCAATCTCGACGGCGCGATCGGCGGCGCGATTGCAGCCAAGGTCGTCACCGCGGTGATCCCGCTCGCGCTGACCTTCGCGACCGGCTGGTTCGTGCTGCGCGGCATTGGCAAGCTCAAGGACGAAGTGTTCGGCACGGACGAACCCGTACGCCGCTGAGCGACCGATGGGTTGACGCTTCCCGGCGTGCGCGCCACTAGCGGCCATGCCCGACCATCGTTCCTCCCAGCCAAAGAACTTCAAACGCCGCGGATTGATGTTCGTCCTGTCCTCGCCTTCGGGCGCGGGCAAGTCGACGATCGCCAATCGCCTGCTGAAGGAAGAGCGTAACAAGCTCAAGATGTCGGTGTCTTATACGACTCGCCCGATGCGAAAGGGCGAAGTCGAGGGACGCGACTATCATTTCGTCGACAAGGAAACCTTCCGTAATATGGCGGAAGACGACCAGTTCCTCGAGTGGGCGCGTGTGTTCGACGAACGCTACGGCACGCCGCGCGACACGGTCTTCAAGGATCTTGAACACGGACAGGACATTCTGTTCGACATCGACTGGCAGGGCGCGCAGCAATTGTTCCAGTTGGCCGGCGGCGATGTCGTCCGCGTGTTCATCCTCCCGCCCGGCCTCAAGACGCTCCGCGACCGTCTCGAGAAGCGCGCTACCGATTCGCAGGAGGTCATCGACCGTCGCATGGATCGTGCGCTCGCCGAGGTGAGCCACTGGGACGGCTATGATTATGTGCTGGTCAACGACGATCTCGATGACTGCTACGAATGCGTCCAGACGATCCTGACCGCCGAACGCCTGAAGCGCTCACGCCAGCGCGGGATGATCGGGTTCATCCGACGGCTGCCCGAGAAGTAAGCGCCGACGCAGCGGCGTCCGTCTCCTGCCACGGGGGATCAGCCGCGCAACAACTCCAGCATCCGCACGCCCGCACCAAAATCGCGCCGCCGCGCGGCGATGCCAGCCTCGGCAAGTGGATCGCGACCCCAGCGTTCGGCCTGATATTCCTCATCGAGCGTAATCGCGTCCCATAGCTGTTCTGCCGTCGCCGCGCGTTCGGCGAGCGCCAGCGCGACAATCAGCGAACCGCCGATCGTGACGATCGGCGACAAGGCCGCCAGTTCGAACGCGTCGCGTGCCGCAATCGCGTCGGCGAGGCGGGCCAGCGTCTGGTCGGGCTGCGCGCGATGCAGGATCCCCGTCGCTACCTCGATATGCACGTCATACCGCGTCCGCGCCCAGTCGAGCAGCGGATCCCACGCTGCCGCCTGCCGCGCGACCAGATCGTCGGGGGAATCGGCGCGGTAGCAGAGCAGATCGCTTTCGCCATATTGCGCCAAGCCCGCGGCAAACAGTGCCGGATCGGCACCGACCCGGTCGATCGCGGCGTTTGACAGACCGGTCAGCGGCATCGCGCGTGGGTCGATCTCCTCGCCCTCGCCGATCGCACGCCATTCGTCGGCAACCCCCTGCGCCAGCGCATCGGTCGGCAGCGCGAGCGCGACTCGCCCCGGCGTGCGGACCGGGCGATCGTCGAGCCGGATGCCGCGCTGGTCGTCGATAACGACCGTTTTCCAAAACCGCTTCATGGCTGCGGCGGCGTCCGCCAGCGCCGCGCGAGCGCACGCGGAACGATCGCGATCAGCAGCAGCGCGGAAATCACCAGCGCGGTGCCAACCGCCTTGGGTTCGGTCGCATCGCCTCGCGCGATCAGGAACAGCCCGAGCAGCGCGCCCGCCACGCCAAGCAGGCGCGAGCCTACCATCAGGAAATAGCGGTTGCGCGCGGTCGTGTCGGGATCGTTCATCATTTCTCCATCAGCGCGGGCAGCGAACGCACCGTATCCGCGACCGCATGGGCACCCGCTGCGGTCAGTTCGTCGGCGGGGTGATAGCCCCAGGCAACACCCAGCGCACGCGTCCCCGCGGCGCGGGCCATCAGCATGTCGTAACTCGTGTCGCCGATCATCACGGTCGTCTCCGGAGTCGCGCCTGCATCTGCCATGGCCGTCTCGACCATCGAGGGATGCGGCTTCGACGGGTGGCGATCGGCGGTCTGGAGCGTGATAAAATGCGCAGCGATCCCGTGATGCGCAAGGATATGCGCAAGCCCGCGATCGGACTTGCCGGTCGCGACGCCCAGCATCCAGCCATCCGCCGCGAGATGATCGAGCACGTCGAGGATGCCGTCATACAGCGGCTCCGCACTCATCGCGCCCGAGGTCCGCATCCGGAAGAACGCCGCCTTGTAATCGTCCGCCAGAGCCTGGTGAAGCTTTGCCTCGGCGTCGGGCAGCAGCATTTCCATCGCCTCGACGAGACTCAGCCCGACGATCCGGCGGATGGCGGTGCGGTCCGGCGCGACGAGGCCGACGCCGGCGAAGGCTTCCTCGACCGATCGGCAGATATTGTCCTGGCTGTCGACCAGCGTGCCGTCGCAATCGAACAGCGCGAGGCGGGCGGGAGAGATTGGGGCTGTCATAAGATACTTCCTTCCCCGGCGAAGGCCGGGGCCCAGTCGTGCTGGCGGATGTGGCGCATGCTGCGTTCGATGCCGATGGACGGCGCAACTGGGCCCCGGCCTGCGCCGGGGAAGTGCGCGAGGGGGTAGGACCGGCCGCCCATCATACGTTCCGCATCCAGTGCGCAATCCCGCGTCGACCCGCCGCCTCGACACCATCCGCCGCCGCCAGCCTAGCCGCGTCGGGCTTGTTCTGCCCAAGCTTCAGCGTCCCGCGCCATGCCTGCACGGTCAGCGTGAACCCGATGATCCCGCGCGTCATCCCGTCGAAGCGCGCCGGATCCATCTTGTTGCGCGTCCAGGGCGCCTTGGGCGTCAATCGTTGCTCCTGTGCTGCCGCGACCCGGTCGACCTGCTCGACCAGCGCATCGTGTCCGGTGCGGGTAATCTTGCCTTCGAGCTCGACCGCGACATAATTCCACGTCGGCACCTGATCGGGGCCTAGTCCGTACCAGTCCGGGCTGATGTACCCGTCCGGGCCCTGCACGACGAACAACCCGGTGGCGCCATCCAGATGACGCGCGATCCCGTTGCCGCGGGACACGTGGAAGGCAAGCGTATCGTCGTCGTTCCAGACGACCGGGACATGCGCCACTCGCGGCCCGTCCGGTGTCGCGCAGAACAGCGCGCCGAGGCTCAGTTCGCTGACCAGCGCGCGCATCGCCACGCGATCCTCCCAACGGAACGCGGGGTCGGGGTGCATCAGCCGAGCGGCGCCATTGCGCGCGGACGTCCGCGTCTGCTCACGTCGCCGAACCGCGCCGCCGCCGTTCGCCCTTGCGATCCTTGCGGTAGGTCTTGGCGTGCTGGCGCGCCTGCTGCTTCTTCACTTCGCGGCTGGGCGGCGGGGGCGATTCGAGCGGCATCGTGTTGCCGAGCATCTCGTCGAACCCGAGTTGCTTGAGGCTTTCGGCGAAATGCGTCGGCAGTTCGGCCTGGACGTCGATCTCGCCGCCATCGGGATGGTCGATCCGGATCCGGCGCGAATGGAGGTGCATTTTGCGGCTGATGTTGCCGGTGAGGAACGCGGCCTGCCCGCCGTACTTGCCGTCGCCGACGATCGGATGCCCGATCGCCGCGAGATGGACGCGCAACTGATGCGTGCGACCAGTGTGCGGGATCAGCTCGAGCCAGGCGGTCGTCGTGCCTGCCATCTCGATCACGCGATACCGCGTGCGCGCGGGGCTGCCTTCCTTCTCGTCGACGTGCATCTTCTCGCCACCCGTGCCGGGTTGCTTGGCGATCGGCAGTTCGATCATGCCGTCTTCGATCGACGGTACGCCAACGACCAGCGCCCAATAGGTTTTTCGTGCGGTGCGCGAGGAGAAGGACTTGGCAAAATACGCCGCCGCGCGCGTGGTCCGTGCGATCAGCAGCGCGCCCGATGTATCCTTGTCGAGCCGATGGACCAGCTTGGGGCGCCCATCGAGGTCGTCCTGCAGCGCATCGAGCAAGCCATCGACATGCTCGATCGTCTTGGTTCCCCCCTGCGTCGCGAGACCGGGGGGCTTGTTGAGGACGATCGCCTGCGCGTCGCGGTGGATCACCATTTCCTGCGCGAAGGTGATCTCGTCGTCGCTGAGCGGCGGGCGTTCGCGCTTTTGCGGGGCATCGACGCGGACCGGTTCTGCCGGGGGAACGCGGATCGCCTGGCCGGTGACGACATGGTCGCCCGGCTTGGCGCGCGCGCCGTCGACGCGAAGCTGCCCGGTGCGCGCCCATTTGGCGACGGTGGTATAGCTCGTGTCGGGCAAATGCCGCTTGAACCAGCGGTCGAGCCGGATCCCGTCATCGTCGGGCCCCACGCTGAACTGACGAACGTCGCTGGTGGCCTTGCCGCTCGTCTTGTCGGGTGTCTTGGTTGTCATGCTGCGATCCGGGTAAGCCAAAGGCCGGCGAACAGCGCCAGCACCGCGCCGAGGACGGACGCCAGGACGTAGCCGAGCGCGGTTGCCCACGCATCCCGCTCGACCATCGTCACGACCTCGAGCGAGAACGAGGAGAAAGTGGTGAATCCGCCCAACACGCCGACACCGAGCAGGAGTCGCGTGTTCTCGTTCCCGCCGATGCGCGCAAGCACGCCTGCGAGCACGCCCATCGCGAACCCGCCGATCACGTTGACCGCGAGCGTACCGTAGGGAAACATCGGGCCGAACGCCGCCACCGTGCCGCGTCCGACGAGATAGCGCGCCGCGGTACCGAAGGCACCGCCGACCATGACGAGAAAAAGCTGAATCATTGCGGCTGCGTTAGCGCGGAATCAGCCGTGCGTCACCCCGCGGCTGAGAAACGCGTTTCGGTCGTATCGGACGGGTACCGCCACACCTTGCACACGGAGCGTCGCGACGTCATGTTCACGTCATGGGAATGATCTTCAATATTATCTCGGTTCTGTTCGGCCTGCTGGCCTTGCCGGTGGCACTCGTCGGACTGGTGCCGTTCTTCGGGCTTGCCAATTATCTGGCAATCCCGATCGCCGTGGTCGGTGCCGTGATCGGCATGTTGTCCGGGCACAAGAGCGGTCGGAACTTCAACATCTTCGTGCTGATCGTCGCCGCCATCCGGCTAATGCTCGGCGGCGGGTTGCTTTAAACCCGCACAAGCAAAAGGCCCGGCGCTTGCGCACCGGGCCCTTTTGGACATTCCGCTAGATCAGCGGCAGACGACGTTGCCGCGATCGACCGACTGGCCGAGCAACGCACCCGCGCCGCCACCGATCAGCGTGCCGAGCAGGCGCGAACCGCCGCCCGCGATCGTGTTGCCGAGCGCGCCGCCTGCCAGACCGCCGATGATCAGACCGGTCGTGCCGTCACCACGGCGGCAATAATAGCGATTGTCGCGACCACGATAGATACGGTCGTTCCGCGTCAGGCGGCGTGGCTGGTAATACTGCCCGTCGCGGTAATAATTCTCGGCATAATAGGCACGCTGCCCGCCCTCGAACCGGTTGTAGTCGTAGTTGCGATACTGGCGCCAATCCCGGTTACGATCGCGCTGCGCGTCGCGCACGTCGCGGCGGTAATCCTGGCGCGCATCGCGGACATCGGCGCGCGAGTCCGCGTTGCGCACGTCGCGGCGATAGTCCTGCCGGGCGTCGCGGACGTCCTGGCGATATTCGCGGTTGGGATTGTTCTGGGCGACTGCCGGAATGGCGGTCAGCGTCGTTGCCGCGATGGCCGCTGCCAGAATGAAATTGCGCATTGGGATGAGCTCCTTGAACCAATCCATAGTGTGGATCGGAATAGAGAACTCATCCCATGCGCCGAAGTTGCGTGAACCGGAAACTACCGGTCGTTCACGCAATCGTAAGAAAAATCAGGCGTTAAGAGAATGGGTTAATGTAATCTCAGCATTAAGCACCTTGGAGACGGGGCAGTTGGCCTTCGCGCCTGCTGCGATCTCCTCAAACTGTGCCGGATCAATGCCTTCGATCGTCGCCTTGAGGTCCAGCGCCGACTTGGTGATGGTGAAACCATCCCCGTCCTTGTCGAGTGTCACCTTGGCGGTCGTCTCGAGCTTGCCGTCGGTGAAGCCGGCTTTCGCAAGCGCGAAACTCAGCGCCATCGTGAAGCAGCTCGCGTGCGCGGCGGCGATCAGTTCCTCGGGGTTGGTGCCGGTACCTTCCTCGAAGCGACTGCCGAAGCCGTATTGCGCGTTCGACAGGACGCCCGTCTGCGTCGAGACATGACCCTTGCCGTCTTTGCCGAGGCCTTCGTACGTGGCCGATCCGCTACGTGTCGTCATCGTCATTCTCCGTCTGGACCAGAAATCTGGACATGAAAAAAGCGCGGGCCCGTCGGGGCCCGCGCTGCATATAGGGTCGCGAGGGACGCGCGGTTAGCGGCAGCGACGATCCGCCGTGCTGGCGCGATCAATCGCGCGTCCGCCGAACGCACCCGCCACGCCACCAAGCACCGTACCGAGCGTCTTGTCGCCGCGGCCGGCGATCTGGTTGCCGAGCAATGCACCGCCGACACCACCAACGAGCAGGCCGGTCGTGCCGTCCGAGTGGCGGCAATAGCGGCGACCGTCACGGCCCTCGTAGACACGCGGGGAATAACGGCGATGATGGTCGCGCGCGCTGGCCTCTGCGGTCGGGAACGCCATGGTTGCGGGGATCGCGAGCGAGGCGGCGCTGAGGGCCATCAAGAACGTACGCATCAAAGTATCTCCCAGTTACATCGTGCTTGGATCAATTCCACAGCAGGAACGATCGCTGTTCTAGCAACGTTGCATGAACCTGAAACAACCGCGCGTTCAGCAACGTGCAGGGTCTCGGGCGAGGGTGGGATTACTTCAAAACGTTCAACGAAACCTTGGTGTTACAGGATTAACGCGCTGTCCTGAGCAACTGCCTGGCCCGCGCGCAGTCGGCATCCATCTGCGTCGTGAGCGCATCGAGCGTATCGAACTTGGCTTCCGGACGCAGATAATCGATCAATGCGACCTCGATCGCTTGTCCGTACAGATCGCTGGAAAAATCGAAGAAGAACGGTTCGAGCAGTTCCTTGGGCGGATCGAAGCTCGGGCGGATCCCGAGGTTCGCGGCCCCGTCCACCACCCGCCCGTCCGCCAGACGGCCGCGGACCGCATAGATCCCGTAAGCGGGGCGGACATAGTGGCCCATGTCGAGATTGGCGGTCGGATAGCCGATCGTCCGGCCGAGTTTGTCACCATGCTGCACGATGCCCTCGATCGCGAAGGGACGCGTCAGCAAACGCGCGGCACCGCGCGGGTCGCCTTGCTGGAGCAAGGCACGGATACGGCTGGACGAAACCGGCGCATCGTCCAGCGTCACCGGAGCAACCGTGTCGACCGAGAAACCGCGTGTCGCGCCGGCGGCGCGGAGCACCGTGACCGATCCGCTACGTCCCTTGCCGAAGGTGAAGTCTTCGCCGGTGACTGCCCCCGCGATCCCGATCGAGTCGATCAGCAATTGCGCGATGAAGGCATCCGCCGTCAGCGCGGCCAGCGCGGTGTCGAAGTGGAACACCACCATCGCATCCGCCCCGGCGTCCGCGAACAGGCGCTGCCGCTGGTCGAGCGTGGTCAGCCGGAACGGCGCACTGTCGGGGACGAAATGACGGATCGGATGCGGATCGAACGTGCCGACCAGTGCCGGACGACCCTCCGCACGCGCGCGTTCGACCGCACGGCCGACCACGGCCTGATGCCCAAGGTGAAATCCATCGAAATTACCAAGCGCGATGATCCCGCCGCGCAAGCGCTCCGGAACCGCCGAGCTGCCGTCGAGCCGCTCCATGGACCGGCCTATAAGCGCGGTAAAGCGGCTGCGCTAGGCGGGTTCGTTCGGGACGATCCCGGCGTGGATCACGCGTAGCACGTTGCCCCCCATCACCTTGGCGATTTCCGCTTCGCTGAACCCGCGATCGAGCAACGCCTGCGTGATCGCCACGACCATCCCCGAATCGAACCCGGTCGTCACCGCACCGTCGAAATCGGACCCAAGACCCACATGATCGACGCCGACCAGATTGCGCACATGCAGGATCGCCGCTGCCGCCGCCTCGGGCCGGGTCGAACAGATCGCGGCATCCCAATAGCCGATCCCGATCACCCCGCCGGTCCGCGCGATTCCGCGGATCTCGCCGTCGGTCAGGTTGCGGTTGACCTTGCACGTCGCCTGCACGCCGCCGTGGCTGGCGACCACCGGGCGGCGCGCCATCGCGAGCACCTCGGCGATCGTCGTATGGCTCGAATGCGCGACGTCGATGATCATCCCGAGGGTTTCCATCCGCCGCACGACCTGTCGTCCCAGCGGGGTAAGGCCCGCCTTGCGCTCGCCGTGCATCGATCCCGCGACGTCATTGTCGAAGAAATGGGTCAGCCCGGCCATGCGAAAGCCCGCGCCATGCAGCACATCGAGATTGGCGAGCTTACCCTCGAGATCCTGCAACCCCTCGATCGACAGCATCGCGCCGACCACTTTCGCGCCTTCGATCCGGTCGGCGAGCAGGCGGTCGAACTGTGCGGCGGAACGGATCACGCGCAATTGCCCGTTAGACGCAGCGGCGTAGCGATCGAGCTTCTGTGCATGCCATAGCGAGCGCTGCAACAGCGAGTCCCAGGTGCGGGGCGGCTGCAGTTCGGCGATCGTCAGGGCGGTGATATTGTCCGTATCGGCGGGGTTCGAATCGTAATTCTGGTGTTCTGGCGTCTTGGTAACCGACGAGAACACCTGCAGCGCATAATTGCCCGCCAGCAGCCGTGGCACGTCCACCTGTCCTTGCCCGGAGCGATCGAGCAGGCTGCGTTTCCACAGCAAGGTATCGGCGTGCATGTCGGCAACGGGCAATCGCGCGTGCAATGCCCGCGCCTGCGGTGTGATGCGCAATGCGACCGGCGCGACGCGGTTCATGCTACGCTCGATCATACCCGGAGCCAGCGTGAAGAACAGGACCACGGCAAGCGTGGCGAGGACCACCACGGCTCCCAGGACTTTGCGCATCACTATCGCTCTCCAAATGCTGGACTTCATGCGGCATCAGCGATGCCGGGTCCGGTCATCCACCCGGTATGCGGTGCGCAGGCTGCTGGGACAAGCCCGTTGGGTCTCAGGGTCTTGCGAGGGTGACGAAGCTGTATGCCGGACGCGTATCGATCGCGGGGTGATCCTCGCGCGCAACCTCGCGCCAGCCTGTGTAGCGCGGGACCACTGCGTCCCCATCAGGTGCTGCATGGACCTCGGTCAGTTCGATCCGGTCTGCGTGGGGCTCGAATAGCGCGAACACTTCCGCCCCGCCGATCACCATGACCTTGCCCTCACCAGCGGACGCGATGGCCGATTCCACGCTGTCGACCGGTTCTGCCCCGTCCGCACGCCAGGCAGGGTCGCGTGTCAGCACGATATGGCGTCGTCCGGGGAGCGGCGCGGGAAAGCTGTCGAACGTCTTGCGCCCCATGATCATCGGCTTGCCCATCGTCAGCGCCTTGAAGCGCTTGAGATCGGCAGGAAGGTGCCACGGCAGCGTGCCGTCACGACCGATTACCCCGTTGGTGGCGCGCGCCAGGATCAGCGTGATCATCGCTTCGCCATCGTCTTGCGTGTCTCGATCATCCCACGGTCCTCCTGCTGCGGTCTTAGCGGACCACGCGCGTTGGGGTCGACCCCTGGATCGGGGGCGATGCGCTGGCGGTGGATAGCCATCGGGCCATCAACCGCGTATGACTGAGCGGTGTCGAAATGTCCTGTCTCGGGCGCGGGGCTCGAGACCGGGGCTGTATCCGGCCGACGCATTCTTAGGACGTGCTGCGATGAATCTCGTGACGCTCGGGGTGGTGGGAATGGCGACCGCGGCGCTGCTGTGGTGGTCCGGTATCGGACGGTCCTTATGGACGCTGGTCGGGGCGGCGTTGATGCTCGGGGCAACGGGCTTCGTCTTCCAGAGCGCCCGGCATCAGCCGGGGACATCCATTCGCGCTCAAAACGCGCCGATCATGGTCGATCCCGGCATGGTTGCCTTCCGCAGTGCGGTATTCCTGCCGCCGGAACAGGACGTTTTGGCGCTGGCCAGTGCGGACGGACGGGTAGGGATGGGGGACACCCACGCCGCGGCACAGGGACTTCTGCACGACCTCATGATGCGTCCTGACGATGCCGCGCTATGGACCGAACTGGGGTATGTGGTGTCGCTGCACGACCATGCCGTGTCGCCTGCCGCCAAGTTCGCGTTCCGTCGCGCGGTGGCGCTTGCGCCGGCGACCCCCGGGCCCGCTTTCTTCCTGGGAATGGCGTATGTCGATGCCGGAGACGTTGCGGCGGCACGCCCGTATTGGAGCTATGCGCTGGCCGTGACGCCGAAGGACGCGCCCTATCGCAGTGACATTGCCGAACGGATTGCCGCGGTCGACCAGTTCGCGCGGATGACCGCGAACCGATCTACTGCCCGAACGGCGCGTTGAGCTGGACGATCGCCCGGTTGAGCGCGGCGGCAAAGCTGACCCACAGGAAATACGGCACGATCAGCCAGGCGGCGAACGCAGAGATCGGCGCAAGCCCGACCAGCAGCGCCACCAGCGACGCCCATAGAAAAACGACCTCGACCAGCGCCCAATCCGGCCGACGAAGCGCGAAGAACAGCGGGCTCCACAGGAAATGGAACAGCGCGTTGACCGCAAACAGGATGACGACCGCGCGGCGTCCGTCTGCATCCGGTGCGGCGGTCCAGGCGATCGCCGCCGACCATGCCGCCAGCCCCAGCAGGATCGTCCATGCAGGACCGAACAGCCAGTTGGGCGGTTGCCAGCTCGGTTTGCGCAGATCGTGGTACCAGGAACCGATCGGCGTCGCGAGACCGCCGACGACGAGCAGCACGATTGCACCTGCGCCGGATACATAAAGCGGGTTCATCCGCATTTCATGGTCCATCGGACCGGCAATAGCCAGTGTCCACTTGCCGCGTGTCAAGTACGTGGTACACATTGGCAATGGGCAGGGCCTTCCCCTTTTCGGCGATCGTCGGTCAGGACGAGATGAAGCTCGCGCTGCTGATCGCGGCGGTCGATCCGCGGATCGGCGGGGTGATGGTGTTCGGCGATCGTGGGACGGGCAAGTCGACCGCCGTACGCGCATTGGCCGCGTTGCTGCCGCCGATGCCCGCTGCGCTCGCCGGGTATCATCCCGAAGGAATGCCACCGCCGCCTGCAAAGGCGACCGTGCCCGTGCCGTTCGTCGATCTCCCGCTCGGCGCGACCGAGGATCGCGTGGTCGGTGCGCTGGATCTCGAACGCGCGCTAGGCGCGGGGGTCAAGGCGTTCGAGCCGGGGCTGCTCGCGCGTGCGAACGGCGGCTTCCTGTATATCGACGAGGTCAATCTGCTCGAGGACCATATCGTCGACCTCCTGCTCGACGTCGCGGCATCGGGCGAAAACGTCGTCGAGCGTGAGGGGTTGTCGGTGCGTCACCCGGCGCGGTTCGTGCTGGTCGGCAGCGGCAATCCCGAGGAAGGCGAATTGCGTCCGCAATTGCTCGACCGCTTTGGGCTGTCCGTCGAAGTGCGCACCCCGCAGGATCTGACGAGCCGAATCGAGATCCTCAAACGCTGCGATGCGTTCGAACGCACGCCGGACGCCTTTGCGGACACGTGGCGCAGCGCCGAACGCAAGACACTCAAGCGGATCGCGCGTGGTCGTGCCGGGCTGTCGGCGGTGGCGGTGCCCGACGCCATGCTGGCGCGCGCGGCGACGCTGTGCATGACGGTCGGCGCGGACGGGTTGCGCGGCGAGCTGACCTTGATGCGCGCCAGTCGCGCGCTTGCCGCGCTGGAAGGTGCGGCGGCGGTCACCGCGGAGCACATCGCGCGGATTGCGCCGCTGGCGCTGCGGCATCGGTTGCGGCGCGGGGTGCTCGACGAAACTGGCTCGACCGTGCGGATCGAGCGCGCGCTGGAAGACCTGGCGGCGGCATGAGCGATGCGCCATCGGCGCTGGACGATGCGCTGCTGGCGGCGCGGTTATGTGCCGTCGATCCGGTCGGGCTGGGGGGGCTGATCCTTCGCGGCGGAGGTGCAGTGCGCGATCAGGTGGTTGCTGCGCTGCGTGCCGGATTGCCCGACGGCGCACCGTCGCGGCGGATTCCCGTCCATGTCGATGACGACGCGCTGTTAGGCGGGCTGGATCTCGGGGCGACGCTCGCCCTGGGTCGCCCGGTGCGTCAGCGCGGTGTGCTGGCGGCGGCGGACGGCGGGCTGGTCGTGCTGCCGATGGCGGAACGGATGACCGAGGCGACCGCAGCACGAATCGCGGCCGCGCTCGACGCGGGTGGGGTGGAGGATGCGACCGTGCGGATTGCGGTGGTCGCGCTCGACGACGGGGTGGAAGACGAATCGGTGCCGCCCGCGCTGGTGGAGCGGCTGGCGTTCCGGATCGATCTATCAGGGTGTCGGGCGTCGGATGTCGATGCTTCCCCGGCGAAGGCCGGAGCCCAGTCGAGGAACGATGGGGGCATGGCGCAGCGCGCGATGACTCCATCCTGCGTTACTGGGCCCCGGCCTGCGCCGGGGAAGGAAGAAGGGGGGAAGGGCGAAGGGCAGAAGGATGACGAGGGGGCCACCACGCCGGCGTTTGAGACCAATCCTTTAGGAAATGCGGCTTCCAATGTCGACGCGTACAATGTCGACGCCTCTTATGCCGACGCTTCCCCGGCGCAGGCCGGGGCCCAGTCGAGGAACGATGGGGGCATGGCTAAGCCCGCGATGACTGCACCCTGCGCAACTGGGCCCCGGCCTTCGCCGGGGGAGGAAGAAGGGGAGACGCACGGAAAAGGGAAGGAGAACGAGGAAACCCGCAATGCCGGATCGCAAAGCACGATCGATCCGCACGCGATCCTTGCGGCCACCGCGCTCGCGCTTGGCGTGGAGTCCGCGCGCGCTCCGTTGTTTGCGCTCCGCGCTGCGCGCGCTGCCGCAGCGCTGGCCAGACGCGAGACCATCGACGCGGACGATCTGATCCTCGCGGTCCGCCTCGTCCTCGCCCCGCGCGCGACCCGACTGCCTGCGCCACCCGAGGCGGACAACGCCAGTGACCCACCGCCGCCGCCGCCCGAGAGCAACTTGAGCGAGGAAGAACAAGCCACCCCCGATCTCCCCGAGGACATGATTCTCGAAGCCGCGCTCGCAACGCTCCCGCGCGATGTGCTCGAACAGCTTGCCGCCGGGCGTGGCAAGCGTGGCGGCAACCGCTCGCGAGGCGCGGGCGAGCGACGCAAGTCACCCCTGCATGGGCGCCCGCTTGGCGCGCGCGCCGGGGTGCCGCGCGGGGGCCTGCGGCTCAGCCTGATCGATACGCTGCGCGCCGCCGCGCCGTGGCAAGCGCTGCGTGCGCGCGGGGACGGGCCGGTCCGCATCCGCCGCGACGACCTGCGCATTCGCCGGTTCGAGACGCGTGCGGAATCGTTGACGATTTTCGTGGTCGATGCGTCGGGCTCGGCGGCGGTCGCGCGGCTGGCGGAAGCCAAGGGTGCGGTCGAGCTGTTGCTTGCACAGGCTTACGTCAAACGCGCGCAGGTCGCGCTGATCGCGTTTCGCGGGGCCGGCGCGGAGCTGCTGCTGCCGCCGACACGCTCGCTCACCCGCGCACGCCGCGCATTGGCCGAGTTGCCGGGGGGCGGGGGGACACCGCTTGCCGCCGGGCTGGAGGCGGCGCGCACGCTGGCCGAAGCAGCGCGTGCGCGCGGGAGGACGCCGTTCCTCGTCGTGCTGACCGACGGGCGCGGCAATATCTCACTGGATGGCAGCGCAGTACGCGAGCGCGCCGAGCATGACGCCGAACAGGCCGCGCGCGCGATCGGCCAAGCGGGGATCGGCGCGGCGTTCGTCGATACATCCGCGCGGCCACGCCCCGAAGGCGCACGGCTCGCGCTGGCGATGGGTGCGCGCTACCTGCCGTTGCCGCGCGCGGATGCCGCGGCGATGCACCGTGCGGTCAGTGCGGTGCAGGCCGCATGAGCCGCGCGACCTGGTCGGTCGAGGGGCGCGACTGGCCCAATCACGCAAGCAGCCGGTTCGTCGATACCGCACGCATCCGCTGGCACGTGCAGGTGATGGGCGCGGGGCCGGTTATGGTGCTGCTCCACGGCACGGGGGCCGCGACGCATAGCTGGCGCGATCTCGCGCCGTTGCTCGCCGAACGTTTCACCGTCGTCGCGCCCGACCTGCCGGGGCATGGCTTCACCACCGGGCGTCCGGTCGGCGGGCTGGCGATGCCCGCGATGGCGCGTGCGGTCGGCGATCTGCTCGGCACGCTTGGCCTTACGTCCGATCTGCTGGTCGGTCATTCGGCGGGGGCGGCGATCGCGTTGCGGATGGTGCTCGACGGTCATGCCCGGCCGCGTGCCTTCGTCGGGCTCAACCCGGCGCTGATGCCCTTCCCCGGACTTGCGGCCAAACTGTTCCCGACGCTTGCCCGAATGCTGTTCGTCAATCCGTTCGCGCCGCATGTCGTGGCCGGGCTGGCACGCGGGCCGGGGGATGCAGGGCGCTATGTCACCCGGGCTACGGGGTCGCGGATCGATCCCGTCGGCGTGGGATATTATCGACGACTGTTCTCCACCTCCGATCATGTCGCGGGCGCGCTGACGATGATGGCGGCGTGGGACCTCGAACTGCTCGCGCGCGACCTTCGACGGGTCGGCGTGCCGAGCCTGCTGATTCACGGTGCGGCGGATGCGGCGATTCCGCTGTCATCGGTGAACGGCGCGGCGGCGTTGATCCCCGACTGCCAAGTCGAACTGTTGCCCGCGCTCGGCCATCTCGCGCACGAGGAACGGCCAGCCGACATTGCGGCGCTGATCGGCAGTTTCGCGGCGAAGGGGACGTCGGCATGAACGCCTCGAACGCCAACCTGTTTGCCTTGCTCGACATGGCGATCGTCGGTGTACCGACCGTCGTTTTCATTGTCTGGCAGCTCGTGTCGATCAATCGCGAGATCGCGAAGGACAAGGCAAAGCAAGCCGCCCCACCCGACGACTCACCAGACAGCGCGGGGCATTCGGTAGGGGAGCATCGACTGGACGATCGGTGAGCGGAACCGCCCGAGCGACAGGCTTTCATGCACCGCGCGCACGGACTCGCCGAACAACCGCGTATCGAGCGCCGAACGCGCGTAGAAAGGCGCGTCGATCCACGTCTTGGCGACGGTGGGCGTCGATCCCGGATCGGCGCGAGTCGCGCGCGGGACAAGCCAGCGTGTCCGCGGTAGCACCACGCGTGGCGGCGGCGCGACATCGTGCCACCGCCCCTGCCGGTCGAACTTGAGCGCGAGGTCGAACGGATCGCCATTGCGGCGGCGCCCTTCGTACAGCACCGCGACGTCATTCTTCAGGTGCGCGCGCGCCCAATGCCAGTCGTCGAACCCCGTCTCGAGCGGTTCGTCGCCGAAGTTCGAATCGAAATAGCCGTCCCCCGACCAGCGCACCCCCGGATGCACCATATCGACCTCGACCCGGGCACGCGGCGCGACCGGGTGCCAGCGGTGGCGCAGATCGGGGTCGAGCGCGAAGGCGGTCGTGCCGATCATCTCGGGCCGCACCCGCACCGTCCCGCGCACGGGATAAGGCAGCGGGGCGGAAATCTCGGCGATGTCGATCACCAGCGTGTCGTCGTCCCAGCTCAGCGCGCTCGGCCCGACCGCGAAATGATCGGCGTCGCGCTGGACGCGCTTCTCCCCGCGTTCGGTCATCGCCCAGGCACCCCCGCGCGGACCGCACAACGCCACGTTGATCGCGCAGTGATTGTCCGGCCGCGCCCGCCCCGACAGCTTGTAATAGGGCGAGAAGACGCTCCCGACGAAGGCGATGATCGTCAGGCCGAAGCGACGGTCCGCGCTGAACGCGTCGACATACCACCAGGCATAGCCACCGGGTGCGACCGCGCCGTCGAAGCGTGGTCCCTGAGCAGGGAGTCGACGGCTAGGCGGGCGGACAAGGCCGCCATCGGGACGCCCGCGCCCGGATGGGTACTCCCGCCCGCGCAATAGAGCCCAGGGATCCGCGTCCGGCTGCCGGGGCGCCGGAAGGACGCCGCCCACCCGTGCGAGGCCTGTCCATAAAGGGCTCCACCCGTCGATGGGAAGAGGGTGGCGAAGTCGGCCGGTGTGGTCAGCACCGTTGCTTGCGCCGGCAAGTCCAGCGTCAGCCCGGCCCGGCTGAGCGTTGCGTGCATCGACTGGGTACATTGGTCCGTCTCCGCTTGAGTGAGGGGGTGGGTGTCACCGGTGGGGGGCGCATTCACGATGATCTGAAAGCGTTCGGGGATCTGACAGCGTTCGGGGCCGTCGCTTGCGCGCGCGTCATCCGCGCCGCGATCCTGCGCGCAGACATAGACGCTCGGATCGTGCGCGAGCCGATCCGCCGCAAGCGCCGCGAATTCTGCGCGCGAGTCGCCCGAAAAGAAGACATTGTGCCGCACCAGCGGGAACCCGCTCGCGGTACCCCGCGCGCACCAGACCATCGCCGAGGACGAGCGGCGCTTGAGGGGCACGGCAGGGACCGCACGTCGCACCGCCGCGCCGAACGTACCCGCTGCCAGCGCGGTGGGATCCGCGTTGCACACCACCGCCCGCGCCGTGATCCGTTCGCCCGATGCGAGCACCACCCCCGCCGCGCGTCCATGTTCGACCAGCATTTCGGCGACCGGAGCGGCGTAGCGAAAGGTCGCGCCATGGCGCAGTGCCAACGCTTCGAGCGCACGCGCGAGTTGGTGCATGCCGCCGTCGATCAGCCAGACACCCGATGCCTCGACATGCGCGATCAGCATCAGCGTCGCGGGGCACCGGAAGGGCGAGGAGCCACAATAGGTCGCGTAGCGGCCGAACAACTGGCGCAATCGCGGATCGCGGAAATGGTCGCCGAGCGCGCGCCACAGGCTTTCATACGGACGGATCCGATTGAGATCGGCGAACCCGCGCCAGCCCATCCGCCATGTCAGCCCAAGCGGATTGGTCTGCGGTGCCTGCAGAAAGGGGCGGTCGAGCGTTTCGAAGATCCGCCGCGCTTCGGCACGAAACGCCCGGTATCCCTCCGCCTCGCGCGCGCCGGCGAAGTCACCGATTGCGACCTCACTCGCGGCGGGATCGGCGAACAGGTCGAGTCGGTCCGCGCCCCATGCGTGGCGCGCAAGGATCGTCGCGGGGACAAGCGTCAGCGCGTCGTCGAGCGATGCCCCGCAACGATCGAAAATCTCGTCGAACACATGGCGCAGCGTGAAGACCGTCGGTCCACCGTCGATCGCCGCGCTGTTCAGGCCCGTGCCTGTCTGGACTTCGCGCATCTTGCCCCCCGGCGCGGTGGCAGCTTCGAGTACCGTGACGCCAAGGCCGCGCGCCGCCAGCAGAGCTGCGCTGACCAGCCCGCCGATCCCGGCACCAATGACGACGATCTTGTCCTGCGTTGCCATCCGTCCGGCTCCAGCCTGTTGACCGGACGCCAGCAAGTGTCCATTCAACTGGACATATGGTGTCGTCCAGATCGAGCGATAAGTCAAAGGGCTATATGCTGCGTTTCCGCGGTGCCTGGATCGCATGGCGCAACGCGATGCTGTCGTCCGCGCGATTCCAGCATTTCGCGACCCGCTTCTGGCTGACGCGTCCGGTCGCGCAGGCCCGTGCGCGTACGCTGTTCGATCTGGTCGCGGGGTTCGTCTACAGCCAGACGCTCGCGGCCTGTGTCGAGACCGGCCTGCTCGATCTTCTGGCGCGCGGACCGACCAGGATCGAGTCCGTGGCGGATCACTGCGGTTTGCCGCCGGATGGTGCGCTGCGCCTGTTACGCGCGGCGGCCGCGATTCGGCTGGTCGAACGGGTAGGGGCCGATTGGGTCCTTGGCAGCGCCGGGGCGGCGCTGCGCGGGAACGCGGGCATCGCCGAGATGATCGCGCATCATCCCTTGCTCTATGCCGACCTGGCCGATCCGGTCGCGCTGCTTCGGCGAGGTGGCGGCGGCGGAGCGCTTGCGCGGTACTGGACCTATGCCGAACAGCCCGGAAACGGCGCTGCGGAGGACGTCCGCGCATATTCCGGCCTAATGGCCGCATCGCAACCGCTTGTGGCGACGCAAATCCTGCAATCCTATCGGTTTGCCCGGCATCGGCGGATGCTCGACGTCGGGGGTGGGGAGGGCCGGTTTCTCGAGGCGGTCGCGGCGGCAGTGCCGGCGCTCGACCTCGGGCTGTTCGATCTGCCGGCGGTCGCGGCGCGGGCGCAAGAACGACTCGCCGTCGCTGGGTTGGGGGCACGGACCATGGTCCATGCGGGGAGCTTCCTGCACGACCCGCTGCCGCACGGTTATGATATGATCACGCTGGTACGTGTCCTCCACGATCACGACGATGGCCCAGCGCTGACGCTGTTGCGCGCGATCCACGCCGCCCTGCCACGCGGCGGGCGGGTGCTGATCGCCGAACCGATGGCGCAAACGCCCGGTGCCGAACCGTCCGGAGACGCATATTTCGGGCTGTATCTGCTCGCGATGGGATCGGGCCGCCCCCGCACGCCCACGGAAATCGGCGCCATGCTGCGCGCTGCCGGGTTCGGCGCGGTACGAACCTTGTCCACCCCGATGCCGCTCACCTGCCGTGTCATCGTCGCTCGACACGATTGACCGATCAAACAGATTGACAATCATAAGTGTCCAATTAGAGTGACACTCGAAGCAACGTCCTCTTGAACGTTGCTCGGGGAGAAGCACGGTGGAAACGCTGGCAGTGGTATTGGAGGCACCTGAACGGCTGATCCTCCGTCCGCTTGCGCTCAACCCGGTCGGCGCTGCCGACGTGCTGATCGACATCGCCTGGAGCGGGATCAGTTCAGGGACCGAGAAGCTGCTGTGGTCGGGGCGGATGCCGGCGTTTCCGGGCATGGGCTATCCGCTCGTGCCGGGGTATGAATCAGTCGGGCGGATTGTCGACGCCGGGGCCGATGTCCGCGGTCGGATCGGCGAATGGGTCTTCGTTCCCGGGGCGAATTGCTATCAGAAGGCGCGCGGGCTGTTCGGGGGGACGGCGCAGCGCGTCGTGTTGCCCTCAGCGCGTGCGCTGCCGATCGACGAGTCGCTTGGCGCGGAGGGGATCCTGATCGCGCTCGCGGCGACGGCCTATCATGCGGTCGCAGGGGGAAATGCGCCTGATCTGGTGATCGGGCACGGCATCGTCGGGCGACTGGTTGCGCGGATTGCTATCGCGATCGGCGCGCCCGCGCCGACGGTCTGGGAAACCAATCCGGATCGTCGAGATGCGGATGGCTATCCCGTCATCGATCCGGCGCAGGACGATCGCCGGGACTATGCGACCATTTGCGATGCAAGCGGCGCTACCGATATTCTCGACACCGCGATCTCGCGGCTCGCCAAGCGCGGCGAGATCGTGCTCGCGGGGTTTTACGACCGGCTGAGCTTCGGCTTCCCGCCCGCCTTCCAGCGTGAGGCGCGGCTCCGCATCTCTGCCGAATTCACCCCCGCCGATGTCGCCGCGACGACCGCACTGGTCGCATCGGGTGCGCTCCGGCTCGGTGGGCTGATCAGCCACATGCGCCCGGCGACGGAGGCGGCGGATGCCTATCCAGCCGCATTCGGCGATCCGGCGTGTCTCAAGATGGTGCTCGACTGGAGGGCTGCATGACGATGCTCGATCCCGGACCACTGCGGCATGAAGCCGAGCAGGAGCCGGACCCCGTTCCAACCGGGCCCATCACCAAGGAAACGCAGATCATCGCGATCTACGGCAAGGGCGGCAGCGGCAAGTCGTTCGCTTTGGCGAACCTCAGCTACATGATGGCGCAGCAGGGCAAACGCGTGCTGCTGATCGGTTGCGACCCCAAGAGCGACACGACGTCGCTGCTGTTCGGGGGCAAATCGACCCCGACGATCATCGAGACCAGCTCGCGCAAAAAGCTCGCGGGTGAGGAGATCGGGATCGAGGACGTCTGTTTCCAGCGCGACGGCGTGTTCGCGATGGAATTGGGCGGGCCAGAGGTCGGGCGCGGCTGCGGCGGGCGCGGGATCATCCACGGGTTCGAGACGCTCGAGAAACTCGGGTTTCACGAATGGGGCTTCGACTATGTCCTGCTCGATTTCCTGGGCGACGTGGTGTGCGGCGGCTTCGGCCTGCCGATCGCGCGGGACATGTGCCAGAAGGTAATCGTGGTCGCGTCGAACGACCTGCAATCGCTCTATGTCGCGAACAACGTCTGCAAGGCGGTCGAATATTTCCGCAAGATGGGCGGCAATGTCGGCGTCGCGGGGATGATCCTCAACAAGGATGACGGCACCGGCGAGGCGCAGGCGTTCGCCGCCGCGGTCGGCATCCCGGTGCTGACCGCGATCCCCGCCAACGAGGACATTCGCAAGAAAAGCGCGAATTACCAGATCATCGGCAAACCCGGCGGGCAATGGGCGAGCCTGTTCGAGGAACTCGCAGTCAACGTCGCGGAAGCCCCGCCGCTGCGGCCGTCGCCGCTCGACCAGGACGGATTGCTCGGGCTGTTCTCGGCGGATGTCACGGGGGCGGATTATGCGCTGAAGCCTGCGAGCCAGGCGGACATGCGAGGCGTTGCCTATGTGGCGAAGCCGACGCTCGAGGTGGTGTACGATGCCGTCTGAAGCTGGCCTTCCTTCTTCTGCTTCTAAGCCCCTCCCCTTCAGGGGAGGGGTTGGGGTGGGGACGTCCGACCGCGTCCGCGACGTGATTTCAAGCGTCCCCACCCCAAACCCCTCCCCTGAAGGGGAGGGGCTTACGTGTTCGAACGGCACCACCCTCCGTGAGTCCGCAGAACTAGCCGGAAAATCCGACATCCTCGCGCGCTACGACGCGGATTACCCCAAGGGCCCGCACGACCAACCCCAATCGATGTGCCCCGCCTTCGGCTCGCTCCGCGTCGGCCTGCGGATGCGCCGCACCGCCACGGTCCTCTCGGGCTCGGCCTGCTGCGTCTACGGCCTCACCTTTACCTCGCATTTCTACGGCGCGAAACGCAGCGTCGGCTACGTCCCGTTCTCGTCCGAGACGCTGGTAACGGGCAAATTGTTCGAGGACATCCGCGACGCGGTCCACCAGCTCGCCGACCCCGCGCTGTACGACACGATCATCGTCACCAACCTCTGCGTCCCGACCGCGAGCGGCGTGCCGCTGCAATTGCTCCCCGACCAGATCAACGGGGTGCGGATCATCGGGATCGACGTCCCCGGTTTCGGCGTGCCGACGCATGCCGAGGCGAAGGACGTCCTCGCGGGCGCGATGCTCTCTTATGCGCGCAAGGAGGCCGAGCTCGGCCCCGTCGCCGCGCCCAAGCAACGACCGGACCGGCCGAGCGTGACTCTCCTTGGCGAGATGTTCCCGGCTGACCCGCCAGGAATCGGGCTATTGCTCGAACCGCTGGGCCTTGCGGCAGGCCCGGTCGTACCAACCCGCGAATGGCGCGAGCTGTACGCGGCGCTCGATTGCGCGTGCGTGGCCGCGATCCACCCCTTCTACACCGCGAGCGTCCGCGAATTCGAGGCGGCGGGGCGCACGGTCGTCGGGTCGGCACCCGTCGGGGCGGACGGTACCGCGGCATGGCTCGACGCGATCGGCGCGGCGTGCGGGATCGCGCAGGACAAGGTCGATGCGGCTAAGAACCGCTTCCTCCCCGCAATCCGCGGCGCACTCGCCGCTCGGCCGATCGCCGGGCGGATCACCGTGTCGGGCTATGAAGGCTCCGAACTGCTCGTCGCGCGGCTGCTGATCGAGAGCGGCGCGGATGTGCCCTATGTCGGCACCGCCTGCCCGCGCACGCCTTGGTCCGAGCCCGACCGAGACTGGCTGGTGAGCCGCGGCGTCCAGGTCCAGTATCGCGCGAGCCTCGAACAGGATCTTGCCGCAGTCGATGCGTTCGGCCCCGATCTCGCGATCGGCACCACGCCCGTGGTGCAGCACGCCAAGCAGAAATCGATCCCGGCGCTCTATTTCACCAACCTCATCTCGGCGCGCCCGCTGATGGGGCCGGCGGGGGCGGGGAGCCTCGCACTGGTGGTCAATGCAGCGCTCGCCAACCAGGCGCGCTTCGACCGGATGACCGCGTTTTTCGAGGGGGTCGGTGTCGGCGCGACCGCTGGCGTGTGGGAAGACACGCCGGTCGACCGGCCCGAGTTCAAGGCGAAATACGCCGCCAAACGCATCGCTGCCGCCAAGGCCGAAGAAAGCGTGGGGTCATGAGCGGCCCTCTTTTCCCCCGTCACCCTGAACTCGTTTCAGGGTCCACCGCGCACCGCCGGCAGACTGTCGTTGTGGCACGGTGGATGCTGAAACAAGTTCCGCATGACGGCATGTTGGTGTGCGGAGGCCAGCAATGACCCTCATCCTCGATCACGACCGCGCGGGCGGTTACTGGGGCGCGGTCTACGCCTTCACCGCGATCAAGGGGCTGCAGGTCATCATCGACGGCCCGGTCGGCTGCGAGAACCTCCCCGTCACCTCGGTGCTGCACTATACCGACGCGCTCCCGCCGCACGAACTCCCGATCGTCGTCACCGGATTGGGCGAGCAGGAACTGGGCCGCGACGGCACCGAAGGCGCGATGAAGCGCGCCTGGGCGACGCTCGATCCGGATCTGCCCGCGGTGGTGGTGACCGGCTCGATCGCCGAGATGATCGGCGGCGGCGTCACGCCCGAAGGCACCAATATCCAGCGGTTCCTGCCGCGCACGATCGACGAGGACCAGTGGCAGTCGGGCGACCGCGCGCTGACCTGGCTGTGGACTCAGTTCGGGCCGAAGAAAGTGCCCGCACCGCGTCCGCTCAAGCCCGGCGAGCGGCCCCGCGTCAACATCATCGGGCCGATGTACGGCAGCTTCAACATGCCCTCCGATCTCGCAGAGATCCGCCGCCTGATCGAGGGGATCGGCGCTGAGGTCGGGATGGTCTTCCCGCTCGGCAGCCATCTCGCCGATGTCCGCAAGCTCGCCGACGCGCAGGCCAATGTCTGTCTGTACCGCGAATTCGGGCGCGGGCTGTGCGAGATGCTCGAGCGCCCGTATCTCCAGGGACCGATCGGCCTGGAAAGCACGACGCTGTTCCTCCGCACGCTCGGCGAACTGCTCGGTCTTGACCCAGAGCCGTTCATCGAACGCGAGAAGCACACCACGATCAAGCCGCTGTGGGACCTGTGGCGTTCGGTCACGCAGGATTTCTTCAGCACCGCGAGCTTCGGCATCGTCGCGACCGAAACGTACGCGCGTGGGATACGGAATTTCCTCGAGACGGACATGGGGCTCCCCTGCCACTTCGCCTTCGCGCGATCGGCCGGAATCAAGCCCGACAACCAGGCGGTGATCGACGCGATCCGCAGCAATCCGCCGCTGATGGTGTTCGGCAGCTTCAACGAACGCATGTACATGGCCGAGACCGGCGCGCGCGGCGTCTATATCCCCGCGAGCTTCCCCGGCGCGGTGATCCGGCGGCATACCGGCACGCCATTCATGGGCTATGCCGGCGCGACCTATCTAATCCAGGAAGTGTGCAACGCGCTGTTCGACGCGCTTTTCCACATCCTCCCGCTGGCAGGACAGCTCGACCAGGTCGAGGCAACCCCCGCACGGGTCGATCGTGACGTCGCGTGGGACGATGACGCCAAGACCGCGCTCGACGCGGTGATCGAACGCGAGCCGGTACTGGTACGGATTTCCGCCGCCAAGCGGATCCGCGACGCCGCCGAACGCGGCGCACGCCGTGCAGGCGAAGCCTCGGTCAGCGCGCGCCGCCTCGCGAACGCGATCAGCGAAAGCCGCGGCGGATGACGCGCACCTCAACCAGCCATTCCGCGTCGACGCGGACACCCGATCCCCACGGCACCATGCCGCGCGGATGCAGCCGGGGAGCGCCTGCGACGCTCCTGTCGATCGTCACCAAGGAGACGGAGCAATGAGCGACAAACGAGACGAGCGGTTCGGACCAGGAACCTATCTGACGCCCGAAGAAGCCAAGGAATTCCACAAGATCTTCCTGACCAGCTTCGCGCTGTTCACGGCGATCGCGGTGGTTGCGCACTTCCTGATGTGGACGTGGAAACCCTGGATCGACTGATTGCCCGACATCATCAAGAGGAGCCCACGCCATGTGGAGAATTTGGCTGATTTTCGATCCGCGACGGACGCTCGTCGCGTTGTTTTCGTTCCTGTTCGTGCTGGCGCTGCTGATTCATTTCATCTTGCTCAGCACCGACAAGTTCAACTGGCTCGATGGGCCGCGCCACGCACCCGCGGCGGCAAGCGCACCGGCGGCGCCGCCCGCGCAGTGAAGCGTACCGTTTCAGGATGACGGGGGCAGGACAACGGTTCCCGTCATCTTGAACCCGATGGACCGTGACCCCGCGCCCAGGCCGCATGCGGCCTGCGGGGGGAGGAGGGAGTCGTCATGGCGTTGCTGAGTTTCGAACGGAAATATCGCGTCCGCGGCGGCACGCTGCTCGGCGGGGATCTTTTCGATTTCTGGGTCGGCCCCTTTTATGTCGGCTTCTTCGGGGTGACGACAGCGATCTTCTCGCTGCTCGGCACGGGACTGATCGTCTATGCCGCGTCGCTCGGACCGACGTGGAACATCTGGCTGATCAGCATCGCGCCGCCCGACCTGTCCTACGGTCTGTCGCTCGCGCCGCTGCGCGAGGGCGGGTTCTGGCAGGTCATTACGATATGCGCGGTCGGGGCGTTCGTGTCCTGGGCGCTGCGCGAGGTCGAGATCTGTCGCAAGCTCGGGATCAGTTATCATGTGCCGATTGCGTTCGGGGTCGCGATCTTTGCCTATGTCTCGCTGGTGGTGATCCGCCCGTGGCTGCTGGGGGCGTGGGGCTTCGGCTTCCCGTACGGCATTTTCAGCCACCTCGATTGGGTGTCGAACACCGGCTACCAATATCTCCATTTCCACTACAATCCCGCGCACATGCTCGCGGTGAGCTTCTTCTTCACCACCACGCTCGCGCTCGCGCTGCATGGCGGGCTGGTGTTGTCCGCGGTCAATCCCGCGAAGAACCCTGACGGGTCGCAAGGCGAGGTCAAGTCGCCCGAATATGAGGACGCCTTCTTCCGCGACACGATCGGCTATTCGATCGGGACGCTCGGCATCCACCGGCTCGGGCTGTTCCTCGCGCTGAGCGCCGGGTTCTGGAGCGCGATCTGCATCATCATTTCAGGGCCGCTGTGGACTCGCGGCTGGCCCGAATGGTGGACGTGGTGGCTCAACCTGCCGATCTGGTCGTGAGGGGGAAAGACGATGGCACGCTATCAGAACATCTTTACCCAGGTGCAATTGCGCGGGGCCCCCGAAATGGGGCCGGCACTCGGCGCCTATGATTTCCCGCGACTGGGCGAGCCCGGTTTCTCCTACTGGATCGGCAAGATCGGCAATGCGCAGATCGGCCCGATCTATCTGGGCGGGCTCGGCATCCTGTCGCTGATGTTCGGCTTTTTCGCGTTCGAGATCGTCGGGCTCAACATGTGGGCGTCAGTCGGCTGGGATCCGATCCAGTTCGCGCGGCAATTGCCGTGGCTCGCGCTGGAGCCGCCGGGACCGGAATATGGCTTCCAGCTGTTCGTGCCGCTCGCCAAGGGCGGCTGGTGGCAGCTCGCCGGGTTCAGCATGACGACCTCGGTGCTGCTATGGTGGTTGCGCACCTTCCGCCGCGCAAAGGCGCTGGGGATGGGGACGCATGTCCCCTGGGCGTTCGCCAGCGCAATCTGGCTGATGGTCGTGCTCGGCTTCTTGCGCCCGATGCTGATGGGCAGCTGGGCGGAAGCGGTGCCGTTCGGCATCTTCCCGCACCTCGACTGGACCGCGGCTTTCTCGATCCGCTACGGCAATCTTTTCTACAACCCGTTCCACTGCCTCTCGATCGTGTTCCTCTACGGCTCGACGCTGCTGTTCGCGATGCACGGCGCGACGATCCTCGCGGTCGGGCGCTATGGCGGGGAACGCGAGATCGAGCATATCACCGATCGCGGTACCGCGGCCGAACGCGCGGCGCTGTTCTGGCGCTGGACCATGGGGTTCAACGCGACTTACGAATCGATTCATCGCTGGGCCTGGTGGTTCGCGGTGCTGACGACGCTGACCGGCGGGATCGGGATCCTGCTGACCGGCACCGTGGTCGACAATTGGTATCTGTGGGCGATCCAGCACGGCTATGCGCCCGATTATCCGGGCACGGGCGTAATCGATCCCGCCACGCTTCCGGGAGCATCGCAATGAGCGGTCTTGGCAGGATATTCGCGGCGACGGGGCTGATTGGCGCGACCGTCGCGCTCGGCGGGTGCGAACTCGGCCCCAAGCAATCGCAACAGACGGGCTTCCGCGGCACCGGGATGGCGCAGATCGTCGACCCCGATCATGTCGTCAAGCTCGGCGCGATTCCGCCGCCGCCCTATGCGCTCCCCGACGACAGCGGCCCGCGCGCACGCGAGGCCTATCAGAATGTCCAGGTGCTGGGCGACGTGTCGGCGGAGCGATTCAACCATTTGATGGCAGCGATGAACCAATGGGTCGCGCCGCCCGAACAGGGCTGCAATTACTGCCATAACCCCGAGAACATGGCCTCGGACGAGAAATACACCAAGGTCGTCGCGCGGCGGATGTTGCAGATGACGCGCAACATCAACGGCAAATGGTCGAGCCATGTCCAGAAGACCGGGGTGACCTGCTACACCTGCCACCGCGGCAATGCGGTGCCGACGTACAAATGGGCGATCGCAGAGGGTGTCGAGGATCCAGACACGATCGTGCGCAACAAGCACGGGCAGAACACCCCCAATGTCAGCGTCGGCTATGCCTCGCTCCCCTATGATCCGTTCCAGAGCTATCTCGCGGGCAAGGCGCAGATCCGCGTCGCATCGAGCAGCCAATATCCCTCCCCCAACCATGTCGTGTCGATCAAGGATGCCGAGAAGAGCTACGGCCTGATGATGCACATGAGCACCGCGCTCGGGGTCAATTGCACCTATTGCCACAACAGCCAGTCGTTCCGCTCGTGGAGCCTCAGCCGACCGCAGCGCGCGACCGCTTATTACGGGATCCGCATGGTCCGCGATTCGAACGAAGGGTATATCACCCCGCTCACCGCGGTGTTCCCGGCATATCGCAAGGGGCCACATGGCGATCCATACAAGATCAATTGCCAGACCTGCCACCAGGGCCAGTCCAAGCCGCTCGGCGGGTATTCGATGCTCGCGGACAATCCGACGCTGAAAGGGCCGCCCGTTCCCACCGCCGCCCCCGAAGGCGGCGCGGCGGGGGCGGCGGTGCCCGCGGTGTTGGCCAATCCGCAGGCAATGACGAAACGGCAGTGAGGCGCGCGCGTGCGCAGCCGGGCGGTTGCGCACGCCTCGCCCCATGGTCGGGAGCGCGATCATGGACGGGCTAAGTCTGCGCAGCCATCCGCTACGCGCCGCGCTGGCGGAGGAGATGCACGTCCGGCGGCTGCCGCGCTTTACCGCGCCATGCCGGCTGATGCAGATCGTCACGGTGTTGGGCGAAGCGGGGGCGGGGAGCGCCGGCGCGCATTTCGAGGCCGTGGCGATGCGGCTAGGCCTGACACTTGCGCCCGCGACCAAATATGCGGTGGTCGATCTCGGGGGCATGAAGCTTGTGCTCGAGCGACATACCGAATTCGCGAGCTACACCTTCGTGCGCGAGGGCGCGTTCGACCAGCCTTTCGCCAGCGGCGTGTTCGATCCAGCCGCAACCGGAATCCTGGCCGACATGCCCGGCGACGTCATTCGCGCAACGCAGATCGCCCTCTATCCCGCAGGGACCGATCCCCCCGGCGAAGCCATGCTCGACACGCTGTTCGTCCCCGAGGCGCTGATCCTGTGCGACGTCGCGGGGGGCAAGGCGCGGGTGATGTCCGATTTCCGGCTCAACCCCGACGGCTTCGGGCGTCTGCTGCTGCTCGACCAGGGGTTGCTTCGCGACGAACCTGCGCAACTCGTATTGCGACTCCAGGAACTCGGCAATTACCGCAACATGGCACTGCTCGGCTTGCCGCTCGCGCAGCGGCTGACTCCCGATGTATCGCGGCTCGAGGCGCGGCTTGCGGGGCTGACCGCCTCGGTGTCCGAGCGCGTGTCGCAGGATGACAGTCTGCTCGACGAGCTGACCTATCTGTCGGCCGAGCTCGCGCGATTGCTCGCCGAAACGCGCTACCGGATGAGCGCGACGCGCGCTTATGCGCAACTCAGCCTCGACCGGCTCGAGACGCTCGGGATCGGGCGAATCCCCGGCTATCAGACGCTGGCCGACTTTACCGAGCGGCGGCTGACCCCCGCGGTGCGGACCTGCGACAGCTTCTCGGCGCGGCTGGCGGACCTGTCGCAACGCGCGGCGTGGACGAGCGAACTGCTCCGCACGCGGATCGACATCGCGCTCGCCAAGCAGAATCGCGACCTGCTCGAATCGATGAACACCCGGACGCAACTGCAACTGCGCCTGCAGCAGACGGTCGAGGGCTTGTCGGTCGTCGCGATCAGTTACTATGCGGTCGCGCTGATCGGGTATCTCGCGGCGCCGGCGCATGCCTGGAAGGAATGGGTGATGGTCGCTGCGGTGCCCGCGGTGTTCGCGGGCGCGTGGCTGTTCGCGCGGCGGTTGCGACAGGGGTTGGCGGAATAGCGGTACGGCTTTGCGGCGCGGCGCTTCCCCCCCCGTTCGTTTCTCGACTAATTTCGAAACGAACGGGGAGGTGCAGGCGGTTCTATTCCGGTTGTACTCTCACGCCGCCAACGCGCGCCGCGCCAGCGCGCATTGCGACCAGATTTCCGACAGCGCGCTCACCAGTTTGTCGACATCGCCGTCCGAATGGACCGGCGAGGGTGTCAGCCGCAGCCGCTCGGTGCCGACCGGAACGGTCGGGTAGTTGATCGGCTGGACATAGATACCGTGGTGTTCGAGCAGCCAGTCGCTGATCATCTTGCACTTGTGCGCATCGCCTACCATCACCGGAATGATGTGGCTCGGGTTGTCGATCGTCGGGATGCCGATCGCGTCGAGCCGCCGCCGCACCTGCGCCACACGCGCCTGATGCTGCGCGCGTTCCGCGCCGCTGTGCTTGAGATGACGAATGCTCGCGGTCGCCCCCGCGGCAAGTGCGGGCGGCAACGCGGTGGTGAAGATGAACCCGCTCGCGAAGCTGCGGATGAAATCGCACAAAGCGGCCGATCCCGTGATATAGCCGCCCATCACCCCGAACGCCTTGCCCAGCGTTCCTTCGATCAGCGTGACCCGGTCCATCAGCCCTTCGCGTTCGGCCACCCCGCCGCCGCGCGGGCCGTAGAGCCCGACGCCGTGGACTTCGTCGAGATAGGACATCGCGCCGTGTCGTTCGCACACGTCGAGGATCTCCGCGATCGGCGCGATGTCGCCGTCCATCGAATAGACGCTTTCGAACGCGACCAGCTTCGGCCGGTCCGCAGGGATTTCGGACAGGCGGCGGTCGAGATCCGCCGCGTCGTTATGCTTGAAGCGGATGCACTGTGCGCGGCTGTGGCGGATCCCCTCGATCATCGAGGCGTGGTTGAGTTCATCCGACAGCACGACGCAATCGGGCAGCCGCGCGGCCAGTGTGCTCAGCGCCGCCCAGTTGGAGACATAGCCCGAGGTGAACAACAGTGCGGCTTCCTTGCCGTGCAAGTCGGCAAGCTCGGCCTCGAGCACGACATGCGCGTGGGTGGTGCCCGATATGTTGCGCGTACCCCCGGCGCCGGCGCCGCACGAATCGAGCGTCTCGTGCATCGCGGCCAAGACCTTGGGGTGTTGTCCCATGCCGAGATAGTCGTTCGAGCACCAGACCGTGACCTCGTCGACCCCACCCTCGGCGTGGTGCCGCGCACGCGGGAAGTGCCCCGCCTTGCGCTCCAGTTCGGCAAAGGTGCGATAGCGCCCGTCCTCTTTCAGCGTGTCGAGCTGAACCTGAAAGAATGCCTCGTAATCCATCGCATACCCTCCCGCGTCTAGTCGTTGGCAGCGGCTTCTGCCGCTTTGTTTCTGGCCGACGCCCAATGCCACATCTTGGCATCCCTGAGCGGCAGGACAAGAAAAAGATGCTCGATCATGCCAAGGGCGGAGAGCCCGGCAAGCAAGCTCGCGGTCACGCCCACGCCACTGCGCAGCGGCGCGGCTTCGGCGACGGTCCACGCCCAGATCGCAAGCCCGCCCGACCCGATCAGCGATACCGGCAGCAGCGCATTGCCGGCGCGCTTGCGGAAATAGCTCTTGAGATAGGCGAGATGCGTCGGAAACACTTCGTCGCTGAGATTGGGCACGCCGAGATACAGGTTGAACTTCGCACTCAGCCGCAGGACGAACAGCAACAGGAACGTGAGGGGTGCCGACTGGTTGGGCTGGCCCCAGGTCAGCGCGAACAGCAGCAGCGCGGTCGCGGCGATCGCGACTTCGTGATGGATCACCGTCGCGGTCGCAAGCCGAAGCCGGTCCCATCCGGCGGCATCTGGCGGGCAGGGCAGGCGATTGGGCCCGGCGACGAACCCCATCAGGAACCCCATCTCATGCCAGCCCCAGATCACGATCGCCGCTGCGAAGCCGAGATACGCGCCGCCCCAGCTCGAATCGTCCGCGCTCCACCACACCGCATCCGTCGCGACGAGGGCGAGCACCCCCGCCAGCGTGAAGCTCGTGCGGAAGGTCGCGCGCGGGCGGCTGTCGAGCCACACCACCGCCGCCGTCCCGATGAACCACAGCACCAGCGCGAACAGGAGCGGCGGGATCGTCACCAGGCCGGGACCAGCCGCGCGGAGGCTGGGATCGCGTTGCGCCGCACCGGCGTCAGATACAGCCGCGCGAACGCGACCCCCGCCGCGCCGATCAACGCGGTGCGCTTGATCCAGCCGGTCACGCCGCCTTGTTCCTTCGCGGCGTCGATCCCCGCGGCGATCCGGCGCATCCGCTCCAGCCCGGCGCGGAACGCGGGCGCATCGGTATCGAGCACGACCGGAAAGACCTGCCGCGTGATCTGCGAGCAGACCGTAAAGACGCGCTGGTCATAGTCGGTCGGGTCGATCCCGAGCGCCTTGTGGAAGGCGGGGCGATTGTGGTCGCGGACATACATCGTCGTATAGACGGCAACGAGGAAGAACCGGATCCACAGCACGTTATGTCCGCGCAGCAATTTGCGGTCGGTGCGCATCAGGATCGCGAACGCCTCGCCGTGGCGGAACTCGTCGTTGCACCATTCCTCGAACCAGTTGAAGATCGGATGGAAGCGCCATTCGGGGTGCTGCGCGAGATGCCGGAATATCGTGATGTAGCGCGAATAACCGATCTTCTCCGACAGATAGGTCGCGTAGAAGATGAATTTCGGGCGGAAATAGGTGTATTTCTTGGTCTTGGTCAGGAAGCTGAGGTTAACCCCGATCCCGGCATCCTTGAGCGTATCGTTGATGAACCCTGCGTGGCGGCTTTCGTCGCGGCTCATCAGCTTGAACAGCATCTTGATATCGGGGTTTTGCGCGCGCTTCTGGATCTCGGCGTAAAGGATGCAGCCCGAGAATTCGGCGGTGAGCGAACTCACCAGGAAATCGATGAATTCCTCGCGCAAGCCATCGGGCAGGCTTTCGATCACGCCGTCGAACGCATTGGTGCGGCGGAAATGGCGCCGGTTGGGATCGGCGACCATTTCGGCAATCAGCTGGTCCCATTCGGCGCGCACCGGCGACACGTCGATCCGGTCCATCGCCGCAAAATCGGTCGTGTAGAAGCGGGGAGACAGCACCGTATCCTCGCGCGCGATCCGCATCGTATCGGTGGGTGGAGTATCGGCGGGCGCAATCGCGGTGATGGCGTTCATGACAGTCTCCGATCCGAAAAGCTGACTTCGTACAGTTCGGTCATCTCGAAATGGCCGCAAAGCTTGGTCCACAATCGCTCGACCGCGCTCGCACGTTCGACCGTGGCGAGCCGCTCGAACACGCGTGAATCGCCGAACGCGACGTGGATCGGGTCGCCGTGGACCCGCACCCGGTCGCCCGGGTTGATCGCCACGCCGCCCGCGAGCTCGACATGCGCACACAGGAATTCGTCGCTATGTTCGACCAGCACGCGGCACGGCGTGTCGAAGGCGGTGCGGCGGAACGGGATCATTGTGAAACCTCCGGCGTCTCGAGCAGCGCCGCGAATGCCGCGCGGTTGGTCGTGCCGAACGCGTTGAGCTCGATCGACCGCCCGGTCGCGGTGTCGGTCAGCGTCAGTTCGCCGTCCTGCCACTGGGTGAGCGTAAAGGGCGGCGCGCTGCCGATCCCGCGCATCCGCCGCTCGCGTGCAAGCCCGCGCATCACGCCGCGGATGAACCCGGTCTTCTGATCGGGGACGATCACCGATGCGGTCTGCCCGGTGCCCGCATCCTCGATTCGCACCCCGCGATCGGGCGCATCCACGAACCGCAGCGTGCGCGACCGGACCGGCGTGATATGCTCCGCGCTGCGCAACAGGACGGGCGAGGCCGCGGGCGGAACCTGCGCTATCCGCATCGTCGCGGTCAGCGTGAAGGCGAAGGCGACGAGCGCGCCGCCGAGGATCAGCGCGCCGCGCGGGAGCTGTTCGGGGTGCGTCCGGCTCATGCCGCTACCGCCTGGCCGAATGCCGGCTCGGGCGTCGCGACCGGCGCGGGCTGCGCGACCGTGCCCTGCGGATGGACCGCGAGACACGCGCGCGCGACGAGGGCAGCGACGTGGCGCGCATCGGGCACCGCGCGCAGCATCGGCTCGGGCGTCGCGACTCGCCAAGGTCGCGCGTGCGGCCACAGCGCAAGGAACCCCAGTTTGCGCTCACTCTCGAGCGCGAGCGGCAAGTCGCCCGAGCCATCCGCCTGCACCGCCAGCCCGACGCTTGCGATCCGGCGCAGCGGCAGATTGATGCATTTGGAGAAAGCGATTCCGACGCGGAACACGATCCGGCGGTTGGTCAGCGTATACAGCGTCGTCCGCGCGGCGCCCCAGGCAAGCAGGTTGAGCAGCCCGACTGCGACCGCACCGAACCCGGCGGTCAGTCCGACCCCCGACAAGTCGCCGATTGCATCCACGCCGCGCGCCAGCGCTTCGCCGAGCGACCATCCCGCGAGCAGGACGAAATAGCCGGTCACGATCCGCGTATGATACGCGGTCCGCGCGAGCACGCGCCAGTCGGGGGCACCCTGCCACAGGATGCGTTCGTCCTTGGGGAGCAGCCCCGGCAGCCCCGGGATCGGTTCGTGGTCATGTTCGGTCACAGCAACGGCTCCTGACGATCGGGCGTGGCGTAGAGATAGCCGCCGCCGAAATAGCCGAGCGCACGGTCCTCCTCGTACAGGGTGATCCGGTCGGTCGCCTCGATCCGTGGCGCATCCGCGAATTGCGCGGCGGTGACCGCGTCGCACACCACGCGGCGGTTACCGCGCTGGATATCGGTCATCATCATCGGCACGAGCACCGTGCCGCCGACGGTCAGATCGACCGCGAGATAGCGGATCAGCCGGTCTGCGCGGTCGATCCACAGTTCCGAAACCGTCCCCGCCAGCACACCGTCACACCCCAGCACCGGCATCCCGCGCGGATCGGGATCGCGGCGTTCGATCGCAAAATCGAGCGCGCTGCCCATCGGCACGATCCGCGGATGGCCCTCCATGTCGATGTCGGGATGTTTTGCGCGGTTGGCGTAGGCCGCGGGGCCGATCCCGTCGACCAGCGGGTTGCCGGTCGGCGCATAGGGCGCGCCCGGAAAACGATCGGTGAAGCGCGCCGCGATCTCGACCGGTTCGCGCCCCTGCGTCGGGGTGGTCACGGTGCCGCGCCCGAACGACAGCTTGAACGTCTTGGGGAGCGCGGTGAGGAACGGTCCGCCTTCGGATTCGAGCCGCCCGGTAAACTCATGCTCGAGCGGATAGCCCTCGCGCCGATCCTCGCGGCGGAGATAGAAGACGAGGCAGATGAAGAACAGGACGAACGCGTAGAAGACCAGCAGCGCGACATCGATGCCGGGGGTTAGGGTCGGGTGCATGGTCTGTCTCCCCAATTAAGCCGGAAATTCGGCGAGGCCGAAACGGGTTTTGCCAAAGCGGATCGCGGCCGGATCGGTCGCCGGGCGGACGAGCGGCCCGAGCACGATCAGCGTCGCGAGCAGCAGCGCGATTTCGAGCGCGTAGACGATGCCGTAGCCGGTCGCGGGATCGGCCAGCGTTGGCCCGAGCGCGTGGCGGATCGCCGCCGCGGACGTCACGTCGCGCAAGATCGCGCCGATCGCGATCGCCAACCCGGCGCACGTCGCCTGCACCGCACCCCACGCCCCGAGCGCTAGGCCGGTCCGACCGCCGAGGTCGCGCGCGTCCGAAATCGCCATCGCCGCGGTCAGCGTGCCGACCGAGAACAGCCCCCCGCCAAATCCGATCATCGCGGCCCCGACCGCGAGCAGCGCGGCGGCGTGCAAGGGTGCGGCGAAGATCACGCCCAGGAACGCTGCGATCCCCGCAACCCCGCCGAACCCCGCCAGTCGGTGCGGCTCGGCACCCTTGCCGAGCGCACGCGCGGCGAGCGCGAAACCGCTCAGCATCCCGATCGCCCACAAGGCGGTCAGCGACGTCGTCGCGCCGACCGACAGTCCGAGGATCTGCCCGCCATAGGGTTCGAGCAGCACGTCCTGCATCGAGAAAGCTGCGGATCCGAGCCCGGTCGCGACGAGCAGCCGCATCGTCCGCGGGCGAGCGATGAAGATCGCCCACATCTCGCGGAAGCTCTCGCGGCGGTCGTTTGCCACGGTGCCGCCACGCCGTCGTGGCTCCTGTTTCCACAAGGCGGTGATGTTGAGCACGACCGTCAGCACCGCGGCCCCCTGGACGATCTGCACGAGGTGCGTCGGGGTAAAATGGTTGAGCAGGCGCCCGATCACGATCGCGCTGACCATCATGCCGATCAGCAGCATGACATACAGCAGCGCAACGACGCGAGGTCGGCTGTCGGGCGGCGCGAGATCGGTCGCGAGCGCGAGGCCCGCGGTCTGCGTCGTGTGCATCCCCGCACCGACCATCAGGAACGCGATCCCCGCGCCGACCTGCCCGACGATCGCGGGGCCATTCCCCAGCCCGGTCATCACCAGCAACGCGAACGGCAGCAACGCGAACCCGCCGAACTGGAGCAACGTCCCGAACCACAGATACGGCACGCGCTTCCACCCGAGCAGCGACTGGTGGTGATCCGACTTGAACCCGATCAGCGCGCGCAGCGGTGCGAAAACGAGCGGCAGCGACACCATCGCGCCCACCGCCCAACTCGCCATGCCGAGCTCGACGATCATCACGCGGTTGAGCGTGCCGGTCAGCAGCACCGCCGCCATTCCGACCGATACCTGGAACAGCGACAACCGCAGCAGCCGACCGAGCGGCAATTCCACGCTTGCCGCATCCGCGAACGGGAGGAACCGTGCCCCGACCTGGTTCCAGAATGCACCCGTGCGAAACCCTCCGCCCCGCACGGACGGCACGCGGTCCGCGTGCGGTTGGAGCGATCTCTTGAGGGCGGACAGGTCGCTCACCGCGTCACCACCTCAATCGCGTGGCTGGTATAGAAACTCGCGGAAATGCGGCGGTCACGCCCGATTGCGGCGGAAGGGAGCGCGGTGCGGATCAGCGTACGGAGCAACCGGTCGCGCACCGGCAGGATCGCAGGCGAACGGTCGCTGCGCGGGAACAGCCGGCCCATGCCAAGCATCGCCATCAACAGCGGAGTCTGCGGCGCGAAGGTGAAGACGATCGACCCGCGCGTCCGTTCGGCGAGCCGCTCCAATACACTGACGATCTCGAACGCGGGATAATGAATCAGCGAGTCCATTGCGACGACATGATCGAACTGTCCGAGCGCGGGGTCGAGCATGTCGCCAACGCGCCAGTCAATCGCCAGCTTAGCGGGCGCACGGTCGCGCGCGATCTTGACCAGGCTGCCCGCGACGTCGATCGCCACCACTTGCGCACCGCGTTCCGCCGCCGCAACCGCGAGCGCGCCGGTCCCGCACCCGGCATCGAGCAGCCGCAGCCCGGTCATGTCCGCGGGGAGCCAGGACAGCAGCGTGTCGCGCATGTCGTTCCGCCCCGCGCGCACCGTCGCGCGGATTCCGCTGACGGGGGCGTCGGAGGTGAGCTGTTCCCACGCCTTGGCGGCGGTGCCGTCGAAATAGGTTTCGAGCGTGCCGCGATAACGATGGTAGGTCGCCGTGGTCATCGCGCGTCCTCCGCTCGCAGCGGGATGACGGTCAGCGGGTGGGAACGGGATGGCATCATTCGAACCCCAGGAATTCGAAGATCTCGCGATCCTTCATCGGTTGCGCATCGAGCGGTTCGCACCCGGCCCACATTTGCGCGGCGAGGCGTTTGTATTCGAGACAGGCGGCATCGACCTCTGGGGTCGAGTCCATCTCGAACAACGTGCATTTCTTGAGCCGCGAGCGCCGGATCGCGTCGAGATCGGGGAAATGCGCGAGCCGCTTCAGGCCGGTCGCGGCATTGAACCGGTCGATCTCGTCGGTCGCGGCGGAGCGGTTGGCGATCACGCCCGCCATCCGCACATCGTAATTCTTCGCCTTCGCCTTGATCGCCGCGACGATGCGATTCATCGCGAAGATGCTGTCGAAATCGTTCGCCGCAACGACGACCGCGCGCTCGGCATGTTGGAGCGGGGCGGCAAACCCGCCGCACACCACGTCCCCGAGCACGTCGAAGATCACCACGTCGGTTTCCTCGAGCAGATGATGCTGTTTGAGCAATTTGACCGTTTGCCCGACGACATAGCCGCCGCACCCCGTTCCGGCGGGCGGGCCGCCAGCCTCGACGCACATGACGCCATTATACCCCTCGAACATGTAATCCTCGGGCCGCAGTTCCTCGGCGTGGAACTGGACCGTCTCGAGCACGTCGATCACGGTCGGCATCAGTTTCTTGGTCAGCGTGAAGGTGCTGTCGTGCTTGGGGTCGCAGCCGATCTGCAGCACGCGCTTGCCGAGCAGCGAGAAGGCGGCGGACAGGTTGGACGAGGTGGTCGACTTGCCGATCCCGCCCTTGCCGTAGACCGCGAACACCTTCGCGTTGCCGATCCGGTCGTTCGGATCGAGTCCGACCTGAAGCGAACCTTCGCCATCGAGGCCGCGGATGGGGGGATCGAGCAATGCCATGGTCATTTCCTTCAGGCCGCCACCGCCACGATTCCCTCGAGGCGGTCCTCGAGGTCGTCGCTGGCGGCATGGAGTGCGGCGAGCGTCGCCGCGTCGGGGGACCAGTATTTGCGCTCGCTCGCCTCGATCAGGCGGTTGGCGACGCGCGCGGAGGCCTTGGGGTTGAGCGCGGCGATCCGCTCGCGCATCGCCGCGTCGAGCACATAGGTTTCGCTGATCTGCTGATAGACCCACGGATCGACCTCGCCGGTGGTCGCCGACCAGCCCATCGTCGTGGTGACGCTGCCCTCGATCTGGCGGACGCCCTCATAACCGTGGCGCAGCAGCGCCTCGGTCCACACCGGGTTGAGCACCCGCGTCCGCGTCTCTAGCGCGACCTGTTCCTGCAAGCTGCGCACCTTGCCGACACCTTGCGTCTGGTCCCCGATATAGACCGGTGCGGTCTGTCCGCCCTTCGCCCGAGTCACCGCGCGGCTGATCCCGCCAAGCGTGTCGACATATTGGTCGATACTGGTGATGCCGAGCTCGACGCTCTCGAGGTTCTGATACGCGCAATCCACCGTCTGGAGGGCTGCCTTGAGGACGTCCGGCTGGCGCACCGGCGCGCCCTTGACGCCGTAGGCATAGCCCTTCTGCCGTTCGAAACTGTCCGCCAGCTCGTCTGGATCGGTCCATGCACCCGTGTCGATCATCAGATTGACGTTCGCGCCATATGCCCCTTCGGCATTGGAGAAGACGCGCAAAGCGGCGGTTTCCAGGTCGCAACCCTGCGCCGCAGCGTGCGCGCGCGCATGGCGACGGACAAAATTGTCGCTGTCGGGTTCGTCGGCCTCCGCCGCGAGCAACGCCGCCTGCGCGAGCATCCGCGTCTGCAGCGGGAGCAGGTCGCGGAACACCCCCGACAAGGTAACCACGACATCAATCCGCGGCCGCCCGAGTTCGGCAAGCGGCACCAGCTCCGCGCCCGCCAGCCGGTTGTAACTGTCGAACCGCGGCCGCGCGCCGAGCAACGCCAGCGCCTGCGCGATTTGCGCGCCTTCGCTTTTCAGATTGTCGGTGCCCCACAGAACCATCGCAACGGTCTCGGGCAGATGCCCCGAATCGGCGAGACTGCGATCGAGCAACCGCTGCGCCTGCGCTGCGCCATCCTTGACCGCAAAGGCGGAGGGGATGCGGAACGGGTCGAAGCCGTGGATGTTGCGCCCGGTCGGCAGGATCTCGGGATTGCGCAGCAGATCGCCGCCAGTGACCGGGTGGATATAGTGCGCGGCGAGCGCGGCGACGATTCCGTCGATCTCGCCATTGGCCGACAGCGCACGGTCGAGCGCGGCCATGTCCTGTAACAGCGGCGTGTCGGGCGTGACGGTCCCGTCGACCAACGCGACGATCGTGTCGTGCGGCAGCGCCTCCCCGCGCGCGTCCGACGACGCCGCGATCATTGCGATGCGCTCCTCGCGTGTCGCGGCTTCGCCCGCGACGTGAAGCCCCTGCGGGATGAGTTCGCGCTCGATCTCGTAAAGCTTGGCGGCGAGGTCGGAGATCCAGCCGGTCGCCTCTGCAGGGCCACCCCCGAGGTCCAGCGCCGCCGCCTGATCCGCGATCAGCTCCGCCAGATCGTGCGCCTCGTCGCTCGCCGGATCGGCCACACGCCACCGCTCGACCGACGCCTTGAGCGCGGCGAGACCCTTGTACACCCCCGCGTTGGTCAACGCAGGCGTCAGATAGGATACCAGGGTCGCGCCCGAACGCCGCTTGGCGAGCACGCCCTCCGACGGGTTGTTCGCGGCATAAAGATAGATGTTGGGCAAGTCGCCGATCAGCCGGTCGGGCCAGCATTCTGCGCTCAGCCCGCTTTGCTTGCCCGGCATGAATTCGAGACTGCCATGCGTCCCGAAATGCAGCACCGCATGCGCCGCGAAATCCTCGCGCAGCCAGCGGTAGAAGGCGGCGAAGGCATGCGTCGGCGCGAACCGCCCGGCGAACAGCAGCCGCATCGGATCGCCCTCATACCCCAGCGCGGGTTGCAGCCCGACGAAGACGTTCCCGAACTGCCGCCCGAGGATCTGCACCGACGTCCCGTCCGATTGCAGCTTGCCCGGTGCCGGCCCCCAACTCGCCTCGATCTCGGCGAGCCAGGCCTCGCGCGCGACGATCGTGTCCGCGCTGACCTTCGCATGGACATTCGCCTCGGTCCCGAAGCGCGCGGCATTGCCGCCGAGGATCGCCTCGCGCAGCGCATCGACCGTCGCGGGGAGTTCGACCCGATACCCTTCGCGCGCCAGCCGCCCGAGCGTCGCATGGAGCGATGCGAACACGCTGAGGAACTGCGCGGTCCCCGCGGCACCCGCATTGGGGGGGAAGTTGAACAGCACGACCGCGACGCGCTTTTCGGCGTTCTCCGCGCGGCGCAGCGCGATCAGCTTCACCACGCGCGCGGCGAGCATCTCGGCACGCTCGCTGCACGCCTGCATCGCGCGCGGGGCGGTTGCATCGGGGAACGTGCAGCGGCGCGTGCAACCGGTACAGGCGGTGCCGTCGGACTTTCCGCCGAACAGCATCGGCACCGTCCCGCCATCGAGTTCGGGAATCGCGATCATCATCGTCGATTCGAGTGGGAGCAAGCCCTGTCGGTTGAGCGCCCATGCCTGGAGCGACTGGAATTCGACCGGATGCGCCGCGACATAGGGCACGTCGAGCCGCGCGAGGATCGCCTCGGCTGCGGCTGCGTCATTATAGGCAGGGCCGCCGACCAGGCTGAACCCGGTGAGATTGATCACCGCGTCGACCACCGCCACCCCGTCGCGCAGGAAGAAACGCTCGATCGCGGGGCGCCCATCGAGCCCGCCAGCGAACGCCGGGATCACGTCCATCCCGCGCGCTTCCAGCGCGGCGATCACGCCGTCATAATGCCCGGCATCCTTGGCCAGAATGTACGATCGCAGCATCAGCAGCCCGACGGTACCCTTCGCCCCGCGGCGTCGCGGCAGCTCGGTCGCGGTCGCGGCGATCCGGTCGGGCAGCGCGGGGTGATAGACGCCGACTTCGGGATAATCCCGCGGTGCCTGCGCCCGCATCGTTCCGCGGAGCGCAATGCGCGGGCCATCCGCATACCGGTCGACCAGCGCGCGGACCATGTCGACGACATTGTCGTCCGACGCGGCGAGCCAATATTGCATCGTGAGGAAATAGGCGCGGACGTCCTGCGCGGTGCCGGGGATGAACTTGAGCAATTTGGGCAGGCGGCGCAGCACCGCCATCTGCTTTGCACCCGAACTTGCGGCAGGCTTGGGATTGCCGCGCATCTTCTTGATGAGCGCGAGCATCCCGGTGGCGGGCTTGTCCATCCGGTAATCGCCCATGCGCGTCAGCTTGACGATCTCGGCGGCGGACATCAGCCCGATCATCGCGTCGCACTGGTCGCGCCGCGCCTGCAGTTGCGGCAGCACCGCGCGCACGTGATCTTCCAGGAACAACATCGTCGCAAGGATGATGTCGCCGCGCGCGATGTCGGCGCGGGCGGCGTCGAGCGTCTCGGGCTTTTCCTCCCAGTCGGCGGCGGCGTGGAAGGCGATCGTCATGCCCGGGTGGGTGCGGGCGAGCAGCGCCTGCGCCCGCTGGACCGCGCCCGCCAGATGATTGTCGAGCGTGACGATCACGATCCGCACGGGGGGCGGTGGGGGTGCGCTAACGGGCATAATGTGCCTTTGCGTCATAGAGCGTGTCGAGCGTGATCGCGGCGATGCCCTGCTCTGCGGCATAGCGCTCGGTATTGCGCCGCGCCTTGCCGCGGACGAAGAACGGGATCTTGAGGAGCTCGCGCTCGGCGTCGGGACTCCATCCTCCCCTCCCGCAAGCGGGAGGGGCCGGGGGTGGGCTCGCGCTATCAACGTCCGTTCCCGTGGAGGGCGCGCGCCCACCCCCGGCCCCTCCCGCTTGCGGGAGGGGGGCAGAAGAATGCCCCAGATGGCTCGCCCCCGCCGCGTCCGAAAATTCGAAATCGTCGCGAAACATCGTCAGCAGATGTTCCTCCAGCCCCATCACCAGCGGGTGGACCCAGGTGTCGAACAGCACGTTCGCACCCTCGAACCCCATTTGCGGGCTGTAGCGTGCAGGAAAATCCTGGACGTGCACCGGGGCGGAGATGACCGCGCACGGGATCCGCAACCGCTTGGCGATGTGCCGCTCCATCTGCGTGCCCAGCACCAGCTCGGGCTGCAGCTTGGCGATGGCGTCTTCGACCGCGAGATAATCGTCGGTGATCAGCGGCTCGAGCCCGTACAGCGCCGCCGCCGCGCGCATCTCGCGCGCGAATTCGCGGTTGTAGCAACCGATCCCGACGACCTCGAACCCGAACTCGTCGCGCGCGACCCGCGCGGCGGCGATCGCATGGGTCGCGTCGCCGAACACGAACACGCGTTTGCCGGTCAGATAGGTCGAGTCGACCGAGCGGCTCCACCACGGCAACCGCGACGTGTCGAACGCGGCGGCGGGATCGACCCCGGCAAGCGCCGCGACCTCGGCGATGAAATCGCGCGTTGCGCCGTGGCCGATCGGGACGGTGCGGACGGTTGGCTGTGCGAACGTCCGCTCGAGCCAGCGGCATGTGGTGTCGGCGATCTCGGGATACAGGCAGATGTTGAAATCCGCTTCGCCAAGTCGCGCCAGGTCCGCCGGAGTCGCGCCGAGCGGGGCGACGACGTTGACGTCTATTCCGAGCGTTTCCAGCAAGCGCGTGATTTCGACCACGTCGTCGCGGTGGCGAAAGCCGAGCGCGGTCGGCCCGAGGATGTTGGCGCTGGGGCGCGTTCCTCTTTCTTCCTTCCCCGGCGAAGGCCGGGGCCCAGTCGAGATGTCGGCGGTAACCGGGGGCAGTGCTTCGTTTCCATCGTCCCGCTCCTGGGCCCCGGCCTTCGCCGGGGAAGGAGGCAGCGGGGCCAGCGCACGCACCAACTGGTAGAAAGTCTCCGCCGCGCCCCAATTCTCCTTGCGCTGATAGCTCGGCAGTTCGAGCGCGATCACCGGGATCGGCAAGCGCAGCGCCGCCGCAAGCCCGGCGGGATCGTCCTGGATCAACTCCGCGGTGCACGAAGCGCCGACCAGCAACGCTTGCGGCGCAAAGCGGTCGACCGCCTCGCGCACCGCGGTCTGGAACAAAGCGGCGGTGTCGCTCCCCAGATCGCGCGCCTGGAACGTCGTGAAGGTCACCGGTGGCCGCTTGTCGCGGCGTTCGATCATCGTGAACAACAAATCGGCATAGGTGTCGCCCTGCGGCGCGTGAAGCACGTAATGCACACCCTCCATCGCGGTCGCGATCCGCATCGCGCCGACATGCGGCGGGCCTTCATAGGTCCAGACGGTCAGCTGCATGACAGCCCCCGATCGTGCGGCGCGCGGGCGGACACGGGCGTCATACCCGCAACACGTCGCGCCGCCGTAGCGGGCGCGCGAACAGATCGGCGAGATCGCCCGCCTGGTCGAATCCGTGCACCGGCGAGAACACCAGTTCGATCGCCCATTTGGTCGTCAGCCCTTCCGCCTCGAGCGGGTTGGCGAGCCCCAGCCCGCACACCGTCAGGTCGGGGCGGGCGGCGCGGACTCGGTCAAGCTGGCGATCGACATCCTGGCCTTCGCTGATCACCGTCTCGGCCGGGAGCAGCGCCAGTTCCGGCGCCATGTGCGCGCGGTGGAGATACGGCGTGCCGACTTCGATCGGGATCATCCCCAATTCCTGCGCAAGAAAACGCGCGAGCGGCAGTTCGAGCTGCGAATCGGGGAGGAAGAAGATGCTTTTGCCCTCCAGCCGGTCGCGCGCGTGCGCGATCGCACGCTTGGCGCGTTCACGGCCCGGCGCGATGACCGAGCGGAAATGCATTTCGTCGATCCCGAACGCGCGTGCGGCGGCATGCAGCCAGTCGCTCGTCCCTTCCGCGCCGAACGGAAACAGCGCCTCGAGTCGCACCGCGCCCCGATCCGCGAGCGCGCGCGCGGTGTCGCCGAGGAAGGGTTGCGCGAGCAGGAAGCGCGTATTGGGTCCGACCGGCGGCATCGCACCTGCGCGGCGCGCCGGGAAACTGTGCACCGTGGCGATCCCCATCTGCGCGAACAGCCTGAGAAACTGGTCCTCGACCACATCCGGCAACGCACCGACGATCATCAATTCGGGTGCCGCATCGGGCGTGGAAGCGACGAGGTCAGGCACCAGGGCAGCCAGGCACGCGTCCTCGCCCTCGGTGAAGGTCGTCTCGATCCCGCTGCCGGAATAGTGCAGCACGCGCGTGCTGCCCGCATGCTCGACCGACAGACGGTGTGCCGCGCGCGCGAGATCGAGCTTGATCACTTCGGACGGGCACGATCCGACGAGGAACAGCAGCTTGATGTCGGGACGGCGCAGCAACAGCCGGTCGACCACGCGGTCGAGTTCGTCGTTGCAGTCGGCCATGCCGGCAAGGTCGCGTTCCTCGATGATCGCGGTCGCGAAGCGCGGTTCGGCGAACACCATCACCCCCGCCGCGGATTGCAGCAGATGCGCGCAGGTGCGCGATCCGACGACGAGGAAGAACGCATCCTGGATCTTGCGATGCAGCCAGATGATCCCGGTGAGACCGCAGAACACTTCGCGTTGCCCGCGTTCGCGCAGGATCGCGGGCAGCGTAACGGGCGCGGCATCTGTCATGCCGGGAACAGCCAGAGGCGCGATCCCGTTCATGCCGCCACCGCATTGTGCGCGGACGGTGCGCGCGCGCTTTGCAGCCGGGCGGCGCGCAGCTTGAGCAGGAACTGCGTCGCGTTGATCGCATAGGTTGCATAGGCCGCGAGCGCGAGCAGCATCCGGTCGCGCTCGGTCCCCAGACCGCCGATCAGCATCGCCAGATAGGCAGTGTGCAGCGCAAGGACCGCAAAGCTGAACACGTCTTCCCAGAAGAAGGCGTCCGCAAACAGCCAGCGATCGAACACGACCTTCTCCCAGATCGAGCCGGTCACCATGATCGTATAGAGCGCGATCGTCTTGATCACGATCGAGACCGTCGCCGCCTGCGCCCCGTCACCGGTCGCGAGGTAGCGCAGCACCAGCACCAGGCTGACCAGGAAGATCCCGAACTGCAGTGGCGCGAGGATCGCCTGGACCGTCGTCCAGACGCTGGAGTCGCGACGGCGCTTCTGGTCGGGCGTGTACAGCGGGGCCGCGGCGGATCGCCGTGGGATCGGTGCCGGGACTGGACTGTTTGGCCGCATGGTTGCCTCGCCTCTCGCTACGCAACGTAAAGCCTCAGCCCCAAAAGTGTCAACCTGTCTTGACGTAAAGAAACAAAGACACATGCTGTGCTGCAGCATCGTTTGTCCGTTGCAAGGTCGTTTCGAGAGGGATACGATGCGAGTCGCCGGGCTAGCCAAATATGGCGGGTTCGACCGCTTCGCATGTTCAACCAGGCCGGAGGGGGTCAGGATGACTTCGCTTACCGGAATTGAACATTTCTTCCGAAACAACGGGGGGTGGCCCGATCCGGAGCTGAGCCGTACGTTGAGCGGTCCTACCGCCGCCGACCGACAGCGCAATGCCGTCGGCGAGCAAGCCCGGTCGTTGAGCCGCCTGATCGAATGCGAGATCATCCCGCGGTTGCTGGTCGCGCATGCCGGTGAACCGCAAGCCGTGGTCCCGGCCGAACCCGACGCGACGATCACACGGGCCGAAGTCGAGGCGTTCGCCCCGCTCGCGTTGCACGTAGAGGCGGATGAGCTGCTGCAATATGTCGAGGGGCTCGTCGCGCGCGGGGTGTCGTTCGAGACGCTGCTGGTCGACCTGCTCGCACCGGCGGCACGCCACCTCGGCGAATTGTGGGACGACGATCGTTGCGATTTCGTCGACGTGACGATGGGCCTGTGGCGGTTGCAGGAAGTGGTCCACGAACTGTCGGGCTGTCCCGCCAAGACCGTGCACGGGGACCAGCACGTTCGCCGCGCATTGTTCGCGTCGCTCGAGGGCGATCAGCATAGTTTCGGCACGGTGGTGATCGACGAGATGTTCTGCGCGAACGGGTGGATCACCGATCGCCTCAACGAAGCGACGACCGAGGACTTGTTGCGGCACGTTCGCCAGGACGCGTTCGATCTGATTGGATTGACGATCACTTGCGACTGCCATATCGCCCCTTTGCCCTCGATCGTCCGCGCCGTGCGGGCCTCGTCCAGAAATCCCCGGATTTGTGTGATGGTCGGCGGAAGGGTCTTCGCCCAGAATGCGGACCTTGCCGCGGCGGTCGGCGCGGACGGGACAGCGCCCGACGCAAGGGTCGCGGTTCGCGTTGCCGGGGCACTGGTCGATGCGGTCGCGCGGGAGGCGGTTTCGGCTATGACCGGTTGATCCCGATCGGGTTTCGCGGGCAGGGTACGAACCGCGACACCTATTGCAGGAGCAAGTTGTTCGTCGATGAACGATCGTCCCATCCTCTTCGCCCCGCATGCCTTTTCCAGCCCGGACGCTGTCGCGAGCAGCCTTGCGCCCGACGTCGCTGCATCCTTGCTCGCGTCCGCAGGCGACATTTCGCTGGTGATCGATTCCGGCGGCGTGATCCGTGACATCGCGATCAGCAACGCCGATTTGGTGGCACAGGGGTTCGGCGACTGGATCGGCCAGACCTGGCTCGATACCGTCACGACCGAAAGCAAGGCTAAGGTCGCGCAGATGCTTGCCGACAGCGCAGGGACCGAACCGGCGCGCTGGCGTCAGGTCAACCACCCGACGCATGGCGGCGACGTTCCCGTCCGGTATCTGGTCATGCAACTGTCGCAGGGCGGGGCGATCGCGATCGGGCGCGACATGCGTGCGACCGCGGCGATGCAGCAACGATTGCTGCAGACCCAGCAATCGCTCGAGCGCGATTACATCAAGCTGCGTCAGGCGGAGGCGCGGTATCGCCTGTTGTTCGACCTCGGCACCGAACCGGTCCTGATCGTCGATGCCGCGAGTCGCCGTGTCCGCGAGATCAACCCGGCCGCCGCGCAGCTGATCGGCGCAAAGGTCGATGCGCTGACCGACCAGCCGATCGGCGCGATCGTCGACGCCGCGGACCGCGAGGAACTGATCGCGCATCTCGGTGCGGCAGGGGCAAGCGACGACCTGTCGCCGATTTCGGTGCGCCTGGCGGGCGGTCAGTCCGTCGCGGTGTCGGCGCGCCTGTTCCGTCAGGGGCGCGCGGCCTTGTTGCTCGTCCGGCTGCTCCCCACGCAATCCCCGACCGAAGCGGCGGACCATGCCACGTCGATGGCGGACGTGATCGAGCACATGCCCGATGCGTTCGTCCTGGTCGACGCCGCGCTCGATGTCCTGACCGCCAATGCGGCGTTCGTCGAGCTGGCGGGCGCCGCGTCGGTCGCGCGGGTTGTCGGCGCGCCGCTTGCGACCTGGCTCGGGCGGCCGGGGATCGACCTTGACCTGATCATCGGGCAACTCCGCGAGCATGGGGTCGTCCGCAACGTCGCGACGATCCTGCGTGGCGCAGGCGGCGGGCAGGAAGAGATCGAGATTTCGGGCGTCGTCGCGCCAAAGGGCGAAGGGCAGTGCTACGGTTTCACGATCCGCAACGTCGCGCGCCGGTTGCGCAGCGTTCCCACGACGGAGCGGGATCTGCCGCGTTCGGTCGAGCAACTGACCGAACTGGTCGGGCGCATGTCGATGAAGGGCATCGTGCGCGAATCGACCGATCTGATCGAGCGGCTCTGTATCGAGGCCGCGCTTGCGTACACGTCGGACAATCGCGCATCCGCCGCCGAAATTCTCGGGATCAGTCGGCAGAGCCTGTATTCCAAGCTCCACCGGCACGGGCTGGGCAATCTGGTGTCCGGGGACAACTGACCGCCACCACCTGCAAGGCGTCAATTCTATTTGACGCTACGGTGTGTCCATATTAGCTTCCGGCCATGGCACGCGTGGCGACTCCTCCGCTGGCATCTCCATCCGTTCCGCGGCTGCGCGACATCGTCGAATTGCTCAAGCCGATCACATGGTTTCCGCCGATCTGGGCGTTCCTGTGCGGAGTCGTATCCTCGGGTGTTCCGGTGGCGAGCCGCGTTCCTTTCCTGATCGCCGGAGTGTTGCTGGTCGGCCCGCTCGTCTGCGGGACGAGCCAGGCGGTCAACGACTGGTTCGACCGGCATGTCGATGCGATCAACGAACCCGGACGCCCGATCCCGTCGGGTCGCATCGGCGGACGATGGGGACTGTGGATCGCGATCGTGGGCACCACGCTTGCGCTCGGGGTGGCTGCCGTGACCGGACCCTGGGTATTCGCGGCCACCTGCGTCGGCCTGCTGTTCGCCTGGGCGTACAGCGCGCCGCCCTTCCGGTTGAAGATGAGTGGCGTCTGGGGGCCGAGCGCGGTCGCGCTGACCTATGAAGGGCTGACCTGGTTCACGGGGGCGAGCGTCATGGCCGGGGCGCTGCCGGACTGGCGTATCCTGCTCATTCTCGGCCTGTACAGCGCGGGTGCGTTCGGCATCATGACGCTCAACGATTTCAAGGCAATTGCCGGGGACCGGGCGATGGGGATCCGGTCGCTGCCCGCGACGCTCGGGGTCGGTCCCGCGGCGCGGATCGCGTGCCTGGTCATGGCCGTGCCGCAAATCGCGGTCGTCCTGTTGCTCTGGGCGTGGGGCCATATGCTCGTCGCCGCGGTCGTCGCCGCGCTGCTCGTCGGGCAATGCGCGCTGATGCCGCGCCTGCTGCGCGATCCGGTGCGACAGACACCGTGGTACAATGCGACAGGGACGAGCCTGTACGTGCTCGGAATGCTCGCGTCGGCCTTCGGGCTCGGGCGGGTGTTGGGGTTGTGACGATGCGGTCGCCGATCCCCGCGCTTGGCTGGGTCGGGATCGTTCGCCTCGGCGTGGTGCAGGCCGCGATCGGTGCGATCGTGATGCTGGCGACGTCGCTGCTCAACCGAGTCATGGTGGTCGAATATGCGTTGCCCGCCGCGCTGCCCGCGGGACTGGTCGCGTGGCATTATGCGGTCCAGTTGTCGCGGCCGGTGTGGGGGCACGGATCCGACCGCGGGCGCCGTCGGACACCGTGGATCATCGCCGGCATGGCGCTGCTGGCAGCGGGCGCGATCGTCGCGGTCTGGGCGCTGGGCGTGATTACGGGCGGTGCAACGCTTGGCTATGCGCTCGCGGTGCTCGCGTTTGCGATGATCGGTGCGGGCGTAGGGGCGGCGGGCACGTCGCTGCTCGCGCTGCTCGCCAGCCGTGTCGCGCCTGAGCGCCGCGCGGCGGCGGCAGCGGTGACCTGGATCATGATGGTGGCCGGGATCGCGCTGTCGGCGGCGGGCGCGGGGGCGTTGCTCGATCCCTTCTCCTTTGGTCGCTTGCTGCAGGTCGTTGCGGGCGTGGCGGCCGGTGCGGTGTTGGCCGCAACGCTGGCAGTGCGCGGTGTCGAGCGTGGCGCGCCGGACCCGGTCGATCGCTTCGATCTGATGTCGACGCCTCCGTCGGGGGATCCGTCTTTCGGCGATGCCTTGCGCGCTTTGTGGGCGGACACCGAGGCGCGCCGCTTCACGGGCTTCGTTTTCCTCTCGATGCTAGCGTATGCGATGCAGGATCTGATCCTCGAACCCTTTACCGGATTGCGTTTCGGGCTGACGCCGGGCGAGTCGACCCAGGTTTCGGGCATCCAGCATGGCGGGGTCCTGCTCGGAATGATCCTCACCGGCATCGCGGGCAGCGGGTTCGGCGGTCGTGCCAGCGGGGGGATGCGGCACTGGATCGTCGGGGGATGCGTCGGGTCGGCGGTCGCCTTGTGTGGGCTGGTGATGGCGGCGCGGGTCGGTCCGGGATGGCCGATCCTCGCCAACATCTTCGGGCTGGGGTTCGCCAACGGCGTGTTTGCGGTTGCCGCGATCGGCGCGATGATGGCGCTCGCGGGTGGCGGAGCGACCGGAACGCACAGTGCGGGCATCCGCATGGGCATTTGGGGTGCGGCGCAGGCGATCGCGTTCGGGCTTGGCGGATTGACCGGCGCGGTCGCGGTCGACGCGGGACGCGCGCTTACCGGATCGCTGCCGCAGACGTTCATGCTCGTTTTCGGGGCGGAGGCTCTGCTGTTCCTCGCCGCAGCCGTGCTGGCGCTTCGCCCACCGCTACGGGAATACCATTTCGATCGGGAGGTTGTGCTGTGAACGCTGCATACGACTGTATCGTGGTTGGCGGGGGGCCGTCGGGCGCGACCGCCGCGACCGATCTGGCGCGCGCCGGACATTCGGTGCTGCTGCTCGACCGCGCGGGCCGGATCAAGCCGTGCGGCGGCGCGATCCCGCCCCGCGCGATCGCCGATTTCGCGATTCCCGAGCATCTGCTGGTCGGCAAGGCCACGATGGCACGAATGGTCGCGCCCTCCGCCAAGACCGTCGACATGCCGGTCGGCGACGGCTTCGTCGGGCTGGTCGACCGCGAGACGTTCGACGAATGGCTCCGCGCCCGCGCCGCGCTTGCCGGGGCGGAACGCCGTAACGGCACGTTCGAGCGGATCGAGCGCGATGCGGAGGGCCGCGCGGTGGTGGTCTATCGGACCGATCGCGGCGAGCCCGAACACCGTGTCACCGCGCGCGTGGTGATCGGCGCGGACGGCGCGCGCTCGGGCGTGGCGCGCGCCGAACTCAAGGGCGCGGACAAGATGCGCTACGTCTTCGCCTATCACGAGATCGTTGCTTCCCCCGTGGAGGGCAGCGCCGACTATGATCGCGCGCGATGCGACGTCTTCTACCAGGGCAAGCATTCCCCCGATTTCTACGCCTGGGTATTCCCGCACGGCGACACCGCAAGCATCGGTGTCGGCAGCGCGCAGAAAGGACTGGCATTGCGCGACAAGATTGCCGCGCTCCGCACCCAGACCGGGCTCGACGCTTGCGCGACGCTTCGCCGCGAAGGTGCGCCGATCCCGCTCAAGCCGCTGCGTAGGTGGGACAATGGGCGCGACGTGATCGTCGCGGGCGATGCCGCCGGCGTGGTCGCGCCGGCGTCGGGCGAGGGGATCTATTACGCGATGGTCGGCGGGCGCCACGCCGCCGAAGCGGTGACGCTGTTTCTCGCGACGGGCAAGGCGTCCGCGCTGCGCCTCGCGCGCAAACGCTTCATGCGCGAGCATGGCCGGGTGTTCTGGATCCTCGGGATGATGCAGTATTTCTGGTATTCGAGCGACAAGCGCCGCGAGCGTTTCGTCAAGATCTGCGAGGATCCCGACGTCCAGCGGCTGACCTGGGACGCCTATATGAACAAGCGGCTGGTGCGCGCCAAGCCGATCGCGCATGTCCGCATCTTCCTCAAGGACGTCCGGCACCTGCTCGGGCTGGCACCGGCATGAAGGTCCGCGCGCCTGTGGTGCATCGGTCCTGGGGCCTGCCGATCGGCATGGCCGCGGTCGCCGCGGTCGCGGTGGTCGCGATGGGCGCGACGATCACCGACGTCGACCCGTGGTATCGCACGCTCGTCCAACCCGACTGGGCGCTCCCCGAGCGGATCTCGAGTCCGGCGTGGACCGCGATCTATCTGTGCACCGCACTCGCGGCGGTGACCGGGTGGCGCGCGATGCCGAACCAGTCGGCGGCGGAATGGATGGTCGGGCTGTTCGCGCTCAACGGGTTCCTCAATATTCTGTGGAGCCTTTTGCTGTTTCGGCTCCATCGTCCGGACTGGGCAATGGTCGAGGCGGTTGCGTGGTGGGTCGCGATCGCCTCGTGGATCTACGTCATCTGGCCCCGCTCGTTCGCTACGGCACTGTTGTTGCTGCCGTATCTCGCCTGGGTGACCTATGCCGGGTATCTGACGATGACGATCGTCCGGCTCAACGGACCGTTCGGCTGAGCGCGATCGGTTTCTGGCTGTTCGGGCAGGGCCATGCCGTCGACCTGATCCTGGCCGTGCTGCTGATCGAATGGGGGATATTGACCCGACGGTTTGGCTGGACCGCGTGGGATGCGACGATGCGTCTGTTGCCGGGGGCGCTGATGCTGCTGGCGTTGCGCGCGGCATTGGCGGGGCTCGCATGGCCGTGGATCGCGCTGGCGCTTGCGGCGTCCTTCCCGCCGCATCTCGCGGATCTTGCGCGACGGCGGGGGTAGGGTACGTCAGGTTGGTGGGCAGACAGGGTCCGGCAAACCTGCCGGACCCTGTCGACGCATCTCAGGACAGCGTCTTGAGATAGGCGATCACGTCCGCACGCTTCTGCGGATCGGTCGGCCAGCCCGCGAAGCTCATCTTGGTCCCCGGCACGACGCGCTGGGGATTTTCGAGATACTGGAACAGCTTGTCCTCGCTCCAGGTGATGCCGCTATTCTTGTTGGCGGCGGAATAGGTGTAGCCGGGGATCGTCCCCGCGGCACGACCGACCACTGCATGCAGCGACGGCCCGATCCGGTTCACGCCTTCCTCGATCGCGTGGCACGTCTTGCACGTGACGAACGCCGTCGCGCCCTTGGCGGCATCGCCGGTATAGGCCGCCAGCTTGACGCCCGCGATCGTGTCGGTGTTGTCGGGGGCCGGGGCCTTGGCGGCTGCCGCAGCAGGCGCGGCGGCGGGTGCCGTTTCGGTGGACGCGGTTGCGGCGGGTGTGGACTCAGTCGTGGTCGTGGTGCTGGTTTCGGTGGTTTCCGCCTTCTTGCCACACGCGCTCAGCGCGAACGCGGCACAGGCAAGGCCCAAACCCAATCGTCCAAAAGACGTCCCGAAAGACGTTGTCGATCCTCGATACATCATCCTGCTCCTATTGGTCGGTTACGACTTCTCCCGCAGTCCTGTTTCTCACGACCGGCCCCTGACTGTCCATAGTTTTTGACGATCGACCATTCCCGTAAAAAGGACAGTCCATCAATGTTTTACACCGCAACGTCCGCCTTGATGGCGGCGTGCGGCGCATAACCCTCCACCATGAAGTCCTCGATCCGGTAGCCGTCGATGCTGTCAGCGTGACGGACGAGTCGCATCGTCGGGAAGGGGTGCGGGGTGCGCGTGATCTGTTCGCGCGCCTGGTCGAGGTGATTGAGATACAGATGCGCGTCCCCCGCAACCCACACCAGTTCCCCGGGCTGCAGACCCGCCTGCTGCGCGAGCATCAACTGTAACGCGGTCGCCCCGACGTAATTGAACGCCGCCCCCAGCAGCAAATCGACCGATCGCTGGAACATCAGACAGTTGAGGCGTCCGTCCGACGTGACATGATATTGATACACCATGTGGCACGGCGGCAGCGCCATCCCCGACAGCTCGCCGACGTTCCAGGCGTGAAACAGCATCCGGCGGCTGGACGGATTGGTCCGCAGCGTCTCGACGAGCGTCGCGATCTGGTCATGTTCCTGCCCGTCGGTGCCGAGCCAGCGCCGCCATTGCTTGCCGTACACGGGCCCCAATTCACCCCAGCGCGCGGCAAACGCATCGTCCTCGACGATCCGGCGTTCGAACGTCTCCTGGTCGATCTGCTCGCCCGTCTCGCGGCGATACGTCGCCAGCGGCCAGTCGGTCCAGATCCGCACGTTGTCGCGCAGCAGCGCCTGGATGTTGGTGCCGCCGGTCAGGAACCACAGCATCTCCTTGACCGCGGTCTTCCAGTAAACGCGCTTGGTCGTGAGGATCGGCACTTGCCCGCCCGACAGGTCGAACCGCACCATCGCGCCAAAGATCGACCGCGTGCCAACACCCGTCCGATCGACGCGCTCATCGCCGTGATCGAGCACGCGCTCGATCAGGTCGAGATACTGATATTCCGGGTGTCGCATTATCGTGCCTCATTCTCGTGTCGATCGGCGAAAGGCGGTCCAGCCCCGCACGATCGGTCGCGCATCGGTCCTTCGCTGCCGACCTAGCAGCTTTCGGGCAGGGGGCCATCGCCGGTTTTGCGCCGCCCCAGATCCTCCGTAACGGATACGGCTCGGCTGGGCCGACGCGGTGGCATGGCGTCTTGATGGCAAATGATCGCGGGGCCCCCCGAAATTGCCGAAGACGGGGCCGAAAGCCGGATCGTCGCCGCCCTGCGCGCGCTCGACCGGCACTTCGCACCGATCGCGCACGCGGCGCAGGAGATTGCGATCATGGCCTATCTTGATCCGGAATGGAGGCTTCTCGGGATGCGCCACCATGCCGCGGACCAGACGCAGTCGCTACTGCTGCCCGTGCGCAGCGTGGTGGCGGACGCGATCGCGCTGGATGCGGTGGCGGTCGTGCTGGCGCATAACCATCCGAGCGGCAACCCGACGCCGAGCAGCGCGGACTATCGGCTGACCCGGCGTCTGGCGCGCACGCTCGATGCGGTGGGGGTGCGGCTGGTCGAGCACGTTGTGCTCGCGCGGAATGGCGCGGTGCGCTTCCGCGACCTGGGGTTGCTGTAGGCGTTCAGAACGTCAGCCGTTGCGGCAGGGCTTGATCGCGCTCGGGTCGGGGCGGGGACCCTTCGGGCGGAAGGTCGCGAGATATCCCCCGGCCGAGGGCATGTCATAGGTCGCCACCGGAACGTAGCCGACCGCGGCGAATTCGCATTTCAGCAATGCGGGCGGGGTGCCGTGGTTCTGCGTCTGGCGGTCGGCATCGACCACGACGACCAGTCCGTCGGGGCGCAGCGACGGGCGCAGCCGCCACAGAAACTCGTATGGCTGTTCGATCTCATGATACATGTGCACCATCAGCACGCGGTCGAAGCTCGCGTCGGGCAAGCGTGGATCGTTGACCGCACCAAGCCGGACGCTGACCGATTCAACCCGCTCGCGCGCGACGCGTAGCGCGAGCGTATCGCGTACCGCGGGAAAGATGTCCTCGGCCAGCACACGGCCATCCTTGCCGACCCGCGCGGCCAGACGCATCGTGTAATAGCCTTCGCCTGCGCCGATGTCGGCGACGGTCATCCCCCGCTTGATCCCGGCCTTGGCCATCACTTCGCTGGCTTCGTTCAGCCGGTCGCGCTCTTCCTCGGTCGACCAGCGCGATGATACCACGGGGGCAACGGGCCGGTCGGGTGCGGGGAAGGGGCCTGCCTTCTCGGTCCGGTCGGGGACCCTAGCCGGGCCGCCGTCGCACGCCGAGACGAGCAGGAAGCCAGCGAGCGTGGCGCGTCGGAGGATCGTCATCATTCGCACTTCCCCGGCGAAGGCCGGGGCCCGGTCGTGGACCGTCCGTGGACCGGGCGCAGCTTTCGCTTGCCCCGGCCAGCGGAACTGGGCCCCGGCCTTCGCCGGGGAAGCGGTAGCACCCGGTGCCGGACGTCTGTCCCCCACTATTCGACGTCCTCGACCTCGACCGTCTCGCCGGTGACACGCTGCGACAGCGCCGCCGCCATGAAGGCATCGAGATCGCCGTCGAGCACGTCCGACGGGCTCGACGAGGTGACGCCCGTGCGCAAATCCTTCACCATCTGATACGGCTGAAGGACATAGGAGCGGATCTGGTGGCCCCAGCCGATGTCGGTCTTGCCCGCATTCTCGGCATTGGCGGCAGCTTCACGAATAGCGAGTTCGCGCTCGTACAACCGCGCGCGCAACTGGTTGTACGCCTCGGCCTTATTCTTGTGCTGCGACCGCTGGTTCTGGCACTGCACCACGATCCCGGTCGGGATGTGCGTGATGCGCACCGCCGAATCGGTCGTGTTGATGTGCTGCCCGCCCGCGCCGGATGCGCGGTACGTGTCGATCCGCAGGTCGCTCTCGTTATACTCGACCTCGATATTGTCATCGACGACCGGATACACCCACACGCTCGCGAACGAGGTATGGCGACGTGCCGCGCTGTCATACGGGCTGATCCGGACGAGGCGGTGTACGCCGCTCTCGGTCTTGGCATAGCCATAGGCGTTCTCGCCCTTGAGCAGCAGCGTCGCCGACTTGATCCCGGCCTGCTCGCCCGAATGCTGGTCGATCAGCTCGACCTTCAATCCGTGGCGTTCACCCCAGCGCGAGTACATCCGGCTGAGCATCCCCGCCCAGTCCTGGCTCTCGGTCCCGCCGGCGCCGGCGTTGACTTCGATATAGGTGTCGTTGCCATCGGCTTCGCCCGCGAGCAGCGCCTTGACCTTATCGGTGTCCGCGCGGCGCGCGAGATCGGCGAGCGCGGCGACGCCCTCGCTCTCCATCTCGGTGTCACCTTCGACCTCGGCCATTTCGATCAGTTCGGCGGTGTCGTTGAGTTCGCTCTCGATCGCGCGCGTCGCGGTAATCGCCTCGTCGAGACGCCGCCGTTCGCGCATCACTGCCTGCGCGGCCTTGGGATCGTTCCACAAGGCCTGGTCCTCGACGCGCGCGTTGAGCTCGTCGAGCCGACGCAGCGCGCGGTCCCAGTCGAGGAACCGGCGGAGTAGCGCAAGCGCGTCCTTGATCGAGTCGATATGAGCCTGCGCTTCAGCGCGCATGGGAAAACCTTCCAGAAAACATCGTTTCGTCATTCCCGAGGGGGACGGGAATCCATCATCTCCAACGCGTTGAGGGAATGGATCCCTCGCCGGCGCGGGGATGACGTATATGGGCCGCAGGTGGTGCTAGTAAATACCACCCTGTCTTTGCAAGAAATCGCTGTCCTTGCGTGTCTCCTTCTGGGCCTCGCTCGCCGCCCGTGCCTTTGCGGCTGCGGCAGCCGCCGCGGCGGCGGGATCGGGCGCGGTCATGTCGCGGTGGATCACGCGGCGCGGCTCGCTCTCGGGCTTGAACGCTTCCCAGATGACGGGGGCCTTGGGGTCGTCGGTCGGCCACGCGCCGAACACCGGGCGCCCGCTCCCGCGATCGATCCGGACCATGCGGATCCCCGCGGGCGCGCGGAACGGAATCTTGGGCAGTCCCTCATACGCCTTGACCGCGAACGCCTTGAAGATCGGCGCGGCGACCGTGCCGCCCTGCGCCGCACCGCCCAGCGAATGCGGCTGGTCATACCCGATGTACAGCCCGCCGATCATCTGCGGCGTGCCCCCGATGAACCACACGTCGGTCGGCCCCGAGTTCGTACCCGTCTTGCCGAACATCGGCCGGTCGAGATCACGCAGCACGGTCGCGGTGCCGCGCTGGATCACGCCCTCGGCGATGTGGATCATCTGATAGGCGCTCATCGCGCTGAGGATCTGCTTCCCGCGGACGACCGGACGCGGCATCGCCTTGCCGTTCCAGTTGGGCGCGTTGCAACGGTCGCACGCGCGCCAGTTCTCCGGCCAGATCACCTTGCCATGGCGGTCCTGGACGAAATCGACGAGCGACGCGGGATGCGACTGCCCCTGGTTCGCCAGGATCGCATAGGCGTTGACCATCCGCGACACGGTCGTCTCGCCCGCGCCGAGCGCATAGGACAGATAGGGCGGGTATTTGCCGACGCCGATCCGGTCCATCAGCGACACGATCCGCGGCATTCCGGTGGTCGCCGCGGTGCGCACCGTCATCAGGTTGCGCGATTGCTCGACGCCCCAGCGCATCGTGTGCGGTCCGGCACCGCGCATGTTGCCGAAGTTGCGGAAGCACTTCTGCCCGAGCCGCGCACCCTGATAGACGCAGAACGGCCCGTCGACGATGATCGAGGCCGGCGTCATCCCGCCTTCCAGCGCGGCGGCATAGACGATCGGCTTAATCGTCGATCCCGGCTGGCGCTGCGCCTGGGTCGCACGATTGAACGCCTGGAGCCGCGAGTCGAACCCGCCCTGCATCGCCAGCACGCGGCCGGTCTGCGGTTCCTCGACGACGAACGCGCCCGAGATCTTGGGCACCGACCGCAGCGCGAAGTTGCCGCCTTCGGGGGCAACCGCGATGATGTCGCCGACCTTGAGCGCGGCATAAGCGGTGCCGCCCTTGCCGCGAACCGGGGTCTGTGCGGCGGAACGGGGCATCTCACCGGTCGTGCCGTCGCCGAACCCGAGCGTCGCACGGCTGGTGTCCAGATCGATCACAATCGCGGCGCGCCAGTCGTCGTAATCGAGCCCGATGTTCTTGTTGAGGAACGCGCTCTGCCACGCGTCGCCGTCGATATCGGCATGGTCGATCCGCCCGGACCATCCCCGTCCGCGGTCGAACCGGAGCAACCCCTCGCGCAGCGCGGTCTGCGCATAATCCTGGATCTTCGGGTCGAGTGAGGTGCGGACCCACAGTCCGCCCGCATAGACGCTGTACGGCCCGGTGAGCGCATCCTCGCCGAACTTGCCCATCAACTGGCGACGGACTTCCTCGACGAAATAGCCTGCGCCCGCCGTCTCGCGTTTGGGGGTCTGACGCGGCACCGTCCCGAGCGGTTCGGCCATCGCGGCATCGTGCTGGCCTTGCGTAATGAACCCGTTCTTGAGCATCTCGCGCAGCACATAAGTGCGCCGGTCGAGCGCGCGCTGGGTATGGCGGACAGGATCGTAATTGGCTGGCCCCTTGGGCAGGATCGCCAGATACGCAATCTGCGCGAGGTCGAGCTTGTTCAGATCCTTGCCGAAATAAGCATAGCTCGCCGCCGCCACGCCGAACGCGTTGCGGCCGAGGGCAATCTGGTTGAGGTACAGTTCGAGGATCTGCTTCTTGGTCAGCGTGCCCTCGATCTTGTACGCGAGGATCGCTTCCTTGATCTTGCGGCTGTAATTGGGCGCATTGCCGATCAGCAGGTTCTTCGCGACCTGTTGCGTGATGGTCGATGCGCCCGCCGGACGCCGCCCCGTGCTCAGATTGCGAAAGGCCGCGCCGGCAATGCCGAGATAATCGACACCGTGATGCTCGAAGAAGGACTTGTCCTCGGCGGCGAGAAACGCACGGACGAGCATCGGCGGATATTCGCCGTAGCTCAGCTCGACGCGGCGCTCGCGGGCGTAGGTGTAGATCGGCGTGCCGTCGGTTCCGCGCACGTTGGTCGGCAAAGGCGGCTCATACGTGCGCAATTTGTCGACCGAAGGCAGGTCGGAAGCGAAGACATACCAGCCGATCCCGGCACCGATCGCGCCCACCAGCGCGAGAACCGCCAGCGTCTTGACCCACCAGCGCCCCCAGGCACGGTGGAGAAAGCCTTCGGAGCTCCCGTCTTCCCGACGAATACGGAATGTCACGGTGGAGTTGGGCTCGGCCATAAGCCACGAGGCTCTAGCAACTTTCGCGTCGCTTGCCAGCCGCCTTATCCCGCGCGGTGCCGGGGCCGTCGCATCGCACGGCGTCGTGTCGCTGGTTTCAACGGTTCGCCATGCGCCGCGCGAAATGCACTTCGACCGCGCGCTCGACGCTTTGCGCGATACGGCGGCGGCCGTCCTCGCTGTCGATGAACTCGGCGTCGGCGGGGTTGGAAATATAGCCGGTCTCGAACAGCACCGACGGCATGTCGGGCGCTTTCAGGACCATCAGCGATGCCATGCGGTGGAAATTGGGCTTGAGCGGCACGCGGTCACGCGCCTCGCGCCCGAGCAGCCGTGCGAACCCCGCCGACGCGTTCATCGTCTCGCGCTGCGTCAGGTCGATCAGGATCGAGGAGATATCGGCGTTGGTCGATGCGAGATTGACGCCCGCGATGATGTCGGACTTGTTCTCGCGCGCCGCCAGCCGTGCGGACTCGCGGTCGGACGCGACCTCGGACAGGGTATAGACCGACGCCCCCGTCGCTGCGCCCGAGCCGACGCTGTCGCAATGGATCGAGATGAACAACGCTCCACCGAGCCGACGGGCGATTCCGTACCGCTGGCGCAGGATCAGGAAGCGGTCGTCCTCGCGTGTCAACGCGACGCGCACGCGCCCCGCGCGGACCAGTTCGTCGCGGATCGCGCGCGCGATCTTCAGCGTCACGTCCTTCTCGCGTCGCCCGTCGATCGGTGAGATCGCGCCGGGGTCGACCCCGCCGTGACCCGCATCGATCACGACCAGTGGGCGGCGGTCGTCATCCCCATAGATCCGCGGCAACCGTCCGTGACGCTGGCTTGCGGGCACCGCGGCGGGTTGGCGGGCCGGGGGCTTTTTGGGCCACGCCATCTTGATCGCGCTGGTCGCGACACGATCTGGATCCTGTACGATCCTTTCGGCAACCGCAGGGGTCGTCGTCAGGGATGCTATTGTCAGGGCCAAACCGGCGGCAATCGCGCTACGAACAGGGCTATTGCGGTCGCAGGCGGGTCCAAACCGGGCACGGATCGACGCAAAAATGGCAGAAAACACCTGCATCCAGCGCACCATGCACACTTTCCCGGAACCCCCGATGAACATTTCGCGGACGATAGCGCAGAAACGTTAACGTGTCGTCCAACCATAGAATTACCCGATATCGTCGCTTCACGTGCCGGTTGCTGCGCGCGCAGGTCGGTGCTAGGCAATAACCAGTACCTGATCGTTACCCAAGTTACGGATGCGACAGGTCCACTCGGCCGCCCCGGTGTTCTCTGGCCGCGGCCTATCCAGGTTGACGTTCGCATGATGCATGGTTCCCGTTTCTCGTTTCCCCCGGTCGCTACCGGCGGGAACGCGACTGCGCGGGATGCCCAGGGCCGGAAGGCCGGGCGTGCAGAGCGAACAGAGGCGATTTTAGCAACCCACCGTGCGAGCGAATCCGGCGGCGTTACCGCCCCTCGTTCCGCGTACCTTTATTTCGCGCGGCCAGCGCCATGGCGCAGCCGGCCGCGTGTCCGGAGACAATTACATGACCACGCGTATGCTGATCGACGCACGGCACCGGGAAGAAACCCGTGTTGCCGTCGTCAAGGGAAACCGGATCGAGGAATTTGATTTCGAGTCCGCTGAGCGCAAGCAGCTCAAGGGGAATATCTATCTTGCCAAGGTGACGCGCGTCGAGCCGTCGCTCCAGGCGGCGTTCATCGATTACGGTGGCAACCGCCACGGCTTCCTCGCTTTCAGCGAAATCCACCCCGATTATTACCAGATCCCCAAGGAAGACCGCGACGCGCTCCTGCGCGAAGAGGCCGAGCATGCCGCTGAAGAAGCTGCCTTGCGCGCCCAGCAGGACGCCGACGACGATCTGGAAATGGAAGACGACGGGTTCGAGCCCGACGAGGAATCGATCGAGCGCTACGAGGATGACGGCGGGCACGAGTCCGACGAGATCATCCCCGACCGCGAAGTCGCGTCCGAAGGCGAAAACCCCGGCGAAGGCCGCGGCCGTCGCCGTCGCAAGCGCTCGGCCTCGGACGATGCCGCCGACGATCTGCGCGAGCGTCGCACCAATTTGCGCCATCGCTACAAGATTCAGGACGTCATCCGTCGCCGCCAGGTGCTGCTGGTCCAGGTCGTCAAGGAAGAACGCGGCAACAAGGGTGCTGCGCTGACGACGTATCTCTCGCTGGCGGGTCGCTATTGCGTGCTGATGCCCAACACGTCGCATGGCGGCGGGATCAGCCGCAAGATTTCGAACGCGGGCGATCGCAAGCGTCTGAAGTCGATCATGGCGGACATGAAGCTGCCGCCGTCGATGGGCTGCATCGTGCGGACCGCAGGGCTCCAGCGCACGCGCCAGGAAATCAAGCGCGACTTCGATTATCTCGCCCGGTTGTGGGACGGGATCCGCGAAGCGACGTTGTCCTCGTCCGCGCCGGCGCTGGTGTACGGCGACAGCGACCTGATGAAGCGCGCGATCCGCGACATCTACAATCGCGAGATCGACGAAGTCATCGTCGAGGGCACCGAGGGCTATCAGCACGCCAAGGATTTCATGCGGCTGCTGATGCCGAGCCATGCGCGCAAGGTGAAGCATTACAGCGACCCCGTGCCGCTGTTCCAGCGCGCGGGCGTCGAGGAACAGCTCTCCGCGATGTATCACCCGGTGGTCCAGCTCAAATCGGGCGGCTATCTGGTCATCAACCCGACCGAGGCGTTGGTGTCGATCGACATCAACTCGGGTCGTTCGACCCGCGAGCATTCGATCGAGCAGACCGCGACCGCGACCAACCTCGAGGCCGCTGCCGAGATCGCGCGCCAGTTGCGCCTGCGCGACATGGCGGGTCTCGTCGTGATCGACTTCATCGACATGGATAACGGCTCGAACGTCCGCAAGGTCGAGAAGGCGATGAAGGAAGCGCTCAAGAACGATCGTGCGCGGATCCAGATCGGGCGCATCTCGTCGTTCGGCCTGATGGAAATGAGCCGCCAGCGCCTGCGCACCGGCGTGCTCGAGGCATCGACCCGGCCGTGCCCGCATTGCGAAGGCTCGGGTTTCGTCCGTACCGCCTCGTCGTCGGGGCTGTCGGCGCTGCGTCTGCTCGAGGACGAAGCTGCGCAGGGTCGCGGGTCGCAGCTTCTGCTGCGCGCGAGCCAGGAAGCCGCCTTCTACCTGCTCAACCGCAAGCGCGCCGAACTCGCCGAGATCGAGGAACGCTACGGCGTGATGATCGAAGTCTCGCCCGACGGCGAGCAGGAAGGCGCGCGCATGTCGGTCGAGGTCTCCGGACCGCCGCCCGCCTACACGCCGCGCTTCGACGCGCCGATCGAGGAAATCGAGGAAGATTTCATCGAGGAAGAGGTTGAGGACGAAATCGACGACGTCGTCGAGGAAGAGGAAGAGCCCAAGGCCGTCCGCGAACCGCGCGAGCGTCCCGAGCGCGCCGAGCGTGCGGGCGACGACGACAGCGGCTCGCGCCGCCGTCGCCGCCGTCGCGGTCGTCGCGGTCGCAACCGTCCCGAGGGTGAGGGCGAAGGCGCGATCGAAGCTGGCGAGGACGTCGGCGATGAAGGTACGGAAGTGTCGGACGTTGCCGAACTGCTCGGCGACGAACTCGCTCCTGCAGACCTCGTGGTTGCGGATGATGTGGATGCCGGAGCCGAGGACATCGCTGCGGTTGCCGAAGGCGAAGCAACGGGTGAGGGCGGCAAGCGCCGTCGCGGTCGTCGCGGTCGTCGCGGCGGACGTCGCGCTGAGGGCGAGCAGACCACGGCCGAGCCGGCAACGGACGACGCCGGTGGCGAAGCACCTGGCCTGATCATCGCGGCGGATTTGCCTGCGGTGGACGTCGAGACCATGGTCGCCTTGACCGAAGCCGAGGCTCCGTCCGAGGTCAGCGACGAAGCTGCCGTGGAAGCCCCGGTGGAAGCGGATGCGCCCAAGAAGGGCCGTCGTCGCCCCAAGGCGCGCAAGGACGACGTAGCGGTCGCTCCGGCTGCCAAGACGGCGCGGACGAAGGCTGCTCCGGTCGAAGCGGCCCCGGCCGAGCCGGCGCCAGTCGAGGCACCTGCCGCCGATACCGAGGCAGAGGCCAAGCCGAAGCGTCGCCGCAGCAAGAAGGTCGTTGCCGACGCCCCTGCCGAGGCACCCCCCGAGGCTGTGGTCGAAGCACCGGTCGCGCCCGCTGCCGAAGAGCCTGCCGCCAAGCCCAAGCGCGCCCGTCGCCCCAAGGCGAAGGCCGAGGTAGCCGCCGAAGCGCCGATCGATCCGGTCGTCGCGGTTGAATCGACCCCGGCGATCGAACCGGCACCCGAAGCCGCCGCGCCCGTCGCGGACAGCGAGCGTGCCGCGCCTGCGCCCGCGCCGACCGCGATCGATCCCGATCCGGGCGAAGCCGGTACGCCGCGTCGCGGCTGGTGGCAGCGCACCTTCGGGGCCTGATCCGGTCCACGTCCCCCGGCCCACGTCCCTCGATGTGGCGCCGGGGACGTGGCACCGCTTCACGCGGGGTTTAGTCCCGCGCGTTCACCGCAGCCCTGGTTGCCCGCACGGCGAATCTCGGGGATAGAAGCACTATGAAGCGGTACATCGCGGGACTCGCGGCCTCTCTCCTGCTCCTCGTACAACCGGCAACCGCGCAATCGATCCTGCGCGATGCCGAAACCGAAGCGATGTTCAACGAAATGTCGCTCCCGCTGATCGAGGCGGCGGGCCTGTCGCCCGCGGCGGTCAAGATCGTGCTGATCAACGACGATTCGATCAACGCGTTCACTGCCGGCGGACAGACGGTCTACGTGCATTCGGGGCTGATCCGCGCCGCCGACAACGCCAATCAGGTGCAGGGCGTGATCGCGCACGAACTCGGCCATGTCGCCGATGGCCATGTCATCCTGATGGACCGCGGCGCAAAGCCCGCGATGGGCATCTCGATCCTCAGCATGGTGCTCGGCGTCGCAGCGATCGCCGCGGGTGCACCCGAGGCCGGGGCGGGGATCCTCTCCGCGGGCACCAGTGCTGCACAAGGCAAGTTCCTCGCCTTCACCCGCGTGCAGGAATCCACTGCTGACGCGACTGGCGCCCGGTTCCTGCGTCAGTCCGGGATCAGCGGGAAGGGGATGCTGACGTTCTTCAAGAAGTTACAGAACGAGGAATATGCGTACGGCCTCAAGAACATCGATCCGTTTGCGCAGAGCCATCCATTGTCGGGCGACCGCATCTCGGCGTTGACCGCCGACGTGCAATCGTCGCCGGCGTACAACACCAAGCCCGATCCCGGACTCGAGGAGCGGTTCAAGCGGGTGAAGGCCAAGCTGCTCGGCTATGTCGCCGACCCGAAGACCACGCTCAACGTCTATCCCGAGCAGGATCAGACCCTGTATGCGCATTATGCGCGGGCTTATGCGTGGCACAAATCGGGCTACCCTGAAAAGGCGGATGCCGAGGCGAACGCGCTGATCAAAGCGTACCCGCACGACCCATATTTCCTCGAGATCCAGGGACAGATCCTGCTCGAGGCGGGCAAGCCGGTGGCGGCGTTGGTGCCCTTGCGTGAGGCGACCGACCAGTCGCGCAACAGCCCGCTGATCGCGACCACCTTCGGCCACGCGCTGATCGCGACCGAGGACAAGGCCAACTATCCCGAAGCGATCAAGGTGCTGCGTCAGGCGGTCGCACGCGATGACGACAATCCGTTCGCCTGGTATCAACTGGGGACGGTGTACGAGGCGTCGGGCGATCAGACCCGCGCGCTGCTCGCCACCGCCGAGCAGGCGAGCCTGACCGGGGACCAGCGCACTGCCGCCTATAGCGCGCGGGGCGCGATGCAGGGTCTGCCGCCCAATTCGACCGATTGGATCCGTGCGCAGGACATCGCAATGGCGGCGCAGAACGAAATGTCCGACAACCCCAAGAAATATAAGAAAAGACGTTGATGCGCCCTTATGCAGGTTCCTTCGCGGTGGCGTTCGTCGCCGCCATTCTCGGTGCGGCGCTGTTCTGGGCGGTCGAACGGCTCGTCCCCGCCAGCGCGCCGGATGCTGCCCGGACCGAGCAGGTCGTCCACGATTATCTGCTGAGCCACCCCGAGATCATCCCGCAGGCGATGGACGCGCTGCGCGACCGCGCGCATGCCGACGCGATCGCCGCCAACAAGGATGCGATCCTGAAGCCGGTCGGCAGCGCCTGGATGGGCAGCGCCAATCCCGACGTCACGCTCGTCGAATATTTCGACTATAATTGCGGCTACTGTCGCGCCAGCCTTCCCACGATCACGGCATTGCTCAAGAGCGATCCCAAGCTCCGCGTGGTGTTCCGCGAATTCCCGGTGCTGAGCGACGCGAGCGTCGATGCCGCACGGATGAGCCTTGCTGCGGCGAACCAGGGCAAGTTCCAGCGGTTCCACGATGCGCTCTACGCCGCCGGACCGGTGTCGCGCGAAACGATCACGGCATCGGCAAAGACGGCGGGTGTCGATCTCGCCAAGGCCGAGGCTTTCACGCCGCAGGCCGAGGCGGAGATCGCCTCCAACATGGGCATCGCGCGGCAATTGGGCCTGACGGGGACGCCGAGCTGGGTGATCGGGAACACCGTGGTGTCCTCCGCGCTGACGCTGGACGCGCTGCAGAAGGCGGTCGCGACGGCTCGCGCCGCGAAATAGGGGCGGCATCGCCTCCGCCTTTCCTCTGCATTTCTTCCCCGGCGAAGGCCGGGGCCCAGTCGAGGGCGGGTAGTGGCGTGTGCTGCGCTCAATAACCTCGACCTTCGCTACTGGGCCCCGGCCTTCGCCGGGGAAGCGCGTGAAGGGAGAGAGGGAATGGTTTGAAACCACCCCAACCTTGTTGCACCGCACCAGCCGCCCTATCTCCCGGACAACAAACGGGGGCTTGATGGACAGTATACTTTCGGTCGCGGGGGTCTCGAAGACCTACGCATCAGGCCATCACGCGCTTCAGTCGATCGACCTGTCGATCAACCGAGGCGAGATCTTTGCGCTGCTTGGCCCCAACGGTGCGGGCAAGACGACGCTCATCTCGATCATCTGCGGCATTGTCACGCCCACCACCGGCAGCGTCACCGTCCTCGGCCACGATGCGCTGACCGATTTCCGCAGCGCACGACGCGCGATCGGGCTCGTCCCGCAGGAACTGTCGGTCGACATGTTCGAGACCGTCATCGCCACCGTCCGCTTCAGCCGCCGCCTGTTCGGGCGCGGCGCGAACGAGGCGTATCTCGAACAGGTGCTGCGCGACCTGTCGCTGTGGGACAAGCGTAACGCCAAGATCATGGAACTGTCGGGGGGTATGAAGCGCCGCGTGCTGATCGCCAAGGCGCTCAGCCACGAACCCGACATCCTGTTCCTCGACGAACCCACCGCGGGCGTCGACGTGGCGCTCCGCCGCGACATGTGGAAGCTGGTCCACCGGCTGCGCGAAAAGGGCACGACAATCATCCTGACGACGCATTACATCGAGGAGGCCGAGGAAATGGCCGACCGCGTTGGCGTCATCAACAAGGGTCAGTTGATCCTCGTCGAAGGCAAGGCCGAGTTGATGAAGAAGCTCGGCAAGCGTCAGATGCTGATTGCGTTGCAGGAACCGCTCGACACCGTCCCGGGGGACCTTTCCGACTGGGACGTCGCGCTTGAGAATGACGGCAAGACGCTGCGCTACATCTTCGATGCGCAGGCCGAGCATACCGGCATCCCCTCGCTGCTGCGCAAGCTCGCGGAGCTCGGGATCGGGTTCAAGGATCTCGAGACCTCGAAATCGAGCCTCGAGGATATTTTCGTCGACCTGGTCGAAAAGAAGGACGCGGCATGAGCGGCACCGACAAAGCCCCCGCGATCAATTTCAACGGCATCTGGGCGATCTATCGCTTCGAAATGGCGCGGGGTCTGCGCACCTTGTGGCAGAGCCTCGTCACCCCGGTGATCACCACCTCGCTCTATTTCGTCGTGTTCGGCGGCGCGATCGGGTCGCGGATCAGCACGGTCGGCGGGGTCGGCTATGGCAGCTTCATCGTGCCCGGCCTCATCATGCTGTCGCTGCTGACGCAGAGCATCGCCAATGCCTCGATCGGCATCTACTTTCCCAAATTCACGGGTACGATGTTCGAGCTTCTCTCCGCGCCCGTCTCGGCGATGGAGATGGTGGTCGGCTATGTCGGTGCCGCCGCCACCAAGTCGATCGTGATCGGTCTGATCATCCTTGCGACCGCGGCGCTGTTCGTGCCGCTGCAGATCGTCCACCCGTTTGCGATGCTTGCGTTCCTAGTGCTGACCAGCGTGACCTTCAGCCTGTTCGGCTTCATCATCGGCATCTGGGCGAAGGGGTTCGAACAGCTCAATTTCATCCCCGCGCTGCTGATTACCCCGCTGACCTTCCTGGGCGGCGCCTTCTACTCGATCGACATGCTGCCGCAGCCGTGGCGGACGGTCAGCCTGTTCAACCCGGTGGTCTATCTGGTGAGCGGCTTCCGCTGGGCGTTCTTCGACAAGGGCGATGTGTCGGTCGGGCTGAGCCTCGGCGTCACCGCGCTGTTCCTGGTGGTGTGCCTCGGCGTCGTCGGATGGATCTTCCGCAGCGGATGGCGGCTCAAGAACTGACGCGGGGGCGGGTCAGAACCGCTTGCTGATCCGCAACCGGCCTTGCGCCGCGCTTTCTCCCGCCGCGCCGCGCAAGCCGATTTCCATGTCGACCATCCATTGCAGCATCAGGCTCCAGCGGCTTCCGAGCGACAGCTGAAATTGCTCGCGCTGCCAGCCGGTGCCGCGAATGCGATAGGTCGCCAGACCGCTGAAATCGGCATAGTCGAGGCTTTGTACCCCGGCGGTCTGGAATTCGTGGAGCCATTCCGCCGCGATCCGCGGGCTGACCCGCGCGAAGCCGAGGTCGTGCGCGATCTCGAACCGGCCACCGACGACCCCGGTCAGCGATCGCACACTGCGGTCGTCGAACCGCAGCGCATAGCGTGCGACGCCTGTTTCGGAATAGCCGTCGAGCGTTCCGTCCAACCATTCCAGGCGACCGTAGCCCGACCAGCGCAGACCGTCGTTTTGGCGGTCGACGCCGGCCGATACCGCGCCGAACGTCATGCCGCCCTCGCGCTTGCCCAGGGCAACTTCGCCGGTTGCGGCAATCGCCCGCCGTGTCCGGTAATCGAGGCTGCCGTGACCGATCATCGCATCGACGAACGTGCCGTTTAGGGGCGCGAAGCTGCCGTACGCCGCGAACACCTTGGTTTCGCTGCGGATGCGCGCCGCCTCGCCGTCGATCCGGCTGACGTCGCTGCCATAGCCGCCACCGAGGCCGATCGTCGCCCAATCGGCGATGCGCAGATCGGCACCGGTCGAGAGCCCGCCGCTTGCCAGCGTGATCTTTGCCCGGCCCGATCGCCGGTCGAGCGTCCCGACTTCGATCGACCCGCCGGTCCATAGTGCGATGTCGCCGACCGGACGCGGCCCGACAGTCGCCGCGTCACTGTGCGGCGCGTCGTCGCGCTCGGGCAGGTCGCTCCCCCGTTCGCTTCCGATCGCGCGTCCGGGCAGGGTGGCCTCCGCGATGCTTCTGGACACGAAGCGGTCACGGTCGAGCCCGTCCGGCGATAGCGTCGGGTCCCGTCCGGACACACGCGGGTCGCCGGGGGTCAGTACCGCATCGCGCAGATTGACCGCGATTCCCAGCGGATTGGTCGCGCCGCCACCGTGATGGAGTTGCTGCGTGCGAGCCATGAAGTTGGAGACCTGCGTACGCGCGAAACGGCGCGCGGTTTCCGCCTGCGCGTCCGTGATCGCGCGCACCACCGGGTCGGCGGACGGGTCTGGACGCGCGGTCACCGTAACCGTCACCGTGGCGGGGGCGGACAGGCCGAAGGCATTGCCGATACGATAGCGCACGACCACGGTTCCGCCGAAATGCGGCTGGGTCGTCACGTCGAGCCGGTAGCTCGGTTGCGCCGCGGTGCCGCCCTGGACGATACGGGCGGTGGCGGCGTCGGCGGGGCTGACCGCGTCGATCGTCGCGCCAGTGAACGGGCCGCCGATCGCGCCTTCGGTCAGCTCGACCGATACGGTCTGCGCATCCCCGATATTGGCGGACTTGGCCAGCGCGGTCGGGGGCTGGCCGGTGACAGTGATCTCCACCGTTGCGGGGAGCGACCGTCCGCCCGGGCCGACCGCGACGAACTGGAAACTGTCCTTGCCCGCATAGCCCGGGTTGGGCTCATAGGTGGCGGTCCAGTCGCTCACGGCGAGCGCGCGTGCCCGTCCCGTGCTTCGCGCGGCGGCTGTCGTTCCGCGCAGCGTGACGGTTCCGTGCGCGGGGGGCGTGGCGATTTCGATCGTGGCGAAAGTGCCTGAAACGAGCTTGCCGAGGTCGATCCCCACGCTCGCGCCGCCTTCGACGGTAGTGCCCGCGGTGTCGACGTTGACGGGTTCGGCGACCGGCACTGGGGGGCGCGCGATCGTCACGCTTACCGTTGCCGCGGGGGAATTCCCCCCGGGGCCGGTCGCGATGTAGCTGAAGCTGTCGCTGCCAAAGCTGCCGGCGGTCGGGACATAGGTTGCGGTCGCGCCGCTGATCGTCACGCTACCCTTGGTGGGCGCAGTAGCGAGCGCGACGCTGCTATAGACGCCGCTCGGTTGCAGCACGATGGCCTGTCCTGCGCTGTCGAACGCGACGTCGGCGGAAACGTTCGCCGCGCCGGGCGTGGCGGGGGTAGCGACCGTCACGCTGACGGTTGCAGGCGGCGAGGTGCCACCAGGGCCGGTCGCGGTATAGGTGAAGCTGTCCGCGCCGAAGCTGCCGGGGGTCGGTATGTAGGTTGCGGTCGTACCGCTCAGCGTCACCGTTCCCTTGGTCGGGGCGGTAGCAATGGCAACGGTGGTAAAGACGCCGCTCGGCTGCAGGGCGATCGCCTGTCCCGCGCTCTCGTACGCAACGTCAACCGTGCTCCCCGCAGCGCCCGGGGTGGCAGGCGTGGCTATCGTCACGCTGATCGTTGCGGGTGCCGAGGTGCCGCCCGGCCCGGTCGCGGTATAGGTAAAGCTGTCCGCGCCGAAACTGCCGGGGGTCGGTATGTAGGTTGCGGTCGTGCCGCTCAACGCCACCGTTCCCTTGGTCGGGGCGGTAGCGATCGCGACGGTCGTGTAGACGCCGCTCGGCTGCACAGCGATCGCCTGTCCGGCACTGTCGTACGCAACGTCGACCATGCTTCCCGCCGCGCCCGGGGTGGCGGGTGTGGCGATCGTCACGCTGACGGTCGCTGGCGCTGAGGTGCCGCCCGGCCCGGTCGCGGTATAAGTGAAGTTGTCGGCGCCGAAGCTGCCGGGGGTCGGCACATAGGTTGCCGTCGTCCCGCTCAGCGTCACGGTCCCCTTGGTCGGGGCGGTCGCGATCGCGACGGTAGTGTAGACGCCGCTAGGCTGCAGAGCGATCGCCTGTCCGGCACTGTCGTACGCAACGTCGACCGCGCTCCCCGCCGCGCCCGGGGTGGCAGGCGTGGCTATCGTCACGCTGACGGTGGCAGGCGCAGACGTCCCACCGGGCCCGGTCGCGGTATAAGTGAAGCTGTCAGCGCCGAACCTGCCGGGGGTCGGTATGTAGGTTGCGGTTGTACCGCTCAGCGTCACCGTTCCCTTGGTTGGGGCGATCGCGATCGCGACGGTCGTATAGACGCCGCTCGGCTGCAACGTGACCGCCTGTCCGGCACTGTCGTACGCAACGTCAACCGTGCTCCCCGCCGCACCCGGTGTGGCGGGTGTGGCGATCGTAACGCCGACGGTCGCTGGCGCTGAGGTGCCGCCCGGTCCGGTCGCGGTATAGGTGAAGCTGTCCGCGCCAAAACTGCCTGGGGTTGGCACATAGGTCGCCGTCGTGCCGTTTAGCGTCACCGTTCCCTTGGTCGGGCCGGTGGCGATAGCAACGGTCGTATAGACGCCGCTCGGTTGCAGTGGGATCGCTTGCCCGGTGCTGCCATAAGCAACATCGACCGTGCTCCCCGTCGCGCCCGGGGTGGCGGGTGTGGCGATCGTCACGCTGATCGTCGCGGGTGCTGAGGTGCCGCCTGGCCCGGTGGCAGTATAGGTAAAGCTGTCCGCGCCGAAGCTGCCGGGAGTCGGCACATAGGTCGCTGTCGTGCCACTCAGCGACACCGTTCCCTTCGTCGGGGCTGAAGCGATCGCGACGGTCGTGTAGACTCCGCTCGGTTGGAGCGGGATCGCCTGTCCGGCGCTATCGTACCCGACGTCCACAGTGCCCGCTGCGGCGGTTGGAACGGCAGGCGTGGCAACCGTCAGGCTGACGGTCGCAGGCACCGACGTGCCACCCGGCCCGGTTGCGCTGTACGTGAAGCTGTCCGCACCGAAATATCCGGCCGTCGGCGTATAGGTTACGATGTCACCGGCGACACTCGCGGTGCCATGCGCTGGCGCAGTGACGATCGCGACGCCATCGTGCGCACCCCCGCCGATGCTCGCGGTGAGGTCGATCGCGGTGCCGGTGCTGTCATAGGCAATCGACGCGGTGCGGTCGGCGGCGGTTGGCGCGGCGAGGACCGTAACCGACTGGCTGATCTGGGGGGCGGCATCGTAATCGCTCGTCCCGGCCTGATCGGCGAGGATGACGCAGCTTCCTGCTGCGGTGAAGGTAACGGTCCCCCCGGTCGCGGCACACAGACCCGCGCTGGCGGGCGCGATCGTAAAGACCGGCGTCAGGGTCGCGGACGATTGTGCGGCCACCGTATAGGTCCCGCCGACGATTGCCGGGGCAGGGGGCGTGGAGGTGAAGCCGAGCGTCTGGCTGCCCTTGCCGATCGTGCCGCTGACCGTGCTGCCGGTGGCGGTGGTCGGCGGACTGGCGGAGTCGGCGACCGTGATGGCATAACTGAACGCCCCGGCGCTGGTGAGGGTGCCCCGCACCGCCCCGGTCGCCGCATCCAGGCTGGCACCCGCCGGCAGCGCACCGCTTGCGAGCGTGAATTGGTACGGCGCAACCCCGCCCGTCACCGTATTGTCCTGGCTGAACGCCGCGCCGACGACAGCGGTTGCCGACGGATTGCTCGACAGCGCGAGCGTCGCCGGCAGCACGGAGAAGCTGCGCGTCACCGTCGGCGCGGCGTTCCAGTTGGTGTCGCCCGGCTGGTCCGCGGTGACGGTGCACGTGCCTTGCGCGATCAGCGAGAGCGTCGTCCCCGCCACCGTACAGATCCCTGTCGTGCCGCTCGCGAACTCCACCGCCAGTCCTGACCCTGCGGTGGCGGACAGGGTCAGCGGGGATGCCGACAGCGAGGCGTCGGACAATCCCGCGAAACTGACGGTCTGGTCGCCTTTTGCGACGGTGACGCTCTGCTGCACGAGCGATGCGGCGGCGTAACTGGCGTTGCCCGCCTGATTGGCGTCGATCAGGCACGTCCCCGTCGCATTAAAGGTGACGTTGCCACCGGACAGCGTGCAGATCGCGCTGCTGGCAGGGGCGATCGTCAGGTCGACCGGAAGCCCCGATGTCGCGGTCGCGGCTGGGGAGTATGGTGCGCCGCCGACGCGGGCATTGCCCGGTGCGCTCGTCGCGAAACTGATCGTCTGGCTGGCCACGGTCACCGCAAAGCTCTGCTGAACCTGCGTTGCCGCATCATAATTCGCGTTGCCCGGCTGGTCGGCGTTGATGCGGCATGTCCCGGCCCCGGTAAAACTGACGACGCCAGCGGCGATGGTACAGACGCTGTTGCTCGCCGGATCGATCGTGAAGGCCACGGGCAGCCCCGATGTAGCGGTCGCGCTTGGCGTATACGTCGCCCCGCCGACGACGGCGGCGACTGGCGCAGTCGAAGTGAAGCCGATCGTCTGGCTCGCCGCACTTACGGTGAAACTCTGTTGGGCCTGCGTTGCTGCGGCATAACTGGCGTTGCCCGGCTGGTCGGCGTTGATCCGGCATGTTCCCGCACCGGTGAAACTAACGACGCCACCGGAGATGGCACAGATGCCGTTGCTTGTGGGATCGATCGTCAACGCGATGGTCAGTGCCGATGTCGCCGTCGCGCTCGGCGTATAGGTCGCGCCGCCGACGACCGCAGCGACCGGCGCGGTCGAGGTAAAGGCGATCGTCTGACTCGAAGCGCTCACCGTGAAGCTCTGCTGCACCTGCGTCGCCGCGGCGTAACTGGCGTTGCCCGGCTGGTCGGCGTTGATCCGGCAGGTTCCCGTACCGGTGAAACTGACGACGCCCGCGGCAATGGCGCAGATCGCGTTGCTGGCAGGATCGATTGTGAACGCGACGGTCAGTGCCGATGTCGCGGTCGCGCTCGGCGTATAGGTCGCCCCGCCGACGACCGCAGCGACTGGCGCGGTCGAGGTAAAGGCGATCGTCTGGCTCGCCGCACTCACGGTAAAACTCTGCTGGACCTGCGTTGCCGCCGCGTAACTGGCGTTGCCGGGTTGGTCAGCGTTGATCCGGCATGTTCCCGCACCGGTGAAACTGACGACGCCACCGGCGATGGTGCAGATGCTGTTGCTCGCAGGATCGATCGTGAAGGCGACAGTCAGGCTCGATGTCGCGGTCGCGCTGGGCGTATAGGTCGCCCCGCCAACGACCGCAG
>NZ_JBYSXN010000001.1:285298-1647872 GCF_058782275.1 Sphingomonas sp. FW306-05-A
GTTCCCGCACCGGTGAAACTGACGACGCCAGCGGCGATGGTGCAGACGCTGTTGCTCGCCGGATCGATCGTGAAGGCGACAGTCAGGCTCGATGTCGCGGTCGCGCTGGGCGTATAGGTCGCCCCGCCAACGACCGCAGCGACCGGCGCGACCGAGGTAAAGCTGATTGTCTGACTCGTCGCGCTTACCGTGAAGCTCTGCTGGACCTGCGTTGCTGCGGCATAACTGGCGTTGCCGAGTTGGTCAGCGTTGATCCGGCATGTTCCCGCACCGGTGAAACTGACGACGCCAGCGGCGATGGTGCAGACGCTGTTGCTCGCCGGATCGATCGTGAAGGCGACGGTCAGGCTCGATGTCGCGGTCGCGCTCGGCGTATAGGTCGCCCCGCCGACCACCGCGGCGACCGGCGCGGTGGAGGTAAAGCCGATCGCCTGGCTTCCCGCGCTAACGGCGAAGCTCTGCTGGACTTGCGTCGCTGCGGCGTAACTGGCGTTGCCCGGCTGGTCGGCGTTGATCCGGCATGTCCCGGCACCGGTGAAACTGACGACGCCAGTGGCGATGGTGCAGACGCTGTTGCTCGCCGGATCGATCGTGAAGGCAACGGTCAGGCTCGATGTCGCGGTCGCGCTTGGCGTATAGGTCGCCCCGCCGACAACCGCAGCGACCGGCGCGGTCGAGGTAAAGGCGATCGTCTGGCTTCCCGCGCTAACGGCGAAGCTTTGCTGGACTTGCGTTGCCGCTGCATAACTGGCGTTGCCCGGCTGGTCGGCGCTGATCCGGCATGTTCCCGCACCGGTGAAACTGACGACGCCAGCGGCGATGGCGCAGACGCTGTTGCTCGCCGTATCGATCGTGAACGCAACGGTCAGCGCCGATGTCGCGGTCGCGCTTGGCGTATAGGTCGCCCCGCCGACCACCGCGGCGACTGGCGCGGTCGAGGTAAAGGCGATCGTCTGGCTTCCCGCGCTAACGGCGAAGCTCTGCTGGACTTGTGTGGCCGCGGCGTAACTGGCGTTGCCCGGCTGGTCGGCATTGATCCGGCAGGTTCCCGTACCGGTGAAACTGACGACGCCAGCGGCGATGGTGCAGATGGCGTTGCTCGTGGGATCGATCGTGAAGGCGACGGTCAGGCTCGATGTGGCGGTCGCGTTGGGCGTATAGGTCGCCCCGCCGACGACCGCGGCGACCGGCGCGGTCGAGGTAAAGGCGATCGTCTGACTCGCCGCGCTAACGGCGAAGCTCTGTTGGGCCTGCGTTGCCGCGGCGTAACTCGCGTTGCCCGGCTGGTCGGCGTTGATCCGGCATGTCCCGGCACCGGTAAAGCTGACGATGCCAGCGGCGATGGTGCAGACGCTGTTGCTCGCCGGATCAATGGTGAAGGCGACGGTTAGGCCCGATGTCGCGGTTGCGCTCGGCGTATAGGTCGCCCCGCCCACAACCGCCGCGACCGGCGCGGTCGACGTAAAGCCGATCGTCTGACTCGCCGCGCTCACCGTAAAGCTTTGCTGGACTTGCGTTGCCGCGGCGTAACTGGCGTTGCCCGGCTGGTCGGCGTTGATCCGGCATGTCCCGGCACCGGTAAAACTGACGACGCCAGCGGCGATGGTGCAGACGCTGTTGCTCGCAGGATCGATCGTGAAGGCGACAGTCAGGCTCGATGTCGCGGTCGCGCTCGGCGTATAGCTCGCCCCGCCGATGACTGCGGCGACCGGGGCGGTCGAGGTGAAGGCGATCGTCTGGCTGGCATTGCCGACACTCAGACTGAACGTCCGCGCAGCGGTCTGCGAAAGGGCATCGGTTGCGGTGACGGTAAAGGTCGTTGCCGCGAGCGTTGTCGTGGGCGTGCCCGAAAGCTGGCCTGTGGTGGTGTCGAACGCCAACCCGCTGGGCAAGGTGCCGCCGCTGAGCGCGTAAGAGATCGGCGCAAGTCCGCCGCTGACGGTCACCGGCTGGACCGTGGTGATCGCGGTGTTGATGACCGCGGTCACGCTTGGGGTGGCCTGGGCTGCGGCGAGCACCGCAACCGCGGTGAAACTGCTGGTCGTGGAATCGGGCGAGCTATTGCCCGCGGCATCGGCAGCGCGCGCCTTGAGGCTGTGCGAACCTGCGGTCAGCGTCGTCAGCGTGTGCGTCCAGTTCCCCGACCCGTCGGTCGTCGCGGTCCCGTCCGGGGTGCCGTCGAGATAGACCGTGACCGTGCTCGCGGCTTCCGCCGTCCCGGTGACGCTGCGCAGCGAGACTGGGCGGTTCGATCCATTGGCGGGCGTGCTGACGACGGGCGCTGCGGGGGGATTGGCGTCGACCGTCCAACTGTGTGACGCAGCCGAACTGGTCTGCCCGCCGTTGACCGCGCGGATCTGGAAGATATGCGCGCCGGCGGACAGGCCGGTCAGCGTCACCGGGCTGGTGCATGCGGCGTAGCTGCCATTGTCGATCGCGCATTCTGCGGTTCCGCTGGCGAGCGTGAACTGGAAGGTTGCGCTCGCGCTGTTCGACAGTGTGGGCGGCGTCGCGGTGATCGTCGGCGCGGCGGGGGGCTGTGCGTAGGTGAACTGGGTGGAGGCGTTCGTCGCGCTGGTGCCGCCGGGGGTGGTGACCGTCACGTCCACCACGCCCGCGCTCGCGGCGGGGGCGGTGGCGGTGATCTGCGTCGCGCTGTCGACGGTGAAGCCGGTGGCGGCGGTCGATCCGAAGGAGACCGCGGTCGCGCCGGTCAGACCGGTGCCGGTAATGACCACCGACCCGCCGCCCGTCAGCGGGCCCGATGCCGGAGCGATGCCGGTGACCGTCGGAACCGCGGTCGCAGCGGTGTTGGTCAGCGCGAAGGTAGCGGACGCCGCCCCTGCAGCGGCGGAGACCGAATAGGCCCCGGCGGTCGCATTCGCGGTGAACGTCCCCGAACTGGCGACGCCCGTGCCGGAGGCGGTGACCGCGATCGTGTTGCTCGTGTTGCTGAAGCTCCCGCTGGCGCCCGTCGCGGGCGCGGTGAAGGTGACCGTAGCGTTGGGGATCACCACGCTCCCCGCATCGCGCACCGTGACGCTCAGCGGGGTGGCGAAAGCGGTGCCGGTTGCGGCGCTCTGGGAATTGCCCCCGGCAACCGTCACCGTTGCGGCGACCTGCGTGATCGTGGTCGGGTCGCTCGCGGTGGCGGCGCTCCCTGCGTTGCCACCCGACAGCGAGACGCTCGGGGTTAGGCTGGTGCTCGCGGAAATTGCGACATTGGCGCGCAGCGTCAGCGGGTTGCCGGTGCCGCCCGCACCGATCGTATTGGTGTAGCTACACCGTGTCGACGTGCAGCTCCAGCCCAATCCGGTGCCGGACACGAAGCTCAGTCCGGTCGGCAAGGTGAAGGTGAGCGTCAGATTGGTCCCGGTAGCGTTCCCGTTCGCGCTGGGGGTAATCGTATAGTCGACCGTTCCGTTCTGCGCCGGGGAACCGCTGTGCGCCATCGTCACGCCGAGCGACACGCCGGGGTCGACGAAGGGGATGCAGAGGACGGAGATACGCGTGGTGACGTTGTTGCCGTTCGGGTTATCGATCGTCATGGCGATCGCGCGCAAGCCGCTCGGAATCTCGTAATAGCCGGTGAACGTACCCGTCGTCGTGACGTTGGCGCGCGCCGGGATGGCTTGATACGCTCCGCCTCCAGTGCTCAATCCGGCGCGGAACCGGATGCGGGCAGGATCCAGGACGCTGATCGCGGAGACGTCTGCGGTGAATTCTAGACGATCCCCCGTCGTGAAGCTGTACGTCGTTGTGTCGTCGGGCACGAACCCGGTCGAACCAATGACATTGTCCGTATAGGACGTGGTCGTCCGCATCATCGAAAGCGCGCCCGAAGTCCCGCGGTAGCCGCTCGTCGTCCCCGGCTGGTTCGCGTTGGGGCCCACGAGGACCGCGTTGAAATCCAGCAAGCGGGCGTTGACCGCCGAGCATCCGCTACTCTGCGCCATGGCCGCGGCAGGGTGCAGCAAGGCGACCGCCGCCGCCGCTGCCAGAACGGCACGGAGGACGCGCGACGGTCCGTCGACCGCGAGTCTGGGAAACTGAAGCCCGACACCCCCCCGCATCCGCGCCCCCCCTTGGCTAGATGATCAATCGAACTGTTCTGTCGTCAGGTTAGGATATTTCGATTAATTTTTAAAAATCGAAGGATTTAATAATAAACTGAACCATAATTGATGCTTCAGGCTGTACTACAAATGAAGTAAAGTGACAGAACACATGATTTATAGCGTTAAAAATCATTAAAAATGCCAGGGATGGTCAAACCCGACTATGCTCCATAAGCGACGTAACTCGATTGGATCGATCAGTACATGATGCGTATTATGTAAACGGAATGAGGAGGGGTTATGGATCCGTTTATTGGACAAATCATGCAGGTCGGGTTTCGGTATGCGCCGGTCAACTGGCTCACCTGCAACGGGGCACCGCTTCAGATAAGCCAGAACCAGGCGCTGTACGCATTGCTTGGGAACACCTTCGGCGGCACGCAGAACAGCACCTTTTGCCTCCCGGACGCGCGCGGGCGGACGTTCATCGGGACTGGCTCGGGGCCGGGACTCACCCCGCGCTTGCCGGGGGGGGCGGGCGGTGTTGAGGGCGTTGCGCTCAGTATCTCGCAACTGCCTATGCATACGCATAATGCGACGTTCACCCCGACCTCCAACGGCGCTTTCCACGGCACGTTGACCGCCGTTGCGGGGGTTCCCGCGGCGCAGGAAATCGCGATCCCGACGGACGGCTGTTTTCTTGGCTCGGCGGCCGAGACGGATACCCAGCCGGTTCTGTACGTCCCTGCGGCGAGCGCAACGCAGCCGGGCGCGGTCCCGGTCAATCTTTCCGGTGTGCAGGGCAGCGTCACCGCCGGCGGGGGAGCGGTAACGGTCGCGTCGGCCGGCGCATCTGCACCATTTGCGACGATGCCGCCGTTTCTGGCGGTGACCACGATCATCGCCTGCGTGGGGATCTGGCCCGAACAACCCTGATCAGGTGAAGATCGCCTGATACCGTCGCGTCCGCCCCTGCGGGATAAGCTGCGTCACGTGGAAGGGATGCGGACCGCCGCGGCCGCAGTCGAACCAGTAGGTCGCATCCAGCAGCAGCACCAACCATGATCCTTCGAACAGTATCGAAAAGGGCTCGCAGAAATCCGCGCCCACGATCGGCGGCATCCGCTCGATCCGCACGAGCAGCAGGTCGACCGGAGCAGGCGCGGTATCGACCCGGACCCGGCGGCCCACCCAGGGTTGGAAGTCTTCGGGTTTCACCAGGCGCATTCGATCATATCCTCCGGACGGGACAGGACGGTCCGACCGCTTCGTGCCGCAGAATCTGGGTGTTCAGAAGCGGATGGAACGACAACGGACATGGTTGTCGGCCCGCAACCGCGTGACCCGCGCCCGGACAACCGTTCCGATGCACCCGTCGCCCGCACCGGACGCAAGTCCTTCCGGCGATGTGCGGCTACGCGCCGTGCGGCGCGCCGATCATCCCTTCCTGCTGGCGCTATACGGTAGCGTCCGCGCGCCCGAGCTGCGCGGCTGCCTGTGGTCGCGACGGCAAAAAGACGCGTTCATTGCGGATCAGTTCCGGTTGCAACAGGCGCACTACCGGCGCGCGCACCCCGCCGCCGACTATTGGGTGGTCGATCGCATCGACGAGGGCGGAGCGTGGATCCCAATCGGCCGGCTGTCGCTCGACCGCAGCGAAAGCGAATGGCACCTGATCGAACTGTCGCTCCTTCCGGCGGAACGCGGCTGTGGACGTGGAACCGCGCTGGTCCGCTGGATCCAGCAGGCGGCGGAAGCAGGGGCGGCGGATGCGGTGGGGCTGCATGTCGAGATCGACAATTCCGCGGCGATCCGCCTGTATGCGCGCGCCGGCTTCGGTCGGAAGCCGTCGCGCTTTGCGACCCACGCCTTTCTGCGCTGGACGCCGCAGACACAGGCGCAGGACGACGGCAGGCGTAATCCCTAGTTGCCCGAACCGGGCTTGGCCGCCGCCGCCTCGATCTCCGCACCCCACGGGTCCTTCTGCGGCTGCGCGGTGCCCGCCGCCGAAAAGTCCATCAGCGCGTCGCTGTCATGCCGGTACGCCGGCCACACCGGCAGCCCCGCCGCGTTGGGATTCCCCGTCTTCGCGAAGTTGACGATATAGGCGCTGATCGTCTTGCCCATCGCGGCGTCGCGCGGCGTCGTCGCGGGGCCGTATTTGACCCCGGCATTGTCGAAGAAGAACGGAATGTCCGATGCGTGGTCCGCACCGGGGCGGTCGACCGAATTGGCGACATAGGAGAAGCGGTAGGCGTACACCGGCACGCCTTTGCCCGACACCGCGATCGCCGCGCTGCGCGCACCGCCGATCATGAACCCGGTCTTGCCCCCCATGTCGGCGCTGGTTGCACCGATCATCATCGGCACATGCGCAAACGCGCCGCTGGCATAGGCCTTGCCCATATCGACCTGGACGGTGCCGTCGACGACCGGGCCGGTAAAGGTCTTCGGCCCGGGGGCGGGGCGGAACAATTGCATCATGCTCAGCCCGTCGGTGACCTGCTCCGCGGTCAGCGCCCGCAACTTGCCGATCGCGTCGGCATCGCCCGCCGCCACACCGTGCGCAGCCGCGAAATTGACGCCGATCTGTTCTGCCGAGGCGAGCGTCGCATCCGGGGCGGTCATGCCCGCACCGCCCGACATCACGATCGCCTTCGCCACCAATCCCTTCGCCAGCGGCGAGGTCACCAGCGCGTGGACCGACATGCCGCCCGCGCTTTCGCCGATGATGGTGACGTTGGCCGGATCACCGCCGAACGCCGCGACGTTGCGCTGGACCCATTTCAGCGCGGCGATCTGATCCATGAAACCGTAATTGCCGAGCATCCCGCCATCGGGGTTCTGCTTGGTGAGTTGCGGATGCGCGAAGGTACCGAACCGCCCGACGCGGTAGTTGAAGCTGACGAACACGACGCCCTGTTTCGCGACATTGGCCCCCGCATAGGTCGGCGGCGACGCCCCGCCGTTGACGAAGCCGCCACCGTAGATCCACACGATCACCGGCAGCTTGCCGCGCGCCTGCGCCGGTTTCCAGACGTTTGCGTACAGGCAATCCTCCGCGGGCTGCGTGCCGAGCGGGGCTGCGTCGCTGGGGAAGGGGACCTGCATGCAATCATGCGCATAGGTCGTGGCGTCGCGCACCGTCCGCCATGCCGCCACGGGTTGCGGTGCCCGCCAGCGCAACGGGCCGACCGGTGCGGCGGCGAAGGGAACCCCCTTCCAGCTTGCGACGCCGTCGGTCAGCGTGCCGCGGATCGCCCCGCTGTCGATCGTTACCGTCGGCGCGGTCGGTTGGGCGGCACCGATGGCGACGGAGAAGGGGGCGGCTACGACAAGCGCGGTGGCCGCACCAAGGGGGAACAGGCTTTTCATCAATCATCTCCTCCGCTTTTTGCGTGTGTGTATCGCACATCGCGCGAATCACAGAGGGACTTCGCCCCTGCGCCGCGTAATTCGTCGGGGGAGTCAGTCCGAAGTCGTCGCAGCTTCGGCAATTGCGAGCGCACGCTCGACCGAGGCGATCAGATGCGTCGGTCGATACGGCTTGGGAAGCTGCACCGCAGGCACGTCCGTCGCGACCGCGGTCAGGTCGCCGCTGGCGAACACGATCCCGAGCTGGGGACGTTGGGCGCGCGCCGTCCGTGCGAGATCGGGGCCCGACATTCCCGGCAAATTGACGTCGGTGATCAGCACGTCGATCGGCAAGGTCGAGATTGCCGTGATCGCCTCCTCGGCGCTGGCGGCGTCGATCACGGCGAAGCCACTGGCTTGCAGCATTTCGGCACTGCTCATGCGGATCAGATCGTCGTCCTCGACCAGCAGGATGGTACGGCGCGTCACGCGTTCCGCGATGGTGGCAACCGAACTGCCCACATCACCCATCGCAGCGCGGTTTTCCTTGCGCTGCCGCTGGTTGGCGAGAACATGGTTGAACTTCCGCGCGAGCGCCTCGCGGCTATAGGGTTTCGACAGCAGTTCGATCCCGGCATCCAGCTTGCCGCCGTGGACGATCGAATTCTCGGTATAGCCCGATGTGAACAGCACCGCGATGTCGGGCAGCCGCTCGCGCGCCTTGCGCGCCAGCTCGGGGCTTTTCAGCGTACCGGGCATCACCACGTCGGTGAACAGCACGTCGATCAGGATCCCGCTTTCGATCACGCTGAGCCCGCTCGCCGCATCAACCGCCTTGAGCACGCGATAGCCCAGGTCGGACAGCATCTCGACCACGGTGTTGCGCACCTCCGTATCGTCCTCGACGACCAGTACGGTTTCGCTGCCCCCGACGATCGGCCCGATCACCGTCGCTACCTCGATGTCCTCGGACTGCATCGCGCGCGGAAGATACAGCTTGATCGTGGTGCCCTCGCCCACCTCCGAATAGATCTTCACGTGGCCGCCCGATTGCTTGACGAACCCGTACACCATCGACAGGCCAAGCCCCGAACCCTTGCCTTCGCTCTTGGTCGAGAAGAACGGCTCGAACACCTTGTCGATCACTTCGGGCGGCATCCCGCTTCCCGTATCCGATACCGCCAGCATGACATATTGGCCCGGTGTGATGTCATCATGCGCTTTGGCATAGTCGTCATCGAGATGCGCATTGCCGAGTTCGATCGTGAGCTTGCCCTGGCCTTCCATCGCGTCGCGCGCGTTGATCGCCAGGTTGAGCAAGGCGTTCTCGACCTGTGCCGGATCGATGAAGGTGTTCCACAGGCCCCCGGCGACGATCGTCTCGACTTCGATCCCCTCGCCGATCGCGCGACGCAACATGTCGTCCATCGCGCGCACGAAGCGAGTCACGTTGACGACCTTGGGCTCGAGCGCCTGCCGCCGGCCGAACGCGAGCAATTGCGCGGCGAGCTTCGCACCGCGCGAGACACCCGCCATCGCATTGGCGACACGCCGCTCGGCCCGGTCGTTGCCCGCGATGTCCTTTGCCAGCAGTTGCAGATTGCCCGACACGACCTGGAGCAGATTGTTGAAGTCGTGCGCTACGCCGCCGGTCAGCTTGCCGACGGTCTCCATCTTCTGTGATTGCGCAAGCTTTGCTTCGGCCTGGCGGCGTTCGTCGATCTCCGCGATCACGCGCGCTTCCAGTTCCTCGTTGAGCACGCGCAACTGATCCTCGGCGCGGCGACGGTGGAGCGCCTCGCGTGCGAGCTTCTCGGCCTGTTCGCGCAGCGCCGCCTCGGCGGCGCGCTGGTGCGTGATGTCGGTATGGACGCCGACCCATTCGCGGATCTCGCCCGCATCGTCGAGCAGCGGCAGCGCACGCACCACGAAATTGCGCCACTGGCCCGAATGATGCCGCACGCGATGCTCGTGCACGAACATCGCCTTGGCCGCGAGCGCAGCGCGCCACGCCTGTGTGGTCGGCGTGACATCGTCCGGGTGGAGCGCGTCGGCCCAGCCATAGTCCTGATACGCTTCGGTCGACTGACCGGTCAGCGCAGCCCAGCCCGGCTGTTCGCCGGTCATCCGTCCGTCAGGGCTGTTGGTCCAAAGAACGCCGTGGATCGCGTCCATCGCGGTGCGAAACCGGCCGTTACTGATCGCCAGAGCGTCTTCGCGCTGGGCGCGATCCTCAATGTCGATCGCAAGGATATGGACTCCGGGAATCGATCCGTCGGGGTCGACATGCGGAATATAGCGGATCTCGCTGCGCCGGAACGATCCGTCGCGGTGCTGCAGCATCGCTTCGGAGAACAAACGCTCGCCGGCCAGCGCACGCTCGATCGACGGACGGCGCTGTTCGTACAGATCCGGACCGAGCACCGTTTCGACGGTTTCTCCCACCATTGTGTCGGGATCGATGTCGAGCCAGTCGCGGTAGCAGCCGTTGGCGAAGCGGTAGATCTGGTCGCGATCGACATAAGCGACGAGCATCGGCACCGCATCGGTGATCCGGCGCAACTCCGCCGCCGTCGCCGCAACGAGGCGCTCGGCATCGACCCGCGCACTGTTGTCGACCATCGTGCACATGATCCCGCCGACGCGACCCTCTGCATCGTGAACGGGGGTATAGAACATGTCGAGGACCATCGTTTCCTGCCCGTCGGGGCGGTCGAACACGATCGGTTGGTCGCGGTGCGACATACGTTCGCCGCGATAGCCGGCCTCGAGGATCGGACGGTTCCAGTCCCACACGTCGGGGAAGGCGGTGGCCACCGGCATCCCGAACGCCGCCGGGTGACGATCCCCTGCAATCGCGCGATAGGGATCGTTGTACAGCATGACGTGGTCGGGCCCCCACATCAGGACCTTCGCGACGGGAGAATGCAGGATGTTGGTGACGGTCGTGCGCAGTTCGGGCGGCCAATCCTCGATCGGGCCAAGCGCGGTCTTGCTCCAGTCGCGGGCGCGCAGGATGCTGCCGCAGGTGCCACCGTCATGCGGCCATTGCGGATGCGGGCTGGCGGACTGTTTCGCCGTCTCGCGTGCCCGCAACAACGCCATTGCCGCCACGAGGACGTCATCGGCATCGCGGTAAGCACCGGAGGCAATCTGCTCCTCGACGAAGCGATCATATTCCGGCGGCAGCGCCAGGGGGGTGGACTGCGGCAAGGCGGGCATCGAACAATGTGTGGGTGAGGTTAAACCCGCTGTCAATCAACCGCTTGCGAGGATTGCCTTGCACGTGGCGGCTCCGAACGGCGGGATCATGTCACCCCCTGCCGTCTGCGGGAAGCGAGCGCAGCCCGAGCCCCTTCGCGCGTCCTTGCAATTCGGTATCGGCACGGTCGAGCAAGCCGGCATGGGCCAGCAACGCAGCGGCGCCGTCCGAGGAGGCGTGGCGGTTGGTATGGTCCGCGTCGAGGTCTGAGGGCTGCGCGACGAACTGGCTGCCCCATTTGTCGGCCAGCGCGAGAACCTGCTCGATCTGGAACGACGCGTCGCTGACGACCACCGAGGGGAAGGGCAGGCGGTAGGTCGGGCCGGTCCGAAAGCTCGCCGCCGCCGCGACATACGGGAAATCCACCGACAAAGGGGATTCGAATACTGCGCCCCGCACGGAGCGCAGATAGCTGCGCGGCGACAGTTGCGCCCACCAGGATACGGCGAGACACGCCAGCCCCTGCGCCAGAATCACCACCGGCGTCTTGCGGTGCGCGAACGCCGCGTCCAGTTGCAAAGCCCAGCGACCGTTGTGGAATTTGGCGAGGTCCAGCATCACCTGTTCGATCCCGCCCTGCGTCGGCGGGTCGCCTGCCACGCTTACCAGAATGGCGCGTGGCTCTCCCGCATGTTCCGTGGCGTCGAGGCCCATGACCGCTCTCCTGTCACTCGCGACGTATCGATCGACCGTCGCGTGGCGGCCGACTCGTACGCTGCTTGGATGTCAGAGGCTATTCCCACGCGGGGGATGGGCAATAGGCGTGCGCCAAAATGCTGACGATTTGCGCCGAACCGAAAGGTCGCGCGCGGTTGAGAAACGCTTTCGTAATGCTCCGTTCAGGCGAGCCATCCCTCGGTGAACCCCGCCCGCTGGAGTCCGCGCCGGAGATGCGGGTTGCGGTGCATCGTCCGCCAGATCAGCCCGGTCCGCCGGTTTTCGATCATCGCGACGATCGGCCCCTGATCGATCCCGATATAGTCGCGGTCGACCCAGCCGATTCCGGGATCGACATGCCCGTGGCGCATGTCCTGCCGCGCCGTGGTCAGCGTCGGGTTGAACGAGTCGATGAAGCCGTATCGCTGGTAAATGCTGCGACCATAACGCTCGTGCATCGCCGCCGCAGCGGGCAGGACGATTTCGGGCGCGAACGCGATCGACCCGAGCGCAGCGGTCGGCGCGATCGTGCCGTCGTCGCGGTCATCGGGGCCGCGCGCCGAGTAACTGAAGAAGCTGCGGGGAACGTCGTCGACCGTCAGCTTGAAGTCGCCCGGCCCATCGCACGCGGTCAGCCCCCAGCAGTCCGCGCCATAGCCCGCGAACTTGCCCGGATTGGCGATCGCATAGGCACGCTGGCCATAGGTCGCGCGGCGGCTGTTCTCGAAATAATCGATGCCCTTGGTCGCGATGAAGCGGTCGCGGATGCCGCGGAAGTCAACCCAGGTCTGGCTATACTGATGCCCGAACATCGGCGGGAAGGCGAGGTGCGGCTCGCCCCAGCGATCGCTCCACGACGGCGCGAAGCGGTCGGTCCACGCGTTCCACGTGTCGGCCGGCAGCGGGTGCGTCGGCGATCCGAGCGCGAGCAGGTACATCATCAGCGATTCATTGTAGATGTCCCAGTCGCTCGGGATGTAGCCGCGTTCGGGGTGCCACCCCATCGACACGAACGGTGCGCGCGGGGTGAACCACGTCCAGTCGACCGCGGCGTAGATCTGCTCGGCGAGCGCCCGAATCTGCGCTTCGCCCGGATGGTCGCTGTCGAACCAGCTCTGCGCGAACAGCACCCCGCCGAGCAGCAACGCGGTGTCGATCGTCGACAGCTCGGTCTGGCGGAAGCGCGTTCCGCTCTGCATGTCGAGGAAGTGGTAGAAGAACCCCTTGTGCCCCGCGGTGCCGCTGGGAGCGGGACCCTGCGGTGCATTGGCGAAGAAGCGCAGCGTGGCGAGCGTCCGCGCGCGCGCCTGGTCGCGGGTGATCCAGCCGTTGACCACCCCGATCGGATAAGCGGTCAGCGCAAAGCCCGTCGCCGCGATGCTCGCGAAGGACGGCGTCGGCCAGCGATCGGGCGCGAGCCCGGTCGCGGCGTCGGTCGTGTCCCAGAAATACTGGAAGGTGCGGCGTTGCAGGTCGCCGATCAGCGGCTCCTGCGGGGCGATCACCGCTTTGGGCCGCACGCGCTGCCGCGGCGCGGCGATCCCGCCGCTCGCCAGACCGACGAGCGCCAGCCCACCGGAGCCGAGGAAATGCCGCCGGTCGATCATCGGGTGAGCCTCACGCAACACATTCGGACAAAAAAGAAGCGGACGGCGCTGCGACGCCGTCCGCTCGGCAGGGATGCCTTAGAAGCGATACCCGAGCCGGAACTGAATCCGCCGCGGCAGCGTCAGCAGCGACGTGCCGATCCGCGCCGGGTCGAGCGTGTCGGTGACACGGCCCGTGGCGGGGTTGACGGTGTTGTTGAAGAACCCGTCGAAGCCCGAGAAGTTGTTGTTGTTGAACGCGTTCAACACATCGACCGCAGCCTCGAGCGTATCCTTGCCAAACACCGGAATCTTCTTCGACAGCGTCACATTGACCTCGCAAAAGGCGAACATGCCGATGCAGTTCTTCTGCGGGTAGCGCGCGCTGAAATCGTTGAAGCCCGAGGTCGAGCCGTTGGTCCCGTCGGTCACGCGGAACGCCTGCCCGCTGCCGAGCGTGGTGAGCGTGGCGAACTGGAAGCCGAGCGGCAGGTCGACGATCCCCGACACCACGACACGGTGCCGTTCGTCGCCGTCGCGCGGGCGCCAGCCATAGGCGTCCGGCGTGACCTGATCGAGGCTGAACAGGTCGCCGCCGTTCTGCTCGCCCTTCGACAGCGTATAGGCGATGTTGAGGCCCCAGCCCGAGGTCTTGGTGTAATTCTTGTCGAGCGTGACGAACACCGCCTTGTAGCGCGTGTCGAGCCCGTCGAACCCGATCAGCGCGTTGGAGAAGCCGAACTGGGTAAGCGACGACGTGTTGCAGCACGTACCGAACCCGCCGTTGTTGCGGGTCGCGAAGATGTTGGTGTAGCCGTTGCGCCCGCGCTGGTACGACCCCGTCACCGACGCCTCGAACACCCCGATCCGCTGGCGAACGCCGAAGCTGAGCTGGTCGTTGACCGGGGGCTTGGCGTTATTCTGGACCGCGAACAGCTCCGGTGCCCCCGCGCTGGTCGACGCCGCGCGCAGCGCGAGCAGGCCCTCCCGCGTGCCATAAGCGGGATTCCACTGGATCGTCGGCAAGCCGTTGCGCGGTTGGCCGTCCGCCGAGAAGCGGAAGATCCCGACCGGATTGATCGAGCGCGACAGCTCGTCGACGGTGTTGTTGAAGTTGTTGCGATCGTAATAGCGCCCGAACCCGCCGAAGATCACGGTCGTGCGGTCGCCCTTGATGTCCCACGAGAAGCCGACGCGCGGCGCGATGGCCCCGGCGAACGGCTTGCGGTTGGTCCCGGTCGAGATGTAATTCTCGGGATTGAAGTAGGACGTCGACGGCAACGACCGCAACGCCGCCGCCGCCGCGACGGGCGTGACATAGTCGTTGTTGACCGCGTTCGTCTCATAATCCCAGCGCACGCCGAGATTGAGCTGCAGCCGCCCGGTGATGTCCCAATCGTCCTGCGCGTACAGGCCGATCTGCGTGTTCGATCCCTGGATCAGCCCGTTGCCGAGGCCAAGCCGCGCTTCGCCCGGGAAGGTGAAGTTGAGGTTGTTCTGCGGCTCGCGCAGGAAGGAGTAGCGCGGCTGGACGAACAGGCGGTTGTCGAACGTGATGTCGGTGATCTCGACCCGGCCGCCGACCTTGAACGTGTGGCTGTCGATCCCCGAATAGGTGAAGTCGTCGCGCAGCGTATAGCTTTGCTGTACCTGCTTGCGGGTCGAATCCTTGCCGCCGAAAATGATCACGCCGCTATAGTCATAGGTCGGAAGATCGGGATTGAGCGATGTCGGGTTGAACGTATAGGACAGATAGTTGGCGTTGAATTCGTTGACGAACTTATCGCCCTTATACGCCCATTTGAACTGATAGGTGTCGATCGTGTTGCGCTTGTTCTCGGCGTTCTCGAACGACACGTTGCCGCCGAAATTCTGGATGTCGGTTTCCTGGCGGCGGCTGAACGACGCGTCGAAGGTCTGGCGATCGTCCGGGGTCAGCGTCAGCTTGCCGAAGTAGAAATCGCCGCGGAACGGGCTGATGAACGGAGCCTCGAAGTCGGAGAGCCGGCGGCCCGAAACCTGATTGAATTCGTTGACCGCATCCGCCGAACCCGTGCTTTTAACGTTGAGTGCGCGGTTCTGGTCGTTGCCCTCGTACGTGCCGAAAAAGAACAGGCGATCCTTGATGATCGGGCCGCCGAGCGCGACGCCATATTGCTTGCGCGTGAAATCGGGCTTGGGGTTGCCGTCGCGCTTGTCGATGAACGACGTCTCGGACAGGCCCTTGCCGGTGTACTGGCCGAACACTTCGCCGTGGAACTCGTTGGTGCCCGACTTGGTCACCGCGGTGATGATCGCGGACCCGGCCTGCTCATACTCTGCCTTGTAATTCTGCGTCAGCACGCGGAATTCCTGCACGGCGAGCTGCCCGAACGGGTTGCCGCGGCTGTTCTGCTGCCCGGCGATGCCGCCTTCGCTCAGCTTGTTCTTCAGGCTGACGCCGTCGATGAACACGTTGACCTGGCTCGCGGTCGACGCGCCCGACTGGATCCCTTTGCCGGTCTCGCCGTCATTATACTTCACGCCCGGCGCAAGCGCTGCGAACGACAGGAAGTTGCGGTCGGTCTGCGGCAGGGAGCGGATCTGCGCCTGGCTGACGTTGGTCGCGATTTCGCTGGTGCGCGTCTCGGTCAGGCGGCTGCCGGTGACGACGATGTCCTTCCCGCTGCCGCCTGCCGCATCCGGCGTCGCGCCGGGGGGCGCGACGGTTGCGTCGAGCGAGGCGGTCTGGCCGATCGCGACGGTGATGAGCTGGGTCGCGGTCTGCCCGTCGGTCGCGGTCGAGGTGACCTGATACGATCCGGGACGCAGGCCGTTGAGGCTGTAATTGCCGGTGGCGTCGGTGGTCGCGCGGACCGTCTGGTTCGTGTCGCTGCTGACCGCCGCCACGCTCGCGCCCGCGACGGGGGAGCCTGCCGCATCGGTGACCTGCCCGCGGATCGCGGCGGTGCTGGTCTGCGCAAAGGCGGGAACCGCGGCAACGCTCGCGGCGGAGACGGCTGCGCTTGCGAGCAACAGCCGGAGATACTTCTGGTTACGCATACTCATACTCGTGTTCCCTGAACTACGCCCGACTTACGCGGGCTTTTTTTTGTGTCGTTTCTCGCACCATCAGCTCGGGCAACGACATCTCGAGCTGGTGATCCTTTGATCCTGCGATCGCTTCGGTCAGCCGCGCGACCGCGCGCTCCCCGATCCCGGCGATGTCGACGTGCATCGTGGTGAGCGAAGGCGAGATCAGGCGGGACAGCGGAATGTCGTCGAACCCGGCGAGCGCGATCCGCCCGGGCACGTCGACGCCCGCCGCGCGAAGCGCGATCATCGCGCCGATCGCCATCATGTCATTGGCGGCAAAGATCGCGTCGGCGTCGGGGTGGTCGTGCAGGATCTGCGGCGTCAGCGCGGCGCCGGTCTCCTGCATGAAGTCGCCCTCGATGATCCGCTGCGGCAGCCCGGCGGCATCCATCGCGGTGCGGTATCCGGCGATACGCTCGCGCGCCTCGGCATTGCTCTCCGGTCCGGACAGATGGACGATCGCACGCCGCCCGGTCGCGATCAGATGCTCGGTCATCGTGCGCGCACCCGCGACATTGTCGACCTGCAACGTCGGGCGATCCTTCCCCGGCGCAGCGCAATTGACCAGCACCGCGGGGATGTTCGGCGGGATACCGGCCAGCAACAGCGCGGGGTCGATATGCGGCGCCATGATGATCAGCCCGTCGACCCGCCCGCGCATCGTGTGGAGCATCCCGACCGCGCGGTCGCCGTCGTGCAGGTTCGACAGCAACAGGTGCAGCCCGCGTTCGGACGCGGCGCGGTCCATCCCGCGCAGCGTTTCCGAAAAGAACTCGCCGTGCAGGTCGGGGAGGACCACGCCGATCGCATTCGCGCGCGCCATGCTGAGGTTGCGCGCGCCGGCGTGGGGCACGTACCCGAGCGCGGCGGCAACCGTTTCGACATGGCGGCGCAGTTCGGGCCGGACGTTGCTGTGCCCGTTCAGCGCACGCGACACGCTCGCGACCGATACGTCGGCTTCGCGCGCAACATCGCGGATCGTGGCATGCGCCATTGTTCGAGAACACCCTTCCTTTTGAGCGATGCGGAGGATGCTCCCCCGCGTCACATTCCGCCGACTGGGACAGTGGCCCTGCCGATCTCCCTGCTTGATGTAACCGGTTACATCATTCATTAACCGTGTTCAAGACCGGGCGTTTCGGGGCACGGGCAGGGCGGCGGAAGGTCCCCCCAACAGGAGGTTAAGCAATGGAATCGTCGGGCATTTCACGCCGCGCAATGCTACTGGGGGCAGGGGCTGTGACGGCCTGGGCGGCGAGTCCCGCCCGCGCTCTGTTGGCAGGAGTCGACGCGATGGCGGCGTCTCCGATGATCGAGTCGCTGCTCGCGCGGATGACGGTCGCGGAGAAAGCGGGGCAATTGACGCTCAACGCCGCCGCCTGGGCAGGTGGTGCCGCGAACGCGCTTAACCCGACCAAGGCTGGTGCGACGTTCGATGCGCAACTCGGCGAAGTGCGCGCAGGCCAGCTCGGTGGCGTGTTCAACGGCCACGGCACCGACATGGCGCAGCGGATGCAGACCGTCGCGATACGCGAGGCGCGGCTCAAAATCCCGCTGATCTTCGCCGCCGACGTCATCCACGGCTTCCGCACCGTCTTCCCCGTCCCGCTGGCCGAAGCAGGAAGCTTCGACCCCGATCTCGCCGAACAGACCGCGCGCGCCGCCGCGGTCGAGGCGTCCGCCGCCGGGATCGACTGGACCTTTGCCCCTATGGTCGACATCGCACGCGATCAGCGCTGGGGACGGGCGGTCGAAGGTGCGGGCGAGGACGTATTCCTCGGCCGGATGATGGCCGCCGCGCGAGTCCGCGGGTTCCAGGGGACCAAGGGGCTCACCGCCGACGACGCGGTGATGGCCTGCGCCAAGCACTTCGCGGCCTACGGTGCTGCCGAGGCGGGGCTCGACTATAATTCGGTCGACGTGTCCGAACGGACGCTGCGCGCCGTGTATTTCCCGCCGTTTCAGGCGGCGTTCGGCGCTGGCGTGGGATCGACGATGGCGTCGTTCAACGAAATCTCGGGCGTTCCCGCCACCGCCAACCCGTGGCTGCTCGATACGGTCTTGCGCAAGGAATGGGGCTTCGGCGGACTGGTCGTGTCGGATTACACCGGCGACGAGGAATTGATCGCGCACGGCTTTGCCGCCGATGCCCGCGATGCGACCCGGCTGGCGTTCATGGCGGGTGTCGACATGAGCATGCAAAGCAACTTCTACCGCGATCATCTGCCCGCGCTGGTGGCATCGGGCGCGGTGCCGATGGCGCGGCTCGACCAGGCGGTGCGGCGGGTGTTGCTTGCCAAGCAGGCGCTCGGCCTGTTCGACGATCCGTTCCGCCGGATCGACCCCAAGCGCGAACGCACCCGCGTGCGGACCAAGGCGCATCTCGCGCTCGCACGCGATGCGGGGCGGCGCTCGATCGTGCTGCTCAAGAACGACGGCGACCTGTTGCCGCTGCCGCGTTCGAGCAAGCGGATCGCGTTGATCGGTCCATTCGCGCAAGGCCAGCGCGAACTGATCGGCCCGTGGAACGTCTACGGATCGGACAAGGAAGCGGTCGACCTGCTGACCGGGGTTCGCGCGCTGGTCGCCGACCCCGCCTCGGTCACCGCCACCGACGGATCCGGGGTCGACGCGCCGCTTCCCGGTGGGATCGAGGCGGCAGTGGCGGCTGCAAATGCCGCCGATATCGTCATTCTTGCGGTTGGCGAGGCGCAAAACATGTCGGGCGAGGCGCAATCGCGTGCCGATATCATCGTCCCGGCGGCGCAATTGGCGCTGGCTGCGGCGGTTGCGGCGACGGGCAAGCCGATCGTCGTCGCTTTGCGCAACGGGCGCGCGCTGGCCTTGTCGGGTGCGGTGCTCGATGCGCCCGCGATCCTGGTAACGTGGTTCCTCGGGTCGCAATCCGGCCCGGCGATCGCGGACATATTGTTCGGAATCGTCGGGCCATCCGCGCGTCTACCCGTCAGTTTTCCGTATGCAACCGGGCAGGAACCGTACCATTATGCGCACAAATCGACTGGTCGTCCCAACCCTGACGGGCCGCGGGTCGACTATAAAGCGCACTATCGCGAGGTTCCCAACGCCGCGCGCTTCGCGTTCGGGCACGGGCTGACCTACGGCAAGATCGGCTATTCTGGCCTGCAATTGGGCGACGGCAAGCTGCCGTGGGACGGAACGCTCGACGTCCGTGCGACGATCACCAACAGCGGCACGCGCGCGGCGGAGGAAGTCGTTCAGCTTTATATTCATGACGTTGCGGCCAGCATCACGCGCCCGGTGCGCGAATTGAAGGCGTTTCGCCGGGTCCGCCTCGCTGCGGGCGCGCGACAGGAGGTGGTGTTCACGCTCAAGCGCAGTGACCTGCAGTTCATCGGGCTCGACCTCAAGCCGACCGTCGAGCCGGGCCAGTTCCGCCTGTGGGTCGCCCCCTCGGCGCAGGCGGAAGGGGTAAGCGCCTCCTTCGAGCTGGTTGCGGCCTGATCCTCAGACGTCGGCGCGGCGTGCCAGATCCTCGACCAGCGCGGCATGGACCCCGCGCTTGAGCGGATTGCCCAGCATCACCAGCGCCGACGCCACCAACCCCGCCGAACAAGCATAGAGCATCAGGTCGCGGATTCCCGCGGCGGTGGCCGCGCTTTGGGTTGCGCCCGCGACATAGCCTATGTGTCTGTAAAACAAGCCAAGTCCTCCCGCCGCTGCGGCGAGCCCGATCTTCTGCCACGAGGCCGCGACCCCGAACGCCAGCGCCTCCACCCGCGCGCCTGTGCGATCTTCGCCATATTCGACCGTGTTGGGCAGCATAGACCAGAACACCAGATTGAACCCGGTAAACGCCGCCTGCAGCAAGGCGAGCACCGCGATCGTCGCCACCCCACCGGGCGCAAGGCCGAACAGCGCCAGGCACAGGAGCCCCCAGGCGACTGCCGCGAACCAGACCCCGCGCAACCCGATCCAGCGCGTGACGAGCAACCACACGGGCACCGCGATCGTCCCCGCGACCGCCATCAGCGCAAGCGTCTGCGGCCCCTGCGCGGGCTGCCCCGCGACGTGCTTGAAATAATAGAGCACCGATTGCGTCAGCACCGCCGCCGCCAGCCCCGCGACCATCGCCGCCAGATTGAGCGTGACGAACGCCCGATTGGCGAGCAGCAACCGCAGGCCCGTCAACAGCGGCGCCTGCGCCCGGGACGTCGCCGCCGGCAAAGCTTCCCGTGCGCTACGGGCGAGCGCCAGCAACAGCCCAGCACCAACGACGCCGTAAACGATCGCCGCGCTCGCGAACCCAGCCTGACTCGTCGCATCGCCCGTCACGCGCAGCGCGATCCACGGCGTCCCCATCGTCACGACCAGCGCCGCGATCGTCCCGAACAGCATCCGCACCCCCGCCAGCATCGTCCGATCGCGACTGTCCGGACTGAACCGCGCGGTCCAGGCCGCATACGGCACGTTGACCAGCGCGTAGAGCGTCCGGAACAGGATCTGCGTCGCACCGATCACCCCCGCCAGCCACGCGCCGCTCAGGTCCGGGGTGGAATAGAGCAGCACGAACGCGACCCCCAACGGCGCCGCACCCCAGGCGATGAACCGCCGATACCGCACCCCTGGCCGTTGCGCCGCAATCCCAACAAGCAGGTCCGCGATCCCGTCCCACAACGCACCGGCCATATAGAGCGTCCCGCCGAGCGCTGCCGACACGCCGAGCACGTCGGTGTAGAAGAACAGCAGGTACAGCGAGACGCTCTGCCAGTAGAGATTGCAGGCGAAATCGCCCGCGCCGAACACCAAGAACTGCGCCGCGCCGGGGCGGTTCTGGCTGCGGTCGATTGCCGGGTTCTCGAGCGGGCGTGGCATGATCGTCCGCCTGACGATTGCGGTTGCGCCGGTCAACCGTGCCGTGCGGAAGGCGTGATCGGTTTAACTGCACGATGCCGGAGCAACCGCGCAGTTCATGTGTTGTTGCGAAATGGAAACAAAGCCCCTGCCGCGCGAAGCTGCGCTGATCATCAACGCGCATTCGCGCAAGGGCCAGGATTTGTTCGAGACCGCGCGGGATAAGCTGGTGGCTGCAGGCGTGATCCTCACCGCCTGCCATGCGGTCAAGGATCCCGACGAGATGGAAGCAACGATGCGCACCGTCGTCGCCAGCGGCGCACCGATGGTGATCGTCGGCGGTGGGGACGGGTCGCTTTCGGGCGTCGTCGACGAGGTGGTGGGGAAGGATTGCGTCTTCGCCGTGCTCCCGCTCGGCACAGCGAACAGCTTCGCGCGGTCGCTGCATCTGCCGCTGGATCTGGACGGCGCGATCGACGTGATCGCCAATGGCCAACGGCGGCGGGTCGATCTGGGCATGATCGACGACGATTACTTCGTGAACGGCGCTTCGATAGGGCTGTCGACGATGATCGGCGAAACCGTGCCGCACAAGCTCAAGCGCTATGCCGGGCGCGCCGGTTATCTGATGTGGGCGCTCAAATGTTCGGTGCGGTTCCGGGCGTTTCGGCTGACGATCGACGACGGCACGCAATCGCAAACGCTGTGGGCGACCGAATTGCGGATCCTCAACGGGCGGCATCACGGCGGGGTTGCGCTGTCGGATACGGCGGACGTCGGCTCGCGCAAACTGCTGCTGCAGGCGGTGGTCGGGCAGAGCAAGGTCGCGCTCGCGAAGGACTGGTATGCCAAATTCTTCAAGCTGCGGGACAAGGATGCGTGCAGCCGCGATTTCGTCGGCGAGTGTTTCAAGGTGACGATCGACCCGCCGCAGCGCATTTCGATCGATGGCGAAGTCCTCGCCTGCACGCCGGTGACGGCCAGGATCGCCCCTGGCGCGATCGAAGTGGCCGTTGCGGCAAACAGTTAAGCCAGATCCTTCGAGACAAGCCGTTTTGACTTCGCAGGTTCCGTGTTAGCGCTCTCCCGGACGGACACGCACAAAAGAGCGTGACCGTGCGACAGGGAGATAACGATGCGGTTGAGCAGCTTTGCAGTCGAGGCGAGCGCAGTGTTGCTGTCGAGCGGGCCGGCAACCGCCGCTCCATCCGCCGAACTGCCGCCAATTCCTGTGACGGTTCGCGTCGATCCAGACCGGATTGTCGCACCGCTTCCGCCGATCTGGCGTTTCTTCGGGGCGGACGAGCCCAACTACGCGACCGCGCCCGATGGTGCCGCCCTGCTCACCGAACTCGGGAAGCTGAAGCCCGATGCGGTCTATTTCCGCGCGCACAACCTGCTGACGACCGGCGATGGGACGGCCGATTTCAAATGGGGCAGCACGAACGTCTATACCGAGAAGAACGGCAAGCCCGTCTACGACTGGCATATCGTCGACGGCATCATCGACACGTATCGTGCCCGCGGCGTGCGCCCCTATCTCGAGATCGGCTTCATGCCCGAGGCCCTGTCGGCGGCCCCCAAGGGCGTGCCGTATCGCCGCGCGTGGAAGCCGGGCAACGACTATAAGGGGATCACCGCGGGCTGGTCGTACCCGCCCAACGATTATGCCAAATGGGGCGAGCTGGTCTATCAATGGACCCGCCACAATGTCGCGCGCTACGGGCGCGCCGAGGTCGAGCGCTGGTATTTCGAGGTCTGGAACGAAGCCAATCTCGATTTCTACTGGTCGGGCAAGCCGCAGGAATTCTACCGGATGCACGATGTCGCGATCGACGCGGTCCGGCGCGCATTGCCGACCGCGCGGGTCGGCGGGCCCGACGTCGCCGGGTCGGGCGATGCGTTCATGGACGATTTCCTCACGCATGTGACGACGGGGAAGAACTATGCGACCGGCAAGGTCGGCACGCTGACCGACTTCCTCTCCTTCCACGCCAAGGGGCAGCCGAGCGTGGTCGACGGGCATGTCCGGATGGGGATCGCCAACCAGTTGAAGACTGCGGATGCCGGGTTCGCCAAGATCGCCGCCATCCCGGCACTCGCGCGCAAACCGATCATCATCGGCGAGAATGACCCTGAGGGGTGCGCGGCATGCCCCGGTCCCGCGAACGCCTATCGCAACGGTCCGCTTTACGCGAGCTACACCGCCGCGAGTTACACTCGGTTGTGGACCCTGGCGCGGCGGCGCGGGGTGACGCTGGAGGGGGCGTTGTCGTGGTCGTACACGTTCGTCGGGCAACCGTGGTTCGCGGGCTATCGTCAGCTTGCCAGCAACGGTGTCGATCTCGCGGTGCTTAACGTGTTTCGCCTGTTCGCGAAGCTCGGTGACGATCAGGTCGCGGCGACCAGCGACGGCGAGATCGCGCTGGATACGATCGTACAGAACGGCGTTCGCGGCGCGCCAGACGTCGGCGCGCTGGCGACGCGTGACCGGGCCGGGAAGGTTGCGATCCTGTTGTGGAACTATCACGACGACGACGTGCCGGGGCCTGACGCGGCGGTGCATGTCGCACTTGGTGGCAAGCACGGGCAGACGGCGCGCCTGTGGCGGGTCGATGCGACTCACGCCAATGCGTTCGGTGCGTGGCAGGACCTTGGCAGCCCGGCGAAACCGACCGCGGATCAGGTCGCAAAGCTGAAGGCGGCGTCGCGGCTGGTTGCGGAACCGATCGCAATGACCGCGGCGGGCATTGACCTGCGCATCCCGCGCCAGGGCGTCGTGCTGGTCGAGCTGCAGCCGTAGCGTGGCTACGGCTAAGGCAGCAAGCTGAGCCAGTCGCGCCGCGCGTTGGCGCGCGCACCGGGGCAGGGGATGACGGACCCGGGTCGAAGGACAGGTCAGATTGTCGGAAGCCCCCGCTCGACGATCTTGCGGATCAGGTCGCGGTGCCGCGGCAGGCCCTGGCGCATCCGCGCGGTCTGCGTTGCCGCCTCGCGGCGCGCCTGATCGGCGATGCGCGTATCGCCCGCGATCGCTGCGCGCTCGACCTGGGTCTGGAAGCCCATGCCGTACAGCACATATTGATAGCTGGCGGCGGGGAAGACTTCCTCGACCCGGTCGAACTCGTCGTGGAACCACGGCGGCTGGTATTGCCACAGCGTCAGCAGGTCGCGGAGCCGGTCGGGGATCGACTCAGGCCGGACATTGTCACGCCAGAAGTCGCTGTCGGTACGCTTGGTCAGGACATAATGCAGCTTGAGGAAGTCGATGATCCGACCCCAGCGATAGTGGGTCGTCGCATTGAAGCGTGCGGCGATGATGTCCATCACTTCGCGGCACACCGGCATTTGCTCGGCGATCAGCTTCGCCGACAGCTCGATCAGCACGATCGCGGATGCCTCGAGCGGTTCGAGGAACCCCGCCGCAAGCCCGACCGCGACGCAATTGTTCTTCCAGAAGGTCTCGCGATGCCCCGCGCGGATCGCGAGCTTGCGAACCGGCAGGTCCTTGCCCGCGGGGCCGAGATAGGCGCGCAGTTCCTGTTCGGCGGCATCGTCCGAGATATGGCTGCTGGAGAAAACATGCCCGACCCCGCGCCGCGTCGGCAAACCGATGTCCCAGATCCAGCCCGAGGATTGCGCGGTCGAGATGGTGTGCGACGCGATCGGCCCGTCGGGGTCCTCGTGCGGCAATTGCACCGCCAGCGCGGTGTCGCAGAACAGCGTATCGGCGCAGCTCTTGAACGGGACACCCAGCGTCTTGCCGATCAGCAGCGCGGCAAAGCCAGTGCAGTCGATGAACAGGTCGCCGGGGATCTCGCCCGCCTGTTCGGTGACGACGCTGAGGATGTCGCCATTCTCGGCCTGGGTTGCATGTTGTACGTCCGCGAGGACATGGCGCACGCCGAGCTTTTCGCAGCAATGCCGCTGAAGGAAGCCCGCGAATTTTCCCGCGTCGAGGTGGTAAGCGTAATTGGCGACCGCCTCGAATTCGGGGGTCGCGATCGTCTTCGGGGCCAGCCCGTCGTCGCACAACAGGCCCTGCGGCGACACCATGTCGCAAAAGCTCTGGCCCTTGGGATCCGCGATCCAATGCTCGGCGAGGTTCACGCGGGTGAAGCCCTGCGGCAGCATCAGCGGATGGTAATAGCCCTCATCGGGTTCGCCGGTGGTCCAGCGCGCGAAGCGTGCGCCCTGTTTGAACGAGGCGTTGCATTCGCGGAAGAAGTCGCTTTCCGACACGCCCATCTTGGACAGCGTTGAGCGGAGCGTGGGCCAGGTGCCTTCGCCGACGCCGATGATCGGGGTGTTGGGGGATTCGACCAGTGTTACCGTGAAGCCAGCCGGCATCCGGCCCTGATGGCGCGCGGCGATGATCCCTGCGGTCAGCCAGCCGGCGGTGCCGCCGCCGACGATCACGATGTTGCGGACGGTCTGCATGGCAACCGGTTACCAAAGATTGGGGGGCAAAAAAAAGGGGGCGCCGATACGGCGCCCCCCAGGGGAGGAACATCAGAAGCGGTAGCGGGCCCCGGCCACGAAGCGGCGGCCGTAATCGTACACGTCGAGCAGCTGGTTCGCGAAGCGGCCATGCGTGCTCTGCTGGTTGTTGTTGACGTTGATCGCCTCACCAAACACGCTGAAGTGCTTGTTGATATCGTAGCTGGTCGACAGGTCGACCTGCAGGCTCGAATTGACGAAGGTCGGCTCGGCCCCGAAGTTGCTGGTGTTCTGGTTCTGGCCGAACTGGAGCAGATACTTGTCGCGCCAGTTGACCGCGGTGCGGAACTGGAAGCCCTTCTTGTCGTAGAAACCGACGAAGTTCGCGGAGTTGGCGAGGCCCGTAACGGCGAAGCCGGTCTGCGAGATGTTGGTCGGATCATACGGCTTGTTGGTGCCGACGAACGTCGCGTTCGCATTGAACCCGAAGCCCGAGCTGCCGAACACCTGCTGCCACGCCAGCTCGACGCCGCGGACCGTCGCGTCGGGTCCGTTGACCTGCTGCGACACCGCGAAGTTGGCGAGCGAGCCGGTCGTCGGATCGATCACGCCGTTGATTGCCTGCCGAGTCACGCCGCCAACGATGAAGTTGCTGACGTTCTTCAGGAAGAAATCGACCGAGAGGTACGAGTTGCGCTGATAATACCATTCCGCCGCGACGTCGAAATTGTCCGCGAGATATGGCTTGAGGTTCGGGTTGCCGCCGCTGCCGGTCAATGCACCGACACGCTGGCCGACGCCGACCGCGAGCACCGGGTTGAGGTTGCTTAGGCCCGGTCGCGTCAGCGTGCGCGACGCATCGAAACGCACCTGCAGCTTGTCTGTGATTTCCAGCTTCGTATCGATCGACGGCAGCAGATACGAATAGTTGCTGCGCGCGCTGATTGGCGAGATCGTGCCGAACGCGACGTTTAGCAACGTCGGATCCGCGGTGCTGGTCGTGATCGAGGTGGGCAGACGACCCTGACCGACCGAGGTCAGGTGCGTGTTCTCGTTGCGGACACCTGCCGCGAAGTGGAACGGCATCCCCGCCACTTCGGTCTGGAACGCCACGTTCATGTACAGCGACCAGGTTTTCTCGGTGATCTGCTGGACGCTGTTGGGATCGACCTGCTGGTCGAACGACCCGGTGAAACCGTTCAAACCATCGGTGGTGTTAGTCGGATAGTTGAAGCCCGGCACGCGCGTCGCCTGCGGGTTGCCAAGGCTGCTCAAATAGTTCTGATAGGCGACCGGGCTGAAAACGATCAGCGAGGACGGCAGCGTTCCCTTGAAGCCGGGGATGAAGTTGCTGCCGAGGTTGACGGTGCCCTGGTACAGGCTGGAGGGCAGCGGCGAAATTCCCGAACCTTGGCCGGACGGTCCGCCGTAGCCGGCATAGGCCTGCCAGAAGTTGTTGGTGAACGTGCTCTTGTTGCTCAGATTGAACTTGTCTTCGTAATATTGGCCGCCGAACTTGATCGTCAGATCGTCCTGCTTCCACGTCGCGGTCAGACGTCCCTGCTTGAGATCGTCCGTGTTGTTCTGCGTCTGGTTGACGACGACGTGCGAGCCGATGATCCCCTGGTTGAGGAAATTGGCAGCATTGCCCTGCGGACCGGTCTGCGTGAGAGACGGGAAGCTGCTGTTGCTGCTGCCGTTGATCGACACGCCTGCGCTGTTCGCCTGCGCGCCGCCATAACCGATATCACCGTTCTGGCTGCCGATCGTATCACCGTCCGGGTTGAGCCAGCTCTTTGCCCAGGCAACGTCACCGTTGAGCGAGAAATTGTCCGATACGTCCCACTTGACGTTGCCGCCAAGCTGGTTGGTCTGAATCACCTGCGTGTTGAGCGCTGCGGTGAAGTCGGTCGGCGAGCCGTTCGGCTGGCTGAAGTTGACCGCAGTGCCGTTGCCGTCGAGTGTGACGTTACGCAGCGCACCCTGGTTGAACCACACACCGAGCGCGGGGACGTTGGTAACGATTTCCTGACGCGAGAAATTGTCGTCGACGGTGACCATCACCGACTCGGAAGGATGCCACTGCAGCGCGATACGACCGTCGACGCGCTCGTCCTTGGTGCTTTCCTGGCTGATCACATATTGCTGCGGGAACCAGCCGGTGATGTTCGCACGATTGGCGGCAGTCGCCGACACGTCGGTCGACGGTGCGCAGGTCGTGGCGGTCGATCCGGCGAGCTGGCACGGCGCGTAGAAACCGCCGGCCCAGCCCGAGACCGAGACGCGGTTGCTGGTCGTGTCGCGGCGCGTGTAGATCACGTCGGCGAGCACGCCGAGCGTATCGTTGGCGAAGGTGTTGCTGAGCAACAGACCCGCGGTCGGGACGACCTTGCCCGAACGGTCCTGGATCGAACCCGAGCCGCTTGCCGCCATGCGGAAGCCAGGGTGGTCGAACGGCTTGGGGAACTCGATGTTGACGGTAGCGCCGATCGAGTTGGACGACAGCGTCACGTCGGGCGTCTTGAGCACGCTTAGCCCGCCGATGAAATCGGAGCCCACGGTCGAGAAATCGATCTGGCGACTGGCCGGAGCGCCCCCGCCGGGAGACGCAGCAGATGAAGCGATGCGACGGCCATCGTACAGGGTGGTGTTGAAATCGCCACCGAAGCCGCGGACGGTAATGCCGGTTGGCTCGCCACGCGCACCAGAACGCTGGATCGACACGCCGGGAAGACGCTGAAGCGATGCCGCGACGTTCGAATCGGGGAATTTGCCGATGTCTTCGGCCGAGATCGCGTCGACCACGCCGGTGGCGTTGCGCTTGATGTCGAGGTTGCGCTGGAGCGATCCGCGCAGGCCGGTGACGATGATGTCCTCACCTTCGGCACCCGCCGTGTTGCCGATCGCGGGCTGGGTTGCCTGATCCTGCGGGGTGCCGGCTTCGCTGGCAGTCACGGTGCCGGCGGGGGCTGCAACGGCCGGCTGGACGGGGGCGGGCTGGTTCGTCTGCGCATTTTGCGCGTCAGCGGTCTGTGCAAGCGCTGGTGCCGCGAGTGTGAGCGCAACCAAGCTGGTTGCTCCGACGAGGAGTCCTTTTCGGCGCTGGCGCGTCGCGAAACTGGAGCCGTCGTGCTGGGTAAAATGCTTCATCGATCCCCTCCTTTATGAGATTTTTCTCATCGGTTATTCGCGCTGCTCTGCCGGCCCGCCAGGCGGTTTGCCGATAGAATCGCGTGGACCTCGGTCGTTCACTTGACCATTGTGTCGATGGGGGTGGTATCGCTACCACTTTGGGGATGCAAGCGTTTTGTCGGTGTATTGGATAAATGGGTATTGCAGCTTTGCGAGAAGGCTTCGGCGCGGTATCCGGCGCAAGGTATCCTGCAACGACGGGGCAAGCGGAGAGAGTGACTGGCATGGCGACGTTGGAAGTATTGAACATTCATACCCACGCCACACTCCAAATGGCCGCACCGACGTCGGGTGACCGGCATTTCGTGCAAGTCGTTCTCGACGAGATCGAGTCGGCTGGCGCACACTTTCCCATCCTGTTTTGCAAGAATGCGGAAACCGGCGACTTCTATGCTGGTGCCATGCTCGGGCTCAAGCCCGGGGAGAACCTTGTTCGTGACGAGCCCGATGGCGAGCTGGCAAGTCGTCTGCATGACGTTGTGCGCGAAGGGTTCTATATCGCTGAAGACGCGATCGCGATCGATCCGGAGCATTCGCGCTTCGCCGTTGGGGGTGGTTCGCCGGTGTTCGAAACCGATGGTGACGCTACCCCGGCGCTACGTTCGGTCCAAAGGGCGCTGGGGCAGCTCCATGCCGGTGTTACACGGACTAATGCGTTCATCGCGCGTCTGCTGTCGCTCAAGCTGGTCGAACCGATCGATCTGTCGTTCAGTTTCGACGACGGCGAGCGGCTGAGTGTCGAAGGCTTGTACACCATAAGCCGCGACGCGCTCGCCGAGCTGGACGATGGCGTCGTGCTGGAGCTGTTCCGCTCGGGCGACCTGGAGCGCGTCTACAGCGTGATCGCCTCGCTGCAGCACATCCGACGCCTGGCGCGGTTGCGCAATGATCGGGTCGCCGCCGGATGACGGGCGCGCAGCTAGCGGTTCGCGACGTCGATGGCGCGAGCGTAGGGGATCTCGACGCGTTCGTTCGCGACGTTGCCCGCCCCGGCATGCCGGTCGTCCTGCGGGGCCTGTGTCGCGACTGGCCGGCAACGCAAGCGTCCGGACAGTCGCGCGCGGCCTTGGTCGCCTATCTCGCACGGCTCGATGCCGGGCGGACTGCCGAGGCATTCGTAGGAGACCCCACAATTGCGGGCCGCTATACCTATGGGAAGGATCTGGCGGGCTTCAACTTCACTCGGGAAAGCCTTCGGTTCGGGGATGCGCTCGCCCGAATCGTCGCCGCCGCGGATGCACCAGGAACCGAGTCTGTCTATCTCGGGTCGCTCCCGACCGATGCCTATCTTCCGGGCTTTGCAGCCGACAACACCGTGGCGATCGTACCGGCCACGGCCCGTCCGCGAATCTGGCTGGGGACGGCATCGTCGGTCGCCTGTCATTACGATACGTTCGACAATCTCGCGTGCGTCGTCGCGGGAACCCGCCGTTTCACGCTCTATCCGCCCGACGCGATCGGAAACCTGTATGTCGGCCCGATCGACCATACGATGGCGGGGCAACCGATCAGTCTTGCGGCCGGCGCTGACACCGATGACCCACGCTATCCCGATTTCCCCGCCGCGCGGGGGCGCGCGATGGTCGTGGATCTCGCGCCGGGCGATGCCTTGTACATGCCCAAATTATGGTGGCATTCGGTCGAGGCGACTGCCCCGTTCAACATGCTGGTCAATTACTGGTGGGATGGCTTCGCCGCCGGGCCCGATGCTCCCTATACGGCGATGTTGCTGTCGATGATCGCGATCGCCGAGCGTCCGCCCGCTGAACGCGCGGCGTGGCGTGCGTTCTTCGATCATTACGTCTTTCGTCCGAATGGGCATCCGCTCGCGCATTTGCCAGACGCGCAGCATGGCATTCTCGGGGCGCTGGGCGGCGGCAATTACGGCAGGATCCGTACGTGGGTGATGAAGACGCTGCGGGGCGGTTGAGGGCGCGCTTCCGGATCAACGCTTCAGCGTTTGACGGGACGATCGAATAGACGGACAAGATACTGCCGCGCGAACGCTGCGGCAGGGGGCGCAAAGCGCGCGGAGGGGATGGTTATGCGGAACGATCGTCGAAAAGTGGCGCAGCTTTGGCGTGGACGTACGATCGGAGCCGCCTGTGCGCTCGTGCTGCTGACGGCTGTTGCCGCGCCCGGTGCCGCGCAGGTACCCACCCACGTTCCCCCGCCCGTCGCAGGGGCCCGCCCGGTCACGATGGAGCGGATCAAGATCCATGCGCCGACGATCGTCGGTAATCTCGAGGGCAATGCCGCGGACCGCGACGTCATCGTGGTATTGCCGCCGAGCTACGCCGCCAGTCCGACGCGACGCTATCCCGTGCTCTACGCCCTGCACGGCTATTCGATCGGGGCGGAGCAGTGGATCGGCGAGATCCACGTGCCGCAGACGATCGAGGGCGCATTCGCCAAGGGTGCCCCGGAAATGATCGTGGTCATCCCCGATTCCAAGACCGTCCATAACGGGTCGATGTATTCCAGCGCGTCGACCACGGGGGATTTCGAGACGTTCATCGCGCGCGACCTGATTCGCGCGATCGACTCGAAATATCGGACGATGGCAGACCGGCGCAGCCGGGGTCTGGCTGGGCATTCGATGGGTGGGTATGGCACGACCCGGATCGGGATGCGTCACCCCGATATGTTCGGCGCCATCTACATGATGAGCCCGTGCTGCCTGTCTGCACGCGATGCGGGACAATTTGATGCAAAGGCCGGTGCAGCACTCGAAGCGGTGCAGACGCGGGAGGCTGCGGCTGCGCTGCCATTCGGCGGACGCGCGCAGTTCGCCACCGCCGCTGCCTGGTCGCCCAACCCCAAGAACCCGCCCTTCTATTTTGATCTGCCGACGAAGAACGGTGTCGTGCAACCCGATGTGCTGGCGCGCTGGGCCGCGAACGCACCGCTAGCCTTCGTCGACCAATACATCGGCAATCTGCGGCAATATCGTGCGATCGCGATGGATGTCGGGGATCAGGACGGTTTGAAGGATGATGCCGTCAAGCTTCATGCCGCAATGGACCGCTACGGGATCGTGAACAGCTTTGAAATCTATCCCGGGACGCACGTCAGCGATGTCGCCGTGCGGTTCCAGGATCATGTAATTCCGTTCTTCGGCAAGAACCTCGTGACCAGGGCCGTACGCTGACCGAACCGGCGGCACAGTGGTGCTGACACAGCGCGGTCAGCTGGCCATCGCGCTTTGCGTATCCTCAAGCGCAAGGTCGACCAGTCGCCGCATCGCCGCGCTGGCGCCCGCGGCGTCGGACGCCACGATCGCGTCATAGACCAGCACGTGATCCGGAATCGGGTTGCGCGGCAATGCCCGCAACCGTTGCTTGAACTGCGTTGTCCAGCTGACGGCCGCGCCGATCGATGCGCTCAGTACGCCCAGCGCGTCGTTGCGCGTCGCGCGCAGGATCGCGTCGTGAAACTGTCGGTCCGCTGCGCGGCCGAGATCGGTCGCGAGCGAATGGCGGCGCATCGCCGCGAGCGCTTCCTTCATCTGTTTCAGGTCGGTGCGATCCCGATTCGTCGCGGCCAGCCCCGCCGCGGCAGGTTCGATGATCGCCCGCAGCTCGAACAGGCTGCGCACCAGTTGCGGGTCGGGTTCGCCCGCAAACGCCCAGGCAAGCACATCGGGGTCGAGCAGGTTCCAGCGTTCGCGGGGCAATACGCGCGTGCCGGCTTTGGGGCGGCTTTCCACCAGCCCCTTGGCGATCAGCACCTGGATACCCTCGCGGTAGGCACTGCGCGACACGTCGAGCGATTCGGCGAAGACGACCTCGCTCGACAAGGTCTGCCCCGGCGCGAATTCCCCTGAAAGAATCGCCACGCCGAGCTTGTGCGCGATGGCGCCGCGCAACCGGCGTCCCTTGCCGCGGGGTTGCCGCGCGGGCAATTCGGTATCCGGCGCGGCGTCGCGCTCACTGGCTGCCGGAAGAAGCTTCGCGTTATCCACAGCAAGTGCTTAGCAGGCGCGCGGTGCGACGGAAACCGGAACTATCTGGGCGATTGGGGGCCAGCCGATCGCCCGCTCGGCCGGGGTAGCTGGCACGGGAGCGCGCATCCGGTATCCCACGGGAACTTTGTGACTAATGGGTTATTACCGAATCTTGGACACGGGTGCCCTTCTTCCCTATCCGGTAGGGAAGAATGCGACATAAAAGGTGGGTATGACGAAGACGGTCTTGGTGATCGAAGATAACATGCTTCATCGCAAATTATTCGCTGCGTGGCTGGAAAATGCCGGGCACAAATCCGTATTGGTGGCCGACGAACGGATGGCATATCTCGAAGCCGTCGCCAGCCAGCCCGACGCGATCATCACCGACATCCGGTTGCCCTATGTCGACGGGCGCGACATCATCCGTCAGCTCAAGGCGAGCCCGCTCACGAAGCACATCCCGGTCATGGCGGTCACTGTTCTCAGCAGTCGCCAGGACGAGGAGTCGTGCCGGTCGGCGGGAGCGGACGTTTTCGTCACGAAAACGATCCGAATGGCGGCGTTCATCGAACAGGTCGACGCAATTACTGCCTGAAATGACGGGAGAATGACGTCTTTGACGGTCGTCGCCCGTATCTCTTGGAAACTCGGGGCGGCGTCGCCCCACAAACGCCACGATGTAAAGAGTTCGATAAGGATTGCGACGGCAGGGGTAAGGGATCGGAACCGATGTACGGAAGCGAGAAGTGATGCAGCATTGGGCGACCGCGGACGAGGCAGTTCTGGAACAACGGCGCCAGATCGCAGTCGATGCCGCCCGGCAAACGACGACCGAACGCGAGGTGGAACTCAAGCGGATCGTCAATCAGGCCGCTGCCGTTGCACGGACTCCGATCGCATCCGTCTCGATCATCGATCGCAACCGTCAGTGGATCGCGGCGGGGCACGGCTTAGACATCACCGAAACGCCCCGTTCCGCGTCGATTTGCAGCAGGGTCATCCTCCGTCCTGGCGAACCGCTCGTGATCCTCGACGCCCGGGCGGACGAGCGATACGCGCAAATCTCGACGGTCAGGCATGCGCCGTTCGTCCGCTTCTATGCGGGCATTCCACTGGTCAATCGCGCGGGATATGCGCTCGGGGCGTTATGCGTCATCGACACGGTTCCCCGGGAAGAAGCGCCCGATCTGACGGCGCTCGGTCGTCTCGCTCGTGAAGCCGAACGTTTGATCAGCGGTTAACAAGACGGCGTCTACTCCGGTCTGCGTCAATGAACTGGTGATTTGGCAAATAACGGTCGAATGGCTGGACCGTAAATCCAAGATGCGGCATAGATCGAGGCGGACTGGAGTCTCACTCTATCGTGCTCGCTACAAGACACCCATCACTAGCGATCGTCATAGCAAGTACGGGGCGACCATGCGAGATACGTCAATGGAAAGAGCGTCTGGCAGTACAAACGCTACCGCCCGATCTGATGTGCCTTGCGGTCACGGGGACTGACGATCTGCCGTCGCTGGACGACTGGCCGGTTGCGTGTGAAGTCATTTTCTCACCCAGGGGGCTTCCGGTCCAGCGGAATGCAGCCCTCGATCGGCTGATCGATCGCGTCGACATCGTGGCATTCTTCGATGACGATTATGTCGCTTCCCGCACAGTGGTAGCAGAAATTGTCGAACTGTTCCGGGCGAACGTGCAACTGGTGGCGGTGTCCGGGAAACTGCTGCTGGATGGTATTGGCGGGCCAGGTGTGCCGTACGACGCCGCCCTTGCGGCGGTTCAGGCGTATGAATGCACGAAACCCGACGCGATCTGGCTTCGCCCCCATTCGGGGGGATTGTATGGCTGCAACATGGCGTATCGGGCAAGCGCGATCGGTGACCTGCGGTTCGATGAGCAGCTACCATTGTACGGTTGGCTGGAGGATGTCGATTTCGGATGTCAGATGATGGGACGTGGCCTGATCGCCTACACCAATGCGTTTGCGGGGGTGCACCAGGGGGTCAAGCACGGACGAACGAGCGGCGTCAGGCTGGGGTATTCGCAGGTGGCAAACCCGATTTATCTTTGTCGCAAAGGAACGCTGCGGCGGGGCGCGATGATCCGGTTCGTGGTGCGCCACATGGCCAAGAACCTGATCCGGTCATGGTTTCCGGAACCATGGATCGATCGTGCAGGACGTCTGAAAGGTAATCTGATCGCATTGCGCGATCTGATCGGCGGCACGCTGCACCCATCGAGGATCTTGAACCTGTAGGCCAGGCGACTGCACTATCGTGGGCCGACACGCATCTCGGACAGTGCCTCGGCGAAAACCGCCTCATATTCCGCCGCCGCCCTTTCCCAGGAGAAGCGGGTTGCATTGCGAAATCCGCGTGCACGCATGACGGACCGTAGCGTTGGCTTTTGGATCACCCGGTCGAGCAACCGCGACAACACGGATACGTCCAGCGGGTCGAACCGCAAACCGCCGATGCCGCCGATTTCTGCCGTGCCAGGCGCATCGGCGAACAGGACGGGACAGCCATACCGTTGCCCTTCCAGCAATGGCAGGCAGAAACCCTCGTACAGGGACGGCGTCACGAGACAGCGCGCAGACTGGTACAGCCCGGCAAGCCCGGAGTCGGAGATGCCGCGCGGACGAACCAATCGGTCGCCAAACCCGTGATGCGCCATGACCCCAGCCAAACGCTCCGCAGCATCGCTGCCGACGTGAACCAGCAGCAGGTCGGGATGATTCGCCGCGACACGACAAAAGGCCTCGCCCAGTGTTTCAAGATTCTTGTTGGGTGTGACGTTGGCCACCGCCAGAACGAAGCATCGGTTGGTCCATTCGCTCAACCAAGCGGGATCGGGCACCGCCCGCATTGGAGAATTGGACAGGATGACCCGGACCCGTGCTGCAAGGTGCGGGAAATGTCGTTTGATATCATTCGCCGTGGACTGCGAAACCGTAACAATGCGGATGCTTCGGCCCAGAACGACATGATGGATCAGCCACGCCTTGATCACGCCGAACCGGCTGTACAGCGTGGGCATTGTCGCGAAGTACAGGTCATGGACGATCGTGATTCGCGCACGCCCTCCTGCGAACACCCCAAGCGGATCCATGTTGACGATCAAGTCGTTTGATCGAAAGGTGGAATTGAACGCCGCGGTCAGTGACGATTGCACGATGTCCCTGGCATATTGACGAACCTTACCGACCGTAACCACGGTTTTCAGTGCGCGAAAATCGTCATTGAGATCGGTTATCTTGAACTGCGATCGTAAAGAATAGTGGTGGAGGCTGCGCTTCAGAAGATGGTGCGCAATCTCCAGTCCGATACGGCCGACCCCGCTGGGTTGGTCGCGAGATTGACTTGGCATGTTCAGCAAGACGTTCATCGGCTATGCAAACCCCATGTCTAAGAGAATGGCAGCGGCAAGATGATACTGGCACTGTTCTGGTCGTTTGCGATCGCTTCCATATGGCTATCATTGCGCGTCATTGTCTATGGAATGGTGATCAGCATAAGTTTTGGAACCTTGGCCGTGGTGCCGCTTGAGATCAGCGGTGGCGTCACGTTCCTTCCGGTCACCGTCCTGTCATCCGTCGTGATCGTCCGCCTGATCTTGAAGTCAGACACTGCCGACATCGTCGATGCGACGTTGAATGTGCGTCACCTCGGCTTGCTGATGGCGTTCCTGTTCTATGCGCTTGTGGTTACAGGCATCGCGCCAATCGTATTCGCCGGGGCGCCCACGATAGAGCTGAACGTCCAGCAGTTTAAGCCGCTCGCACCTGGTGCCGGCAACATCACGCAAGCTCTTTATCTGGTGAACTCGTGTTTGATGACGCTGGCCACGTTCCTGCTGTTGTCTAAGGAGGACGGGCGGCGGCTGTTTCGAAAAGCCCTCATCATCGGTGGTGCGGCGGTGGTTGTCTCCGGGATCACCGACATGGCGACATATGGCAGCGCCGCGCTCAGTGCATTGCGTACCGCAAGCTACGCGTTGCTCAGCAATGCCGACATGGCGGGCGTACGGCGTGTCGTCGGGTTGCAGCCCGAGGCCTCCGCGTTCGGCTACGTCGCCCTGTCGTTCGGGTCGCTCATCACCTTCATGCGTCCGGCGGAAACCCTGGATCTGCGGTGGCGCTGGCTTGCCGGTTTGGCAGGGTGGTCGTGTCTGCTCATGGCAGCCTTGTCGACGTCGTCGGGCGCGATCGCGGGCCTCATTGCGTTTCTGGTCATCATGGTGTTCGACATCGTCATACTGCTCCTGCGCGGCCAAAGTGGCGTTGCGGCGAGCCGACTCCGCGGCAATCTCGGCGTCCTGATCGGTCTGGCCGTTGCAGCAGGACTTGTGCTGACCGTATTGCCAGACGTGGCGGCACAGCTCGCGAAGGTGTTTGACGCCGCGGTGGTGCGCAAGGCTTCGACGAGTTCCTTCGAGGAGCGACTGTACTGGAACACCGTCAGCCTGGAGGGATTGCGCGCCACCGGAGGCTTTGGCCTCGGCGTGGGCTCCACCCGTGCATCGAGCTGGTTCGTGGCACTGGCGTGCGGGACGGGTGTGATCGGATGCGCATTGTTCGGATTGTTTGTCCTGAATGCCGTGTTCCAGCCGGTCGGACGTGCAAATTTCCCGGATCGGCTTTTGATCGGCGGTGCCAAACGCACGCTGCTGGTGAGCCTGTTGCCATTCGCCGGAAGCGCGACCTCCGTCGATTTCGGTACGCTGATCGCCTTCGTCTTTGCCGTGCTGACCGCAATTCCAGCAGCCTCAGTACAATCACGCGTCAGGGCCGAACCCAGGGTCGCTCCCTCTCAGCCCCGCGGCAGGTCCATCGTACGCGCTCATGGGCCCACCGATCGCTGACTTTGCTGTCGCTGCCAGCCGCCCCCAAGCGCACGGAAGACGTCAACCTGTGCATCGGCAATACGCGCATCCGCGGTGGCAAGGTCGGCCTCGCTGTCCGCAAAGGTCCGTTCGGCGTCCAACACCTCGAGAAAATCGATCGTCCCCTCGCGTTGCCGCGCGCGCGTGATCCGCGCCGCCGTCTCCGCACTGTCGCGCGCGGCCTGCAAGTGCGTGCGGCGATCGAGTTCGCGCGCGTAATTGGAGAGCGCGGTCTCGGTTTCCTCGAGTGCGGTGAGGATGCTGCCGTCGAAACTGGCGAGCGCGCCGCGCGTGTCCGCCTGCGCGCCCGCGATCCGCGCGCGTGCGGCGGACTGGTTGAGCGTCCAGTTGAGCAAGGGACCGACCAGCCAGCGCACCGGGCCGCCGGTGAAGATGTCGCCCACTGTCAGCGCGGTCGAGCCGATCGAACCGCCGAGCGAGATCTGCGGATAGAGCTGCGACGTTTGCACCCCGATCCGCGCGGTGGCGGCGGCGAGGCGGCGTTCGGCGGCGCGGACGTCGGGGCGGCGCGCGAGCAGCGCCGCGCCGTCGCCGACCGGGATCGGCTGGTCGATCCGCGGGGTAGTGGTGCGCGCGCCGGCGGCGGCGGGGAGGTCCTGCGGGGTGCGACCGGTCAGCGTGGCGAGGCGGAACAGCGCGGCTTGCCGCTCGGCTTCTATCTGCGGGATGAGCGCGGCGCGCTGACTGCGCAAAGCGGCGATCCGCACCGCATCGAGCCGCGACGCGCGGCCCGCGTCGACGCGCTTGCCGGTCAGGGTGCTGGATTTGTCGAGTAGATCGACGATGCGGCGTGCAACGCCAAGCCGCTCCGCCGAAGAGGCGGCGTCGACATAAGCGCGCGTCGTCGCCGCGACGATCGAGACGCGGACCGCATCGGCATCCGCCTGCGCCGCGCCGACATCACCGCGCGCGGCTTCGACATTGCGACGAACGCTCCCCGACAGGTCGACTTCGTAGCTGACGTCGAGCCCGACGTCGTACGTGGCACGCTCGCGGTCGAACCCGGGGAGGTTCTGCAATTGCGAGGTGCGGGCGTAATTGCCGCTCGCGCCTGCGTTGATCTGCGGTTCGCGGTCGGTCTTTGCGCCGCGCAGCGACGCGCGCGCGCTATCGAGCCGCGCGACCGCGACGCGCAGGTCGGTGTTTGCCGCGAGCGCATCCGCGACGAGACCGTCGAGGACCGGGTCACGGTACATCCGCCACCAGTTCTGGTCGGCGGGGGCCGTGACCGTCGCGGCGCTCGTCGAGACGAACGGCGCGGCGGCAGACGGTGGGGCCGGGGGGGCGACATAGTTGGGGCCAGCGGCGCAGGCGGAGAGCGCGAGCGCGGAGAGGCCGGTGAGCAGGAGGGTTTTCATAAGCGGTCCTATTCGGCTGGCTGCAGCGCATGCGGCGCTACGGGGCCATTTGGTGCGGCGGGCACCGGGGTCGGGTGGCGGCGTTCGAACCGCTGCGCCAGCGCACGCGCGACGACGTAGAAGGTGGGAGTGAACAGCAACCCGAAGCCGGTCACGCCGATCATCCCGAAGAACACCGCGGTGCCGAGCGCCTGGCGCAACTCCGCGCCAGCCCCCTCGGCGATCACCAGCGGCACCGCGCCAAGGATGAACGCGAAGCTCGTCATCAGGATCGGGCGCAGACGGTCGGTCGCGGCGCGGACCGCGGCCTCGATCGGCGTGAGGCCATCCTCTTCCTCGGCCTGCTTGGCGAACTCGACCACGAGGATCGCGTTCTTGGCGGCCAATGCGATCAGCACGACGAGCCCGATCTGCGTAAGGACGTTATTGTCCATGCCGCGCAGATTCACCCCGGTCATCGCGGCGAGCAGACACATCGGCACGATCAGGATGATCGCGAGCGGCAGCGTCAGGCTCTCATATTGCGCGGCGAGCACGAGGAAGACGAACACCACCGCCATGCCGAAGACCGCCGCGGCGGTGCTCCCCGCCGACTTCTGCTGATAGGCGATGCCGGTCCATTCATGCGCATAGCCGGTCGGCAAGGCAGTATCGGCGAGCTTCTCCATCGCGACCAGCGACTGGCCCGAGGACGAGCCCTTGGCGGTGTCGCCATCCACTTCGACCGCGGGGAACAGGTTGTAGCGCACGACGCGATACGGCCCGGTCTTGTCGCGGAAGGTCGAGACCGACCCGATCGGGACCATCTGCCCGGTGTTCGAGCGCGTCTTGAGGTTGGCGATGTCCGCCGTCGTGTTGCGGAACGGCGAGTCGGCCTGCGCGGTGACGCGGTAGGTGCGGCCCAGCAGGTTGAAGTCGTTGACGAACGCCGAGCCGAGATAGACCTGCAACGCCTCGAACACGCGCTCCGGGGGCACGCCGAGCATGTTCGCCTTGGTCCGATCGACATCCGCGAAGATGCGCGGCGTGGCGGTGTCGAAGAAGGTGTAGACCTGCGCGAGGCCGTTGGTCTGGTTGGCCTTGCCGATCAGATCATAGGCGGTCTTGCCCATCTCCAGATAGCCGTGCCCCTGCTGGTCCTGGACCATCAGGCGATAGCCGCCCGCCGAGCCGATCCCTTGGATCAGCGGTGGCGGGACGATCAGCAACCGCGCCTCGTTGATGTCGGCGGTCGCCTTTTGCGCCTCGGCCATGATCCCGGCGAAGGTGACGCCGAGTTTCTTCCGCTCCTCAAAGCTCTTGAGCGGGATGTAGGCGGCGGCGCTGTTGGGGGCGAGCGTCTGCGACGGGCCGTCGAAGCCCGCGAGCATCACCGCGCCCTTGACGCCTGCGAGCGGCAGGATGCGCTTGGCGACCTTCTGCATCACCGCATCGGTCCGCTCGACCGAGGAGCCGGGCGGGAGCTGGATCACGGTCAGGAAATAGCCCTGGTCCTGCGCGGGGACGAAGCCTGCGGGCGTCACCGTGAAGACGAAGGCGGTGAGCGCGATGAGGCCGCCATAGACGAGCATCATCTTGCGCGGTGCGCTGACGAGCCGGAAGGTGAGGCGGCCATAGGCCGTGCTCATCCGCTCGAACCCGCGGTTGAAGCCGTCGCCCGCGCGCCGGACGAGCCGGGTGAGGCGACCGCCCGAATGCGCATCGGTGTGTGGCTTGAGCAGCATTGCCGCGAGTGCTGGCGACAAGGTCAGCGAGAGCAGCAGCGAGATGATCGTCGCGGTCGAGATCGTCACCGCGAACTGGCGGTAGAAGGCGCCCGAAAGCCCGGTCAGGAACACGGTCGGGATGAACACCGCGCACAACACCAGCACGATCGCGACGAGCGCGCCCGACACTTCGTCCATCGACTTGCGCGCCGCCTCGAGCGGGGAGAGCCCCGCCTCGAGGTTGCGCTCGACATTCTCGACCACGACGATCGCATCATCGACGACGATCCCGATTGCGAGCACCAGCCCGAACAGCGACAGGTTGTTGAGCGAGTAGCCGACCGCCGCGAGCACCGCGAAGGTGCCGATCAGCGAGACCGGGATCGCGACGATCGGGATGATCGCCGCACGCCATTTCTGCAGGAAGACGAGGATGACGAGCACCACCAGCACCATCGCCTCGATCAGCGTGTGCTTCACCGCGTCGATCGACTGGGCGATGAACTCGGTCGGGTTGTAGATAACGCGGTAGGCGAGGCCCTTGGGGAACTTCTTGGACATCGTCTCCATCTCGGCCGACACCGCTTGCGCGGCGGCGAGCGCGTTCGAGCCGGGGCGCTGGAAGACCGCGGCGATGACGGTCGGTTTGCCGCTGAGATAGGTGTTCGCGCCATAATCCTGCGCGCCGAGCTCGACGCGCGCGACGTCGGAGACCTTGACCTGACGGCCATCCGTGTCGGTGCGGATCACCACATCGGCGAACTGCTTGGGGTCGGTGAGGCGGCCCTGCGTCTCGACGTTGAGCTGGAATGCGTTGCCCGTGGCGTAAGGCGGCTGGCCGAGCGTGCCGGCGGCGACCTGGACGTTCTGGGCACGGAGGGCGGCGACGATCTCGCCCGCGGTCAGGTCGAGCGCGGCGGCGCGGCCGGGGTCGATCCACACGCGCATCGAATAGTCGCGCGCGCCGAACAGTTGCACGTCACCCACGCCGTCGATGCGGCTGAGGCGGTCGCGGACCTGCGTCAGCGCGTAATTGGAGATGTAGCCGCGATCGAGCGAGTTGTCGGGCGAGACGAGGTTCACGACCATCAGGAAGTCGGGGCTGGTCTTGCGCGTCACCACGCCCAATCGTTGCACGTCCTCGGGCAGGCGCGGGACGGCGACCGCGACGCGGTTCTGCACCAGCACCTGTGCCGCATCGAGGTTGGTGCCGATCTTGAAGGTGACGGTGATCGTCACCTTGCCGTCGCCAGTCGATTGCGACGACTGGTACAGCATGTTGTCGACGCCGTTGATTTCCTGCTCGATCGGCGCGGCCACCGTCTCGGCGACCGTCTCGGCGGACGCGCCGGGATAGACCGCGGTGACGGTGACGGTGGGAGGGACGATGTCGGGATATTGCGACACGGGGAGCCCCATGTACGCGATCAGCCCGACGATGGTGATGACCACCGCGATGACCCCGGCGAAGATCGGCCGGGTGATGAAGAAGCGCGAAAAGCGCATGATGCGTGTCCTTGGACGGCGCCCACGACCCGACCTTCCCCGGCGGAGGCCGGGGCCCAGTTGTGGAACGGCAGTGATGGGAGCCGAGAGTGTGTCCCGACTGGGCCTCGGCCTTCGCCGGGGAAGAAGGCGGTTATCTGGTCAGCGTCGCTTCGCCTGCGATCGGCTGCGCCGTTGGTGCCGCCGCTTCGGTCGACACCGCGATCTTGCCCAACGTTGGCGCGACCTTGGACCCCGGCATCGCCATTTGCGTGCCCTTGATGATGATCCGGTCCTTGGGGCCGACGCCAGACCGGATCACCCGCATCCCATCGACCACCGCACCGACGACGACCGGCTTGGCGGTGACGACATTGTCGGGCCCGACCGTCAGCAGCACCTTGCGCGCCTGATCGGTCTGCACCGCATCGTCGGGGACGAGCAGCGCAGGTTTGGTCCCAGCGCTGGCGAGTCGCATGTTGCCGAACATCCCCGGCGTCAGGAACAGCCCCGGGTTGGGCAGCACCGCGCGCCCGCGGATCGTCCCCGAATGCGTGTCGAGGCCGTTGTCGGTGAAGTCGAGCTTGCCCTTCCAGCGATGCGCAGTCTCGTCCTGCAACTGGATCTCGACCGCGGGGGCGGCGGCCCCTGGTTGGCGCGCGCGCTGGGTCTTGAGGTACAGCGCCTCGGACCCGTCGAAGGTGAAGTAGATCGGGTCGAGCGCGTTGATCGTCGTCAGCACGGTGCCGCCGGTGCCTTCGCCGCCCGCGACCTGATTGCCCGCATCGACCTTGCGATCCGAGATGCGCCCGCCGATCGGCGCGCGGATTTGCGTGAACGACACGTCGAGCGCGCGCGCCCGGACGCGCGCCTGCGCGGCGGCGAGCCCGGCCTGCGCGGCTTGCAATTTGCCCCGCAGCGCATCGACTTCGCCCGCGGAGACCGCTTCGTCGTCGATCAGCCGCGTCGCACGACCGAGATCGGTGCGCGCGAGCGTTAGCGCGCTTTGCGCGCTCGCTTCGTTGGCGCGTGCTTCGGCGAGCGCAGCAGCGAAGGGGCGCGTGTCGATCGTGAACAGCAACTGCCCCGGGCGTACGATATCGCCGTCGTGGAAATGGACGCCCGTCACTTCACCCGCAACGCGGGGGCGCACCTCGACCGAGCGGCTCGGGGCGAAGCGGCCGACATAATCGTCCCATTCGCTGACCTGGCGAACCAGCGGGGTGGCTACGGTGACCGCGGCCGGGGGCGGGGCTGCGGCGACCGCGTCCGAATGATCGAACAGCTTGACGCCGACGACCCCGGCTATCGCCACCGGGATCAGTATGGCACCGCGCTTTTGCCACCGCGTCCAGCGTTTTGGCGGGGGCGGGGCCGTGGCTTCATTGGCGGCGGCCGTATCTATGGGGGCGATCATGTTCATGCGGAGGCTCTCCGGCTGCTCTGGCCGACGCGCATTCCGGTGACGCTGGTGACGAGCGTCTCCATCTGCGCTTCGGAGAAGCCGTTCTCGTGGAAGTTGTTAATCTCAGTGACGGGCATCGCATAGCCGCGGTGGCGAGCGTAGACCGCGGCGCGGCGCAGCGCCTCAAGCTTGGGATCGGCGAGCCGCGACTGGGTGCCGAGTCCGAACACGGTGCCGAGCGCGCGCGACATGCGGCCGGGGGTGCCGAGGCTGCGCAGCGTATCGCGTTGGGCGATCGCGATGACGCTCCATTCGAGCGCGGAGAAACCCGAGGCCGGGATGGTAGCCGGCGCGGCGCAGGCGGCTGCCGATGCGGTCTGGGTGCGAGTGGCGACGGGTGCGGCGAACGGGTGGTTGATGTCGTAATAGGCCATGGAAATTCCCCCTGTTGGGTCTTTGCAGGACACACGCCGGCCTTCGCGGACGAAAGATCGTCAACGTTGCACACGGCGCAAGGCGCGGATGACCGCCCGGCAACGTGGTATCACGTGCCGTCGGACGGTTAAGACTTTGAAAGATAACGGACTCGCGATGCGCGAGCCGGATCAGCTGGTTTGGTGGATCATGGGCGGAAACCCCTTTGCCGGCACCGCATCCACGCTAGGACCCGGCTTCAATACCAGTCGGTATATAAAGGGGTAAGCCGGTGCGTCAACTGCATTCTATACCGTTCCGAATAATTATCGCAACGGTGGAGAGAATGCTATTTGGTCGGCCAGACCGCCATGCTCGTCGCGACCAGTTCGGTCAGCTCCGCACAGGTCGCGCCGGAGCCCGCCTGGAGCATCAATCCCTGAAGAATCGCAAAGAGATAGCGGGTCAGTGCCGCCGGGGTCATGCCCTCGGGAAACTCGCCCGCCGCCTGTGCCTGCTCGAACCGCAGGATCAGCGCGGCCTCGGACGAGGCGCGGCGCTTGACGACGGCGGCCTTGATCGACTCGGCTTCCGCGCCACAGGTGGCGGTGCTGATCACGCCGAGACACCCCTTGGGATCGCACGTGCTCGACTGCATTTCGAGCGCACCGTTGAGCAGCCGTTCGGCCACGCCGCGCGCGGTCGGCGCATCGAGCGCGGAGGTCATATACGCCAGTTTCTCGCGCTCGTAGAGGTCCAACGCCTTGTTGAACAAGGCTTCCTTATTGCCGAACGCGGCATAGAGGCTGGGCTTGGTGATCCCCATCGCCAAGGTCAGCTCGGTCATCGACGCGGCTTCGTAGCCGTTGCGCCAGAACACCAGCAACGCCTTGCCGAGCGCGTCGTCGATGTCGAACTCGCGGGGCCTGCCTTTCGGGGCCGAGATGGAACACACGCTATTCATACCGAGCGGTATATAGGCATTAGCGTTCAAACGTCCAGCGATACGCCGCGGAAACGCCCCGTTTCCAGCATAAACGGGGCGTTCTCGACACCGTTTTACGCATGAACGGAGCGTGTTCGACACCCTTTTAAGCGCGAACGATGCACCATGTGTCAGCCCAGGATGAAGGCCAGCAGATCCGCGTTGATCTGGTCCGCATTGGTCGTCGGCATCCCGTGCGGATAACCCGGATAGGATTTAAGCACCGCGCCCGCCACGATCTCCGCCGACAGTTTGCCGGTGGTGGCGAACGGCACGACCTGATCGTCCTCGCCATGCATCACCAGCGTCGGCACCGCGATCGCTTCGAGGTCCGCGGTGAAGTCGGTTTCCGAAAACGCCTTGATCCCCTGGGTGTGCGCCAGGATGCTGCCCATCATCCCCTGACGCCACCAGTTGAGCCGGACCGCTTCCTTGATCTCCGCGCCCTCGCGATTGTAGCCGAAGAAGGGGAGCGTGAAGTCGTAGAAGAATTGCGCACGGTTGGTCGCGGTCTGGACGCGCAGCCCGTCGAACACCGCGAGCGGAATGCCGTCCGGGTTGGTCTCGGTCTGCACCATGATCGGCGCGACCGCGCTGATGAGGACCGCCTTGGCGACGCGCCCGGGCTTGGCCTGCGCGACATAGCGGGCGACTTCGCCGCCGCCGGTCGAATGGCCGATGTGGACTGCGTTTTGCAGATCGAGCGAGTCGGTCAGCGCGACGACGTCGGCGACATAGCCGTCCATGTCATGCCCGGTCGCGGCCTGGCTCGACCGACCGTGCCCGCGGCGGTCGTGCGCGATCACGCGGTAGCCGTGGTCTAGGAAGAACATCATCTGCGCGTCCCAGTCGTCCGAACTGAGCGGCCAGCCGTGGTGGAACATGACGACCGCCGCATCGCGCGGGCCCCAGTCCTTGTAGAAGATCTCGGTTCCGTCGGTGGTGGTGATGGTGGGCATGGCGGTGCTCCGGTCAGCGAAAGGGCGGGACGCGGTACGGGCCGTTGCCACTACCCGCTGGCGGGCGGTGGTATGGCTGGGCCATCATTTGGCGGATCATTGTGACGGGTGCGTTGCGTGTAGGCAATGTGTGGCGGGGGGAGGGCGGCTTTCGACCAAGATGCGTCGTTCGCCCGTCGAGTTTTTAACGGCAGTGTCTGCCAGCACCTGCCATTCACTCAGCGCGAAGAAGTCTGGTAGCGACGCGCTTCCTAGGCTTGGACCTATATAGAGATTGGCGGCGGCGCTGGCTGATTGTCGCGGATGGCCCCAGCAAAATCCATCAGGATCTTCGTGTTGCGATAGCGGGTGTACGTCTTAAACGATGCTGCCATGAGCGCGCCCGCCGACGTCACGCCGTTCGACGTCGCCGCCTCTAACATGTCGGCGGCAAGCGCTTTGCCGGTGAGAGGCGCCGTCGCGACCTTGGCAAGCACCTTGCCGCTGAAGGTGCGAGATTCGTCCACGAACTCCTTCCACGTGTTCGAAACGATTGCCTTCTCTTTGAGGTCGCGGAAGGCATTCTTCAACTGCTCGTTGAATATTCGGACAAACGTCGCGCCTTGCCCCCCGGCCAGCTGGGTCTCGTATTCTTGGACGGCATCGACGATCGTCTGGCGCAGCGCGTGGAAGATCGAGTCCCGATCGCGCAGCTCTAACAACATAGTGTTGTCGATCTTGTCGGGATCGATGAGAAAGCCGCTTTCGAACGCCAGGCTCTCGTGGACATACTTCAAGTCGTGCGGCGCTATGGTCGCGTCGAGGCTCTCACAGAAGTTTTGGTAGTCGCCGAGCGAGGAGTAGTCCATCAACGGTACGACGACGTCCGGTAGAAGCAGGCTGGCCAGCTTGTTCTCGGAGTGTCCCCGCAGTCCCGCTATAGCCATGAAGCCTTCTTCCTCGGGCACGGTGAGCTGGAAGCTCCCCGGACCGATGGCCAAGGTGCGGCTCTCGAAGCCGTCCTTGCCGAGCGCTGACTGCCAGGCCAGCGCGTCCTCGAAATGCGTCGCGACCGTCGGCACGTTTCCGAACTCGCGAGCGCGGGCGAGCTGGGCTGGCACGACGAGCCCTTCTGCGATCAGCGGGCGGAGCTTGCGTATATTATTGAGCGCACTGGCAACGATCTCGCTGTCAACGCCATGCTGGCGGAACGAATTTTCCAGCGGATCCCAGAACAGGATAGCGTCGGCGAACATCAGTAGCGATCGGATACGCTTCGGCATGTTGGGCTGGATGATGAAGTAGACGCCGGGCTCGTCTACGCATGCGTCGCGGAGCTTCGGCTTTATCTCGCGTGCGGAATGCAGATCGCCCGGTCCGGCGGGCATCGAACCTACGCCTACAAGAGTGCCGGTCGCGAGGCCTTCTGCTGTCGGCGCCCACTCTTCGTAAAACCGGTGCATCGTCGCGGCGAGGTCGGCGAGTTGAAAGGTCTTGTTTGCATAGTCTGCATCGACGCGGCAGCCGATGGCGCCCTCGACCGCAGCAAGGTAAGCCTCGCCAAGTTCCTTGAATCTAGCCTTCGCGCCCATCGTCCGTTTCAATCCCTTAGTTTGGGGCAATATAGCGCGTGCGCGGCCGATGCGTAAACGCGGGTTTCACTTCGTCGGGGCCGCCGGCGGGCGCCGGTTCGCCCGCATCCATTCCGCCATCCCCCTCTGCATTGTGGGCGCGGAAGCCCCAGCTCTTCAATTTGCGGACGCGCATGAATGTGGCAGCCAAGAGAGGGCCAGAAACTCACCATGTTCAAACCGGCGCATGTCTGGGACACGCTGCGGGACCGCGGCTACGAGCTCGCCCTCGACGACGGCGGGCGGCTCAGATTGCAAGTCTGCGGGAAGGCGGCTGGCAGCAGAGGCTTGAAAGCATTGGTTGAATGGCGGCGCTCGTCCCCCGCATGCTGATGACGGAGACGAACGTAGTCGCCATGGTCGACGTGATGGTGGAGAAGGCGGTCAGGAAGACCGCCAAGCACGTTGGGGGCAACATCAAGGTAGAGATTGTCCCCCGGCTTTTCGGCTCAGGGCGACGAATAAGGGTATCCTCTCGTCGATTATCGCGCCGGTGGCGGCCATTCAGTGACGGCGCTAAGGCAGAGTCATGGACAAGCCTCGCAGTCTCGATGCCCGCTACTTTCCGAACGTGTCGCCGCGTGCCTATTACTCGCCGCACGATCTGGCTGTCCACATGAAGGCGGACGTTTTCAACCCGGCAAGCGCCGGCGACGATGCCTACTGCCTCGCGTGGACTGCGGAGCGCCTGCCGATCTTGGTCCATGAATACCAGCATTCGGTCGACCACATGTCGACCGTCGTCGGCCGCGAGCTGCTTGATGCGCTGATGCGCGCTCTCGACGGGCTCGCCGACAAGCTGGAGGGCGACGTCGCCGGTCTCCCCTCGATGCTCGACTACCATGACCGGCAGCGCCGGTTCTACCGGCGCGAATACTTCACCGAGGTGCGCAAGGGGTACCGGCCAGCCGGCGGCGACCGGCCGCGCTGGAGCTGGGGGACGAGCATCGGGGCCGGTTTCGACATGGCAGGGCGGTCCGACGAGAGGGATCCGATCATCTTCGTCAGGTTTACCGACGAGGATCAGGCCGTCATGGTTTCCCGGCAACCGCTTACCGAGGCGGCCCTGTTCGAGACCCGCGCGGTCTTCGCGGAACTCGACCACGACGCGCGGCAGGTGGCAGCGAAGGGTGAGGAGAGTCCTGAATGGCGACGGTTCAACGGGCGCCAGCAGGAAATGTTCTACGACCACGAGCTGACCTTATATTCGGCTCCCGCGCACATGGTGGCCTCACGGTCCGGCGCGAGCGACCCTATCGACGCCTACCGACTGGCGGCGAGGGCCGCGGGCGTGGCGCTCAACTTTACGCAGGGTCTCGAACTGGACCCCGGCCCGCCGGCCCGGTTCGCTCGGGGGGCGCCTGGTTCGCCCGACGCCGTCGCCCGGATCACCCGGTTAATGGAACGGCTCGATCCCGGCTTCCTCTTCGCGGCCATCGCCGTGGCCGCGCCGCGCTTCGACGGAGACGATGACGCATGGCTGGCCGCAGGGTTACGCGGTGCAGGACTGCCGACCGAGAACGCGGTGATGGACGGCGCCGAACGTCGGCTGGCGCTGCCCACGCTGCCGGACATGCCCCGGCTCGTCGATGTCTACCTGCAGTGCGTCGCCGCCGGCGCGGGCAACGTCAGGCAGCTCCGCCCCTCGGGCGGCGTGCTGGACTTCCAGCGGATGTCGGCGATCGGCACGTCGGCCGGCCCGCTCGCGATCCCCAGTGTCTTCCTCGCGGACGGCAAGGTACAGCGCTCGTTAATCCCCGTGATCGACGACAGGGCCCAGGAGCTGATGGTCAACGCGTCGGCAACGCTTCACGAGCAGCTGGAAGAGTTGCTCGCCGCCTGCCGCTGATCAGGGCTGCGGGCCGCAGATCCAGTCGAGCCCCTTGCGAGCGACCAGCATTGCGATCGTGGGCACCGGGACGAGCAGGTGCAGCGATGCCACAGCGTCGCCGACCGCGCGCGCGATCTCTACGGTGGCGCCCGGTTCCGCCGAGAACAGCTTGCGGACCACGACGTTGCCGCACACCGCGTCGTGCAGCGCGTCGCGGTTCCGTGCCAGCCACGCGTCGGCGGCGGCGCGGAGGCGCTCGCCTCTGGGCTGTCGCGCACCCAGTCCAGCGCCGGCGGCGGCGTATTCCGCACCGTCGGGCCCCTCGAGCGCCGCCTCGCCTATCATCTCAAGAAGGCGAACCTCGCTCGTATCCGCCAGCGCCTCGTATTCCTTCGTCATTCCCATCTGACCCCTGCTAATGCCTTTACGACGCTAGACGTCGGCCACCTATCGCGCCATCCCTCCCGCCCATGGGTCGGAGCGGACCCGTTCAGCCGAAGAAGATGCAGCGCCTAACGAAGGCAGCTCATCACCGTCGCCTGCCTGGAACGTTCAGGACCGTAGTGGCCAGGTCTACTCCTTCCGATAAGGAATGCTGAAAGTCCTTCGAATGTCTGCTGCCGCCAGAAGCCGACCGTCGACGCCTAGGGTGCGAACGACGGCTTCGTCCCACTATTCGCCATTCGAGAACGAGTGCTCTTTCCGAACACTCAATCGTTGTCAGTAAAGGAGGCGCCGCCATGTCGGCTGCCGCCATCGGGCTTTACGCGAGCAGTCCGCATTCGTTCATTCGTTCGCGGTTCCTGTCCCGAACACACGGATCAACGTTGCCCCTCCTACGCCACAGACACCTTGCCAGCTCCCGCCAGCACCCCAACCACCCTCAGAACTGCCCCCCCACGTTGAACGTCACCAGCTTGGTGTCATCCCCCTTCTGCTTGATCAGCGCCTTCGCCAGATCGATCCGCAAGGGGCCGAACGGCGAGTTCCAGTTGACCCCCACGCCGACCGACACGCGGGGGCGGGGGCTGTTGCCCGAATAGGTCTCGCGGTAGGCGCTCAGCGCATAGGTGTAAGGCGTGCCGGTGTTGGTCGTCGTGCTCGCGCCCGATGAATCGAGATACAGCGGCGCGCCGTTGCTGTCGGTATATTGCCGCGTCGCCCCGGTGCAGGCGACCCCGGCGATGATCGCGGCGGCGCAGCTATCCGCGAGCGTAGGCGTCTTGCCGCCGAACACCGCGCCGATGTCGGCGTAGATCGACGGCCGCAGCCCGAGTTCGCGCGCGCCTGCGCCGAGCGGCAATTGCAGCTCGAGCCGCCCGCGATAATAGGTGTTGCCGCCGAGCGCCTCGGTCGTGTTGTTGCTCGTCGCCGTCAGCGTCGCGGGGACGGTCGACGTATCGTAATAAGCGCGCGTCACGCGCGGGCCGACGCCGCGGATGTCGAACCCGCGGATCTGCGGATCGCCGAGGAAGAAGCGGTCGGTCAGCCGCACGTCCTGCCCGATCCCCTGGATATGCCCGCCCTCGGCCTGCGCGTTGAGCACGAAACCGGCCCCCAGCCCCCAGAATTTGGACGCGACGATGGTCGAGCGGAGATAATGCGTGTCGCCGCCGAGCCCTGCGAAATCCTGGCTGATCGACAGGCGCGACCCCTTGGTCGGGTTGAGCCGGCTGTTGAGCGAATCGCGGATCAGCGAATAGCCGACCGACGAGGTCCAGCGGTTGCCGATCGCGTCGCACAGATACGATCCCGCGAGCGCGACGTCGCAACTGCCGTTGGTGTAATAGGTCGCCTGGTCGAGCGAGACCTGGTCGTAGCTGAGCCCGTAGCGCGCCGCGCCGCTCCAATATTCGCTGAGCGGGACCGCCGCGCGGATCTGGAACCCGGTCGAGACCTGTTTGTAGGTCGTCGTGTTGGTGTCGCCGACGGTGTTGTACGACCGGTAATCGCGGCGGAAGATGTCGCCGCCGAGCGCGACGTTGCTGTCGAACAGATACGGTTCGGTGAACCCCAGCTCGACCGACTTGGAATAGGTCGAGTAGCTCACGCTGGCGCGCAGTTCCTGCCCCATGCCGCGGAAATTGCGCTGCTTGATCGACGCCTGGATGATGAATTTCTCGAGGCTCGAATAGCCCGCGGAGAGCGACAGTTCGCCGGTCGATTTTTCCTGCACGTCGGCGGTCAGCACGACGCGGTCGGGGGCGGAGCCCTGCGTCTGCTTGATCTCGAACTTGTCCTGGAAATAGCCGAGCGAGTTGATCCGGTCCTGCGATCGCTTGACCTGGAAGCTGCTGAACGCATCGCCTTCGGCAAGCCGGATCTCGCGGCGGACGACCTTGTCCTTGGTCTGGGTGTTGCCGTTGACGTCGATCCGCTCGACATAGCTGCGTTTGGCCTCGGCGACGTGGAAATTGATCCCCATCGTCAGCGTGTCCTTGTCGCGCTGGAAATCGGGGCTGACGTCGACAAAGGCATAGCCGAACGTGCCCGCCGCCTCGCTCAGCGAGTCGACCGCGGTTTCGACCTGCTTGGCGTTGTACCAGCTGCCCTTGGTGATCCCGAGGCTCGCGGCGAGTTTTGTGTTGTCGAAATCGCGGATGTCGCTGTCGACCGTCACGTCGCCGAACTTGTAGCGTTTTCCCTCCTCGACGACATAGGTGATGATGAAATCGCGCTTGTCGGGGGTCAGCTCGGCGACCGCGGAGGTGACCTTGAAGTCGGCATAGCCCTCGGTCAGGTAGAATTGGCGGAGCTTTTGCTGGTCATAGGCCATGCGGTCCTGATCGTAGCTGGTGTTGGAGCTCAGCATCGTCTTGAGCCGCGCTTCCTTGGTGGCCATCTGTTCGCGCAGCTTGCCGTCCGAGAAATGCGCGTTGCCGAGGATGTTGATCTGGCGGACCTTGGATTTGGGGCCTTCGCTGACTTCGAAGATGACGTCGACGCGGTTCTGGTCGAGGTTGACCATCTTGGGGTCGACCGACGCGGCGAAGCGGCCCTGGCGGCGGTAGAGCTCGATGATCCGCGCGATGTCCTGGCGGACCGCGGCGCGCGTGAAGATCTGGCGCGGGGCGAGTTTCACTTCCTTGCGGATCTTGTCTTCCTTGAGCCGCTTGTTGCCCTCGAAGATGATGCGGTTGATCACCGGATTCTCGCGGATGCGCAGCACGATGTCGCCGGTTTCCGCGCCCGCGATCGACACGTCGGCGAACAGGTCGCTCGCGTAGAGGTCCTTGATCGCCTGATCGAGCGTCTCATTGGTGAAGGACTGGCCCGTCCGCAGCTTGGTGTAGGAGAGCACGGTCTCGGGCTCGACCCGCTGCACGCCGTCGACGCGGATCGACCGGATCGTGTGGGACGCGGCGGGGGGCGTAGCGGGGGCGGCAATGGGGGCGGGAACAGTCTGGGGGGGCGCCGTACCCGATGCGACGGCGGACGCGAAAACGATCGGGCCTACGCCCAACACCAATATCATTACTGCATCTCCAACCAGCTTCGCGAGCTAGGGAGCGCATGTGTCCGGCGGATTTTCGCATGTGACGTCTGCGCCACGCGATGCGTCGGTGCGGGCATACCTCGTCATGTCGCGCAACCCTGGCCGGGGGCGCGGCGGCAACTGTGTCGGCGCGGTCAAGCGCGGGACACGCGGCAGACATTCGCGCGGCGCACCAACGGGCTCGCGCACCGTTTCCCCCATCCGGCGCGCGCGTTTGAAAGGCCTGCCATGTACGTTGCCATCAAGAGCCCGATCGTTCCCGAACCCAAGGTCGAGGAGCCGCCCTATGTCGACAATCCGTTCGCGCCCGAAATCTTCGCGACCGGCTATTCCGGAATCGCCAATATGCAGGGCGTGATCGTCCTGACGCTGGAGAGCGCGCGGTGCGACCATAGCCGTCCGCAACCCGCGATGGAACGCGTGGTCGTCGGTCGCGTCGCGTTGACCACGACCGCGGCGCTCGAACTCGTCACCGGGCTCAACCAGTTCCTCGAACAGCAGGGGATCAGCGCGTCCAAGATGCTGGCGGGCGGGGCGACGTTCCAGTGATGCTGCGGATCGTGCTGTTCGCCGCGCACAACTGGTGGCGCTTCGTCCCCTGATCCACCCGGTTCCCCTGCCACGCGCAGGGGAACGGGCTCACACCGGCAGCGTGACGCGCGCGAGCAGCCCGCCGTCCGGGTGATTCTCGATCGTCGCGTCGCCGCCATGCGCGCGTGCCACGGCGCGGACGCTGGCGAGCCCGAGCCCGGTGCCGCCGGTGTCGCGGTTGCGCGATCGTTCGGCACGGAAGAAGGGTTCGAACGCGCGGGCGAGATCGGCGGGGGCCATGCCCGGGCCGGTATCGCGGACTTCGATGATCGCGACGCCCTTGCCGGCGCTGAGCGAGACTTGCGCATTCCCCGCATAGTTCACCGCATTGCTCACCAGATTGGTCAGCACCGCCTTGAGCGACGGAGCGTCCCCGTCGATCCCGATCGCAGGACCGGGTAGCAGCGTCACGTCGCCCCCCGCATCGGCCGCGTCGGTGGTGACGCTTTCGGCGAGCGAGCGCAGGTCGAGCCGTTGCCGCCGGACATGCCGCGTCATTTCGCGGACGAACGCCATTGCGGCGCCGATGCGGTCGCTCATTTCGCGAATGTCCTCCTCGCCCGCGAGCCGGATCTCATCGGGGGCCTTTTCGAGCCGCAGCGACAGGCGCATCAGCGGCGTTCGCAAATCGTGCGCGACCGCCGCGATCAGCGTGGTGCGATCCTCGACATAGCGATTGAGCCGTTCCTGCATCTGGTTGAACGCGGCGGCGGCCTCGGTGATTTCGGGCGGGCCGGACAGCGTCAGCGGTGCGGCGCGCGGATCGCGCCCGAGCCGGTCGGCCGCGCCCGCAAACAAGGCGATTGGCTTGGCGATCCGGCGCGAGACCCACCACGCAAGCGGCGCGATCCCCAGAACCGCGAGCACGAACCACAGGATAAAGCGCAACCGCCACGGCCGGAGCAGGCGCTCGACCGGCTCGATCCTGCGCCAGCCGCCATCGGGATGGCGAACCGATACCGTGAAATCGCCGAACAACGCATCGTCCATCGCGCGACGCTGGCGCAGCCGGGGGCTGACCATGCCGGCGGGGATCGGCGGGCGGAAGGCACCGATGATCGTCGGGCCCTTGTGTTGCCCCGAATGGACGACGACCGATCCGATCGGCAACCGCAGATCGAACGCGATCGCGCGCGCCAGTGCCAGGTCGCGCGGGTTGGACACGGCGATGGTCGGCGCATCCGCGATGCGCACCGTCAACAACCCGCTGGCATCGCGCCCGCTCCGCGCGACCGCGGCGATCCGGCTGGTCGTGAAGATCGTCGGCGATGGCGGCGGCATCAGCAGGAACGCGCCGAAATTGAGGATCTGCACGAGCAGCACGGTCGCCAGCATCATCGTGAAGATGCGCAGGAACAGCGGCCAGGACTTTTGGGCGTTCGCAGGCGTGGTGGCGGGGTAGGGAAGCGGGTCTGCCGCGGCACGGACGGTCATGCGCGCGTCACCGATGGCACGAAGAAATAGCCTTCGTTGCGGATCGTGCGGATGATCTCGTCGTCGCGCGCGCGGAGTTTGCGGCGCAGGCGGCTGACCTGGACGTCGATCGCGCGGTCATAGGCGTCGCTATCCGGGCCGCGCGCGTCCTCCAGCAGGATGTCGCGCGTCAGCACGCGGCGCGGGCGCTTGACGAAGGCGCGCAGGACCGAGAATTCGCCGTCGGTCAGGTCGACCAGCATTCCGCTACCGTCGAGCAACTCGCGCGCGGCGAAATCGACCCGCCAGTCGAGGAAGCAGTAATAGCGCGGTTCTGCGGCGATTTCGTCCCGTGCCCGCAAAGCGGCGCGGACGGTCGCGAGGATCTCGCGCGCGCTGCACGGCTTGGTCAGATAATGGCTCGCCCCCATTTCGAGCCCGAGGATTCGGTCGGGTTCGTCCCCCAGCGCACTGAGGAAGACGATCGGCGGCCCACCGCGCAGCGCGATCCGGCGACACGCGGAAATGCCGTCCTCACCCGGCATCATGATGTCGAGCAGCACCAGCGACACCGGGTGCCGCGCGAGCACGACGTCCATCTCCTGCGCGTTCGAGGCGGTTTCGACGCGGTAGCCGTGGCGGCTGAGGCTTTCGGTCAGCAACGTGCGGATGGTGTGGTCGTCGTCGACCACCAGCAACGTAGGCGCGTCACGCGGCGATGGGGAGGTCTGCAGAGCCGTAGTCATCGCGGTGCGATGCGATTGCGATGTGTCCGCGGTATGTCCGATCCGCGGATCACCCCTATCAGGTGATGCCGCCGGGCCACACTTTTGTAACGGCGCGGACATCGCGGGAAACAAGCCGGAAAAGAATGCACGCCAAGGACAGGCTGCAGTTCGTCGCCGCAGCATCTTTCCTTCAGGAGTCGCATGACCATGACATTCCATACCAGCGGCGACACGATGTCGTCCGGCGTCGCCAATGCTGCCATTCCCGCCGCCACGGGCGCAAGGATCGTGATCGTCGACGACGATCCCGGCGTGCGCGAACTGCTGACCGAATTCCTGGTCGACAACGGTTTCGGGGCGGAGGCGGTGGCGAATGGTGCGGCGTTGCGCGACCGGCTGGACCGCCGCGACTGCGACCTGATCGTGCTCGACATCATGATGCCGGGCGAGGACGGGCTGTCGATCCTGCGGTCGCTGATGCATGTCGAGGATGGCCCGGGGATTATCATGTTCTCGGCGATCTCGAGCGAGATCGACCGGATCGTCGCATTGGAAATGGGCGCCGACGACTATATCCTCAAACCGTCGAGCCCGCGCGAGATCATGGCGCGGATCCGCTCGGTCCTGCGGCGTCGCGCATCGACCGCGGCACGCGGGACGACGACCGGGATCGGCAACGCCGGCGCTGCACCGACCGATTGTTATGCGTTCGCCGGCTGGAGTTTCGATGCGCGTCGCCGCAAGCTCACCGCACCCGACGGGGTGATCGTCGCCGTTACCGAAACCGAATATCGGATGCTCGCGATCTTCCTGCGCGATCCGCAGATCGTCCATTCGCGCGAGGATCTGGCGGATCTGACCGGACGCGACGTGCCCAGCTGCAACGACCGTACGATCGACGTCCATGTCAGCCGCTTGCGGCGCAAGCTGGCGATCAACGGCGGCGACGAGATCATCCGCACGGTGCGCAACCGCGGCTATCTGTTCCTGCCGCGGGTCGAGGCACGCGCCGCCTGATTGCTGCGGCCCTTCGTCCCGAATGGGTCGGAGGGCTGCGACCCGTTCAGAGTTGGCCGGTCAGGATCAGCTGGCGAACGTCGTCGGCGGCCTGGTTGTTCGCGCCGAGCCGTTCGATCAGTTGCGCCGGGCGGCTGCCGCGCAGTCCGGCGAGCGTCAGCGTCTTGTCACGGACGTAGGTGTAGACCCCGCTGACCGCGAAGGCGCTGGCGTGGCGGACATGCTGCTGCTGCCCTTGCGCGATCGCCGCGAACGCATCGCTTTCAAGGAACGCACGGCGAGTGAGCGGGGTCTCGAACGCGAGTTCCAGGATGCCAATCGCGGCGCGTTCGGGCGGAACGAGATGATCGACATTGGGTGCGGGCGGCGCGGGGTTCGCATTGTCGTAGCGTTCGGGCAGGTGCAGCCTGACCTTGAGCACCGCTGGTTGCGCCGCCAGCTTCTCCGCGAAATCGGTCAGGAACGTTCCGAACGCGCCGATATCGTCGGTCGCTGCGCCGAGGTGGACGTGGATCCGGTCAAACCCGTCATCCGCATTGGGGATCGGGTCGGGAATGCGGTCGACGAGCGTGCGCGATCCTTTCGGAAGCGCATAAGCGACCGTCGCGGCGAACATGTTCTGCTCGTCTGCGAACAGGATCGAACTGGCATCGTTGAACGTCGTCTGATCCTCGGCGGAGGCGAACCCGATTTCCACGCCGCCATCGAGTTCGTAATCGGGGAAGGGGGTGATCCCTTCCACGGATGGCCACAGATGCGCGTCCTGCGCGCGGTCGAAATGGGTCTGGACGTACCAGCCAAGCCCCGGAACGCGCGAGCACAACGGGCCGTGGACGTCGCGCCAATAGGTCGCGAACAGCTCGTGCGGCACGCGCGGGCGGCGCAGGACGGTGGTGTAGGTGTTGATCGCGATGCTCTCATCGCGGGCGGCGTAGTCGTGATCGGTGGATACCTTGGGCATTCGGATGCTCCTTTGATCTGCAAGAGTTCGGATTTTGCTCCCCTCCCTGGAAGGGAGGGGCTGGGGGTGGGTCGGTGTGAGGCTGGCCGTCCGTCAGATGATCGGGCCGACCCACCCCTCGATCCCCTCCCTTTCAGGGAGGGGAGGAAGAAGGAGGCCTAACGCTTCAGCCGCGCTTCAGTCGCGCGACCAGCGGGGTCAGCACCACCGCCAGCACGGCGATCGCCGCAGCGACATAGCCGACGCTCGGCAAGCCAAGGTGCAGGATGATCGCCCCGCCGATGATCGCGCCGAGCCCGATCCCGGCATTCGCCATCGACACGTTGAGCGTGCCCGCCAGCGCCTGTGCATGGCTCGCCGACTGCATCACGCGGACCTGGCAGATCGGGTAGAGCGCGGTATTGGCGACGCCCCAGACCGCGAGCGCGACACCGAGCCAGACCGGCGACCCGGCGAACAGGGTCGTCGCCGCGATCCCGACCGCGAGCACCAGCGAGGCGATTGCGGTCACCAGCAGCGGCCCCTTGCCAACGAACTGCCCGCCGAGCCAATTGCCGCCGAGTCCGACGATGCCGAACCCCATCAGCCACCAGCCGACCTGACCCGCGGGAATATGCGCGATCTGCTGCAGCGTATCCGCGAGATAGGTGTAGGCGGTGAACATCGCGGTGAAGACAACCACCGACAGCACGACGTTGCCGAGGAAATACGGGTCCTTGAGGATCTTTGCCTGCTCGGCGAGCCGGACGCGGGCAGGGCGGGCGAGCGTCGGCATGACGAAGAACAGCAGGACGCCCATCAGCAACGACAGCCCCGACAGGCCCCAGAACGTCCCGCGCCAGCCGAACGCATCCGAGGCGAGCGTGCCGAGCGGAATGCCGAGCACCATCGCGCCCGAGATCCCGAGATAGACGTTCGCGACCGCCTTGCCCGATCGCTCCGGGCCAGCCAGCGTCCCTGCGGTTTCACTTGCGGTGCCCCAGAAGACGGGGAGCGCGAGCGCCGGGAGAAAGCGCGCGAATCCGAGGATCCAGATATTGGGTGCCGCCGCGGCGAGCGCATTGGCCCCTGCGAAGATCAGCAGGATCACGACGAACAGCCGCTTGCGTTCGAAATGCGACAGCATCGCAGTGAGGAACGGCCCCGCCAGCATCACGGTGAACGCGAACAGCGTGACCAGCTGCCCGGCCGCCGCGACCGAGATGTCGAGATCGCGCGCGAGCCCCGGCAACAGTCCGACGATGATGAACTCGGTCGTGACGATCACGAATGCCGAGATGGCGAGCAACAGCACGGCAAGGCCGTTGCCGCGCGTTTGCGGGGGTGCCCCGGCATGGGCGGTAGGGATAGTGGCAGACGGCATCGGGCATTCTCCAGCGGATCTGCCCGATGTAGGATGACGGAACGTCTCGTCACGCGGTAAGAATTCGCCTAACTTGTGACCAAAATTCCCTAATCGTGAGCGCGCCATGATCCCGTCGGAACGCCTGAAGGGCATCGAGGCCTTTGTCACCGCGGCGGATGCGGGCAGTTTCACCACCGCGGGCAAGCGGCTCAATCTGTCGAGTTCCGCAATCAGCAAGGCGATGGCGCGGCTCGAGAGCCGTCTTGGTAGTCGCTTGTTCGACCGGACCACGCGGCGGCTGACGCTGACCGAGGCGGGGGCGGCGTTTTACGAAACGTGCGTCCGCGTGCTGGCGGAACTGGTCGAGGCGGAGGCGGTGCTGGCGTCGCATCGGTCCGAAGTGGTCGGGCGGATCAAGGTCGACGTGCCGATCGCGTTCGGGCGGATGCGCGCGATGCCGCTGCTGCTCGGCTTTGCCGAGCGTAATCCGAACGTGCGGCCGCACATCACCTTTACCGATCGGCTGGTCGATATCGTCGAAGAAGGGATCGACGTTGCGGTGCGGATCGGCACGGTGGCGGCATGGCCGGATGCGCTGGGGCATCGCTATCTCGGGACGGAGCGCGTGATCGTCTGTGCGTCACCCGCTTATCTTGCGCGGTATGGCGTGCCCCGGACGGTCGAGGAGGTGATGGCGCGCGATTGCATCCTCTACGGTCGCGCGGATGGCAGCACGATCGCGTGGCGGTTCGCCGACGGCACGGGCGGGGTGGAACACCGCACGATGGAGCCGCGGATCGTGCTCGGCAGTGCGGAGGCGCAGGTCGAGGCGGTCAAGGCGGGGTTCGGGATCGCGCAACTCGCGACCTGGCTGATCGCGGATGAACTCGCGCGGGGAGAGCTGGTGGAAGTCCTGCCGGATCAGGCGACCGAAGGGCTGCCGCTCCATCTGGTCTGGCAGCGCAGTCGCCAGCTCAGCCCGAAGGTCGATGCGGTGCTCGAGGTGTTGAGCACCGGGATCCGCATCGACTGATCGGCGCCGTGGCTATTGCTTCGCCTTCTTCGTCTCGGGCATCGCCACCAGATAGAGCGTAAACCCAGCCGCCGCGATCGCCGCGAGCGTCAGGAAGCTTACGCTATACCCCGCCCAGACGATGATCGCGCCCGCGAGCGACGCGGATAGCGCCGCGCCCAGCCCCTGTGTCGTCGCGACCGCGCCCTGGCTGACGTTGAAGCGTCCGCTGCCTTCGGTCAGGTCGGCGATCACCACCGGGAACAATGCCCCGAAGATGCCTGCCCCAACGCCGTCGAGCGCCTGCACGCCGACCAGCCAATAGGGATCGTTCGACACGGTGTAGAGCGCGCCGCGGGCGGCGAGGAAGGCGAAGGCGAGCAGGAAAATGGGCTTGGTCCCGAACCGTTCGGTGCTGCGCCCGACGAGGATCGCAACCGGCACCATCACGAGCTGCGCGGCGACGATGCACGCGGCGGTCAGCGAGGTCGCCTGGTCCTTGCCTACGGTCTTGGCGAGCAACTGGCTGACCGAGGTCAGCATCGCGGCATTCGACAGGTGGAACAGGAAGGCGATCACCGCGAACAGCATCAGCGGGCGGTTCTCGACCAGCACCTTCCAGCCGCTCGGTTCCTCGCAGCCTTCCTCGGGCTCGCAATCGAGCCCGCGCGCGACCGCATTGTCGATGTCGTCGTTCCGGATGCGGAAGGTCGTCGCGATGCTCGCGACGGTCAGGCCTGCCATCAGCCAGAACACCACGACCGGGCCGAACTTCCACGCCAGCACGCCCGCAAGCGCGGCGGACACCGCATTGCCTGCGTGGTTGAAGGCTTCGTTGCGCGCGACGCGCTTGGCGAACAGCTTGGGGCCGACGAGGCCGAGCGTGATCGCCGAAATGGCGGGCGCGAACACGGCACCCGCCACCGCGGCGATCGATTGCGTCACCGTCACCGCGGTGAAGCCGGATACGATCGGCAGCGATAGGCTGCTCAGCGTCACCAGCAATGCCGCGATCATCACGATCCGCGGCTTGTTCTTGCTGCGGTCGATCAGGCCGCCCGCAGGCGTTTGTGCGAGCAGGCCGACGATCCCCGCGATCGTCAGCACCAGCCCGACGGTCGCCTCGTTCCAGCCATGCGCCGGTCCGCGAACCGCGACGAGATAGATCGCAAGATACGGCCCGAGCCCGTCGCGGACATCGGCGAGGAAGAAGTTGAGCGCGTCGAGCGTGCTGCCCGGTTTGGAGCGCCGCGGTGTCGAGCCGCCGGATGCGGCAGAAGCGAAGGCAGTGGCCATGATGGGGTCTCGCGGGGCTTGAGAGAGGGGGCGGTCGGTTAGTGGACGTCAGCCGAGCGCGATGCGCGCGGCGAGGGCGGCGGCGAGGGCGGGGATCATCGTCACCGCACCGACCTTGAGGAAGCGCCAGAACCCGACGTCTTCGCCTTCGCGCCGGATCGCCTGAAGCCACAGGATCGTGGCGAGCGACCCGGTGATCGACAGGTTCGGGCCGAGATCGACCCCGATCAGCAGTGCATCCACCACCATCTGCGGCGGGTGCGCCTGAAGCACGGCGCTGCTCGCGATCAATCCGGCGGGCAGGTTGTTGATGAGGTTCGATCCGAACGCGAGCAGCGTGCCCGCGGTGAGCGCACCGCGCGCCGGGTCGGCGGAGGCGGTACGGAGCGCCTCGGCGACATGCCGGATCACGCCGGTATGATCGAGCGCCTCGACCAGCACGAACAGCCCGGCGACGAGCGGCAGGACGCTCCACGAGACGTCGCGCGCCACAGCAACGGGGGAGCTCCGCGTCGCCAGCGCGACCACCAGCGTCGTCGCGACCCCGGCGATGCAGGTCGGCAGGCCGAGCTCGATGTCGAAGGCGGATGCCAGCAGCAGCGCGGAGGCGGTTGCGACGATCCCGCCCAGTGCGATCTTGCCTCCGGTCGACAGCGGGGTGCGATCGACCTCGGACTGGCAGTCACCGACGATCCGCGCGCGTTCGACGTAGCGCAGGATTAGGAACGTCACGACGATCGCGGCCAGCGAGGGCAGCGCGAACGACGCGAACCACTGCCCGAGCGGGGGCATGTGCCCGCCGTACAGCACGAGGTTGGCGGGGTTGGAGATCGGCAGCACGAAGCTCGCCGCGTTCGCGATCAATGCGCAGGCGAACAGCAGCGGCAGTGGGTCCGCCTCGGCCTTGCGCGCGGCGGCGTAGACGGCCGGGGTCAGGACAACCGCGGTCGCGTCATTGGACAGGAACGTCGTGGTGACGATCCCGGTCGCGTAGACGAGCAGGAACAGGCGCGGGCGTGAGCCGTGAGCATGATTGACCGCCGTCGCGGCGACCCAGTCAAACAGGCCGTGGCGGCGGCAGGTTTCGCTGAGCAGCATCATCCCGATCAGGAACAGATAGACGTCCGTGCCCTTGCCGATCGCGCCGAGCGCGGCGGAGAACGGGAGCAGCCCGAACACGAGCAGCAACGCCGCCCCCAGCATTGCCCAGATCGCTTCGGGCCAGCGGAACGGCCGCGTGATGACGCCGGCGGTAGAGGCCGCGCAAATGCCCCAGGTTACACCCGTCGCGAGGCTCACGAACGGCGTCGCGGGCGGGTGGGCTCCGATATGCGCAACGGGACGGTCATCACGCAAACTCCGATGGTCGAAGGGTTGGCCGCAGAATGGGCCGGTTGGGCAAAGAGTGTGAAGGTTGCCCACCCGGTGCCCGGCCGTCCGCGCCGATGTCTTGATCTTTCGCCTGTTATCAGTGGGATAATGGCGATCGACTGAACCGTCCCGTTCAGGTTCGGTTTATCGGGGTCAAGACCATCGGCGCGTCCGTCAGGTCAGGCGATAGTAAGCCCGACGTCGACGTTGTTGCGCGTCGCGTTGGAATAGGGGCAGACCTCATGCGCCGCGTGCGCGAGCTTCTCGGCCTCGGCCTTGTCGACGCCGGGGAGCGTGATCGTCAGGTCGGCGGTAATGCCGTAGCCACCTTCCGAACGCGGACCGAACCCGACCTCGGCGGTTACGGTCGCATCGGCGGGGACCTTGACTCCGACCTTGCCCGAAACCGCCTTCATCGCGCCGAGGAAGCAGGCGGAATAGCCTGCCGCGAACAGCTTCTCGGGGTTGGCGCCGACGCCGCCGGGGCCGCCCATCTCCTTGGGAACGACCAGCTTGACGTCGACCGACCCATCGTCCGAGCGTGCGGAACCGTCGCGACCGCCGGTTGCGGTGGCCTTGGTCTTGTAAATGACGTCGATGGACATTGTGCTTGCCTTTCAAAGGTGTCGGAGCGCGCAAACGGACGATGCACGCTTAGGATGCCGACCTCATCATAAAGGACGAGGAGGCAGATCGGTTGCGCACCCCCGGTATCCCGCGCGATTGACACGGGGAACCGACCGCCACCTGCATTCGTCCAGCCTCCCGTCGGGGATCACGCCTCGTCCAAAGGGGGATCATGACCGACGGACCAACCACGCAACGCCTGCGGATCGCACAGGTCGCCCCGGTGATCTTCCCGACCCCGCCGAACGGATCGGGCGGGACCGAGCGGATCGTGTACGACCTGACCGAAGCGCTCGTCGAGCACGGGCATGACGTCACGCTGTTCGCGCCGTCCGACAGCCGGACTTCCGCGACGCTGGTGTCCGCCGGACCGAGCCTTGCCGCGCTGAAACACGCGCGCGGGGATGTCGCGCCGGGGGTGCCGGCTGCGCTGGAGGCGATGCAATTGGGGTTGCTCGCCGAGCGGCTTGGCCAATTCGATATCGTCCATTGCCACGGCGAATTCGCCCACGCAGCCGTACTCGGCGCGGCGCGGTCGCGGAGCATCACGACGGTCCACTGGCGGCTCGACGAATGCGACCGCGAACTGTTCTTCGGGCATTTCACCGACCTGCCGGTGGCGGCAATCTCGGCGGCGCAGGCGTCCGCCTTGCCGTTGGCGAACCTTGCCGGGATCGTGCACCACGGCATCGCACACGACCGCTATCGGATCGGCGACGGGGCAGGCGGCTATCTTGCGTTCATCGGGCGGATGACCGACCAGAAACGCCCCGACCGCGCGATCGCGATCGCGCAGGCGGTGGGGATGCCGCTGCGGCTTGCGGGTGCGGTCGATGTCGGCAACCCGACCTATTTCGCGAAGCACGTTGCGCCAGCGCTGGGGGACGCGATCGTCCACGTCGGCGAACTGGACGATGCGGCGAAGCAGGACCTGCTGGGCAATGCGGTGGCGCTGCTGTTCCCGATCGACTGGCCCGAGCCGTTCGGGCTGGTGATGATCGAGGCGATGGCGTGCGGGACGCCGGTGATCGCGTGGGACAAGGGCAGCGTGCGCGAAATCGTCGAGCCGGGCGTCACCGGCTTCATCGTCTCCAGCGAGGCGGAAGCAGCGGAAGCGGTCGCCAAAGCCGCCATGCTCGACCGCAGCGCGATCCGGCGCGTGTTCGAGCAGCGCTTCACCGCCGATCGGATGGCGCGCGATTATGTCGACCTGTACGCGGCGCAGATCGCGCGGGCGCGCGGATGACGTCGCGGCACGTCGCACGGCTGCGGTGCCCGGTGTGCGCCAACCCCGACTGGCACGCGCGAATCGGTGGGGAGGAATGCACGCATTGCGGGCTTCAGGTCGATGCGGGTGTTCCGCTCGACGGGGTTCGCGCGGCGATGCTGCATCGTCTCGGCGAAGGTCTGGCATGTGGTGCTCCGAACGATCGCTGGGCACTGACTGCGGAAGGGTGGCGCAATGCGGCGTGGCGGTTCGGCTATGTGCTGGACCACGATCGCGCGGGTCCAGCTGTGCCGCGCAACCATGCGATCACGCTCGGGATCATCACCCGGCCCGAAGAATGCGCCGATGCGGCGGCGCTGGTCGCGGCGCTTCCCGAGTTCGCACGACGGATCGTGCTGATCGATGCACCCGACGCTGCACCCTGGGGCGATGCGTTTCCCGGCGTCGAGCTTCATGCGCACCCGCTGGCCGGGGATTTCGCCGCACAACGCAACCGCGTGCAGGCGCTGGCCGGGGAAGGGTGGGTTTTGCAACTGGACAGCGACGAGCGGCCCGACGCGGTCTTGCGTGACAGTCTCGGGTGGCTGGTCGCGGCTGCGGACGGCGACGGGCTGGAGTCGTTGGGGCTCGCGCGGTGCAACCTCGTCGATGGCGCTCAGTCGGCGCTGTTTCCCGACATCCAGTACCGGCTCAACCGAAGCGCCGTGCGCTTTGCGGGGAACGTCCACGAACGCCCGGTCGTCCCGTTCGCGCAGACGTCGCTCGCGCTGTCAGGGGTGATCGAGCATCGGCTCGATGCGGTCCGTGTTCGAGCGCGAACGCGGACCTATGCCGCGATGTCCGCCGACGGCGCGCGGCCCGAGGACGAAACCCGTTTGTTGCGCCCGTTCGACACGATCGCGGATCGATAGGCCGCGAGCGTCTGTTCCCCAAGCGTGCGGCGCGTGAACTGGCCGGACGCGGCGCGGCCAGCGGCGGCATAGCGTATGCGCAGCGCTGGATCTTCGATCAGCGGGCGCAGCGCGGCGGCGACGTCCGCTCCGGTGCAGGTCGTCGCGAGGATCCCTGCGCCGCTGTCCCCGACGAACAGCCGCGCGCTTGCATCCTCGGCGCAGGCGACGACGGGGCGGCCGAACATCATTGCCTCCTGATAGACGAGGCCGAAACTCTCGTAGCGCGACGGGGCGACGACGACATGCGCCGCCGCGAACAGATCGTGCAAGCGGGTCTCGTCGACGCGGTGGAACAGGCGGAGCCTTTCGCGCGCGTGCGCTGGGAGTGCAGCGACGTCTTCTTCCTGCGCGCCGACCAGGGTCAGCCGGAACGCCGGCAGGCGCCCGGTCGCGTGCTCGGTCGCAAGGATCGTCATCGCCTCCAGCAATGCATCGAACCCCTTGCGCGGCTCGTTTCGCCCGACGAACAGCAGCTCGACCGTTCCGCCGTCGCCCGGATAGGCGGCGTTCTGCCCACGTTCGGTGATGACCTGTGGCAAACTCAGCCCGATCACCGCGTGATGGGAGCCGGGGTGGGGCACGCGGTACAGGTCCGCGATGGTGTCGCCATGCGCCGTGGTGTTCGAGATCAGCCCGGCACTCCACTGCGCCGACAGCCGTTCGATCAGGATCGCGCCCGCACGGTCGACCCGGTTACGCAGCGTCGGCTCCTGCGATAATGTGATCGCGGCGGGCGTGGAGTTGCGCGTGACGAGCGGTATCGTCCGTCGCGCGGCGATGGCGGCACCGGGGGCATACCAGTTGGTCGCCTCGATCACGTCGAAGCGCCGTTTCCGATGCTCCGCGATGACCGCCGCGCGGAACGCGAGCGGCGCGGCGAGATGCCCCAGCGCCGCCGTGCGCCGCAACGTGGCAAGCGCTCCGCGGGGGGCGCACCCGATGATCTCGAGTTCTCCGTCGCGGTCCCGTCCGCTGCGATCCAGCGTGAACACGCGGACATTGGCACCGGCTTCGGCCGCCGCATGGGCAATTTCCAGCGCCGCACGGGACAGCCCGCTTTTCTCGGGCGGTAGCGCCCACGTCAGCAAACCAACCTGCAGCTGGGGGGATACTTGCTCTGGATCAATTAAATTCCCGTACATCGTTTCGGAACTGCGATGAATGTGAGTCAGTTCCATCTTTCTGTCTCCAGAATGAACGGTAACAATGTTCGTACTCCACATCGCACTTCAGGGCTGCCTTCGGGGGCACGATGTGGAATACGGCATGACGGCTGATACCGGCGGGCACATCCGCTACGTGCTCGATCTGGTGCGCGCGAGCGACGCGCATCCGGCGATCGATCGGATCGAGATCCTGACGCGCGCTTTCGTCGATCCGGTCCATGGCGAATGTTACGATCAGTGTATCGAGACGATCGACGATCACACGCGGATCGTGCGGCTGCGCAGCGTGGACTCGGGCTATCTCGCCAAGGAACAACTGTGGACGCAGCATGACAGCATGGTCGAGGCGGCGGTCGCGCACATCAGTGCGCTCGATCGCTGGCCCGACGTCATCCACGCGCATTATGCCGATGCAGGGGCGCTGGCCGCCGCGATCAAGGACCGGTTGGGAATCCCCTATGTCTTCACCGCGCATTCGCTCGGCCATGTGAAGCGCGCGGCGTTCGACAAGCCGTGTCGCGAGCTCGACGGGCTGGAGCAGCGCATCGCGATCGAGGACCGCGCGATTGCGGGCGCATCGGCGATCATTGCGTCGTCGCGCGACGAGGCCGAGCTGCAATATGCGTTGTACGACGCCTATGACCCGGGCCGTATCCGCATCATCGCGCCGGGTAGCGACGTGAAGGACTTTGCGAACGCCATGCCCGATCCGGCGATCGACGCAGCGATCGCTCGTTTTCTGACCGATCCGTCGAAGCCGACCATCCTGGCGATCGCGCGTCCCGTAACCAAGAAGAACCTCGCAGGACTGGTCGAGGCGTACGGGCGTTCGCCCGCGTTGCAGGCGGCGGCGAACCTGGTGATCGTCGCGGGGACTCGCGACGATCTGCGCACGCTCGAACCCGAAGTGCGCGACAATCTGGCCGAACTGCTGATCCTGATCGACCGGTACGATCTGTACGGCAAGGTCGCCTATCCCAAGACGCATCGACCGTGCGACATTCCCGCAGTCTATGCCTATGCGCGGGAGCGGCGGGGGGTGTTCGCCAATCCTGCGCTCAACGAGCCGTTCGGCCTGACGCTGCTCGAGGCGGCGGCGGCGGGGCTGCCGGTGGTGGCGACCGACAGCGGCGGGCCGAACGATATCGTCGAGACCTGCGGCAACGGATTGCTCGTCGATCCGCGCGCGCCGGAAGCGATTTCGGATGCCCTGCTCGCGATCCTTGCCGATGACGCGCTGTATGATCGCTATGCGGCCGGCGGACGGACGGCGATGCGGACGTATGACTGGGACGCACATGTCGCGATCTACGCCGATCTGCTCGCCGAAGTCGTTGCCGCGCCGATGGCGCAACCGGATCGTGACACGATTCCGCAGAACCTGCTCGTGTCCGATATCGACGGCACGCTGCTCGGCTGCGCGGACGCGCTGTCGGCGTTCCGGCAATGGCATGGCGACGAGCGCGCGCTGGTTTTCGCGGTCGCGACGGGGCGCAGTTTCCACAGCGCGATGGCGGTGCTGGCACAGCATCACGCGCCGTTGCCCGCGATCGTCATCTCCTCGGTGGGTTCTGAAATCTATCACCGCCGTCCGGGCGGGGTCTATGCGCGCGACATCGCGTGGGACGAGAAGGTCGCTGCGGGCTGGGACCGTGAGGCGATCGCCGGGGTCATCGCGCGCGAAGGCGGGCTGACCCCACAAAGCCCGCTCGAACAGCGCCGCGCGAAGCTCAGTTACATGATCCAGGGTGATCCCGATGCGGGGCGGCGGCTGCGCGCGTTGCTCGATCGACACGGGCTGGCGTGCACGATCATCCAGAGCCACGGGCGCTATCTCGACGTGCTGCCGTTCGCGGCGTCCAAGGGGACCGCGGTCGAGCATGTCCGCCAGGCGCTCGGGCTGGCGGCGGGGCAGGTGGTCGTTGCGGGCGACAGCGGCAACGATATCGAGATGCTGCGCTCGGTCCCCAACGCGATCATCGTCGGCAACCATTCCGACGGGCTCGCCGAGCGGAAGGACCTCAGCCGCTGTTACGTCGCGCGCGGTTCGCATGCACACGGAATCCTGGAAGGCGTCGCGCACTTCCGCAAGACCGCCAAGCGCGCGTGAGCATCAGTGTCCTGACGATCGTCCGCGGGCGGTCGTCGCATCTCGCCAATCTGATCGCGGGTCTTAATCGCCAGAAGCGCTTGCCCGACGAACTCGTCATCGCGTGGATGCAGGAAGCGCCGTCACCCCTACCCGAAACGCGCTTTCCGGTGCGGTCGGTGCTGGTGCCGGGGGACCCGATGCCGCTTGCGGCGGCGCGCAACCGTGCCGCCGAGGCGGCGCGGGGGGAGCAGTTGATCCTGCTCGACGTCGATTGCATTCCGGCGGCGGGGCTGGTCGAACGCTATGCCGCAACCGCGGATGCAGCGGGGGTGCGGCTGGGCGATGTTCTGTATCTGCCGCCGGGCGGGGTCGAACGGCTCGACGATGAGGCGCTAGACCGCGTCGGGGTGCGGCATCCCGCGAAACCGGAACTGGCCGAGGATGAAATTCGTGCCACACCGAGCCACGGCGAGTTGTGGGGGCTATCCTTTGCATTGTCCGCCGCCGACTGGCGGCGCGCGGGCGGGATGGACGAACGCTACATCGGCTATGGCGGCGAAGAGACCGACTTCGCAGCGCGGCTGGAACGCGCTGGCGTGACGATGGCGTGGGTTGGCGGTGCGCGGGCGTATCACCAGCATCACCCGATCCATATCCCGCCGCTCCAGCATTTCGACGCGATCCTGCGCAACGCGCGGCTGTTCCATGCGACTTGGGGGCGGTGGTGCATGGATTACTGGCTGGGCCAGTTCGCGGAGCGCGGCCTGATTGTGATCGACGACACCGCGCTGACCGTAGTGCGCGCGCCGACCCGGGACGAGATCGACGCGACGCTGGACGCGACCGCGCTGTTCAGTTGACGGTCGGCGGCGCTCAGGCCGCCGACATGAGCGGCGGGGCGTCATTCCCTGCGGCCTGCGCTGCAACCGGCGCTACCGGTGCCTCCGCCGACCACAGATCCACCGCCATGCCCTCAAGATAGGTCGCCGCCTTGCGGGCGGCATCTGCGTCGTACAGCGCTGCGAGCGCCGCCGGGTCGAGCGCCTTCGCGGCATCGAGGATTTTGCGCCACGGGGCGAGCGCGCCCGGCCATTCGCGTAACATCACCGCAGCGCCGACCTCGGCGAGCCGTTCGGCCTTGCGCGTCTGTTCGGCGAAATAGCGCCATTCGGGGGCGCAGACATAGGGTCGCCCGACACGCGCGATCTCGTGCACGGTATTGTCCCCCGCGGAGGCGATGACCACGTCCGCAGCGGCGATGTAATCGGTCACGCCCGCGACCCAGCCCAGTTCGCGCAGGTTGCCGAAATCGGTCTCATGCCCCTCGCGGTGGGTCGGCCCGAGCACCAGCCACGATGCATTGGGCACTGCGCGCGCCGCCATCGTCAGCGGCGCATAGGGTGTTCCCGCCCCGCCGCCGCCGGTCAGCACGACGATGATTTCCTGTGTCGGGTCGAGCCCGAGCTTCGCCCGCGCGGCCTCGCGCGACGGAATCGCGTCGACCGTTGTGCACAGTCCGCCGGTGTAGCACGTCGCCGCACGCACCCAGTCTGGCGTGTCGTCCTGTTCCAACGTCCGATCGAACGGGGCGAGCAGCCCGACGCTTGCCTGATACGCCCCCAGATGCCCCGGATCGAGCCGGTCGCCATGCATTCGCAGGCTGATCGCGGGAACACTCGCGATCCGCGCGAGCATCGCGATCTCGGCGGAAACGTCGACGACGAACAATGCGGGATCGACATCGTCGAGATGATCGAGGATCGTCCGCATCGTGCCCCGCGTCTTCGCGACGCCGAGCGGAACGCAGTGCATGATCTCGGGCGTCGGCTGCGCGAACAGCCCGGGGGAGGGGACCGGCGCGCCGATCATGTTGGGCAGCGGGACAATGTCGATCGGCCGGTCGAACCCGTCGAACAGTTCGGGCCGCGCACACAGGACGCTCACCGGACGCTCCGGGGGGAGTTCGCGGATGATCGCCATCGCGCGATTGGCGTGGCCGCGACCCTGGTGATGGATGAAGAAGCTGATCGGTTTAGGCGTCATGGCGGGGCAACGCGACGCAGCGCCTTCGGTTGCCTTGCCGCCATGCGAAAAGCGGCGGGTTTGATGATCGCCCGATCAGTCGAACGTCGCGACGTAATCCACACCATTCTCGACGCGGCGAAACGGTGCCAGGACGATGTCGATCCGGCCCATTACCGGATGTGTCATCTGATAGGTCGAGTGCGGCCAGGTTTCGTCCGACGAGCTGCGGAAGACCAGCGAAAAGGGTACACGCCCGCCTTCGCCCCCCCGACGGCGCGACGCCTCCACCAGCGTCAGCGGCATGATGCCGACGCGCGGCACGCCCAGCGAGAATGTCGTGCCGACGTGCCCCGCAAATTCGTTACACGTCATTGCCCGACCCATGGCCAACCCTCGCGCGTCGATAACCCTTGCCCCCACGGCAAGTACCGTGGGTATCAAGGAAACGGGTCATGACGCAATGCGCGCGACAGACTACCCTTTGAACTACTCCAAATTATGTATCTACGCTGCGACGAGCTGCTGTATTCTTGCGGACAAGACGTCCATCGCGAACGGTTTGGTAAGAATATGCATCCCCGGATCGAGATGTCCATTCCCAACCGCTGCATTCTCTGCATAGCCGGTGATGAACAAGATCTTCAGATCGGGGCGTGCGACTCTTGCGGCATCTGCCAATTGGCGTCCGTTCATGCCTTTGGGCAGGCCAACATCGGTAATCATCAAATCGATCGCGTCGCCCGACGCCAGCACGTCCAGCGCGCTCGGGCCGTCACCCGCCTGCAACACGTGGTGCCCGAGATCGGTCAGTGTATCGACCACCAGCGCCCGAACGTCGGGTTCGTCGTCCACCACCAGGACGGTCTTTGCGATCGACGGTGCCGCCATATCGACCGCGACCACGATCTCCGGATCCGCCGCCGCGACTCCGTGCGACCGCGGGAAGAACAGCTGCATCGTCGTGCCATGCCCGACTTCGGACGTGATCCGCACCTGTCCGCCCGATTGGTGGACGAACCCGTAGATCATCGACAGCCCGAGGCCGGTACCTTCACCCAATGGCTTGGTCGTGAAGAACGGATCGAACGCGCGCGCGATCGTCTCGGGGGACATGCCCGATCCGGTGTCGGTGACGCTCAGCACGATATACTGGCCTGCCGCCATGTCGCGGCTGCGCGCCGCGGCGGCGTCGAGCGCGACGTTGCCGGTCTCGACCGTGATCCGACCGCCTTCGGGCATCGCATCGCGCGCGTTGATGCAGAGATTGAGGACAGCGTTCTCGAGCTGGTTCGGATCGATCAGAGTCGTCCATAATGTCTCGTCGCGGACCACCCTGATCTCGATCGCGGGGCCGACCGCGCGTTGCAGCAGATCCTCGAAACTCGCGATCAGGCGATCGATGTCGGTCGGCCGCGGGTCGAGCGTCTGCCGACGCGAGAAGGCCAGCAGGCGGTGGGTCAGCGCGGCCGCGCGTTTGGCACCCTGTTGCGCCATGCCGATGTAGCGGTCGACGTCGTTGATGCGCCCCTGCTTGATCCGTGCCTGGATCAGTTCAAGGCTGCCCGAAATCGCGGTCAGCAGATTGTTGAAATCATGCGCTAGACCGCCGGTCAACTGACCCACGGCTTCCATCTTCTGCGCCTGGCGCAACTGTTCCTGCGCGGTCTCGAGATCGGCGCGGGCTTCGCGCTCGACGGTGATATGGCGTCCGCTCGCATAGACCCGACCGCCCTCAAGCGTCGCGACCCAAGCGATCCAGCGGTAGCTGCCGTCCTTGTGGCGATAGCGGTTCTCATATTGCCGAAGCGTCGCGTTCAGCGTTTCCTCAAACGCGACGGCGTTGGTGGCGGATTCGTCCGGGTGCCCGAACGCCAGATGGCTGCGCCCGACGATTTCGTCCGCCGTCCACCCGAGGACGTCGGTCCAGGCAGGATTGATCGACAGGATGATCCCCTCGTCGGAGAGGATCACGAGCATGTCCTGCGAATTCTGCCAGGTCCGGTCGCGCTCGCGGGTGCGTTCGGCGACCTGGCGCTCGAGCGTTTCCGCCAGTGCGGCGAGGGCATCCTCGGCGCGCCGCCGTTCGATCGCCGCCTGCGTGCGGTCTGCCACGTCACGGACGAAGATGAGGTCATCGTCCGACCAGACCCGCGGCGCCCTGTTGTTGAGGTACAGCAGCGCCGAGAACCGCCCGCGTTCCACCAGCGGCAGGTTGACGACGGCGAGCGCATCGATCGCTTCGAGCGCGTCGGCATTGCCGGCGGTACGGGGATCGGTGCGGGCGTCCGCAAAAGTCACCACGTCGCCGCGTTTCAGATCCTCGATATACGAGCCATAGTCGCGGAAGCGCAGCACGCCTGCGAGCGTCGGTACGCCCGGCATGCACCAGTCGCGTTCGATCGTGATCGTCTCCGCAACCGGATCGATGACGCCATAGCCTGCGCGACTGACGCTGAGCGTGTTGCCGAGGATCGCCGCCGCCTCGAACGACATGGCGGCGGTATCGGGGGCTTCGCGCAGCCGGTCACTGAGCGACAGCAGCGCGCGCTGGCGCAGTTCGATCACGCGGCGATCGGTGATTTCGTGCGACACGCCGACGACGCGCTGCGGCCGTCCGACGGGGTCGCGCTCGACCCGGCCATCGACCTGAAGCCAGTGCAGCGATCCGTCGCGCCAGAGGCAGCGCACTTCGGCGCGGTAATCGGCTCCGTCCGCCAGCGCGCGCTTGATCCCGGCGACGGTATCGTCGCGATCGTCGGGGTGGATCGCCGCGAGCAGGTCGTCATAATCGAACGGTTCGTCCGCAGCGCGACCGAATTGCGCCTTGGTATCGGGTTCGACGTGGAGCGACGAGGTCGTCATGTCGAGCGTCCACGCCCCCAGGCCACCCGCCGCAATCGCGAGCTTGAGCCGTTGCTGCCCCGCGTGGATGTCCTCCAGGCGGTTGCGCGCGTCATATTGCCGGAGCCGTGCGCGCCTTGCCGCGCGTGCGAGTGACAGCAGCGTCGTCGGGTGGAACGGTCGTTCGAGGAAGGTGACGTTGCCAAGCGCCTCCAGCAGCCGCACCGCGCCCGGATTGCGTTCGAGCCCGCCGCCGCGTTCGGTCAGCACGATGAACGGCAGGTCCGACCATTCCGCCTGTTGCGCGAGGACGCTGGTCAGGTCGCGCAGGTCCGCGCCCCGCAACGCTTCTTCGGTCAGGACGGCGAACCCGCAACCTTGCGCGATCGCCGCGACCAGCGATGGCAGGTCCGGCGCGATTTCCGCACCCAGTTGCCCTTCTTGCAGCATCGCACGCGCAATCACCGCGTCGCGACCGCGCGGTGCAAGGATGATGGCGCCTTCGGCGAGCGTGCGGTTCAAGAAGAATTCAAGCCCATGTTAGTCCAGCAGGAGTGCATCGTCTTCGCCGATCAACGCCGGAACCCCGCGCAAGATACCCTGGAAAGCCGTCAACGGGTGTCCGAGCGTGATGCCTGTCTGACCGATCGTGAATTCGCGGATCGTATCCTCATGGTTTCCCATCCGCTTCTTAACGACCGAGATCGCGCGTCGGACCCGCCCGGTCGCTTCGAAATATCGCAGCAGGATCACGGTGTCCGCAAGATAGGTCACGTCGACCGGGGATTTCATGTCGCCGACCAGGCCATGTTGCGCGACCGTCAGGAACGTCATGACGCCTTGCCGATTCAGATATTGCAGCAATTCGTGCATGTGCAGGATCAGCGCCTGCTCCTCCGGCATCGCCGCCTGATAGCCGTTGAGGCTATCGATCACGACGGTGCGCGCCTTGTAGCGTTCGACGCAAATCCGCACACGTTCCGAGAACTCGCCGGGCGACAGTTCCGCCGCGTCGATCTGTTCGATGACGAGCTGCTCGGACTCGACCATTGCCTGCAGATCGATCCCGAGCCCCAGCGCGCGGCTGAACAGCAGCCCCAGTTCTTCGTCGAACACGAACATCGCCGCATTCTCGCCGCGTTCGATTGCGGCCTTGACGAAGCTCAACGTCAGCAGCGATTTGCCGGTGCCTGCGGGGCCGAGGATCAGCGTGCTCGCGCCGCGTTCGAAGCCGCCGCCGATCAGCCCGTCGAACGCTGCATCCCCCACCGGAATGCTCTCACGCGAGAAGCTGCCGCGATGTTCCGCCGATACGAGCCGCGGGAAGACGCGGATCCCGCCGGTGTCGATGACGAGATCATGGTACCCGCCACGATAGCGCCGCCCGCGATATTTGAGGACGCGCAGGCGGCGCCGTTCGGCGCCGTAATTGGGGGACAGTTCCTCGAGCCGGATCACCGCATGGGCGACCGAATGGACCGTCCGGTCCAGCATGTCCGCGGTGAGGTCGTCGAGCATCAGCACGGTCGCGTCATGCCGCGCGAAATAATGTTTGAGCGCGAGGATCTGACGCCGATAGCGCAGCGAACTTTGCGCGAGCAGGCGGATTTCGGACAGGCTGTCGAGCACGACTCGCGATGGCTTGATCTGCTCGAAAATCTCGAAGATCCGCTTGGTCGTCTCGCCCAGTTCCAGGTCGGACGAATAGAGCAGGCTTTGCTGATGGTCTTCGTCGAGCAGGCTTTCGGGCGGGACCAGTTCGAACACCGTGAAGGATGGCGGGAAGGTCCAGCCATGCGATTCCGCGCCCTCGCGCAGCTCCTCGTCGGTTTCGGACAGCGTGATGTAGAGGACGCGTTCGCCAGCCTCGGCACCCTGGAGCAGGAACTGGGTCGAGATGGTGGTCTTGCCGGTGCCGGGACTGCCTTCGAGCAGGATCAGACGCCCGCGTTGAAGGCCTCCGCCCAGAATATCGTCAAGGCCGGCCACGCCGGTAGGACAATCCGCCACACACTCTCCCCTTTCATCGGGGTCGTAACGACCTCGTCGAAATCATGGGCTGATATGCATCAAGAGATACGGGGTTCGATACTCTTTTTGTTCGCGCGGGCTCGGGCAGATTCTGCGAGACGCAGGAACCGCATATCACCATCATGGATGGATTGATCCGGTCCGGGTGAGGCGCGTAGGGGAGTGGCATGGCCACCAGTCGAATCCGTCGTTTCCTGACCGAGGAGAACTGGACCTTCGCGCCGCACGAGCGTCCCGCACTGCCGGGTTCGCCGGCGTCGCCCGAGCACGCACAGATCGTCCGTCTGGCGTACGGCGCGATCGCGATCCTGGTCGGGCTGACCGGGGGGCTGGGGACCGCGCTGATTTCGGTCAATACGATGACGTTGCAGGGGTCGCTCGGGTTCGATCCGACCGAGATCGCGTGGTTGCCGACGGTGTACGTGATGACCAACGCATCGGTGAACCTGCTGCTGATCAAATTCCGCCAGCAATATGGGCTGCGGCCGTTCACGATCATTTTCCTCGGCCTGTACGTGCTGCTCGCGTTCGCGCATCTGTTCGTCCACGGCTTCTGGTCGGCGATCGCGGTGCGCGCGGCGAGCGGGATGGCGGGGGCATCGCTCAGCTCGCTCAGCCTTTATTACATGATGCAGGCGCTGCCGACCAAATGGCGGTTGCGCGCGCTGGTCGTGGGCATCGGGATTCCGCAATGCGCGACCCCGCTCGCGCGGCTGTTTTCGCCCGAGCTGCTGGCGATGTCGCAATGGCGGGCGTTGTATCTGTTCGAATTCGGGCTGGCACTGTTGTCGCTGGTCGCGGTGAGCCTGTTGCGCTTGCCGCCGACCGAGCGGAAGCAGGCGTTCGAACCGCTCGATTTCGTGACCTTCACGCTGTTCGCGGTCGCGATCGCGCTGCTGTCCGCGGTGCTGGGGCAGGGGCGGCTGGTGTGGTGGTTCGAGGCGCCGTGGATCGGCTGGTCGCTGGTCGTGGCGATCCCGTTGTTCGCGGCGGCGCTGGTGATCGAACACGGCCGCGCCAATCCGCTGCTCAACACGCGCTGGCTGGGCAGCGCGGATATTGTGCGCTTCACGATCGTCACTTTGATGGCGCGACTCGTGCTGTCCGAACAGACCTATGCCGCGGTCGGGCTGTTGACGGTGCTCGGGCAAAACAACGACCAGTTCGGGACGCTGTTCGCGATCATCTTCGTCGCGTCGATCGCTGGCGTGATCGCGAGCGCGGTGACGCTCGACGTCAACCGGCTGACGCATCCGGTGATGCTCGCGATCGGGCTGGTCGCTGTCGCGGCCTATGTCGACTCGCTGTCGACCAGCCTGACGCGTCCGGCGCAACTGTATGTCACGCAGGCGGTGATCGCGTTCGCGGGCACCTTCTTCCTCGGGCCATCGCTGCTGTTCGGGATGACGCGTGCGCTCAAGGAAGGCGCGGGGCACATCATCAGCTTCCTGGCGTTGTTCGGCATGGTCAATGCGATCGGCGGACTTGGGGGAGCGGCGTTGCTGGGCACCTATCAGACGATCTCTGAAAAGGCGCATAGCGCGGCGATCGTCCAGGCGATCGACCCGACCGATCCGATCGTCGCCGCGCGCATCGCGGCAGGGGGCGGCGCGGTCGGACGCGTCGTCAGCGATCCGACGCTGCGATCTGCCGAAGGCGGTGCCTTGCTTTCGCAGACCGCGACGCGCGAGGCCAATGTGCTTGCCTATGACGACACGTTCCGGTTGGTGGCGATCCTCGCCGCGCTGACCACCGCCTATCTCGCTTTTCTTCTGATCCGCCGCACGAGGCGCGAACGTCGCGCGGCGCTTGCCAAGGCTTCCGCATGACCGATACGCGCCAACCGCCGCAGAGCCCCGTCGCGGCCACCCCCGTGACCGAAGCCCGCGCGGCCGAAAACGCCGCCGCCGCCGCCGCCGCCGCACCCGCTGCACCCGCTGCCCCCGCCGCGCCGGTCGGATCGGGTTGGCGGCCGCCGCGCCCGTCGCGCAGCGCGCTGATCGTCGCGATCCTGTTGTCCGCGATCGGGATCGGCGCGGTGCTGTATGCCTGGCGTCTGCCGCCGTTTGCGACCGCGAACCAGGCGACCGACAACGCCTATGTCCGCGGGCGCACTACCGTCATCAGCCCGCAGGTCAGCGGGTATGTCACCGCGGTGCTGGTGCGCGACTTCGCAAGCGTGACGCAGGGGCAGCCGCTCGTGCGGATCGACGACCGGATCTACCGCCAGCGGGTCGACCAGGCGAAGGCGCAGGTCGCGGGTCAGGAGGCGACGCTCGCGAACAGCCAGCAGACCGCACGCGCGCGCGCCGCCAGCCTGCAGGCACAGGACGCGGCAGTCGCCAATGCCAACGCGCAGTTGCTGCGTGCGCGCGCCGACATGAACCGCGTCAACGACCTCGTCACCGACGGTTCGGTGTCGCTGCGTGAACGCGACCAGACGCTGGCGGCGCTGCGACAGGCACAGGCGGGGGTGCTCCAGGCGAAGGCTGCGCGCGAAATCGCCCGGCAGGACATTCGCACGGTCGAGGTCGGGCGCGGCGGTCAGCAGGCCGGCGTCAGCGGCGCGGAAGCGGCGCAGCGGCTCGCGCAGATCGACTTCAACAATACGGTGGTGCGCGCGCCCGAGAGCGGCCGGCTGAGCGAGGTCGGCGTGCGGGTGGGGCAATATGTCACCGCGGGTTCGCAGCTGATGTTCCTCGTGCCGCCCGAGACCTGGGTGATCGCCAATTACAAGGAAGCGCAGACCGCGCGGATGGCGGTCGGGCAGCCGGCCAGCTTCACCGTTGACGGTCTCGCCAATGCGCGCCTGACGGGCCACGTCGAGCGACTGTCCCCTGCGGCGGGGTCCGAATTCGCGGTCCTCAAGGCGGACAATGCGACGGGCAACTTCACCAAGGTGCCGCAACGCATCGCAGTGCGGATCAAGATCGATCCAGGCCAGCCGCTTGCGGCACGGTTGCGGCCGGGGATGTCGGTGCAGACGCGGATCGATACGTCTTCGGGGCCGCAAATCCGATGAGACGCGGACTGGGCGTCCTCGCGGCGGGGATGATGGTCGCGGGATGCGTGGGGCCGCGGCCGGAAGCGCCCGCCGCCACCGCGATCGTTGCACCCCCCGCATGGCGCACCGCGCTCGGCCCCGGGTCGCCGGTCCGCGCGCAATGGTGGAACGCGTTCGGCGATCCGGTACTCACGCAACTGATCGGCCAGGCGCTCGCCAACAGTCCCGATCTCGGGATCGCGGCGGGCCGCGTCGACGAGGCGCGCGCCGCAGAGCGGCTGGCGCGCGCGCAACTGTCGCCGACGCTTAGCGCGGGTTTGCCGACGACCGATGCACGTGCGCTCAACGCGTTCGGGGTCGCGAGCACCAACCTGACGGCGCAGCCATCGCTGACCGCCAGCTACGATCCCGACCTGTTCGGGCGTCTGCGCAACGCGAGCGCCGCGGCACGCGCGCAATTGCTGGCGAGCGAGGGCGCGCGCGACGTCGTCCGGCTCGCCATCGCCAGCAGCGTCGCGAGCGGGTACATCACGCTGCGCGCGCTCGATGCGCGGCTGGCGGTCGCGCGCGATACGCTCGCCGCGCGGGGCGATGCGCTCCGCATTGCGCGGCGGCGTGCGGAGACGGGCTATACCTCCAATCTCGAACTGCATCAGGCGGAAGGCGAGTATCGCGCGACGGAACAGCTGATCCCGCAGGCGCAGCTGGCGATCACACGGCAGGAGGATGCGCTCAGCCTGTTGCTGGGGGATACCCCCCGCGCGATCCAGCGGGGTGCGGCTTTGACCGCGCTGGTGCCGCCGCCGATCCCGGACGGGCTGCCCGCCGATCTGCTGCGACGCCGGCCCGACCTGTTCCAAGCCGAACAGACGCTGGTCGCGGCGGACCGCAGCCTTGACAGTGCGCGTGCGGCGTTGCTGCCCAACATCGCGCTGACCGGGTCTTCGGGGGTGATCCTGTCGACCGCACTCGCCGATCCGGTCGGGATCTTCTCGATCGGCGGTAGCGTGCTGTCCCCGCTGTTCGACGGCGGGCGGCTTCGTGCCAATGTCGATGTGAACGCCGCGCGGCGCGACCAGGCAGCATTCAGCTATCGCCGCTCCGCGCTTACCGCTTTCCGTGAAGTCGACGACAGTCTCGCCGGGGTCCAGCGCTCGGGCGAACAGGCGGTCGCGATCCGTGGGCAGCGCGACGCCTATGCGGCGGCGCTGCGCAACGCATCGAACCGGTATCGTGCGGGATATTCTTCGTATCTCGACCAGCTCGATACGCAACGCGGGTTGCTGACCGCCGAGCTTGCGCTGGTTCAGGCGAATGCGGACCGGTTGACGTCCTATGTCGCGCTGTATCAGGCGATGGGGGGCGGGTGGACCGAAGCTGACGTGTCGGCCGTGCGACGGTAGGGTGTGCCAGATCCGTTTTACCGGCTGTGCGAGACCTCGGCATCAAGGCATTCGGCGGTTTGATCATCACCCCGCGCCCCAAAATCTGCCGTCATGCTGAACTTGTTTCAGCATCCACCGCGCAACAGGCATAGTGCGGACTTGCGAGGGCTGGATCCTGAAACAAGTTCAGGATGACGGACGGTTTTTTGGCACCCTCGCCTTCGCAGGAAGGCAGCAAATGACGCCTCCGTTACCCAACTTTCGCAGAGGCCAGGCGAAAACGGGAGTCCAGGGTAGCGCCCTTACTCAGAACGCGAACGGCGCAACCGTCGTGCGCTCTGCGATGCGCAGGGCGTCCGCGACCAGCCGCAAGGGCGACAGATCGACCTCGGACTCGCCCGCCGCCACCAGCTTCGCAAAGCGCTCATAGAGCGCGGGATATTCGATGTTCGCTGCCGTGCGCGGTGCTTCGCCGTCAATCGCGATCGTTGCTCCGCCATCGCTGAGCGACACGCTGCCACGATCGGTGTCGATCCGTATGTCCCAGCTTTGCGGGCCGGTTTGCAGGAAGTCGAAATCGGCCGTGATCCGCGTGTCCCCCGCCGCCATCGCGAGCGTGGCGGCGATCGCCGCGCCGCGACCTTCGGGGATCGCGATCCGGGCGGTTTCGACGCGAACCGGTCGGGGCAGGAGGAAGGTCAGGATCGACAACGCGTTGATCCCCGGATCGAACACGCCGAACCCATCCTCCGCAAGGATCCATTCCTGCCCCGGATGCCAGCGACGAATGTCTTCCTTCCAGGTGATCTGCACCGCCGAAACGTCGCGTTCCGCGATCCAGGCGCGCGCCTCGGCGACCGCGGCGGCTTCGCGCGAATGCCATGTCGCCATCAACGAAACGTCCGCGCCGGCGGCATGCGCCACGATTCCCTCAGCCTCCGCCAGCGTAGTCGCGGTCGGCTTTTCGAGCAGGACCGCAAGTCCGGCATTGATCGCGGCCATCGCGATGGCGGGCCGGTAGGCAGGCGGCGTGCAGATCGCGACCGCGTCGAGATCGGGCAGTCCGGCCATCATCGCGGCAAGGTCGGGATAAGCGGCGACACCGTCGAGCCTGCCATGCGGGTCGGCCGTCGCGACCAGCGCGTAGCGCGGATCGGCAAGGATGGCCGGAACGTGCTGATCCCGCGCGATCTTGCCGATGCCGACAATGCCGAGACGGATCACGCCATCGCGCGGCTGGGCGGGGTCAGTCATAGCGGCTCTCGTCTTTTGTAATATTATTGCAGCGCCCTTATGGCGCTGCGGCGGCGGCATCAAGCCGCAGACAGGTCTCCGACAGCGTCGACCCGGTCGATCAGCTCGATCACGTCGCCAATCAGGTGGCGCATCGCCGCGCGCGCGGCTTCCGGATTCCGGGCGAAGATCGCGTCGCGGACGGCGGAATGGTCAGCGATGCTCGCGTTGCGTCCCTTGATCCGGTTGGTGAAGCGGATCGAGGTACGCAAGGCCGTGGCGACGACGTCGCGGAACTGCCCGTAGAACGGATTGCGCGATGCTTTCAGGATCGCGATGTGGAATGCGATGTCCGCATCGAGCGGATCGTCCGCATCCCGGTCGGCGGCGATCATCCGCTCTAGCCCGGCATCAATGTCGACCAGGTCCTCCGCGCCGCCGAACTGCGCTGCCAGCGCCGCCGCTTCGGGCTCGATCGCGATCCGCAACTGGCTGAACTGACGGAGCAGATCGACCGAGAAGGTCCGTTCGAGCATCCACCGCAGGACATCGGTATCGAACAGGTTCCACGTCTCGGACGGGCGGACGATCGTGCCCTGGCGCGGACGTGCGCTGAGCAGGCCCTTGGCGGTGAGCATCTTGACCGCTTCGCGCGTCACCGACCGGCTGACGCCGTGCGTCTGCGCGAGCTGCGCTTCGGTCGGAAAGGGCTGCGTCTCATATTGGCCGGTGACGATCGCGAGGCCGATCGTGTCGAGCAGACGGTAGGTAAGGTTGCGCGTCGGCGGGGGGGCTTGCTGAACCATAAGCCGCCTTTCTGGCGGTTTGCGACGATGCTGTCACCACCCGCAACCGCTTGAGCGGGTGGACACGGCGAATAAGTCAGATAAATACCGCCCTGAGCGTGCAACCACCGTCTGCGGTCGGTGGCACCCTGGCGCGAAGGAGACCAAGCGTTGACCATGCCCGTATCGTCGCTGTTCAATGATGCCTTCCTCGCAGTCGATTGGGGCACCACCAATCGGCGGGTTTACCGGATCGAAGCCGGGCAGGTCGTGGCTACGGATCGCGATGCGCGCGGCGTGACCGCGATCGACAAGGAGGGATTCCCGGCGGAAGTCGCCGACATTCGTGCGCGCTTCGGGGATTTGCCGATGCTGCTGGCGGGGATGGTCGGCTCGACGATCGGCTGGCGCGACGTGCCCTATGTCGCGACCCCCGCCGGGTTCGAGGCGCTCGCGCGCGGGCTCGGCTGGATCGATGATCGCACCGCGATCGTCCCGGGGCTGTCAGTGCTGGTCGATGAGCGTGCGGACGTGATGCGCGGGGAAGAGATTCAGTTGCTCGGCGCGGTCGAGGCGGGGCTGGTGCCGCGCGATGGCCTGCTGTGTCAGCCCGGAACGCATTGCAAATGGGCGCGGATGGAAGCGGGCGTGGTGGTCGATTTCACCACCGCGATGACCGGCGAGCTGTTCGCGCTGGTGCGCGGCCACGGGTTGCTGTCGACTCAGCTCGTTGGCGACGTCACGCCGGGTGCGGCGTTCCGCGAGGGCGTCGAGGCGGGCAAGCGGCGCGACCTGTCCGCCGCGCTGTTCGGCATTCGCGCGAGCAAGCTGCTGGGACAGCGCGACGATGCCGATGCCGCATCCTATGCGAGCGGGCTGCTGATCGGCAGCGACGTCGCGGTGCGGCTCGAAAAGGGCGCTGGGGATGTCCATATCCTGTCCGACCCGTCGCTTGGCGGCCTGTACGCCATTGCGGTCGAGGCGAATGGCGGCACGCCGCATATCGTCGACAGCCACGCCGCCTTCGCCGCCGGTATCATCGCGCTCGCACGCGCGCTTGGAGAATGATCGCATGACCATGGTTTCCGATTTCGACGCCGCCTTCGCGCGCTGCCCACTGGTTGCGATCCTGCGCGGGGTCCGCCCCGACGAAGTCGAGGCGATCGGCGAGGAACTCGTCGCTGCAGGCTTCACGCTGCTGGAAGTGCCGATGAACTCGCCCGACCCGCTCGACAGCGTCGCGCGGCTGGCGAAGCGGTTCGAAGGCCGCGCGATCATCGGTGCGGGCACGGTGCTCGATGTCGACGGCGTTGCCGCGGTGCAGGCGGCGGGCGGGACCATGGTGATTTCCCCCAATATGAACCCGCGCGTGATCGCGGCGACGGCTGCCGCCGGGCTGGTGTCGCTGCCGGGCATCGCGACGCCGAGCGAAGCGTTCCTCGCGCTCGAAACCGGCGCGACCGCGCTCAAGCTGTTCCCCGCTGAGGCGGCGAGCCCGAAGATTTTGAAGGCGATGCGCGCGGTGCTCCCCAAGACCGTGCGCGTGCTGCCGGTCGGCGGGATTACGCCCGAGGGGATGGCGCCGTGGACCGCGGCGGGTGCCGCCGGGTTCGGCCTTGGCGGTGCGCTCTATTCGGTCGGCGCGACCGCCGAGCAGGTTGGCGCGAACGCGCGCGCGTTCATCGCGGCTCTGGGGTAAGCGCCCCTTCTCCCCGAACGGTTTGGGGAAAGGCCATCGCGCCCTAGCCCTTCCGAAAATCGCTGGTATGGCCGGTCCTGCAACACAGCAGGCCCGGCACAGGGCGGTAATCGGGAGCGGCAGGCGATGGCGGGATTGTGGTTCGAGCAGTTGGAAGTCGGCCAGACCTTCGCGCATGCGATCCGACGCACCGTGACCGAGACCGATAATCTGCTGTTCTCGACGCTGACGCACAACCCCGCGCAGCTCCACCTCGATGCCGAATATATGAAGGACACCGACTACGGGCGGATCATCGTCAACTCGACCTTCACGCTTGGGCTGATGGTCGGCGTGTCGGTCGGCGACACGACGCTTGGCACGGCGGTCGCCAATCTCGGGTGGGACGAAGTGCGCTTTCCCGCCCCCGTCTTCATCGGCGATACGCTGCGGATCGAGACCGAGGTGGTCGATTTGCGCGAGTCCCGCTCGCGCCCCGACGCCGGGATCGTCACCTTCGTCCACCGCGCGTTCAACCAGCGGGGCGAACTGGTCGCGACGTGCAAGCGCACCGGATTGCAGCGCAAGACCCCGGCGGGAGACGCCGCATGATCGACCTGCGCTCCTGGCTGTTCATCCCCGGCGACAGCGAGAAGAAGCTTGCCAAGGCGGACAGTACCGGCGCGGATGCGCTGATCTTCGATCTTGAGGATTCGGTTGCGCCAGAGAACAAGGCGCGCGGGCGGGATCTCGTCTCGGCGTTGTTGGCGGATCGGCCGCAGAAGGCGCGGACCAGCGAGTTGTGGGTGCGGATCAACCCGCTCGACAGCGGGATGGTGCTCGACGATCTGGTCGCGGTGGTGGCGGCGGCACCCGATGGCGTGATGCTTCCCAAATGCGTGGGTCCTGCCGATATCGCGCAACTGTCCTTCTATCTCGACGCGCTCGAGGCGCAGGCGGGGCTGGCCGCTGGATCGATCGCGATCCTGCCGGTCGCGACCGAAACCGCCGCTGCGCCGTTCACGCTGGGGGATTATGCCAAGATGCCCGCGGCGCGGTTGGCGGGGCTGACGTGGGGCGCGGAGGATCTGGCGGCGGCCTTGGGCGCGTCGACCAATCTCGATCCGGCGGGGGGATGGGCGCTGACCTATCGCACGGTGCGGACGCTGACGTTGCTCGGCGCGAAGGCGGCGGGGGTGCAGGCGGTCGACACGCTGTACGTCGATTTCCGCGACGAGGCGGGGTTGCGTGCGTCCTCGCGCGCGTCGCGGGCGGAGGGGTTTACCGGGCGGCTGGCGATTCATCCGGCGCAGGTGGCGGCGATCAACGAGAGCTATTTGCCGGATGCCGAGGAAGTCGCGTTCGCCGAGCGGGTCGTTGCGGCGTTCGATGCGGCTGGGGGCGCGGGGACGGTCGGGCTTGATGGGCGGATGCTGGACATTCCGCATTTGAAACAGGCGCGGGCTGTGTTGGCGAAGGTGGGGGCTTACGGGGGGTAGGCGTTGTATCCCGCGCGATCTGTGTTGCAGGCTGCTCGATACGAAGAGCGATCTACTCCATTGCACCGTTGTTCCTCCAACCAAATGGTTGCTGAGATGTGTGAGGGCCTTTCTAAGCCCCTCCCCTTCAGGGGAGCGGTTGGGGTGGGGAAGTGCCTCGCAGAGAGCTTGGTTCTGCTGGTCTGCCCCACCCCCAACCCCTCCCCTGAAGGGGAGGGGCTTCTTTCAGAACCCCCGTCAGCCGCGCATTTTCCACGCCCCCGCCGCAGCGGTCTTGCACTGACGCCCGCCGCCGGGCGTTAACCAACCGACGCGGAATAGACCCGAAACGGTCATAGCCGCGCAACACAAAGTCGTCATGCGGCAACCTGAGGTCGACAACCGGCCCATCAGGGAGTTTCCAGCATGACGCTTCGTTTCCACCTGCTCGCGGGTTCGATGATGCTCGCCTTCGTTTCGACCAGCGCGCTGGCCCAGACCGCTCCGTCGCCCGAACCCCAGCCCGTCGACACGGCAGCGACCGAAACGCCCGCCACCGAAGAAGCCGACATCGTCGTGCTCGGCTTTGGCCAGGCGCGGCAGGTGCAGACCGTCAGCAACCTCGATATCGAACGCCTTACCCCCGGCTCGACCCCGCTCAAGGCAATCGCCAAGCTTCCCGGTGTCAATTATCAGGCCGCCGACGCGTTCGGTGCGTATGAATGGTCGTCGCGGATCACGCTGCGCGGGTTCAACCAGAACCAGCTCGGCTTCACGCTCGACGGCATTCCGCTCGGCGACATGAGCTACGGCAATTCCAACGGCCTCCACATCAGCCGCGCGATCATCTCGGAGAATCTCGGCGTCGCCGCGGTCGCACAAGGCGCAGGCGCGCTCGGCACCGCATCAAGCAGCAACCTCGGCGGGACGATCGAATTCACGTCGCTCAAGCCCTCGGACAAGATGGGGATCGTCGCGTCGGGCACCTATGGCAGCAACGAGACCTATCGCGGCTTCGTCCGGCTCGAGAGCGGGGACATCACCGGGCAGGGGCTCAAGGGCTATATCAGCTACGGCTATCTCAAGACCGACAAGTGGAAGGGCTTCGGCGAACAGCGCCAGCATCAGGTCAACGCCAAGCTCCTGCAGGATCTTGGCGACCGCGGCTCGATCTCAGCCTTTTTCGACTATTCGGATCGCCGCGAGCAGGATTACCAGGATCTCAGCCTCGATCTGATCAAGCGGTTCGGCTACGATCTCGACAACATCTCGAACGACTTCCCGCTCGCGACGCGGCTGGCGCAGGTCTACGCCAACCAGAACACCGCCGCCGGCCAACCGCTGCCCTATCCGACGGCGGGCACGACCTTTCCCGCGCCGTACAAGACCGTCGACGACGTCTATTTCGATGCGGCGGGCTTGCGGAAGGATTATCTCGCGGGCGCGACGTTCGATGGCCGCCTGACCGACCAGGTTTCGCTCAAGCTGACCGGCTATTATCACAACAACCACGGTCAGGGCCTGTGGTACCTGCCGTACACCCCGACGCCGGGTGGCGCTGCGCTGTCGGTGCGCACGACCGAATATGACATCCACCGTGGCGGCGTACTCGGCCATGTCGCGGTCGACACCGGGCCCAACCATCTTGAGATCGGTGGCTGGTACGAGTCGAACGATTTCGAGAATGCGCGCCGTTTCTATGGCCTCGCCAACCAGGCAACCGCATCGCTCTCGTCGCTCGAGTTCAAGAGCAACCCGTTCTTCACGCAGTTCGATGCCAAGTTCAACACCGAGACGCTGATGTACTACCTCTCGGACAAGCTGACGCTCGGCGACCTGACGCTGTCGGGCGGGTGGAAGGGCCTGCAGGTCGTCAACCGTGCCAAGGCGATCGTTGGCACGCTCGCTGCCGGGCGGATCGAGGCGAAGGACTGGTTCCTGCCGCAGGTCGGCGCCTTGTACCGGATCGGCGGGCAGACCGAACTGTTCGCGACCTTCACGCAGAATATGCGCGCGTTCACATCCGCAGCGGTCGGCGGGTCGCCGTTCGCGACGACGCAGGCGGGACTCGACCTCATTCGCAATTCGCTCAAGCCCGAGCGGTCGGACAGCTATGAAGTCGGCGGGCGCTTCCGGATGAACGGGTTCCAGGCGTCGATCGCGGGCTATTATGTCGACTTCTCGAACCGTCTGCTGTCGCTGGCGAACGGCACCGGTGGCGCGGGCAACCCGACGACGCTGCAGAACGTCGGTTCGGTCCGCAACTACGGCGTCGAGGTGACCGGCACGTACAAGGTGGTGCCCGCGGTGTCGCTGTATGCGTCCTATTCCTACGGCAAGGCGGAATATCGCGACAACGTCATCAGCACCGCGGTCGGCTCGATCGGGCAGATCGACACCGCGACCAAGGGCAAGACCGTCCCCGACAATCCCGAGCATATGCTGAAGGGCGAGGCGGTCTATGACGACGGCCAGTTCCTCGCGCGGGTCGGCGCGAACTATATGTCGAAGCGCTACTTCACCTATCTCAACGACCAGTCGGTTCCGGGCCGCGTGCTGGTCGATGCGACGATCGGCTATACCTTCCGCGGCGACGGCGTGCTCGACGGGCTGGGGATCGAGGGGAGCGTCACCAACCTGACCGATCTCGGCTATATCGCGACGATAGGGTCGAACGGCTTCGGCAAGAGCGGCGACAACCAGACGCTGCTGGCGGGCGCGCCGCGGCAGTTCTTCGTGACGGTGAAGAAGGGGTTCTAGCGGGAGCGCTCCCCCGTACGCGGGGGTTGTTCCAGAACGTAAAAAACCCGCCGTGCGCTTGGCGCACGGCGGGTTTTGTTTTGGTCGCGACGGGGCGCTAAACCTTCGTCACTCCTCCAGCGGCTGGCCCGGTACCGCTGCGATCTCGGTCGCCTTGCTGCCCCACAGGGCGTAGAACAGAATGTACAGTTCGCACGCCGCGGTCAGCAGGAACGACGTCTGCAACCCGTAGGCGTCCGCAATCTGACCCTGCACGACGACAAGCGCGCCGCCGGCGATCGCCATGATCAGCAGCCCCGATCCTTCCTCGGTCAACGGGCCAAGGCCCTTGATGCCGAGCGTGAAGATCGTCGGGAACATGATCGAGTGGAACAGCCCGACGAGGATCAGCGCCCACATCGCGAGCGGTCCGGTCGTGAAGACGGTGACGAGCATCACGACGAACGCACCGATTGAGAAGGCCGCAAGCACGGTTTCGGCAGGAATCTTCTGCATGATGAACGAGCCGAGGAAACGGCCGATCATCATGAAGCCCCACAGGAAGGTGAGATAGCGCCCGGCCTGCTCATGCGTCAGGTCCGCGATCTGTGGCTGGCTGACGAAATTGACGAACAGATTGGCGACGCCGATCTCGGCGATCAGGTAGATGAAGATCGCGGGGATGCCGAACACGAGGTTGCGGTGCTTCCACAGCGAATGGTTCTTGCGGTCGGCCTTCGCCATCCGGCTGGTCGAAGTGCCCATCGCAGGCAACGGGAACCGCGCGATCACGACCGCGAGGATCACGAGTACGATCGCCACGAGCACATAGGGCAGCACCACCGACTGCGCATCGGCAAGCCGCTCCGCCTGGGTGAAGACGGTGCCCGACTTGGCGGTGCCGCTGGTCGAGCGCCCGAGGATCAGATACGCGCCGAACAGCGGCGCAAGCATCGTTCCCGCCGAGTTGAGCGCCTGGACGAGGTTGAGCCGCGCCGACGCGGTTTCAGGCGAGCCGATCACCGCGACATAGGGGTTGGCCGCGACCTGAAGCAGCGTAATCCCGCTCGCGATCACGAACAGCATGACGAGCGTGACGCCATAGGACGGGATGCTCGCCGCCACCGTCATGCCGACCGCGCCCGCTGCCATGATGAGCAGACCGACGACGAGCGACTTCTTGTAGCCGATCCGTTCGATCAGCTTCGCCGACGGGATCGACGCGAAGAAATAGGCGATGAACCAGACGCTTTCGATCAGCGTGGTCTGCGTATAGCTCAACTCGAACACGCTGCGCAGATGCGGCAGCAGCGTGTTGTTGATGACGGTGATGAACCCCCACATGAAGAACAGCGTGCCGAGCAGCACCAGCGCGCTGACGTAGGAGGGGCGAACGCCGCCCTCCGGTGGCGCGTCCGTCAGCGCCGATTGCCGGGTGGGTGTTATTGCCATGGGCACGCATCCTCATTGATCTTATAAATGTCTGAGTATATCCCGATCTGGATAGCGTCAAACGCGGAGTTCCCGAAAATGTCTGAGTCCACACCTCCCCAGCTCCGCAGCCGTGCGTGGTTCGATAATCCCGACAACATTGATATGACCGCGCTGTATCTGGAGCGGTATCTCAACTTCGGGTTGAGCCTTGCCGAGCTGCAGTCGGGCAAGCCGATCATCGGCATCGCCCAGACGGGCTCCGACCTGAGCCCGTGCAACCGTCACCATCTCGTGCTCGCCGAGCGGCTGCGCGAAGGCATTCGCGAAGCCGGCGGCATCGCGCTCGAATTCCCGGTCCATCCGATCCAGGAAACCGGCAAGCGCCCGACCGCCGGGCTCGACCGCAACCTTGCGTATCTTGGCCTGGTCGAGACGCTGTACGGCTATCCGCTCGACGGCGTCGTGCTGACGATCGGCTGCGACAAGACCACGCCCGCCTGCCTGATGGCGGCGGCGACCGTGAACATCCCGGCGATCGCCTTGTCGGTCGGGCCGATGCTCAACGGCTGGCACAAGGGCGAGCGCACCGGTTCGGGCACGATCGTGTGGAAGGCGCGCGAGCTGCTCGCGGCTGGCGAGATCGATCACGCCGAATTCATCCGTCTCGTTGCCTCGTCGGCACCGTCGACCGGTTACTGCAACACGATGGGCACCGCCACGACGATGAACTCGCTGTGCGAGGCGCTCGGCATGTCGTTGCCCGGTTCGGCCGCGATCCCCGCGCCGTATCGTGACCGCCAGGAAGTCGCCTATCTGACCGGCAAGCGCATCGTCGAGATGGTCGCCGAGGATCTCAAGCCGTCGGACATCATGACCCGCGAGGCGTTCCTCAACGCGATTCGCGTCAATTCGGCGATCGGTGGATCGACCAATGCGCCGATCCATCTCACCGCCATCTCGCGCCACATCGGCGTCGATGTCCCGGTCGAGACGTGGCAGGAACATGGCCTCGACATTCCTTTGCTCGTCAACCTGCAGCCTGCCGGCGAATATCTCGGCGAGGATTTCTACCGCGCGGGCGGCGTTCCGGCGGTCGTGTCGCAGCTGATCGACCAGGGGTTGATCCTTGAGGACGCGATGACCGTCAACGGCAAGACGATGGGCGAGAATTGCCGCGGCGTGGCGATCGAGGACGAGAAGGTGATCCGTCCGTTCGCGACTCCGTTGATGGAGGCGGCGGGCTTCGTCGTGCTGTCGGGCAATCTGTTCGAGAATGCGGTGATGAAGACGAGCGTGATCTCGCCCGAATTCCGCGAGCGCTATCTGTCGACCCCGGGCGATCTCGATGCGTTCGAGGGGCCGGTCGTGGTGTTCGACGGGCCAGAGGAATATCACCGGCTGATCGACGATCCCGCCACCGGGATCACGGCGGAAACGCTGCTGGTAATGCGCGGCGCGGGGCCGATCGGCTATCCGGGTGCTGCCGAAGTCGTCAACATGCGCCCGCCAGCGCATCTGATCCTCGACGGCGTCCACGCGCTGCCATGCATCGGCGACGGTCGCCAGTCGGGGACGAGCGGCAGCCCGTCGATCCTCAACGCTTCGCCTGAGGCCGCTGCCGGCGGCACGCTTGCGTTGCTGCGCACTGGGGACCGCGTGCGGATCGACCTCAACCGCGGCACTGCCGACGTGCTGATCGACGATGCCGAGATCGCGGCACGGCGCGAGGCGCTGAAGGCGGCTGGCGGCTATGCCTATCCGGCATCGCAGACGCCTTGGCAGGAAATGCAGCGTTCGGTGGTCGGCCAGCTTGGCACGGGCGCGATCCTCGAAGGCGCCGAGGCGTACCAGCGCATCGCCCAGACGCGCGGGTTGCCGCGGGATAACCACTGATCGGAGCTGGGGACTTCCACCGCTCGGAAGTCCCCGCTTCTCCGCTGGCGATCCAAGGCGCTTCCCCGGCGAAGGCCGGGGCCCAGTCGCGAAGGTCGAGGTAACGGGCAGATGCGCTCAATCAACTACGGCCATCGCTCCTGGGCCCCGGCCTTCGCCGGGGAAGCGTCTTAGATTTAGGTCAGGGCAGGGCGGGCGGCGCTAACCACGACTTGCAGTCGCTTGCTCTTAATCGCTAGCCTACGCCCGTCGTGCGGGGGGCGAGCTTCAGCACAACCAAGCGCTTCCCCGGCGAAGGCCGGGGCCCAGTCGCCGAGGTCGTGGTAACGGGCAGTTGCGCGCGAGCAACTACGGCCATTGCTTCTGGGCCCCGGCCTTCGCCGGGGAAGCGCTTATGTTTTGGGTAAGGTCAGGGCATTCTCCACGTGCGGTCGCGCGTTCGAGCAGCCCCCTAGTCCCGCTCCGCCAACCCCATATCGCCGAGCGCGAGCCGCAACAGCTCCACCATCGCACGATGTGCCGCTACCGCATCCCCAGCGACGATCGCGTCATGCACCCGTTCGTGATCCGGCAACGGATCACGCGGCAGCGCGTGTTTGCGTTGCTTGAAGGTCGTCGTCCAGCGCACCGCCGCCCCCACGCTATTCGCAAGCGCCGCGAGCGGTTCGTTGCGCGCGGCGGCGAGGATCGCGCGGTGGAAGCGCTGGTCCGCGGTCTGCCCGCGCGTGTCCTTGAGCCCGTATAGCCGCATCGCCTCGATCCCCTCGCGCAACTCCGCCAGATCCGCCTCGCTCCGACGACGTGCGGCAAAGGCTGCGGCGGCGGGTTCGATCACGCCGCGCAGTTCGAACAGGTCGATGATGAAGTCGGCGTTGGGCTCGCCCTCGAACGTCCACGCCAGCACGTCGACGTCGAGCAAATTCCAGCGGCTGCGCGGGGTAACACGGGTTCCGGCTTTCGGGCGGCTCTCGACCAGCCCTTTGGCGGCGAGGATACGGATCGCCTCGCGGTAGGCGGTGCGCGACACGCCAAGCGCCTCGCTCGCTTCGATCTCGCCGCCGAACACTGCGCCCGGCTGGCGGATTCCGCTGACGATCTCGACGCCGATGTCATGCGCGATGATCCCGTGGATGCGCGGGGCGAACAGGCGGTCGTCGTCGCCCATCATGCCGCTCCCTCGCGCATCGACACGGTCCTGAAAGGGCGCGCCGCGGTCCGGGAGCGGCAGGCAGTTATAGCGAGCGGACCTGCGGCACCGCGTCGTCTTCAACCGCGAGCGGGTTGCGCACGGGCATCGTGAACGGTGCGGCTTCGATTTCGAACACGTCGCCCGGCTGGGTCTGGAACCCTTCGCTGAACGACAGCGTCGCGGTCCCGAAGAAGTGGACGTGGACGTCGCCCGGACGGCGGAAGCCGGCATATTTGAAGTGGTGATGTTCGAGGTTGGCAATGCTGTGCGACATGTTCGCCTCGCCCGACAGGAACGGCTTTTCCCAGACGGTCGCGCCGTCGCGGACGATCCGGCTGGTGCCGCGCACGTCCGCGGGCAGATCGCCGAGCAGCAGTTCGGGGCCGAGTGCCGCCGGACGCAGCTTGGAATGCGCGAGCCACAGATAGTTGCCGCGTTCGGTGATGTGATCCGAGAACTCGTTACCGAGCGCGAACCCGATCCGAACCGGCGCGCCATTCGCGTCGATCAGATAGATCCCCGCGATCTCGGGTTCCTCGCCGCCGTCCAGCGCGAAGCTGGGCATGGTCAACGGTTCGCCCTGCGCCGCGAGGATCGCGCCGTCGCCCTTGTAGAACCACTCGGGCTGGACACCCTCGGTCCCCGCTTCGGGCTTGCCGCCGTCGACGCCCATCAGGAACATCTTCATCGAATCGGTCGGGTCCGGGTTTTCCGCCGCCTTGCGATGCATCTGGTCGCGGCCCTCGGCCGACCCCAGATGCGTCAGCCCGGTGCCGGTGACGACGAGATGCGCGTCATCGGCATGGTCGATCGGGACGAGCAACCGCACGCTCGCCAGATCGACCGGATCACCGAGCCGCGTTTCCGCCAGTGCCGCCAGCCCGATTTCGGACTGGACCGCGAGTTCGGCGAGTTCGAGCACGGTCGACACCCCGATGACGCGACGCGCGCCATCGGAGGTCATTGCCGCGACGCCGCGCGCACCATCATCGAACTGGACGAGCGACGCGATCATCGTGCGGACGCTTCCCGCACGCCGTCGACGCGGCGCGCGATGTCCCACGGGTTACCGTCGCGGAGAGCGACGGGCAGCATCGCCTGAGGCAGGTTCTGGTACGAGACCGGGCGCAGGAAGCGATAGATGGCGAGCGTGCCGACCGAGGTCGTGCGCCCGTCGCTGGTGGCGGGGAAGGGGCCGCCGTGAACCATCGCATGGCTCACTTCGACACCCGTCGGCCAGCCGTTCGCGAGAATGCGACCGACGCGTCCGGCGATGATCGGGACGATCCCGGCTGCTGCCTCGGCATCGCCCTCGTCGATCTGGACGGTGGCGGTCAGCTGGCCTTCGAGCGAAGCGATGACATGGCCGACTTCGGCCAGATCCTTGCAGCGCACGACGACCGACGACGAGCCGAACACTTCATGCCCGAGCGCGCGGTCTGCAAGGAAGCTCGCCGCGTCGGTCTCGAACACGGCGCCGATCGCCTGGTTGGGGCCGGTGTTGGCGATGCCGCGGGCGACGGTGCGCACCGCGGTATGCCCGCTGAGGGCCTCGACGCCCTTTTCATAGGCTTCGTGGATCCCGGGCGTGAGCATCGTCAGCGCCGCGCTGCCCGTCAGGGCTTCGCCCGCAGCGGCGACGAACGTATCCAGATCAGGACCTTCGACCGCGATTACGAGGCCCGGGTTGGTGCAGAACTGGCCTGCGCCCATCGTCAGCGACTGGACGTAAGCGGCACCCAGTTCCTTCGCGCGCGCGGCGAGCGCGGCGGGGAACAGGATCACCGGGTTGATGCTCGACATCTCGGCATAGACCGGGATCGGTTCGTCGCGCTCGGCCGCGATCTTCATCAGCGCGAGGCCACCGCCGCGCGAACCGGTGAAGCCGACCGCCTTGACGCGCGGATCCGCGACAAGCGCGCCGCCCAATGCGTTCGTGTCACCGGGCAGATAGGAGAAGACGCCCGCGGGCAGTCCGCTCGACTGGACCGCCGACGCAATCGCGCGCGCGACGAGTTCGCCGGTGCCGGGATGCGCCGGATGACCTTTGACGATCACCGGGCAGCCAGCAGCCAGCGCCGATGCGGTGTCGCCGCCGGCAACCGAGAAAGCGAGCGGGAAGTTGGACGCGCCGAACACCGCGACGGGTCCGACCGCGACGTTGATGCGGCGCAGGTCCGGACGCGGCAACGGTGCGCGGTCGGGGAGGGCGGGGTCGATCGTCGCGTCGAGGAAATCGCCCTGGCGGACCATCTGCGCGAACATGCGAAGCTGGCCGACGGTACGACCGCGCTCGCCTTCGAGACGGGGGCGGGGGAGGCCGCTCTCGCTCATCGCGCGAACGATCAGGTCGTCGCCGATCGCGAGGATCGCTTCGGCGATCGCCTCGAGAAATGCGGCGCGCGTATTGAGGTCGGTCGTCGAATAGACCGGGAATGCCTCTTCCGCGAGTGCGGCGGCTTCGGCGACTGCGTCGGGACCGGCGGCCGAGAAGTTCGGCTCGAGCGTTTCTCCGGTCGCGGGGTTGATTGCGGTAAACCGCGTATCGGCCTGACGAACGTCAGTCCCGATCAAAATTGCTCCATCGATCACGAAAAGCCCTTCCCTAATAACTCAGACATAATAGGGTTTGGAGACGCCATTCGCAAGGCGAGACTGAGGATGCTGCCATGTCCCGACCGATTTCGACGACGACCCGTGCCGTGCGTCTCGCGCTGGCGGCGGCGACGATGCTGTGTGCCGCTGGCGCGAATGCTGCGGGGCCTGCGCGGTTCGGCTGGGTCGAGTATCAGGGCACCGACGGCGCGGCGGTGCCTGTAGGCAGCTACCGCAATCCGATCCTCGCGGGCTATCATCCCGATCCGAGCATCGTGCGGGTCGGGGCGGACTATTATCTCGTCAACTCGACCTTCTCGTGGTTCCCCGGCATCCCGGTGTTCCACAGCCGTGACCTCGTCCACTGGCGGCAGATCGGCAATGCGATCGACCGGCCGGGCCAGCTCGACTTCACCGGGCGCGGCATGTCCGAGGGCGTGTTTGCCCCCGCGATCAATTATCACGCCGGGCGGTTCTACATCGTCAACACCTGCGTGCAGTGCGGCGGCAATTTCGTCATCACCGCGACCAACCCGGCGGGGCCGTGGTCGGATCCTGTCTTCCTGCCCACGGTCGAGGGGATCGATCCGTCTCTTTTCTTCGATACCGACGGCAAGGCGTGGATGATCAACAACCGCGAGCCAGTCGGTGGGTCGACGTATGACGGCCACCGCGCGCTGTGGATCGAACAGTTCGATCCGGTCGCGCTCAAGATGATGGGCAACCCCGAGATGGTCGTCAACGGCGGGGTGGACCTGTCGGCCAAGCCGGTGTGGATCGAAGGGCCGCATATCTACCGCGTCAAGAACACCTATTATTTGCTGGCCGCAGAAGGCGGCACCAGCGTCAACCACAGCCAGGTCGTGTTCCGCTCCGACTCGGTCACGGGGCCCTATGTCCCTGCACCGAAGGACATCAATCCGGTCTTGTCGCAGCGCAACCAGCCCGCCACGCGGCCCAACCCCATCAGCGCGACCGGACATGCCGATCTGGTGCAGCTTCCAGACGGACGCTGGTGGTCGATCTTCCTAGGAACGCGGCCCTATGCGAAGGACTATTACAATATTGGGCGTGAGACGTTCCTGCTCCCGGTCGACTGGTCGAACGGCTGGCCGGTGATCCTGCCCAAGGGCCAGAACGTGCCCTATGTGGTGCGCGCGCCGTTGCCGATGGCGGTTGCAGGAACCACCCCGTTTACGGGGACGTATTCGGTCCGCACCGACTTCGTCGGGCCACGGCTCGGGCTGGAATGGATGACGATGCGGGGTGCCCCGTATCGTCTGGCCGGACGCGAGTTACTGCTCGATCCGCGCGCCGACGGGATCGGCGACTTCGGCAAGCCTGCTTTCGTCGCGCGTCGCCAGGAACATGCGGTCGCCAGCGTGACGACCTCGGTTCGGTTCGCGCCGGAGGAGGGGGCGATGGCAGGGCTCGCTGCGGTCCAGAACGACGCCTATTTCCTGACGATCGCGCTGACGCGGCACGACGGCAAGACCTTCGTCCGCGCCGCCCGCCGCGCAGGCAAGGACGAACCACGCACCGGCGTGACGGTCGCGGAGCGGGCGGTGTCGGCGAGTGGACCGGTGCGCCTGCGGATCGCCGCGCGCGGGGGACGGTACGATCTTGCTTATGCGGTGGGCAAGCAGTGGGTTACGCTCGCGCCCGACGTCGATGCGACCAACCTCAGCACCAACAAGGCGGGCGGATTCGTCGGCACGATGATCGGCCCGTTCGCGCAGGGACCACGATAACGTCGTTTCGCTGCTACCGTACGTAGCTCGCGCCGTTCACGTCGATCACCGCGCCCGTCATCGACGCGGGTGCTTCCAGCGCGAGGAAACGCGCGACGTCCGCGATCTCGTCGGGCATCGCGACGCGCCCGAGCGGAATGTCCGCGAGCAGCTTGTCGCCACCGCGGCTCGACAGATAGTCTTCTGCCATGCCGGTCATCGTGAACCCCGGGCACACCGCGAACGCCAGGATCTCCTGGCCGGCATAGCCGCGTGCGATGCTCTTGGTCATCGCGACCATGCCCGCCTTCGACGCGGCGTAATGCCAGTGCGCGGGCGAATCGCCGCGATAGGCCGCCCGGCTTGCGATGTTGACGATCCGCCCCCCGACGCCGCGGCCCTGCCAGTGGAGCACCGCCAGTCGGCACAATTCGGCGGAAGCGGTGAGGTTGATACGCATCGTGCGGTCCCATTCGGCGACCCATGCGTCATCATCGCGATCGATCGGATTGGCATCGAATACGCCAGCGTTGTTGATCAGCACGTCGATCGTGCCGCCAAGCCGCTCGAGCGCCGCGTCCCAAAGGGCGCGCGGTGCCGCGGGATCGGAAAAGTCCGCCGGAATGCCGCTGCGCGTGCCATGCCCGATGAGCGCGACATCCGGCCGGTCGAGCTTTGCCGCGATCGCGGCACCGATCCCGCGCGATGAACCGGTGAGGAGAATGTTGGTCATTCGCCAGCCTTATCCGGGACAGGTGCGCGAACCAACCCTCGCGTCAGGCCGCCACGCTGGCCGAAAAAGTGTCGGCCGCACGCTTCAACACGTTCAACTGATCGTCCACCTTGCCGAATTCACGTTCGAGCGTGTCGATCTCTCCGGCGATGTGATCGGTGTCCTCGCGGATCGCGACGATCGTATGCGACATCGAATCGGCGGCGAGTGCGGTCTCGTCGACGGCCGCGGTGATCGCGGTCACCGTCTGCGCCTGCGCCGCCATCGCATCGCGGATGCGGTTCGCGCTTTCCTGGACTTCGCCGACGGTCGCCTTGATCGACGCGTTGGTTTCGACGGTCGACCGTGTCGCGGACTGGATCGCAGCGATTTTCGCCGCAATGTCGTCGGTCGCCCGCGCGGTCTGACTGGCGAGGCTTTTGACTTCCTGCGCGACGACCGCAAAGCCGCGTCCGGTATCGCACGCGCGCGCGGCCTCGATCGTCGCGTTGAGGGCGAGCAGGTTTGTCTGTCCCGCGATGTCACGGATCAGCCCGAGGATCGATTCGATTGACTTGGCATGGTCGCTGAGCGTTTCCGACATGCATACCGCGGTCCCTGCCTGGGTCGAGGCGCGAGTCGCGATCGCGGTCGCCGCCTCGACTTCGGTGCGCGCCCGCTCGATTGCACGGATCAGCCCGGCGGCTGTCTGCGCGGCCTCGCGCATCGCGGTGGCGGATTGTTCGGCGGCGGCGGCGACCTCGCTCGTCTTGCTGGTCATCCCACGGGTCGAATAGGCCGCCCCCTGCGCCTGCACCCGCAGACGATTGCCGAGCGCCGCGGTGCCTTCGATCGATGTCGCGATCGTTTCGCTGAAATGCGCCGATCGATCACGACGTTCGGCGCGGCTGCGCTGGGCATCGTGCGTTCCCAGGTGCGACGCCATGATGTCGGCCTCGACCAGTGCCAGCCGCTGCACCGCATCCGCCAGCGCGCGGAAGCGGGGCGAGCCCGTGCCGAGCTTGGCTTCGATCAGGCCGAGCGTGCAGCTGTGCGCGAAGCTCAATGACGCCAGCAACGCCTGCAACGGGATGCCCGCCTTCTGCGAGCGCGCGACGTGATGGGTCGCCATCTGTGCCCATTCGTCGCCATGTGGTGCCGAGTATTTCGCGATAGTGTACCGTGCGCTGTCGGCGACACTTGCAGCAAGATAGGCTTCGTCGAACATCGGGCGGATGTGCGCCGACATCGGCAGCGCGAGATAATGCTTCCAGAACGTCTGAGAGATCGACACTTCGTTGCCGGCGATGAGCTCTGCGATTTCCGCCCCGGCCGCCAGGAGCGTATTGTCCCAATCGTAATCCGCGACGCGCTCGGCGGTGGATCGGTTCTCCCCGCTCCACCCGCCCACTTGATTGGCCATTCCGGCTGACTCCCTGACCTACGCTATATCTGATTGGCCGCGTTACGCGGCGACCTTCGCGACGAACTCGCCGGCGCTGTTCTTGAGCGCGCCGAGCTTGTGATCGAGCGAATCAAACCCACGACCGACGCGATCGATCTCGGAAGCGACGGTTTCGGTATCCTCGCGGATCGCGGTGATCGTGTTCGACATCGAATCCGCGGCGAGGGCGGTCTCGTCGACCGCCGCAGTGATCGCGGTGACGGTCTGCGCCTGCGCTTCCATCGCATGGCGAATGCGATTGGCGCTTTCCTGAACTTCGGTGACGGTCGACTTGATCGACGCGTTGGTCTCGACGGTGGAGCGCGTGGCGGACTGGATCGCGGCGATCTTGGCGGCGATGTCGTCGGTCGCGCGCGCGGTCTGGCTGGCGAGGCTCTTCACTTCCTGCGCCACCACCGCAAAGCCGCGCCCGGCGTCGCCGGCACGTGCCGCTTCGATCGTGGCGTTGAGCGCGAGCAGGTTGGTTTGCCCCGCGATGTCGCGAATCAGTCCGAGGATTGATTCGATCGATTTGGCATGATCGCTCAGCGTTTCTGACATGCCGACTGCGGCGCCGGCCTGGGTCGATGCGCGATTCGCGATCTCCGCGGCGGCTTCGACTTCGGTGCGTGCATCTTCGATCGCGCGAATCAGGCCCGCGGCGGTCTGTGCGGCTTCCCGCATCGCGACGGCGGACTGTTCCGCGGCCGCAGCGACTTCGCTGGTCTTGCCGAGCATGCCGCGTGCCGACATCGACGTGCGGACGGACTGGCCGCGCAGCACTTCCGATTCCTGCGTCGCCTGCTCGACCGTAAGCGCGATTCCCTCGCGAAATTCGGTGGCAAGCCGCTCCCGTTCGTCTGCGGCGCTATGGGCGCGAAAGGCGTTGTAGATCTCGACGGTAATCTCGCTTTCGAGTCCCGTCAGCCGGAGCACGGTGTCGATGAACGTCGGCAGGCGTGGGTCGCTGGTCTCAAGACGATTGAACAGGATGGTGAGGGCGGCGCGATCGCTGGCGCAGGTCATCGACAACAAGGCCATCGTCGAAACACCCGCGGCGTAGCCCGCCGCAACCGAGCGCTCCATCGATTCGACCCACGCGCGCCCGCTGACGTCGCAGAACCGGTTGCGCAGATAGGCGACTCCCAGTTCGACGATCTTGGCCTCTTCATGAGGCTGCCAATTGCTTTCGCCCAGACCGGCACGCCGCCACTGGCCCCAGAAGGCAAGCGCGATTTCCCCCGCATCGGGTTCGAGGATCGTCCAGACGTCGCGCGCAGCGGCCTCGAGGCTGTGGTCGAAGTCGAACGCGCTGAGGCGGGCGCGGAGGTCGATCGTCGCGGCAACGGCACCGGGGGCGGGCAATTCATGGGGGTTCAAGGTTGACGCTCCGTCTGTGGCATGGCCGGCGCGCGAAACGCCCTTCGCTTGACTACCTCTCCCTGGTTAACGCGGCGTAACCGGCATTACGGATGATTGCAGCGGATGCATCTGCGGTATCAGCCAGAATCCTTGCATCATCGGCTCGTCGGATTAAGAGGGCACCAACCCGCATTCGATCCGCAATCGACCCTGCAATTGATGAGGACACGCCGCCTTGGCCAGCACGACACCCACGACCAAACGCGCTCGACCGCTGAGCCCGCACTTGAGCATCTGGAAATGGGGACCGCATATGACGGTCTCGATCCTTCATCGCGTCACCGGCAGCGGCATGGCAACCGTCGGCACGCTCGTCATGGTATGGTGGCTGGCGGCGATTTCGGGCGGGGCGGAAAGCTACGCCACGTTCCATCACGTGTTCGGCGAATTCGCCGGGGGCGCGCTTGGCTACATCGTCGGGATCGGGCTGACGCTGTCGTTCTTCCAGCATATGGCAACCGGCATCCGGCACTTCGTGATGGATGCGGGCGCAGGCTATGAACTCAAGCGCAACAAGACCGGTGCTATGGCGACGATGATCTTCTCGGTTGCCGCAACGCTGGTCGTGTGGGTCTATATCCTGGGGTTCAAATAATGGCTTATCGCACCGAACTCGGCCGCGTCCGCGGTCTCGGCAGCGCCAAGGAAGGCGCGCATCACTGGTGGCAGCAACGGCTGACCGCCGCGTCCAACCTGTTCCTGATGCTGTGGTTCTTCATCGCGATCCTGCGGTTGCCCGCTTATGATTACGACACCGTCCACACCTGGCTGTCGTCGAGCTGGGCTGCCATCCCGATGGTGCTGCTGATCGCCTCGGTCTTCTACCACTTCCGGCTCGGGCTGCAGGTGGTGATCGAGGATTACCAGCATGAAGAAAGCCGCGTCATCGCAATGGTCGCGCTCAACTTCTTCACTGTCGTGACCGCCAGCATCGCCATTTTCGCGATCCTCAAGGTCGCCTTCACCGCTACCACCGGAGTGCCGCATGCCTGAGGCATATAAGATCATCGACCATACCTATGACGCCGTCGTCGTGGGCGCGGGCGGCTCCGGCCTGCGCGCGACCATGGGGATCGCGGAAAGCGGCCTGAAGACCGCGTGCATTACCAAGGTGTTCCCGACGCGCAGCCACACGGTTGCCGCGCAGGGCGGCATCGCGGCGAGCCTCGGCAACAACTCGCCCGACCATTGGTCGTGGCACATGTACGACACCGTCAAGGGCTCCGACTGGCTCGGGGACCAGGACGCGATCGAATATATGGTCCGCGAAGCACCGGCTGCGGTGTACGAGCTGGAACATGCCGGCGTGCCGTTCAGCCGTAACGAGGACGGGACGATCTACCAGCGTCCGTTCGGCGGGCACATGCAGAACATGGGTGAGGGACCTCCGGTCCAGCGCACCGCTGCCGCTGCCGACCGTACCGGCCACGCGATGCTTCACGCGCTGTACCAGCAGAGCCTCAAGTATAATTCGGACTTCTATGTCGAGTATTTCGCGCTCGACCTGATCATGGAAGACGGCGTCTGCCGCGGCGTGATCGCGCTGTGCATGGACGACGGGTCGATCCATCGGTTCCGTGCGCACACGGTCGTGCTGGCGACGGGTGGCTATGGCCGCTGCTACTTCTCGGCGACCTCGGCGCACACCTGCACTGGCGACGGCAATGCGATGGTACTGCGCGCTGGTCTGCCGCTGCAGGACATGGAGTTCGTCCAGTTCCACCCGACCGGCATCTACGGCGCAGGCGTCCTGATCACCGAGGGTGCGCGCGGCGAGGGCGGGTATCTCACCAACTCCGAGGGCGAGCGCTTCATGGAGCGTTATGCTCCGTCGGCGAAGGACCTTGCGTCGCGCGACGTCGTGTCGCGGTCGATGGCGCTGGAGATGCGTGAAGGCCGCGGTGTCGGCGAGCATAAGGACCACATCTTCCTCCACCTCGATCACATCGATCCCAAGGTGTTGGCAGAGCGGCTTCCGGGCATCACCGAGACGGGCAAGATCTTCGCCAACGTCGACCTGACGCGCCAGCCGCTGCCAGTGACGCCGACCGTCCATTACAACATGGGTGGCATCCCGACCAACTATCACGGCGAAGTCGTCAACCTGCGCGACGGCAACCCTGACTCGGTCGTCCCCGGCCTGTTCGCGGTCGGTGAAGCGGCGTGTGTTTCGGTCCACGGCGCGAACCGCCTCGGCTCCAACTCGCTGATCGATCTGGTCGTGTTCGGTCGTGCGACCGGGCTTCGGCTCAAGGAGACGCTCAAGCCGAACACGCCGCACAATCCGCTCCCCAAGGGGTCGGAAGAGATGGCGCTCGGTCGTCTCGACACGTTCCGCAACGCCAAGGGCAGTTCGCCCACCGCGCAGATCCGGACCGAGATGCAGCGCACGATGCAGAAGCATTGCGCGGTGTTCCGCGACAATGCGCTGCTCGGCGAGGGGCAGACCAAGATCGCGTCGACCTACGCCCGCCTGCAGGACGTCAGCGTCACCGATCGCTCGCTGATCTGGAACACCGATCTGGTCGAGACGCTCGAGCTCGACAATCTGCTCGCGCAGGCGGTCGTGACGATGGAAAGCGCTGCCAACCGGCAGGAATCGCGCGGCGCGCACGTCAACGAGGATTATCCCGACCGCGACGACGCGAACTGGATGAAGCACACCACCGCGACCTTCGCGGGATGGGGCGGCAAGGCGGGCAAGGTCGAGATCGGCTATCGCCCGGTCCACGACTTCACGCTCACCGACGACGTCGAGTACATCAAGCCGAAGAAGCGCGTTTACTGATATCCGCCACCGACGGTGCCGTCTTCCCCGCCTTGGCTGGGAGGGCGGCACAGGCCGTCGAGGTGACGTGCGAATGCCCTGATGCGGCATAGATCCGGGAGCGTGGTCCGCTTCCCGTGAACGCCTCCCTGGCCAATGTCAGGTTGAGGAGTGCAGGGCATCGAAACGAAGCCCGCTTTTACCATTTAGCCGTTGTGTTGTTGCAACCCCGCCGCTGTCAGGCAGGGCGCTAAACCCGCGACCGCTGGTCGTCGAAAGGGGGCGGCATTTGCCGATGCGGGGCCATGCAAAAAGGGCCGGGGTTTCCCCCGGCCCTTTCGCAGTTCAGTAGCAGATCAGGCTTACGCCGCCGAAACCTCGGCAGTGTCGACCTTGATACCTGCGCCCATCGTCGAGCTGACGGCGACCTTGCGGACATACTTGCCCTTGGCGCCCGACGGCTTGGCCTTGACCACCGCGTCGACCAGTGCGTCGAAGTTCGCGCGCAGGTCCTCGTTGGTGAACGATGCCTTGCCGATGCCCGAGTGGATGATCCCGGCCTTCTCGACGCGATATTCGATCTGGCCGCCCTTGGCTGCCTTGACCGCTTCAGCGACGTTCATCGTGACCGTGCCGAGCTTCGGGTTCGGCATCAGGCCCTTGGGACCGAGCACCTTACCGAGGCGACCGACGACGCCCATCATGTCCGGGGTCGCGATGCAGCGATCGAAATCGATCGTGCCACCCTGGACGATTTCCATCAGGTCTTCCGCACCGACGACGTCTGCACCAGCGGCGCGGGCTTCGTCAGCCTTGGCACCCTTGGCGAACACGCCGACGCGAACCGTCTTGCCGGTGCCCTTGGGCAGCGTGACGACACCGCGGACCATCTGGTCCGCGTGACGCGGATCGACGCCGAGGTTGAGCGCGACTTCGATCGTCTCGTCGAACTTGGACGTTGCGTGGGTCTTGGCCAGCGCGATTGCTTCGTCGACGCCGTACAGCTTCTCGCTGTTGATTGCGGAACCGAGCGTCTTTGCCTTCTTGGTCAGCTTTGCCATGATCTCAGCCCTCCACCACTTCGAGGCCCATTGCGCGGGCGGAGCCTTCGATGATGCGGGTTGCCGCGTCGATATCGTTGGCGTTGAGATCCTTCATCTTCGCAGTCGCGATTTCCGAAAGCTGCGAGCGCTTGATCTTGCCGGCAACCGTCTTGCCCGGCTCCTTCGAGCCCGACTTGAGGCCAGCGGCCTTCTTGATCAGGAACGTCGCGGGCGGCGTCTTGGTCTCGAACGAGAAGCTGCGGTCGGCATAGACGGTGATGACGGTGGGGAGCGGCGTGCCGACTTCCTGGTCACCGGTCGACGCGTTGAACGCCTTGCAGAATTCCATGATGTTAACGCCGCGCTGACCCAGCGCAGGACCGATCGGGGGCGACGGGTTGGCCTTGCCGGCCGGCACCTGAAGCTTGATGTAGCCTGTAATCTTCTTTGCCATAAGGCGGTCTCACTCTGTCAGGGGGCAAGGCATCGAAACACCTTGGCCCGGTTCAAGTTTAGCGGTCCAAGCGACGCCTCGATAAAGAGCCGCCTCCCGCAAAATCCATCGATGTCTCGTTGGAAGGGCGTGCGCATAGCCGAACGGGTGCAGCAATGCAACGTGAAGCGCGCGGAAGGCTAGCGTTACAGTAGCTGCAATCGACGGCTTGGCCGAGCATGTGGTAAGTGCGGTGAGCGGCGCGACCAAGTCACGGCGTTGGTGCATGGTGTCAGGGTTTCGGCTCCATGCCGCATACGCGTTTCCTGGTCGGATGTCGGCAAAGCGCCCGCGTGACCTCCAATAAATCTATCGGTCATGTGCTCGGTGCCGCCCGAGATGGACGTAGTGTTCTGCCAAGAAGCGATATTTATACATTGATATTATTCAGATCTATTAACGGTGTCGCTTTCCCTTACAGCGCGTACACGATATTCCCGGATCGGGACGACATGGGATCATGAGCGCTATTTCATCCCCGGCGAAATGCCGGATTTGCGGGAGCGAACGCCGCGGATCCCTGACATTCTGCTGCACTGCAGCGCCGAAAAGCGCGCATTTCTGGGCTTGGCACGAAACTTGTTAACCTTGTTTGCGTGTCCAACTGGACCAGCAATAGGATAAGGGTACCGAGTATGAAGAAAATTCTGAGCGCAGCAGCGGTCGCGCTGCTTGCAACGGCTGCTCCGGCATTCGCTGCCGAGAACCTCACCGCCGCCTTCAACACGCCGACCGGCGCGACCACCACGGGCACCTACTTCGGTCAGGTTCGCGTGACCGTCAGCGGCACCGGCTTCTCGAACGGCAACACCGTCAACGACGCGTTCTACCAGACGGTTTCGCAGGCTCGCAACTCGGGTCTGTACCAGCTGGCCTACACCGCGGGTTCGTTCGCTTCGACCGGCGCAACGCGCAACCAGGCTGTTGCGAACTCGATCCTCGACGGCATGGTTCCGGCGTACAGCGCGAACAACACCTACAGCTTCGTGCTGAACACGGGCCTGTCGCAGGCGAACGCAAGCGTTCTGTCGTTCGGCGTTGCCGACGACAACTACCGTGACAACGGTGGCTCGTACACCTTCTCGGTCTCGGCAGTTCCTGAGCCCGCAACCTGGGGCATGATGCTCATGGGCTTCGGCATGATCGGTTTCGGCCTGCGCTCGTACAAGCGTTCGTCGACCAAGGTCACCTACGCCTAAGCGTCATACCTTCGGGTAGAGATACCGCCGTCCCAATCGGGACGGCGGTATTTTTTTGCCCTGCGACGATCCGTGGGATCAGTCGCGATATTTGATTTCGAGGAAACGCCCGCGGGTCTCGAGCAAGTCGAGATCGCCCTGCGCCAGTTGCGCGGACATTTGCCCGATTTCCTCGTCGATCAGGCGAAGGCCATCGGCAAGCTGCGCATCGGGGGAGCGACCGTTGCGTTCGACCGTGCGGAGCGCCGCGGGAACCTTGGCATAATCGCGCAACAGCTCGGGGAGTTGCTCGCCAACCAGCTTGCGGACTTCGGTCGCGGCGGGCTGTTGCTCGTCGAGCGTCTGCAACTGCGGTGCGAGCGCTTCGAGCCGGACGCCGATGCCGTCGACCAGCGTCTGCGCAGGGGCGGGCAGCAGCGCGCGTTGCGTCTCGAGCCATTGCTCGGTCATTTGCGGCAGCGCCTTGAGCGGCACCGCGTGCAACTGTTCGACCCGGACCTTCGGCGTCAGGCTGGCGAACAGCAACGTCGCGGTGACGACCGCCATCAGCGCGACCACTATCAGGGCGCCGCCCATGCCGATCGGGACGAACCAGCCGATCGTCATCGCGGCGACCAGGATCGCGAGATCGGCCGCCGCGGCATAGCCCACGCGCCGCGCGAGGCTCGTCGCCGCGCGCCGCCGCCCGCGCTGCGCTGCGCGCTCCGCCCGCGTCCGGTCCAGCACTTGCCCCGCGCGTGCGACCTGGCGATCGACGTCGGTCATCGGATCACTCCGCTTCCAGCTTGAACGTGTCGCCGGGGCCAGACAGCCGGTTCTGCGCGGCACCCTCGGCGCGGGCGATATAGCCCTTCGACTTCTCGACTTCGTTCGACAGTGTGCCGACCGTAGTCTTCATCGAGTCCAGCGCCTTGAGCTTGAACGAGTCGATCGCGTCCATCGTGTCGTAGATGTTCTGGAACGCGCGCTGGAGCGTCTCGACCGGGATGGTCGAGGCGGCGGCCTGTTCGTGGATCGTCGCGGTCTGCGACTTGAGCAGCTTGCCGGTCGCATCGATGATGTTTGCGGTGGTCGTGTTGAGCGCGGTGATCTGGTCGAGCACGAGCCGCTGGTTGGCGAGTGCCTGCGCGACCGTCACCGCAGTCCGCAGCGCGGATACGGTGGTGGTCGAGGCGCGATCGACGCCCTTGATCAGCTCGACGTTGTTCTTCTTGACGAGGTCGAGCGCGAGATAGCCCTGCACCGTCACCGCCATCTGCGTCAGCAGATCCTGCGTGCGCTGGCGGACGTAGAACAGCGCGCTCTCGCGGATCGCCTTTGCCTTGGCGGGATCGCTATGGTCGAGGTCGTTCGCCTTGTCCTCAAGCCGCGCGTCCATTTCCTTAGACAGCACGATCATCTGCTCGAGGCGGCCCATTGCGGTCCACAGGTTGCTGCGCTCGGTATCGATCGCGGCATTGTCCATCAGCAGCTCGTCCTTACCGCGCGCGAGCGTCTTGAGGATCGCCGAGATGTGCGACTGCGAGGAGCGGTATTTGTCGAAATAGGTGTTGATGCTGCCGCCGAACAGCTTGGACATGATGCCCCGGCTCGAGATCAGCTTGCTGTTGGTCGAAGGGTCGAGCTTTTCGATCGTGCGGCGAAGCTCGGTCAGGTCCGCACCCACCCCGGTCTCACCGTCCATCGCCTTGACCGGACGGTCGAGGAAGCGGTTGGACTGCTCGGCGGCGGCGCGGATTTCCTTCTGGCCGATCGCGGCGATCGCATCGACACGCTTGCCGAATTCGGGGGAATTGACGTCCTGCGCGACGAGATCGTCGACAAAGCCCGCGACCTTGTCCTGCAATTTGCTGCGGACACCGTCTTCGATCGGTACCAGGCCGACGGCCTTTTCGGGCGCGAGCACGGGAACGGGATCGGGCGGCGTCAGGACCAGCCCGGACGCTGCGGCATCCGTATCGGTCGGTGCAGTCGTCGCCATCGTCAATCTCCCACTTACGCGTCGCTGATAAATGCCGCCGATCCCCCGGCGCTTCAAGTGTATTAACGCAACACTACACACGAAACCGGTCAACTGTAACGGAAGTGCAACGTCTTCGTCTCCGTATCGCAACACCTCCCGCATACCGCAGCGCCGCATAAGGGGAATCAATATCATGCGTAAGTTCATCACGTTCGCGGCATCTGCGGCGTTGCTCGGTTGCTGTTCGTCGGCGGCGCTCGCCCAGGCTCTCGCCGCGCCCGCGGCCCAGCCCGACGCTCAGGCGGTCGGGGGCGGCGACATCGTCGTCACCGCGCAGAAGCGCGAGCAGCGCATCCAGGACGTTCCGATGACCGTCAGTGCCGTGACCGGCGCGCGGATGGCGGAACTGGGGGTGAATTCGCTCGCCGAGGTTGCGCTCTACATTCCGGGGCTGCGGATCCAGGAGCAGAGCGCCAACAATCCGGGCTTCGTCATCCGCGGGATCACCTCGGACAGCGGATCGTCGCAACAGGGCGCGCGCGTCTCGCTTTACTATAACGGCGTGGACATCTCGCGGACGCGCGGCGCGTATCAGGATCTGTACGATCTGGAGCGGATCGAAGTGGTCAAGGGGCCGCAGGCGACGCTGTTCGGCACGGCATCCGCAGTCGGCGCAGTCAACATGATCTCCGCCCCGGCACGCGCCGGAACGTCCGGCCAGCTGATCGGATCGTACGGCAATTACAATCGCGGGCAGGTGTCCGGCTTCGTCAACTTCGGCAACGATACGCTCGCCGGGCGACTGGCGTTTGCGTACAAGCATCACGACGGTTTCGTCCGCAATATCGCGGGCGACCCCAAGGTCGCCAACCAGAACCAGGGCAAGGTCGACCAGGACGATCTCAACGGGCAGGACCAGCGCGGTATTCGCGGGTCGCTGCGCTGGGCACCGACCGACCGGCTGACCGCCAATCTGGTGCTGAGCTATGACGGCCAGCGCAACCCCGGCACCGCCTTCCGCTCGCGCGCACTGGCACCCACCGGGGGCAATGGCGGCGACTATGCCTACGCCGAGCTGTCGGGCTCGCCGTACAGCGAGACGGTGCTCGGTGCGCGCAAGCTCGGGCTCAAGCGCGATGTCTATGATGCCAATCTGACCGTGACCTATCAGCTGTCGCCGGGCGTCAGCTTCACCACCGTCAACGGCTATCGCAAGTTCAACAGCAACGAAGTGTTCGATGCCGACGGCGGCCCCGCCTGGTACCTTGAATTCGGCGAGGAAGCGCGCGGCGACCAGTGGAGCCATGAAGGCCGCTTTAACTTCACCGGCGACACCTATCACGCGTCGTTCGGCTGGAACGCGCTGTTCGAGAACAATCTGCAACGTGTTCCCTTCTCGACCGAAGAAGGCACGTATCTCGGCTGTTCGGTGTCGTCGGCCTATGCCGGCGTCCGCGCCGCGCTTGCGGCGAACGGGGTGTCGGGCTGCGTTGCGCCCAACGGCACGGTGACCGCGGCACGCGCGACCGCAGTGCTGACGCGCGGGGCGGCGACGCAAATCCCGTATCAGTCGGTGTTCACCAACTACGGCACCAACACGACCTATTCCATGTTCGCCGACGGCACGTGGATCCCGAGCCCGAAGCTCGAGATCACCGCCGGTGCGCGCGTGCTGATCGAGCAGCGCAAGTCGGGCTACAGCTCGGTCCAGCCAAATTCGGTGATCCTCGCGGGGCTGGGGGTGCGCAGCAGCTTGCTCGGGACCGCCAACACCAATGGCACGATCTTCAACGCGGTGCGAAGCTTTTCCGCGATCCTGCCGCGCGCCAATCTGCTGTACCGCGTGACCGATGCGATCAACCTCTATGCGACGGTCAGCAAGGGTCGCCGCTCGCCGGTCGTTCAGCTTGCCGCGGCGAGCGTGGGCGGGCAGGTCGTTCCCAACCTGCAGATCGTCCCCGAAGAAGTCGTGTGGAATTACGAGGGCGGGATCAAGGGCAAGATCGGCCCGTTCACCGGGTCGCTCGGCGCGTTCTATCAGGACTATAACGGCTTCCAGGTGTCGGTGACCAACAACGGCATCACCACCACGCAAAGCGCTGGCAAGGCGCGCAGCCCGGGTGTCGAGGCGGAGGGCAACCTCAAGCTCGGCCGCTTCGTCCAGCTGTTCGGCAACTTTGCCTATGTCGACGGCAAGATCGCCAAGAACGCCAGCTACGGCGTCTATTCGGGCGCGCGCTTCCGGTTGCAGCCGCAATATACCGCCTCGGGCGGCGCGACGATCCGCGTGCCGGTGCAGACGATGACGCTCTACGCCACGCCGTCCGTCACCTATCAGAGCAGCCAGTTCTTCGAGCTGCCCAACAGTGCGGCGATCAGCCAGGGCGCCTATGCGCTGGTCAATATCCGCGCCGGCATCGAACTGGAGAACGGCAAATATGCGATCGGCGGGTTCGCGCGGAATCTGCTCAACCGCAAATATCTGATCGATGCGGGGAATACCGGGGGTGGGTTCGGGATACCGACCTACATTCGCGGCGAACCCCAAGTCTACGGGGTGGAACTCAGCGGGCGTTTCTAAGTAATGGGGTCAGTGCCTGGCTTAGTTACCCAAATAGGCGCCCCGGTACCGTAACGATATATTGCTGGCATCATTCGAATAGGGTAAACTTCCTCCACAATAAACGGGGGCGTTTTATGGCGGTACTTGATCCTACGATCGAATCGGATGTGGTACTTTTCGACGAAGAGAAGTGCCGTTCGGTCGGGAAGTCGCTGCATGAGCGATATGTATCGGCCAGCCCGTTTCCAAGTATCGTCATGGACGACTTCCTGAGCCCAGACTTGTTGCGCAAGGTCTTGTCCGAGTTCCCCAAATCGGAGGGCAAGACGTATTTCGACCGTTCGCAGGAGCGGTTGAAGTACCAGTATCCGCCGAGCGAATGGGGTGGGCCCCTTACGCACAGCCTGTTCAGCGCGTTCAACAGCGACGCGTTTGTCGGCTTTCTGGAGGAGATGACCGGGATCAGCGGGCTGATCGTCGATCCGTCGTTCGTCGGCGGCGGGCTGCACGAGACAAAGCGTGGCGGCCATCTGGGGGTTCACGCCGATTTCAACCAGCATGTCCGGCTCAATGTCGTGCGCCAGCTTAATCTGCTGATCTATCTTAACGAAAACTGGGAGGAGAGCTACGGCGGCAATCTCGAACTGTGGGACAAGAGCATGAAGACGCGTGAGGTCAGCGTGTTGCCGGTGCTCGGGCGTGCGGTCGTGTTCACGACCACGCTCGACAGCTACCACGGCCAGCCGGACCCAGTGATGTGCCCGCCGGAACTGTCGCGCCGGTCGATGGCGCTCTATTATTACAAGGCGGTGGAAGGCGGGCTCGATCGCGTCCCCAAGCGGACCACCGCGTTCCAGGTGCGCCCGCAATCGACCGATCAGGTCGACTGGCGGATCCGGAGCAAGCATTTCCTCGACGACTGGGTCCCGCCGGTGGTTCGCCGCCGGCTCAAGCGGATCTGAAACACAGCCTACCCTACAGGGGCCCACCCTACAGGGGCATCGGGCCGGGGGGCGCACGCGCCGCCCGGCCCGCGTTCGTTTCGACCCCGCCCTTGTTGCAACGCACGCTTTCCGCTAGGGGCACGCGATCCTTTTCCCGATTTTAGCAACGAGACACCCATGAGCCTCCGCAATGTGGCCATCATCGCACACGTCGATCATGGCAAAACGACCTTGGTCGACCAGCTCTTCCGCCAATCCGGCACCTTCCGCGACAACCAGCGGATTGAAGAAAGAGCTATGGATTCCAATGACTTGGAAAAAGAGCGTGGCATCACCATTCTCGCCAAGCCGACCTCGGTCGACTGGACTCCGCCCGGTGAGAGCGAAAGCATCCGCATCAACATCGTCGATACGCCCGGCCACGCCGATTTCGGCGGCGAAGTCGAGCGCATCCTCAGCATGGTCGACGGCGTCGTCCTGCTGGTCGATTCGTCGGAAGGCGCGATGCCGCAGACCAAGTTCGTCACCGGCAAGGCACTGGCACTCGGCCTGAAACCGATCGTCGTCGTCAACAAGGTCGATCGTAACGACGCGCGCATCCAGGAAGTGCTCGACGAAGTGTTCGACCTGTTCGTGTCGCTCGACGCCAACGACGAACAGCTCGATTTCCCCGTGCTCTACGCATCGGGCCGCAACGGCTATGCCTCGACCGACATGGACGCGCGCGAAGGCACGCTGATCCCGATGTTCGAGACGATTGTAGCGCATGTGCCCCCGCCCAAGGTCGAAGTTGCAGGCGTTCCGTTCACGTTTCTAGTCACTTTGCTCGATCGTGACCCCTTTTTGGGTCGTATTTTGACCGGTCGCGTCAACTCGGGCGTGGTCAAGGTCAACCAGCCGATCCACGCACTCGACAACGACGGCAAGATCATCGAGACCGGCCGCGCCTCCAAGATCATGTCGTTCCGCGGGCTCGACCGCGTGCCGGTCGACGAAGCCAAGGCCGGCGACATCATCAGCCTCGCCGGTCTTTCGGTGGCAACGGTTGCCGACACGATCGCCGACACCAGCGTGACCGAGCCGCTCCACGCGCAGCCGATCGATCCGCCCACGCTGTCGATGCGCTTTGCGGTCAACGATTCGCCGATGGCGGGCCGTGAAGGCAGCAAGGTAACCAGCCGCATGATCCGCGAGCGCCTGTTCCGCGAAGCCGAGAGCAACGTCGCGGTGAAGGTGACCGAGGCTTCCGACAAGGATAGCTTCGAAGTCGCAGGGCGCGGCGAACTCCAGCTCGGCGTGCTGATCGAGACGATGCGCCGCGAGGGCTTCGAGCTCGGCATCAGTCGCCCGCGCGTGCTGTTCAACGAGGACGAGGACGGCAAGAAGACCGAGCCGTACGAGACCGTCATCATCGACGTCGACGAGGAATATTCGGGCACGGTCGTCGAGAAGATGAACCTGCGCAAGGCCGAGATGACCGACATGCGGCCTTCGACCGGCGGCAAGACGCGCATCACCTTCTCCGCCCCGTCGCGCGGGATGATCGGGTACCACGGCGAGTTCCTGTCGGACACGCGCGGCACCGGCATCATGAACCGCCTGTTCGAGCGTTATGGCCCGTTCAAGGGCAACATCGAGGGCCGCAAGAACGGCGTGCTCATCTCGAACGGGTCGGGCGAAGCCAATAACTACGCACTGGGTCCGCTCGAAGAGCGCGGCATCCTGTTCGTCGGCCACGGCGAGGCGCTGTACGAGGGCATGATCGTCGGCGAGAACGCCAAGCCGGACGACCTCGAGGTCAACCCGATGAAGACCAAGGCGCTGACCAACTTCCGCGCGAGCGGCGGCAAGGACGACCAGGTCCGCCTGACCCCGCCGAAGCGCGCGACGCTGGAGCAGGCGATCGCGTATATCGACGATGACGAGATGGTCGAGGTGACGCCGAAGTCGATCCGTCTGCGCAAGCGCTTCCTGGATGCGAACGAGCGCAAGCGCGCATCGCGGGCGAAGCTGAGCAGCTGACGTTGCGGGTCTTTAGGGGCTAGAATGGAGGCCGGGTGCGAAAGCACCCGGCCTTTTTTGTCTTTGCCGAACCTGACGATTGCTATGTGGTCACTCCGTGCAGGGGAAATACAAACGCATCTCTGGGACGTGTGCGTCCACCCAGACGCTTCCTGCCATGCTGGACAACGAACCCGATCGCAGGTATGATCGGTTCACGATATGTTCTCTAGTGCGGTAGGATGGTTCGAAAGAAAACCGACATCCCTCGCCGCGATTGGCCCGGAACTTTATGCTAATCTACCGTCGTACCAGTCTGTTTGAATCCAGCGCCCAAACGCTAGTTAATACCGTGAACTGCGTTGGCGTGATGGGCAAAGGGCTTGCAGAAGGGTTTAAGCAGCGCGAACCTCAAATGTTCGCAGCTTACAAACGCATTTGTGAGCAGAACCAGCTTGAGCCGGGAAAGCTTTGGCTATGGCGCGGCTCGCATAACTGGGTTCTCAACTTTCCTACGAAGGTTCACTGGCGCAACCCGTCTAAAATTGAATGGATCGAAGAGGGGCTCGGAAAGTTCGTCGCAGCCTACGAATCACAAGGGATTACGGAGGTTTCCTTCCCCAAGCTTGGTTGCGGCAACGGCAATCTCGATTGGGAAGAGGTGCAGCCAATAATGGAGCATTACCTCGGCAAACTAGCTATCAAAGTGTATATTCATGATTACACTAAGGATATCGGGCTGCCTGAGCATCTCGAGACGATAGCTAATGCAGTGCGCCGTACAGGTTCGGCGGCCCCTTCTTTCGAAGGCTTTCTCCAGTCGTTGCACCAGATTGTCGACATAGGCGGTGATCAACTGGTTGAGCTTGATAATAATGTGCCGTTCCGGGCGGCGATGACCGGGCCGGATGCGCTTGAGATTGAGGCAGACGGTGCGCATTGGCAGTTCGAGGAGGAAGCCTTACGGGGAGTATGGCTCGAACTTCAGTCGGGAGTGGTGACACGCGAACTCGCCGCTTGGACAGCAAGAGACGCTGGTAGCCAAATGGTTAGCCTGCTCAGTCTCATCCCTGGAATTAGGCCGATCGAAATTCAGCGGCGGGGTGCCAACTCTCCTGAACTAGCTATTGAACGCGTACCGGGTTCGCAGAGCTTGTCGCCTGTGGCGCCCCTGCTAGGACAGACGGCCTTCGGATGGCACTAAGCGAACCGTTCGTAGCCACGCACATCAATTATTGGCAGGGTCAGCTTAATCAACCTTGGTATAACCATCGGCGCTATTGGCCGGAATGCTTATTTCATCACGCCCCATTAGAAAATGCCGCGGCAATTCTCACTTCCGGTATGCTGCGGTCACGAAACGACCCTGAAAACCTGCAGCCTCGCGATATCGCGGCACGCGAAGTTAACGCTGCGCGTTTACATGCACATGAGCGAGTGCGGCTTTACTTTCGTCCCAAAACCCCAACGCAGTACCATATAGAAGGTATTCGTAAATCAGGGGAATGTCGGTTCGGTGATGAGACCCATGCTCCAGTACTAGTAATGTTTATCCTCGACGCGCAGCGCATTCTGACCATGCCCAATACGCAATTTTGCGATCGTAATATGCAACGTGCAGACGCTATACCTAGTGATGATGAAGCATATTTTGCGGCGATACCTTTTGATAAAGTCTATCACGAAGGGCCAATGGGGGGTGACGAGAGCATCATCTACCACCGCTGCGCCGAGGTACTGCCACAATCGCCGCTCGATCTCGAGCATTGCTTAAAAGCAGTCTTCTTTCGGTCGGAGCCGGAGCGCGATACCCTCCTCAACTTACTGGGTAACCGTCGGTCGCACTGGGCTGCGCGCTGCCACGTTTCCGACGCACTTAAAGTTTCGGAGAAGCGATACAGCTTCGTGCAGGAGATCGGCATGACGCGGGAGGGGGTAACGTTCTCGCTCAATCCCCGCGCTGATCGTCGCGGCGTAAAAGTCTCGATCCAAGTATGGCAAGCGGGAGGGCCATTTATTGTACGGTTCGACAACTCTGATTTGCAAGCCGCCCCCCCGCAAGGTCGTTGGATCTATAACCACGCCTTTGACGATGGGCTGTATCGCGTACGCGTGGAAATAGAGGACAATCTTGCGTACGACGCTCACATTCCGCTTGGGCCGGCGCTCTTCTAAATCCATTTTACTAGCTTACCGTGCCGCAACGAACTGCTAAGAACAAACCCAGCACAAACCCCTGTCCTACACGCCCCCACTTTGCCTACCCTGCACGCCACCACCCCAACAGGAGGCAGCGCCATGCAGAACCGCACCCCCGTCGCGCGCAGCGATCGGCCGGATCTTCCCGATTTCGCGCCCGTGCCGCGCAAATACCGGCATGATGGCTGGACTCCCGAGCGGCAGAAGGCGTTCATCGAGGCGCTCGCCGATACCGGCTGCGTCAGCCGCGCCGCCGCGATGGTCAACATGGCGCAGGCCAATTGCTACACGCTGCGCCGCGCGCCCGGCGCGGAGGAATTCCGCCGGGCGTGGGATGCCGCGCTCGATTTCGGGTTGCAGCGGCTGAAGGACATTGCATTCGAACGCGCGATCGAGGGGTATCAGGTGCCGGTGTTCGTCGGCGGGCGGCTGATGGGCTATCGCCGCAAGACCAATGACGCGCTGCTGATGTTCTGCCTGCGCCATTATGGCCATGACGCCGAGGGGCGCCGCACCACCATCGCTTATTACAGCGCCGCCGCGATGGCGGGCGCACGTACGGGGAATGCGGATGCGGAAGGGACCGCGGTCGCGCAGGCCTCCGCCACGGTGCGGACGGTGACGCGCGGGCGCGTTGGGCCTGGGCGGAATGGGCGGGGGCGGGATGCGCGCGGGCAGCTCGTGGCGGCTGTGGAAGGCGATGCGGGCGAACCGCACGACACCGGCGCGACCGAGCGGGCCGAGCGGCAGGATGCGCTGGCGGCGGCGCTCCACGACTTCGCCGGGGTGACGCTCGACGCGACCGCGGCCGCGGCGATCGCGGAAGCGGTCGAGGCCTGTGCGGCGCGGCGGCGCGAAGGCGATGCGCGGCTCAAGGCCGGCGGGGACGATGCGATCGCGCAGGCGCTCGACGACGGACGGCCGGGGCTGGTCAAGGTCGGGTGGCGCGATGAACAGCATTGGGGGCAGTTCGAGCCGAGCCATGCGGACAATCCCGCGGACGCGTTCGGCGATGCGGAATATTACGAGGAAGGGCTGGGCGCGGACGTGGGGATGGACCCGCGATTCCTGGACGAACTGCCCTGGTCCTGTGCCGGGGTGGAGCTGCCCGAACTGCCGGGGGCGGTGGCGCCGGAAGACTCGGCCGGGTGAATCGCCTGTCCGATCCTGTTGCGTTCGGTCCGCGCGAGGTCGGCGAACCGGCGTCGTGCCGGGGTTCCCGACCGCGATCGCGCCGGACGGGGCCGGGGATCAGCGGGGAGGGGCGGTGCCTAGGACAGCCGTCGGTGGTCAGGCGACCGCGCGCGGGGCCGTCGGTGCGATCGTCGGGTGGCCGGTGTTGAACCGGTCGTACCAGCTCGCGAATGCCGACGCGTCCAGCGGGCGCGCGTAGAAGAAGCCCTGCGCTTCCTCGCAACCGAGCGCGACAAGCGCTGCGTCGACCGCGGCGCTCTCGACCCCTTCGGCGACCACGCGCAGCCCGAGCTGATGCGCGAGCGTGATCATCGTGCGGACCAGGATGCGGTCGCGTTCGTCGCCGCCCGCCATGCCGCGGATGAACGACTGGTCGATCTTGACGATCTGCACGGGGAGCCGCTGGAGATAGGACAGGCTGCTATGGCCGGTCCCGAAATCGTCGATCGCGATGCGGACACCGAGCGCGCGGATCGCCTCCAGCCGGTCGATCGCGCGCCCGCTGTCCTCCATCACCGCGCTTTCGGTGAGTTCGAGCTCGACCATCTGCGCGGGGACGCGATGCTTGAGCAGCGCGAGCTCGAGGTTGATCGCAAAATCCTCCTCCTCGAGATTCGCCGCCGAGATGTTGATCGCGATCGGAATGCGCAGCCCGGACAGGTGCCATTCGCGGATCTGCGCGAGCGCGGTATCGAACACCAAAGCGGTGGTGTCGCGCGCGAGCGGGGTGTTCTCGATCACCGGCATGAATTCACCGGGGGACACGCTGCCAAGCTCGGGATGCTCCCAGCGCAACAGCGCCTCGGCCGCGACGCACCGGCCCGTGACAAGATCGATCCGCGGCTGATAGGCGAGGCGAAGCTGCCCGGGCTGTTCGAGCGCCTCGCCAAAGGCGCGCAGCAGGTCGAAATTGCGCAGGTGCGGGCGATCCATTGCGGCGGAATAGATGCCGATCGCGCCATCGCTGCCGCGTGCATCCTGCGCCGCGCTATGCGCCGCACGCAGGACGTCGCGCGACCGCATCTGGCCGAGGCGGAACGGCACCACCCCCGCGATCGGCGTCGTCACGTAGCGCAGCGTCGACCCGCGCGTCGTCGCGCGCATCCCGGCAGCGAGCGTCGTCTTGTAGCTGTCGAGCGAATGGCCCGCTTCCGACACCAGCGCGAACTGGGTTTCGCCGACGTGATAGGCCTGACGGTCCGGCCCGATGAAATCGACGATCGTCTGCCCGGCCGAGCGGATGAACTCGTCGAACGAAGTGGTGCCCATCACGCGAATCAGGCTCCCGACCTGTTCGGACCGTGCGATATCGACCAGCACCGCAAAGCGCAGCTCGCCCGGATGTTCGCGCGCGAGATCGTCGAGATCCTCGAGGAATTGCGTGCGGTTGGGGAGGTTGCTGATCGGGTCGATCCGGCCGAACGCATGTTGCAGTTCGATCTGCGCCATCACCATCGCCGCAAGATCGGTGAGCGCCGCGACTTCCTCAGGGGTAGTGTCGCGCGGCTCGCTGCCGAGCACGCAGAGCGCGCCGAGGCCATATCCGTCGCTCGTCACCAGCGGTGCGCCGGCGTAGAAGCGGATGCCCTGATGGAAGAGCGGGGTGTCGATATACTCCGGGTCGGCGACCAGATCGGAGATGACGACCGCGCTGGCGGTTTCGGCGACTGCCGCGCAAGGGGCGCCGGCGCGCGGGATCGACTGGTGATCGACGCCGACGCGCGACTTGAACCACTGGCGATCGGTATCGGTGAGCGAGATCGCTGCGATCGGCAGTCCGAAGATCTGCGCCGCCATCCGCGTGATGCGGTCGAAGCTCTCGCTGATCGGCGTGTCTAGCAGGTTCAGCGCTCGCAGGGCATCGAGCCGAGCGACTTCGTCATGGATACGCATCGAAACACTCCGTTCGCTCAGTCCTCCCCCCTAAGATTCTCATAAGTGACGTAAGTTAACATAACTTCCGATTCGGCACCATCCTTTCGGATGATAGGATTATCCGTCGACTGTATCCTTTTGGGCACAGGTGTTTCGGAAATGTTGCAGCGCAATGCGATCCCGCTTGTCACGTTACGAAACATAGTTGCAAAATCGTATACGAGACGAGGGAATGATGTCTCGGACGCATCAAAGGGGGAAACAATCATCGTGCGCAAAACCGGATTGAACAGGATGTGGGGAACGAGCGCGTCGGTGCTCGTTGCGTTATTGGCGGCGGTACCGGTGCAGGCGCAGGTCGCCACGCCGGAGGAGTCCGCATCGGGCGATGTCGACATCGTCGTAACCGGATCGCGCATCCGCCGCAGCCCGCTCGATTCCGACAAGCCGGTCGTCACGGTCGACCAGACCTCGATCGCGCGGACCGGGCTGACCTCGGTCGCCGACGTGCTCCAGCGGCTGCCGAGTGCGGCGGGCGGGCTCAACACCAAGGTCAACAATGCGGGTAACGTCGGCGGGCCGCCCGACGGTACGGGCGTCAGCTCGGGCTCGGCGGAAATCGACCTGCGCTATCTCGCCGCCAAGCGCACGCTGGTGCTGGTCGACGGCCTGCGCTTCGTCAACGGATCGGCAGCGGGTGGCATTCCCGCATCGGTCGATCTCAACACGCTGCCGACCAACATGATCGAGCGGATCGAAGTGCTCCAGTCGGGCGCATCCCCGCTCTACGGGTCGGACGCGGTCGCCGGCGTCGTCAACATCATCACCAAACAATCGCAGGTCGGGCTCAAGGCCTCTGCGCAATATGGCACCTACCGCCAGGGCGACGGCCACACGCAGAATTACGAGGCGAGCTACGGCATCCAGAACAAGGCCAGCGGCACGTCGGTCGTGTTCGGCGGCAATTACACGCGGCAGGGCGGGGTGAGCACGGCGGACCGTGCGATCTCGCAATGGCCGACGCCGGGGGGCACGAGCTGCGCCGCAGGGGGCTGCTCGAGCGCAACGCCGAGCGGACGCTATGACGTGCTGGGCGGCAGCTATACGCTCCGCGCGCCCGTGATCGGCCGCAACAGCGTGTTCCCGACCGACTTCAAGAACTATTCCTCTGCGACCGACAGCTGGAACTTCGCACCGTTCAACTATCTGCTGACGCCGTCCGAACGCTATGGCGCGTTCCTGAACTTCAAGCAGGCGCTGTCGGACAACGTCAATTTTCGCACCAAGCTGATCTACACGCATCGTCACTCGCAGACACAGGCGGCGTTCCTGCCGCTGTTCGTCGGGCCGGATGCGGGCAACGGCAATCTGCTCGACACCATCTCGATCGATGCGACCAATCCGTATAATCCGTTCGGCGTGACGCTGTCGTCGGGGGCCGACGGGACGCCTGCCAATTACTCGACGATCCGCCGCCGCTTCGTCGAAGGCGGGCAGCGCGTGTTCACGCAGGATGTCGATACCTTCTCGGCGACTGCCGGGTTCGACGGGTCGTTCCATGTCGGCGATCACAAATGGTATTGGGACGTCAACGGCGTCTACGGCCTCAACGACGCGCACCAATTGTTCACCGGCAACGTCAATGCGGCGAACCTGGCGCGCGCGCTCGGGCCGGTCGCCAATTGCACGGGGGCGTGCGTGCCGTTCAACATCTTCGGCGGCGCGACGATCGGCGGGGCGGGGTCGGTGACCCCGGAAATGCTGCGCTACGTGACGTTCGATCAGCGCGACAAGAGCCTGCAGCAATTGTGGGACTTCACCGCCAACGTTTCGGGTGAACTGTTCGATCTGCCCGCGGGTGCGGTCGGCGTGGCGTTCGGCTACGAACATCGTGACCAATATGCGAGCTACGATCCCGACCCGATCATCGTCGCGGGGCTTGGTGCGGACGTCCCGACCAGCCCGGCAGCGGGCGGGTTCAACGTCGATGAAATCTACGGCGAGTTGCGCGTGCCGATCCTGAAGGACGTGCCGTTCTTCAACCGGCTCGAAGTCGACGGCGCGGTCCGGCATTCGAACTATTCGTCGTTCGGGAGCAACACGACGTTCACCGCCTCGGGGCTGTGGAAGCCGGTTGCCGACGTGCTGCTGCGCGGCGGGTTCGCGGAAAGCCTGCGCGCGCCGAGCATCGGCGAACTCTATGCCGGTCCCTCGCGCTTCGATGCGACGATCGACGATCCGTGCACCAGCGCGGCGGGGGGATCGTTCCAGACTAACCCGACCGTCCGCGCGAACTGCATCGCCAACGGCGTTCCCGCGAACGGCAGTTATGCCGAACCGACCGGCGGGCAGCTCGGCGTTTTCTCGCAAGGCAACACCGCGTTGCGCCCCGAAACCTCCAAGACCTGGACCGCGGGCGGGGTCTACAGCCCGTCCTGGGCACGCGGGTTCGCGCGCGCGCTCAGCCTCGAGGTCAATTACTACAAGATCGACCTGAAGAACGCGATCGATTCAGTGCCGGCGACGCTGACGCTGACGCGCTGCGCGTTCAACGCCGACCCGGTCAGCTGCGCCGCGGTTCGCCGGACGCCGTCGGGCCAGGTCGGGGGGATCAACGGACGGTTGCTCAACCTCAACGGGATCGAGACCGAAGGGCTTGACGGAACGTTCCTGTTCCGATCGAAGGACGTACAGGGCGGGACCGTCGGCTTGACCGTCAACGCTGCCTATCTGCTCAAGTACAACATCCTGCCGCCCGCCGATCTTGCCGCACCGGTCCAGGAATATGCCGGAACCGAGCGCGGCAGCCCGGATCAGGCCTACCCGCGCTTCAAGTTCAACGCGACGCTCGATTGGTCGACGCTGGGCTATGGCGCGTCGTTCACCGGACGGTACATCAGCAAGGTCGACGAGCGTGACGGCATCCACACGATGGGTGCGACCTTCTACGGCGACGTGCAGGTCTACGTGTCGCCGGCGTTCATGGACAATCGCTGGCGCCTGACGGTCGGGGTCAACAACGTCTTCAACAAAGAACCGCCGCAGTGCTTCACCTGCCAGAGCGCGAACTTCGACCCGACGACGTATGATCTGCCGGGGCAGTTCGGCTATGCGCGGCTGTCGTTCGGGTTCTGAACGTCGGGCTTCGTTGCCCCTGGGGTTACAACCCAGGGGTAAGGACCCGGTTGGTCGTCATTAGGTGGCGCAGTAGCGTGTCCGGTTTGAGCGTCATCCAGCGGCGCCGAACATTGGCCGATCGAGGCCGCCTTCACGCGGGTCGATGACGACGTTTCAATACGCAAGGACGCCAATAAAGCGATAGAAACCTCTTTTGGCCGTAACGCCCGTTAGTTATCGCAAGGCAAAATTTTTCTAAACCGGAACCGGAATATTCTTCAAAATTGATGATTCCACGTTATTACGCGGACATACTGATCTTGTACAAAAATACACGGCGACTAAGAGCCCCATATAGGGAGCGATATGATGCTGACGCGAGATCAAGTTATTTCCGCCTACCAACTCATATTACAGCGCATGCCGGAGGACGAAGCGGCGATATCATACCATATCGACTTTGGTGACCTTTTCGCCCTTGGCCGTCACATGATGGACAGCCCAGAATTCAAGCAAAGCCGTCAACCAGACGCCGTTGAGGTACGACCACAATTTTCCGAAATCGTGCATGAGCATCATATCGTTACCGGCTATGCTCCGTCGGATCTAGCTGTGTTTGAAAGATTTCATCGCTACGTCGGAGAAGGTCGGCCAGGTTTCGTCACGAATTTTCTTGGCGCCCGTACGCGGTGTGATCTGCAGACGCCGCTTCTGCCATTCGATGGCGCAGTCGAGGGATTGCCTCAACCGGTTGGCAGTACACAGGGCGAAACCGCGGAGTGGATCGGTACATTGCGATCGGTTGCCGAGGCAGATGGCCAGTTTCGACTGCTTGAATTGGGCGCCGGCTATGGCCCATGGATGGCGATCACATGTCTTGCAGCCCGCCAACAGGCCATTTCGGATATTCACGTTTACGGGGTTGAAGGCGATGTCGGCCATGTCGAATTTGCCCATATCAACATGCGCGACAATGATATTCCCGAAGCCGAATACACCGTTATTCACAGCGCAGTGGGCGCAGAGGACGGCGTAATCTATTGGCCGGTCCATGATGATCCGGGTGGTACGTACGGCGGGCGGCCGATGGAAGCGGATGGCAGCAGTTATCTCGGAACGATGCTCGGCCAAGTCGTGGAAGTGCCGGTCGTCGGCATCAACGGCTTACTGCAACGCGAAAGCCGGTGGGATCTTGTCCATATCGATATCCAAGGCCACGAAGGCGACGTATGCCGTGCCGGTATCACGGAGATGACGCGGCGGGTACACCGGGTCGTCATCGGTACACACAGCCGTGTTCAGGACGGCATCGTCATGGATATCTTCCATAAGGCTGGCTGGGCCCTTGAGAACGAAAAGCCGACGATTTCGATCTGGCGTCCAGAAGTGCCGACTGTAGAAGGCATGGCCATTGTCGACGGCGTGCAGGTTTGGCGCAATCCTTACGTTTGAACCGTCGGCAAGCCGAATTGAGAAACCATGATGTGCACCTGCCATAACGGTGGGCAGGTGCACCTTTTTCGCAAAGCGCATTGCGGTTTCGCGGTCGCAGTTGCGCGGTCCGTGGCAGCCCCGTTGGGAAAAGTTCGCGAACGGACCGCAGTTTAGCCGTGCCAAAGCACGCGCAGCGCATCGAACAATGTCACGCCAGCGAGCGGGCCGATCACCAGCATCGCGAGATTGAAGCCGATGATCCAGGTGGTCAGCGTTTCGGCGCGTTTGGTCATGCGCGGGGGCTTGGGCTTTGGCTCCCACGGCTCGGGTGGCGGCCAGCCATTCTGGAAATCGACGAACATCCGGGACTCCGTTTCACGAACGACTGTATCGGAAACGCCGGGGGTCGCCCAGAGGCTCCGCTGGTGCGACTCCTGCGCTCGCGCCCGCGTGGGAGCATGAGAGGGTGAAAGGTCCTGCCTTTGGCCAGGGTCCAAACTGAATGCGCGCTAAACGGCATATTCCGGGCCAGTTCAGACGGGCAAGCGCATATCCTGCAACACGCTAGCCCTCCATGCGTTCGACGAACAACAGGGCCTGCAGGATTGAGGAGATTGGACATGAACAGCTTGATGAAGAAAGCCGGTCTCGGCCTCGCGCTGGCGGCGACCGCGCTGACGGTATCGGCCCCGGCGGATGCGCAGCGTTGGCGTGGCGGTGGCTGGCACGGCGGATATGGCGGTGGCTATAACGGCGGGTATCGCGGTGGCTATCGCGGCTATAACAATGGCGCGGGCACTGCAGTCGTTGCCGGGATTGCCGGCCTCGCACTTGGCGCGGCGCTGACGTCCAACCGCAACGACCGGTACCGCGACGACTATTATCGTCAGCGCGGCTATCAGCCCTATTACGATGACGGCTATTACCGCAGCCACGGCTATTATCCCAACGACGGCTATTACGCCTATCGCTCTCAGCGCGACTGGGGCCGGTGCTGGATCGAGCGGCGTTATGACCGCTATTATGACGATTATGTCCGGGTCCGCGTCTGCGATTGATCGTGACGGACGCCTGACCGGCGACACGGCGGCGCGGACCTCGGTCCGCGCCGTTTTCGTGTCTGGCCTATTGTTGCGTTTTGCGTCATGAGCGCGAGCATCATGACCGACACCGATCTCCCCCCCGACCGCCTCTCCTCCAACCCGCGCAGCCCGTTCTTCGACGAGGACAAGCTCGCCCGCGGGATCGGCATCCGCTTCAAGGGTGCCGAGCGCACCGACGTCGAGGAATATTGCCGCTCCGAGGGGTGGATCCGCGTTGCACTGGGCAAGAAGGTCGACCGTCACGGGCAGCCGTTGACGCTCAAGCTTTCGGGCGAGGTCGAGGCGTGGTTCGAGCGGCCGGCTGACGGCGGCGATACCGCAGAGGGCTGAGTCTTCTTCGTTAGCCCCTCCCCTTCAGGGGAGGGGTTGGGGTGGGGCAGTTCAGCAAAACCAACGTTTGTGATCTGGACTGCCCCACCCCCAGCCCCTCCCCTGAAGGGGAGGGGAGTTTCGGGTTAGTGAACGAAACGCGCCACGACATCGCGATAGCTGCGCGACACCTTCACCTGTGCGTTCGACTGGAGCACCAGGAAGCATTCGCCATTGGTGTGCGGCTTCACTTCCTTGACCAGATCGAGGTTTACGATCGTCGAGCGATGCACGCGCTGGAACCGGCGCGGATCGAGGCGCTTCTCGAGATCCTTCATCGTCTCGCGCAGGATCAGCGTGTTGTCGCCGGTGTAGATGCACATGTAATCGCCCGCGGCATCGATCCGCTCGATCGTGTCGACGTCGACGCGGAAGATCTGCCCGCGATCCTTGATGTTGATGAGCTTCTCGAAGCGGTTGGACGAAACCTGTTCGCCGCCGTCGGTGAGATTCTCGACCGAATCGGGCGCGATCTCGGCGATCACTTCCTTGAGGCGGTCGACCTCGACCGCGCCGCGCTTCTCGGACAGGCGCTGGCGGACACGGTCGAGCGTGTCGGCGAGGCGGCTCTCCTCGACCGGCTTCATCAGATAATCCACGGCATCCGTCTCGAACGCCTTCAGCGCGTGGTCGGAATAAGCGGTGACGAAGACGAACAGCGGGGGCTCGACCTCCATCAATCCCTGGACGACCGAGAAGCCGTCAAACCCGGGCATCTGAATGTCGAGGAAAACCAGGTCGGGCTTGTGGGTCTTGATACTGCGGATCGCCTCGCGGCCGTTCTGGCAGGTGTCGATGATCTCGATGTCTTCATGCGCCTGGAGGCGGAGCTGAAGCCCCTGGGTGGCGAGTTTCTCGTCATCGACGAGGATGGTTCGGATCGTCATGCGGCCTCTTTCTTCGGTTCCTCGAGCTGGAACGGGATTTCAATTTCGACCCCGAATCCGCCCCCCGGGATCGATCGTGTCTCGAACTTGTGATCCGGCCCGTACGCTTGGGCCAGTCTCTCCCTGATATTGGCAAGCCCGACCCCAGTGGAAAGGGGCTGGCTCTGGGAAACGCTCGTCCGCGCCTTCGCTTCGTTCAAGCCGGGACCGGTGTCGGATACGACGATCTGCACCCGATCCCCGTTGAGCCGCGCGCTGACACGGATGTCGGCACCGTCTTCCTGCGGCGTCACCGCGTATTTGATCGCATTCTCGACCAGTGGTTGCAACAGCAGCGACGGCAGCCTGGCGCGTGCAGCGCGCGGGTCGACCTCGAACTCGGTGCGGAGGCGTTCCTCGAAGCGCATTTTCTCGATTTCGAGATAGAGTTTGAGCGTCTCGAACTCCTGCTGGACCGTGACGTGCGCGGTCGGCTCGTTGGCGAGCGTGTAGCGCAGGAACGACGACAGCCGCCCGAGCATCGCATTGGCGCGCTCGGTTTCCTTGAGCAGCACCAGCGTCGAGATCGAGTTGAGCGTGTTGAACAGGAAATGCGGGTTGAGCTGATAGCGCAGCATCGCGAGCTGTGCCGAGGACGCAGTGTTCTCCAACGTGGCGAGCTGGTCGATCTGTTCCTCGACGATCAGGTAGAAGTTGATCCCGAAATACAGCGCGGTCCAGCCGGCGAGCACGGTGAAGTTGAGGAAGATCGTGCCGAGCACAAGGCTGACCGTCAGCCCGGGCGTCGACAGCTTGATGAACGAGAAGGAGAAAGCGTCGAGCACCGAATAAAGCAACGTCGCGACCGCGAGCGTGACGATCGTCAGCAGCGCCATCGCGAGCCGCGGCTGGCGGCGGTACATCTGGTACAACGTCGAGAGCAGCAGCGTGATGCTGTAGCCGACGATCGATTCGATCACGACCGGGATGATGACCGACAGCTCGCTCGCGTTCGAGACGCTCGAGACACCGCGCAGGATGAGATAGCCGGTCCAGCCGGCCGCCTGCAGCGTCCAGAAGGCGCGGCTCTTGTCCTCGAAGAACGGCCGCGAGAAGAGGGTGGGCTTGGTGGTCAGCGGCATGGCGCGCGTTCTAGCCCGCACTGGCGGGAAGCGCAAAGCGCGCTATGATCGCGGCTTGCCGAGCCGCACGTCACGATGCGGCCGGGCAGAGTGGAGAGGTTGCCATGAACGACATGCCCGACCGTGCGCAGTTCACTGCGATGGAGCACGGCACCCAGGCCGACTGGCGCATCATCGGTGCGCATTTCGGCGATTTCGCAAAGACCTTGCCGGGGCGCGTGCTGACGCATCTCAAGTTGCTTGACGGCGATTATGGCGGGTTTCCGGTCGATCGGCTCGAGCATTCGCTGCAGACCGCGACGCGGGCGCATCTCGACGGACGCGACGAGGCGTATGTCGTGATGGCGTTGCTGCACGACATCGGCGACACGCTGGGGACGTATAACCATCCCGAAATCGCCGCCGCCATGCTGCGGCCGTTCGTGTCGGAGGAACTCCACTGGATCGCCAACACGCATGGCGTTTTCCAGGGCTATTATTTCTTCCACTACATCGGTGCGGATCGCGACTTGCGCGAGGCGTATCGCGGGCACCCGCATTTTGAGGCGTGCGCGGAATTCTGCGAAAAATACGACCAGGCGGCGTTCGACCCGGCGTTCGAGAGTGCGCCGCTTGCGTTCTTCGAGCCGATGGTCGGGCGGGTGTTCTCGCGGCCGATCAACTCGATTTACGCGAAGGCGGCGGCTGAGGCGGGAGTCGGGGCGGGGGCGTAGCGAGCGTGTGCAACCTCCGTTCGGGCTGAGCGAAGTCGAAGCCCTTGTCGCAGCGCTGGTCCTTCGACTTCGCTCAGGACGAACGGGGGTGGGTAGGGCACCAACCGCAACCGAACCTTCCTCCCAAAAAAAATGGCCGCCACTCCCGAGGAAGTGACGGCCAGGTGTCTAGGAAGCTTTCCGCGGCGCTTAGAAGGTGAAGCGCGCGCCGATGCGGATCGAGTAGAGCGACTGGTTGGTGTAAACCTGGTCGGTCGGCTGCGTGAAGTTCGCACCACCGCCGGTCGGCGAGTAGCGATACTGCGCGCACGCCTGGCCGGCATTCGCCGCGACCGTGCCCGCGCCGTCGGCGTTGCCGGCGGTGGTCAGGCACTGCACGCGAACCACGGCAGCGTTGTACGGGAAGGTGTATTCGCGGGTCTGGCCCCACTTCGGGTTGAGGAAGTTGGTGAAGTTCTCGATGTCCGCGAACAGCGTGATGCGGGACTTGCCGACATAGGTCGGCAGTTCCTGCGCCAGATGGAGATCGAGACGCGTGAACCACTTGGAGTGGAAGGCGTTGCGCGGCGCGACCTGGCCGCGATACTTGCCGAGACCCGAGGCGTCGATGAACGCGTTGACCGCGTTGCGCGTCGCGGCGTTGCTGTACGACACCAGGGGATCGTTCACCGTCGGCACGTACATCAGGTAGCGGTTGCCGCCGGCACCCGTGCCCGAGCTGACACCCGTCGTCCCGAACACCGCCGAGCGCGTGCCGCCGAAGTCCTGGAACGTGTAGCTGTACGGATGGCCGATGCGCGATTCACCGAACAGCGCGAAGGTCGTCTTATAGTCGCCGAAGAAGGCATGATCGTAGGTCAGGCTGTACTTGAAGAAGTACTTAACCTGATCGTTCGAGATGCCGTAGGCGACGTTGTTCGGATCGACGAACGCACCGTTGCTGTAGTTCGAACCAGCAGTCGACGAGGTTGCCGGCGCGGCGTCCTTGACGTCCTGATAGGTGAAGCTGCCGTTGACGTTGAGCCCAAAGTCGAACGTCTTGTCGAGGCGCGCGACCGCGATGTACGACCGGCCCTTCTTGGTGTTGGTCAGCAGGATGTCGGTGTTGGTGTCGGTGAACGCGTTCGCCCCGCCGAGGATGTTCTGGTAGCGCTGGCGGCCATCCGGGGTCAGCGATCCGGCGATCGGCTGCGAGCGGATGTCGGTGAAATACACCTGGTTGCGAACCTTCGAGTACAGGAAGTCCGCACCGAGCGTCCAGTTGTCACCCAGCGGTCCGAGGTTGGCGGTGTATTCGGTGCTGAGCGTTGCGCGCCACTGCGACGGGATCTTGAAGTTCGGATCGAGCGCGTTGGTGGTCGACGCTGGCGCCGCGTTGGTGCCGGCGAGATAGCCGTTGACCGCGCCGGGGATGCTCGTGCCCGTCACGCCGTTGAGCGCCGCGTTGCACTGCGCTGCACTTGCCAGAACGGTACAGCCGTTGGCGTTGACCGCGCGAGCGACGCTGATCGAGTTGGTCAGGATGCCGGTGTTGGAGAAGCTGTTCGACACATAGACGTCGGGGGTGCCGCCGCCGAAGATGCCGCCGCCGCCACGGATGCTCAGGCGATCGAACGGCTTCCAGTCGAAGCCGACGCGCGGCTGGAAGAGACCGAAGCCCGAGATGTTGGCGGTGTTCGCACCGATCGTCTTGCGCTCGCCGTTGACGACCGCGCCATTGGCGTAGCGTGCCAGATAGTTGGGGTTGAGCGCAGGCGTGCTGTGCATCGAATAGAGGTCATAGCGCATGCCGTAGCTGAGGTTCAGCGTCGGGGTGATCTTCCACGCGTCCATGATGCCGAAGTTCATGCTCTGGTAGCGGAACTTGGCGGCGGCATCTTCCGGCACGAGCGACGGAACCGCATTGCCGTAGGCGAACTGGTTCGCCTGGCGGTTGGTGAAGTCCGCGATCGAGTCGAAGTAATAGTTGCCTGCGCTGTTCTGCAGGAAGGAGTTGAACACCGAAACGTCCTGGACTTCGGTATACAGGCGCAGGTCGTGGTTGTTGAGCGTCAGGCGCGTCTGGACCAGGCCGCCCCACGTCTCGGTGCGCAGCGCGTTGGTCTGGCGCGAGCTGTCCGGACCGAACGAGACGACCGGCGCATTGCCGTCGCACCCGGTGATGTTGTTGCCGGCCTGCGTGTTGGTCGGGTTGGTGCAGACACGGAACTGCGCGAAGCCGCGGCCGAGCAACGGCTCCTGGATCCGCGTGTAGTTCTTGTAGAACGCACGGACTTCGGTCGAGAAGCTGTCCGACCAGGTCGAGTTCAGCTGTGCGACGCCGGTGTGCAGGCGGTTGCCCTGGATATAGGCGTTCGACGCGAGACCGAGGCCGGGGCTGCCGGTCGCCGAGTTGATGAACGTGTTGTTGAGCAGGTTGATCGCGTCATTGGCGTAGGTGTAGGTCAGCGACAGGCGCTGATCGTCGGTGATGTTCGCATCGATCTTGGCGACGACGCGGTCGTCCTTGTCGCCGAGGTTCCGCTGCACGCCGCCGGTGTCGTAATTGTAGACGCTCTTGGCGATCGCCGAGATGTTGTCGACGGTTGCCTGGCTCAGGCCCTGGACGGGGTTGCCGGCGTTATTCTCGATCGTGCCTTCGGTGATCGGACGACCACCGCGCAGCCGCTCACCTGCGACCATGAAGAACAGCTTGTCCTTGATGATCGGGCCGCTCAGCTCGGCGCCGTAGTTCTCGACCTTGAAGCTCGGGATCGCGACCTTGATGTCCTTGGTGCGGTTGCCGACGAAATCGTCGCCCGACAGCGCGTAGAAACCCGTGCCGTGGAAGTTGTTGGTGCCGCTCTTGAGCACGATGTTGATCGCGCCGCCCTGGAAGTTGCCCTGGCGGACATCATAGGGAGCGACCTGCGCCTGGAACTGGCCGATCGCGTCGAGCGGGATCGGCGAACGGCGGCTGGGGAGGCCATCGCTGTTGAGGCCGAAGTTGTCGGTGACCGCGACGCCGTCGACCGAGAAGCGGTTGAAGCGGGCGTTCTGGCCAGCGAACGACACCGAGCGGCCGCCCGAGGGGCTGTCGTCGAGGCGCGCGAACGGATCGCGACGCATCAGGTCGCGGATGTCGCGGTTGACGGTCGCGATGTTGGCGATCTGGCGCGCGTTGAGCACGGTCGCGGGACCCTGCGAGATGGTGCGGGCGCGCGGCAGGCTGGACGCGGTGACGACGATGTCGGGACCGCCTTCCGACGTTGCGGCAGCGAGCTCGATCGGCAGGTCATAGGCCTGGGCGACGATCGTGTTGACGTCGGTAACCTGTGCGGTCGAGTAGCCGGCCGCGGTGACCGAAACCGTGAACGGGCCACCGGCACGCAGGCCGCTGGCATTGTAGCTGCCATCGGCGCTGGTCGTGGTGGTCGACCGCGTGCCGGAAGCGACGTCGACGATCTCGACGCTGGCATTCGGTACCGGAACACCGGCGGCGGTAACGACACCGCGAATCGTTGCGGTGGTTTCCTGCGCACTTGCGGCAGCAGGAATGATCAGCGCCGCTACGGCCGCGCCAAGGAGCAGATTGTGTCGCATTGGGGTCCCCCTACAGGATCTCGAAAAACAGCGATCCCGGCGGGCTTGATTCCCCTGTCCGCATCGTCTGGCCGAGCCACTGCACGTGAAATATTTCGGTTGGATGACACTAGCAATGGAACTTATCGGCGAATGACAATCCGTTCATGGTGCGTTGCAAAATAGCATCACACCGAGGTTGCGACGATCTCCGCCCAGGCCGCCTCGTCGATCACGGAAATGCCTAGATCGGCTGCTTTCTTCAGTTTGGATCCGGCCCCCGGACCCGCCACGACGAGGTCGGTCTTGGCCGAAACCGATCCTGAAACCCGCGCGCCGAGCGCCTCGGCCTGAGCCTTGGCCTCATCGCGACTCATCGTTTCGAGGCTGCCGGTGAAGACCACGGTCTTGCCGGTGACCGGCGACTCGCGGGTCTGGTGGACGACGTCGAGCGGCTTCACTTCGCGCAGCAACGCCGCGACGACCGCGCGATTGTGCTGCTCGGCGAAGAATTCGAGCAGCGCGTCGGCAACTTCGGGGCCGATGCCGGCGGTCTCGATCGCGGCGGCGAGCGTCTTGCCGCGACGGAGCACGAACTTGGCGTCCGTCTCGCCGAGGACAGGCTTCGTTGCACGGCGGACGCGGAGCGCGCTGCGCACCATTGCCGCGAATCCGCGGGCGGACACATAACGCCGGGCAAGGTCGCGCGCGGTGATCTCGCCGACATGGCGAATGCCGAGCGCGAACAGGAAGCGATCGAGCCCGATCTCGCGGCGCAGGTCGATCGCGGCGATCAGCTTGTCGACGACGAGTTCGGACATGCGCTCGCGCGTGATCAGTGCCGCGCGGTGGGTGTGGAGGCGGAAGATGTCGGCGGGGGAGGCGATCAGCCCGTCGCGGAAGAACTCCTCGATCCGCACCAGCCCGAGTCCGCTGATGTCGAACGCATGGCGCGAGACGAAGTGGATCAGCCGTTCGACGCGCTGCGCGGGGCAGATGAGGCCGCCGGTGCAGCGCACGACGACTTCGCCCTCGCCGCGTTCGGCGAGCGAGCCGCATTCGGGGCAGGCCGACGGGAAGGCAAAGGCGGGGCGCTCCTCGTCGCGCGTCAGCACCTCGACGATCTGCGGGATGACGTCGCCGGCGCGCTGCAACACGACCCGGTCGCCGACCCGCGCGCCGAGCCGCTCGATCTCGTCGGCATTGTGGAGCGTCGCATTGGTGACGACGACCCCGCCGACCGTGACGGGCGCGAGCCGTGCCACCGGGGTAAGTGCGCCAGTGCGCCCGACCTGGATGTCGATTGCGGTCAGCGTCGTCTCGGCGCGTTCGGCAGGGAATTTGTGCGCGATCGCCCAGCGTGGGGTGCGGCCGACGGTGCCAAGGCGCGACTGCCAGTCAAGGCGGTCGAGCTTGTAGACCACGCCGTCGATGTCGAACGGCAGGTCGGCACGACGGTGTTCGATACCGCGATAGACGGCGAGCGCGGCGTCGGTCGTCGTCGCATGCGCAAAGCCTTCGGCGATCGGAAAGCCCCAACTGCGGATCGCCTCGACGATCTCCGCCTGCGTGTCGCCGGGAAGCGCGCTCGTTTCTCCCCAGCCCCAGGCGAAGAAGCGCAAGGGGCGCGTCGCGGTGACGGCGGCGTCCTTCTGGCGCAGCGAACCGGCGGCGGCATTACGGGGATTGGCGAACTGGCGGGCTTCCTTGCCCGTGACTTGGGCCTCGGCGAGCAGGCGGGCATTGAGCGCGGCAAAATCGGCTTTCGCCATGTACACTTCGCCGCGCACCTCGAACACATCGGACGCTCCCTCGGGCAGCGTATCGGGGATGTCGGGGATGTGGCGGACGTTGGCGGTGACGTCCTCGCCGACCTGACCATCGCCGCGCGTCAATGCCTTGACGAGTTGACCGCGTTCGTAGCGCAGCGAGCAGGACAGGCCGTCGATTTTGGGTTCGGCAGTGAGGTCGACCGGCGTTTCCGCGGGAAGGGCGAGAAACCGGCGAACACGCCCGACGAAATCCGCCACGTCCTCGTCGGTAAAAGCGTTATCGAGGCTGGTCATCGCGCGCGCGTGCGCGACCTTGGCGAGATGCGCGGCGGGGGCGGCACCGACTTGCGTATTGGGCGAGTCGCTGCGGACCAGATGCGGGAAGGCGGCTTCCAGCGCGGCATTGCGGCGGACCAGCGCGTCATAGGCGGCATCCGAAATTTCGGGCGCGTCCTGCGTGTGATAGAGGGCGTTGTGACGGGCGATCTCAGCGGCGAGGTGCGCGAGTTCAGCAGCGGCGTCGTTTTCGGAGTTGGGGGTGTCGGAGGCGGGAAGGGGAGGCGTGGCGGGCATGGCCCTGCGCTAGCGGAGGGCCGTGCCGGACATCAAGCTAATCGTCTTCGCTGGCGTCCATTTCGGCGAGGTGCTTGGCCTCTTCGTTGGTCGAACGGCGTTCCGCGGTCTTTTCGGCGCGGGTGGCCATTTCGTGCCAGGCCTTGGCAGCGCGAAGCCAGCGGCTGCGGACATTGTCGAGCGTCGCGGACGCTGCATCGGTTTCGGCCTGGATGGCGCGATCACGATAGAACAGGGCGGTGGTGTTCGTAGGATGTCTCCACGCATGAAAGAAACGCGCTCGCCGGGGGAAGCGAGCAAGGGTGCCGCCATGACGGCGACACCCCCGGATCGTGAACCGATCAGGCCTGGGCGAGCTTTACAGCCGAGACCTTGCCGCGACGATCTTCTTCCAGCTCGTACGAAACGCGCTGATCGCGATCGAGCGTCGCCATGCCGGCAGCTTCCACTGCGCTGATGTGGACGAACGCATCACCACCGCCGCCCTCAGGCGCGATGAAACCATAACCCTTGTCGGCGTTGAAGAACTTAACTGTGCCGATAGCCATAACGTATTCCTTAAGCCCGGACGGTACCCCTTTTGGGCAGCATCCGGATGGGGCCGAGATCGAAGACGAATGCGACGTCCGGCCCCGGCCGGCGCATCCGATGGCGTTTGATCAGCCGCGCGCGGAAAAACCGCTGCGGACAGGCTGACCTGAAAAGGATAATTCGAGAAACACGCGACGCGTCCGGGAGGTACAAGCGGGAGCGCGGGACGTCTCTCAGCCGCGCGATGCTTGGGAGCGGTGTCGCGCGATTTGGGTTGTCTAGCAGGTTATTACGGGGTTGTCGCGGTATTTGCAGCACGGGTGATTGTGCAGGGCTGTATTCTACCATAGCCTCGGCACAATTCGCCGCGTGGAGAACGGTTTATGATCCTGCCGATCCTTGCCGTGTTGCAACTGGCGGTACCGTCCGCCCCGCCCGCGGATTCGCACAAGAGCGTCGAACTGCCACCGCCATGGCGCCCCGCGGCGTGTCCCACCGATGCCCCGGGAAGTGACATCGTTGTGTGTGGCAAGCGTGGTGCCGCCGAGCAATACCGACTGAGACCTTTGCCTGAGCGCTATGCAAAGGTGGGTGGGCCCGGGGTCGGGGTCGATCTTGGCAACGGCGCGCGGGCGAATGTGTATACGGCACCGGGCCGCCTCAACGACAAGCGCGTCATGATGACGGTGACGATTCCGTTCTGACGACGTGTGGGGGGGCGTACCCTGCCGGTTGGGTTTGGTGGCGTCCTCCGGCAAACGACCGTCTTGCTCGCGCTAAACGCTTTCCAGCAATCGGTCCGCCTGTGCGCGCGCTTCGGGCGTGATCTCCGCGCCGGACAGCATTCGCGCGATTTCCTCACGGCGGTCAGTGTCGTCGAGCGGCGTAACGCCGGTGCGCGTGACGATACCGTCGTGCCGCTTGGCGATCAGCAGATGCTGGGCGCCGCGCGCGGCGACCTGCGGGCTGTGCGTCACGACGAGCACCTGCGTGCCGCCTGCGAGGCGCGCGAGCCGGTCGCCGATCGCACTGGCGACCGCGCCGCCGACGCCGCGGTCGATTTCGTCGAAGATCATCGTCGCCGCACTGCCCTGTTCGGCCAGCGCGACCTTGAGCGCGAGGATGAAGCGCGACAGTTCGCCGCCGCTGGCGATCTTGACGAGCGGCGCGAATGGCGCACCCGGATTGGTCGAGATCTCGAACTCGACCCGGTCCTTGCCCGCGGACGACCACGCATCGGCGGGTGCAGGCGCGACGACGGTGCGGAAGCGCGCCGCGTCGAGCTTGAGCGGCGCGAGTTCGCCGCGCACCGCCGCGTCGAGTCGTTCGGCGGCGACTGTCCGCGCCTTGGTCAATTGCGTGGCGGCGCGATCGAAGTCGGCGCGCGCGGTGGCGAGCTTGCGTTCCAGCGCGGCAATGCCTTCCTCGCCCGCGTCGAGCGCGGCGAGCTTGGCTTCGAGCTCGGCGGCGAGGCTGGCGAGATCGTCGGGCTGGACGCGATGCTTGCGTGCCATGCCGCGCAATTCGAACAGTCGCGTCTCGTCATCCTCGAGTGCGGACGGATCGAACCACAGATCGGTCTTCGCGATGCGCAACTGCTCCTCGGCAACCGCGCCCTCGATCACCGCACGATCAATCGCGGCGAGTGCCTCGGCGAGCGACTCGTGATCCTCCGCGACTCGTTCCAGCACGCGCGCGGCCTGGCGGAGTTGCGCCAATCCGCCATCCGAGCCTTCGAGCCACTGTTCGATCGCGGACAAGTCGGCGGCGATCTTTTCGGACCGTTGCATCGACCGGCGGCGTTCGGCGAGCGCCTCTTCCTCACCCGCTTCTGGCGCGAGCGCACGCAATTCGGCGACGCTGTGCTCGAGCCATTCGCGGTCGCGCGCGGCGCTTTCGATCGTCGCGTGCGCGGTCGCGAGCGCACCCTCGGCGGCGCGCCAGGCCTTGTACGCACCCGCCGCGGGACTGGCGTCGACTCGCCCGAACGCGTCGAGCAAGGCACGGTGCCCGCGCGCGTTGAGCAGGCCGCGGTCATCATGCTGGCCGTGGATCTCGACCAGATGTTGCGCCATCTCGCGCAGCAGACCCGCCGACGCGGGCTGATCGTTGACAAAGGCGCGGCTTCCGCCGTCCGCCTTGACGATGCGCCGGATCATCAACGGCTCGCCGGGTTCGGTATCGAAGCCATTCTCGGCGAGCAGCGCCGCAATCGCGCCGTCGGGGGCGGGCGTGTCGAAGGTCGCGGTGACGACTGCCTGGGTGGCGCCCTGTCGCACCAGCCCCGCCTCGCCGCGCCCGCCGAGCGCGAGCCCCAGCGCGTCGAGCAGGATGGACTTGCCCGCACCGGTTTCCCCGGTGAGCACACCAAGCCCTGCGACGAAGTGCAAGTCGAGCGCTTCGATCAGAACAACGTCGCGAATGGCCAGCGAGATCAGCATCGTGCCGTCGCCTCTAGCCTATCCCGCGCCGTTCTGGAATTGTTCTTTGTGCGCAATCCCGACGGGCCCGATCGGGGCGAGCGGACGGCACGTCGGTTACTGGCCCGGATTGGGGTTGCCCGGGTTGGTGCGCGACCCGTTGGTAGCCGGTGCCGCGCGCGTGTCGCGTTCGATGTCCTTGGACTTGGTCGGGATGCTCAAAGCGCTGGTCAGCGGGACGATCTGCTGGCCGGTCGGGATCGCCGCGACCGCGACCGGGGGATGCTCCTCCGACAGCTTGTACGCGCGCTGATACCAGGTCGTGCCCGGATAGTTGGCGCCGAGGACGGCGGCGGCCTTGCGCGCTTCGTCCGGCACGCCGAGCGCGAGCGACGTCTCGGTCAGCCGCATCAGCGCCTCGGGGACGTGGGTGGTGGTCTGGTAATCGTCGACGACGTGGCGGAACCGTCCGTTCGCCGCGAGCCACAGCCCGCGCCGTTCGTAGAACCGCCCGATTTCCATTTCTTTGCCCGCGAGGTGATCGCGCACGAGATCGACCTTGAGCCGCGCATCAGCGGCATATTTGCTGTTCGGATACCGCCGCATCAGCTCGCCGAGCGCATCGAGCGCCTGCTGCGTGATCTTCTGGTCACGGGTCACGTCGCTGATCTGCTCGTAATAGCCCAGCGAGACGAGGTAATAAGCGTAAGGCGCATCGCGGTTGCCCGGATGCACCGACAGGAAGCGCTGCGCCGACTGGATCGACGCGGTATAGTCATGCGCGAGATAATAGCTGAACGCGCTCATCAACTGCGCGCGGCGGGCCCAGACCGAATAAGGATGCTGGCGCTCGACTTCGTCGAACAAGGCTGCGGCGATCTTGTAATCGCCATTGTCGAGCCGCTGCCGTGCGGTCGTGTACAGCGTGCCCACATCGCGCGCGACATACGGAATATCGGACTTGCCACGCTTCGCGCAGCCTGCGGTGGTGAAGGCGCTGGCGGCGATCAGCGCGAGCGCTGTGGCACGAAACAGGGGCGAGCGGGCATGGGGGGTACGCATCGGGGCCGGTCTTAGCCGAAGCGTCGATCCCCGAACAATCCTTTTCACCGTGGTTTCCCGTAAGCACCCTTCCGGCTGGCGCTTTTCACTTGATCGTTTCATTGCGGGAGCGGATCACAACGCCCGAATGCTGCGTTTGCGACATTACCCCCTTCAGGAGAAACAATCCCGTGACCGCTACTCTGCTTGCCACCAAACGCGTCGAAAAGCCTTGGGGTCGCCATACCTTGTGGCCCGGTTTTGCCAATCCGCCGGCGGATGGCGAGAAGATCGGGGAGGTGTGGTTCCAGACCCCGCACGCCGGCGAACCCGACCTTCTCGTGAAGTATCTTTTCACGAGCGAAAAATTGTCGGTGCAGGTCCATCCGGACGACGCGGCGGCGCAGGCGGCGGGCTATCCGCGCGGCAAGGACGAGGCGTGGATCATCCTGGCGGCCGAACCTGATTCGACGATCGCGCTCGGGACGCTCGAGCCGATGACCAGCGAGGCGCTCCGTGCCGCATCGCTCGACGGGTCGATCGAGCATCTGCTCGACTGGAAGCCGGTCAAGGCGGGTGACTTCTTCTATTCCGAAGCAGGCACCGTCCACGCGATCGGTGCAGGCGTCACGCTGGTCGAGATCCAGCAGAACGTCGATCTGACGTATCGCCTGTATGATTATGGCAGCGACCGCGAACTGCATCTCGACGAGGGCGTGAAGGTCTCGGACCCTGTGCCGTTCGTTCCGTTGCCGACCCCTGCGCAGGACGGGACCGACCGTACCGTGCTCGCGGAAGGCCCGAAGTTCGTGATCGAACGCTTTGCAGGCGGTGAGCACGTGGTGGAATTGCCGGCCGGGCTGACCGGCTGGCTGGTGCCGCTGACCGGCGCGGGCGTCGTCGACGGCGTCGCGTTCAAGGCGGGCGAGTGCCTGACGCTCGAAGGCCGCTGCGAGATCAAGGCCGATGCGGGCAGCGACCTGACGCTGTCGTATCCGGGCAACAAGCGCGTCTGATTACGGTGTCGCCGCCTCGGGACTGTCCCGAAGCGGCGGCCTTCAGACCTGCAAGCCGACCGCACGCTGTGCCGCCGACAATGTGGGGGCGGCCAGCGTCGCGGCGCGGGCCGCTCCGTCCGTGAGCACTGCGCCGACCGCGGCGCGATCCTCGAGCAAGGCGGTCAGCCGGTCACGGATCGGCGCAAGCGTCGCGACCGCGAGATCCGCGAGCGCCGGCTTGAACGCCCCGAACCCCTGACCGGCATAGCGCGCGAGCACCGCGTCCGGCGTGGAGCCTTCCAGCGCCGCGTAGATCGTCACCAGATTACGCGCCTCGGCACGGTCTGCCAGACCCGCGACTTCGCCGGGGAGCGCATCCGCATCGCTCTTGGCCTTGCGGATCTTGCTCGAGATCAGATCGTCGCTGTCGACCAGATTGATCCGCGAGGCATCCGACGGATCGGACTTGGACATCTTCGCGGTCGCATCGCGCAAGCTCATGATGCGGGGCGCGGCCTTGGAGATCAACGGCTCCGGCAGGACGAAGGTGTCACCGTAATCGGTGTTGAACTTGACCGCGATGTCTCGCGCCAGTTCCAGATGCTGCTTCTGGTCCTCGCCGACGGGGACGTGCGTCGCCTGATACAGCAGCACATCGGCGGCCTGGAGCACCGGATAAGTGAACAGCCCGACGCTCTGCGTTTCGCCTTTCTTGCCCGCCTTGTCCTTCCACTGCGTCATCCGGCTGAGCCACCCCATCCGCGCGGTCCCGCCGAGGATCCAGTGCAGTGCGCTGTGTGCGGGCACGCGCGCCTGGTTGAACAGGATCGAGCGCTTCGGATCGATTCCGCACGCCAGCAGCGTCGCCGCCATCTCGGTGGTGTTCGCATCGAGTTCTGCAGGGACTACCGGCTGCGACAAGGCGTGGAGATCGGCGAGGAAGAACAGGCAGTCGTCGCCCGCGGGGATCGAGTCCTGCAGCGCGACCCACTGCCGGATCGCGCCGAGATAGTTGCCGAGGTGGAGGTTGCCGGTTGGCTGGATGCCGGAGACGACGCGCATGATAAGGTCTCGTAGGTCAGGCGCGCTTGCGCCGCAGGAAGGATAGATCGTCGCGGCTGAACGCCCCGAGCACGAAGGTCATGATCGCATAGACCAGCCCGCCAGCGCCGACCAGCACGACCATTGCGCCCGTCCGGATCAGCCAGCTGCCATGCGTATAAGGCGCGAACAGCCCCTGCAGCAGCCACAGGATCACCCCCATCGCGAGCGCCGCGAGCGCGAGCCGCCATGCGCGCCGCCGCAACCGCGCGTCCGGCTCGAAATGCCCGCGCAGGCGCAGCGTGCGATACAGCAGCGCAACGTTGAAGGTGGACGCGAGCGCGGTCGCGAGCGGCGGGCCCATGTGCTTGAGCGGAACGATCAGCGCGAGGTTGAGCAGCAGGTTCACCCCCATCGACATGGTCGCGAAGCGCACCGGCGTCTTCGTGTCCGACCGCGCGTAGAAACCCGGCGTCAGCACCTTGACCAGAATGTAGCTGGGGAGGCCGACCGAAAAGGCGGCCAGCGCCTGCGCGGTATAGAGTGTGTCGAGCGCACTGTATTTGCCATGCTCGAACAGCGCGGCGACGATCGGCGCACCGCACAGCACCAGCGCGACGGTCGCGGGCAGGGTGAGGAGCAACGCCAGTTCCAGCCCGCGGTTCTGCGTCGTCATTGCGGTCGCATCCTCGCCCGCCGCGAGTTGACGCGAGATCAGCGGGAGCAGCACCGTGCCCAGCCCGATCCCGATCAGCCCGAGCGGAAGCTGATTCACGCGGTCCGCCAGGTAGATATAGGTGACCGAGCCATGCGGGAGCAGCGACGCGGCAAGCGCTGTCGAGACGACGAGGTTGATCTGCACCGCGCCCGCGCCCGCCGCCGCCGGAAGGATCAGCGACAGCATCTTCTTCACGTCCGCGGTGAGGCGCGGTGCCTTGAACCCGAGGCGGACGCCGTTGGCGCGGCACGCCCAGATCAGCCAGGCGAGCTGCAACACACCCGATACGCTCACCGCGATCGCCTGGTTGCGCGCGGTGCCCGCCGGGTCACTCGCGTGGAACAGCAGCAGCGCGGCGATCAGCGTCAGGTTGAGCAGGATCGGTGCGGCGGCATTGACCCAGAACTTCTGGAGCGAATTGAGGATTCCGCCCAGCAGCGACACGACGCTGATGAGCATCAGATACGGGATCGTCAGCCGCGACAGCATCACCGCAAAATCGAACCGTTCGGGGCCGACGTCGTTGAACCCGCCGCCTGACAGCACGTACGTCACCGGCCATGCGGCCAGTTCGAGCACGACGGTCATCACGATCAGGATCGGCAGCAGCACCGACAGCACGTCGCGCGCGAAAGCGAGGCCGGTGGGCAGCCCGTCGCCCGCCTTGTCGCCGACCTTCTGGTTGAACATCGGAATGAACGCCGCCGAAAACGCGCCCTCCGCGAACAGCGCGCGGAACAGGTTGGGGAGGCGGAAGGCGACGAGGAACGCGTCGGAGGCAAAGCCTGCGCCGACATAGCGCGCGAACAGCGAGTCGCGGACGAGGCCGAGGATCCGGCTCGCGAGCGTCAGGCTGCCGATCGATCCGAGCGCGCGGGTTAGGTTCATCGAGTCGGGCCGCTTTCCAAGATCAAATGTTCGCGCGGCCCGGTGGCCCCCCGGCGTGACGCCGGGGGACGATCAACGGTTCAGGCCGAGCCGAGCGGGTTGGCCGTCGCGCCGGCTTCCTGCTGTGCAAGGAAGATGCCGCTGAAATCGATCGGCTCAAGCAGCAGCGGCGGGAAGCCGCCGTCGCGAATCGCATCCGCGAGAACGCGGCGTGCGAACGGGAACATGAGCCGCGGTGCCTCTGCCAGCAGGAACGGCTGGAGATGCTCGGCAGGAAAATTGCGCAGGCCGAACAGCCCGGCGTAGGAAAGATCGACGAGGAATGCGACCTGTCCGTCGGAATCCGCCTTCACTTCGATCCGCAGTACGATCTCGTACACGTCCTCGCCGACCTGTGCCGACGCGATGTTGAACTGCACGTCGATCGCGGGCGGCGTCTGGTTCTGGAAGATCGCCGGGGCGTTCGGGTTCTCGAAGGAGAAGTCCTTGATATATTGCGAAATCATCCCTGCGGCGGGGGCTGTGTCCGCCCCGTTGGCGAGAGGCTCGCCGGCAATCCCGGTCGAAGTGATGAAGCCGTCATCCTGCTCGCTCATGCAACGCGTCCTTAATGTCCGTACTATAGATATCGCCATGGGTGGCGCAGTCGAAGCCGCGCGCGTAGCAGGGGGGCGAGCCGAGTTCAACGGGCGCCGGTTGTCGCGCACGTGGCGCATCATTTGAAACCTTCGTGCGTTGCGCCTATGTATCCCTGTCTGCCAACCCGCCGGAGGCCGCGTGTTCCTATTAGTTATTCTCGCGATGATCGCCGGTTTCATGGCGCTCCAACTGTATCGTGTCCTGGGCAAGCGCACCGGACATGAGCAACCTTTGCCCAAGCCGGCCGAGGATCGGACGCCTTTGACCCTGGTCCCGCGTACCGTCGAGACGATCGCCGAGTCGCGCGAACCCGCGAGCCGCCTGGTTGAACCCAGGGCCGAAGCGGGAGTGCGTACGATCATCGCTGCCGATTCGAATTTCGACGTCGCCCAGTTTCTCCAGGGCGCGCAGGCCGCGTACCGGATGATCCTGGAGGCCTATTGGCAGGGGGACGAAGAGCAGCTCGACTGGCTCACCCAGGCCGAGGTTCGTGACGCGTTCGTAGCCGCAATCGCAGAGCGTAAGGAAGCGGGCCACACCCTCGAGAACCGGGTCGTCTCGATCGAGAAGGCCGTGATTTCCGACGCGGCGCTCGACGGCAAGGTCGCGCGCATCACCGTTCGCTTTGATGCGGACATCGTGGCGATCACGCGCGACGCCGAGTCGGTCGTGATTGCCGGGTCGATGACCGATGCGGTTGATACGCACGATGTGTGGACGTTTACCCGGACGCTCAAGAGCAACGATCCGAACTGGAAGCTTGCCGACACCGACGAGGCGTGACGGTCGTGCTTGAGGGGGGAAGGGCAAAATTGCTGTCGCCGCGCGTGCTGGTCGTGTGCGCGGCGCTGCTGTTATCTGCGTGCGGCGGCCAGGTCGAACGTCCGACGGCGGTATCGCGCCCCGCACCGGTTGCGCGTCCGGTACCCGCAACCCCGATTCCGGCGGTCCCGTCTCTTGCGGTTCAAACCGGCAGCAATGCCGCCGAGACAGGATTTGTCCTCGGGCCGCCCCTTGCCAGCCTGCCGCTGCGCGAGGAAGATGCCGCTCGCGCGGTTGCGGCGTTTCGTACCTCTTGCGCATCGCTCCAGCGCCGCACCGATACATCGGGTCTCACCCGCGGTGCCGACTGGCAGGCGGCGTGCAGTGCTGCTCCCGCGGTAGCACCGGGCGCAGCGCGCGCCTTCTTCGCGCAATATTTCGAGGCGGTACAGATCGCCGACGGCAAGGCGTTCGCGACCGGCTATTACGAACCCGAGATCGCCGCGTCCCGCCAGCCGATGGCGGGATATGCGGTGCCAATCTACGGCCGTCCGGGTGATCTCATCGATGTCGATCTCAGCCTGTTCAGCGAGTCGCTCAAGGGTCGAAAGATCCGCGGGCGCGTCTCCGGCTCCAACTTCGTTCCCTACGACGATCGCACCGCGATCGAGCAGGGCACGCTCAACGGTCGCGCGGCGATCATCGCTTATGCGGCCGATCCCGTGGCGCTGTTCTTCTTGCAAGTGCAGGGGTCGGGCCGGTTGCGAATGCCGGACGGATCGATCGTACGGATCGGATACACCTCACAGAACGGTCGCGATTACACCGGAATCGGCGCGTTGATGAAGCGGCGCGGGCTACTCGGGCCGGGCCAGACGTCGATGCAGGGGATCGTTGCGTGGCTCCATGCACATCCCGACGAAGCCACCGCGATCATGCGCGAGAACAAGAGCTATGTGTTCTTCCGCGAACAGGCGAGCGCACCGCAAGGGGCGCTTGGCGTCGCCGTGACGGGCGGCGTCAGTGCGGCGGCGGACCCGAAGTTCGTGCCCTTGGGGGCACCCGTCCTGCTGTCGATGGACCGTGCCGACGCAAGCCGCCTGTGGATCGCGCAGGATACCGGCGGCGCGATCAAGGGGCCGAACCGGATCGATACCTTCTGGGGTGCCCGCCCGGACGCGGAGGCGACCGCAGGCGGCATGTCTGCGCGCGGTACGGCGTTCCTGCTGTTGCCCACGGGGACGGTCGCACGCCTGACGCAGGAGAGGGCCAATGGGACACCGATCCCTCAGCCCTGACGAAGCCGCACTGTGGGTCCGGGTCATGGCGGGCGTGCGGCCGATCGCCCGCCGCCCGGCCGAGCCCGCGCCTGCGCTGGCGCAGGGCAGCGCCAAACCCAAGGCTCCGCCGCCGCCCGCCGCGATGCCGAAAGCCTCGCGGACGGCCTTGCCCGTTGCAAAGCCGTCATCGCCAACCAAGCCGCTCGCGGTGGCGCGGGCTGCGCGCGTTCAGCCGCCGATCGTCGCGAACACGTTGGATGGATCGTGGGACCGGCGATTGTCGCGGGGTCTGGTATCGCCGGATCGCACGGTCGATCTGCACGGCCACACGCTCGCCAGCGCCTATGATATGCTCGATGCGGCGCTCGCAGCGGCGATCCGCGCGGGGGATCGCACGATCCTGCTGGTGACGGGCAAGCCGCCCCGTCCTGCCAGCGAGCGTCCGCATGCGCGGGGCGCGATCCGGGCAGCGACGGGGGACTGGCTGGCGGGATCGCGCCATTCGTCGGCGATTGCCGCGGTCCGCGCAGCGCATCCACGGCATGGCGGCGCGGGCGCGCTGTACATCGTGCTCAAGCGACCGCGAACACTCTGACGACATCATATGCGTGTACAGAATGCGCCGCTTGGCGCAGACGATCTGCCATGCGACACAGCAATGGACGACAACACGTCGACCGAATGACGAAAAGGATCGGTGGAATGGCGTCATGCGGGTAATATTGGTCACCGGCTCTGCGGGTTTCATCGGATATCATCTTTGCAAGATCCTGCTGGCGGACGATTTCAAGGTCGTCGGGGTCGATTCGATGTCCGATTACTATGACGTCGGCCTGAAGCACGCGCGCCACGCGGATCTGATGCGCAGCAACGCCTTTTCCGCGGAAGAATTCGACATTCTCGATGCGGATCGGTTGATGGCCTATGCCGAGCGTGCGCAGCCGGACGTGATCGTCCACCTCGCGGCGCAGGCAGGGGTCCGGTACAGCCTCGAGAACCCGCGTGCCTATGTCGACACGAATGTAACCGGCACGTTCAACGTCATGGAAGTTGCGCGCACGCTGAAGGTGTCGCACCTGCTGATGGCGTCGACCTCGTCGGTGTACGGCGCGAACGAAGCGATGCCCTTCGCCGAAACCGACAAGAGCGACCTGCCGCTGACGATCTATGCCGCCACCAAGAAGGCGAACGAGGCGATGGCGCACAGCTATGCGCACGTCTGGGACATTCCGACGACGATGTTCCGCTTCTTCACGGTTTACGGTCCGTGGGGACGTCCGGACATGGCGCTGTTCAAATTCACCAAGGGGATCATCGAGGGCACGCCGATCGACGTCTACAACCACGGCGATATGTGGCGCGATTTCACCTATGTCGAAGACCTCGCGCGGGGCATCCGGTTGCTGATCGACGTGGCGCCCGACCGCCCAGCCAGCCCGCAGGACATTGCCCCGGGGGACAGCCTGTCGCCGGTCGCGCCCTACCGGATCGTCAACATCGGCAATTCGGACAAGGTTCGGCTGGAGGACTTCATCGACGCGATCGAGGCGGAAGTCGGCAAGCCGGCCGTGCGCAATTATCTCCCGATGCAACCCGGCGACGTCCCGGCGACGTGGGCGAATGCGGAGCTTCTCCGGCAATTGACCGGTTACGTCCCGCAAACGGACGTCCGTGCCGGAATCAAACACTTTGTGGCATGGTATCGCGGCTATTACGGCACGGCTCGTCAATAACGCCTAGGAACGGACGCCTAACTTGGATAGGCGACAGAAAGGCACGCCTATGGTTCGAATGACGCGTTCCAGGGCACGAAATAAGAGATAGAGCATGACGGTTGAACGATGCGGGATCATCCTGGCAGGCGGGTCGGGAACACGGTTGCACCCTTTGACCCAGGCGGCGTCAAAGCAGTTGATGCCCGTCTACGACAAGCCGATGATCTATTACCCGCTGTCGACGCTGATGCTCGCCGGGATCCGACGCGTCTTGATCATCACGACGCCGCACGAGCAAAGCGCTTTCCAGCGTTTGCTTGGCGACGGTAGCCGTCTCGGTATCTCGATCACCTACGCAGTGCAGCCCGAGCCAAACGGCTTGGCGCAGGCCTATCTGATCGGCGCCGAGTTCGTTGACGGCAAGCCTTCCGCGCTCGTGCTCGGCGACAACATCTTCTACGGCCACGGTCTGGCGGACCTGGTCGATGCCGCCCATGCGCGTCAGACCGGTGCGACGGTGTTCGCATATTATGTCCGCGATCCGTCTGCCTATGGCGTAGTCGCGTTCGATCCCAAGACCCGCGCGGCGATCGACCTGGAGGAAAAGCCGAAGAACCCCAAGTCGAACTATGCGGTCACCGGCCTGTATTTCTACGATGAGCGCGCCGTCGATTTTGCGCACCAGCTCAAGCCGTCGCCCCGCGGCGAGCTCGAGATCACCGATCTCAACCGCATGTATCTCGATGCGGGCGATCTCAATGTCGAGATCATGGGGCGCGGCTATGCCTGGCTTGATACCGGCACGCACAATTCGCTGATCGACGCAGGCAATTATGTCCGCATCATCGAGGAGCGTCAGGGCCTCAAGATCTGCTGCCCCGAGGAAATCGCGTGGCGCAAGGGCTTCATCGACCGGCCGCAACTCGAGCGTCTGGGCGGCGAACTGCGCAAGAGTGGTTACGGCGACTACCTGCTCGGCCTGCTCGATGAGGACCATGTCCAATGGTGAACGTCATCGAAACGCCGATCAAGGACGTCCTGATCATCGAACCCAAGGTGTTCGGCGACGATCGCGGCTTCTTCCTCGAAAGCTGGAACGACGCGACCTTCAAGGAACTGGGGCTGGACTGGACCTTTGTTCAGGACAACCACAGCCGCTCGGCCAAGGGCGTCCTGCGCGGCCTGCATTATCAGAACCCCAATCCGCAGGGTAAACTCGTGCGCGTGGTCGCGGGGTCGGTGTTCGATGTCGCGGTCGACATCCGCAAGGGGTCTCCCACATTCGGTCAGTGGACCGGGGTGCATCTGAGCGCCGCCAACAAGCGGATGTTCTGGGTGGGACCGGGTCTGGCCCATGGCTTCCTCAGCCTCGAGGACAACACCGACTTCCTGTACAAGTGCACCAGCATCTACTCGCCCAAGGATGAGCAGGCATTGATGTGGAACGACCCGCAGGTCGGCATCGAATGGCCGCTCGACGGGATCGAACCCACGTTGTCCGCCAAGGACCAGGTCGCACAGACCCTCGACCAGATCGCCGCATCATGAAGGCGTTGATCGTAGGGGCTGGTGGACAGCTCGGCCACGGCCTGATCGCGACGGCCCCCGCGGGGGTGGAGATCGTCTCGTGCGACCAGGACGCGCTCGACATCACCGACGTCGCGCGGGTCCAGGCGTATGTGGAGCAGGTCGCGCCCGACGTGATTTTCAACGCCGCCGCGTACACCGCAGTCGACAAGGCCGAAGGCGATGCCGAACGGGCGCAGGCGGTGAACGGCGACGCGGTCGGGTATCTTGCCGCCGCCGCGCGATCGGTCGGTGCCAAGCTGGTTCATGTCTCGACCGACTTCGTTTTCGACGGCAGTGCCACCAGTCCCTATGCGCCCGATGCCGCAACCGGGCCGCTCGGCGTCTATGGCAGCACCAAGCTGGCGGGTGAGCAGGCGGCCGGTCCGGACATGCTCGTGGTGCGCACGGCGTGGCTGTACGGCCCGGCCGGTGCCAATTTCGTCCGCACGATGCTGCGGCTGATGCAGGCGCACCCGCAAGTGCGTGTCGTCGGCGATCAGGTCGGTTGCCCCACCTATGCCCCAGCGCTGGCCGCGGCATTGTGGCAGCTGGCCGAGCGCGGCGCGACCGGTGTGTTTCACTTCAGCGATGGCGGGCAGGCGAGCTGGTACGATTTCGCGGTCGCGATTCAGGAAGAGGCGCTGAGCGCCGGATTGCTCGAAAAGCCCGTCCCGATCGTGCCGATCACCACCGCAGACTATCCGACGCCCGCCCGGCGTCCGTCCTATTCGGTGCTCGACTGCTCGGCGACCTATGCCGCGCTCGACCGTGCGCCGACGCCGTGGCGCGACAATCTCCACATCATGATCGAAGAGATCCAGAAAAATGGCTAATCTGCTCGTTACCGGCGGCGCCGGCTTCATCGGCGCGAACTTCGTGCATTACTGGCGCGCCAACCACGCTGACGACGCAATCGTCGTGCTCGATGCGCTGACTTATGCGGGCAACCGCGCGAACCTCGATGGCGTCGACGCGGTCGACTTCGTTCACGGCAACATTCTCGACACCGATCTGGTCACCACGCTGTTGCGCGACCACGCGATCGACACCGTGGTGCACTTTGCGGCCGAAAGCCATGTCGATCGCTCGATCCTCGATCCCGACGCCTTCGTCACGACCAACGTGCTCGGCACCCACAGCCTGCTGCGCGCCGCACGGACGGTGTGGCTCGACAGCGGTAGCGGCGTGCCGCATCGTTTCCACAACGTCTCGACCGATGAAGTCTATGGCTCGCTCGGCCCCAACGATCCCGCGTTCAGCGAGACCACGCCCTATGCGCCTAATTCCCCCTATTCGGCGTCGAAGGCCGGGGCGGACCATCTGGTGCGCGCCTATCACCACACCTTCGGGTTGGACGTGACGACGACCAATTGCTCGAACAACTACGGGCCGTTCCAGTTTCCCGAGAAGCTGATCCCACTGTTCCTGATCAACGCGCTCAACGGGCGCAACCTGCCGATCTACGGCGACGGGATGAACGTGCGTGACTGGCTCCATACGTCGGACCATTGCCGCGGGATCGAGGCCGCGCTGCAGCGTGGCACGTCGGGCGAAGTCTATAACATCGGTGGCGGGGAAGAAGTCCCCAACCTTACCGTGATCGACGAGATCTGCCGCAGCGTCGACGCTGCGTTCGCTGCCGACCCGTCGCTGGCCGAGCGCTATCCCAATTCGCCCGCCGCACGTGGCGAGGCGACCGCGACGCTCAAGACCTTCGTTGAGGATCGCAAGGGTCATGACCGGCGCTATGCGATCGACGAGCGCAAGGCGCGTGCCGAGATCAATTACACGCCGGCACGCGATTTCGCGGGCGGCCTTGCCGATACGCTTGCCTGGTATCTCGCCAACGAAGCGTGGTGGCAGCCAATGCTGGAACGCGCGAAGCTGACCAGCCGGTAAGAGACAGGGTCGTGCTCGGCACGACCCCCCGATGACCGCTTCCCCGGCATGTGCCAGGGAAGCGGTCACGCTCTCTAGTTCTTCGCCATGCCGTAGGTGTTGAGCAGATCGTAGAGCATCGGCCGCGAGATATTGAGATCACGCGCCGCCGCCGACAGATTGCCGTCATTGAGCGCAATCGCCGCCGCAATCGCCGACCGATCCGCCCGTTCGCGGGCCACGCGCAATTCGGTGCGTTCCATCGTCTGGCTGGTCTGCTCGAAATCGAGATCCTGCGCAGTGATCATCGATCCCTCCGCCATGATCGTCGCGCGTCGGATGCGATTCTCCAGTTCCCGAACGTTGCCGGTCCACGGCCAGTTGTTGATCGCGGTCAACGCGTCGGGCGCGAAACCCTTGATCCGCGCCTGTTTGCCGGTGTTCATCTTGCGCAAGAAGAACCGCGCCAGCAGCACCGCGTCCCCAGGTCGTTCGGCCAGCGAGGGAATGCGGATGACCATTTCGGCAAGCCGGAAGTACAAATCCTCGCGGAATTTCCCTTCCTGCATCAGCGTCGTCAGATCCTGATGCGTTGCGGTCACGACACGGGCATCGATCGGGATCGGCTTGCGCCCACCGACTCGCTCGATCACGCGCTCCTGCAGGAAGCGGAGCAGCTTGACCTGCATCGCGAAGGGCACGTCGCCGATTTCGTCGAGGAACAGCGTGCCGCCGTTCGCCATTTCGATCTTGCCGACGGTCGCCTTGACGGCGCCGGTGAACGCACCCTTTTCGTGACCGAACAGTTCGGATTCGAGCAGCGTTTCGGGGATCGCGGCGCAATTGATCGCGACGAAGTTCCCACGCGCGCGCGCGCTCTTGGTGTGGATCGCCTTGGCCAACAGCTCCTTGCCGGTGCCGGACGCGCCGAGCAGCATCACAGACGCATCGACATCCGCGACTTTCTCGATCGTACGGAGCACCGTCAACATCTGCGGCGCGCCGGTGATGATTCCCTCGGCGCTCGCGAGTTGATCGGCCTGTTCGGCGAGACGGCGGTTCTCTGCCTCGATCTGCGCCAAGTGAAAGGCACGCCCGACGATCAGGCTGAGGTCGGTGATGTTGATTGGCTTGGAGTAGAAATCATACGCCCCCAGCGCGATCGCCTTCTGCGCGCTTTCACGCGCTTCGTGCCCCGACGCAACGATCACCTTGACCGTGGGGTTATGCGCGATCAGTTCGCGAAGCGTCGCGAACCCTTCCGACGTGCCGTCCGGGTCTGGCGGGAGGCCGAGGTCCAGCGTGATGACCGCGGGATTCTCGGTGCGTTGCGCGGTCAGTGCGGCCGCGCGATCGCCGGCGGTCACCACCTCGTAATCGGTGAATGCCCACTCCAGCTGCGCCTGAAGATCGAGATCGTCCTCGACGATCAGCAGTTTTGGTTTTTCGATGTTGTCGACCATGTCCGCCATTACCTAATCACGCACATCGCTGAGCGGAAGTTCGATCGTGAAGATGCTGCCATGCCCCTCGGTGCTGGTCACGCGCAGGGTCCCCCCCATGCCCGCAACCAGCGCTTTCGCTTCCGCAGCGCCGATGCCGAAGCCACCGCCCTTTGTAGAGACAAAAGGCTTAAACAAGCCCTTCCGAATGAAGTCCGCCGACATGCCCACGCCGTTGTCGGCGACGGTAATCACGCAGTGGGGGCCGACCGACGTAGCGGAGACGACGACCGGCTGATCCACTGGGCTTGCCTCGATCGCGTTCTGCACCAGATGATCGAGTGCGAGCTTCAGCTTCTCCAGATCACCCCGCGCGCGCGCGCCCGAGCGTGGCCCGATCGACAGCGAGCGCTGATCGACGCGCCCCGTTACGACCGTGTTGATTAGGCGGTCGACGTCGATGCTTTCAGGCGTTGCCGATTGGAGCACGCGATCCGGCGACAGGCGCGACAGCAGCACGTTCATCTTTTGCACCGCGCTGGTGAGGCTTCGGCTCATCTCTGCCTGGAACTTCGGGTTGGAGCCATGCTGTTGCGCGTTGCTGGCGAGTAGCGACAACTGGCTGACGACGTTCTTGATATCGTGGATGATATAGGCGAATCGGCGATTGAATTCCTCGAAGCGACGCGCTTCCTCGAGTTCCAGTTGCTTGTGGGCGTCGGACAGATGTACCGCCGCCTGCTGGCCGATTACCTTCAGCAGGTCGAAGTCTTCCCAATCGAGCGCGCGTTGTAGCCGCGGTTTTGCGAGGATGACGACCCCGATCATCGTCGACAGCCAGATCAGCGGAACCGCGACCCACGCGTCGCCGATTGTCTCGACGATCTCGGGTGGTTCCTGCGGGTGGCTGTCGTGCTGCGCGTGTTGCGCGAACGTCGCGATCAATCCCTGCTGTAGTTGCTCGCGTTGCGCTTCCGGGAAAAGGATAGGGCCGGTGGGCGGCGTTGCGCGATGGCCCCAGCACCATGCGGCGGCAACGTCAAACGTCTGCTGATCGGTCGTCATCAACAGCAGGCCGGCAGGCGACTCGGTCACGTCGGCGACCGCCTTCACCACGCGTTCCTCAAGCGAGAGCGCCGATCCGCCCGAATCGGAGATTGTCGCGCTGAACCGCAACCATTCGGCGCGGTAATCATAGCGGTGGCGGAACAGGTTCTTGATGATGACGACCTTGAGCCACGCACGCGCACGGGTCGAAAACAGCAGGAACGCCCCGATCGCGGACAGCCCCAGCACCGCACCGATCGCGAGGGTGGGGCCTGCCGATCCGGCGAACACCGTTTCGGATCGCGCCACGATCGACATGCTGACGAAGTACAGGCCGATCGCGACCAGCGACAGCGACTGGAACGTCGCCTTGCGCGACAAAGCGATCTTCCAATGCTCGCGACGGCGCGCGGCGACGAGGAAGAGCGGAGCCAGCAGGAGCGCAAGCACCGGGCGTCCGATGCTCAGCGGTTCGGCGACCTGATATCCAAGCAGCCCGACGGTGTAGAGATTCAGGTCGTAGGCGGACAACATCCCGAGCGCGAACAGGATCAGGCGGAAGCCTGTCCCGCTGCTGCTGGTCAGTCCGTTGTACAGGTTGTGGAGATAGATGATCCCGCCGATCGCAAAGATCAGGCGACACCCGATGGTGACCACCGCCCAGGTCGTCGCGGCTGGCGTGTCAGGAATCTGGAGGATCCCCATGACCGCGGAAGCCGCGGCCAGCACGGCCATGACGCCCAGGATCGTCGCACTATGCGAGCGACGTTCTGACGAGTCCGCGGAGGGCTGCGTCGCATTTGCCAGATAGACCAACCACGCAATGTTCCGGAGCAATTGCGCTGCGATGATGAGCAGCAGGTTCTGCGTGAGGCCGGAATATGCCCAGGCTGCCATGCCGACGAACGCGATGACGAGGGTCGGGGCACGATCTCGTCCCGTTCCGAGGGAAATGCGCCATGCCGCCAACAGCGCGTAAGCGGTGCCGGTCGATATCAGGATCCAGAACAATAACACCCCCGCTGTCTACACCGTTGTCACCGCTTTGACGTAGGGAATTGTGGCGGCCCGCTGCCCAAAAACGAAACGCCCTCGCTTCGGTCGAAGCGAGGGCGTGCCATACGTAATGCGATCAATCGGTGATCATATGCTCAGAGGGCTAGCTGGACCATTCGGGCGCGTTTGCGGATGGCAATTCCAAGCATGGTGAAACCGGTGATCATCATCACCCAGCTTACCGGCTCCGGAACGATGCCCACGACCATTGGCGCAGGGTCGGAGGAAAATTGTCCCCCGGCGGTCGCCCGGAACGACGATACCGAATTGTTGCCCGAGGCCGATGTTGATGCAATCTGCAGCAGTGTCGACATGGCGCTGAAGGTCGTCGACAGGTCGGCGTTGCTGACCTCGTCGAAATCCAGGAAATCGGACGTGAATTCTACGACAGAGCCCCCTTCGGTCGACCCGCTCAACGTGGACGTGCTTCCGTTCTTGCTGCCAATCATGCCCGTGCTGAAGGTAACCGTCAGCAGATTTGCACCGGCGGCGAACGTCGTAGGCGCAAAGTAGGGGCTGTCGAGGGTTATTGGCGTAGTGGACTTGAACGTCATGGTGCCGGTGACGATCGGCTGGATCACATATCCCACGGCGACTGAGGCCGTGTCACCCTTGGCTACCGCGGCGGTCAGCGTGTAGTCGGCAACGACGTTGTTGATGAACTTGCTCAGGCCTGTCTGCAGAAAGCTGAAATACACTTTCGTCGCGCCCGCGGAGTCCGCGGTGGCGGTCGACGTTGTATAGATCTGGGCATCGTCGACGCGGCTGGGACTGGTTCCAGAATTCACGAAGCGAATGTTCTTGATTGGAGAAATCGAGGTGAACGTCGCAAATGTTAGGACATCGGCGGTGGCTGGCGAAGCACTCAGCAACAGTGCGGCAGCACCCAGAGCCGGTACCAGGTTCACAAATGTAACAAGTCGCATGGTGGCGATATCCTTGCACGAGAACAACCAAAGCCTACTCGTACTCACCAGCTCGAGAAGCAGCCGGATGCACTCTATTACTTATGCAGGATGTGTGCCAACCAAAGCAAATATGGGAATACAGAAGGATAGAGATATGCCCTAATCGCCGATGTAAGATAAATTTACAGATTCCAGTAATTGAAACAAATACCGGAGTTGATGCCGAAGGAGTCGTAGTAGACATTGTTGATCAAAGAAGCGCGTTGTAGGCAGGTGTCCTAGCTAGTGGGATGGCGAAAAGCCGGCGCACCGCAGCTTGAACTGCGACACGCCGACCTTTTCAAATAATCTTTCCGTGCAATTGAAAGCGCGGGTTTAGATCTTTTGGGTCGCGCTAAACGTGCCGTTCTTCCGTCCCTGCCGAAGCGCTGCGCCGAGCATCATGAACCCGGTTAGCATCAGCGCCCAGCTTGCTGGTTCCGGGACGGTGCTGACCAATATCGGGGCCGGATCAGAGGAGAATGAGCCGCCGATCGAGGCAAAGAAGCTGTCGAAACTACCGTTTTTAGCCAATAACAGTTCAGGCGTAATCGCGTTCATCGTGGTTGCGTAGTCACGCTTGGTGACCTGGCTGAAATCCAGAAAGTCGGATGTGAAAAAGACGGTGTCGCCAGCGCCGGTCGACCCGTTGAAGTTCGCCGTGCTGCCGCCATTGCTGCCGAAGATCGCCCCGTTAAAACGGACTGTCAGCAGGTTTGCGCCGGCTTCAAAGGTTTTGGTTTCGTACAAAGGACTTGTCAGCTGGATCGCGGTGGTGGTCTTGAACGACATTGTTCCCGTGAAAACAGGCTGGACCAAAAGCGACCCCACCGTAGACACCGCTGGTTCTGTGATGCTTCCCTCCAACATGAAGTCTGCAATGATGTTGCTTACAGAGGTACTCAACCCGTTTTGCAAGAATCCGAAATGGACCTTGACGGCCCCGGGGGCGTTCGCCGCGCCGGAGCTTATCGAATAGATCGTGGCACCGATCGTACCTTCGCCCGCATTGACCAAAGAAACGTTCTTCACCTGATCGATAGACGTGAACGTTGCGAATGTGGCCATTTCGGCATGTGCTACGCCTGTTGTCAGCAAAAACGCCGACGCGCCAATGGCGGCTCTGACGATTCCGTATGTCGATCTTTTACGTGCCATTAAGATAATCCCTTGCGCGAGAACAGCTACCAACGCTCAACTCGAGCCTGGCAGCAACTGCGCCGGGGACATCACTTGGGCCATACGCAAGACGTATGCCAATAACGGAAGGTGAGCAAATTCAACAAGGTGCAGTTAGTAAAGTGTTAGACCTGTAATAATTAGCGACACGTACACAATATGTGCAGAGTCGGCAGTTCTTCTCCGTGAATATTACAGGAATGTCTCCAAGCTGTAGACAATAGCAGTCCACAACAAGACGTTCACGCATAGCAGGATTGCGATCCGCCCGAGCCTGGAGACCTGCGCGTCATGCCGATCCGTCAGCAAGGTTTCCGAGTCGGAGGAGAACCGGCCGTTCAATACGGTCCCGGCATCCAGCGCCGACGCCAGTTCGCGCATGTCGAGCGGTGCCAGGAATTCGCAACCGTAACTCAGACCCAACCGTCGTACGACGCGTGCCTCTCGGGGTTCGATCCCGGCAAGTTGCAGGCTGACGCGTTCGCCGCGTGCGAAATTCGTGGTGGTCGACATGCCGAAGCCATCCGCCGACAAATTCTCGATAAAAATATCGATCGGCTGCCGCTGTGCGTCCCGCAGCGTCGCGGGGCGTGCCGTGGGGATGCGCGGCGTCGCGCGTCCTGCGTTCGATAGCGTGGCGGCCATCATCATGATCTCACTCACTCTCCTAAAGGTCTGTTCGCTGGCGCATCGTTAATCGTGTGCCTTAAATCGATCGTGGCATATCCCGATCCAATCCGGAAGGGTTTTGACGCCAATATGTCATTTTTCGAAAAACCGGTTTGGCGGTGGCAGCCCCGATCTCCGCAATCGCGACCCAAATCGTTGCCGGAAACCGCTTTTTGATCCGCAGGTGGGGCCTTTCGGAAAGTGTCGTTACCCTAATCTTTACCATTGTCTGGCACATCTGCGGCATCCCGAGATTGTCAGGTCCGCATCCATGAAATTGCACGAAAGCGCCGAGCGTCGGCTGTCCGAGGCGTTTGGCCCGGAAGACAGGAGAACGGTAGATCCGGAAACGGGACCGCGCGCGCTGGCGCTGCTGTTCGCAATCCAGAACGTATCGGTCGATCCGGCGCAGATGCGGCACGAACTCGGTCATTCCGATCCGCTCGGCGCGCGCGACATCGTGCGCCTCGCGCGGCGACAGGACGGTGCCAAGGCCAAGGCCGTCACGGTCGAACCCGGACGCCTGTCACGCCAGCCGCTCCCGGCGCTCGCCAACGGCCCGTCGGGATGGTTCGTAATCGGGCGGCTGGTCGAGGACGGCGTGCTGATTCAGCGCCCCGGCAGCCAGGTCGAGAAGGTCGACCGTGCCGCGCTGGACGCGCTGTGGGACGGCGAGCTGATCCTGCTCACCACCCGCGAGGCACGCGGGGCAGGGAAGGGGCGTTTCGACCTTACTTGGTTCGTGCCGCAGATCATCCGCTACCGCCGCCTGATCGGCGAAGTGCTGCTGATCACGTTTGCGCTAAACTTGCTCGGTCTTGCGGCGCCGCTGCTGTTTCAAAACGTGATCGACAAGGTGCTGGCGCACAATGCGCAGACGACGCTCAACGTCCTCGCGATCGGCTTTGTCGCGGTATCGGTATGGGAAACGATGTTCGGCTGGATCCGCAGCCGCGTCTATGCCGAGACCAGCCAGAAGATCGACGTCGAGCTGGGCGCACGCTTGTTCCGCCATCTGCTCGCGCTGCCGCTCAGCTATTTCGAGAAGCGCCGCGTCGGCGACACCGTCACCCGTGTCCGCCAGCTCGAGACGATCCGCGAATTCCTGACAACCGCGTCGCTCAGCGTGCTGGTCGATCCGCTGTTCGTCGGGGTCTTCATGGTCGCGATGCTGCTCTATTCTCCTGCGCTGTTCGGGATCGTCGCGGTCAGCCTGGTTGGTTATGTCATCGTCTCGGTCAGCGTGACGGGCACACTGCGCCAACGGATCGAGGAGAAATTCGAACGCGGCGCCGCTAGCAACGCATTGCTCGTGGAGAGCGTCAGCGGCATTCAGACGGTCAAGGCCGCCGCGGTCGAGCCGCAATGGCAGGATCGCTGGGAGCGACAGCTCGCCGCCACCAGCGCCGCGTCGCTCCGCGTCACCAACATCGGCAGCACCGGTAGCCAGGCGGTCGAACTGATCTCCAAGCTGACCTTCGCGGCGATCCTGTTCTTCGGCGCGAAGTCGGTGATGGGCGGGACGCTGACGCTGGGTGGTCTGGTCGCGTTCAATATGTTCGCACAGCGTGTCTCGGGGCCGGTGATCCGCCTCGCGCAGCTGTGGCAGGATTTTCAGCAAGTCCGCATTTCGGTCGAGCGACTGGGCGACATCCTCAATCACCCGGTCGAGCCGCAGGCGACCTCCCGCGTCACGCTCCCGGCGATGAAAGGCGCGATCACCTTTGACGCGGTGCGCTTCCGCTATGCGGTCGACAGTCCCCCTGCGCTCGACGGCATTTCGCTCGAGATCGGGGCGGGGGAGTCGATCGGGATCGTCGGCTCGTCCGGATCGGGCAAGTCGACGCTGACCAAGCTGCTCCAGCGTCTGTATCTCGCCGAAAGCGGCCGAGTGCTGATCGACGGGATGGATATCGCGCAAGTCGATCCGACATGGCTGCGCCGCCAGATCGGTGTGGTGCTGCAGGAGAACATCCTGTTCAACCGCTCGATCCGCGAGAATATCGCGCTGGTCAATCCAGCGATGCCGCTCGACCGCGTCATGCGCGCTGCAAACCTGGCGGGCGCGCACGGCTTCATCCTGCAACAGCCGCAGGGCTATGACACGCCGATCGTCGAGCGCGGCGTCAACCTCTCGGGCGGCCAGCGCCAGCGCATCGCGATCGCGCGCGCGCTCGTCACCGATCCGCGCATCCTGATCCTCGACGAAGCGACCTCCGCGCTGGATGCCGAAAGCGAGGAGATCATCCGCAACAATCTGAGCGCGATCGCCAAGGGGCGCACCGTCGTCGTGATCGCGCATCGGCTGTCCGCGGTGCGCGACTGCAACCGGATCATCGCGCTCGAAAAGGGCAAGATCGTCGAGGTCGGCACGCATGACGAACTGCTCCGACTTGGCGGTCGCTACGCCGAACTCCACCGCCGCCAATCGGGCCTGAAGGATATCGCCGCATGAACGCGCTGACGACCAACTGGCGGATGATCACCGCCACGCTCGCCGAGGAAAAGGCCCGGAACGTCGGGCGGTTGCGCATTGACGACGCGGCGTTCCTGCCCGCGGCGCTCGAAGTGATCGAGCGTCCGGTGTCGCCGACCGCGCGCGTCACCGCCAAGGTGCTGCTTGCCGGCGTCGCCGCGCTCGGTCTGTGGCTGACGCTCGGGCGGACTGACATCATTGCGTCCGCACAGGGGCGGATCGTACCCACCGGCGCGGTGCAGCTTGTCCAGCCGGCGGAAGCGGGGGTCGTGCGGCGGATCCTGGTCCATGACGGCGATCACGTCACCAAGGGGCAGGTCCTCGTGCTGCTCGACCCGACCGTTTCAACCGCGGAAGCCGCGCAGGCGCGAAAGTCGCTCGATAGCGTGTCGTTCGAAGTCGCACGGACGCAGGCGGTGGTCGATGCCCTCGACGGCAAGGGCTTCCGCTTTGCCGCGCCCGCAGGCACCGACCCCGCGACCGCGGCACTGCAGGAATCGCTGGCTCGCGCCAAGCTCGCCGAGGTCAACGCGTCAATTCAGGCGCAGCAGGCGGGCAATGCGGTCGCCAGCGCCGAGATCGGATCGGCGCGTGCCGAAGTCGCCAAGCTGACCGAGACGCTGCCGCTGCTGGACGAACAGATTTCGGCGAACGAGCAATTGCTCGCTAAAGGGTTCGTATCGAAGATGAAGGTGCTCGAGATGCGGCGCCAGCGGATCGCACAGGTCCGCGACCGGGATTCCGCGCTCCAGTCGATCCGTCGCGCGACCGCGCAGGCGGGCGGTGCGGCGAGCAACTCGGTCAAGGCGCGCGCGGATGCCCGGTCGGCCTTGCTCGACGAACTGGTCAAGTCGACCGCGGAGATGCGGCTGCGGCAGGACGAACTCGTCAAGACGACGCAGCGTGCCACGCTTCAGGCGCTGCGTGCGCCGGTCACGGGGACGGTCGGGCAATTGTCGGTCCATACCGAAGGCGGCGTCGTCGAAGCGGCCAAGCCGATCATGACGGTCGTGCCGGGGGACGGGAAGCTCGTCGCCGAGGTCAAGCTGCTCAACCGCGATGCCGGGTTCGTCAGCGTCGGGCAAAAGGTCGGCGTCAAGCTCGATGCGTTCCCGTTCACGCGCTACGGGCTGATCCAGGGGCACGTGCTGGGGGTCAGTCCCGATGCGGTCGACGACGAGAAACTCGGGCCGGTTTATGTTTTGCGCGTCGCGCTCGACCGCACCCGTATCGCGCGCGGCGACCGCGACGTGGCGGTGACCCCGGGCATGATGGTCACCGCCGACATCGTGACGGGCGATCGCAGCTTCTTCAGTTACCTGACGAGCCCGATCGACGAAGCGCGCAAGACAGCGCTGCGCGAGCGGTAGGGGTGATCAGGCGGCTCGAGGGCGTGCGACAATGCCCTCGAGCCATTGCCGCAGTGCGGCGCCAACGTCGGTCCAGTTTTGCTGTTTGGCGCGGGCATGCGCGCGATCGGACAGGGCACGCCATTCGGAATCAGGCATCGCTGCGATGCGCAGGATTGCATCGGCCATGCCGACCCAATCCTCATTCTCCAGCAGGATTCCGCTACCATCGCCGAGAAGGTCGGCAGCGGCTCCTGCGTTGAGGCCCACCACAGGCGTCCGGCATGCCATCGCTTCGAGGATCGGCAAACCGAATCCTTCCAGGCGGCTGCCGAAGAGCCAGGCATCGCAACTCGCGTAGATGTGACGTATCGTCTGCTGCTCAGGGGCCGTCGTATACTCAACCCAAGGTGGAAGTGGCAGCGACGCAGCCGGCCGATGATGGCCGAACGCAATCACTTGCAGCTCGGGCAGGATGTTTCGCACGCGCTCTAGCGCTTTCAGGACCAGATCCGTCCCTTTCCGCGGGTCATGCGAATAGACAAAGCCGACTTTCATAACGGTGTTCTTGGGACGCGGGTCTGCATGAAACAGCGTATGATCGACCGCATTTGGGAGAAGCAGGACGTCCTTCTGGCCAAATTGCTTGGTCAGGAGCGCGTGTAAAAAGCTCGAGATGGCAACTTTTGGTCCGGGCGTTCGCAGGACCCGGTCAATGTCGTCCTTCGTTCCGCCCCAGACTTCATAGTCCTGCACGAGATGGACAGGGATCCCTTTCGCTGCAGGCAAATCCTGTACCCAGTTCATCGTATCCCACCACGTGGCAATGATCAGGTCTGCATCAGGTAGATCGTTTGCCACAAGGGGCGCGCCATGCGGTACAACGGTGGTGTGGTCAGCCAGGGTACCAAGATGGTCACTGTGCTGATGTTTCGACCATAGCGCCTGACGATGCCACCAAGCGCGCAACCTTCTCCGGAGATCAGGACGATCTCGCTTTGGCGCAATGATGCGAACGTCGTGGCCTTCAGCCAGCAACCTCTGCCCTAGCGCCGCGACGACGCGAAAGCCCCCACTGTTGTCGATCGAGACCGATAGGATGGTAATCCGCATGCAGGGCAATCCCCTCATTGCTCTGAAGTCATATTCCATCAGCTGCGCGGTTTGTTCGCGGCAAGCAATGCCCGGTACTTTGGTGCGTTCGCATTGGGTTCGGCATAGCTGCTCTTGGCACCCCAGCTCCCGTAACGGGATCCTTGTCCGCCCACACTGCTGAAGGCACAGAATAACGAGCAGCCAAGATGGACCTGGCCCCGCAAATTTTCGAGGTAGAGGTCGTACATCTCAGGCTTGGTTTGAGCGGCACCCAATGCCGGATTATACGGCAGTTCGGCCTGGCCCTTCGGTTGCAGATGCTGGCCACCTTCGTAGACGACGTACCGCAGACCCAGTTTCTGGGCGCGTTGCGCGGCGGTCAGGGCCACACCCGGCTTGGCCTGGAAGTCGATCACGCCCCGCATGTCCTTAATGACATCGTCAGCCGTCAGTGCCGCCCCACGCGCGGCCCAGCGGTCGTATTCTTCCGTGCGGGGTCCGAAATAACCGCTCTGTGCAACCGCGTCGCAGCCGCCATTCGACATGGTCGCGTCGATCGTTCGAAGCGCGACGTCCAGCCATGCGGTCTGCGTTGCGCAGATACGCACTGTCCGTTTGCGGTCTGCAGCGGGCCAGTTGTTTTGCCAAATGCCAAACACGTGACCGAAGAGCGCTCCAATGCGTTCGGGGTGGTTCGCGCCCTTGGTTTTGGCGGAATCGTCCCAAGCCTTGCCACCTTTGGCTTCGACAATATCGCCAAGTCGGCGCGATTGAAGCATCCAGCCGGCCTGGGCGAACTGCCAGTTCCAGATTTCGTTGGAAACCTCGACGTAGGCGGTCAATTTGGGGTCGAGTTTTGCATGCACGAGCTTGGCCATTTCGGCCACGTATTCGTCCGTGGCGCGATGGGGGATGCAGAACCAGGGATCGATTCCCAGGGTGTTTGCCAAAGCAATCATCACCTCGTGCGCCACCGCGCCGGAAAACTTCCGTCCAAACGCGTCCGGTGCGTGGCCATTCGTATCGTCCGGATTGCCGGTCACACCAACCATAGTGTAAAATGTTGGCGAACGACGGCTTGCCCACGCTTCTTCAATCGAATTGTTCGTCGCTCCCCAGTCCATGAAACGCAACGCGTGGAATGGTCGGCAGAACTCTAGAAATTCCGGCAGGAACGGCGTTGCCGCGAGGTCTACGTTTTCATTTGCGAGCGCAACGATCCGCATGTTTCGAACCGGATTTGCGGAATTCGATCGCTCAATCGACAATCCCTCGACCAGTTTCCCGTTTTGGGTCATCTGCAACAGTGCGCGCCCACGGCCTTGGCTAATTACTCGCGTACCCATGACGCCGGCAAACACGCCTTCGCCGTCGTGCAACAGGACGTACTTGCCGGGCTTCAGTGTATTCGGAAGAAGCGTATAGATGGATTGCGGCGGCAGCGTTCCGTTGACTTTTACGGGCACTTCGCGGGGATAGCCGTCGGCATCGAACGCGAACGCATCCTGCTGATGCGTGTCCCATTCGCCGCCGCCGCCAGCGTTATGGGTCATCCATGGCCGCGCGCCCCACATGAGATTGTAAAAGGGGAAGCCTGCTCCGTAATCAGAAACCTGTGCCAGGTTCATACCGATGGGCAATTGCGGCACCTGGGATGGCGGAACGACTGGTCCCGGCCACGTCGCGTCCTGCGGCGCTCCGCGCGCGCAGGACCCAAACATCAGTGCGCCGATACCGGCGCCCGACCATCGCAGTAGATTTCGTCTATCGATCAGCATTCGGCGGCTATATACGCGACCCGCCTCGCTGGCCATCCTTGGCGGACTTACCGCCAAGGATGGCCGCGGCGCGGACGACGCGAATGTTAGGTAACGTCCCTCGAGTTCAGCGTTGATCCATCACGGTGAGATTTTGCATGGTCATGAAGCGGTTGACGGTATTCTTTTCAAGCGCGGATACCTTGCGCCAACGGGCGACGCTTGCCAGCATGTGGGCGGTCGCCGGCTTTGGCATGCAACGTGTCATGCAATTGGCTTCGAATCTTGTTCTGACGAGGCTGCTGTTTCCGGAGGCATTCGGCCTCATGACGCTGGCAAACGTGATTCTGATTGGATTGCAGATGTTCAGCGACGTCGGGATCAAGCCCGCGATCGTTCAAAGCGAGCACGGCGCCAAGGAACACTATCTCAATACGGCATGGACCGTTCAGGTCATTCGCGGCTTCGTTCTGTGGGGCGTATGCTGCTTGATCGCCTGGCCGGCCTCGATCCTGTACCGCCAGCCTATCCTCCTTCCTCTAATGTGCATCCTGGGTTCAACCGCCGCAATCAACGGTTTCGGCTCCCTGACCTTGGCGCTGCGGGAGAAGCGTTTGCATCTGGGCGCACTTGTGTCGGTGCAGGTTGCTGGTCAGTTCATGGCGCTGGTGATCACCGCCTTATTCGCCTGGTGGCTCGGTACCGTTTGGGCGCTTGCCTATGGCGGTGTTGCAGGTGCGTTGGTTACCACCGTTCTGGGTTTCGTGGCGCTGCCGGGGCATCGCCATCGGTTTCATCTCGATCCGGTTGCAGCACGCAGTTTGCTGAGCTTCGGGCGCTGGATCTTCGTCTCGACAATGGTTACTTACCTCGGCGGCCAAGGCATTCGCGCAATCCAGGGCGGCCTCATTCCAATCGAGACGCTTGGTATCCTGGGCATTGCGACGACCTTCGCGACGATGCCTGCTGAACTGGCGAGCCAAGTGCAGAATCTTGTCGGTTTCCCAGCCCTGTCGGAAGCGCGTGTGCACGGCCAGGAACGGTTCCTGAGCACTTTCGCAAAAATTCGAACGCGCATTCTCCTGAGTTCGCTACCGATGTTCTTCGTATTGGGGTTGGCATCCGGGCCGCTGATCTGGGGGCTTTACGATAACCGGTATCACGCCGCGGCCGGCTATATGGCACTGCTGTGCGTCACCGGGCCAATCGGTATCGTCTCGGCGGGATATCAGAGCGCCTTCATGGCGCTTGGCAAGGTTCGGCTGCATGCCAATCTGATGGCGGTGTTCATGGTTACGCGCATCGTGGGAACGGTCGCCGGCTTCTACGCAGGCGGAACGATCGGGATGTTGATCGGGGGCGGTGTCGCGACCTTCGTAGGATATGCCTACGTTGCCTACATGGCGGCGAAGGATGGCCTGTTCTCCATCAAGGTCGACGCGATCTGTCTTGGACTGATCGTTGTGATGTCGATCTGTATCAAATTCCTCTACTTCTAGGAAGCGCAGGGCCCGTAGCGAGCTTTGGCAACGGATCACCTGACGTCGTGACGCCGACCGTAGTGCGCTGCGAGCTCCGCCGCGGCGGCCGCAATCCGAGCGACGCTCCGGCGATTACTAGTGTTACGATGATTGGGCGTTGCGGAATGGATGTGAAGGCCAGCATCACACCCGCAGCAATCAGCGAACCGAACGCAAAGCCCGCGAAAGTACCTGTCGGTATGTGCCGGTTGAGTCGTGCACGCTGAAGATACAGCCTCGCCGCCGGGTAATAGAGCACGATGCAAAACAACAGGACGCCGATCGCCCCCAACGCGAGTCCGAAGTAGAGGTAGCTATTGACGAAATCGATGATACCTTCGCCCTGACGCATATCCTCCATGCGGGATGTGACGCGGTCCATCGTGTCTCCGACCACAGGGCTCTTCCAGAATTCCTGCATGCCGCGGGTAAACAGCTGTTGACGGTAGTCCGCTGTATCCTGCGCATCGGTGATCGCCGCAGTTTTTGATGATGCCCGCAGAAAGTACACCGCTGCAAACGGTGTCAAGAACGCGACCGTCTTTGCCAGGCCAGCGGTTCCATGGCGATAGAATGCATAACACAGCAAGACGGCGATCGCGCCAATCATCCCCCCGCGCGACTGCGGTGCGAGAATGCCAAGCCCGATCAATGCGGGAACCGCATATCGCACGAGTCCGCTGCGGAATTCGCGATGACAAGCCAACGCGGCCGCAAAAGCGATGACCAGCGCAAACCCCGCGCCGGTAGCTTCGTCGAGTGGTCCATATGCGCGCATGGTGCCTTCACGGAATTTGACGGTGAAGCCCAACATCACGATCTGGAATTTGGTATAGAGCGATGAGTAGAGCGGCCAATGGACGCGTGCTTCATACGATAGAACGACCGCCAGCATGCTGCCGACGCCAGCCAGGGTGATGAGAAAGGTTCGCCGGTTCGCCACGGATCGAAGGCAGTGACCGATGACCATTACCGGTACGCCATAGGCCGTTACCAATGCGAGCGTTTGGCGGATCCAGTTGGTCGGGCTAGTTCCGCGGACCGCAATGACGGTCAACAAAAGCAGGAATGCCGCTAACGGGATGTTCCACCGTCCCGGTTCATCGTTGCGTTCCGGTTTTGCGGCTGCCAGGGCGGCCAGTCCACCAAGCCCCAATGTTCCCTGCATCGTCCAAGAGAAGAGATCGATGCCTGCGGCGTTCAGGTGCACGGCCAAAGCTGGCGTACACAGGCATCCGACGACCATGACCATCAGCAGGGTCTTCCTAGTCCTACCCAAAGCGATAGGGATAAGAAATATCGCAAGATGCGCGATGGCGTAATTGGGGCTGAAAAACAACGCCACGTTGAATGCCGTAACGGCAATGAACGGGAAATGTGCGGTTACTTTATTACCCTGTTTGTTCAGGCAGTAAAAGTATATCGCCCATCCCATCGCCAAGGCAATCTCGAGATACGCAAAATTCTTGACGAGTGCTAGCATGATTGGCTCGAAACTGGCTGCCTGTCAGCGGCGGCGAGGGTGGTGCGAAGGCCTTCTCCTAAGGGCATTCGGTTGACGAGGAAAGTGCGTGAGTGGCGGGGCAGCGACAAGCAAATCGGCCTGACGACGAGGCTGATATGGTTTCGCCAAAATTAACTATAGAAGCTAGCGATTCTCATACGTCACGTGCGGTAACACGATGGTCAAAGCACTGACGTTGGGGAATAAAGATGACCGACACACCCGCTATTGGCATGAATCTCGCTGGCGTGAACTATTACAGCAACCAGTTCCCGTTCCTCGATCGCTTCAAGACGATCGGTAACTGGACGGTACGCGATAGTAAATATACCCCGATGGGCGCTCCGCCGATGGACGCCAACGGATATCCGAATGCAATACCCTCGGGTGGTGCACACATGTACGCTATGATCGAGCTGGACCCGGCATCGCTTCCGATGCCCGATGTCTACGTTTTGCGCTATAAGGGCGAGGCAAATTTTTCGATTTCCTCCAGCCAAATTATCAGTCAAAAACCTGGCGAAATCACTTTCCGATATAGCGGAACCAGCCAGGCGCAGCTGACCATCAACGCTATCAATTCGGCAAACCCACCTACCAGCATTCAGATCGTCCGTCAGGATCAACTGGCGATGTTCGATGCTGGCGAAATCTTCAATCCAGCTTTTGTCGAAAAGATCGATCCGTTCTCGACGCTGCGCTTTATGGACTGGAGCGGTACCAACGATTCCAAGGTAACGGGTTGGGACACGCGCAGGACGCTGGATAGTGCGTCCTGGTCAGGCAACGTGCCCATCGAAGTGATGGTTGCGCTTGCAAACAAGACCAAGAACAACATGTGGCTGAACATTCCGGCGCAGGCAGACGACGATTACGTCAAAAAAACGCTGCAATATGTTCATGACAACCTCGATCCGTCGCTGCAGGTCAAGGTCGAGTATTCGAACGAAGTCTGGAACTGGCAGTTTTCGCAAGCGCATTATGCGCTGGAGATGGGCAACAAGCTGTTTGGCAAGGATGTCAACGGCGATGGCGTCGTCGATGCCAAGAATCCCGCCGAGCATGTCGGGGACGGGTACACGCAGTTCTACGGTTATCGTTCAGCCCAGATCGCGACGATCGCGAAGGCGATATTCGCGGATGCACCGAGCCGTCAGGAAAGCGTTCTGTCGACCCAGACCGCATGGCTTGGACTCGAAGGCGGTATCCTGAAGGGCGTCGCGCGGGTCGGCGATGTCTCCAAGCTGTTCGACGACTATGCGGTCACGACGTATTTTGATCTGGACAAGGTCAGCGAAGCCGATTTGTTGTCGTGGGCAAGAGCCGGCGAAGCTGGACTTGTTTCGGGGATCGAAGCGTTCAAGGCATCGCTGGCGCGCGTCCAGGCTCAAAGCGTGTATCAGGCGGCCGTCGCGAAGAAGTTGGGGTTGGAGCTGGTAGCCTATGAAGGCGGCGTCAGCACGACGTCGTTTCGTTATTCTTCGGCGGCCCAGCCGGAGATCCAGGCATTCTTGGAGAAGATCAGCACCGATCCGCGCATGGCGGACTTGTACAAGCAGATGGCGGAAGGCTTTGCCGCTGCCGGCGGCACCGAAATCAACGCGTTCAACAACGTCGGCTGGCCGTCGAAGTGGGGCGAGTGGGGTGCGTTGACCAGTACCTACGATACCGGCAGCGTCAAGTATGACGCGCTGATCGCGCTGGCCAAGGCGGGGAACGTCGCACCGGTCAAGGAAGATACGGTCTTCTCGAAGGACCGGTTGGATGCTGCAACCACGCTCAACCAATATGCGATGGATGCGACCACGCGGAACCTTGGCTTCGCCGGGACCGGAGCGTTCATCGGAACGGGCAATGCGCTCGACAATGTGATCGTCGGCGGCAACGGCAAGAACACGCTCAGCGGCGGCGCCGGCCAGGACCGGTTGATCGGTGGTAGCAGCGACGATTATCTCGACGGTGGCACGGGCGCCGACACGATGATCGGCGGCGCGGGCAACGATGTCTATATCGTCGACGACGCAGGCGATGTCGTCACCGAACTTGCCGACGGCGGGGTCGATGAGGTGCGCACCACGCTCGGCACTTACGCGCTGGGCGATAACGTCGAGAACCTGACCTATGCCGGCGCCGCTGCGTTCACGGGCACGGGCAATGCGCTCGACAACGTCATCACCGGCGGGGCGTACGGCAACACCTTGTCGGGTGGCGCGGGGAACGACACGCTGATCGGCGGAGCGGGGAAGGATGTGCTCGACGGAGGGGAAGGTGATGACTTTCTCGACGGTAAAGGAGGCGCGGACACGATGCGCGGCGGGGCTGGCAACGACACCTATGTCGTCGACACTGCGGGCGACCTCGTCACCGAACTCGCCAACGAAGGGATCGACGAGGTTCGCACCACGCTCGGCAGTTACACGCTCGGGGCCAATCTCGAGAACCTCACCTATCTCGGCAGCACCGCCTTCATCGGTACGGGCAATGCGCTCGACAACGTCATCACCGGTGGGGCTGGCAACGACACGCTGTCGGGTGGCGCGGGGAATGACCGGCTGCTCGGCGGTGCCGGTAACGACACGCTGCTCGGCGGCGACGGCAACGACTATCTCGATGGCGGGGCAGGGGCCGACAGCATGAACGGTGGTGCCGGCGACGACACCTATGTCGTCGATAACTACGCCGACCAGGTGATCGAGCTTGCCAACGGCGGGAACGACACGGTCAACACCACGCTGTCGATGTACATGCTGTCCACCAACGTCGAGAACCTGCGGTATCTGGGGTCGTCCAACTTCATCGGCATGGGCACCGCGAGCGCCAACGTCATGACGGGTGGTTCGGGCAACGACTATCTGTGGGGCGGTGCTGGGAACGACACGCTGTACGGCAACGCCGGGGACGACGTGCTCGACGGCGGCATCGGTGCGGACACGATGTACGGCGGCGCGGGGAACGACACCTATACGGTCGACGACGTCAACGACAAGGTGATCGAACTTCCCGGGGAAGGGACCAATGACGTGGTTCGCGCGACCGTCAGTTACACGCTGTCCGACAATGTCGAAACGCTGTGGCTGGACGGCAATGCGGCGATCAACGGGACGGGCAACGCCGGGAATAACACGATCACTGGCAACAATGCCGCGAACATCCTGCGTGGCGGTGGCGGCAATGACACCCTGCGCGGGGGTGGTGGCAACGATACGCTGTACGGCGGCACCGGGGACGACCAGCTGTTCGGCGATGCCGGCAACGACATCCTGTACGGCGGCGGCGGCAAGGACTTGCTCGACGGTGGCGCCGGCGCGGACATCTATCGCTTCCTCCCGGGCGACCTCGGCAAGACGGTCGCAACTTCGGCGACGGTAGTGCTGGGCGCAGGGCAGGGCGACAAGATCGACCTCAGCGCGATCGATGCGAACAGCGCCACGACGACGCGGGACGCGTTCCGCTTCGTCGGCACCGCGGACTTCACCAAGAAGGCAGGCGAGCTGCGCGTGCAGGCGAGCGGCAGCGACTGGACCGTGTCCGCCGACACCAATGGCGACGGTGTCGCCGACATGGTGCTGACCGTGAAGTCGACCAGCGGCATCCTGGCGAACGACTTCGTGTTCTGATGGCGGATCCGCGCCGGGGGTGGATCACCCCCGGCGCGGATCTGCTACGTCAGACCCTTGCGTTCCGTTTCCGGTCGCGTTGCCAGCGCAAAGCGATCCGGAAAATCTTCGGCCCCTCGACCAGATAGCGTCGACCCAGCCGCCGCGGGCTTCCCGCGAGCCGCCAGAACCATTCCATCCCCGCCCGCTGGACGATCCGTGGTGCGCGCACCTGCGCTCCGACGATGAAATCGACCGCCGCGCCGATGCAGAAGGCCGTTCCCTTGACCGTTCCCGCCGCCGCCATTTCGGACGCCAGGATCTCCTGCTGCGGCGCGCCGACCGCGAGCAGCGTGAAGCGCGCGTTCGCCGCGGCGGCCGCGTCCACTGCCGCCTTCCGTGCGGCGGCGTTGCGGCGCAACCCCATCGGTGGTTCGTGATGGATGATCGTGATGCGCGGATATTGCGCGCGCAACTGCGCGACCAACGGCGCGCTTGCGCCGACGATGCAGAGCCGGTCGCCATCCTTCAGCACCGAACCGAACAGCGCGACGATCAGGTCGCTCCCTGGCACGACGGTCAGAGCGATCCCGTACAGCTTCGCAAGCCGCGCCAGTACGCGGCTGTCGTTGAGGCACAACAATCCGCCCTGATAGACCGGGCGCAGTTCGGGCTGCGCATCAATCTGGACCATATGGTCGACGTTGGGGGTGACGACATAGCCGAAGCGATCGTCCGCCCGTCGCGTGTCAAGGAAGGCGATGACCTCGGCGGCCTCTGCCGTATCAAAATCGAGGCCGAGGAAGTTGGTCCTGGGAAACCGGTTTTGCCCGGCAGAGTCCTGCGCGGGCGGTTGTCGCGTCGACGTCACGGCAATATTTCCCCCGCTGATGAACGGCGCTCCCGGTGCCAGCTTGGCGACCCCGGCGTCAAGCGCCCAGCATCATGCGGTTGACAAGCAGGGGCCGCGTGGGGCTAGCCCGAAGGATGGATCGAATCATGCCGCCTTTGACGGACCCGCGCCCGGAGTTGCGCGGCGAGACGCAGGGCGCGCAGGTCGGCGTCGTGATGATCGGCCGCAATGAGGGCGAGCGGCTGCGGCGCTGCATCGCCTCGACCAGCGGGACCGCCGCGCGCGTCTATGTCGATTCGGGATCGACCGACGACAGCGTGGCGTGGGCGCGGTCGCAGGGCGTGGCGGTCGTCGAGCTCGCGGTTCCGCCCAAGTTCACCGCCGCCCGCGCGCGCAATGCCGGGCTTGAGCGGCTACTGCAGGACCATTCGGGACTCGTCTATGTCCAGATGGTCGACGGCGACTGCGAACTCGCGCCGGGTTGGCTCGATGCCGCGCGCGATGCGCTGGAGCGCGACCCTGGACTCGCGCTGGTGTTCGGACGGCGTCGCGAGCGTTTTCCCGAGCGATCGATCTACAACGCATTCTGCGACGACGAATGGAACGTCCCCGTCGGCGAAGCCGCGGCGGGGGGTGGCGACGTGATGGTCCGGGTCGACGCGCTGACCGCGATCCATGGCTATGACGCGGAAATGATCGCGGGCGAGGATCCCGACATGTCGGTTCGCCTGCGCAAGACCGGGTGGCGGCTGTACCGGATCGATCATGCTATGACGATCCACGACGCTGCGATCCTGCGGTTCGGGCAATGGTGGCGCCGGACCGAGCGCGCTGGCCATGCCTTCGGCGAGCTCGCGGACCGGCATCCCGGCTTGCGCGAGCCGGACTGGCGGCGGCAGTGTCGCAGCATCGTGCTGTGGGGCGGAATCCTGCCCGCGCTGGTGATGGTGATGGTGCTGTTCGCGATCGTGTTCGGACCCGTCTGGCTGCTGCCCGCTTTGGCGTTCGCAGCGGTGTGGCCGTTGCAGGCGCTGCGGATCGCTGCCAAGCGCCGCGCAACGCTGCCGCCGCGTCAGGCGTTCTTGACGGGTGTGTTCCTGATGATCGGAAAATTTGCCGAGATGATCGGACTTGCCCGCTTCCAGATCGGTCGGCTCACCGGGCGCCGGTCCGACCTGATCGAATATAACAGCGGCTCCGCGCGCGGATGAGCGGCCCGACATCGCTATGGGCGCAAATCCGCGAGGATTGGGTGGCGCATGGACGCGACTGGACTCGTCCAGGCTTCCGCGCGGTCGCGATCCATCGTTTCGGCGTGTGGCGAATGGGGGTGCGCCCCAAGCCGCTGCGCATTCCGTTCAGCCTGTTGTACCGCCTGATGTTCCGCCGCTGCCGCAACGGCTACGGCATTGAGTTACCGTATTCGGTCGTGCTGGGGCGTCGCGTCGTGATCGAGCATCAGGGCGGGATCGTGATCCACGGCAATAGTGTGATCGGTGACGATTGCATCATCCGGCAGAATTGTACGCTTGGCATCCGCCGTATGGACGCCCCCGCCGACGCGCCGATCCTCGGATCGGGAGTCGACGTGGGGGCGGGCGCGGTGATCCTCGGCGCAGTGCGGATTGGCGATCGTGCGGCGATCGGCGCGAATGCGGTGGTGCTGGCGGACATTCCCGCTGGCGCGGTCGCGGTCGGCATTCCCGCGAAGATTATCAGCACGAGGGAAATCCGATGATCGACGCCGCCGCTGCGACCAGGGTCGCCGTCATCATTGTCAATTACCGGACGCCGGACCTCGCGCTGGCGGCGGCACGCGCGCTGATGCCCGACCGGGCGGATAATCCGGGGTTGCGCGTCGTCATCGTCGATGGTGGTTCGGGCGACACCTCCGCTGAAGCAATCCGCGCGGGCGTGGCCGATCCCGCCTTGTCGGATTGGGTCGAGCTGCTCGCGCTGCCGATCAACGGCGGGTTCGGCTGGGCAAACAACCAGGCGATCCAGCGCCTGTCGCAATCGGTCGATGCGCCCGACTATTTTCACGTGCTCAATCCCGACACCGAGGTCGAACCGGGCGCAGTGACGACATTGCGCAAGGTGCTCGACAACCATCCCCGCTGCGCTGCGGTGGGTAGCTTGCTGCTCAACGCGGACGGCAGCGAATCCGGCTCCGCCTTCGGCAACATGTCGCCGCTGCGCGAACTTGTCCGCGGGTCGCGGGTCAATGCGCTTGGCCGTATGCTCGGGGTCAAGCCGATGCTGGTGACCGAGCCGGGCGAGGCGGATTGGGTGACCGGTGCGAGCACGATGTTCCGCGGATCCGCGCTCAAGCAGGCCGGATTGTTCGACACGGGCTTCTTCCTCTATTTCGAGGAAGTCGAGCTGATGTTCCGGCTAGTCAAAGCAGGCTGGACGATCCGGCACGAACCCGCCAGCCGCGTTCGCCACATCGGCGGCGCGTCGACCGGGGTCAATTACGAGCGCAAGGCCGCAAAGACCTTGCCGCCGCTACCGCGCTATTGGTACGAAGCCCGCCGCCGCATGTATGCGCGCACGCACGGACGAACCGGGGCGATGCTGGCGAACGGGTTCTGGGTTGCGGGGCACGGCCTGTATCTGGTGAGACGCGCGGTCGGGCTGGGTGGCAGCCATCTGCCCGTCGCGAACGAAGCGCGCGACCTGTTGCGGCACGGGATGCTGCCCAGCAAAGCCGATCTGCAACCGCATGTCGCGCGTTGGGACGATCCAATCGATCAGCCGCCTGCATGGATGGCGAAGCCGGGCGCCTGACCTGCCGATCCGCGACGGAAAGGAGCCTTTCTTCTCTCCGATCGCTTTTCTCTTCTATCGCTTCCCCGGCGAAGGCCGGGGCCCAGTAGCGCAACAGAAGATTGCGAGAAGCTGCGCGTCGTTATCTCGGCCATCACGACTGGGCCCCGGCCTTCGCCGGGGAAGCGTAGTGTGCGGTTAAGGATCGATCCGTTCGGTCCGCGTCCACGCCACGCGCTGCCGCCCCGTCAACAACCGCGCGTACATCGCGAGCTTCCAAACCAGATAGCGCGGCAGCCGGACCGCGGCATCACGGTGCAAATGCATCCGCCCTTCGCCGGCCCACGCCAGCACCACGACCGCGCCGAGCAGCCCCAGCAGGACCACCGCCACGATCAGCGGCACAAGCGAAACCCCGAGCAACGCCGCCACGGCCAGCAGCAGCGTGATCGCCACGTTCGCCGCGAGCAGCATCGACAGCGGCGGGACGCATAGGTGCACCCCCATCCAGAACCGCGCCCAGTTGCCGCGCGCGATCCCCGATCCGAGCAGCCCCAGCCCGTGCCGCCGTGCCATCGCGAGGAACCCGCCTTCCCAGCGCGCGCGCTGCGTGCTCGACCCGTCGTCGCTGCTGCAATCGGAACGGACCGTCGCCCCGTCGAAATATCCAGCCGGCTGACCGAGCTCGATCAGTCCGATCCCGATCGCGAGATCCTCGACGACGTTCCCGGTCGCCAGATCGAGCGCGGCGTACGGTGCCCAGGGGAACGCCATACCCGACCCGGTAAGGATCGCCGCGCCGCCAAGCCGCTGGATCCCACGCTGACGAATGCGGTTCTTCACGAAGAACGCGAAGTTCGAAATCTGCACGACCGGCGGTGCCGACGGGGCGGGGCGGAACAGATAGGCCGCCTGCGCCGCACGACCGGTTGCCATTACCGTGTCGGTCAGACGGGCAAGGCCCGCCGGATCAATTTCGCAATCCGCATCCACCACGACGACAACGTCGGGCGGGGACGCCGCGATATGGTCGCGACCGAAGGCGAGGGCATAGCCCTTGCCGCGACGGACCGCGTCCTGTCGCTCGATCACTTCCAGGCCCATGCCGCGCGCCACTGCAGCGGTCGCGTCGCTGCAATTGTCAGCGATGAGAACGACACGGGTGGACGCGCTTTGCAACCGAACCAGCCCGGCACCCGACGCGGCGAGCGTACGTTCCTCATTATGCGCAGGGACCAGCACCACGACCTGCTTGTCGCGGGCCGGGGGCGGGGGGCTGCGGTCGGGGCGCAGCCCGAGACCGGTTTCCAGCAGGAACGCCCCGTCGATCAGTGCGATCGGCGCCAGCGCAAGCCCTGCGATCAGGTCGAACGGTCCCATCACCCGATTTCCCGCTGGAAAGCGAACGCTCGATCTTTGTCGATCCGATTGGCAATGCGCACGACCGTCCCCCGTTGCCGACGTCCCGATCCGATACCGGCCTCAGCCGGCGGACTCAGGAGTAATAAGCGTCGTAATAGCGTTGCGTGCCGTAACCGAAGCCATAATCGTCGCCGCCGATCCCACCCTTGTAGCGGTTGAGCACGGTGCCCATGCACGGCGCCGGACGCAGGATCTCGAGCGTGTCCTTGACCTGACGGGCGGTCGTCTTGCCCTCCTCGACGATCATCAGATACGCGTCGATCTCGCGCAGGACGATCGCGGCATCGTCGTTGGCGAAGGCGGGCGGCAGATCGCAGATGCAGATCACGTCGTCGGGCAGCTTGCGCATTGCCGAAACGAGCGTGCGCAACCGTTCGCCTGCGAGTAGCTCGGCCGAGCTGTGGTCGGTCGGGAAGGACGGGAACACGGTCAGTCCGGTGCCGGCAATCTCGCGCGAGGCGGCATCAAGCGAGTCGACTTCGCCCGCAAGGAAGGTGTTGATGCCGACGCCCTCGGGGATCTCGAAGATTTCCGCGATCGACCCGCGCCGCAAATCGAGGTCGAACAGCAGCGTGTGCGTCCCCGGAATGCGCGACAGCGATGCCGCAAGGTTAGCCGCCATGAACGACTTGCCGACACGCGGCGTCGCCGAGGTGATGCCAATCACCTTCCACTGGTTGGCGCGCATGATCTTGACGATCTGCGACCGAAGCAGGTTGAATGGACGGGACCGGCGATCACGGCTGTTGAAGCCGAACACGCCCCGGCGAGGGGAATCGAACTGGTCAATCGGGTCGGCGATGCTGTCGGGGGACAGCACCAGATCCGGCGCGGGACCGTCGGTGGTCGAGGAGTTCCAGGAACGCGACATTAGGATACCTTAGATCGAAGAGGTAAGGCGCTGGTTAAGCTGCGGCCTTGGGGGAACTCGAGCGACGGCGTGCCTTCTTCTTCGAGATCACCGGAATGACCGCGAGCGGGGGAACCCCGGTGAGCCGCGTCAGCGTACCCACGCTCCGGATCGGGCTTGCAATCAGCTCGAACAGCAATGCCAGACCGATACCCGCGGCAAGCCCGCCGAAGATGCCGCCGAGGATCAGCATCGGCCGGTTGGGCTGGGTGGGCGTATCCGGCGTGACGGGGGGGTCGATCAGCGTCAGGCGTTCGCCGCGCTGCTCGTCCGAGATCTTCACGACCGACCGTGCGTTAAGCAGGTTGGTCTGGATCCGCCCGAGATTGGCGCGCAGGACGTCCGCACGCGACTGCAACTGCGCGACCTGTTGCGCGATCACCGGCCCGCGGGCCTGTGCCGCCGCCATCGTCGTCGCGCGGCTCTCCGTCATCGCCTTGGCGTTGCGCAACTGCGCGATCGCGCTGTTGTTCGCGGCCATCTGGCGTTGCACGACCGACGAAACGCTGTTGGTCTGGAACGCCGAAGCGGTCGACTTCGCTGCCGCCAGACGACTCTCGGCGAGCTTCACGTCGGGGTGATCGTCCGAAAACTGCGCGCGCGCTGCTGCCAGTTGCGCCTCGGCGGCGATGACGTTGGGGTCGCGACCGACCGCGGGCTTGCCCATCTGCGCCTGCAGCTCGGCGTTCTGCCGCTGGAGGTTGGCGATCTGGCCTTCAAAGTCGCTACCGGCGCCCATCACGCTCACGCCGATGTTCGATGCCGCGAGCGCCGCGCCATTCTGGCCGGTGATGCGGTTGATCTGCGTCTCGATCCCGTTGACCTGCGCTTGGAGATTGGCCTCCTGGTCCTCGAGGAAGCGCGCGTTGGTCTGCGCCTCCGCCTGAGTTTGCGACGCATCGAGCTTCAGCAGGCGGTCGACGAAGGTCTGCGCGACCAGCTGCGCCTGCGGCGCGGTCGGATAGTCGAACGTCAGCGAGAAGGCGATCGACCCGGCGTTGCCGCCTCGGTTGACGTCCGCATTGATCGCGTTGATTGCGGTCGCGTCGCGCATCCGGTCGACCAGCTTGGAAAGCGGTTCGTTGCGCGCCGACGCGTCATACAGGTTGTTCGCCTGGATCAAGCCAACGAGATCGGGACGGCTGAGAATCTGTTGCCGGATCTTCGCCATGCGGCGGTCGATCACCGTGTCGCCGGGGCCCGATGCCGCAGTGTCGCTCGGCAGGTTCTGCGATTCGACCAGCAACGTCGCGCTCGACCGATACGAACGCGGGAGCAGGAAGGCCGCCGCAATCCCGGCGATGCTCAGGATCACGAACGGGACGATGATCAGCCAGCGCCGTTCCCACAGGATGACGGGGAGGCTGCCGATGAAATTGGAGGAAGTATCCGATTCCTGGCTCTGTGCCAGATCGAGTTCGTCGTTCATCGAATATCCCCGAGGCGCACTGCGACACCGATCAATCCGCCAAAGTCGCTTGGCCGTCTGGTGCTGGTGCCGATGACATTGCCACCAATAAAGCTGCCACCGAAAATCTTACGGTAGTTGACCGAGCTGATCAAGCGCAGGCGCTGACGCAGCTGACGGTCGTAACCGATCGTAGCGCGCAGATATTCGTTGCTCAGCGCAACTGGCGTTACGATCCCGCCGACCCCGCTCGGCGTGCTGTTCTTGCTATAGTCTGCCGACGCATTGATGTTGCTGCGTTCGGTAATGCGGTACGCATAGCTGCCGCCGACCGAGGTCGACACCTGCGTACCGATCGCCCCCGTCGGCAGTACCGCGCGATTGGCGTTGATGCAGTAATTAACGCGGATGCCGCGGCGGCACATCGCCAGGCTGCCGGAGAGCGCCGCGGTGGAACCACCGATCTCGCGGTTGATGAACGACACGCCGAGCGCGCCGTTCAGCGTCCAATATTCGTTGATCCGCGCGGTCGTCGTCGCCTGAACCGAATAGACCGTCGTGTCGCCGCCGACCATTTCATAGTCGTACTTCGCGGCGGACCCCTGAAGGCCGCCCTGGACATAGCCCGTGATCTGGCGGCTGTAGCCGACCGTCCCGCCGTACCCGGTATAATCCCCAAGGGCGGACGCGATCACGCCGGTGCTGCCGGAATTGGAGAACTTCGAATTGATGACGAACGCGCTGCCCGTGACGACGTCACGCGCCGACAGCGTGGCGGACACGTCGCCGCCCCCGTTGATCGTGCGACGGCGTGCGCCGAGGCCGAACAAGCCGATATCGGTCCCGGTGTTGACCGGAAGCATGTTGATCGGGTCGACCGGCGCCGGTCCGATGTCGGTCGACGGAACCGTCCCCGGCTGCTGGACGGTGGCGAACCGGTTGGCGAGATCGTTGGTCGAGCCGATCAGCGAGCTCTGGACGCTCGCGTTCAGATGCCCGCGGACATATTCCGCAGGCACGAAATTATAGTCGACGCCGCCGGAGTAATTGTCCGACCGGTTGTACCGGTTGAAATACTGCTGGACGTTTGCATCGGCGCTGATCGTCAACGCGCTGCGTTCGCGCAGGATTCGCAGCTGCGGCCGGATATCGACCTGTACGAATCCTGCACCCGTATCGGATCCTATCGTCGCGAAGGGATTGTTCGAATAACCGAGCGAGCTCGACACGTCCGCGCTTAACCGCGTTTCGGTGGTTTGCGCGAACGCGGGAGCCGCCAGGGTTACCGCGCACAGCGCGAGACAGGAACGTGTCTTCACGGTACGATCACCGTGTCGCCGCTTTCCAGCTGCGGCAGGCCGGCCAGATCGCGCCCGCTCGGGTTGCCCTTCAGGATGTCGGTCAGGCGAACCTTGATGACGTTGAGCCCGGTTCCCGACTTGCGCAGGATCGCGACGTTGCCGACGTCGGCGAAGTCGGCGGGGCCGCCCGCCATGACCAGCGCCTCGAGCACGTTGACGTAACGGCCGGCAGTGAAGGCACCGGCTGCCTTCACCTTGCCCGCGACGCTGAACTGCAAGCCCATCGGCGATTTGACCGAGACCGTAACCTGCGGGACGGTGTCGCGATATTGCGAACGCAGTCCCTTGGACACGAGCGTCTCGATATCCGCGGGCAGCTTGCCCAGCGCATCGATCTGCCCAACCAGCGGGAAGGAGAAGGTGCCGTCCGGCAGGACCTTGACGATCCGCTGGAGGCGTTCTTCACCCCATACGTAGATCTCGATCTCGTCGCCCGGGTTGATCCGATACGCGCGCAGCTGTGCCGGCGCATTGGGTGCGGATTGTGCCACGGTCGGGACCGCGAGCGCCAAAAGTCCCACCGCCGCACAATGGCGTGCGGCTCGTACCGAAAAGATCATATGAATTTCCCTGTTGACCGGTTTTTTGGTTCCTAGCGCAACTGCAGTATGTCACGCTAGGTGAAAGCAGCCTTAACGCTGCGGATATTGGATCGTGTTGTCCTGTAGCCGTATCGGCCATCCCAGATGAAGACATTGACAATGCGCGTCGGCCCCCGGCACGGTCGGCTTGTCCCATCCTTACGCGCTATCGGATCGTTTCCCGCAATGAAGCCTTTGCCTGCACGGTTCGCAGCGGCCCTCGCCGCGTCGCTTCTTCTAGTCGGCGGGGTCAGCGGCTGTGCGTCGAAGGACACCCGCGCCGCGCAGGCCGCAGCGGAGGCCGAAGCCGCGTTGCAACAGGGCAATTTCGCGGTGGCGCGGCGCAACATCCAGACCGCGCTCGGCATTCGCGACGATGTCAGCGACTATTGGCTGACATCGGCGCACATCAGCCTGGCGACCAAGAACTTCGCCGGGGCGTTCGACGCCTATGAGAACGTCTATCAGCTCGATCGCGGCAACATCGAGGCGCTGCGGCAATTGTGCCAGCTCGGGCTCAACGTGCGCCAGCCCGACAAGGTCGATCGCTATGCGGACCAGTTGCTCGTCATCAACCTCAATGATCCATTGCCACTGACGATGAAGGGTGGTGCTGCGTTGCAACGCGGCGACTGGAAGAATGCGCTGGTGTTCGCGGATCGCGTGCTGGGGGCCAATGCCGCCGACGTCGGGGCGTTGATCCTGAAGGGCCAAGCGCTGGCCTATAAGGGCGACAATGCTGCCGCTGCGGCGTTGATCGAGGAATCGCTCAAGGCTCCTGGTGACGGCACCTCGCGCCTCGTGTTCCTGCGCGATCTCTATCAGAAGACCAGCAATGCCGACGGCTATCAGAAGACACTCGCGCGCCTCGCCAACGCCAATCCGTCCGATACGCAGATGCAGCTCGATTATGCGGACTGGTTGTACCAGACCGGGCGTCCCGACGGGGCCTTCGACTTCGTCCTGCCGGTATTGCGAAAGAACCCCAAGGACATCGCGCTTGCGTCGAAGATTCTCGAGATGTGGCTGGACGCGGGCCGCGATGCCCTGTCGACACAGCAGATCCTGCTTGGGGGGCAGGAGGATGCGATCGAGATAAAGGCCACGTTCGCGCAATTCGCCAACGAGATCGGTCAACCCGATCTCGCGCTTCGGGTGCTCGGCGATGCCGTGCCGACGGGTGAGCCCGACGCGGGCAATTCCAACGCAAAGGCCGCGCTGGCGTTTTCCGTGGGGTTGAAGGGCCGCGTTCAGGATGCATTGGCCCGTGTCCAGGATGTCCTCGACGTCGATCCGTCGCAGCCACGGGCGCTGCTGACCCGCGCGCGGCTGCGCGCGGCAATGCATGATTATGAGGGTGCCCTGTCGGATGGCAGGCAACTCGTGACCGACGACGTCACGAACATCACGGCGCGTCTCGCGCTGACCGATATTCTACTGGTGCAGAACCAGCCCGAACTGGCGGAAGCCAATTTGCGCGAAGCCTTGCGAGTCGCGCCTGCGTCAACGCGTGCTGCCGCGCGGCTGGCGAAGATGCTGGTCGCCCGCGGGCGGAGCGACGAAGCGTCGACCGTACTCCGCGACATGGCGCGTTCGGCGCAGATTAGCCCGCGGGCGCAAGCCGTGCTCGCGAGCTTCCATCTGTCCAGCGATCCGCTGCAACGTTGATGCGGCGGGGCTGACCGGACCGGGACCTTCGTTCGGAAGGCCCCGATCGCAACGGGTCAGGGCGCGGTTGCGGTTGCGCCGGGGGCCGGAGTCTTCGGCGGGGTGAAGCCCGGCTGATACGTGATCTTGGCGGCCGCACGTGCGGCATCCAGCTGCTTCTGCATAGCGGTGCCAAGCGACTGGCGACGCAGCAATTCAAGTGCCGCAGGGCGCGCCTGGGCTTCCGGCGTCGGCGATGGCGTGGTCGATGTGATCACGCTTGCGACGATGCGGCCCTTGTCCGGCGTGACGAACGGCTCGCCAGCGGGGAGGGCTGCGATCTTCGCCGCGACCGGGGGCGGCAGCATCGCGCTGTCGAGATCGGCCTTGCCGCGCGTGAACTGGATTCCCGCTGCGGACAAAGTCGCCGCAACCGCCTCGAGCGAATGCGCAGGCTCGAGCTGACGCAACACCGTCTGGTCGGTCGGCTGCGGGAACGAGATCTGGTCGAGCGTGTAGCGCTTGCGCTCGCTGAACAGCGTTGGATTCTCGGCGATGAACTTGTCGACCGCTGCGGTGTCGGGCAAGGCGACGCCCTTCGCTGCCTTGGTGGTCAGCAGGTTGATGATCAACGCATCCTCACCGCGGCGCAGCTGTTCGAGATAGTTGGGCGACTTGTCGAGGCCCTCGGCCTTGGCTTTCTGCACGAGCAGCTTGCGATCGACGATCTGCTGGACGACCTGCGCCATGACCGCCTTCTTGTCGGCGGTCGCCGGGATGTTTGCGGCCTGCAGTTCGGCGTTGACCTCCTGCTGCGTGACTTCCTCGCCATTGACGACGGCGACGACCTGGCCGCCGACCTTCTTCTCGCAGCCCCCAACGAGCAGGAGCAGCGCGCCTGCGCCCGTGATCAGCATCGTCTTGTTGCGCATCATTTTTGGTACCCCTTTAAATGTCTGAAAGTGTCGTTTTACTGGAAGTGAGCGTCAGGCCGGGCCGATTAGCACGGACTTCATCCGGGGGCCGACCGCGCCGAACAGGGCGGCGGCGAAATGGTCGAGGCTCGCACGAGCGTCGCCGGCATTGATCGTCGAGATCCGCACCAGCACGCCATCGGGAATGAGTCCGCGCAGGTTTTCCTCAATCACCGCGAGTTTCTGATCCGACCATTTGCGGGGGAACAGATGCCCAAGCCGCGTCCAGTAGATCATCTGTTCGGTGCGCAGTTCGGTCTCTGCGACGATGAAACGAGTCGGCACCTCAACCCCGGGGGCGAGCTTGACGTCGCGATCCTCGATGTCGGTCAGGCGGAACCCACCCGCGGGATAGCAGACTTCCGGGCGATGAACCTGGATCGTCCCGTCCTGCGAGCCGGCATAGGCGATCAGCAGCATCATCATGCCGCCGTCGGGGTGCTGGTACACCCGGGTGAGCAATTCGCTGTAAATCCGGTCGCGAAGTTGGTCGGCGGGCGGCAGCACCAGACCGCTGGCCGCCTGGAAATGCCAGCCGGCGAAATCGTGCGGAACCAGCGCATCGAGCTTGGCGGTGCCGAGCGTGCGCAAGACCGTCCGTGGCTTGAAGGCGAGCGCGGCACCCGCCGCAGCGAGCAACCCTGCTCCCGCCAGAACCTGGCGACGGGGCAGGGCAGGGCTGGACGGCCCGACGGGCGGCAGGTGCTGGTCGGCGATGAATTGGCTCATGCGATGTGTCCTTCGGGTGCCCAGCGCTGGCGCAGCGGCGTGAAGATCCAGTCGATCACGAAAATGCCGAGCAAGGCAGTAACGAACATCGTCATACCCGCCAGTTCGTGGAAGAAGCCCTGTCCGGCCGCTTCACCGAAGTGATAGGTGATGAGCAGCAGCATCAGCACGCGCACGAGATTCGCCAGCACCGCGATCGGCACGATGCACGCGACGAGCAGCAGCATGTAGCGCCAGTTCGAGCTATGCCGCAGATAAGTGTAGAACAACCCCAGCGCAGTCAGGCTGATCAGCGAGTTCAAGCCAGCGCAAGCGGCCGCCACCAGCATTTCATATTGCCCGATCTGGATCGTCACACCGGATCCCGCCACGGGATAGCCCAGCAGATACAGGATATCGACCGACCACTGCGAGATGGCGATCTTGAGCGGCTGCGTCAGCGCAGCGAACAACGTGTCGGGCGGCGGGAAGACGAACAGCAGATAGACCAGCGGAAACCAGATCGCGCGCACCGCCGCACCGCCGTAGACCGCATAGAAGACAACGATCAGGCACAGGTACATCACGATCGATTCGACCTCGATCACCGAGGTGATCCGCGCGACGGTGAATAGCGCGAGCAACGGTACGAGGAGGACCGCGGCGATCAGCGCGTTGCCCGGAGCGGCCACCGCCGCGACCCGGTGCCGTTCCCGCAGCACCAGCCAAATCCCGGTAGCCAGTACCAGCGGACCGTGCGCGCCCTGTTCGGTGCTCCAGCTCTCCCGGGCGACGTCAAGCATCGTCGGAATAAGGAAAACCAGCACCGCGGCGATCAGAAACAGCAGCGCCGGGGTCCAGACACGGGACTGTGGCGTGACTTTTGGAGGGGTAATCGTCGTCAACATCACACGGGGCCTCGGCGGGAGCAAGGTAGGAGCCACGGGTCCGACTCGATGACTCCGAGAAGGACAATGGGGTTTTGGCAATCGTCACGGCGTGACGGCATGAGGGGATCCCAGTGCCTCACCGCACGACCGTCAGCTGCGTTGCAAGGGTTTGAGAACGTACCAGATATACACAAGGATCGCGACAATCGCGATGACCGCCAGCGCATGCTGTTCGTGGTTTCCAAGGTAATTCGCGACCGCGCACCCAATCGCGGGGGGGGCATAATGGATCATCTTGTCGCTCGGCGTTTCGGCGGTCGAGCGTTGCAGGAACAGGATGATCAGCCCGGCAAAAATGGCCAACGTCAGCCAATCGTAAAGCGTTTCCAAGTGTTTCCCTCCCAATCCCCACGTCGTCACCGGCGCGGGGAGGACGTCTGCCAATTCGGCTAGTTACGGCGCATGCGGTAAATAGCCTCATAACCGCGATGAATACATCGGGTTTTTTTCGTACACCGGATGGTTGGTCCGGAAACGAAACAATGTCTCAATACGCTTTGTCGTGCACGATTACCCGGAATGTCGCGAGCATGATCGCGATGTCGCGTCCGAGCGACCAGTCATTAAGATACTCAAGATCCGCCTGTAACCGCTTGACGAGATCGTCGCGCTCGCGCGTTTCGCCACGCAATCCGCGGACCTGCGCCAGACCGGTGATCCCGGGCTTGAGCGCATGACGATGCCAGTAGCGCTGGTCGACTTCCCAGAAACGCTGTTCGCCGGCAAGTGAGCCGAGCGCATGCGGACGTGGGCCCACCAGGCTCATCTCGCCGCGGAGCACGTTGAACAACTGCGGAAGTTCATCGATGCTGACTGCGCGGATCAGCCCGCCGACACGCGTCACGCGGCGATCGTTGCGGGTGATCGAACGGTTTCCGTCGGCGTCGCAATCCTCGACGTGCATCGAGCGGAACTTGAACACCGAGAACAACCGGTTCGACCGGCCGAGCCGCTGCTGGTGGAACAGGATCGGCCCCTTGCTGTCGAGCTTGATCGCGAGCGCCACCGTCAACAGCAGCGGCGAGAGCGCGATGATCGCGGGCACCGTGACCGCCAGATCCATCGCGCGCTTGATCGCGCGGCTGCGAACGTCGAGCGGACCCGACGCGACCTGCATCACGCTCTGGCCCTCGTACCGCATGATCCGGTTCGCACCCGCTTCATCGAATTCGGGGGCAAGGACGAACCCCTGGACGTCGGTGCCTTTGAGCAGCAGCGACCAGGCGGCGCGGTCCTCGATCGCGCAGCACACCAATACGAAATCGGCGCCGCGCACGGCCGTACCGAGCCGGTCGAGCATGTTGGGATCGCGCAGGTTGGGACGCAGACCGTAGGCGGCCGCGTCGATGACCCAGGCATCGCCCAGCGGAGGGAGATCGCAATTGTCGAGGATGATCAGTTCGGTGCGCAACACCGCGCCCAAAGTGCGCCGGACGACGCTGTTGAAACTGTAGCGTCCGAGTCCAACCAGCACGATGGCAAGGGCTGCCCCGGTCGCAAACACGATCCGCGAGAATTCCAGCGAGGCGCGCGAGAAGAATGCCACGAACAGCACCGCAGCCATCGCGAAGATTAGCGCGCCGACCGCCTTGGCCATTCCCTTCTTCCAGTTGAGCAGGACCTGATAGCCGTACGCATTGCCGTTCAGCGCGACGAGCGCGTAGATCGGCGCGACCAGCATTGCCAGCCGCAGGCCGTTCGACCCGAACGTTGGTTCGGGACGCAGCAATCCCGCCGCCAGGAAGGCGAGCAGGATCGCGACGAAGTCGAACACGCCCAGCAGCACGTACAGCTGGAACCGACGCGTCTGTTTGGAAATCGGTGTCGCCCCGGCATGAAGGCGTTGGAACTCAGTTTCGCCGTCTGCTTTTTGCAGCATGTCTCTCGCAGACTCCGGTGCAAGCAAGGCGTGGAACAAACAAAAATCTCGCGAACTGCTTGTTTTCGCGAGCTTTCTTCAGCGCCACGCACTGCCCTGGGGGCAGGCGGACGCTTGGATTAATAGGTCGGTTGGGGAACTTCAACAGCGTTGTTGCGGGCCTCCCGGGATGTCATTCCGGCATAGTTCCTCGAAAGGGACGATCGGTTTACGCACGCACCCAATGTAGGGCGCAAGGCCCCCATACGGTGCATAGTGTAACCGAACCTTACCGATATTGCATGTGCGAAATCCCCATTGACCATGTGCGGCTGACCTGCGGCCAGTCCGTTTGCGTAATATGCGATAAACATGCCCAAATTCCGTTAATAGCAGGTGAACCGTGTTCGAACGGATGGTTCAGGCCCGGTCAGGAATGCTCGCCGGATGAGCGATTGACGGCTATTGCATCGCAATGCGCGTTTCTGTTCATCCCGCGCGATCCGCTTCGCGCCGTGTTCTGCCGATCTTAGCGGACGCCCTGAAATATCTCGCTGATTGGGTCGAACCGCTTGGGATCGAAGAACTTTCGTTGGCCAATGCCGGTGGACGCATGCTCGCGACGCCGATTCGGGCCCGAATCGACCTGCCCCGTCGTGATTCAGCCGCGATGGACGGCTACGCGCTGGGCAGCGAGACCATAGGCAGCACGCCGCCGCGTTGGAAGATCGTCGAGCCGCACGACGACGCAGACACCGCGATCAAGGCAGACGAAGCACTTCGCGTTGCCACCGGGGCACCACTTCCGCAGGGAGCGGTACGCGTTCTGCCGATCGAGCGCGCGATCGTCGCGGACGGATGGGTATCGTCCGACGAAGCGGTTACCGAGCGGTCCTACGTCCGGGCACGAGGTTCCGATCTGCGAAGCGGGGAGATCGCACTCGCTGCGGGTCGTCGGATCGATCCGCGCGCGCTGGTCGCGGCGGCGGCCGCGGACGTCGCCACCGTCACGGTCAGGCGCAAGCCGCGGGTCGGGGTGCTGATCCGCGGCGACGGTCTGGCAGCGGCGGGCCAGGCGGCGAACGACAGCAAGGCGGTCCCCGACATGCTTGGTGAGGCACTGTTGCTGTTCGCTGCGACCTGGGGCGGGCAGCCATGCGAAACGGTACGGATCGCGGAAGATTCGGCGGCATTGGTCGGGGCGGTCGCGGCAATGCGCGACGGTGTCGATGTCATCGTGCTGGTCGGCGGCGCCGCACACGGCGCACGGGATGCGGCCAAGGCGGCGCTCGCCGGGCAGGGGTTGGACCTCGGGTTCGACGGATTGGCGATCCGACCGGGGCGGCCGACCTGGTGCGGACGTATCGGCGGGATACCGGTGCTCGCGCTCCCGGGGAACCCGACCGCGGCGATGACGGTCGCACGGTTGCTGCTCGCACCGCTGCTCGCGCAGCTGGGCGGGGAGGACGTCGGGGCGGCGCTGTCGTGGGAGCCACTGCCGTTGCTCGCCGCGGTTCCGCCGACGGGAGCGCGCGAGGCGTTCCTTTGCGCGGCGACGGAGGGCTACGGAGTCCGCATCCTTGATCGTCGCATGACAACGGGGCAGTTGATGCTCGCCTCGGCGGATCGGCTGGTAATGCGTCCGGCCGAGGGGGCGGCGCTTGCGGCGGGTACGCCGGTGCCGACCTTGCGGTTCTGATCGCCGTGGCGCTACCGCCCGGTACGCCGTAGCGCCGCGAGATCGTCCGGGAAATTGACGTTCGGGATCGGATCCGCAAGCGTCAGCGCGCGCGCGTCGATGGTCTGCGCCCATCCGCGCATCGATCGATCTTCCGCCTGCATCAGATGCTCGATCAGCATGTCCGCGCACGACGACGGCCACAGCCCGATGACGGGGCAGCCGCGCACGAAGACGGGCGCGCCGATCTCCGCTAGACGTTCCGCCAGATCCACCGGAAGGTCAGGGGTATCGCCCGGGATCGTCAGCACCGTCGCATGGCCATGCCGACGCGCATGATTCAGCGCGGCTGCGAGACCGCCCAGCGGCCCTAGCCCGGGGGCGGGCAGGTCGGTTAGCCCCATGGTGCCCGCAGCGTCGCGTCCGCATACCACCACCGCGTCGGTCCGCGCAGCGAGCCAGGCGATCGCATGGTCGAGCAGCGTACGCTCGCCCAGCCGTGCCGCCAGCTTGTCGCTGCCGAAGCGACGCGATTCGCCGCCTGCCAGAACCGCGCCAAGCAACGTCACGCGACCAGCCCCGGTGCCGAAGCCGGACAGAGCTGCAAGGTCAGCGTGTCTGATCGCACCAACGTCGCCAGCGTCAGCCCCGCCGCCGCCGCGCGCTCGAGCGCGAGCGAAGTCGGCGCGGAGATCGTCGCGAGCAACGGGCAGTCGGCGCGCACGGCCTTGTCGACCAGTTCGAACGAACAACGCGAGCTGAGCAGTGCGAACCCGCCGTCCCACCCAAAACCGCCGCGCGCCATCGCGCCGATCAGTTTGTCGAAGGCATTGTGGCGGCCGACATCCTCGCGCACCAGCAGGATCGTTCCGTCGGGTGCCGCCAGCGCAGCCGCATGGACCGCGCCGGTTGCCCGGTTGAGCGGCTGGTGGTCGCGCAGGGTACCCGCCGCCGCGAACAACGCCCCCGCATCGGCGAGGCTCCAGGCGGTGACCTGCGGCAAGGGCATGAGCGCCCGGTCGAGGCTATCGCGCCCACACAGGCCACACGCCGAGTCGGTCGTGCGCGGGCGCATCCGCTCCATCACCGCGACCGGATCCGGTCGCAGCCGGTCGACCCGGACGATCATCCCGATGTCGAGCGCGGCGACGTCGATGCTCGACAGGTCGTCGGTGCCCGCGATCTCGCCTTCGGCAAGCAACAACCCCACGACGAAATCTTCCAGATCGTGCGGGGTCGCCATCATCACGGCAAACCCCACGCCATCGAGTTCGATCGCAACCGCTACTTCCTCTGCGATCCCGCGACCGGAAGTTTCGCGTCCGCCCTCGATCGATACGGTTTCGAGGACAGGGCGGAGGGACGTTGCGTGCGACGGCAAGCCGGTGGGATCAGCGAATGGGTTTGGCATTGGTCGATCTAACGCACGGCACGCCAGGGTGGAAGCATCGCGGGATTCCGCCGCCCAGCCGCAAAGCGCCTGACGATACGGAACCTCGGTGGTTGCCGCTCGCTTTCCTGTTCTATGCCTGTCGCTTGCCCGTTTTGGGTCTCGCACGACCAGGACGCGCGCTGAACAATGGGAAATATCATGTCGGACAAGCAGATGTCGCATACACCCTCGGACCTTTCCGATCTTCCCAAGGATCTGCCGCACTCGCCGGGACCGGCGGGCGGGTGGGGCTCGCTTCGCGGTATCGCGAGCATTTTCGGCGAAACCTGGGCGACGCCGCCCGCGCTTGCCAGCATGGCCAAGATGAACAAGCCGAAGGGCGTGATGTGCGCGTCATGCGCCTGGCCCAAGCCGGTGAACTACTCCGCGTTCGAATTCTGCGAGAACGGGGCGAAGGCGACCTTGTGGGAATCGACCAGCGCACGGTGCGGCCCCGACTTCTGGACCAAGCCCGCGCACAGCGTCACCGAATTGCGAAGCTGGCGCGATCACGATCTGGAGAAGACCGGTCGGCTGACGCACCCGCTGCGCTACGACGCCGAAACTGATCGCTATGTCGAAACCACCTGGGACGAGGCGTTTGCGGGGATCGCGGGTGCGCTCAAGCCGCTCGATCCGGACAGTGCGGTATTCTATTCGTCGGGGCATGCCGGGCTGGAGGCGTCCTATCTCTTTGCGCTGCTGGCGCGGGTCTATGGCACCAACAATCTGCCGCAAAGCTCCAACATGTGCCACGAGACCACATCGGTTGCGCTGAAGAAGGTGATCGGCTCCCCCGTGGGGACGATCGTGTGGGACGACCTCGCGGAAACCGACGCGTTCTTCTTCTTCGGCCAGAACCCGGGGACCAACAGCCCACGCTTCCTCCACCCGCTCAAGGACGCGAAGGATCGTGGCGCCAAGATCGTCACGTTCAACCCGATCATCGAGCAGGGGCTTGTCTCCTTCGTCGATCCGCAAAGTCCGGCTGCAATGCTGACGGGCAAGGAGACCAAGATCTCCGACCAATATCACCAGTTGAAGGCGGGCGGCGACATCGCGGCGATGCTGGGGATGTGCAAGGTCGTGGTGGAGGCGGATGACGCGGCGAAGTCGGCCGGTACCGCGCACGTCATCGACCATGCCTTCATCGCGCAACATACCACCGGCTTCGATACGTTCATCGACCGCTGCCGCACCGTGGCCTGGTCCGAGATCGAGCAGGAGAGCGGACTGACCGAAGCCGCACTGCGCGATGCTGCCAGGGTCTATATCGCTGCCAAGAACGTCATCGGCGTCTACGGCATGGGTCTGACCCAGCACGCACACGGCGCGACCAATGTCGCGATGCTCGTCAACCTGCTGCTGCTGCGCGGGAACATCGGGCGACCGGGGGCAGGGTGCTGCCCGGTCCGCGGGCACAGCAACGTCCAGGGGCAGCGCACCGTCGGGATCGCCGAGAAGATCGAGCTGATCCCGGTCGACAAGCTGAAGGCGCTGTTTCACTTCGATCCGCCGTCCGAGAACGGCATGAACATCGTCGAGGCGAGCGAAGCGCTGTTCGAGGGCAAGGTGCGCGCGTTCATTTCGCTCGGCGGCAATCTGGTGCGTGCGGTGCCCGACCAGAAGCGGATGGAGCAGGCGTGGGCGACTCAGGACCTGACCGTCATGGTGTCGACCAAGCTCAACCGCAGCCATCTGTTCCCTGGCAAGCTCGCCTATATCCTCCCGTGCATCGGACGCTTCGAGGAGGATGATCAAGCGAGCGGTCCACAGACCATCACCACCGAAGACAGCTTCTCGATGATCAACGCGTCGATCGGGCATCGCACGCCCGTGTCGGACAAGGTGATGAGCGAACTGGCGATCGTCACCGGTATCGCCAAGGCGACCCTTGCGCCGAGCGAGCATCTCAAGTGGGACGCCTGGACTGCCGATTATAGTCTGGTCCGCAATCTGATCGAGGCGACCTATCCTGACGATTTCCGGGACTATAACCAGCGGATGTATCAGGCCGGCGGGTTCTACCGCGGCAATGGCGCGCATGAGCGGGTGTGGAAGACGGAATCGGGCAAGGCGGAGTTCACCACGCCGGGTGAACTGACGTCGATCGGGTTCAAAGATGCACCCGGCCGGTTCCGGCTGATCACGATGCGTTCGAACGATCAGTTCAACACAACTATTTACGGCTATTCGGATCGTTTTCGCGGGATCGAGGGGACCCGCGACGTTTTGCTGATGAACCCCGATGACATTGCGGCAGCCGGGCTCGTCAACGGCCAGAAGATCAAGCTGACCACCGACGTCGATGACGGCCATGACCGCCACCTAGGGGGGCTCACGCTGACCGCGTACAAGATCCCGCGCGGAACGATCGCGGGCTATTATCCCGAATGCAACGTGCTGGTCCCGATGAGCCATCACGACGAAATGTCGAAGACCCCGGCAAGCAAATCGGTGCCGGTCCGTATCGCGGCGGATGATCCTGCCCCGGCAACAATAGGATAAGCCGGATGTGCAGCAGAGTGTCGGCAGTGTCGGCACTCTGATGCGGTCCAGACGGTTGCCGAGTTGTGATCTTCGCTAAATCCATGGTGAAAGCGGCTGACCATTCGCGGGTAGGTAACGCCCTGAACTTGCGATGTTGTTTTCTGAGCTCGCTGCGAACTTTCAACGAAATTAATTCGACATCAGCAACATCACGAGCCAATATGATGTTATATATGCAGTATGGGCGATAACATAAAAGCCATCGCGCTCGTCGGCAGAGCGGACAGGGCATTGCACCGAGGGGAATGATCCGGGGAGCAATATGCATTTCTTGGTGAACGCAGATCGGTCGTCGGTGTCGGCGAATTTCCGTGTCAAGCCACGGACCGATTGCGACAATCCCGTTTTGACACGGTTCGCAATGGCCGTATGGCGCTATCGTCGAGCGTCTGGCGTGAATGAGTAGGGTTTAGAATGGGCGTACGGTTCAAATCGGTGCGTCGGCATCCATCGCGCGTATTGCTGCCGTTGTGGATCATTTTGGTCGTTGCCTATTTCACCTGGCAATCCGGTACGTACCGCGGAGTCGTCGCGCTGCTCGCGGAATGGCAGTTCAATGAATTCGGCGTCTATCACCCGCTGTTGACGTTCCTGTTGTTCGTGCTGTTGCTCGCACCGCTGCCATTCCTGTTTACCGGGCGTCGCCGCAAATCCCCTCGTGCAGCATCTGCTGCGGTTCCGGCGACCGATACAGTGTCGGCCAGACCCGATTTCTTTCGTGCAATTCGCTCCGCATCGCGGTTTCTCAACGTGTTGGTGTACACGGCGGCAGGATGTTTCATCGCGGCGCTGATTGTCGCGTTCATGCTCCTGCTACTCCCTTCTGCGAAAGGGCCGATGCAAAGCCTGACGGCGAGCACGACGTCGCCCGCCGTCCCGGCGCAGGGCCTGACCGAACTGCGCGGCAATATCATTTATACGCGCACGTCCGCATTCGACGAGGATCTGTGGTTCGTGCGGCGTAACGTGCGCTTCGCGCCGATGATCGATCCCGCAGCCGACCCGTCGTACATTCGCTATTTTATCGAACTCGCGCCTACCGACGGATCCGCCGACACCGCCGCCGCCAGCGCGCGCGAGGGCATTCTGGTCGCAGATGCGCTGCCGGGCGAACTGTTTCGCCTGTATCGCTATGCCGGCTACCGCATGACCCCCAAACACTATGTGCTGTTCCGGTCGGCGATGTCGATGCGCTGGCCCTATCTGGTCTGGATCACGGAGTTTGCGGTCGCCGGGTTGCTGTTTGGCATCGCAGCCCTCGTACAATGGCTCCGCCGCCGCCGCCTGATTGCGCTGGAGCGCAAGGCTGATGCCGCATTGGCAGAGAGCTTAACGCAGGACTAACCACAGATCGTCACGCGCTGTTGAGGCTAATGCGGGCATGGCAGTGTCATGTTGGCACTCAAGGCAGTATTGGCGATGCCCGGCCTGGTCGGTGTGCTGGCGTTTGTCGGTTTGTCGTTCAGTGCGCACCCGCCCCCCCACAAAGTGAAGCCGTCCGCGCGTACGGCACGCATCGTGGCCGCGGCACCGCCCCGCGCATTGGTTGATCCGGCAACTACGCTGAACCATCGCTACAGCCGCGCACCCGACGGGCTTTTCTACGTGATCGGGCGGGTCAACGGAGTGAAGGTGCGCTTCCTGCTGGATACCGGCGCTACAATGATCGTGCTGACCCCGGCCGATGCGGCTCGGGTCGGTGCGCCGCGCGGTGCGACGTCGCGCCATTCCGTCATGGAAACCGCAGCCGGCCCATCGGCGATCGATCGCGTCACGCTCGATCGGGTCGCAATTGCAGGCCACACCGTCGCGGACGTCGATGCGGCGGTGGTGCGACGGGGACTGAAGGTTTCGTTGCTGGGCCAGGACTTGCTGTCGCAACTGGGGCCGGTCACGATTTCGGGTAACCAGCTCGAACTGAACTGATTCCGCCAGGCCCAAACGCGGTTCGGGTTAGGCCAAGATCGTCGTGCGGCGCGTCCGACGGGCCATCCGCAACGCAGACCCCACCACCAGGAACCCGCTGAGCAGCATTACCCAGGTCGAAGGCTCCGGTACGGCCGGCGCAGGCGTTGGCGTATCGGTACCGGTTCCGGAATTTCCCGCCCCGGGCGTGCCCGAACCCGGCGTGCCGGGTGTTCCGCCGCCGGGCGTGGTGCCCGCGAAGCCCGACGATCCCGACCCCGGCTGCTGAATGACGGGAGCAAACGGTTGGCCTCCGGCGGTGGGTCCTGTGCCACCGGTTCCCACGCTTGCGACGTCGACTGGCGGTAGCGGCGCGGGGGTTTCTGCGACCGGGCCGACGGCCCCCGGTGCACCGCCGCCTGGCGCTACCGGCGGCAATGGGCGTGCGCCGAGTACGAACCCGGCGGGTGGCACCTGCGACCGGCGTGTTCCGCGATCGGCGCCGGGCGCGCGCGGGTCGGCGAGACCCGAGAGATAGCTGGCATTCCGCGTGGAGAGGCTACCGGGGCCGATACCGCTACGCATTCCGGCGCCGTTCGAGGCGAGCGTCGCGGTAAACGCCTTGGGCAGACCGCCGTCGGTGATAAACACCGCACGCGTGTTCTGCGGCGCCATCGCTGCGATCAGGAAGGTCGCGCTCAACACGCCGACCGTAAGCGCGCGGGCCTTGTTTTCGCCGCGTTTGAAATCGGATACTTGCTCAGCCATATTTCCCCTATATGCAATTGCGTATTCGATTGCGACAAATTTGATCGCAGCGATTCCCCCTGTGGGACGCGTTTCGTTTCGCGTAAGCCGACAACCAATGCGCTGATTTCGGAGGAGAAAGCAGCGTGTCTGTAGCGAAATGGAGCTTTAGATATGCGGCGACCCGATTGTGATTGAGCAGCATCGACACCGTATTGGCACCGCGCATCGTGCGATGATTTCAGCGGGGATCGCAGTCGGAATCGCGTTCGGCATCGGCGGATGCGCCGGAACGCCTCAGCCGCCGTATGACGATTCGCAGAAACTCGTGCGGGCCACGCTCAAGATCCTGACCGACGACGGCAACGCGATCTGCGTCGACAATCGCACCAACGGCAAGCCGCTCGCGATCTTCGCGACAATGGCGGTTGCCCCAGCGCCATCACGGCGTCCGCTCGCGTGGCACACGGTTGCGCCGCTGCGGTCGAGTGCTGCGCTGACGACGCGGCAAATCTATCAGGATACGATCGTCAACAAGCCCGCGCATATCCCCGACCCTACCAACACCACCCCGACGCTCGCCTATCTGGACCAGCAACGGTTGAACAACGCCGCCATGGTGCAGTCCCGCACCGGGCAAACGAGGACGGTCGACTTGCCCGGCGGCTTCAATGTGCCGCGAGTCGATGCACGGTGGTGGCCGTTCGTGCGGCTTTCGCGCAAATGTTACCTGAAATACGTCGTATCGGACCCGGTCTGGTCGGACGACCTGGGCTTCGTCACGGTCAACATCGAACATTGGGGCACGACCTACGCGTTTCAGCGTCACGACAAGGACTGGGTCCCGGTCGCGCAGTGGAGCAACTGGCTGTTCTGAGCGGGATCAGCTGCCGTCGTCGCCAAACAAGGGTAGCGCGGCGGGACCGTCCGACAGCGTGTCGAAGGTCGATACCGTCACGCCGACCAATCGGATCCCCTTGGTCGGCGGCAGGACCGAGCGAATGAGGTCCCGACTGGCGGCGCTGAGCTTCTCGGCGGTGTCGATCGCGTACGGGTAGGTGCGGCTCCGCGTGATCTGTTGGAAGTCGGTGTATTTGACCTTCACCGTCACGGTCCGCCCATAGGCCTGCGCCTTTTCGCACCAGCCCCACACGTCGTCCGCCATCTCCTGCACCCCCGACTGGATTTCGACCGGGTCGAGCAGGTCGCGGTTGAAGGTCGTTTCCGAGCCGGAGGATTTGCGGATCCGGTCCGGATCGACCGGCCGCTGATCCTCGCCGCGCGCGATCGCGTGATACCAGTCGGCGGCATTGCCGAAATGGGCGCGCAGGAAGTCGATCGACTTGGCGCGCAGGTCCGCCCCCGTCGTGATGCCAAGCGCGTGCATCTTCTTGGCCGTCACCGGCCCGACGCCATGGAAGCGCGCGACCGGCAAGGTCTCGACCCACGCCGCCCCCATGTCGGGCGTGACCGCGAACTGGCCATTGGGCTTGCGCTGGTCGGATGCGAGCTTGGCGAGGAACTTGTTGTACGAAATGCCTGCGGACGCCGTGAGCCCCGTCTCCTCCAGGATCCGTGCGCGGATCGCCTTGGCGGTCGCCCAGGCGGTCGGCAGGCCCTGCAGGTTCGCGGTGACGTCGAGATACGCCTCGTCGAGCGACAGCGGCTGGACGAGCGGGGTGTACTCGCGGAAGATCGCCTGGATCTGTCGCGAGACCTGTTTGTAGACGTCGAAGCGCGGCGGCACGAACACCAGATCGGGGCAGCGCCGCAACGCGGTGACCGATGGCAGCGCGGATCGCACGCCGAACACGCGCGCCTCATAGCTGGCCGCTGCGACCACACCGCGTGCGGCGGCATGGCCCACCGCGATCGGCTTTCCGCGCAGCGACGGATCGTCACGCTGTTCGACCGAGGCGAAGAAGGCATCCATGTCGACGTGGATGATCTTGCGGGGCGGGGGCTCCATGCGCGCCTGATAGGTCATAACGAACGGAAGGGGAACAGTTTAGCGCAGCAATCGGCGCGTAACCCCAATGCGTCCGCCGCCTCGCCGATCGCCGTATGGACCCGGTCGAGATCGGCCTGCTCGATCGAATAGGGCGGCATGACATACACCGTATTGCCGAGCGGCCGCAGCAGAAGGTCCGCATCGCGAAACCGCTTGAGCAAGGCAGGGCCGAGGTTGGACAGATATCCGCCCCCCGCCGGATCGACCAGATCGACGGCGGTGATCGTCCCCAGCGTGCGCGCACCGCGAACATTGCGATGGTCGGCGAGCGACGCGAGATTCGCCGCCTGCCGTGTAGCCAGACCGGCGACGCGGTCGAGCACCGGCTCTTCGCGCCATACCGCGAGATTGGCATTGGCTGCGGCGCAGGCGATCGGGTTGGCGGTATAGCTCGACGAGTGAAAGAACATCTTCGACCGATCGGTCGAGAAATGTGCGTCGTAGATCGGCTCGGTCGCCAGCGTCACCGCGAGCGGTACCGCGCCGCCGGTCAATCCCTTCGACAGGCACAGGATATCGGGCACGACGCCAGCCTGTTCGCAGGCCAGCAGCGTGCCGGTGCGGCCCCATCCGGTCATCACCTCGTCCGCGATGAAGAGCACGTCGTACCGCGCGCAGATCGCGCGCATCTCCGCCAGCACCCATGCCGGATAGAACAGCATTCCGCCCGCGCCGAGCACGAGTGGCTCGACGATGAACGCGGCGGGATGGTGACGGCAGGCCGTTTCCAGCGCGTCCAGCGTCGCCTGTTCGTGCCCGGCGTCGGGGAAGGGGATCGTCCCCACGTCGAACAGCAGCGCGCCATACGCCTGATTGAACACGCCGCGTGCGCCGACGGACATCGCGCCGATCGTATCGCCGTGATAGCTATGTTCTAGCACCAAGATCCGGTCGCGTGGGGTCCCGCGATTGGCCCAGAAGCCGAGCGCCATCTTGAGGGCGACTTCGACGCTAGTGGAGCCCGAATCCGAGAAGAACACGCGACTGAGCGCAGGCGGCATCATCGCGACGAGCCCGCGCGCGAGCGTCTCTGCAGGTTCATGCGTCCAGCCCGCGAAGATGATCTGGTCGAGCCGCTGCGCCTGCTCGGCGATCGCGGCCATGATGCGCGGGTGGCAATGGCCGTGCGTCGTCACCCACCAGGACGAGATCGCATCGACGATCCGCCGTCCATCCTCGGTGTAGAGGATCGCGCCCTCGGCATGGGTAACGCGCGGGATCGGCTCGCCCAGCCCGTGCTGCGTGAACGGGTGCCAGATCGGGGAGCCGCTCACCGGAACGCCGCCACATCGAACTGCTCGGCGAACGCGGCGGCGAGTGTGGTCGCATCCAGGGTTTCGAGCCGCGGAAGCCGCCCCAACCGCGTGACCTTGCCGATCCGCGCGATCGTCGCTTCGCTGTCGGGTTCGGAATCACCGATGAACGCGATCCCATGGATGGCCACGCCACGCGCGCGCAGCGCCTCGATCGACAACAGGCTGTGGTTGATCGTTCCCAGCCCGGTCCGCGCGACCAGCACGACGGGACGACCCCAATACGCGAACAGATCCGCAAACAGCAGGTCGGGGGTGACCGGCACCAGCACGCCGCCCGCACCCTCGACCACCAGCGGCCCTGCGACGTCGGGTAGCGCAAGCCGGTCGAGCGTGATCGTCACCCCGTCGATCGCCGCTGCGCGATGCGGCGAGCACGGCGTGGCGAGCCGATACGCTTCGGGCAGAATCTGCGATGCGGGCAACCCGGACAAGGCCGCTACACTGTCGGCGTCGCTGCGCGGGTCGAGCCCGGCCTGCACCGGCTTCCAGTAGTGCGCCCGTAAAGCGCCCGCGAGCGCGGCGGCGAAGACGGTCTTGCCGACATCGGTGTCGGTCCCGGTGACGATGAAGGTCGGGGCAGTCACGGCAGGATCTCCCGCAAGGTTTCGGCGAGGCGGTCGATGTCGGCCTCGTCCACGTTGAGCGTCAGCGAAATGCGCAGACGTGCGGTTCCCGCCGGGACGGTCGGCGGGCGTATCCCGCGAATGTCGAACCCGGCCGCCTGGACCGCTGCCGCCACGCGCATCGTCGCGGCGTCGTCGCCGATCATCAGCGGCAGGATCTGCGATCCGGTCGGCGTGACGCCGCACGGCGCAAGCACGCGCTCTGCATGTGTGATCAACGCCGCCAGACGCGTGCGCCGTTCCGGTTCGTCGGCCAGCATCCGTAAGCCTTCGCGCACCGCGCTCGCCATGAGCGGAGAGGGGGCGGTGGAGAAGATGAAGCCACGCGCGCGGTTGACGAGGAAATCGCGCGCGATCGCAGGGCCGCACAGCAATGCGCCTTCGCTACCGAGCGCCTTGCCGCACGTCCGCAAGGTGACGACGTTCTCGCGTCCCTCCAGAATTCCTGCAAGCCCGCGCCCGTCGGTGCCGAACACGCCGGTCGCATGCGCTTCGTCGATCAGCAGTATCCCGTCGTGCCGCGTCGCCACGTCCAGCAGGTCGCCGAGCGGCGCGCGGTCCCCGTCCATGCTGTACAGGCTCTCGACCGCAATCCATGGTCGTCCCGTGCCGCCGGTCGATCGCCACTGCGCGATGACCGACTCGATTGCGTCGGCGTCGTTATGCGCGGCCGAGCGCGTTTCGGCGCGGCCGAGCCGCATCCCCTCATGCGCACTGGCGTGCACCAGCGCGTCGTGGACGACCAGGTCTCCCCGCTGCGGGAGGGTCGCCAGCAACGCCGCATTGGCCGCAAACCCGCTGGCAAAGAACAGCGCGGTCTCGCTCCCGAAGAACGTCGCTGCTTCGGCTTCCAGCGCTTCATGCTCGGGATCGTTGCCGCGCAGCAGCCGCGATCCGCCCGATCCGATCGAAACCCCCCGCGCGAGCGCCGCGCCGACCGCGTCGCGCAATCGCTGCGACCTCGACAGGGCGAGATAGTCGTTGGACGAAAAATCCACGCCCGTTCGCGGCTGGAGTCGCCGCAGACGCGCCCGTTGGTCGATCGAGCGGAGGTCCTGACGATGCTCGCCCCAAAACGATCGCACGTCGGGCGAGACTGGTCCGACGTCAGTGGCGTCATGCTTTATCTGGGTATTCCAATGCACTGTCGTCAATCGTTCAAATCCTTGTACGTCCCGGTCCGCAATCTGTCCGTATCGACGCGAAAGGACGGGCATCTATCGCTGGACGTTGGTCCGTTGCAGGTAGATGCATCGTCCAGCGTACGCCACACGCGAAGGGGATATCGATGGATGCGTCGCCAATATGCTGAGACGTTTCGTAATTGTCCTTGTGGCGTTCGTCGTCCTCGCAACGGTCGGATTCGGTGTCTTCGCGTGGCGTCCCTCGATCGCCAAGATCCCGCCACCGCCTGTCTCTCGCTTCGCGCCCGCGCTCGTTGCCAAGGGAGCGGTGCTTGCCAATGCCGGCTATTGCGCGAGCTGTCACACCGCGCGCGGCGGGCAGCCCTATGCGGGCGGTTACGCGATCAAGACGCAATTCGGGACGATCTATTCGACCAACATCACGCCCGATCCCAAGACCGGCATCGGCGGATGGTCGGAGCGGGCATTCGAGCGCGCGATGCGGCGCGGTGTCCGGCGGGACGGCGCGCATCTGTTCCCCGCGTTTCCCTATGATCATTTCAGCAAGCTGACCGACGCCGATGTGACCGCGCTGTACGCCTATGTCATGACGCGCCCGCCGGTCGTCGCCAAGGAAGAGAGCACGACGATCCCGTTCCCGCTCAACATCCGGGCGTTGCAGGCGGGGTGGAAACTGCTGTTCTTCCGGCCCGAACGCTTCGTCCCCGACGCCAAGCAGGGTGCCGAATGGAATCGCGGGGCCTATCTTGCCCAGGGGCTCGGTCACTGCGGCGCGTGCCACACGCCGCGCGGCATGCTTGGTACGGAGCAACGTGCGCACGCCTATGCGGGCGGATCAATCGACGGATGGGCCGCGCCGCCACTGCGTAAGACCGGTACGCGTCAAGCCCCGTGGGCGCATGCGGAGTTTGTCGCCTATCTGTCGACCGGGAAAAGCCACCATCACGGTACGGCAGCGGGACCGATGGCTGCGGTATCACGCAGCCTTGCCAAGCTGCCGCCCGCCGACATCGCAGCGATTGCAACCTACTTCACGGGGCGCGACCGTCCTGCTGGGGAAGGGATGCGTTCAAGCGAGGGCAGGTGAAGGGCACGCGCACCGCGGCTGGGCATCGCAGATGCGAAGAAGCACATTATCCACCCGAGCGCTTCGACTTGCGCGTCGCCCCCGCGATCCGTTCGAGCGCCTGCGCCTCTATCTTCTCCAATTCCCCCAGCGTCTCGGCGATCGCCTCGCGCTGCGCGTCCAGCCGGTCGATCCGTTCGCGACAGCGTTCCGCCAGCGCGCGCATCTGTTCGACGTGCTGTGGGTCGGCGTCGTACAGGTCGAGGAATTCGGTGATGTCTGCGAGCGTAAATCCAAGCCGCTTGCCGCGCAGGATCAACTGCATCCGCGCGATTTCGCGCTTGGTATAGACACGGATCGTACCCACTCGTCCGGGCGTGATCAGCCCGCGGTCCTCATAGAAGCGCAACGTCCGCGGCGTGATGTCCAGCATCCGCGCAACCGCATTGATTCCCGTCAGTTCCTGCCGGTCGTCCAATCCGCTCCTCCGATGACGCGCAGGGGGTGATGTCGCACCGGTCCGGTGGGGATCGCAGCGCGCTTCGCGTCTTGAATCAGACTGTTGCGGATTTGCGACCATAAGGGAAACGCCATCTGCACGCGGATCGGCCGACCGCTCGGTTGGGCCGTGCGGCGTTGCCGAAACATCACGTTTGACGTCTATCTTGTTCGCAATCCTCAAGAAACCTTGACGCCGCTGCTCATCCTTATAGGCGAATAGGGACATGCCGTATACGGCATCGGTCTCGCGCATAAGACGCGAGTCGAACAGGAACGGATGACCGCACACATGCGGCGTCCAACCGGAAACGTCCGTGGCCGTACACCCGACCGGGTGACAGCCAAGTTGGAGAGGATAGAGGATGTCCCTGCTGATCATCAGCGCGCTGCTCGCCGGAGCACCGCTGGCTACCGATACTGTGATCGGTCGCTGGAAGACCGAAACGCACAATGCCATCGTGGAAATCGCACGGTGTGGTGCGTCGATCTGTGGCCGGATCGTGACGTCGGATGCGCTCCGCGCCAATCCGGGGATGAAGGACGCCAGAAACTCCAATGTGACGCTGCGCAGCCGCCCGATCGAAGGGATGCTGTTCCTGACTGGTTTCAAGCCCGACACCGACGGGGTGTGGAGCAACGGTCAGGTCTACAATGCCGACGACGGCAAGACCTACAATGGCAAGATCACGCCCGTCGGCGCCAACCAGTTGAAATTGCGCGGCTGCGTCTTCTTCCCGCTGTGCAAGACACAGACGTGGACGCGAGTGCGCTGACGCTTTCCTCCCCGCTTATCAGTACAGGATTACCCAATGCCAATTCGTTTCAAAGCCCCGCTGCTGGGCGCGACCGCGCTTGTCTCGTCAATCGGGTTCGCCGGTGTCGCGCACGCCGATGCTTTTTACCTCGAGGCGCAGTCTGCGCGCGGGGCCGGCCGTGCGTTCTCGGGTGAAGCCGCCGATACCGGCCCTGCATCCTTGTGGTGGAATCCCGCCGCAATCGCCGGCATCACCAGCGCGGAAGCTGCGGTCAGCGCGACCGCGATCCTGCCCAAGGGCGACGTGATCGACAACGGCACGCTGATCCGCCGCCCGGGACAGGCGTTCGCGCCAGTTGGCGGCACTTCGGTCTCGCGCGATCCGATCAACAGTGGCGTCCTGCCGAGCGGCGCGATCGCCTATCCGATCACCGACCGGATCGCGATCGGTCTCGCGGTCACCTCGCCGTTCAGCTTCACCACCGATTACGACGCGAACAGCTGGACGCGCTACAGCGCGGACAAGACGCGGTTGCGTACGATCGACATCCAGCCGTCGGTCGGTGTCGTGCTGACCGACTGGCTGCGCGTGGGTGGCGCGCTCAACGTCGAATTCACCGATGCCTTCCTCAGCAACCAACTCCCCAACGTGCTCGCGTCGCTGCCCGACGGCACGCAGACGTTGAAGGGCAAGGGCTGGGATTTCGGCTGGACCGCGGGCGTCCAGCTTCACAACGACATTGCCACTGTCGGCATCAGCTACAAGTCGAGCATCGAGCATACGGTGACTGGCGAGCTCAACATCTACAATCTCACCGGCCCGCTTGCCGCGTCGAACCGGTCGCTGTCGGACGTGCAGGCGAAGTTCCGCACCCCGGGACAGGTGATGGTCGCGGGTCGCCTGAAAGCGACCAACGCGCTGACGCTCAACGCGCAGGTCGTGGCGTATAACTGGAGCAAGTTCGATGCGATCCGGCTCGGCGCACCGCTCAACGTCGCAATCCCTGAGAATTACCGGGACAGCTGGAGCCTCGCGGGCGGCGTCGATTATGCGCTCGGCCCCAAGGCGACGGTCCGTGCCGGTCTGCAACGCACGATCACCCCGACGCAGGACGGCTTGCGTGATGCGCGTGTGCCCGACGCCAACCGCTGGACCTATGCGGCGGGCGGCAGCTATCAGTTGACCCCACACATCGCGCTCGACGCGGCGGCGAGCTACGTGGACTTCAGCGACACGACGATCGACCGCAACACCGCGGCCTATGCCGGCACGGCGGCACAGATGCCGATCATCACCAACGGCCTGCTGAAAAACGCGCATGCCGTCGTGCTGTCGATGGGCGGTCGCATCACCTTCTGACCAACGGGCGGGGAGGCTAACGCTTCCCCGCCATGGTTCACGCCGAAGCGGACGGCAGCCTTTCGCTTCCGGCCAATGCAAGACACCATTTCAGTGGCGGGAGTCCCGAACCGGGAAAGCGTCCGACGCCCGCAACAACACGTGTTGGCGTTTCGCTTTCCGCACGGCACAAGGCAGCAATGCCTGTGACCCCAACCGTCTCTACTCTCGCCGAACTTGCCGAAATGGCCGGCGTTTCGGTCGCCACCGTGTCCCGGTCGCTTGCCGGGAACACCGTGATTGCCAAGGCCACGCGCGAACGCATCGTCGCGCTGGCGAGCGAGCATGGCTTTCAGGTCAATCAGGCCGCGCGCAATTTCCGCCTCGGGCGGACCGGCGCGATCGGCGTCGTCCTGCCGCTTGGGCACGAGGCCGAACAGCATCTGTCCGATCCGTTCTTCATGAGCCTGCTGGGTCCGCTCGCGGATGCCATTGCGGATCGCGGTCTCGACCTGTTGTTGTCACGGGTGATTCCGAAGGACGACCGTTGGCTCGACGCGATCGTCGATGCCGGACGCGTCGATGGCGTGATCGTGGTGGGGCAGTCCAATCAGATCGACGCGATCGAGCGCGTCGCCAAACGCTATCGCCCGATCGTCGTGTGGGGGGCGGACATGCGCGACAAGACGCAGATTACCGTCGGTACCGACAATATCGCGGGCGGGCGGATCGCGGCGGAGCATCTGCTTGCGCAAGGGCGGCGGCGGCTGGCCTTCTTCGGCAACACCGACGTTCCCGAATTCGCTGCGCGCTACGCCGGGTTCCAGCAGGCGCTGGCGGCGGCAGGAAGCGAGCAGGCGGCGCTGGTGCCGGTGCACCTGACCAGCGAAGCGTCGTTCAGCGCGATCGAGCAGTATCTCGCGAGCCATGCCTCCCCGGACGGGATCGTCGCGGCGTCAGACGTCATCGCGATGAGCGCGCTCCGCGCGCTGACCGGGCGCGGAAAGCGCGTGCCGCAGGACGTCGGCGTCGTGGGGTATGACGACGTGGTGATCGCGATGCACACCAATCCCCCGCTGACAACGGTGCGGCAAGACGTCGAACGCGGCGCGGTGACGATGGTCGACCTGTTGTTCCGGCGGATCGCAGGCGAAGACGTGGAGTCGGTCGCGATGCAGCCCGAACTGATCCTGCGCGCCTCCGCCTGATCACGCGCGCGCGGGGCGGGGGTCCGGCGTACGGACGAACCAGGTCGCCACCGCCGCCGCCAGCATCATCCCGCCGCCCAGCAGCAGCACGTTGCGCGGATCACCCCCCAGCAGCGGACGATAGGCGAGCCACACGAACAGGATCTCGACCATCATCGGGATGACGATGAACATGTTGAAGATGCCCATATACACCCCGGTCCGCTCAGCCGGGATGGCGTTGGCGAGCATCAGATAGGGATTGCCCATCAGGCTGCCCCAGCCGATCCCGATCCCGACCATCGCGACCACGAGCAACGGGATCGACCCGGTCGACGCGATCGTCATCATCGCCAGACCCGACGCGACCATCGCGACGGCGTGGATCGGTCGCGCGCCAAAGCGCCGTGCGAACGGCACCATCGCAAACGCCGCGATGCAGGCGACGAAATTGTAGAACGCGCCAAGCTGCCCGTTGAGCAGCCCCGCATCGCGAAAGCCGACGCTGGTCGGGTTGCTAGTGTCGAAGACGCCACGCGCGAGCGCGAGCACGACATATTGCCAGTAGCAGAACATTCCGAACCACTGGAACAGCATCGCCACCGCAAGCTGCCGCATCGTCGGGGGCATGTCGCGGATCGCTGCGGCAAGTCCGCCCAGGGTCGACCGCAGTGACAACGGGTCGGCGGTGATCGCGGCGTCCTCCTCGGGCGTCAGCGGCAATTCGGGGACGCGCCACACCGACCAGAGGATCGTGGTGATCGATAGCACCGCGCCGATCAGAAAGCTGATCCGCGTGATTTCCGGGATACCGTTGCTGTCGAGCGCATCCTTGTTGATCCCCCACCACACCAGCAAGGACGGCGCGAGATAGGACAATGTCTGCGCCAGCCCCGTGAACGCGCTTTGCGTCAGGAAACCGAGCGGGCGTTGCGTCTCGTCGAGCCGGTCGCTGACGTAGGCGCGATACGGCTCCATCGTGACGTTGTTCGCGGCGTCGAGCACCCAGAGGAGGCTTGCCGCCATCCACAACGTGCGGCTGTACGGCATCGCAAAGAGGCAAAGGCTGCACAGGATTGCGCCGACGAGGAAATAGGGGGTGCGCCGCCCGAGTCGGGTGCGGGTGCGATCGCTCATCGCGCCGATCAGCGGCTGGATGATCAGCCCGGTCATCGGCCCCGCGAGCCACAGCAGCGGCATGCTGCCCTCGTCCGCGCCGAGGTAGCTGTAGATCGGCCCCATGTTGCTCTGCTGCAGCCCGAAGCTGAATTGCAGTCCGAGAAAACCGAGGTTCATCTGCAGGATACGGGCGAAGGACAAATGTACCTTGCCGACCGATACGCTGGTCACGTCTCACTCTCCCCATCGACGAACTGTTGCCGTCCTGCAACGCGCTGTAGCGGCCGACGCAAACGATTGCAAATTCCTCTTGCAATCGTTTGCGAGATTGGAATAGGTCCGGATCGAGCCGAACAAACGGCCATGCTGTTCCAGGAGAGTGATATGTTTAAAGGGCGCACCCTTTTCCTTGCGACGACCGCGTTGATGGTTGCCGCCCCAGCCTATGCCCAGCAAGCGCCAGCGGCCAGCCCGCCGGCCGAGCCGGTCGCCGATACTGCCCTCGATACTTCCACGGATACCCCCGCAGCGGGCGGCGACGACATCATCGTTACCGCGGTCGCGCGTGGGCAGAACCGGCTCGACAGTTCGGTCTCGGTCAGCTCGATCAACAGCGACGCGATCGCCAACGCCGCACCCCGCTCCGCCGCCGAACTGTTCCGCAGCCTGCCCGGCATTCGCTCGGAATCGTCGGGCGGCGAGGGCAATGCCAACATCGCAGTGCGCGGCCTCCCGGTCGCCTCGGGTGGTGCCAAGTTCCTGCAACTCCAGGAAGACGGCCTGCCGATCCTTGAATATGGCGACATCGCCTTCGCCAACACCGACATCTTCCTGCGTGCGGACTTCAACGTCGCGCGGGTGGAGGCGGTTCGCGGCGGCTCGGCCTCGACCTTCGCCTCCAACTCGCCCGGCGGCGTGATCAACCTCATCTCCAAGACCGGCGAGCAGGAGGGCGGCTCGATCCAGGGAACGGTCGGGCTCGATTATGGCGAATACCGGATCGACGCCGATTACGGCGGCAAGCTGAGCGATACGCTGCGCTTCAACGTCGGCGGTTTTTACCGCGTCGGGGAAGGGCCGCGGCGTGCGGGCTATGACGGCAACAAGGGCGGCCAGATCCGCGGCAACATCACAAAGACCTTCGATCGCGGCTTCTTCCGCCTCAACGTCAAGTATCTCGACGACCGCGCCATCGCCTATTTGCCGAGCCCGGTCCGTGTGACGGGGAGCAACAGCGACCCGAAATATACCTCGCTGCCGGGCCTTAGCGCCAATAACGACACGATCCACAGCATCTATTTCACCCGCGCGGTCACGCTAGACGGGGCCAACAACCGCGAGGTCGACGACATTCGCGACGGGATGCACCCGGTCGTTAAAGCGATCGGCTTCGAAACCGAGTTCGAGGTCGCCGACGGGTGGAAGGTCAGCGACAAGTTCCGCTATTCGGACATTTCCGGCCGCTTCATCTCGCCGTTCCCGGCGAGCGTCGACACCGCGCAGAACCTTGCCAATGCGATCGGTGGCCCGGGCGCGATCCTGAGCTATGCCAACGGACCCAATGCAGGGCAGCTTTACGCCAACCCGACGACGTCGAACGCGATCGGGGTCGTGCTGTTCAATTCCAAGCTCAACAGCCTGAACAACATCACCAACGACCTGCGCGTCAACCGCCGGTTCGCCGCGGGGGCGGGGACGGTCGACTTCTCGGCGGGCTTCTACAAGTCGCGCCAGACGATCAACATCGACTGGACCTGGTCGTCCTATCTGCTTGATGCGCAAGGCAACAATGCCGCGCTGCTCAACGTGCAGACCGCAACCGGCCTGTCGCGCACCGACAATGGACTGGTCGCGTACGGCGCGTCCTATTTCGGTAATTGCTGCCGTCGCAGCTACAATGTCGATTACGACACCAACGCGCCGTTCGCATCGATCGGCTATACCGGCGGCGGCCTGAACGTCGATGCCAGCATCCGGTACGACACCGGGAGCGCGCGCGGCTTCGTCATCGGCGATGGTCCGGTGGCGAGCTTCGACGTCGATGGCAACGGCTCGATTTCCTATCCCGAGACGCAGACGACGATCCTGCCGATCAACAGCCCGCAGCCGGTCAATTACAACTTCCACTATGCATCCTATTCGTTCGGCGCGAATTATCGCCTGGCGAGCGACCTCTCGATCTTCGCGCGCTACAGCCGCGGGGGTCGCGCCAATGCGGACCGGTTCCTGTTCAATTCGAACAACGTCAGCCCGCTGTCTGGCCGGCTCCAGCCCGGCGCGCGTCCGGTCGATTTCGTCCGGCAGGCGGAAGGCGGGGTGAAATACAGCCACGCCGGATTGAACCTGTACGGCACAGCCTTCTGGGCAAAGACCGCGGAGCAGAATTTCGAGGCGACCAGCCAGGCGTTCTTCGACCGTACCTACCGCGCATACGGTGTTGAGCTTGAGGGGAATTATCGCATCGGCGGGTTCAGCCTCGCGGCCAACGGGACGTTCACTAAGGCGAAGATCATCAGCGACAACGTCACCCCCGCGGTGATCGGCAACCGTCCGCGGCGGCAGGCGGAGTTCGTCTACAAGGTGACCCCGCAATATACGACCGGGCTGTTCACGGTCGGCGCGAGCGCGATCGGCACCACGTCGAGCTATGCGCAGGACACCAACCAGTTGAAGCTGCCGGGCTTCACCCAGGTCAACGCCTTCCTCAGCGTGCGCCCGGTCGAACGCGTTCAGGTCTCGATCAATGCGAATAACCTGTTCGATACCAAGGGCTTTACAGAAGCGGAGGAAGCGTCGATCCCGACCAACGGCATCGTCCGGGCGCGGTCGATCAACGGGCGGACCGTGTCGGCGGCGGTCAGGCTCGACTTCTGAACCGGACGGCCCGGGTGTGCGTCCGGGCCGATTGGCCTTCCTCCCCAGTGAGTAGCAGTTTATGACGACTATCTGGTCCCGCGATGCGGTCGCCTCGATCGCGCACCAGCCATTTGCAACAGTTCCCAGCAGTTTTACGCCCGATTTGGCGCCGATTTTGCCAGGTTTCGACCTGTGGGACTACTGGCCGGTGCAGGAATGTGACGGAAGTGTCGCGGACATAGCGGGGGGCGCCTTGCAGATGCTGCTCTCCGCGCCGGTGCTTCCCGATCCCGAATCGCGCCATGCGCTCGCGCGGATTCGGGCGATGCATGAAACCGCGGACGGGTGGCGCGACCTCGGCGACCTGTTGCCCGATGGTCTGGCCCCCGGCAGTCGCGAATGGTCGGGATCGGCGATCGTCTCGCCCGACCACGACCGGGTGACGCTGTACTTCACCGCCGCGGGGCACCGCGGCGAAGCGGAACCCAGTTTCGACCAGCGCCTGTTCGAGACCAGCGCCGACCTCACGATCAAGGATGGCATGCCGCATCTGTCGGGCTGGACCACGCCGATCGAGTCGGTGGTGGCGGACGGCGTGACCTATGCGCGCGACATGACCGGCGGCGGCGAGATTGGGACGATCAAGGCGTTTCGTGATCCCGCCTGGTTTCGCGATCCTGCCGACGGTGCGGAATATCTGCTGTTCGCGGCATCGCTCGCGCAATCCATGTCGCCGTGGAACGGTGCGGTCGGCGTCGCGCGGCGCGAGCAGGGGGAATGGCGGCTCCAGTCGCCGCTGATCACCGCGGACGGGCTCAACAACGAACTCGAGCGCCCGCACGTCGTCGTCCACGGCGGACTTTATTATTGCTTCTGGGTCACCCAGCGAAAGGTGTTCGCGAGCGACGGTCCCACGGGTCCGACTGGATTGTACGGGATGGTCGCGGATCGCTTCGCGGGGCCGTGGCGGCCGCTCAACGGGAGCGGCCTCGTTTGCGGCAACCCGCCCGAGTCTCCGCTAGAGGCGTATAGCTGGCTGGTGCTGGGCGACCTGCGCGTGCTGAGTTTTGTCGACCGCCCCGGTCTTGTCGCACAACCGGTCGATGTGGACGAAGCTCGCCGTCATTTCGGGGGGACACCCGCGGTGCCGTTCCGGCTTGCGCTGGAGGGGGACCGCGCGACGATCGTTTGAACGTACGGCCTGCCGGCTGGGCGGATGATTCGTTGCGACAACGAATTCCCGCCTCCGCATGGTCTCCGCGAAGCCATAGGTGTTCTCCCGCGCAGGCGGGAGTCCAGGAGTCGAGCGAACTGTAAGCCGTTGTCTTGCTTGGCACTGGATTCCCGCCTTCGCGGCAAAACGGCAATTGACGGATGGGGGCGATGGGAGCGCGACGCCGCTTCGCTCAAGGCCGTCCTTCTCGCGAAGGATCGCCGGTATTTCGGTCTCGCGCGATAAGGTCGGCCGGCATTGACCGGGGAAGGGGCGCGGCTAGGGTGATTTTGGCCGTGCCAGGCGACGCCCCTTCGCTTTCGGCTGCAGGGGGATAGCCGACGGTCTTGCGGGATCGAAGGGAATGCGATGAAGGTCTGTCTGTCCGCTCTGTTTCTGGCGCTGGCCGTCCCCGCTCTGGCGCAGGAGCCGGTTGCAGCGCCTGCACCCGTTGCCACGCCGTCCCCGGCGTTGCCGCGCGTCGTGCTGGACACGAGCGCGGGCCGGATCGTGATCGAAGTGGAGACGACGAAGGCCCCCATCTCCGCCACCAACTTCCTCAAATATGTCGACCAGAAGAAGCTCGACGGCGTGGAATTCTACCGTGCGGTCAAGGCTGCGGATCACTTCGGGTTCGTCCAGTTCGGCGCCAATGGCGAGCCCAAGCGCTTGCTCCCGCCGATCGCGCACGAGCCCACGACGCAGACCGGCCTCCACCACACCGACGGCGAGGTTTCGCTCGCCCGGCTCGCACCGGGCACCGGGCGCAGCGAGTTCACGATCAGTGTCGGAGACCAGACCCGCTCGCTCGATGCGGGGCAGGGGCAGCCCGCGGACAATCTGGGCTATGCGGCGTTCGGCCACGTCGTCGAAGGGATGGACGTGATCGTCGGCATCATGGACGCACCCGTTTCCCCGACCGCCACGCAGCATGGGGCGTTCAAGGGGCAAGTGCCGGAGGATCCGGTAAAGGTGCTGACGGCGCGGCGGGTGAAGCCGTGATCTAACACGGGCGGCAGCGTGCACTATGATGCCGGGATCGCCGATGCTGCTGATGATCGCGCGTCACGCCTCGGCGTAGTGCTGGTGACCCCTACGAGAGGCGTCATCGTGAGGAATAATCCAATAAAAACAATAGCCTGGCAAAAGGCCTGATCAGGTATTTCGTAGCATTTGTAGCACCTAATTGTAGCGGGCGACAGGTCAATTTAAACCGAGCCATGTCCTTGGTCCGTGCAATCGGCGCCGGTGGCGCGGCAACTTCATCGGTCGCGCTTTAATGGGGGCGCTGTCGGGGTGCTGAGGGTGGATAGCGGCCCGTCCGCTTTCGGGAGGCGAACGGCGTAACCGAACGTTCGTTCAGGTAGCTATGCAGGGGGCTGTGTAGTCATATTGGGTAGAAAGCGGAATGGCCGCTTTTGGGGGTGGATTGGTGAAAGCGGACGCTGCATCCGCGTTGCGTAATGGCAACGATCCGCCCTTGCAGTCACCTCACTAAAGGCGCGATCTAAGACGCGACGGCGGCGACGACTAAGCTGAAGAACCGAAAACATGCGTATGCGCTAGCCAAGTGGCTTTGGTTCACCCGCTATGATCAGTAAAGCGCGCAATCTTGCGGGTAGGTGCCGTCGTTCGGAATAGCTGAGGTAGAAGCCAGACTCCCTCGTTAGCCGATCGGTTTGCACCATCCGCACATTGTGAACATCGCCATGCTCGGCAAACAGCCGCTGAAGCCCGAACGTCAGACCTGTACCGTTGAATGCCCATGCCAGTGTCAATCAGCTGTCGCCGGTGGTCAGCGCGCTTTTGATGGCCAGATACGCCGGTGCTCGAAGTCAACCGTCGCATGGGGATTTCGGATCATGCGTTCTACCGGTTAGAGGCGCGCGTCGTTAATGGCGTACAAACGACGTTGTTCCAAATTGTGCGTAGTCCTCGATTGGCTTGCGGCCTAGGGAAGAAGCTTTTTCGCGCCGATGCGCGGAAGGAGCCATACGGGTATCGATTGCCGATCTTCGTGGTGGACGTGACAGGAACATCGAGAGAAACGACTTGATGCCGGCCGCGAACCGCAGCGCGACGTGTTGCCTCGCTCAAACCCGCGTCCAAAATCATCCCCCCCAAGCCGTCGCCGTCAATCTCGGAAGCCGCGTTGTAAGGTCGATGTAAGCCTCCGATCGCATCTGGCCTCGATGGCGTGACGGTAGCGACCATGATTCCAAGGCGGTGTTTGCATCTCGCCTGAGCTTGAAGGGTTCCTTATGGCATCCCGCCTGGTACGTATCATCGTTGCGACGGCTCTAGCAATTCTCTTCGAAACAGCGGTGATTGTGGGGTGCACGCTTGCCACACCCGACAACGCTGCCCCGACGTTCGGCATGACGTGTCTGGCCTTTGCCATCGTGGCATTCCTTGGAGGTCGTATTCCCACTGCTGCCGCGGTGGTAACCGGCGCGCTTGAGCTTGCCCTGATCTTGCCGGGCGAAGGGTTTGCGGTCAGCGATCCGGACCATGCCATCGGGTTGATCGGTGTCATCACCACCGGGGTAATGATGGCCTGGTATGTTGCCCGCCGCGATACGCTTTCCGCGGTTCTGGCTGCGGACGTGGCGGCCAGCCGGCAGGCGGCGGAATGGCGAAGCGTGGCGCATGCGGAGCTCGCGCACCGCCTCTCCAACGATCTGTCAATCTTGGTCTCGATGGCGTCGATCAAGGCGAGCGATGCGACCAGCCTGGAGGCGCGGGACCTTCTCACCGACATCGGTAGCCGATTGGTTGTTCTGGGACGCGTGTACCAGCGTCTCGAAGTGCGCGACCGCGATACGCAGGACGCGATCGCAGCCCGGCAGTTTTTGCTCGATCTCTGCGGCGACCTGCAACTCACCACCTTGAGTATCGGATCGATTTCGTTGCGTGCAGATATCGACGAAAGCCTTCGTCTGCCGATCCGCACGTTGAGCCTGCTTGGTCTAGTTGCAAACGAAATGCTGACCAATGTCCGCAAACACGCTTTTCCTAACGGGGAAGGCGGCGAAGTCTTGCTGTACCTGCACCGGCACACCTTCCGCCCGGACTGCGTCGAGTTGATTGTTACCGACAATGGCGTCGGGTTCAGCAGCGGTGACGGCAAAGATCGCCGTGGTCGCAGCCTTCTGGTTTTGCTCGCGAAACAGATACAAGGCACGATCGCCTATGCGCGGATCTCCGGCACGACCGTGGCGACACTGCAATTCGCCTTGCCAGCCGCCGCTGCAATCGGCGCTATTGGCGCGCAAGGGGAATGACCATTGCGAAGCGCGTGCCACCAACGGGGCCGTCGGAAATGTCCAGGCACCCGTCGTGCAAGGCGACGATCCGCTGGACGATGGAGAGGCCAATCCCGGCGCTGTCGGACCGCCGATGATCGGCGCGCCAGAACCGCTGGGTCAGCAAGCTGCGGTCCATGACGGTAACCCCCGGTCCGCGATCGGTAACACTTACCGTACCTCGAGGATCGACGGCGATTGCGATCAGTGTACCGGTCGGGGTGTGCCGCACGGCATTGCTGATGAAGTTCGAAAGCGCGATCGATAGCAGCACCCGGTTTCCGCGGACCAATACGGGCGCGGCCGGCACGTCCAGAGTCACAGGATGTCCGCTTGCCGCGATCATCGGCGCAGAGTCCGTCAACGTGTCCCGCGCTACAGCCACCAGATCGATGGCAACCAGGTCCTCCTCCTCGATCACGTCGGCGCGCGCGAGATCATGCAATTGGGAAACGACGTGCGAGACCCGGTCGACTTGCGCTAACAAGGTCGCGCGCAAGGCGTCGTCGGACACCGCGTCGAGCCTGATGCGGAGAGTTGCCAGCGGCGTGCGCAATTCGTGCACGACGTTACCGACAAACTCTGATTGCGCCGTAAAGCTCTGTTCCAGCCGTTCGATCAGGCTGTTGGTTGCATGCACCAGCGGGCGCACTTCGGTCGGCAATCCCGCGTCCGCAAGCCGCACATGCAGGCTTCGCGGACCGATTGCCGCAGCATGGTCCGATACTTTGCGGACGGTGCGCACCAGAAGCGCGATCAGCACGCTGTTGACTAACGGTAGCAGCAACAGGATCGGCAGTAGCAATGCAAGATACCGGGTCAGGAACCCGCGCGTGATGTCGTCGGTGATGGCACCCGGGCGGGTTTCGTCCTGCGATACGAGGATCCACCAGGTCATATCGGCGATCCGCGCTGGGACGCTGACCACTACGTAGCTGCCGCGCCTGAACGACTCTTCGCTTCGCCCGCGTCTTACGGCATCCCACGGCACGCCGTTGGCATGCGGGCTGTAAGTCACTGCGTGGCCCGCGGCGTTGACGATCGCGAATGCGCGCCCGTCATAGGTACCCGCGTACAGTGCTTCGAGTGCCGGCGGCAGGAGTACGCGACCGGGAGCAGAGGCCGTTGACGTCACCTCCGCAGCGATGTCCTGCGCCTGTGTAATAAGCAGTCTTTCCTGATACACAGCCTTGGTCTGCTGGAGCACGGAAGCGGTCAGGAGCGGGATGAAGACCATTGCGAACAGGATCGCAGCCCCTTCGAGGAGCAGAATTCGCGCGATTAGCGAACGCGGCCAGCGGATTCTCACGTTGAGGCGCGCAGCATGTATCCAACCCCACGGATTGTCTCGATGACGATCGTCGCGCCAGCATGCTCCAATTTGCGGCGCAGGCGATGGACGTAGACTTCGATCGCGTTGGACCCGAGCGGCTCGGACAAGCCGAATAACTGATCCTCAATTACCGCCTTTACCACGACGCGTCCCGGTCGTCTTAGAAGCACGTCGACCAGTTCGAGCTCCCGCGCAGAGAGAAGAAGCACGCGCCCATCGACGTCTACCGCACGCGCCGTGGAGTCGAAACGAAGGTTGCCGACGGTGAGTTCGGCGCCTGCGAACCCGCCCTGACGGCGCAGGACTGCCCGTAACCGCGCGACGAGTTCCTCGACGTCGAACGGCTTCGCAAGATAATCATCAGCACCGTGATCCAGTCCGCCAATCCGCGCCGCCGTATCGCCGCGTGCGGTAAGGACGATGATGGGAACCGGATCCCGTCGCGCGCGAAGAGCGCGCAAGACCGTCAATCCGTCCGCGTCGGGAAGCCCAAGATCGAGTACGACCGCGCTATACTGGGCTGCCGCCGCCATCTGTAGCGCGTCTGCGGCGGTGTCGGCATGATCGCTGGAAATCCCGCGCCGCGCGAGCGCCGCTGCCAGCGCTTCGGCCAGTTCCCGGTCGTCTTCTACCATCAACAGCCGCATCGTCGCGCCGGTCCCCCTTGCTTCAAGCCCCTCTTGCAGAAAGGCGCCGCGGAAAAATAGGTCTGTAAGTCTGCTGTAAGCCTCGCTGCCTAGTGCGCCGCCTCTACCTGCCTCGCAAACGAGTTCGAGACTGAGATGACGGCGACGACCGACCACGGCATTGGCCTCCCCGCCACGACCAAAATGGACCGACGCGCACAATTGCGCCTGCTTGCGATTGCGGCGCTGATCATTGTCCTGCTCTTCGTTGTAGTCGCGGTCATGCGCGCCGCGACCAAGCCTGCGGAGTCCGTGACACCGACCGCCCCGCCCGGATCCTTTGCCCCGACGAAGGACCAGCTCGCGGCGATGAAGCTGCAGACGGTCCGTGACGGCACGGTGACCGGCGGCATCCAGGCGACCGGTACGATTGCGGTCAACGGGGACAGCAGCACACCCGTTTTACTGCCTTTCTCGGGGCAGGTTGCCGCGGTGTTTGTCCAGGCTGGGCAGAAGGTGACGCGCGGGCAACCCCTGCTGCGGATCGCGTCACCCGATTTCGTCGAGGCACGCGACCAGTTCGTCACCGCAAGCGCTCAGCGCGCGACCGCTGCCGCGCAGGTCCGCATCGCACAGGATACCGCGACCCGGCAGGCCGCGATCTACCAGAGCGCAGGCGGCGCGCTGAAGGATTACCGTCAGGCGCAAAGCGACCTGGTGACCGCGCAATCCGCCCTGCGGTCGGCGGATGCCGCGCTGGCGGCAACGCGCGACAAGCTGTCGCTGCTCGGTAAGGGCGCGACCGAAATCCGGGGGTTGCAGGCGGGCGGCAATGCGATCTCCGCACAGACGGTGTATCGCGCGCCGGTCTCGGGCGTCGTCGCGAGCCGCGACGTGGCGCCCGGCCAATACGTCACTGCGGGCGGCGACAAGCCAATCATGACGATCGCGGATGCGAGCCGCGTCTGGCTGATCGCGCAGCTTGCCGAAGGGGATGCCGCGAGCGTCCATGTCGGCGACCATGCACGCGTCACCACGCCAGCCTATCCGGGCCGGGTGTTCGATGCGGTGATCGACAATGTCGGCGCGGCACTCGATCCGGCGACGCATCGCCTCCCGGTCCGCGCGACCGTCCGCAACGACGACGGCGCACTGAAGCCGCAGATGTTCGCAAGCTTCACGATCGAGAAGCGCAGTGGTGCGGCGACCGGAATCTATGTCCCGTCGGACGCGGTTATCCATGAAGGCGACAAGGCTGTCGTATGGATCGCGGGCGCCAAGGGCTATCTTTACGCTCGCCCCGTCCAGGTCGCGGACAGCACCGACGGTGTCGACCATATCGTCGCAGGGCTGAGGGCGGGCGACCGGATCGTCACGTCGGGCGCCTTGTTCGTGAACGAAGCGGGGCTCTGACGTGAACGGCATCGTCGGCTTTGCGCTGCGCCAGCGCATCCTCGTGCTTATGCTGCTGGTCGGGCTTATCCTGGCCGGCGGCATTGCCTTCTACAACCTCAACATCGAGGCCTATCCCGACCCGGTCCCGCCGATGGTCGAGGTGCTGACACAGAGCAACGGCGTCTCGGCCGAGGAGATGGAGCGTAACGTCACGATCCCAATCGAGGTCGCGATGGCGGGCGTGCCGCATATCACTGCGGTCCGATCGATCTCGCTGTTCGGCCTCTCCGATATCCGGATCCAGTTCAGCTACGATTATACCTTTGGCGAAGCGGAGCAACGCGTGCTCGGCCGCTTGTCACAGCTCGGCGTCTTGCCCGGCGGCGCGCAGCCGCAGATCTCCCCAACCAGTCCGATCGGCGAAATCTACCGCTACCGCATCTCCGCGCCCAAGGGCTATTCGGTGATGGACCTCAAGACGCTGCAGGACTGGGTGCTGCAACGCCGGTTCAAGCGAATCCCGGGCGTCGCTGACGTGACCGGCTGGGGCGGCAAGCTGCGCACCTATGAGGTGGTGGTCGACAACGACCGGATGGTCGCGCACGGCGTGACCGTGTCACAGGTGCTCGCCGCGATCGGCAAGGGCGACAGCAACGTCGGCGCGCAGACGATCAACTTCGGATCGCAGGCGGCGATCGTCCGCGGCGTCGGGCTGATCCAGTCGACCGATGCGATCCGCAACGCGCTCATCGCGACCAATGCGGGCAACCCGGTTTTGGTCAAGGACGTCGCGACGCTGCGGATCGGCAATGCCCCGCGTCTCGGCATCGCGGGCGAGGGCGCTGACGACGACATCGTGATGGGCATCGTGCTGATGCAGCGCGGCGCGCAATCGATGCCGACGATCAACGCGGTCCAGAAAGAGGTCGAGACGATCAACGCGACCGGCATCCTGCCACCGGGCGTCAAGCTCGAGCGGATCTACGACCGGTCCGAGCTGATCGGTGTCACCACCCACACCGTGATGCACAATCTGGTCGAGGGGATCCTGCTGATCTTCGTGCTCCAGTGGCTGTTCCTCGGAAACTTGCGCAGCGCGGTGATCGTCGCGTTGACCATCCCGTTCGCGCTTGCGTTCGCGGTGTTGATCCTCACGGTGCAGGGTGAATCCGCCAACCTGCTGTCGCTCGGTGCGCTCGACTTCGGGCTGGTGGTGGATGCCAGCGTCATCATGGTCGAGAACATCTTCCGCCATATGGTCGAACGGTCCGCCGCGATCGAGGGCGGACATACCCACGCCACCCCGGCGAGCCGCTTCTCCGCGATCATGCACGGGTCGAGCGAAGTCAGCCGCGGGATCTTCTTCGCCGCCGCGATCATCATCGCAAGCTTCATCCCGCTGTTCACACTGACCGGGGTCGAGGGGCACATCTTCGGCCCGATGGCGAAGACCTATGCGTACGCTATCGCGGGCGGGCTGGTCGCGACCTTCACGGTGTCGCCGGTGCTGTCCGCGCTGCTCCTCCCGGACTCGCTCGACGAGGTCGAAACCTGGGTCGTGCGCAAGCTCCGCGCGGTCTACGAACCCGCCGCCGCCTTCGCTTTGTCCAACCGGATCGTCACGCTCGGGGGTGCGGCACTACTGCTCGTCACAGCGCTGGTGGGAATGCGCTCGCTCGGGATCGAATTCCTGCCGCATCTGGAGGAAGGCAATCTCTACATCCGCGCGTCGTTGCCGGGTTCCATCTCGCTCGAGGCGGGGCAACCCTCGGTCAATGCTATCCGCGACATGATCGCCGCCTATCCCGAAGTCCAGCGGGTTATCTCGTCGCATGGCCGCCCCGATGACGGGACCGACGCAACCGGCTTCTTCAACGCCGAATTCTACACCCCGCTCAAGCCCGCCGACCAATGGCCCGCAGGCGTGACCAAGGAAACGCTGACTGCCGAGCTGCAACACCGGTTGCAGGCGCGTTTCCCGGGCGTCGACTTCGAATTCTCGCAATATATCCAGGACAATGTCGAGGAAGCCTCGTCCGGCGTGAAGGGTGCCAATTCGGTCAAGGTGTTCGGCCCCGACCTCGCGACGCTCCAGCATATCGCCGAGCAGATCCGCGACCAGATGGCCAGGGTGCGTGGCGTCGCCGACCTCGGCATCTCCAACTCGCTTGGCCAGCCGACCGTGCAGATCGACATCGATCGCGGCGCGGCGGCGCGCTATGGCCTGACCCCCGACGACATCAACACGTCGGTCGCCGCGTCGATCGGCGGGCAAAGCAGCGGCGACCTGTACGAGCGCGGCACCGACCGGCACTTCCCGATCGTCGTTCGGCTCAAGGACGCGCAGCGCGATAGCCTGGATGCGCTGCGCCGGATCACGATCGGCGCGCCGTCACCGACCGGCACCGGGTCGATCCAGGTGCCGTTGTCCGAAGTCGCCAAGGTCCGCCTGACTACCGGCGCTTCCTTCATCTACCGCGAGCATCAGGAACGCTACGTTCCGATCAAGTTCAGCGTCCGCGGGCGCGATCTCGGCGGCACGGTGGACGAGGTGCAGGCGCGCATCGCCCGGAACGTCACGCTTCCGCCCGGCTACAGCCTCGAATGGGCGGGCGAGCTCGGCAGCCTGACGAGCGCGGTCAACCGGCTCGAGGTGGTCGTGCCGATCAGCCTCGCGCTGATCCTGGTGCTGCTCTACGCCAACTTCTCCTCGGTGCGTGACACGCTGCTCAGCTTCAGCGTGATCCCGATGGCGATCATCGGCGGCGTACTCGCACTCGCGCTGACCGGGACGGCGTTCAGTATCTCGGCGGCGATCGGCTTCGTGGCGCTGTTCGGCATCGCGGTGATGGACGGCATCCTGATGGTGACGACCTTCAACCAGCATATCAACCAGGGATTCGACCGAGACGCGGCGCTGGCGGGCACTGTCCAGACCAGCCTGCGTCCGGTGGTCATGACTTGCCTCGCCGCTGCGATCGGGCTGCTTCCCGCCGCCGTATCTTCGGGAATCGGGAGCCAGGTGCAGAAGCCGCTCGCGCTCGTCGTGGTCGGCGGGATGGGGCTTGCGCCGATCCTGATCCTGCTGGTGCTGCCAGTGCTGATCGGGCGCTTCTCGCGGCATGTGGGTCCAGAGGATCGCGGTGCACATGGGCGCGACGTCGGACATCATCTGCATCCCGTCATCCCGCTGGGAGAACCGGCATGAAGCGCGTCACGCTTGCCGCTCCGTTGCTCCTGATCGGTTGCACGCTCGGGCCGCAACATCCCACCACCGGGCTGCCAATGGCACCCGCGGTCGTGCCCGAACAGATCGCGCCGACACATGGCCCGACGCAGACGATCACGCCGGGTACGGCGCTTGACGCGCAGTGGTGGCAGCGCTTCCAGAGCCCCGCGCTCGACGCATTGGTCACGCGCGCGCTGGCCGCCAACAATGACTTGGCGGTGGCGGACGCCAATTTGCGACAAGCTCGTGCGCAGTTGGTCGTGACTTCTGCCGCCGGCAAGCCGCAGGTCGACGCCTCCTATCAGGTCGAGCGGACCCGCGTGTCGAACGCGTTGCAGAGCCCGCTCGCCGACGCGAGCCAGAACCTTTACACGCTGCACACTGCACAGGTTTCGGTTACCTATCCGCTCGATCTGTTCGGGCTGCAGCGCAATCGCACCCGTTCCGCACGCGCGGCGGCGGAGGTTGCGCAGGATCATCTGCTCGCGGCACGAACGACGGTGGTCGGTAATCTTGTGCTATCGGTAATCCAGCACGCCTCGCTCACTGCCCAGATCGATGCCGCGACCAACAGCGTTTCGGGCAACCGTGATATCCTGCAACTGCTGCAACGCCGGCAGGCGCTGGGCGATATCGGCGCGGCGGACGTCGCCGCGCAGCAGACCGTGCTTTCGACCGCCGAGGCCGCACTGCCAACGTTGATGCGGCAGCGCGACCATCAACGTACCGTAATCGCATCGCTGCTTGGCGTCGCGCCCGGCGCACCCTTGCCCGAGTTGCCGCGGCTGGAAGCGCTCACGCTTCCGTCGTCGCTCCCCGTCGGCTTGCCTGCGCAGCTTGTCGCAGCGCGTCCCGATGTCCGCGCTGCCGAGGCGCAGATGCGCGGTGCCGGCGCGGATCTCGGCGTCGCAATCGCCGCGCGGCTACCCAACATCCTGCTCACGGCGACCGGGGGCAGCACTGCGCTCGATTTCGGTGGGTTGTTTGCAGGCGGGAATCCGTTCTGGGCGCTGCTCGGCGGGGTGACGCAACCGATCTTCCACGCCGGGGCCCTGCGTGGCCAACAGCGCGCGGCCGAAGCGGCGCTCGACAGCGCCAAGGCGCAGTATCGCAGCGCCGCGTTGCAGGCGTTCGCAGATGTCGCGGACAGCCTGTCCGGGCTTCGCACCGATGCCGCTGCGCTCGACGCTGCAACCCGCGCAAACGACGCAGCGTCGCAGAACCTTACCTTTACCCGCCGCCAGCTGTCGCTCGGCGGGGTCGGCACGCTGACCGTTTTCAATGCCACGACCGCAAGCGCTCAATCGACCGCCTTGCTGATCCAGGCACGAGCGCTGCGATTGTCGGACACCGTCGCCCTGTATCAGGCGGTCGGAGGAGGTGTGACGAACCTTGAAAATCACGGGGGTATGTAATGGGCGGGCTAGTAGGAGGGGTCAGCAACAAGATCATCTTGGTCGCTGCCACTTTGACGTTTACGGCACGGGTGGATTTCGAGCATGTCCGCGCGTTGCTGTCACCGCAAGCGACCGTGTCGGCCGTTAGTACGCGGCTCTCACGAAAGCTGCAATTGCCAGGCAAGGGGGCTTCGCCGTCCAGCAAACATAGCCGGCGCCAAGTCGATATCGGGATTGGTGCCGAAGAGATGCGCGTCGATGCAAAGATCGTATCCGACCTCTCCCTTCCCGCCGACATCGACCTGCGGATCGGCCGCGATATGCTCGATCATCTTATAGATGTGGATCTGAAGCATCAGCGGATCCGGCTATTTCTCCGGTCGGAATATTCCAGGGCAACGCGCGGCCTGACCGCAATCGTGCTGACACCGCGCAAGGACGGCAGCTGGACCCTTCCGACCAGAGTAGCGGGCCTGACAAGCGAGACCGGCATCCTCGATTTTTCCAGTGAGTCAGAGTTGATGCTCCCCGCGGCGATCGCTTCCGTCGCCCATATCGGTGACGGTACCGTGGTCCAAACGACCATTGGCACGGCGCAACCGATTGGGCGGAAGGTACACATTCGAGACATGGCGGGTTCGCTCCCGGTCCTTGGCTGGCAGACGTTCTCCGGACGCGATGTGCTGCTGGATCTCGGCCATAATCGCATTTGGCTGCGCAGCGATGCGACTGCGTCTACAGATGCGATGCGCTAGATGTCCGTTGACCGAAAGTTTGGGACACCATCACGGGCATGAATGACCGCCTGCGGTCGTGGAGGGAGATGCCTTCTCAGCGTCCGCTCATGGGTTGGGGGTGCCGCATCGAAGCGGTCCGCCAGCAATCGCTGCAATGCGTGAGATGCCTGAGATGCCTGAGAGGCGCTTGCCCCCGGTCTCGTTTTAGCCGCACCTACGGGAGCATAGCCTCGACGAATGTGTTGGCGCCAAGCCGTTCAAGGAGGAAAGATGCGTGGGTTCATGACGGTACTGGCCTGCGGCGTGGCATGCATCGCGGCGGCGGCGGACGCCGAGGACAGTAATGCCGATCGACTGTGCAGTGAGCGCCCGGGGCTTACCACAAGCGCGTGCGTCACCGCGCCAGGTCGACTCCAGAGCGAGACCGCGCTTACCGACTGGACGCTCGAACGGAGCGACGGCGCGCGTGCCGATACGATCCTCGTCGGTGACACGTTAATTCGTTACGGTGTGGGCGGCAAAACGGAACTGCGGCTCGGCTGGACACCCTACGGCTTCGAACGCGACCGCCACGCAGATGGCAGCGTCGAGCGCAACGGCCGCGTTGGTGACGCAACCGTCGGCGTGAAAACCTCCATTGTCGAACGAACAGGCGACACGGGCTTGGCAATGTCCATCATCGCCACGGCACTCCTGCCGGTCGGGCGGCGGCCGATCGGCGCCGGGGATTGGGGCGCGGCATTCCAGCTTCCCGTCACCTACCGCGCGTCGGACAAAGTCTCGCTGCAAGTTACCCCGCTCATGGCTGCGGCGGTGGACGATGACGGTCGCGGCCGTCATGCCCTGTACGGCAGCGCGCTCGAAATCGAATATTCGTTAAGTGAGGCAGTCAAGGCTGACGTCAGTGCCCAGATGATGCGCGACGACGATCCCGATCCAACAGTTCGTGGCTCGCCGGCTCTGAGCAGTGTCGCGTTATCCTGGCAGCCAAGCCACAATATGCAGCTTGATCTCGGTACCAATGTGGGCCTGAACCAAGCCGTGCCCGATATCGAAGTTTTCGCTGGCGTGTCCCACCGGTTTTGAACGCTAAACGTCTCATGAGGCAGTCACTCAGCCGAACGTAATGCGATCTGCTGGCCTAACCGCCTGTCGTGGAAGCGAGAGAGCAGGACCGCGGCGAAACCAGCGCCGATGAGACACGTTAGCATGTCCCATTGTGTGTCCCATGCATCTCCTTGGGCGCCAAGAAACTCATTTGCGCCCTGACCTAACGCCATGGCAGCCGCAAATTCGATCAACTCGTAGGACGCGCTTACGGCCAAGCAGCACGCCAAGACCAGAGTAGTGAGTAGCCGGCCCGGCGGCATGCCGCCCAGCTTTATGAGCAACTCGCGCAAGACGATGGCTGGTACGAACCCCTGCATTAGGTGGCCAAATCGATCGTATGGATTTCGCGAAAGACCAAGCCAGCTCTCAACGTCAATGCCTATCGGCACCCGCGCATAGGTGTAGGCGCCGCCCACAATCAGTACGAGACCGTGCACAAAGATGAGGGCGAGCGCCAAATTCGTCGGCTGGAAGCGCCGACGCGTCGCCCAAAGAACAGGTAGAACAATGAGGGCGGGCGCGATCTCCATCCACCACGTCGCACGATCAAAGGGGTTCCAGCCCGACACCACGAGCGCGCCGGTCCACCCTACCGTTAACAGCGCGAGCCCTCTATTAATTCGTGACCGGTTCTGTTCTGGCATTTAACCTCCGAACCCTCCCGTACTGCGCCGATTAGGCGATGCAATCGAGAGCGGTGATCTGGCACCTTCGACACCTTTTTCGTTCCGCGGGCACTTCAGCTAAACCGGAATCGACCGTCAGATCTACCGCCCTTTCCCCTCCATGCCAGCGACTGCGCGTTAAGCGCAATTAAGTCAGCCTTTCCGGCCAGCAGCGCCTCGCCGGTGGCGATCGCACGGGCCAGCACCGCGTCGGGCGCATTAGCGTAAGCGGGTCTACCCACAATATGGTCGTACCAACACCCGCCACAGGCATCGTCGAGCAGAATACGCTGGAAACAGTGATCAAGCCGCAACGACCACTGCGCTTCGATCGCGCGCTTGGGAAGGCGTATGCGGGTGAGATCCAACCATTGCTGCTCGATTCCTACTCGCGCGCTTTCCGTCATCGATAACCTCCGTGGCCCACCCGACAATGCCTGCATCGGTGAGCACTACTAGTCCGCAGCGGCTAAATTTCGGCAAGACCTGCTGCCGCTTGAATGAATGGCAGGTTTCGGGAAGCTGACATTGGCGACCGACGTCGCTTTGTGGTCTTTGCAGCCCCACACTGTCGGACAACTCCGCCCAATTTGCGGGGCCGCTGTCCCGCTAAGGGTACCTTATTGGGAAAGTCGGATTGGTGGGAAGCGCGAAATGATGAGACTTTGAAACTGACTAACCTCGTGAGGAAAGCGCAGAGTGCCGACCCGGCGCTGCTCACCTTACCAAGGCACCTCGTTCTGCTCGAAGTAGAAGCGGCCGGTCATATCCTGAGCGTTCTGGGTCGCCAGCCAGACGATGCCCGTCGCTGCCTGCTCAACCGTGCGGTATCCGGTATGGCCGTTGAAGTCGGTCGCGGTATAGCCGGGGTCCGCTGCGTTTACCGTGATCCCGCAGGCGGCCAGCTCCCTCGCAAACGCGACCGTCACCGCGTTGAGCGCGGTTTTCGAGCTGTTGTATCCGAGGATGTTGACGTCGTAGTGCGGGTTGCTTCGGTCCGATAGCCAGCCCAACGAGCCAAGCCCACTGCTGACCATGATAACGCTGGCATCGGTCGCTGCCTTCAGAAGGGGAAGGAAGGCTTGCGTCACCCGGATCGGGGCAAAGACGTTCGTTTCGTAGATCGTCTTGATGTCACTGAGCGGCTGCTCGCTCGGTAGAATTGGTTGAAGACCAGGGATGCCGGCATTGTTGATCAGAATGTCGAGTTTGCGGTCGTCCCCTTCGATGCGGGCAACCGCGGATCGGACGCTGTCGTCACTGGTCACGTCGAGCGTCAGTGCCCGGACATTGATCCCCTCGGCGACGAGGGTCTCAGCGGCCGCCCCGCCGCGATCCGCGTCGCGGCTGCCGAGCCAGATCCGAAAGCCCTGCTGGCCCAATTGTCGCGCGGTTTCGTAGCCGATGCTCTTGTTGGCACCCGTGATGAGGACGGTTCTGTCGGTCATGCTATGCTCCTGCGCAGCGGTCGGCGACGGTGCGCCACCCGAGCCCTACGTCTTGAGGAGCACAATCGGCTGTTCGGGCGGTTTTGATAATCCGCACAAGATCGGATACGCTGATCGGCATGGCGAACAATGCAGAGGTGACGAGTCTCGATAACCTGAAAGTGTTCCTCTCCGTCGTGGAGGCGCGTGGCTTCCGGGCAGCGTCAAAGCAACTAGGCCTCTCTCCCTCGACCGTAAGCGAGAAGATTGCCGAGATCGAACTGCAGCTGGGCGTTCCGCTTCTCACCCGGACGACGCGCAGCGTCATGCCGACCGAGGCCGGAAGCGCATTGGCCGCGCGGCTCGCGCCGCTCCTTGCCGAGGCTCGGGCAGCGCTTCAGGACGCCGCAAATTCGCAAGCCGAGGTGCGCGGTCTTCTCAAGCTGAATGTAACCGGCGCGGTCATGGTGGATATCCTTCCGCCGTTGATCCATCGCTTCCTGACACTGCACCCGCACGTCCGGGTCGAGATCGTGGTGGAAGATCGGCTCGTGGATATCGTAGCGGCCGGCTGCGACGCCGGGATTCGGTATGGAGAGCATCTCGCCAAAGACATGATTGCGGTGCCGGTCGGGCCGCCCGTTCAGGTTTTGGCCTATGCCGCCTCTCCTTCCTATCTTGCGCGAAACGCGACGCCTCTCGGCCCGCGTGACCTGCTCGCCCATGACGCGATCCGGCTCCGCTTTTCGAGCGGCGCGCTCGTCGCATGGGAGTTCGAGCGCGGATCTGAGGTGATGACGATCGATCCATCAGGCCGGCTGATCATCGGCGTTGATGCCGCACCTGCCGCGATCGACGCCGCATGTGCGGGTCATGGCGTTATTGGGACCTTCAGGAACTGGCTCGATCCGCACATCGAAAACGGCTCGCTTCATCCCGTTCTGCCTGAGTGGTGGCCTTCCTTCGAAGGCCCAAGACTTTATTTTTCTCGGCGCTTCGTGCCTGCGCCACTGCGAGCGCTGATCGATTTTATTGCAGTGGAACGTCAGTCGCCGGCCCGAGGATAAGCGCAGAGAATGCCCAATGCGGCCGAAGCCTGGCTGTCCGTAGGGCGTTAGCGGTAGCCGTTCCTAATTCACAATCCATTCTGAGGAAAAGCGGCAGCTCCACAATGGCGGCTATCGACACCCGTCTTCCCGAAAACTGCCGTTCCGTTCTTCACCAGGTCGCGACGTTAGGGCGCTACTGGCGTGCCAACCGTTTCTGAAAGCCGATCGGCAGCTATCAGGCAGTACAGCTGCCAGTCCGCTGACGCCCACAGCCGGACGTATAGGTTAGCGATCAGGCTTCCCGTTAACAGCCATTCATTAAGCGCGGTCCTTCCCGTTTTCGGGCAACTGTCTAGCTATAGGTTCCCAACCGAGACGCGGTTGAGCGCCAGACCATTGTTCACAGTATCACGCGAACTAGGTAGTTAGTCCGAGCGAATTAGCATTTCGGCCACTTTCGTGGTCAAAGCCTCTAGCGTGAAAGGCTTCGTGAGCAGCTCCATGCCTGGTTCGAGGTGACCGTTACCAACTGCGGCATTCTCGGCAAATCCGGTGATGAAGAGCACTTTGAGACCCGGCCTCAAGCGACGTGCTTCATCAGCGACCTGTCTCCCGTTCATGCCGTTGGGCAGCCCGACGTCGGTGATCAGCAGCTCGATCCTGGCACCCGATTAGAGCGCTTTGACGCCCGATGCGCCGTCTGCTGCACCGATCACGGTGTAGCCGAGCTCATCTAGCACCTCGTCGATCACGTGTCGGATCGTCGCCTCGTCTTCAACGACCAAAACCGTTTGTCCAGTCGCACTCTCAGCAGCGAGCGCACTGAGATTTTCCGGCTCAACGTCCGCATCCCCGTGGAACCGGGGTAGGTAGATACAGACAGTCGTGCCCTGACCGACCTCCGAATAGATGCGGACCTGCCCACCCGACTGGCGCGCAAAGCCGTAGATCATGGAGAGCCCAAGGCCTGTACCCTGACCGAGTGGCTTGGTCGTGTAGAAGGGTTCGAATGCACGCTGGATCGTCTCTGCCGCCATACCAGTGCCGATGTCCGTCACGCAGATCGAGATGTACTGGCCTGGTGCCAGATCTCGCTCGCGGCCGGCACGGTCGTCCATCCACTTGTTGGCGGTCTCGATGGTAAGCCTGCCTCCCTCCGGCATGGCGTCGCGACCGTTCACGCATAGGTTTATGATAGCGTTTTCAAGCTGCGGCGCGTCGATCTCGGTTGTCCAGAGCCCGGCTGCCTGAACGACTTCGATGTCGACCGTTGCACCGACTGTTCGGTGAAGCAGCTCTTACAGCTCGGCAATGAGGCGGTTCACGTCGGTTGGGCGGGGATCGAGCGTTTGCCTACGCGAGAAGGCGAGAAGTCTTTGCGTCAACGAGGCCGCCCGGCGACCGGCGCCCTGCGCGGCGTTGATGAAGCGGTCGAGGTCGTCAATACGACCACGGGCCACGCGCATCTGCAACAACTCAAGGTTGCCAAGCATGCCGGCGAGCAAGTTGTTGAAGTCGTGCGCGAGACCGCCGGTGAGCTGGCCGACGGCCTCCATTTTCTGGCTTTGGCGTAGCGTTTCGGCGATCGCCTCCAGCGCCTGAGCATGCTCCTTCTCAGCGGTGATGTTGCGTCCGCTGGCGTAGATCAGGCCTGCGTCCGGGGTCGCGAGCCATGAGATCCAGCGAAAGCCACCCTCCTTGTGACGGTACCGGTTTTCCGTTGTGGGCAGACTTCTAGATCGAGCGTGTCTCAGCGCGTCATTGGTGATGGCCTGATCTTCAGGCGCGATGAAATCGAATACCGGTCGGCCGATCACCTCCTCGGGCGCCCAACCTAGAACGGCCGTGAAAGCTGGATTGACCGCCTGAAAGATGCCGTTCTCATCGATGACGACCTGAAGATCTTGCGTGTTACGCCATAAGCGGTCGCGCTCTCGCGTCCGTTCAGCCAGCCTTATGGCCTGTTCATGTGTCTCGGTTACATCGCGGCGGCTGGAGTAAAGCTTGTCGCCTTGAGGATAGGCCACCCACGACATCCGCCGCCAAGTGCCGTCTTTGGTGCGGTAACGGTTTTCAAGTTGCAGCAATGGCTCCCCGCGCCGAACAACGTCAAAGGCGGCCTGACTGACAGCAAGATCATCGGGGTGGAGGAAATCGGCGTAGGTGCGCCCCTCCAATTCCGAGGTGTCCCAGCCCAGGGTTGTCGTCCACGATGGGTTTAGACGCTCGAATTTACCAGTCTCAAGGTCGAGGATCGACAGCAGATCGGGCGTGTACCGCCAAGCGCGTTCGCGGGCGGCGTTCTGTTCGGCAAGTTCATCGGCTAGCGCCTCGTTAGCTTCCTCAAGTGCCCGTTGGCCGGCGCGTTCGTCTGTCACATCGTCGAACGTGCCGACGAGCTGCGCTGGATTGTCTTGACGATCACAGACGATTTCGCCTCCGCTCACCACGCGTCGGGTCGTGCCACCAGGCCTGGTGATCGAATATTCGACAAGCAGCGCGTCATGCGTTGCGATCGAAGAGGCGACCTCCTTCTGCACGCTTTCGAGCGCTGCCGGGTCGATACGGTCGAACACCCTTTGTTGGTCGATAACTTCTTCGGGATCGAAGCCCCACATCTCACGACTACGTGCGTCCATCGTCACGCTGCCGGAGGCGAGATCCCAGGTGTAGGTGCCAAGACGCGCGAGATTGACGGCCGCATGGAGCCGGCGCTGGTCCAATATGGCACCGGCCCGCGTACGGACGGCATCGGTTACTTCGTTGGTGAGACATAGAACGCCTGCAACGACTCCATCATCGTTGAACAGGGGCGAGAAGGAGAACGTCCACCACGTATCTTCCGGCGAGCCGTAGCGAGCCAGTGGGACGTAGCGATCGGCATACGAGATGCTTTCGCCTGCCATCGCTCGGTCGAAGTCCTCGGCGATCGATAGCCACGCATCAGGCCAAAGCTCCTCCAAACGCGCTCCCATCGCGTGCGGTACTCGAGGACCAAGGATGGGGATGTAGGCATCGTTGAAGAAGGTTCGGTCGGGTCCCCAGACCATAAAAGCCGCGCTGGGAAGGGCCAGGATGGTGGAGACGTTGGTCCTGAGCGCCGGCGACCAAGAGGCACGAGGCCCAAGGACGTGCACGGTCCAGTCGATTGACGCGATGCTGGCCAGGGTTGAGTATTCCATTGGCCTATTCTCCTACGCCACCCGCTTTCACAGCAAAAATGTACGGCAAAGCGAAGGCCTCTATCCGGCAATTAGGATCAGGATTCCAGCATGATGATGCGGAACTACGCGCAGGCGCTCTGCCTTGGTCGCGGATGGAGGCCATGACGGAACCCGCGCCCCGTCTTGCCCGCTTCAACCTTCCCATGCGTTTGTAGCGAACCTCCGCCGCTCACCAAAGTCGGTCGTTCCCGGAACACCGTCATTTTCGAGAACGCGACAGCCCCGCGATGTCGGCTATTGCCAACCGACCTCCCGAAAGCTGCCATTCCACTAACCACCAGTTTAGGTCGCACAGGCGGCTGAATTGGGTGCCGGAAAGCTGCCGTCCAACTAGATGAACGAATGTTCGAAGGTGGAAGGCGGGGAAGGGCACCTGAATGTCCACTTGCGGGTCAAAAGGATCCAAACTTGATGATCAAAATCTGAACCATCAATGGTTCAGATTTTGATCGGTAGCTAACCGGCGGCAGCTCTCAGCCTACTCAAGCCGTTCCGGCGAAGCGCCAGCAATGTCAGCTTACGCCGGAACCGGTCATCGTAGGGCCAACAGAAGTCGAGCAGGTACCCACAACCAAACGCTATACTATTACAACGCCGCCCTCACGGGCGGTGTTGTCGTTTGTGGCAAACGTGGATCAGATCCGCAACCTTCGTGACAACCTTAGCCTTGGGTCCATGTTCGCCATCTGGCTAGATTGCCCCTTTGGGGCCGCTTAAAACTGCGGAATGTCGGCTGTTACGGGCGATAGGCACACAAGAATAAGACCGGCCGCCGGAATCACGCCTGTGACAACTCAGAGATCGATGAAGCCCCGGCGAACCGCGACGACCACGGCGTGCGTGCGGTCTGTCACGTCGAGCTTGGCGAATATGTTTTTCAAATGCCCCTTGATGGTGTCCTGAGCGAGATTGAGCTGCCAGGCGATCTGCTTGTTGGGGTGCCCTTCTGCGATAAGGCGGAGGATGCTCGCTTCGCGTTCGCTCAACCGCGCTTCCATCGCATGCACGGCGATCGCTTGGGCGACCTCTGCCGAGATCGCGCGCTCGCCAGCATGGACCGCCCTGATGGTCTGCGAGAGATCCTTACGGATACAACTCTTGAGCAGATACCCCGCGGCACCGGCTTTCAGCGCGCGCATCGCCTGACTATCGCCGGGGAAGGTCGTCAGAACGACGATTGCAGCGCTGGGATCGATGTCCCGGATGCGCTCGATCGCCTCGATCCCGCCCATCTGGGGCATCTGAATGTCCATCAACGTCACATCGGGCGAGAGCAGGTTGAACTGTTCGATCGCCGCAACGCCGTCAATCGCCTCGCCGACGACGTCCATATCCGGCTGCTTGCGGATCGTAGCCGTGAGACCTTCCCGGAGCAGGGGGTGGTCATCCACCACCAGCACCCGGATAGGGTGCTCAACCATGGTCATCGGTTCAGTCAACAGTCTCTCCCCGACGCGCTCTGAGTGGGAACCATCGTCTCGATTGCGCAGCATAAGCTACCCGCGCGGGGATTGTGAGCGTTAGTTCTGTACCGGTTCCCGCGGACGAGGAAAGGCTCAGCTCCGCATCGAGCCGCTTCGCCCGCTCCTGCATGCCGCGAAGGCCATAATGGCCGGTCCGGTAGCCGGCTTGCAGGATATCGGGTGGGATGCCGACACCATCGTCCAGAATGGTGACCGTCAGCCTCGACGGCGAAAACACGATACGAACGACGAGCTGCGTTGCTCGAGCGTGGCGCCAGACGTTGAAGATCGCCTCGTTGGCAATGCGCGCAATCTCGTCGGCCGCGATCAGGTTGAGCGACACCGCCTCGCCCGATGTGACGATCCGCACCGTGGTGGTCGGCGGGAATACCAGGCGCTCGACGATGTCGTGGATCATCCGCGCAAGGTCGTCGGCACTCTCTGTAATCCGCAGGTCGCGAATCCGGTTGCGCCCCTGCGCGAGAACCTCTTCGGCAAGGTCGAGCGTGCTCTCCAGGCTTCGATGGACGGGAAATTCAGCCGGGATATCATCGACTGCGAGCTGAAACCGTAGAATGAGCGCCTGGATGCTCTGCAAGAGGGTGTCATGGATCTCGCGGGCAACGCGCTCGCGTTCGGCAAGGCGTTCGCTGAGCCGCACGCGAAGCCGCTGCGCAATGGTGTGCAGACGCAGCCTGTAGAGCAGCCACAGAGAGAGAAGGGCGATGACGACGCACAGCGCGATGAATGTCTTCGATTGCACGAAGGTCGGCGGCACGATGAGCCTGAACGACGTCCCTTTCCGGTTCCAAACACCATCGTTGTTTGCGGCAATGACGGCGAAGGTGTACGTGCCCGGTGCGAGGTTGGTGTAAAATGCCTGCCGCCGCTGGCCCGGATCGATCCAGTCGCTGTCCAACCCTTGCAGGCGATAACGAAAACGCACGCGGCTCGGAATGGCGAGACTGAGCGCGGTATACTGGATCGCGATGTTGCGCGTACCGGGTGGGAGTCGAAGATCGGCTGTCACCGGATAGGACTTTCCGTCTGCGACAACGGACCGGATCGCCAGCGACGGCACGATCTGATTACGCTCGAGGCGGCTCGGATCCATGCGCAGAATGCCCTGGCGAGTCAGGAACCAGAGCCGATCGTCCCCGCCCAGCGCGATCTGCAGGCTCTGGGAATTTTGGGTCCGGCTGGTGAATCCATCCTGTTCGTCGAACAGATCATGCGCGATCGGCGCCGACGGTCGGTCGAAGGCGCGGTCCAGGTCAGCGGTGGCGACCCGGGCGATGCCTTTGTTATTGAGCATCCAGGTGTCGCCGGCCTCGGTCTGGACGATGCCGCGGACGCCCCGCAGCCACGGCTGGGCTGAGATCGAGAGACGCTGGATCCGGTGACCGTCCCATCGGGCCAGTCCAGTACCGCCACCGACGAGCAGCGCCTTCGCATTGCCGAAAACGGTCGTGATCCCGGCCACGCCAAGATCCGCCTCCGACAGATGGATAGTCCGCGGCCCATCGAGAATGACGACGGATTTTCTCCTGAGCGACCCCACAATGGCGCCTCGCCAGTCGAAGAAGATGTCGAGCGGCGTACGGCGCGAGGGTAGATCGACCTTCCGCCAGCCCTGACCGTCACGGTAGAGGATATTGCCCGCCTGTCTGGCCAGCCAGAATGTCCCGCTCCGGTCCTCGCCGCAGCTGGAGACCGACTTTCCGTCCGGCCACGAAACCCGTGCCGTAATCCGGCCATCCTCGATCCGCGCGGCATGACCCTTCTGCCCCACCCAGATGCCCCCCCGGGAGCGGCAAAGCGCCTGGATGTCGTCCTGCAGATCGATCAGGAATCGCGGCTCGTCGTTGGGCACCGCGCGCCAGAGGCGAGACCCGTTCGCCAGGTAGATGTCGCCGCGCTCGTCGGGCATGACCATGAAATTCTCAGCCGAGCCGCTGGTGAGCAGGGGGATGCGCTCGATATTGGATCGCCGGAACTGATCCAGCCCCAACTCGGTCGCGACCCAGACGTTGCCTTCGCGGTCCTCGAGGAGTGCCACCGCTTCGTTCGAGGTGAGCCCATCGGGGCTCCGAAAATAAGACGGGGCCCCAGCTGTGGCACCGTCAGGCCGATCGATGCGGAAAACGCCGTCGGTGTACGTCGATCCCCATAGATCGCCATGACTGTCGAAGAGCAAGCTGATCCGCCGCGCCGTTCGATCGGTGGCCTTCAATGCGCTACCCGCTGGCGCCTTTGCGCCGCCTGGAAAGTCGGGCAGCACTCGCGTCCCCGCCGCATCCGACAGCCAGATGCGGCCGGCACGGTCCTGGGCGAGACCGGCACCGTTGCTGATCATGAGCCCGCTCGCCTCGAAGCGCCGCGCTCCGGGACGCAAGAAGAAGATCTGGGACTGCGTTGCGAGCCAGACGGTCCCGTCCTGAGCCGACAGCACCGCGGAGACGGCCTGGTCGTCGGGTACGCCCCACCGCTCGTTGATGCTCTGCCACTTGCCAGCGGCGTAGCGCTTCAGGGCCTTGCGCCCACGCCCCCCGACGACCCAGATGGCACCCTCACGATCCTCGACCAGCCCGGTCACTTCGCCGGGGGCGCCGGGCATCCCCGCGCGCTCGAGCCGCCCCTGGTGCATGACCTCGACACCAGCCCCGCCGGCGTAGCCGACCCACAATCTGCCGGCGCGCGTGACAAGGAGCGCGCTGACCGGGATCGAGCCGCCTGGATGCCCCTTGGCTACGGGAATGGGATCGAAGCTCACGCCGTCGAAGCGGTAGAGCCCATCATAGGTGCCGAGCCATAGATATCCGTCGGGCGTCTGCGCAAGCGCCTGCACCATCGCCGGCACGCCGTCTTTGCTCGTCCAGCTGGTATGGGTGAACTTACCATTCGTCCCGCCACCGTCTCTCGCCGACGCGACTGCGCTTAACGCGCAAAGCAGGATCAGCAGACACAGGCGGACAGCAAACATGGATCTCGCGTGTCAGATGGAGGGGCGACGTTAAAGCGTTACCACGCGGTTGGAGCACGGACGAGCGACCCGAAAGGGGGGCGGGGCCACATTTCTGGCGCACACATACACCGGGCAGTCTTGATACTTGATCGCCCCGCGATCCGGCGAGGGCGCCATGGCCGGGCAAGCGACCGAACCGTCAGCCAGGTCATCGCCATCGCGACGAGGAGCAGCGCCGGCAGCACGAACGTCGTCATGTCGATCTCCGTCCCTCGCCGCCGAACGGTCAGCGGACCATGGCTGCCAAGGCGACGAGCTGTTGTGCCACGAGGCCTGCAGTCGCTTCGTCCGTGATCTCATGGGTCGTCGGATCGATGCGGCTCGGCATACCGCCGATCATGATCTCCGGCTTGTTCAGCACCTGCGCGTCGAGAAAGACCATCATCTGACGCAGATGATATTGCGCGCGGGCTCCGCCGATCGTGCCGGGCGACCCTGTCTGGATCGCCACCGGCTTGCCGGCAAGCGGCTGCGGCGTCACGCGCGAGAGCCAGTCCAGCGCGTTCTTGAGCACGCCCGGAACCGAGTAATTGTATTCCGGTGTGACGATCAGGACGCCGTCCGCACCGCGAATGCTGTCCGCCATTTCCAGGACGGCGGGCGGGAAGCCTTCGGCCTGGACGTCGGCGTTATAGTGCGGAAAATCGCCGATCGAGGCGAGCGGGGTGATCGTCACCCCCTCAGGCGCCAGCGCGGGAAGAGCCTTTGCCAGTGCAGCATGATAGCTGCCCGCGCGCAGGCTGCCGAGGAGGGTGACGAAGCGGAGCGGTTTCGGATGGGACATGGGTCGGTTGCTTTCGTTTGGGGGGCAGCGCTTGAGTCCTAAGAGCGGCAGCGATCGCCACCGCCACGATGTTACCCAAACGCGGGTGTTTGGGGACGGTGTCGGTGTTGCGGATTCCGCGTTAGATGAGCGCGCTTCGCTGCCCGCACCATGTGGATAATCTCGCGCTTCGCGTTCGATTTTCTTGAAAAGGGTGCGGTCGGCCTTCCATCGGGCCGATCAGCCCATCGCGTCCGAGACCTCGGCCCGCGGCTCGCGCGCCGTGGCTCATCGTGCCTGGCCTCGCAAACCCGTGGGCAGCTGATAGATTGGGCAATATCGGTACGTCGTCCCTGCGCCACGCGTCTGGAGTGTGAACGTCAGCGCATCCAGCACGGTTAGCTTTTGCCGCTCCGTCACGCGCGGGGCCGGCCCGACACCCGCATCCACGCACGATTGGCTGACGTCGTATTGGGCTCCGCGCCGGGAGAGAATGCGGGCGCGGCACGAATGGGTGTGTGCATCGCTGATCCCCCGCCCGTCATAGCTGCGCACCGCGGCGTTGGGCGCGGTGCCGCAACCGACCCCTTTCTGGACATAAATGCCTGGTTTCAGGCGGTAGATCCCGCCGGGTTTGGACGATCGGTCCACGCTCGCTACGGCGATCGTGCTCCAGCCGATCGTGATCCCAGCGACGAGGATTTTACCAAGGGTATTGCTCATTCTATTCTCCTGTCCCTGCTGCGCCCATAGCGAACGAAGGTTGAACCAGAAGAACCGCAGCAAGCCGAGCGGTGCGAAAGATAACGCGCCCCTGATTTGAAAACCGTCACCCAAGTCGTGCAGCGGCGGGAGGATGACGGTTTCGACCGTGTCGGGTTCGGCCGAAAGCAAGGTCATGGCCCTGCTCATGCCGACAGCAGCGCGATGGCGTCGATCTGCGCGAGACTGAAGCCCTGGCGGGTGAGATCGTCGACGAGCGCTTCCGCTGGTGCCCGACGGCGATAGGTGCCGCAGGCGAAGCGACGGATGGCGTCGAGCCGTGGATCTGGCTCGCGCGGTGGCCCCGAAAGCGCGTTTCGCAATCGGGTCATTAAGCCCACGCGTTCGCCAGGCAGGGGGGCGGCGCACCCACAGGCGTTTGCCTTGCGCAGGGCGGCGGCGACTTCGAGCCACTCGCGCTCGCTGAGACTTGGCGTGGGATCGGACGTTGGCATGCTGACCTCCTGTCGTGCTGGAAGCGGAACTGCTCCGGGAGGCCTCTCCGCAAAAGCCGGAAAGTCTTGTCCGATCTGTTCCAGGAAACCGAATAGATGGATCATGGGGAGAGCATCGGCTCCCGCGCTCGGACCGTCTTGGACACGGCTGATGCGACCTGTAGATTCGCGCGCCTAAGTCACGAACGCGAGATCGCGTTTCTTGACGGGGATCGAAGACAAAGCGGTTCCGGCCAAATTTGCTGACATTCCGACAATAGCGGCACGGACGCCGGCTCTAGCTTCGCTGCGATGAAGGGCCGCTTCGGCTCCCGAAGGAGTGCAATCCATGACCCAATCCCCGTCGACCGCACCGACTGTGGTCCTCGTCCATGGCGCCTGGGCCGACGCATCGAGCTGGCGGCGCGTGATCCCGCATCTTCTTGCGAAGGGAATCCCGGTGGTGGCCGTACAGAACCCGACCAGTTCGCTCGGCGACGACGTCCAGGCCACGCAGCGGGCGCTTGATTCAATCGAGGGTCCGATCGTGCTGGTCGGTCATAGCTGGGGTGGCGCTGTGATCACCGAAGCCGGAAACGACCCGAAGGTGAAGGCCTTGGTCTATGTCGCGGCCTTCGCCCCGAAGGTCGGACAGTCCGTCGGCGATCTCGTCGGGGCCCATGAATCGCCACCGGCGCTTGCCAAGATCCGTGACGACGGTGCCGGCTTCCTGTCGCTGAGCGCGCAGGGTTGGGTGGAAGACGTCGCCTCCGACCTTCCCGAAGACGAGGCGCGCGTGCTGGCAGTCGTCCAGCCACCGTTCCCGGCGCGCGCGTTCGGCGACAAGATCACCGAGGCAGCGTGGTCGACGCGCCCGACCTGGTACGTCGTCTCCGCAGAGGATCGTGTGGTCAGCGTCGCGCTCGAACGCGAACTCGCTGCCATGATGAAGGCCAAGACGACCGAGCTGAAGGCCGGTCACCTGTCGCTGCTTTCGATGCCGGATGCTGTTGCCGACGTTATTCTCGACGCCGTGAACGCGACGGGAGCCGCGGCATGAACCGCCTTTCGCGTCATGCCGCCGCGCTGCTCCTCAGCTTGGCGCCGAATGCACTGGTCGCGGCGCCCCCGCAGACCAGCGCGGCTACCGCCGAACCTGCAACCGCGCGCGACGCAGGCGTGTTCAAAACGAAGGTCGGCACATTCACGGTCGTCGCGATCTCCGACGGCGATTTTGCGCTGGCGACGGATCAGCTGCTGGTCGATCGGAAGCCAGGGGAGGTCAGCGCGCTTCTCGCGGGCGCTGCGCAGCCGACGATCCAGCCGACGTCGGTAAACGCCTATCTCATCGATACCGGCGCAAAGCGCATTCTGGTCGATACCGGAAGCGGTACCTATTTCGGTCCCACGCTTGGCAATGTCCTCAAGCGGCTGTCCGCGGCGGGCTACGGCCCGGACACGATCGACGAAGTGCTGATCACCCACCTTCATCCAGACCATGTCGGTGGCCTGTCGGTGGACGGACGAATGGCATTCCCGAACGCGATCGTACGCCTCGCCGATTCGGAGGAGCGCTTCTGGCTCGACAAGGCGAACGCGCGCAGGGTCGATGCCTCGGTTCAGTCGTCGTTCGATGCTGCAGCGGCTTCGCTGGCGCCCTATATCGCAGCGGGCCGTGTGAAGACCTTCCGTCCGGGCGCTTCGATCGCGCCGGGCGTTTCGGCAGAGGATTTGCCGGGGCACACGATCGGCCATACCGGCTATCGCGTGCACAGCGGCAACGAGACGATGCTGATCTGGGGCGACGTCGTCCACGTCGCCCTGGTGCAACTGAAGGATCCGGGCATCACCATCAAATTTGACTCGGTTCCAGGCGAGGCCCGGACGAGTAGGGATCGCGTCTTTGCAGAGGCTGCGCAGCAAGGCTATCTCATCGCCGGCGCTCACCTCGCTTTCCCGGGGATCGGCAGACTAGAGCGCGGGCCCGAGCAATGGCGTTGGATCCCCTCGACTAAGCTGGTCGCGATCCCCTGAAGCATCTGCTCGATACGCGCGCCACGCGCTCCACGACCCAGCCAGCACCGCGTGCGGACGGGGCGGGAGGCGGTGAAGCCGTCCGGTCTTCAGCCGGACGGCCCTCGTGCTTCAGGCTGCGTCGACCAGGACGATCTCGCTGTCCTCGATCGCGGTTACCCGCAAGACCGCTTCGTCGCGGATTGCAGCGCCATCGCGGGCGTTGACCCGGACACCATCGATCTCGACCGCGCCGGTGGCGGGGACGAGATAGCCGCGACGATCCTTGCCGATCGGATATTCCGCCGTATCGCCAGCCTTGAGCGTCGCGGCGACGATGCGGGCATCTGTGCGGATCGGCAGCGCGTCCTCGTCAGTGTCGAAGCCACTGGCAAGCACCACGAACTGGCCCGAGCGCTCGCCCTTGGGGAAAGGCCGCGCACCCCAGCTGGGCTTCTCGCCCGAACGGGTGGGTTGGATCCAGATCTGGAAGATCTTGGTGGTGCCAGGCTCCTGGTTGTACTCCGAATGCGTGATGCCGGTGCCGGCGCTCATCACCTGCACATCGCCCGCCTCGGTCCGGCCCATATTGCCCAGATTGTCCTTGTGGGTGATCGCGCCTTCGCGGACGTATGTGATGATCTCCATGTCGCGGTGCGGATGCGGCGGAAATCCGGTCCCGGCCTGGATCGTGTCGTCATTCCACACCCGCAAATTGCCCCAGTTGGTGCGCTGTGGATCGTAGTAATTGGCGAACGAGAAGTGATGCTTGGCGTCGAGCCAGCCGTGGTTGGCGCCACCGAGGCTGTCGAACGGGCGAAGGTCGATCATGTCACAAACTCCATGCTGGGCGATTGGGCGTGCTGCCCGGTCGCTGTCGATGGCACCGATTTAGTCGAGGCCAGCGGTATGGATCAGCGGCATAAAATGGACCGAACTGTTCGATGAAATTGGAAAGCGGGGCACACCCGTTGCGGGACCACAAACCATCGTTGGGATTACGGTTTGGCGCGAGGTGAGAGACAGTGCGGCCGGGTTCGGCCGGTACCGGCCGCACGACCCAAGGACGAAAGGGCACGCGCTTGTATTGCGAAAAACGAAGGCTGTCATGCGGCGACACCTTTTTCGGGTCGGCTCGACACGATGCCAATGACCATTCGCGAGCGGCTAGATGAGCGATCCGGGAACCCCGACGTTCGACCAACTTCGCATCTTCCTGACCGTCGTCGACGAGGGCAGTTTCGCGTCGGCGGCACGAAGGCTCAACCGCGCGGTTTCGGTCGTCAGTTACGGTATCGCCAACCTGGAAGCGCAACTCGGGATCGTCCTGTTCGACCGCGAAGGGACGCGGAGGCCAAGACTGACCGAGGCAGGACGGTCGGTGCTCGCCGAGGCGCGTACCGTCGCGGGCGGTATCGATGGCCTGAAGGCCAAGGTGAAGGGCCTGCTGGATGGCCTGGAAGCCGAGGTGCATCTCGCAGTCGATGTCATGCTCCCGGCACGCCGGCTCGGCCAGGTCTTGCGTGCCTTTGCCGCTACCTATCCCACCGTCACGCTACGCCTGCATGTCGAAGCGCTCGGGGCCGTTGCCGGGCACGTGCTTTCGGGGACCGCGATCGTCGGCGTGTCCGGTCCGCTCGCAAGCGGTATCGATGGCCTCGAAGCGGCATCGGTGGGCAGCGTTGCGATGGTCCCCGTCGCTGCGCCGGACCATCCGCTTGCACGCTATGAGCAGATTCCTTCGGGCGCGGGCAGGGAGCACGTTCAGCTCGTTTTGACGGATCGCTCGCCGCTTACGGACGGTCGCGATTTCGCGGTCGTCAGTCCGCGGACGTGGCGGCTGGCCGACCTCGGCGCCAAGCATCAGCTCCTTCGCGAAGGGATCGGTTGGGGCAACATGCCGCTGCCCTTGATCGAGCCCGACCTGGTCGCCGGAACCTTGAAACGTCTCGCCATGCCCGACGACCCGGGCGGGATGTATCGCTTTTCGGGGATCTGGCGGCGCGACCGCCCGCCCGGGCCAGCCGCGTCCTGGCTGATCCGCGATTTCGTCGATCGCGCGCTGAGCGATGTCGATCTCGCCGGGGCACGCGACCTGTGAGGCCGCGCGGGATGGACACCGGGCGGCTGGAGGCCTTCACCGACGGTGTCGTGGCGATCATCATCACGATCATGGTGCTGGAGCTCAAGGTGCCGCAGGGCGGCAGCTTGCGGGACCTGGCGGGGATAGCGCCCGTGTTGCTGGCCTATGTGCTCAGCTTCGTGAACGTGGGTCTCTACTGGAACAATCACCACCACATGCTCCATGCGACCGACCGAATCGACGGACGGGTGCTCTGGGCGAACCTCTTCCTGCTGTTTTGGCTCAGCCTCGTGCCCTTTGTGATCCGGTGGCTCGACGAGAGTGGCTTTTCGTCCGGAGCAACCGCCGGGTATGGCATTGTCCTCGGCATGGCAGCCGTCGGCTACGCCCTGACCGAACGCGCCATCATTGCCTGTAACGGGCCCGATTCAGCCGTTGCGCGCGCGATCGGCGGGGACCGAAAGGGCTTGGGCAGCATCAGCTTCTATCTCGTGGCTGTGCCGTTGGCCTATGTGAGCCGCTGGTTGGCGCTTGCGTTATACATCGTCGTTCTTCTGCTCTGGCTCGTGCCCGACCGGAGGATCGTAAGAGCGCTCGACCGATAATGCGCAGGTGACACGTCGCGTTCGGTCTTTCGCCACCCGGCTTGTCGATGACGAATGGGCTCATTGCGTAAAGTCGAAAGAGCCGCGATCAACGCCTCATAGCGGCTCATCTCAAATCTCGTCGGCGGATGCCGTGTCTTGGGCGGCATAAGGGAGCGTGAAGCGGAAGATCGAACCTGCACTGGCCTTGGATAGATGTTCGAGCGTTCCCCCGTGACCGACGATGATCGCACGGCAGACGCGCAACCCTAGTCCCAAGCCAGTCTCTTTGGTCGTGAAAAAGCCTTCGAACAGCCTGTCGCGATCTCTTTCCGTGACGCCCGGACCGCTATCCTCGACATCGACGATGACAAAACCGTCGTCACTGCGGGCCCTGACCTTGAGCGTTCGGCTCCAACATTGCGCATCCGCCATCGCCTGGGCGGCGTTGACCAAGAGGTTGGTGAGGACCTGCCGCAGCTGAACGCGGTCGGCTGCCACAGGCGGAAGCCCAATCGCAATATCGAGCGAGAGCGACGCTTGGCGACTGGCAAGCTCCTGCCGGAGGAATGCCGCCGTTTCCTCGATGATGACGCCGACATCGCAGCGTTCCAGATCGTGGTTCCGGTTCGATGCCATTGTGCGCAGTTTTGCCACGGTGTCATTGGCCTTGGTCGCGCCGAGCGCGATGGTCTCGAGGCAGCTTTCCACTTGGGCGAGATCCGCCGGATGCCGGCGCAACCAGCGCAGCCCGGCCTGCGCCGAGGTCATCATTGCCGCGAGCGGCTGACGAACCTCATGCGCAATCGTCGCGGTCATCACGCCGAGCGTGGAAAGCCGGTCCGCATGGGCCATTTGGGCGTGCAACCGCAGGAGTTCGTCTTGCGCAGCGATCTGCTCGGTGATGTCGAGCAGCCCGAACGACAACGTGTCCTCGTCCTCCTTTTCGCGCCAGGCGACGAAGGTGACATGGATCGCGCGGCCATCGACCGCCTGCAGCCGCAGTCCGGTCCTGAAGCTGCCGCCCTGCTTGCGCGTCGCGATCAGCGCAAGGCGCAACTGCTCGACTTGCACGAAGGGCCAGATGCCAGACAGCGGGACCGGGAGCGCTTCCCCTGCGACCCCGAGAATCGCAAGCGCCCGAGAATTTCCCGACACCAGCCGGATTGCCGCGAGAAGCTTGCGCGCCAGATTCTCGCGACGCGGCCCAGCAAGCCCGACGTCCTCGAATCTCTCCAGAAGTGTATGGGCATCTCGCACGTCCAGATGGCCGAGCGCGAGTTCCAGCGCCTCCGCTACTGGAGATGGAAAATTGGCAAAGTCGGTCACTGTCGTCTCAGGCGGTCATGAACTCCAGAATATCCTGGTTGAGCCTGTCTTTGTGCGTGAAGAGGATACCGTGCGGAGCACCTTCGTAGACTTTCAGAATCGCGTCCGGGAATAATTCTGCGGCTTGTCGCGCGGTCGCCGTGAAGGGAACGAACGCGTCCTTCTCTCCATGAATGACGAGAACGGGAACGTCGAAGCGTTCGATGTCGTCGCGATAGTCGGTCGTGGCGCACGCGGTCACCGCATCATGTCCGGCCTTGAGCGAGCCTTGCAGTCCCATCTGGTGGATGTGTGCGAGACTGCCTTCCGACACATCGTTCTCGTCTTCTCCGGTCGCGAAAAACAACCGGGCAAATCCGCGCAGAAACTCCGAACGATCGGCAAGAAGACCGCTTCGGACATTATCGAAGACCAGCTCGGGAACGCCATGCGGATAGTCTTCGCTTTGACCCAGCTTCGGTGTGGTCGAGCCGATCAGGATAACGCGCGACACCCGCTCGGAACCGTGGCGGCCGACATATCGGGTCACTTCGCCGCCACCCATCGCGTATCCGACCAAGGTCACATCGCCGAGATCGAGATGGACCATCAACTCCGAGAGGTCGTCGGCGAAGGTGTCGTGATCATATCCATCCCACGGCTGGTCGGAGCGGCCGAAACCGCGACGATCATGGGCGATCACGCGATATCCCTCCGACGCGAGGAACATCATCTGGTTTTCCCACATATCGCTGTTGAGCGGCCAGCCATGCGCGAACACGATCGGTGTCCCGCTTCCCCAATCCTTGTAATACAGACGGGTACCGTCCCGCACCTGCAACATCGGCATTCCAAATCTCCACCCGCCCGCGGTCGCACCCTAGCCGCTGAACGCCCTCAGCGCGCGCCCCGATGGGGTCGTCGAGGTCCACCCGAAAGGGTGGTGCTAGCGCGAAATCGGGGCGGCAGCCGTCGGGTGGCGGCTCCAGGCGAAGGTCCCGACCAGCCCCAGCAGGCCGGCTGCGGCCAGGGCCGCCGTCAGGCCGGAGGCGCGCACCAGCCATGCGCCGATCGCAGCACCCACGAAGATCGACACCACCGCGGCAATCCGCCGGGTCCAGTTGGGATTGCTCCCCCCCGCGGGGGTTGAATCCGCGGCGAGGCCCGTGATCGTCAACGTCAACACGGTCGTGGTGAGGTCGGGAACCTTGAGCTGCCGGATCGTCGCGTTGCGAAATCCCATCGCGACGCCGGTCAAGACGATGATGGCATAGGTTCGTTCGATGCTCAGATCGGCGATTCCCACCCCGAAAGCGATCGCTGCCGCGACCCAGAGGAGCAGGGTTTCGAGAAGAGCGGCACGCATCAGCCAGCCGCGCACGGGGCGAGCGACATGGCCATGCGCCAGCCGCCCCGCGACAAGCGCTCCCGCCATGAAAGCTAGGATGGCGACGACATAGAGCGACCAGTTAAACCCGGGCGTACCCGCGGCGGCGAAACCGAGGAACACGACATTGCCGGTCATGTTGGCGGTAAAAACCTTGCCCAAGCCCAGGACGCTGGCCGCGTCGACCAGCCCGGTGATGGCGGACAGCAGCAACAGCAAAGCCGGCAGCGGAGACGGAGATGCAGGCGGCGTGGAAGACGGAAGGGCCATGTTCGTTCCTTCAAAAACGGAAATTGGCCTCGAGGCCCAGCATAGCGATGGTGCGCGCCGGACCCGTCTGGCGGATGAAGCCGCCTGGACCGAACAGCGAGACTGAGGTCGAGAGTTCGAGATCGGGCGTCGCCTGCCACGCGAGCGTCGCTTCGACTTCCCGACCGATGAAGCGCGACGTCGCAGTGCCGGGCGCGCGGATGAGATTGCCCGGAATATCGTAGACCCCATCGGCGCGCGAGAACCGCCAATAGGCCATTCCCGCCAAACTCATCGACACGGTCTTCGCCACCGAGACGGCAACCCGCGGATTCAGCGAGACGATATTGGATGGCCCGACGGGTGACAGCTCGCCGAAATACTTGCCCTTGGGAAACAGGGCGTTGAACGTGTTCAGCTGCGTGTCGCCGTGGTGCCGGTCCCCGCTGACGACATTGAAGCGCAGCGTCGTGTCGGGCGCCCCCGGGAGATCCTGAAAGGCGTGCCCCAATTCGGTCCCGACGCTCCAGGCGGAGATGGTCTGGTTCGTGAAACGGCCAAACTGATAGATGCCCTCGGCATTCCAGTGCCATCCCTCACGGCTGCCGAACACGCGGGCGCCGACGCTGTGCCGCATCTCGTCGCCAGCGACACCGCCGAACCGGGCCTGTATGTTGTGATAGCCGAGATAGTACAGGTCCAATCCGTGGCGTGTGAGATAGGCACCCCAGAGCGTCTTGGTGCGGGAACGGCGATCGTCAAAACTCGATGGCCCCGGCTGGACGGGCCGTACGGCGAACAGACTGAGGGTTGCGCCGTTGAGCGACGCGAGTGCGCGAACACCGTCGAAGGCGAGGGGAACGTTCGGGCCGTATCGCGTTCCCACCAGTCGCTCGGTTCCCAGGCTGATCATCTGGCGGCCGGCCCGTAGCGTGACGCCGACTCCATCAGGCGATCCGGTGCCGGCGTCCCCAAGACGGAGGTCGGCAAAGGCTTGCAGCATATCGACGCGCGTCTGGTCGATCGGACTCGCGGACGGCGCGACGCCGATGGCATAGGCCGCAATCGGCTGGACGAACGCCCGCACGCGTCCCGCATGAAAGTCGACGCTGGGCACGAAGCGTACCCATTGATAGCCGTCATCGGGTGCCGCCGCTCCGCCCCACAGATTGTTGCGATAGCTCTCGTTGCGGATCCGTATTTCCGCCGCGACAGTGGCATAGGCATCGTTGGTGATCGGGATGTATTTAAGATCGTCGCTCCAGCGCCCGGGCCGGTCTGCCGGATCGGCCATCGTCGACCAATCCTCATCATAGCGGGTCATGGTCAGCGTCGGCGGTTGCCAGGGCTCACGGTCCTGCGCGAACGCCGGGGAGGCAACGACGAGGCCGACAAGCGCGAACTTACGCACGCCGTCGCTCGCGCTCGGCGACCAGCGCCGCAAGCACGAACCCGCCAATTAGCCCGAGATGCTCGAAGAACGCGTTGGTCGCCATGAAGCGATCCTGCCCGGTCGGCATCGTCCAGAACGCGTTGGCCGTGTACGCTGCCAGCAGTGTGAAGACCCCCAGCATTCCAGCGCCGAGCCAGACCAGACGGCCCCAAAGGATCAGGATCGGACCGATCAGTTCGACCGCGATCGTGATCGCGGCCCAAAGCGGTGCCGGATGCATGCCGAAATGCGCTTGCTCCGCGACTGCGGCTTGCCAGTCGCTGGCCTTGACGATGCCGCCGAGCAGATAGGCCCCGACGAGCGCTAGGCGCGCCAGGAACCAGGTCGCTCGCCACTCCAGTATGGTATCGACGAAGCGCGGCTCCTTTGCGGGATCGAGCGGGTGCAGCATGTCAGCCGGCACGACTGTGGATCTCGGCAACGTAGCCGCCGGGGAAGCGCACGAGCGCGGAGGAACGCCCACCCTCGCTATGGGCGGGAACGAGCGTTTCGACGCCGACGGCGTTCGCCTTGGACAGGGTCGCGCCGAGATCATCGACTTCGTAGCCGGTCATGTCGCGGCCGTAGGGCCACGGGAGTTGACCGTCCGAGACCATCACCAGCATCTTGCCATAGCCGGACGTCAGTTCGATCCGCCGATAGGACTTGCCCGGCTGACCGATCTCGGCGCCGCCTGCATTCGGCACGTCACGCGTGACTTTGCCGTGCGCAAAGGCGGTCCAGTGCTTCACGAACGTATCGGCGACATCGGGTGTGAGATAGACCCGGTTCTCGGGGACGTGGGCGAGCGCCGGATAGTTGGGCTTGGCGGTGTGCCAATACAGCTGCATGTTCACGCCGCCAGGCCACTGGACGACGACATCGCGGCCGATCGGGTCCGGGAAGGTCGTCACCAGCCGGGCTGCGCCGTGCTTGACGGCAGCGTTCGTTGCCGCATCCATGTCGGTGACCAGATATCCGGTCCGTTCGCTTCCGAAGGGGTAGGGGATCGGCGTCTTGAACCCGAACACCGAGAGCGTGCCGACCGGGGTCAGCACGAGCTGGGACATCGTCTGGCTCGGCGTCGGCGTGACCTGGAAGACGCCCTGCTTCGACGTGGTGCCGCCAAAGGTCGCGACGAGGCTCGCCACGAAGCGGTCGAAGTCGTCGACGGCGACATAGACATGAGTCGTGTCATATTGCGCGCCGACCGCGTAATCCGCCGATACGGTCGGCTCGCGCGCGGCTGCCGGTACGGAGGAGGCTGCACCGAGCAGCGCCGTGGCGAGGAGTAGGGCCGAGCGTTTCAACATCTTCATCTCCATTTCTCTCAAACTGCCCAGCAGCCGCAGCCCATCGCGCCCCAGAAGGTCTGGACGTCGCGCGTTGGAACCGCGCGGCCAAGTGCGGCTGCGTGGTCGTGACCGTGGACCTGGCATGCACTGGCGCATCCGCAGGCGCTCGCGAGTTTTGCAGCCGCTTCCGGGGTGCGGTGGTATCCGCCGAACGTGGCGACCGGAGACCAGTCGGGCATCGGTTTGGGGATGTCAGGCGCGAGCGGGCTGAAATCGCCTTCACCATAAACCACTTTGCCCCCCAGTACCGTGAGGACGGACCGCAAATGCGGAATCTCCGTTTCGGCCACGCTGAAATAGTCATTGGAGAGAAGCGCCAGATCGGCGAGCTGGCCAACCTTGATCTGACCCTTCTTGCCGACCTCGTTCGAGAACCACGTATTCTCGTGCGTCCACATCCGCAGCGCTTTCTCGCGACTGACGCGGTTCGCGCCCGGATACAGACTGAGGCCGCCCACGGTCTTGCCCGTGACGAGCCAGTTGAGCGAAACCCAGGGGTTGTAGGACGCAACGCGGGTCGCGTCGGTGCCCGCTCCGACGGGGATACCCGCCGCGATCATCTTGGCGATCGGCGGCGTGCGCTCGGCGGCGCGCGCGCCGTAGCGCTCGACGAAATACTCGCCCTGATACGCCATGCGATGCTGCACCGCGATGCCGCCGCCGAGCGCGGCGATCCGGTCGATGTTGCGATCGCTGATCGTCTCGGCATGATCGAAGAACCAGTTGATGCCCGTCAGCGGGATATCGCGGTGGACCTTCTCGTAGACGTCCAGCGCGCGGTCGATCGTCTGGTCGTAGGTTGCGTGCAGCCGCCACGGCCATCTGTGCTCGGCGAGCAGCCGAATGACGGGTTCGAGGTCACCTTCCATGCTGGGGGGCATGTCCGGGCGCTCGACCCGAAAATCCTCGAAGTCGGCGGCAGAATAGACCAGCATCTCGCCCGCGCCATTGTGGCGGTAGCTGTCGTCGCCGTGCCCCGGCGATACCTGTTTTACCCAGCCCGCGAAATCGGCCAGTTCCTCTTTCGGCTTTTGCGTGAACAGATTGTAGCTGATGCGCAGCGTCAGCTGTCCATCCGCATGCAGCTTCTCGACGATCGCGTAATCGTCGGGATAATTCTGGAAGCCGCCGCCGGCATCGATCACGCCGGTGACGCCGAGCCCGTTCATCTCGCGCATGAAGTGGCGCGTGGAGTTGAGCTGATATTCGGGCGGAAGTTTCGGCCCCTTGGCGAGCGTTGAATAGAGGATCGTCGCATTGGGCTGCGCAAGGAGCAGCCCGGTCGGGTTGCCCGCCGCATCGCGGACGATTTCGCCGCCTGGCGGGTTGGGCGTGTCCTTGCCATAGCCCACCACGCGCAGCGCGGCAGCGTTGAGCAAGGCGCGATCGTAGAGATGGAGGATGAAGACGGGTGTGTCGGGCGCGACCGCGTTCAGCTCGGCGATGGTCGGCAGGCGCTTCTCGGCGAACTGATGCTCGGTGAACCCGCCGACGACGCGCACCCATTGCGGCGCGGGTGTATTGTCGACCTGCGTCTTGAGCATCGCCATCGCCTGGGAGAGGCTCGGCACGCCGTCCCAGCGCAGCTCCATATTATAGTTCAGGCCGCCGCGGATGATGTGCATGTGGCTGTCGATCAGGCCGGGGATCAGCCGCCGGCGTGCAGCGTCGATCACGATCGCGTTCGGCGCGGCGGCCGCGCGGACGTCCTTCTCGCTGCCAACCGCGAGGAACCTGCCGTCGCGGATCGCGACAGCTTCGGCCTCGGGGTTCGCGCGGTCGAGGGTGGTCACCTTGGCGTTGACGAGGATCAAGTCGGTGCTGGTCATGGCTACTTTCGCATTTCCAGAGAGCAGCGGCGCGAGCGTAACCGCCGCGCCGCCGAGAAGAGTGTCACGCCTGCTGAGCGTCACGCGGCGGCGTCCGTGTCGGTATTGGCGGGAAGCTTGCCGAAGACGTGGTTGTTGCAGGCGGCATGGATCTCCGCCGCCTTTTCCTTGCTCGACCACAGGCTCTTCACGAGCGGGACGGCTTGTTCACCGATGAGGATGCCCGCCAGCCCGACCAATGCGATTGTCGGCGGGGCCGGCGACCGTACCTTGATCAAGGCGTAAATCACGCCGACGAGCACACCCGCCGCGAGCGAGATAAGGTACGGCCGCACGACCTCAGTGCCCGCCTTCCGAGGCGCCGAACATGGTCTTGGCGTAGGTGATGCCGAGACCATAGGCACCTGCGAGCTTCTTGGCCGCGCCGGTGACCGCATCGTACGTCTCGGTGCGGCCCCAGTCGCGCTGCAGCTCGAGCAGATACTGGACCGACGTCAGCGGGATCGCGCCAAGCTGGATCATGCGCTGGCAGGCGCGCTCATGCGCTTCGGTCGACACGTCGCCGCAAGCGTCGGAGATGAAGTAGACCTCGAACCCCTGGTCGATTGCCGACGCGGCGGGCCCGACGATGCAGACGCCGGTCCACAGGCCGGCAAGGACGATCCGCTGCTTTCCGATCCGGTTGACCTCCTCGATCACCGGGGCGTCTTCCCAGGTGTTCATCGATGTGCGGTCGAAGAGCTTCTGGCCGGGAAAAACCTCGGTGATCTCGGAGAACATCGGGCCGGAGAACGATGCCTCGGCGACCGTGGTGAGGATGGTCGAGACGTCGAAGATCTTCGCCGCATGCGAGATGAGCGCAGCATTGTTGCGCAGCAGGGTCGTATCGATCGATTTGGTCGCGAAGGCCATCTGCGACTGAAAATCGATAAGGATAAGCGTGTGATCGCTCGGCGCGATGAGCGTCTTGCCGGGCGTTGCGGTGGCGGTGATGGACATGCGGATCTCCCGTTTTGTGAAGGCAAATTCGGTGACGGCAAGGGCGTCCGCTCGGCGCTTTCTCAAGCGCCAGCGCCGCGTTGGCCGGTCTTGCTGGTCGGAGGTGTTTTGATCGAGCAGACTGGCGGAGTCTTGGACGATCGTGATGCGAACGGCGGCGGTTTTGGGGGATGCGCCCGGGGCCGTGCTCGTCGAAGGACGTCGAAACCTTCGACGAAGGTTCCGGCGAGCGGAATGCTCCGGCATTTCTAGATTATCGAACGAAAGGCAGGACTTTGTTCCACTGTCGGAACGGATCCGCGGATGCCATCTGTGCGGTCAGCGGCGAACAGGGGTTCGCCTCCGACTGGAGACTTTCAATGGCAACTGTTCCGTTCAACGCTTCGAATCCGACGACGAATTCCGCCGCGGCGCTGTCCCTCACAGGACGCATCGGGATCGCTGGTATCTTCATCCTGAGTGGTCTGTCGAAGGTCGCGGCACCCGCCGCGACGATCGGGTACATTCAATCCGCAGGCCTTCCGCTTCCGCAGGTTGCACTTGCGATCGCGCTGCTAATTGAACTGGTCGGCGGTGCCGCATTGGTGCTTGGCTACCGCACGCGTCTGGTGGCGGCCATTCTCGCCGTCTTTTCGATCGCGACCGCGCTCGCTTTCCACTCGGCGCTGGGTGACCAGAACCAGTTCATTCACTTCTTCAAGAACGTGGCGATCGCCGGCGGCTTGCTCAATGTCATCGCGCTGGGCGGCGGTGCTTGGAGCCTCGACGCGCGGCGTTGATCCTTTCGCAAAGGCCGGACGAGCAGACCGGGCAGGCAACTGTCCGGTCTTTTCGTGCGGGCAGGACACCGTTCGCGATTGCCGAGCGACACCGCGTGCTTCGCGTTCGTTTCGTGCCAATTTCCGCCAGCTTCGACAATCGCGCGGCAAGCGCACGCTTCAGACCGTCTCCGAATTCAAGAACAGGAGACGACTATGCATGACCATGACGCTTCGAACGGTCAGGGTGCTGACTTTACCCGTCGCGGCATCCTTGCCGGAGCCGGACTCACCGTTGGGGCCGCAGCGCTTTCGACAACCTTGCCCGACGCCGCGCAGGCGGCAACAGGCGGTACGCCGAGTTCCGGCCCCGTCGGCGATGGGTATGCGACCGCGGCCGACGGCTCGCGTCTGTACTACAAGGACTGGGGGCGGGGGCAGCCGATCTTCTTCCATCACGGCTGGCCGCTCAGCGCCGACGACTGGGATGGGCAGATGCTCTATTTCTCGTCACACGGCTACCGCGTGATCGCCATGGACCGGCGCGGCCACGGCCGTTCGACGCAGACCTCGACCGGCAATGACATGGACACCTATGCGGCCGACGTCGACGCGGTCGTCAAAAAGCTTGGTCTTCGCGACGCAATCCATATCGGGCATTCGACGGGTGGCGGCGAGGTGGCGCGCTACGTCGCGCGCTTCGGGCAAGGCAAGGTCGCCAAGGTCGTGCTGGTCGCCTCGGTTCCGCCGATCATGCTCCAGACCCCATCCAATCCCGGCGGCCTGCCGCGTTCGGTGTTCGATGGTTTCCGGACGCAGCTCGCCGCCAACCGCGCCGACTTCTACTGGCAGGTTCCGATCCCGTTCTACGGCTTCAACCGGCCGGGCAAGTCGGTGATCGAGGGCGTGCGGCAGAATTGGTGGCGTCAGGGCATGATGGGCGGCGCGCAAGCGCATTACGACTGCATCAAGGCCTTCTCGGAGACCGACCAGACCGAGGATCTGAAGGCGATCAAGGTGCCGACTCTCGTCCTGCAGGGCGACGATGACCAGATCGTCCCGTTCAAGGATGCGTCCCTGCTGCAGGCCAAGCTGCTCCCGAACAATCGCCTGAAAATCTATCCAGGACTGTCGCACGGTATGCTCACCATCAACGGCGATATTCTCAACCCCGACATCCTGACCTTCATCAAGGGATGAGAACGTATGGCCTCGCTCCTGTCGCATTCCAAAAAGGTCGCCGCGATGATCGAAGAGGCGGTCAAGGCCGTCGCGGCGTCCAAGTGATGCGCTGCGCCAGTGCGCTTGCGGTGCTCGTCCTCGTCGGCGTCAGCGTCGTCTCCGCGGCAGCGTCCGCGCAGCAAGCATCGCCGCCCGTCCTGGCGCCGAAACAGGCACCGGGCTATTATCGGTTCGAGCTTGGCGATTTCGAGGTGATCGCCTTGCTCGACGGTACGCATCCGTTCGATGCGACCGGCCTCGCGGTAGGCGCGAAACCCGGAGAGATGCAGCGGCTCCTCGACAAGGCCTATCTCAAGTCCCCGGTCGAAGGGATGATCACGGCATTCCTCGTCAAGACGACCGACAAGCTCGTGCTGATCGATACCGGTGCCGGTGACCTGTACGGACGCGATGGCGGCCTTCTCGTCTCCAGCCTCAAAGCGGCTGGCTTCAGTCCGGAGCAGGTCGATGAGATATATCTGACGCATCTCCATCGCGACCATGTCGGCGGTCTGATGCGCGGTGGCCAGATGGTCTTCCCCCGCGCTATCGTCCGCGTCTCGAAGGCGGAAGCGGACTTCTGGCTCAACGATGCCAATCGCGCGAAGGTGCCGGCGATCCTCGGTCCGATGTTCGATGGCGCCGAACAGGTTCTCAAACCCTACATTGCCGCGGGACGGTTCAAGCCGTTCGAGGGCGAGGCGCCCCTCACAATCGGTATCACACCCGTCGTAGCGCCGGGGCATACCCCGGGGCATCGACAGTATCTCGTGCAGAGCCGGGGGCAGACGCTGCTCATCTGGGGCGACACGGTCCACGTGATGCCCGCGCAGATTCCGGAACCGCACATCGCCATAAAATACGACACGGACGCCGCGTCCGCGGTCGGCTCGCGCGAGACAGCGCTTGCCGCCGCGGCGGCCAAGGGATGGTGGGTTGCCGGCGCGCACATCTCCTTCCCGGGCATCGGACATATCAGGCGCACGGGGCCCGATAGCTTCGAATGGGTTCCGCTGAATTACAGCCTCAACAGGATACAGCCGTGATCCGACTGGAGAACCATACCCGCCGCGCCAACGGCATTCGGCAGAACTTTATCGATGCGGGGCAGGGGGCGCCGGTCGTGCTGCTCCACGGCTTCCCCGAGACCAATTATGCCTGGCGACACCAGATCCCGGTGCTGGGCGAGCTCTACCGCCTGATCGTTCCCGATCTGCGCGGGTATGGCGAGACCGAAAAGCCGGCCTCGGGCTACGACAAGCGTACCATGGCGCGTGACATCGCGGCGCTGCTCGACATGCTGGGGATCGAGAAGGTCGCGCTCGTCGGCCATGACCGTGGGGCGCGGGTCGCCACCCGTTTTGCCAAGGATTTTCCCGATCGGGTCGATCGGCTGGTGGTTATGGACAATGTCCCGACGCGGATCGTGGCGCGCGATCTCGATTCTCGCATTGCCAAAGCCTATTGGTTCTTCCTCTTCCACCTGATCCCGGACCTTCCCGAAACGCTGATCGCGGGGAAAGAAGAGCCGTGGCTCCGCTGGTTTTTTTCGGATTGGACCTATGACCCGGCGGCGATCAGCGGGGAGGCGTTCGACACTTATGTTCGCGCGTATCGCGCGCCGGGCGCAGTCCGCGGCGCGATGGCGGATTACCGGGCCAACGCCGAGGATGTCGCGCAGGACCTCGCGGATGCAGACGTCAAGATCGCCTGTCCGACGCTGGCGCTGTGGGGGGCGAATTTCGGCGCCGTCGGCGAAATGTTCGACATGCCCAAGGTTTGGGGCGAGATGGCCGCGAACCTGCGGGCCGTGCCGATCGAACGCTGCGGCCATCTTCCGCATGAAGAGCGCCCGGAGCTGGTAAACGCGCTGCTTCTCGAGTTTCTTCAAGGATGGGGCGAACAGGAAAATGGCGCCTGACCCTCCGGACGGTGGACCTTCCTCTGCATCCCGAGGCGACGCGCTTGCCCAGTTCGCCAGGCTTTGATTCCTCGTATGATCCGACTGCGGTTTCGGGGTAACTGGGTCGTGCCGAAATCTACCCGCAAGCCCAGACTGACTCGGTTGGTCCTCTCCTGGCTAAGGGAGGTGATCGCGCTGATCGCCTTTACCGCGATCGTGGGAAGCGGTGTCGCCAATGCGTCCGACACGCCGGTCGAGCGCATGCGGCATGCGCGCTGGACCAGCAACGAGGGCGCTCCATCGCATATTCTGGCGATCGCGCAAACCAGCGACGGGTTCCTGTGGCTGGGATCCGCTACCGGCCTCTACCGGTTCGACGGCATCACGTTCGAGCGGATCGAACCCGCAGACCGCGATCCGGCGCGATCGCTCCAGGTGACGGCCCTGCTTGCTGCGCGTGATGGTGATCTCTGGGTCGGGTACGATTATGGCGGGGTCGCGAGATATCATCGCGGTCAGTTGCGGTCGGCGAACGATCGCAGCCCGACCGGCGCCGTTTCCACCATCGCGCAGGACGAAGACGGCGCGATCTGGGTCTACTCAACCAGCTTGCGGGGCAATTTTCTGCGATACTACGCGCGCGGAAAGTGGCATTGGCTCGAGAGTGGGCGCGACATGCCGACTGCGCGGTTACTCGATATTCTCCCAATGCCTGGCCCCACTGTGCTCCTGGCGTCTTTTCCCTCGGTCTATGTGCGCGATCGCGTCGGAAAGCTCGTCCGACAACGGGGTACAACGTCGCAATCCGGTCGGCTCGAGAAGGATGCCCGCGGCGATGCCTGGATCATCGATACAGACAGCGTCCATCGTGTCGACGGCGTTGGCGCCGCCTTGCCGCTGCCGCCGATCAAACAAAGTTGGGTCGGACTGAAAATCCTGATGGATCGCGGCGGGGACCTGTGGGTTACCCGGCAGGACAGTGGACTGATCCGGGTCAAGGCGGCGTCGCTGCGCGCGTTGACGGCCGGCAGGGCGGAAGGAATCCGGTTCGACACGCTCCAGGGCATCACCTCGGGCGTCCCGCTATCGCTGTATCGAGACCGCGAAGGTAACATCTGGGTCGGAGGCGAGCGCAGCCTGGACCGTCTCTCCGAACCCGACATCAATCTCTATACCAAAGCCCCGCAAACGATCACGACGTTCGTGCCGACGCGACCGGGCGGGCCTTTGTACTTTGGCACCTCTACCGGTATTTTTATGCTTCAGCCGGACGGTAGGGATCCCGAGCTGGCGCTGACCTTTCCGGGACAGATCACGGATTTCTGTGCGGCACGTGAAGGAAACGTCCTGGTCCTGACGAGCCGCGGCATTTTCGAAAAGGTCGGCAAGACGGTCACGCGCACCGACATCCGCCGCCCGGACGATGCAGCCCCGGTTGCCTGCGCGAGCGATGGCGCTGGCGGTTGGTGGATAAGCGCGCTCGACCTCTACCATCTGCACGGCACGAAGATCGACAAGGTTTCCGGGCCGCTAACGGCGTTGGGGCACGCGATGATGATGCGATCGCCCGCGCCGGGCGACCTTTTGTCCTATCGGGCGCTTAATGGACTGCGGTTATGGCACGCCGGTCGCGTGACCACGCTGTGGCAGGGCCGCGGTATTCCGATCGGCTTCATGAAGACCCTCGCCCGCGACGGACATCGCTGGCTGATCGGCGGCGAGCACGGGATCGCGCTGTTCGACGGTCGAACGTTTCGCGTGATCGACGACCGGTCGCATCCCTTTTTCGCCAACGTCACGGGGATCCAGCCGCTCGCCGACGGAACGACCTGGGTGATCTCGGCCAAGGGCATTGCTCGGATCAAGACGTCCGACCTGATGGCGACGTTCGACACGCCGAGCCGGAAGCTGTCCGCCTTCTCCATCGGGGAGGATCTCGGACTGCACGCCGCTGCGACCGGCTACGATCGAAACGACATCACGCTCGATTCCGCCGGAAAGCTGTGGTTCGTGACGAACCAGGGGTTGGCATGGGTCGATCCGCGACGGCTCGTCCGCAACGATCTTCCGCCGCCCGTTGCGATCCGATCGTTTACGGCAGACGAGCGCGCCGTGGACGTCTCGGGCGCGACCGTCCGGCTTCCTGCCGGGACGGGACGCCTATCGATCGCATTCACGGCGTTGAGCCTCACCAACCCCCGCGCCAACCACTTCCAGTACAGGTTGATCGGGTTGGACCGGCGATGGTCCAACGCGGATCTGCAGCGGGTCGCCTACTACAGCAACCTCCGCCCGGGGCACTACACGTTCGAGGTTGTCGCGGCGAATGGCGACGGGGTGTGGAACCGGAGAGGCGCCTCTGTTTCCTTTGAGATCGCGCCGTTCTTCTTTGAGACCTGGTGGTTTACGATCGTCGTCATCCTCGCGGTCGTGGCCATCGCGCTCGCTTTGCTGCGGTGGCGGACCCGCAGTATTGCGGAACGTGTTCGCAATCGGGTCGAGGCGCGGGTCGAGGAGCGCGAACGGATCGCGCGCGAACTGCATGACACCCTCCTTCAAGGCGTCCAGGGTCTCATCCTCCGTTTTCAGGCGGTCGCCGAAGTGATCCCAAGCAACACCCGTGCTCGTGCGATGATCGAACAGGTGCTCGAGCGGGGCGACGATGTCATGATCGAGAGTCGCGAACGGGTGAGAGATCTTCGCGCCGCTCAGCCGGGTGACATCGAGCAGCGCATCGCGGCACTCGGCTATGATAGCGTGGACCTGCGTGTTCGCGGCGGCACCAGACCCGTTTGCGCGCCCGTCGTCGATGAACTCGTGGCGATCGTCGGTCAGGCCTTGTCCAATGTCGAACGCCATGCGCGGGCCGGGAACGTCGTTGTCGAGTTAGATCACGGTGCCCTCGCGCTCGACATTTTCGTTCGCGACGATGGGATCGGTATCGCTCCCACGATCATCGCGGCGGGCGGCCGCGACGGTCACTTCGGTCTGCTCGGGATGCGGGAGCGCGCAGAGCAGCTCGGTGGGCGCCTTCTTATCGAGAGCCGACCGGAAGGGGGGACGACGATCCATGTGCGGGTTCCGGCGCGCATCGCCTATCGGGCGCGATCGCTATGGCCTTGGGCGAGGCGGGCCAAAGCCATTTTGTAGAAACGAAACATTCTTTGCATCGGTGCGATGCAAACCTCCTGGCGCGCGTATCGCACGCCGCGAAGGGCGTTTAGCGTCGCGCCAAAGGAGATGCGCATGCGACTGCCCCCTATTGCTCCCGACCAGGTCACCCCCGAGCAACTGCCCCTGTTCGACGCAATGACCGCGGGTGTCGCGTCGAAATATGATGCCTTCGTCACCCGCCGCGACGACGGCGCGTTGCTCGGCCCATGGAATGCATGGCTTCACGATCCAGAGCTTGGCGAGGCCTTCTGGAGCGTGACGCAAGCCATGACGAAGGCCCGGCGCATTCCCGACGGTCCTCGCCAGATTGCGATCCTGGTGACCGGCGCGCATTTCGGCGCCGCCTATGAAACCTACGCACACGGTGCGGTCGCGGCGCGCAAGCACGGCATGTCCGAGCGGCGGTTGGCGACGCTTGCGGCGGGGGAACGTCCGGAAGATCTCGACGATGCCGAAGCAGTCGCGCATGACGTCGCGAAGGCGTTGTTGCGGGGCGGCGTACTGCCCGATCCGCTCTACGCGTTGGCCGTGTCGCGCTTCGGGCAGGCCGGGGCGAATGAGCTCATCTATCTGGTCGGCCATTATTGCTTCGTATCGATGACGCTCAACGGTTTCGCCGTCCCGGTTCCACGGGCCGACGTTGGTGTTTCCTCGGGCTGAGCGCGGGTAGCGCGCTTGCATCGCGCCACGGAGGATCGGCGTCACGGCAAAGCGAGGACACCCGATCGGGTGGTGTCGGACAACGCTTTGGGGGGCTGCTCCATCCGCCACGACCGGTAAAATAGATGCATGATATTTCAGCCGCTCATCCGTGGGTTTACGTGGCAGACGCCAGGTCGACGCGCGCGGCGCGGTCCGGGAAAGGAATCCGCACTCGCTGCGGCCCTGGCAGCCTTCATCTTCTGGTTCGATGCGTTCACGACAGATGATCTGGCCGTCGCCAGTCTCTATGTGCTGGTATTGCTGATCGGATCCAGCGTCGGCGGACCGGTGCGCAGGACCGCGATCCTTGCGTGGGCGACGATTTGCGTAGCCTTGGCGATGCTCGGCTACTGTATCTTCGAGAGCTATGGCGCGCCGCCGCTTGCGTTGGCCCACCTCGGGATCAGCTTGACGGTCCTGCTCGTCACGACGTTCCTGCTGCTGCGCAATCAGTCGATAAACTCATCGAAAGAGCGCGGCGACCGACGCTTTCGCATCGTCTTCGATACATTGGCGATTGCGATCTGGGAGCATGATTTCACGCCGATCGTTGCCGAATTGACGCGCTTGCGGGAAAGCGGCGTGACCGACATTCGGCGGTATGTCGCCGAGCATCCCAAGTTCGTGGTCCAGATGCGGCGGTCGGTTCGGATCACGGATGTCAACGCAACCGCGCTGACGATGATGGGCGTGACCAGCAAGCAGGACTTCTTCAGTCATTTGAGCGGTTTTTTGCCCGAAACCGACGATAGCTTCGCCGAATGCATCGTTGCGATCGACGAACGGCGCCCACTGTTCCAGACAGAGGCGATCGTGATGCCGTTGAACGGTGCTCCACGACAGGTCATCGTTGCATTCGGCCTCGGCCCCGATGCGTCGCTCGACCGCGTCCCGGGCTCAATTCTCGACGTCTCCCACCGCCGCGCGCTCGAGATCCAGATCTTACGAACCCGCGAGGAACTTGCGGATTCCCATCGAACAAGTGCCGTCGCAGCAATGTCTGCGTCGATCGCGCACGAGCTCAATCAGCCGATGTCCGCGATCCAGAGTTATGCCGATGCGGCCAGCCGGTGGCTCACCAGGAGCCCGCCGAACCTCAACGAGGCGCGCGACGCGCTGGCGGGACTTACCCTCGGCGTTCAGCACGCCCGAATGGTGATGCAGCGGGTGCGTGCGCTCGTCGGGGAATCGCGTATCGAGCTCTGCGAAATCGAGCTCGAGGGTCTGATAGCAACCACCGTTGCGCTGATGCGACGAGAGGCCGCCGAGCACGGTGCTCGGATCATGATCATCCCGGCGACCGAGGAGACGCTGACGGTCAACGGCGATCGGATTCTCCTAAAACAGGTCCTCATCAACCTGATCACGAATGCCATCCAAGCGATGGTGAACACGCCGCCCGATCGCAGGATCGTGACGCTCACGCTCGATCAGAAGGATGACCAGGCCGTCGTGACGGTCGCGGATGCGGGGCCAGGCTGGGATCCGGCAGAAGCCGGCAAGGTCTTTGGCAGTTTTTTCACGACCAAGCGGACGGGAATGGGCCTCGGTCTCTCTATCGCGAAAATGGTCGTCGACCGGCATGACGGCTCCATTTCGCGCCGCAACGGCACGGGCGGTGGCGCCATCGCGGAAGTGACCCTTCCGCTAATCGCCCTCAGCGCGATCGGGGGTGCCGATGGCCATTCGGACGGCGCCCAGCAACGCCTGGCCGTCTAGTGGCTTCTCGAGCAGTTCCACGACCACACCGGTATTCTTGGCATTGGCGGCGCGCGCTTCCGGATAGGCCGTGATGAGGATGATAGGGGGCGCCATGGATTGTTTGTGCAGCAGGTTCGCCAATTCGACGCCGGACATGCCAGACATCTGAATGTCGCTCACAACGCAATCAAAGGCGAACCCGGTGTGGCGCAGATACTCTTCGGCGGAACCGAAGGCGTGGCAATCATAACCGAACGATCGCAGCAAGCTTGTTGTCGCCGAACGGACGAGCGGATCATCATCGACAATAGCAATGAGGCGATTGCCCAAAACGCCGCTCCCCCGAAAAAAGGATACCATCCGACAGCGGTTACGGGAACGTGCCGGCGTTAGCGATCCCCAACGAAGGTTTAGGATCGGTCGTAATTCACCGGGGCCTTAATCAGATCGGAAAGCCGTAATAGATCGGGAACCCGTTTCACGCCCATTTTCCGCATCAAGCTCAATCGATGAAGTTTTACGGTCATTTCCGCAATACCAAGCTCGCCGGCGATCTGCTTGTTGAGCAGGCCTCTTACGACGCCGTCCATAACCTCGCGTTCGCGCGGCGTGAGGGTTTCGTAGCGGAACTTTGCTTCGGCATTCCCGCGGCTTGCTTCGCGGTGAAGGCGAGCTCGCTCGATCGCCGCGCCGACAGCGTCGAGCATATCCTGATCCCGAAACGGCTTGCTCAAGAAGTCGATCGCGCCGGCCTTCATGGCGCGAACACTCATCGGGATGTCCCCATGCCCGGTCATGAAGATCACCGGTATCTCGGCCCCGCGGGCATTCAACGCGGTCTGAAATTCGAAGCCGCCAATCTCCGGCATCCGCACGTCGGTGACGACACACGATACCATGTCGGGGAGTGTGTCAGCGAGCGCCTCCCGACCGCTTGCGTAGAGCCGTGTTGCAAACCCAACCGACCGAAAGAGGCTGTCGAGCGCGGTTCGCACCAGCAGATCGTCATCGACAATGATGACCATCGCGCTCGGCTCGGGGACTGGCGGTGTAGTCATGTCTTGAGGTTCGGTTCGCGCAAAATCGGTGCCGTCCATACAATCTCCCTAGGGAGCCTAGTCTTTATGAAGTCGGTGGAAGGTCGCGCTGCCCGCGATCCTTGGAGACCTTAACGATGCCCTACGTAACTGCCAAGGACGGCACGGAAATCTATTACAAGGATTGGGGGACCGGTCCGGCGGTATTTTTCAGTCACGGCTGGCCGCTGAGTGCTGACATGTGGGAGCAGCAGATGATGTTCTTCGGCATGAACGGCTACCGGGTGATCGCGCATGACCGCCGCGGGTTCGGTCGTTCGAGCCAGCCGTGGGACGGCTACGACTATGATACCTTTGCCGACGATATCGCCTTGGTCCTAGACGCCGCCGGCGTCGAGGACGTGACGCTTGTCGGTTTCTCGATGGGCGGCGGCGACGTGGCGCGCTACATCTCGAAGTATAAGGGTACTCGGGTAGCGAAGGCTTGCCTGACCTCTGCGGTGACCCCGTACTTCATCCAGGCGGACGACAACCCCGAAGGCGCGCCGGCGGAGATTTTCGACGGGATCCGAAAGGGTCTGCTCGCCGATCGTCCGCAGTTTCTCGATGATTTCAACGCGCTGTTCTATGGCACCAACCAGAACCCGGGTGCCGTCTCTCAAGGCGTATTCAAGCAGACGCTGCAGATCGCGTTGATGGGCGGCATCAAGGGCACGTATGACTGCGTCGGTGCATTCTCGGAAAGCGATTTTCGACCGGACATGGCGGCCTTCACCATGCCCACGCTGATCGTCCACGGCGCGGCCGACCAGGTCGTGCCGATCGCGCCTACTGGCGCGGCCGCGCACAGGCTGATCCCCCACTCGCAATTCCTTGTCTACGAGGGCGCTCCACATGCGCTGACCTTTACCCACAAGGATCGGTACAACGCCGATCTCCTCGCCTTCCTGCGGAGCTAGGACGCCGCGCCCCCGGGCTGCAGGGCAGTTCCTCCCCCGCTGCCCCGCTCCGCAAGGGCCCCAGGGTCGCGATCCCATGGATCGGGGCCCTGGTGTGCGTTCGCATCATTTGCTCGCGGGTAACGGTTTGGGAAAACGTGGCAGCAGGCGACGACGCGATCGTCGGGATAGGGGCGTATCTGGCCGGACCGTGGTCGCCGCCGGGGTGGTGTCCGCTCCGAACCGCGGGAGGTGCAGCAGTGGCGCTTGGCTCGGCGTTTTTGGCCGGGTGTGGCGCCCTCACGGGACTGAGAAGGTCTCGGTTCCAGGCGTCGCTGCGAAGACGTCATGTACGTCCAAGACGCGCACCCGCCATCCGTGACCTAAACGTTGTCCCATGGGGGGCTGTCGTTGGGGGGAGAGTAAAACGTGAGGGGTACGGGCCGCGCAGGAGGAGCCTCGGATGTCGAATGATCGGCATGTGCCCGTTGATTCGATCCTGCCGATCGGTCGATGCTGCGGCACCGCACTCGATGTCGTTGCCGGTGAACTTTCGACGATTGCGGCGGATCTGGCGATCGTCGGCATCTGTTCGCGTACGCCAGCCGGCGCTGAGCTTGCAGCCGCAGTCGAGGGGCTCGACCATGCGATGCACGACGCGATCGCACGGTTGCGTGCGGACGGAATCTTCGCTGGAAAGTGGGGCGAGACGCTATTCCTCTCGTCACCACCCGCCCCGATCAAAGCAAAGGGCGTGCTGCTTCTCGGCCTCGGCCCGACAGGGAGAAGCGTCGCGTCGCATACCCGCCGAGCGCTGCGTTCGGCGGCGAACCAAGCGGTTCGCCTAAGCGGTGGGCACGCAGCTTTTGCACCGGCGCGTCTGGTGACCGGCGGCACACGATTCGAAGCCGCTGCGAGCACCCGTGCGATCCTGCGTGGCATTATCGATGTCTTGAGCGCGCAGCCGGGACGGCTCGAGCGCTGGTCATTCGTCGCGCCGCCTGCGGAGGCCGCCGTTCTAGCAGACGAATTCCGCATGGCGTTCGCTCTGGTTTGGGAACAATAGATATTCGCCCGTTTTCGCCGGGGAGATGGAAAGCGCGTAACATGACCAAGCCCGATCGCATTCGAATCATGGTCGTCGACGATCATCCGCTCCTGCGCGAAGGCGTATGCGCCGTCATCGAAACCCAGGGCGACCTCGAACTCGTGGCGGAAGCCGAGACGGGCGAACAAGCCATCGAGCTCTATCAAATCCATCAGCCCGATATCGTCCTGATGGATCTGCAAATGCCCGGGATGGGCGGTGTTGCCGCGATCGAAACGCTGCGGAGCGTGCACCCGTCGTCGCGGATCATCGTGCTCACCACCTATTCTGGCGATGCGCAGGCAATGCGCGCCTTGCGGGCGGGAGCCGTTGGATATTTGTTGAAAAGCAGCATGCGAAAGGAGCTGTTGGAGACAATCCGCTCCGTGCACGGCGGCGCCAAACACCTTTCATCCGCAATCGCGACCGAAATCGCCCTGCACCTGGCCGAAGACGTCTTGTCCGGACGCGAGTCGCAAGTCTTGACGCTCGCTGCGGCAGGCAACTCCAACAGGCAGATCGCGGCCAAGCTCGGCCTCGCTGAAGACACGATCAAAGGGTATCTGAAAATCATCTATTCCAAGCTCGGCGCTGCCGACCGAACGCACGCAGTGACCATCGCAGCACGGCGCGGCGTCATCGACCTCTGAGGCTGCGCGGAGCGGACCAGCCACCCCCTAGAACTTTTGGTTGGGGTGCGCAGGCCTTTGATGGGGTGCGGACGCTACCCCTGTTCGATTCATTTCGGGGGCAACCCGCTCGATAGTGATCCTGCCATCCACGGCTGGGGGACTACGCTATGCTGCTCAATGTAATCGAAAAGGGCGCTACACCGAGGCAGGCGCTTCCGCCCTATCTCCTTGATCTGCTCGGACAGGCGCGCCGATCCATCGAGGTCGATCCCTCTTTCACGCGGCGCTGTCTTGACGAGGCCTCGACGCTTCTGGGCAACGCCGACACGCTCGAGCGCCCCTCGGTCGAGAGTGCGCCGGCACCGGCCAACGCGACGAAGGGCGGCCTGGCACCCTGGCAACTGAAGCGCGTGCGCGCCTATGTCGAGGAAGAACTCGACGGCACCATCCTGATCGACGATCTCGCAGTCGTTGCCGAACTGAGCCCCGGCCACTTCTGCCGTGCCTTCAAGACCAGCACCGGCGAGACGCCGCACGGCTACATTGTTCGGCAACGCATCCTTCGCGCGCAACGGCTCATGCTCGAAACGAACGACACACTCAGCCACATTGCGTGCGCATGCGGCATGACCGACCAGGCGCATCTCACACGCCTCTTCCGCCGCGTCTTGAATGAAACGCCGCTCGCATGGCGGCGCACCTGGCGCACTGCCTGAAGCAACCGGGACGGGGAGCCAGCCGCTACCCAACCGTTTAACTTGAGCGGTGCGCCGCAGGAGCCGTGCCATGACGACCTCGACGCAAGCAGAACACGCCGCGATTGTGCCAACGCCAGCCGGGATCAGCGCCTGCATGAAGTTTGCGATGGCGATTGCCAAGGGCGTGGCGGTCGCGAATATCTATTACAACCAGCCGATGCTCGGCGTGATGGAACGTGACCTTCCCGGACGTGCGACTGGCCTGATCCCGACCGCGACCCAGTTCGGGTACGCAGCAGGACTGTTCCTGCTCGTGCCACTCGGCGACCTGGCCGAGCGCAAGCGGATGATCGTGATCCAGTTCGCGGTGCTCGCCGTGGCGCTCGTCGCGGCAGCGCTGGCACCCAACGTCTGGTTGGTCTTGCTGGCGTCGCTGTTGCTCGGTGTCGCGGCGACCGTCGCGCAGCAGATCGTGACATTTGCGGCGCATCTGTCTTCGCCCGAGAAGCGGGGGGCCACAGTCGGGACCGTGATGTCAGGGGTCCTTTGTGGCATATTGCTCAGCCGGACGCTTGCCGGACTTGTCGCCACCCATGCCGGCTGGCGCGAGATGTTCTGGCTCGGCGTACCCATGGCGCTCGGTGCCGGGGCCCTCATGCTGGTCAAGTTACCGGTCAGCCGACCCGACAGCCGCATGACCTATCGAGGCCTGCTCGTCTCGCTTCGTCATCTCTGGATGGATTTCGCCGATCTGCGGCTCGCAGCTGTGACCCAAGCCCTGCTGTTCGGCGCATTCACTGCCTTTTGGACGATTCTCGCGTTGCATCTTCAGGAACCGCGCTTTGGCCTTGGAGCCGATGTCGCCGGCTTGTTCGGCGTGGTGGGCGCAGTCGGTATTCTGGCAGCGCCCATCGCCGGTCGCTTTGCGGACAAGCGCGGCCCGCACGGCGTGATCGCGTTCGGCGCGTTGCTGACCTTGGTTTCGTGGGCGATCTTCGGTCTCTGGCTGAGCTTGCCGGGCCTTGTCGTGGGGGTGATCGTTCTCGACTTCGCGGTCCAGAGTGCCCTCGTTTCCAACCAGCATGTTGTTTACGCGCTTCGCCCGGAAGCACGCGCGCGGTTGAACACGATTTTCATGGGAGCGATGTTCCTTGGCGGTGCCGCCGGTTCGGCAGCGGCCACTGCTGTCTGGGGTTTCGGGGGATGGCAAGCGGTGTCGCTGCTCGGTGTCGTCCTGTCGCTGCTGGCCGTAGCATTGCAGGCGCGAAGCCTGCTCCATCGGCGCTGACGCGGTGCAGATCGCTGTTGCAGGAGGGCACGTTGGCGGACTGATCGCGGCGTCGGAGACTATGATGCCGCAGTTGGGTGGGAATTAGCGATGGCGAAGCATAGATCCGTTGGCGACCATCTGGGCGTTGGAATCGAGGTCGCGGCCTGGGACGGCGTTGCCGCGACGGTGGACCTCTCGTGCGCCTGCATGTTTACGCGTGAAGCGCGCGGCGATCGGCCCGGTGGCGGCCTTGCCCATCTTGATGCCGCGCTTTCCGGAAGGCTCCTCGTCGCGCGCGCGAATGGTGTCTTCCGCGCGGAACGGGGTGAGATCCTGCTGATCGATCATCCGCCGGATGCGGTAGAGGCCGCTGCGATACTCGTCGTGGGCCTCGGCGATCCTGACGATTGGTCGACTGACGTGATGGCTGGCGCAGTATCGACTGCCTACGCTTCGGCTGTTCTGATGCGACTAACCAGCGTCGCCTTCGCGCCTAGCATGCTCGATAGCGGCCTGTCCGGAGCACAGACTGCGGGCGCTGCTGCAAAGATGATAGGTGCGCTGACCAGCGCGATTGCCAAACGGGCATGGCTGCGAGACGAGGCACTCGCGCGCGACAGTTCGGTGCGCCAATGGGTGTTCGACGTTGGCGTCGCGCGATACGAGGACGCTGTGGCGGAATTCGCAGCTGCGTTACGGGACAGCGTGTCGGCCTCAGGTTGCTGTCAAGGCCCTCCGGTCCGGTCGTAATTCCAGCCGATTGCCGCAATACACCGGATCCCGCGGCGCGGGATTCCGCTGCATGGTCCCCTTTCTAGCGATCTTTCGTGGCCAACCCAAACAACGGTATTGAGCGCAGGGATTCTGCGCCCAACGACCATCGTTGCCGTCCACCCGAAAGGGTGGTGTTGGGCTAGCCCGATCATGCTAATTCTGCGCCATGGGGAACAAACGGGGGAAGGGTGTCGGGTGGCGGCTGTCGCGCGACTATTTTCCAACAGCCTGAGCTGTCTGGTCTTCGCAAGGCTCGTCGTCGGCGGTGCGAACGCGCAGGCGCTCGACCGATCGATATCGTCGACCGACGGCGCAAACGCTTCGGGCGACATCGTCGTGACGGGTGCACGGCAGGAGCAGCGCAACTCCATCGATGTGAAGCGGCGGGCGACCGTCATCGCCGATGGCATCGTCGACGACGAAATCGGTGCTCTTCCCGACAATTCCGTGGCGGATACGCTGGAGCGCATTCCGGGCGTGACGGCCGATCGCTTCAAGGGCAATGCGAACGACCCCTCGGTGCGGGGGCTCGGACCCACGCTCAATTTCATGACCATCAACGGGCGGGAGGCATCGGCGGCTGGTGTCGATCGTTCCGTAAGCTTCCAGCAATTTCCGTCCGAGCTGATCAGCGCGGTCATGGTCTACAAGACCCAGCAGGCAGACTTTTTGGAGGGCGGGATCGGAGGCGTTATCGACCTTCGCACCGCCCGCCCATTGGACGCGAAACGCGCGCGTCTGACGGGTGAGATACTGGGTTCTTACTTTCCGAAGGATGACGCGATCCGCGGCCGAAACGGTGTCGGCTACAGAGCCTATGTCACCTATCTCGACCAGTTCCAGACCGCGGTCGGTGACATCGGCATTTCGATCGGGTTGCGGCGGCAGGATAGTGCCGCGCCAGAGGACTATTACAACGGCAACGCGAACTTCGTGCCGTGCACGACCTCTGCTTCCAACGGTACGCTCGTCCGCGGGACGGCTTCGCAGCTGTCCGCTGCAGGTGCGAGCGCGAATTGCGCGAACGCGTCTGCGGCGCGGTCAGGCATCCGCGAAAAGGTCGGGCAAGTCTATTACGCGACCCAGTCCAGGAGTTTCCGTGAGCAAAAAACACGCGAGCTCAGAAATGCGGCCTTTGGGACGCTGGAATGGAGACCGGCGTCCAATCTGGATATCACCGTGGACGGCCAATATTCCCGCCGGCAGTCCACCGAGAATCGAAACGTCCTTCAGATAACCGAGGGTCTGCGCGGCGTCTCGCCGATCCTCGTTGGTGATGGCAGCAACGGCTGGTCGAAAGGCGCGTTGATCGCTTATTCCGGTAATTCTTTTCTGGAGGACCAGCTAGAGCGCCGATTGCGAGACGAGACATATTTAGGGGTTGGGGCAACCACACGGTGGACCCCGGGCCGCTGGACAGTCGAAGGCGACGTCAGCCTTTCCAAATCGCATCGCACCGAGACCCAGCAGCAAACGCGCATGCGCTCGAACACGCGCGTCGGGTACACGCTCGATTACCGGAACAGCCCTTTCGTTCCGGCGATCATGTTCGATAGCTTTGACGTGACCGATCCGGCCAATTTTGGTAACACCGCAGCAACCGCCGTCTACGCTCGGAACCGGCTCGCGACCGACCGTCGCGACGACATCTATGCGGCCAGATTTGATGTAGAACGCGCACTGGATGGCTTTCTTCGCGCCATGAAGGTGGGCGCACGTTACTCCGAACAGCGTCGAACCCTGGCGCAAAACGCGAACAGTGATCTCAATACGCTCGTGCCGTCCGGCGGTCGATCGGTCGCCGAGATCATCAACGACGCCAATCTGGCCTGCCGCACGCCTTTTCCCTCTTCGAGCTATTTCCCGGCGACCGATGCTCCCAAGCAGTGGGCTACCTTCGGCAATGCCTGTCTGTTCAGAGCATTCGCCGGCAGCGACGGCGCGTTGCCCTTTCCAAACGACCGGCGCGACCCGAGCGATATAAATGTCCGTGAGCGGATCACCGCTCTGTACGCCATGGCGAGCTTTGCGGGTTCGTTCGCATCAACGCCGTTCAGCGGGAACCTTGGCGTCCGCTACGTCGAGACCTCGGTTACTTCCATCGGCTATCGGCTGCCCTTCGTAGTGACGATTGATTCCGCGGCCGACAATTATACGGTTGCAGCTGATCCGACCGGTTCGATTTCAACCGATACGCTGGGCGGCGCGTACCGGTACTGGCTCCCTAGTGCGAACGTTGCGTTCGACCTTTCGCGAACGACGAAGTTGCGGCTTGCTGTCTACAGAGCCTTGGCAAGAACCGGGATCGAGTCCTTCGGGGCGGGGATCAATCTCAATCCATCCGCCGGTTCCGGCGGTTCGGATACGGTCACGTTCAATGCGACGAGCGGGAACCCTGGGCTCAAGCCGCTGCGGGGGTGGAACGCGGACGCCAGCCTAGAATTCTACCCGTCGCGCGACACCGTTCTTTCCGCCGCCGTCTACGGAAAATGGTTGCGCGGAACCGTCATCTCGGGCGTGGGGGCAATCCCGACCGCAATCGACGTGAACACAATCGTCGATGGACGGCCTGCGGGGCTGCGCGATTATTCGGTGAACCTAATAGCCCCTGCCAATGATCCACAGATTCGTCACTTGTATGGCGTCGAGGTGTCCGCTTCGCATGCGCTGACCTGGGCCCCGGGCCTGTTGAGCGGCTTTGGCGTGACCGGTTCGCTGAATGTCGCCGATGCCAATTTCCAATATCCCGACACATCAGCGCTCGGGAATTACGTCGACCCGGCAAACCTGCCTGGACTGTCGCGCTACGTCGCCAGCGGCACCGCCTATTGGGAGCGCGGCAGACTTTCGTTGCGCGCGAGCTACCGGTACCGTTCCTCCTATCTGAAACCCAACGGGGGTACCAACCGAAGCGTTCTGGCGGCAGGCTATCTGAACCTTTCCGCGCACTATCAGCTGACGGAACGTGTGCGAATAAAGCTCCAGGCCCTGAATGTCACAGGGACCAAAGACGTCTTCGTCAAAGGCGGCAGTGATAGCATTGCCGAGGTCAGTGAAAGTGGGCCGCAATATTATGGAGGTTTGCAATTTCGCTTCTAGATCGAACCGTCTGTCAGCGCCTGTTGCTGCTGCGGTTCTCCTATCGTCAGCAATGGTTCCGGGCCAGGCTGACGGTGCTTCACGTGCGATGGAGGGACAGAATCTGCACGCGACTTGGGGGGGGGGTGCCTCGGCGGTCAGATCACCCAGATCGCGCACCACCCGCTTGCCCGAGGTCGACGCGTCGCCTCCCAGATCTTCCGTTTCTGACGCGCCTGATCGATCACCGAGCGTAGTGTGCGGCGGGTAGCGGCAAGCTTGGCGAGTTCGGTTTGAGGCGGATGTCCGCAATGAGATTGCGGAACTCGATCACCTGCGCCCGGGTGATGTCGCCTACGATGACATCGCCGAACAAGGCGATGTAACGGGCGACACCACGTCTAGCTTCGGTCACAGCCGCCTGGCGGGGACGACGCTAATTAATCCAGTATTGCAGGCCTTCCGACAGGCGCATCGCCGAGAGGCTAGGATTGTCCACGGCAACCGGGACAGGTTGCGGTACGGCAATCGGGACAGGTAACGGTTTGGCAGGCTCTGCCAGAGCCGCACCCCAACCGAGCGGTGACGGGCGATCTCCGCTTGCGCTGCCGCGATTCCTTCTCGCGCTGCCGCGATCTACGCAGTGTATCTGGCCACCAGATTGGCGCGCTTTCTGCAAGCTATCAGATGGTCAGTGGTCCGAAGCGATTCCGTCCATTCGGTTTTGCCGATGACCCCGCGGACGTCCTTCGGAACGACCATGCGAAATTGCTCGATATGCAATTTGCTGCGCTTGACGGAATGCGACATGCGACGTCCCATTTGTAGCACCCTTTTGTAGCACCAGGCGCCTTACGAAGCATTGATTTTCTTGGTATTCTGCCACTCTCAACCACTTAGTGGCGAGATGGTGACCCCTACGAGAATCGAACTCGTGCTTACGCCGTGAGAGGGCGTCGTCCTAACCGCTAGACGAAGGGGCCGTGCGCGGGAGGTGCGTCCTTACGCACGCGCTCGCGCCGCGTCAACAGGCGTTTTGGCCAGTCGCTGCTATCCGCGGATCGCGTGGAACCGGTTCGGCAGCGTTACGTTCCGCTAACGATGGGTGACATGTTGCCCATTCCGGCGAGGGGCCGGTTTTGAAAAGGGACTTTATATGCTTTGGACCATCGTCGTCATTCTGCTGGTGCTTTGGGCACTCGGCCTTGCGGTTCACATCGGCGGCGGATTGATCCATCTCCTGCTCGTCATCGCGGCCGTCGTCGTGGTCGTTCGCCTGCTGCAGGGTCGTTCGGCGATCTAGTTTAGCCGGCCGGCGCGTGGCGGCTCAAGCCGCCGCGCGCCGCCGTTCCGCCATCTCGACATTGAGCATTTCCGCGAGCAGGAATGCGAGTTCCAGACTTTGACCCGCGTTGAGCCGCGGGTCGCAATGCGTGTGATAGCGATCCGCCAGCGACTGTTCGGTCACGTCGACCGCACCGCCGGTGCATTCCGTGACGTTCTGCCCCGTCATCTCGGCGTGAATGCCACCTGCGATCGAGCCCTCGGCGCGATGCACCGCAAAGAACCCACGCACTTCCGCCAGGATACGATCGAACGGCCGGGTCTTGTACCCCGTCGCGGCCTTGACCGTATTGCCGTGCATCGGATCACAGCTCCACACCACCGGATGCCCCTCGCGCAGCACCGCGCGGACCAGCTTAGGGAGCCCTGCCTCGATCTTGTCGTGGCCATAGCGGGTGATCAGCGTCATCCGCCCCGGAATGCGCGACGGGTTGAGCGTGTCGAGCAGCCGCAACAGCGCATCGGGCTCTAGGCTGGGCCCGCATTTCATCCCGATCGGATTGCCGATCCCGCGCAGATATTCGACGTGCGCGCTGCCTTCGAAGCGGGTGCGGTCGCCGATCCACAGGAAATGCGCGCTGGTGTCATACCAGTCGCCGGTCAGCGAATCCTGTCGGGTCAGTGCCTGTTCGTAGCGCAGAAGCAGCGCTTCGTGGCTGGTATAGAAGCTGGTTTGCGCCAATTGTGGCACGGTTTCGGGGCTGATTCCGCACGCTTCCATGAAGTCGAGCGCCTCGCCGATCCGGTCCGCGACGTCCGCGAACTTCTTCGCCCACGGGCTGCGGCCCATGTAATCGTGCGTCCAGCGATGGACCTGGTGGAGGTTGGCATAGCCACCACCAGCGAACGCGCGCAGCAGGTTGAGCGTCGCAGCCGACTGGCTGTACGCGCGGATCATCCGCTGCGGATCGTTGGCGCGGCCCTCAGGCGTGAAGGCGATATCGTTGACGATGTCGCCGCGGTAGGCGGGCAGGGTGACGTCGCCGATCGTCTCGGTGTCGGCCGAACGCGGCTTGGCGAACTGCCCCGCCATCCGCCCGAGCTTCACCGTCGGCAGCTTGGAGGCGAAGGTCAGCACGACCGCCATCTGGAGGATGACGCGAAACGTATCGCGGATGTTGTTCGCGCTATGCTCGGCGAAGCTCTCCGCGCAGTCGCCGCCTTGCAGCAGGAACGCTTTCCCCTCGGCGACGCGCGCGAGATCGGCGGTCAGGTTGCGTGCCTCGCCCGCGAAAACGAGCGGGGGGAAGCTGCTGAGCTGCGTCGTCGCGGCGTCGAGTGCGGCGGTATCCTCATAATGCGGCATCTGGCGCGCGTCGGCGCGGGTCCAGCTATCGGGGGCCCAGCTGCTCATGTCATTCTCCATACGAATCTGTACATACCAGTCGGCGTGTGCTGCGATGGCGTTGGCGGCGATCTGGTTGACCACCGGGCCGCTGGCGCGCTTGCCATCCTCTTCCCAGCCCTGGACGGTTGAGCCCGGCGCGCCATACCACGCGCCGAACGCAGCCCGGGTGAGACCCCGTTCTTCGCGGAAGCGTTTGATCTTGAGGCCGGCCATCGTTGTCATGCGGAGGCTATTACCCAGGCTGGGTAAGGGGTGCAACCGGGATTTTCCCTTGCGGGGTAATTTGTGGGCCGTCACGCCTGCTGCGGCCGGATGACGGCGATTTGCCGCCGCCCGGGCCGATCTGTTACCGTGTGCCGGCTAGGCGTTTAGTGGCACCCCCTCGGCAGCGTTGCCGGACAGATACGGGAACCCGACATGAACGACGTGATCGCGACGGGACTGCTCGAGGCGAGCATCGAACGGGTCTGGAACGAGCATGACGGCGACAAACGGCTGGCTGCGCTGGCGGAGATCTATCACCCCGAGGCGCACATCTACGAACCCGAGCGGTCGATTACCGGACATGCCGCCATTTCCGATACCGTTGCGGGTGTCCTCGCCGACATGCCGCCCGATTTCCGGTTCGCGGTCACCGGGCCTACGCTTGGCCATCACGGTATGGCGGTCACACGCTGGCACGGCGGGCCTCCTGGGCAGGTCACCGTCAGTGGCGCGGATGCGGTGCGCATTCTGGACGGCAAGATCCATGAACACTGGTTCTTCTTCGATCCGGCGGAGGCGGGGTAGGCGGTCCGATGCTAAAAGCTGATGGCTGCTTCCACTCAGTTGTCGCCGTTCGCGATCGGAAAAGCGGACCTAGAAAGCGGTCGGTTGAAGCCTCCAAAATCCGGATCTGACGCAAGCTGTCCGGCTGCACGAACATGGCAAAGCGTCGCTCACTTCAGGTCTTCGGCAGGTGCTTGCGCCCGAACAGCGGCGATGCCCTGCAGGATGCCATCAACGACGAACGCGGGGACTTCGTGGGGCAGACCATGCCCCGCCCGTTCTGCGACATTCTGTCGCGTGTTGGTAGACAGCGAAAGGAACTCGCGCTGCATTCGCTGGGTCGCGTCTTCCAATCGGACAGCGATCGGCTCGGACAGTCCGGGTACCATGCGAAAGCGCGGGCTATGCGTCAGCACGATTACCGGCTTGTTGCCGAGCGTGGTAAGTTGGTGTGCCTCTGCGGTGCTCGCATGCATATCCAGGCGCTCTTCGTTCTTGCTCGGATCCGTTTGCATGCTGGTGAGGAAAGATCGGGTTTCGGTCACGGCCGGTTCTTCGCCCGGTGCCGATGCCGGTAGAAGCGCCAGCCACGTCGAAAACTGGTCGGCATGCGTTGTTGATACCAGTACCAACCCGGCCGTGTCGGTCGGGTACTGCGCCGCGAACACTTGGGCATGCAGCCCGCCCACTGAATGGCCGACAAGAAGGTAAGGTCCCTTCACCCCTGCCGCTGACAATGCGGCATGCAGGTCGTGGGCGGCATCCACGCTGGAGCGGGGCCCAGGTGCCGCCGGATCGCTCTGTCCGACGCCAGCCCGATCATAGAGGCAGACGCGCGTTACCGGCGTAACGTGCGCCGCTATGGCCTGCCATCCCGCATCCTCGACCGGTGCTGTTCCTAATCCAGCGTCGATCACTACCGTCGGCCTTCCTGCGCCCTTGCAAGCAAGGCGGATGAAGCGCCCCCCGACATCGAAGCGCCCGTTGACAGGCTTTTCTCGTGGCGCAACCATCAATCCAGACGTGCTGATGGCGATGCAGGACAATAGCGTTGCAAGGGATAAGGTACGCATCTGAAGCCCCGATCAGGAGTGACGATGTAAGCTGGCTTGCAGGCGGAGCACAACGTCGGTTTCTATGCTCATCGATCGAGTCGCGCACGACGTGCGCCCCACCTCAATACCCCGCGTCGAGATCCACCACATTCTCCATCGGCTGCCCCGCCTGGAACCGCGCAAGGTTGCGCAGGAACAGCTCGGCGGCGCGACGGAACATCTTGGTCTGGCTGCGACCGGCGAGATGCATCGAATGGATCACGTTGGGGGCGGTCCACAGCGGATGCTCGGGCGGGAGCGGTTCCGGGTCGACCGTGTCGAGGAATGCGCCCGCGATCGTCTTGCGGTCGAGCGCGTCGATCAGCGCGTCCTGATCGACCATGTCGCCGCGTGCGATGTTGACGAGCCATGCGCTCGCTTTCATCGCCGCGAGTTCGGGTGCGCCGATCACGGCGCGGGTGTCGCCGGTCGAGGGCGCCGCTAGGATCACCCAGTCGAACTCGGCGAGCCGCGGCTTCCACGCATCCGGCGTCAGTGTCCCGTCGCGGCCCGAGCGGGTGACGCCGGTCACGTCGACCCCGAATGCCGCGAGCCGTTCGCCGATCAGTCGTCCGATTGCGCCATAGCCGACGATCAGCGCGCTGGTTTCGTACAGTTCCTGCCGCCCCGGTGCATAATCGGGCCATGCGCGGCGGTCGGCGATCCGTACCACGTCGTCATAACGCTTGGCCGCGACGAGCACGCCCATCACCGCATATTCCGCCACCGCAATCGCATTGATCCCGGCGCCGTTGGTGACGACGGTGCCCATCGCGCGCAACGCGGCGAGATCGAGCGACTCGATCCCGGCGATCGCGGTGAACAGCCAGCGCAGCTTGCGCGCGGCGGCGACCGCCTCGCCGGTCAGCCCATGCGGATACAGGTCGACCCAGCCGATGTCGGCGTCCGCCATCGCCGCGGTCGCCTCCTCCCGCGTCGTCACCCACACCAGGTCCAGCCCCTCCGGCAATCGCGGTTCGAGCAGGGCACGGGCGAGCGCGGGCAGAACGACTTTCATCAATGGCTCCCATCAGACGGGCATCAGGCTGGGTCAGAACCAGGCGGTATCGCCCTCGACATATTTGCGTTCGAACGCTTCGTCCGGCGTGACCAGATAGATGATGCATTCGATCAGCGCGATGATCGCGATGATCGCGGTCGGGACGCCGAACAGGATCGACCCGAACACCGCGACGCACAGCATGATGATCCCGGCCTTGATCCGCCCGAGATAGAATTTGTGGAGCCCGAGCGTGCCCAGGAAGAACGCGAGCAAGGCGGCGACGAAACGGTTCTTGTCCGCCGCCATCGCGCCGCCGCCGGTGACGTAGATGCCGGCTGCGCGACCGTCCTGCGCATCGAAGTCGACGCGTTGCCCGCTCTGCGGCGCGCTGCGGTGCCGCCATTCGGTGGGACCGAACGCATAGCGGCGACCGTCCTCGCCGCTGATCATGCCTTCTCCGCTGCCGGGGTCGAACCCCAAGATCTTGCCCTGCATCGTCACGTCCCCCCGGTTGTGGTGCGGCAGCTTAGCAAGCGGCGGGCCGAAGGGAAGGGGGGTGTTCTCCGTTCGTTTCTGAAGGGGCGTAACGCATCGCGCGCCCTCACCCGTCATCCTGAACTTGTTTCAGGATCCAGCCCTCCGCGAGTCCGGACTATGCCTGTTGCGCGGTGGATGCTGAAACAAGTTCAGCATGACGGCAGCCTTTGAGGCGCGGGAAGGCGATCAAACCCGATCCACGGTGCCTTTAGGAAACCGTCAGCTTCCAGTCCCATCCCAGCGCATCGCCGTCCATCACCTCGACCCCCGCCGCCGCCAACTCGTCGCGGATCGCGTCGGACGCGGCGAAGTCCTTGTCGATCCGCGCCTGTTTGCGGTCGGCGATCCGCGCGACGATCGTCGCTTCGTCGATCGTCGCATCCACCGGCCGCAACCGCAGCTCGGCGCGCGTCAAATCCGCGAGCCGCAAGCCCAGGACCGCGTCGAAATCCGCAATCGCGCCGATCCGCACCGCAGGCGACAGCTTCTTGTCCGCGATCAGCTCGTCGAGCACGATCAGCGCGCGCGGAGTGTTGAGATCGTCCGCCACCGCCTCCTCGAGCCGCGCGAGATACGGCTCGGCATCGCCCTTGATCGTCCCGTCATCGCGCCCGCGCAACGCATCGAGCGCGATCACCAGTCGCTTGAGCCGAGTGAGTGCCGCGGCGAGATTGTCCCAGGTGAACTCCAGCTCGCTGCGATACTGCGCCTGCAGGCACATCAGCCGATAGGCGAGCGGGTGGAACCCGGCATCAACGAGTGTCTGGAGCCGCAGGAACTGACCCGTCGACTTGGACATCTTGCCGCCGCGGTCCACCAGGAAGTTGTTGTGCATCCAGATCCGCGCACCACTGTCCTCGCACCCGCAGAACGCCTGGTTCTGCGCGATCTCGTTGGGGTGGTGGATCTCGCGGTGGTCGATCCCGCCGGTATGGATGTCGAACGGATGCCCGAGATGCTTGAGGCTCATCACCGAGCATTCGAGATGCCACCCGGGCGCGCCGCGGCCCCAAGGCGAATCCCACTCCATCTGGCGCTGCTCGCCCGGCGGCGACCGTCGCCAGATCGCGAAGTCGGCGGCATTGCGCTTGCCCGACACCGGATCGATCCGGCTTTCGCCCGCCTCGGTGTTGCTCCGCGCGAGCGCGCCGTAATGCGGCACCTTGCTGGTGTCGAAATACAGTCCGCCGTCGATCAGATAGCAATCGCGCTCGATCCGCTGTGCGAAGTGGATCATCTCGCTGATATGGTCGGTCGCGACGGTCCATTCGGCCGGCGGCTCGATGTTGAGCCGTGCGACGTCCTCCTTGAACGCGGCCGTATAATGCGCGGCGATCTCCCAGATCGACTTCGCCTGCGCGGCGGCGGCCTTTTCCATCTTGTCGTCGCCCGCATCCGCGTCGCTCGTCAGATGGCCGACGTCGGTGATGTTGATGACGTGCTTGGTCGGCCAGCCTTTCCAGCGGATCACGCGCCCGAGCGTGTCCGCGAACAGGAATGCGCGCATGTTGCCGATGTGCTGATAGTTATAGACGGTCGGTCCGCAGGTGTAGATCCGCACGACATGCGGATCGATCGGGGTGAACGTCTCCAACGCGCGCGTCAGGCTATTATACAGTGTAAGGGGTGTTCCGGTCATGTCGTTCGCTTAGCGAGAGCAGGGCGGGCAAGTCACGTAAAAGCTGTGGCGCGGGTTGAAACTTACGACCCAGCCGTGTAGGGCGCACGCCTTGCGACGCGGACCCTCGGTTCGCGGCGGCGCTTTTCTATCGATTCGGAGCTGTTCGAGTTTATGCAAATCATCGTTCGCGACAACAATGTCGACCAAGCGCTGCGCGCGCTCAAGAAGAAGCTGCAGCGCGAAGGCGTTTATCGCGAAATGAAGTTGCGCCGCCACTACGAAAAGCCGAGCGAGAAGCGCGCCCGCGAGCGTGCAGCCGCCGTTCGCCGCGCCCGCAAGCTCGAGCGCAAGCGCCTGGAGCGTGACGGAGCACGGTAAGACCGTGACTTCGGGCGGGTCGCGATGACCTGCCAGCTTCTTTTCTCCTGAACTGACCGCCCATCTGGGAGCGCCCATGTCGATCACCGCTGTTCCGCTGAAGCCCGTCAAGCGGCGTGTGCTGGTGTATCTGTGGGCCGGAATCGCGGTCGCCGCGGTCGGTGCAGCGGCGCTTGCTGTACAGACCCCGGTCGACCCGGCCGCAACGTTCCTTGCGCACAATGCGCAGAACAAGGGTGTGAAGCAGACGCCGTCGGGGCTGCAATATCAGGTGCTGACCCCCGGCACCGGTGCCCCGCCGACCGACCAGGACGTCGCGCTCGTCAATTACGAGGGCAAGTTCGTCGATGGCACGGTGTTCGACAAGAGCCAGCGCCCGTTCCCGGTGCCGCTCGGCGAGCATCAGGTCGTCCCCGGGTTCGAGGAAGCGCTGACGCTGATCCCCAAGGGCGGCAAATATCGCGTGTGGATCAAGCCGAGCCTTGCTTACGGCGACACCGCGCGTCCGGGGATGCCTGCGCATTCGACGCTGGTGTTCGACATCGAGATGCTCGATTTCCTCTCCAAGGCGGCGGTCCAGCAGCTTCAGCAGCAGCAGATGATGCAGCAGCAGATGATGCAGGGCGGCGGTGCGCCGGGTGGGATGCCGCCGGGCGCGATGCCTGGTGCGCCGGGTGGGGCCCCGAGCGGAGCGGTGCCGCAGGGCAACTGAGCGCTTCGGCACATTGCCAACGATACCAGAACCCCGGCCTCGGTCGGGGTTTTTGGCGTTTGGACGTACCGCCTAACGCCGTCATTCCCGCGTAGGCGAGCGATCTGCATAACTGCCCGTCATCCTGAACTTGTTTCAGGATCCAGTTCTCCGCGAGTCCGGACTATGCCTGTTGCGCGGGGTGACGATCAAACTTCGATTCCCTCCATGCAGAGGTCCGGCAATGGCGGGTATGCGTTACCGCAACGGCGGCGGTAACAGCGACGGCCAGCCAGTATGGATCTCCGCCTCCGCGGGGATGACAGTTATTGGGGGGAAGGGCGAGCGCGACCCTAGAGCGTTAACCGTCGTCGCCCATCCGCAGCGCAGCGATGAACGCTTCTTGCGGGATGCTGACCGAGCCATACTCGCGCATCTTTGCCTTGCCCTTCTTCTGCTTTTCCAGAAGCTTCTTCTTGCGGGTCGCGTCACCGCCATAGCATTTCGCGGTCACATCCTTCCGCATCGCGCTGATCGTCTCGCGCGCGATGACCTTGCCGCCGATCGCTGCCTGGATCGGGATCTTGAACAGATGGCGCGGGATCAGGTCCTTCAACCGCTCGACCATGCCGCGGCCGCGCACTTCGGCGGTGCCGCGGTGGACGATCATCGACAGCGCGTCGACCGGCTCCTCGTTGACGAGGATCCCCATCTTCACGAGATCACCCTCGCGATAGCCGATCTGATGATAATCGAAGCTCGCATAGCCCTTCGACATCGACTTCAGCCGATCGTAGAAATCGAACACCACTTCGTTGAGTGGCAGTTCGTAGGTCGCCTGCGCGCGGCCGCCGACATAGGTCAGGTTCTTCTGGATGCCGCGGCGATCCTGGCACAGCTTGAGCACGCTGCCGAGATACTCGTCGGGGACGTAGATCGTCGCCTCGATCCACGGCTCGCTGATCGTCGCGATCTTGTTGGGCTCGGGCATGTCGGCGGGGTTGTGCAACTCGATTTGCGTCGTGCCCGCAGGATCGGGGTGGGTCAGCTCGATCTCGTACACCACCGACGGCGCGGTCGTGATCAGGTCGAGGTCATATTCGCGCGTCAGCCGCTCCTGGATGATCTCCAGATGCAGCAGCCCCAGGAACCCGCAGCGGAAGCCGAAGCCCAACGCCGCCGACGTCTCCATCTCGAACGAGAAGCTCGCATCGTTCAGTCGCAGCTTGCTGATGCTCTCGCGCAGCTTCTCGAACTCGGCGGCGTCGACCGGGAACATCCCGCAGAACACCACCGGCTGGACTTCCTTGAAGCCCGGCAGCGCTTCGAGCGCAGGCCGTTTGGCATCGGTGATCGTGTCGCCGACGCGCGTCTGCGCGACCTCTTTGATCTGCGCGGTGATGAAGCCCATCTCGCCCGTGCCGAGTTCGGTCAGCTGCTCGATCTTGGGGCGGAAACAGCCGACCCGGTCGACCAGATGCATCGTGCCGGTCTGCATGAACTTGATCTGCTGGCCCTTCTTCAGGACGCCGTCGATCACGCGGACGAGGATGACGACGCCGAGATACGGATCGTACCAGCTGTCGACCAGCATCGCCTTCAGCGGTGCCTCGGGGTCGCCCTTGGGCGGCGGGATCTTCGTGACGATCGCCTCGAGGATGTCCTCGATGCCGATCCCCGACTTGGCCGACGCGAGCACGGCGCCGGACGCATCGATGCCGATCACGTCCTCGATCTCCTTGCGGACCTTTTCGGGCTCGGCGGCGGGCAGATCGATCTTGTTGATGACCGGCACGATCTCGTGGTCATGCTCGATCGACTGATAGACGTTGGCCAAGGTCTGCGCCTCGACGCCCTGCGCCGCGTCGACCACCAGCAGCGCGCCCTCACATGCGGCGAGGCTGCGGCTCACCTCATAGGCGAAGTCGACATGCCCCGGCGTGTCCATCAGGTTGAGGACGTAATCGAGACCGTCCTTGGCGTGATAGGCGAGGCGCACGGTCTGCGCCTTGATCGTGATCCCGCGCTCTTTTTCGATGTCCATGTTGTCGAGCACCTGCTCGGACATTTCGCGCGCGGTCAGCCCGCCGGTCTGCTGGATCAGGCGGTCGGCAAGTGTCGACTTGCCGTGGTCGATATGCGCGATGATCGAAAAGTTGCGGATGCGGTCGAGCGGGGTGGTCATGCTCGCGGCGATAGCATGCGCGGGGGCCAACGCAACATCAGCGATTCGTCGGCTGCGATTCGTCGCTGGCGGAACAAAAGGGGGCAGGCTAGGCTTTGCAAAAGATCATCAGGAGAAGTCGCATGAAGCTCGCCCGTCCGTATGCCGCAGCCGCCCTTGCACTGACGGCAACCATCGCCTTCGCCATGCCCGCCACCGCCGCGCTCAAGGTCGGGGCGAAGGCGCCCGATTTCACCACGCAGGGCGCGCTCGGCGGCAAGCCGTTCACCTTCTCGCTCGCGTCCGCGCTCAAGAAGGGGCCGGTCGTGGTGTATTTCTTCCCCGCCGCCTTCACTGCGGGCTGCACGATCGAGGCGCACAAGTTCGCCGAGGCCGCTGCCGACTTCAAGAAGGCGGGCGCGACGCTAGTCGGGCTGACCGCGGGCGGGATCGACAAGATCGATGCTTTCTCCAAGGAAGAATGCCGCAGCGCCTTCCCGGTCGCCGCTGCGACTCCGCCGATGATCAGCAACTATGACGTGTCTTATGCTGCGGGCTCGAAGATCACGAGCCGCACCTCGTACGTGATCGCGCCGACCGGCGAGGTGATCTACGAGCTGACGCAGAATAATCCGGTCGGGCATGTCGAGGGCACGCTCGGCGCGGTTCGCGACTGGCGCGCGAAGCACAAGGGCTGAGGCTCGGTGCTTAAACACTGGTGCTTCCCCGGCGAAGGCCGGGGCCCAGTAGTGAAGGTCGAGATAACGGCGCGCAGCGTCCGTTAGCAGAACGCCCGCTACTGGGCCCCGGCCTTCGCCGGGGAAGCGTAAATAGAAGAAAGCACTTTCGGGGAACCTGCCTCAAGCCATTCAGGCGAAGCCATCGCTGCAATGGTCGGGGCGATAGGATTCGAACCTACGACCCCTGGACCCCGAGACCAGTGCGCTACCAGACTGCGCCACGCCCCGACACATTGCAGGGGCGAGCGGTTAGCCGGGGCGGAGCAGGGGAGCAAGCGAAAAGTTGCGGCCCCGCGCTTTAGGCCCGCGCGGCGAGCATTTCCGCGATCGTTGCGAACTTCTCCCGCGGTGCGCCGCTTCGCGCGCGTGTCACTTCGGCAGCCTCGATCTTCTGCCAGTCGCGGAAGGTGACGATGTCGACCCCGCGATCGGCGAGCAACGTGTCCAGCCCGACCCGCCCGGCCTTGCCGCTCCCTCCCGGAACGTCCGCCGCGATCAGTTCGGCGATCGCGAACCCGTCAGGCCGGTTGGTGCCGATCGTCCCCGTAGGCCCGCGCCGTGCCCAGCCGACCGCATACAGCCCCGCCGCGATCCGCCCGTCGACATTGGCAAACCGCCCGAGCGCATCGTCATACGGGACGCCCGCGATCGGGGGCGTGCGATATCCGATACAACTGACCACCAGTGTGGCGGGGATCGCATATTCCTCGCCCGTATCGACCACGCGCCCGTCAGCGTCGAGTCGCGTGCGCGCGACGATCACGCGTTCGGCATGGCTTTCGCCTTCCACCCGGACGGGGCGGGCGAAGAAGTCGAACACGATCCGGACCGGCTTGTCCGCCTGCGGCAGCGCGAACGCGCGCAAATGCGCCACCGCCTTGCGCATCCCCGGATCGAGATCGACATCCGCCTCCGTGGACGGCAAGTCCGCCGGGTCGACCAGCGCCACCGCACGCGTCAGATGCGCCAGCTCGCCCAGTTCCTTGGGCGTCATCGCGATCTGGTGCGGCCCACGTCGCGCAAGCAGCGTGACCGTCGCATGTTCGGCATCGCGCAACCGATCGAGCGCGTGGCCGACGATGTCGGAGCCGCCAAACTCGGCCTCGGTCTTCGCAAGGATCCGCGCGACGTCGAGTGCGACGTTGCCAGCCCCCACGACCACTGCATCGAGACCGCCGACCGGCGGATCGAGCGCGGCGAAATCGGGATGCCCGTTATACCAACCGACGAACGCCGCCGACCCGATCACGCCGGGCAGATCGTCTCCCGGTACGCCGAGCGGCTTGTCCGATGGCGCCCCCGTCGCGAGCACGACCGCGTCGTACAACTCGAGCAACTCCGGCACCGACACCGCGTCCCCCACCGACACGTTGCCGACGAAGCGCACGGTGTCGCTCAGCGCGACCGCCTCGTAGCGGCGCGCGACCGCCTTGATCGACTGGTGATCGGGCGCGACCCCGCTGCGGATCAGCCCATAGGGGACAGGCAGACGATCGATGATGTCGACCCGGCAATCGTCGCCGAACGCCTTCTGGCACGCCTCCGCGGTATAATAGCCCGCCGGGCCCGAGCCGATGATCGCGATATGCCGCATGGCGTACGTTCTCCTGTGCGGGGATCGTAACCCGAGGAGATCATGGGGCAAGCACCAAGCGCGCTGACACGTCGAACGCCCCGAGGAATCCCGCTGCATGAACGCGATGTCATCTTGGCGTCGTCGTATCGCCATGCCAAGGCGGCAATGCGATTGTGTACGATCGTTACAGTTGGGAAGGTTTCCAGGGATGCCTCGTCGATGAGCCGCGCACCGATCTTCTACGATGCGTCCGGTCGCCGGCGTCGGCGTTTCGCGATGGCGGTGGCGGCGTTCGTGCTGCTCGTCTTGCTGTCGATCGTTGCGCTGGGGGTGTCGATCGGCGCGGTCCCGGCTCCTCCGCTGCTCCCGGTCGAGGCGGAACACGCCGCTTACACCAAGCTGCCGCCCCCGCACGATCCGCTGCTGCGCCGCGCACGTCGCAATATCATCGATTATGCGCGCCTGATGGGTGCCGCGCCGGCGCGCGGCGTCGGCACTGCGGTCGACCAGCCGCTTGCGATCGGCTTCCATGTGCCGTGGGACCAATCGAGCGTCGCGTCGCTCAGGCGGCATATCAACGATCTCGACTGGTTGATTCCGGGCTGGGTCTCGGTCACCGGTACCAACCACGACATATCCGTGTTTCGCGATACGGCGGGACGCGAGATCATCAACCGCTCGACGCATCGTCCCTTGCTGCTGCCGATGATCCAGAACGCCAAGGATGGCGTGTGGGACGCGAAGGGCATGGAAGCGCTGTTGCACTCGACGACGCAACGCGCGGCGTTCCTCGACAAGCTGGAACCGTGGCTGGTCCGTAACCGTGCCGGCGGGGCGTTCTTCGATTTCGAGGAACTCAGCCCGCGCGGGCAGGCGGACTTCCGCACGTTCCTGCGCGAAGCCAAGGTGCGCTTCGCCAAGCATAACTGGGTCATCGCGATTGCGGTGCCGATCGGGGCGGCGGAAGGCGAGGATGGCTGGAACATCGCCGCCTTCGCTTCGATCGTCGATCGCGTCTTCCTGATGGCGTATGACGAGCATGAGACGAGCGGCGATTCCGGCCCGATCGCGTCGCAAAGCTGGTTCGAACGCTCGGTCGCGCGCGCTGTCCAGGGCGTGCCGCGCAACAAGATCGTCGTCGCGATCGGCAGCTATGGCTATGACTGGCACGACGGCGGCGGTGATCCGCTCGCGATCGACGAAGCCTGGCAGTCCGCGCGCGAATCGAGCGCGATGCCGATTTTCGACAAGGCCAGCGGCAACACCGGTTTCGCCTATATGGAAGGCAGCAGCCGCCACGTCGTCTGGCTGCTCGATGCGGCGTCCGCGTATAACCAGATGAAGTTCCTAAGCCGGGTCGGGCTCAACGGAGTCGCCGTATGGCGGCTCGGCGCGGAAGACCCCGGGCTGTGGTCGATCTTCGGGCGGTCGCATCGCACGCTGCCGGCGCCCTCCGCGATCAACGCGATCCCCGCCGGGACCGATGTCGACATCGAGGGCAGCGGCGAAATCCTCAAGATCGCAGGCGTGCCGGTGGCGGGCGTGCGGCAGGCGATCGCGGCCCCCGATGGCGGGATCGCCGACGTCCATTTCGTGACCTTGCCATCGCCGTATATCGTTGCGCGGACGGGCTATCGCCCCGGCCTCGTCGCACTGACCTTCGACGACGGCCCCGACCCGACCTGGACCCCGCGCGTCCTCGATGTGCTCAAGCAGAAGCAGGTTCCGGGGACGTTCTTCGTCATCGGCGAGAATGCGCTGACGCAGCGCCGCCTGCTCGACCGCATGATCCGCGAGGGGCATGAGATCGGCAGCCACACCTATACGCATCCCAATCTTGCGGGCGCGTCCGAAACCGAAACGCGGTTCCAGCTCAACACCACGCAACGGCTGTTCCAGGCGTTCACCGGCCATTCGCTGCGGCTGTTCCGTGCGCCCTATTTCGGGGACGCCGAGCCGACCACCTCGGACGAAATCTACCCGGCGCTGCAGGCGCAGAACCGCGGGTACATCTCGGTCGGGCTGCACGTCGATCCGGACGACTGGAAGCGGCCGGGCACGCAGGCGATCATCGACCGCACGGTCAGCGAAGTCACCGATCCGGCAGGCCGCTGCACCGGCGACGATGAACCGCAGTGCAGCCGCAACATCGTGCTGCTCCACGATTCGGGCGGGGACCGATCGCAGACCGTCGCCGCCTTGCCGCAGATCATCGATCAGTTGCGCGCCAAGGGCTATCACTTCGTGCCCGTGTCCGAGCTCGCCGGCATCCCGCGCGACGTCGCGATGCCACCGATCACGGAGAGCGAGCAGGTCACGGCACAGTTCAACCTGTTCATCTTCAGTGCGCTCGGCGGGATCGTCGTCGCGCTTGGCTGGATCTTCTTCTTTGCGATCACGATCGGGATTGCGCGCGCGATCATCCTGTCGGCGCTGGCGCTGATCCAGGCGCGGCGCGAAAGCCGGATGGTGTTCCCGCCGATTGACCCCGACACGTTCGTGACGGTGATGATCCCCGCGTTCAACGAGGAGCTGGTGATCGAACGCGCGGTCCACGGCGTGCTTGCGTCGACCGATGTGCGGATCGAGGTGATCGTGATCGACGACGGGTCGTCCGACGCGACGAGCGCGGTGGTGCACGCCGCCTTTGCCCATGATCCGCGCGTGAAACTGCTCACGCTCGAGAATGGTGGCAAGGCACGCGCACTCAACCGGGCGCTCGATCTGGCGACGGGCGAAATCGTCATCGCGCTTGACGCCGATACGCAGTTCGAGCCGACGACCATTGCCCGGCTGGCGCGCTGGTTCGTCGATCCGACGCTCGGCGCGGTCGCGGGCAACGCCAAGGTCGGCAACCGCGTCAATCTGCTGACGCGGTTCCAGGCGGTCGAATATATCACTGCGCAGAACCTCGAACGGCGCGCGCTCGCACGGCTCGATGCGATGGCGGTGGTGCCGGGCGCGGTCGGCGCATGGCGTCTGGCCGCGATCAAGCAAGTTGGCGGCTACCCCGACGATACGCTTGCCGAGGATCAGGACCTGACGATCGCGATCCAGCGCGCCGGGTGGAAGGTCACCTACGACCAATATGCGGTCGCCTGGACCGAATCGCCCGAGACGATCAAGGGCCTTGCCAAGCAACGCTTCCGCTGGGCGTTCGGCACGCTGCAATGCCTGTGGAAGCACGGCAGCATCATGGCGACGGGCAAGCCGCGCGGCCTCGCGCGCGTGGGGCTCCCGCAGGCAATCCTGTTCCAGATCGTGTTTGCCGCGATCTCGCCGATCATCGACCTCGCGCTGATCGTCAGTTTCGTGACGACTTATCTCGCGGTGCTCGCGCATGGCTGGGCGCAGACCCAGCATGATGTCGAGAAGATGCTGATCTATTGGCTGGTGTTCACACTGATCGACCTCCTCGCCGCGATCGTCGCGTTTGCGCTGGAGCGGCGCGAGGACTGGCGGCTGCTGTGGCTGCTGATCCCGCAGCGCTTCGGCTATCGCCAGATCATGTATTATGTCGTGCTCAAGGCAATCACCCAGGCGTTGCGGGGACCGCGCGTCGGCTGGGGCAAGCTGGTGCGGACCGGTCGGGTGAACGTGTAAGCCGGGCTTACTCGACCCGCTCGACTTTCAGCCCGCGGTCGCGGAGCAAGGCGATCACCGAGCCCCGCCCGACCAGATGCCCCGCGCCGACCGCGACCAGCACGCGGCCGGGGCGCGCCATTCGTCCGACGATCGCGCGGGTCCAGCGGCGGTTGCGCTGATCGATGAGCGCATCCGCGATTGCTGGGTCCTGGCGGACGGAGTCGAGCGTTGCGGACAGCGTCGCCGTGTCGCCCTTGATCCAGGCGGCGAGCAGCGTGCGATAGCCCTTCTCAGGGTCGATCGCGTCGCGTGCGGCATCCAGCAGCAACCGACGCTGCGACGCCTCGTGCAACCGATCGAACAGGTGGAGCTGTCCCGCGCGCGTTTCGAGCGCACCGATCGTCTTGCCCGCGAACCGCTGCGTCAGCACCGCCTCGACCCCGTCGTTCGCCGATGCTCGGCTGACGTGCCCCGCACCCGCGCCGATCACCAGCGCGGCGGCCCAGGTCTTGTATCCGTTAAGATCGTCGGCGGACTGGTTCGCGGCGGCAATGCCTTGCCGCAAGTGCGCGCGATCCGCGGGGGCGACGCGATCGAGCAGCGCGGGCAGGCCCCGCTGCCGGCCGAGCGTTTCGAACTGCGCGTGCGCATCATCGCCTGCCACCGGGGGCACTTCGAGCACCAGCGTGTCCGCCGCGCCGATCGCGCGCTCCACCTCGGGTGTCTGCCATTGCACCTTGGGCGGCAGCGCGTGGATCGTCCCGATCAGCCAGATCGTCGTATCGGCATCCGACACCCGCCACAGCGCGGGCCGCGCCGGCGTCGGTGCCGTCTGGTCGCATCCCGCCAGCAGCAGCGCGAGCGTAAGGCCGAACCGCCGGATCAATAGCGGATACGCACGGCTTTGAGGTGGCGCTTGGCCAGTTGCACCTGCACACTGTCGCGCCCCGCGAGATGCCCCGCGCCGACCGCGATGAACACCGTTCCCGGCTTCTTCATCCGTTCAGCGACCCACGCCGCCCAGCGCTTGTTCCGCTCGACCAGCAGGATCCGGTACAGATTGGGTTGGCTCGTCAAATCCTCGTTCATCAGCGCGCTCAGCCCCTCGGCGTCGCCCGCCTTCCAGCGGTCAAGCATCGCGTTGATCATCCCGTCGAACTTGTCGATGTCCCGCACGCTCGACACGAGGAACGCGATCTGGTCCGCCTGCGACAGCGCGTGGAAATAGCCGAGCTGCTGTTGCAACGTCTCGAGCCCCGTGATCGGCTTGCCCGCGGCGGTCGCGGCGGCGGTCAGCGTGGCCTCCGCGCCGTCGGCCGCGCTGAACCCGGCCTTTTGCAACGCCAACTGGGAGAGGGTGACGGCGACGAACCACGGCTCGAACTTCTCGACCGCGGCGGGCGGGATGCCGAGCTTGGTCATCGCGGCGGCATAAGCGGCCCGGTCGCCCGCGTTGAGCTTCTGCGTCAACGGCACCCCCGACGTGTCGGTTGCGAGCGGGAGCATCACGCTTTGCGCGGTCGCGGGATCGGGGAGGGGGATCTCTAGGATCAACTGTCCGCTCGCGTCGAACGCCTTCTTAACCGCCGAGTCGAACCAGCCGAGATGCGGCTTGAGCGCATGGATCGTCCCGAACAGATACACGGTCGTGTCCCGGTCATTGACCACCCACAAAGCCGGATCGGCAGTAACCGTGGCGGCGCGGGGGGTTGCGGGCATCTGCACTGGCGCGGGCGCCGTCTGCGCGACCGCGCCGCCGCTCAGCAACAGTGCGGTGAGCGCGAGGAAGGGGCGGGTGAGGATCATGCGAGGCGTCCCGATACGTGTCCGGCGAATGGTCGCCGCCCTACCCCCTAAACCAGCGCGGGTTAACAGCTTTCCGATCAAGCGTTGACCCCCTTGCGGCACTGCGCCAAAGCCAGCGCATCATGACCGATCGCCCGATGAGCTTCCAGCGGATGATCCTGACGCTCCATGACTATTGGAGCGACAGGGGATGCCTGATCCTGCAACCCTATGACATGGAAATGGGGGCGGGGACCTTCCACACCGCCACGACGCTGCGCGCGCTCGGCCCCAAGCCGTGGAACGCCGCCTTCGTCCAGCCATGCCGCCGCCCGACTGACGGCCGCTATGGCGAGAACCCCAACCGGCTCCAGCATTATTACCAGTATCAGGTGATCCTGAAGCCGAGCCCGGCGGATTTGCAGGAGCTGTACCTTGGCTCGCTCGCCGCGATCGGGATCGATTTCACGAAGCATGATATCCGTTTCGTCGAGGACGACTGGGAATCGCCGACGCTCGGTGCCTGGGGCCTGGGTTGGGAAGTCTGGTGCGACGGGATGGAAGTCACCCAGTTTACCTATTTCCAGCAAATGGGCGGGTTCGACATGAAGCCGGTGGCTGGCGAACTGACCTACGGGCTCGAGCGGCTCGCGATGTACATTCAGGACAAGGACAGCGTCTACGACCTCGCGTTCAACGACGCGGGCGTGACCTACGGCGAGGTGTTCCACGAGAATGAGGTCGAGATGTCGACCTGGAACTTCGAAGTGGCGGACACCGACAGCCTGTTCGATTCGTTCCGCAAGCATGTCGCGGAATGCGAGAACAGCCTGGCGGCGGGGCTGCCGATCCCGGCCTATGAGCAGGCGATCAAGGCGAGCCACGTGTTCAACTTGTTGCAGGCGCGCGGCGTCATCTCGGTCGCCGAGCGGCAGGCGTATATGGGCCGGGTGCGCGATCTCGCGAAGGGTAGCTGCCAGGCGTGGATCGAGAAGCACACGCCTGCGTGGCAGGAAGCCTATCCGGGGTGGACCGCGTGATCCGCGCCGCAGGCAATTTCTCTTTTGATGGCTTAGTGGCTTTGGGTGAGAAGAAGGGTTTTATCACGCAAAGGCGCAAAGGCGCTAAGATGGCGTGTGCCGCAGCAGGCGGCGCGCGCGCTTGCGAGGGTTTTGTTGAGCTTCGCTCGGGCAAACTCGCTGAAGGCTATCAAACCTTCTCCTGCTTTCTCTTAGCGTCTTTGCGCCTTTGCGTGATCAACCCCTTCCTGATCCACCCCCTCCCAACGGTGCCCGCATGACCGATTTCCTTCTCGAACTCCGCTCGGAAGAAATCCCCGCGCGGATGCAGGACCGCGCCCGTGAGGACCTCGCCAAGCTGTTCGCCGCCGAACTCGCCAAGGCGGGCCTCGCCGCGACCGAGCTCGTCACCTACGCCACCCCGCGCCGCCTCGCGCTGATCGCGCGTGGGCTCCCGACCGAGACCGCCGCGGTGTCCGAGGAAACCAAGGGCCCCAAGGCGAGCGCACCGCCGCAGGCGCTCGAAGGCTTCCTCCGCAAGACCGGCCTCACGCGCGAGCAACTGGTCGAGCGCGACGGCGTGCTGTTCGCGGTGGTCGAAAAGCCCGGTCGTGCCACCACCGGCGTGCTCGCGGACGCGATCCCCGCGATCATCCGCGCCTTCCCCTGGCCCAAGGCGATGCGCTGGGGCGGGGCGTCTACCACGATGGAATCGCTTCGCTGGGTCCGCCCGTTGCAGGGCATTGTCGCGCTGTTCGGCGACGAGATCGTGCCCGTCGAGATCGCCGGCATCACCAGCGGTGCCGCGACCGTCGGGCATCGCTTCCATCACCCGGGGATCATCACGATCGGCTCGGCGGACGATTATGTCGAGAAATTGCGCGCCTGCCATGTGATCGTCGACCAGGCCGAACGCCGCCAGATCATCGCGCTCGGCGCGACGATGGCCGCGCGCAAGGCGGGGCTTGAACTGGTGCAAGACGAGGGGCTGCTGACCGAGAATGCTGGGCTGACCGAATGGCCGGTGCCTTTGCTCGGGCGCTTCGACGCTGCGTTTCTGAGCGTCCCGCCCGAGGTGATCCAGCTTACCGCGCGCGTGAACCAGAAGTATTTCGTGTGTCGCGATCCCGGTGGCGCACTCGCGGATGCGTTCGTCTGCACCGCCAACATCGATGCGGTGGATGGCGGCGAGAAGATCGTCGAGGGCAACCGCAAGGTGCTCGCGGCAAGGCTTTCGGATGCTAAGTTCTTTTACGAGACCGATTTGAAGGTGCCGCTGGAGGCGCAGGCGGAGAAGCTCGACCGGATCGTGTTCCACGAGAAGCTCGGAACGGTCGCGGACAAGGTCGCGCGGGTGGCGAAGCTGGCACGATGGCTGGTCGAGGAAGGAATCGTTTCTCCTAAGCCCCTCCCCTTCAGGGGAGGGGTTGGGGGTGGGGCCGTGCCTACTTCCGAAGGCACGCCTGCTGAACTGCCCCACCCCAACCCCTCCCCTGAAGGGGAGGGGCTAAAGGCAGAATTGGCCAACCTCGCGCACCGCGCAGCCTTGCTCTGCAAGGCGGATCTCGTCACCGGCATGGTCGGCGAATTCCCAGAGCTGCAAGGTCTGATGGGCGGCTATTACGCCGCCGCACAAGGCGAAGACCCCCGCGTCGCCGCCGCGATCCGCGATCACTACAAGCCGGTCGGGCAGGGCGACGACGTCCCGACCGATCCGGTGACGGTGGCGGTAAGTCTGGCGGACAAGCTGGATACGTTGTTCTCGTTCTTCTCGGTGCAACTGTTCCCAACCGGATCAAAGGATCCGTTTGCGTTGAGACGTGCGGCATTGGGAGTGCTCCGGACAATCCAGGTATCGGGTGCAAAGTTCCGTATTTCCGCTGCATCGGAAGCATGGTCGGACGACGACGACTCAATGCTCGGACTGGTATTGGCGGACTTTTTGCAGGATCGCCTAGGAGTTCAGTTGCGGGAACAGGGTGTTCGCTACGATTACGTCCAGGCCTCAACGGACTGGGGCACGAGCAGCGACGATCGCATGGAGCGAGTCGAACAAAGGGCAAAAGCCTTGGCTGCTTTCCTGGCGACCGAGGACGGCACGAACCTGCTCGCAGGCTACAAGCGCGCCGCGAATATCCTGAAAAAGGAGGGCGTCCCTTCTTCTCCCTCTCCCCTCCGGGGAGAGGGTCGGGGAGAGGGGAACGCTTCAACAGGCGGCTCACTCGATAATGCAGCACAGCCCCTCTCCCCGACCCTCTCCCCTGAAGGGGAGAGGGAGCAGAAAGAGCTGTCCTACACGCCCGAACCAGCAGAGACTGCGCTCGCCACCGCACTCGACTCTGCCGAACCCGCAGCCTCAGCCGCAATCGAGCGCGAGGACTTCGAGGCCGCAATGGCAGCGCTGGCAACGCTTCGCGCACCGATCGATACGTTCTTTGAAACCGTGATCGTCAACGACCCCGTGCCCGAAAAGCGCACGGCCCGTCTCGCATTGCTCGACCGCGTTCGTGCTGCAGTGCACAATGTGGCAGACTTTTCGAGGATCGAGGGGTGATGCCAACGCGTTACGCCTGACCTTAGCCTAACCTTCCAATCGCCTCCCCAGCGAATTCAACCTGTTAGAGGGAAGACGCATGACTCAGTACGTATATCGCTTCGGCGGCGGGGTGTCCGATGGGGGCAAGGGCGACCGGAACTTGCTGGGGGGCAAGGGCGCTAACCTAGCGGAGATGGCATCGATCGGCCTGCCGGTCCCGCCGGGCTTCACCATCTCGACCGATTTCTGCGCGGTCTATTACGATGAGGGCGGCCAGTTTCCGCAGGGCCTGCGCGATGAGGTCGCGACCGGGATCGCGCATATCGAGGGCATCACCGGCAAGACGTTCGGCGACGCAGCCGATCCGTTGCTCGTCTCGGTGCGCTCGGGTGCACGTGCGTCGATGCCGGGGATGATGGACACGGTCCTAAACCTCGGGCTCAACGACCAGACCGTCGAGGGCCTTGCGACCACCTCGGGCGACGCGCGCTTCGCGTGGGACAGCTACCGCCGTTTCATCCAGATGTATTCGGACGTGGTGCTCGAACTCGACCACGGCGCGTTCGAGGAAGCGCTTGAGATCGCGAAGGAAGACCGCGGATACTTCCTCGACACGGATCTCAGCGCGGACGACCTGCGCGCGCTCGTCGCCGAGTATAAAGGCCTGGTCGAGCAGCAATGGGGCAAGCCTTTCCCGCAGGACGTGCATGACCAGCTTTGGGGCGCGGTCGGCGCGGTGTTCGGCTCGTGGCAGTCGGAGCGCGCGAAAGTCTATCGCCGCCTCAACGACATCCCGGCAAGCTGGGGCACCGCGGTCAACATCCAGGCGATGGTGTTCGGCAACATGGGCGAGACCTCGGCGACCGGTGTGGCGTTCACGCGCGATCCCTCGATCGGCACCCGCGCTTATTACGGCGAGTTCCTGATCAACGCGCAAGGCGAGGACGTCGTCGCCGGCATTCGCACCCCGCAATATCTGACCGTCGCTGCGCGTGAAGCCGCCGGCGCCAAGCCCGCCTCGATGGAAGAGGCGATGCCCGAAGTGTACGGCGAGCTCGCCAAGGTGTTCGACCTGCTCGAGACGCATTACCGCGACATGCAGGACATCGAATTCACGGTGCAGCAGGGCAAGCTGTGGATGCTCCAGACGCGCTCGGGCAAGCGCACCGCCAAGGCCGCGCTCAAGATCGCGGTCGACATGGCGAACGAGGGGCTGATCACGCGCGAGGAAGCGGTCGCGCGGATCGATCCGATGGCGCTCGATCAGCTACTCCATCCGACGCTCGATCCCAAGGCGACGCGCGACGTGCTGACCAAGGGGCTCCCCGCGTCGCCGGGTGCCGCCTCGGGCCATGCGGTATTCGACAGCGATACCGCCGAGAAGCGCTCCAATGCGGGCGAGTCGGTGATCCTGATCCGTACCGAGACGTCGCCAGAGGACATCCACGGCATGCACGCGGCACGCGGCATCCTCACCGCGCGCGGCGGGATGACCAGCCACGCGGCAGTGGTCGCACGCGGCATGGGGCGGCCGTGTGTATCGGGCGCTGGCTCGATTGCGATCGACGCCAAGGCGGGCACGATGCGTGTGGGTGACCGCACGATCAAGGCGGGCGACATGGTGACGATCGACGGCACCACCGGCGAAGTGATGGCGGGCGAAGTCCCGACCGTTCAGCCCGAATTGTCGGGTGATTTCGCGGCGCTGATGGTGTGGGCGGATGGCGTGCGACGCCTCAAGGTCCGCGCCAACGCCGAGACCCCGCTCGACGCCAAGGTCGCGCGCGAGTTCGGTGCCGAAGGGATCGGCCTGTGCCGGACCGAGCACATGTTCTTTGATGCCGAGCGCATCACCAACGTCCGCCAGATGATCCTGGCCGAGGACGAGGCCGGTCGCCGCACCGCGCTCGACAAGCTGTTGCCGGAGCAACGTGCGGACTTCGTCCAGCTGTTCGAGGTGATGGCGGGGCTGCCGGTGACGATCCGCCTGCTCGATCCACCGCTGCATGAGTTCCTGCCGCACGAAGAATCCGAGTTTGCGGATGTGGCGGCAGCCGCGGGGATCGCGGTCGACGTGCTCAAGCGGCGTGCGGCAGAACTGCACGAATTCAACCCGATGCTCGGGCATCGCGGGTGCCGGTTGGGCGTGACCTATCCAGAAATCTACGAGATGCAGGCGCGCGCGATCTTCGAGGCGGCGGTCGATGTCGCCAAGCGCTCGGGCGCGGCACCGATCCCCGAGGTGATGATCCCGCTGGTCGGCACGCGGCGCGAGCTCGAGCTGATGAAGACGGTCGTCGACAAGGCAGCGCAGATCGTCTTCGAGCGGACCGGCACGACGCTCGACTATCACGTCGGGACGATGATCGAGCTGCCGCGCGCCTGCCTGATGGCGGACGAGATCGCCGAGGTGGGCGCGTTCTTCTCGTTCGGGACCAACGATTTGACCCAGACCACGCTGGGCGTCAGCCGCGACGATGCGGCGCGGTTCCTCGGCACCTATGTCGAACGCGGGATCTATGCGCGCGACCCGTTCGTCAGCCTCGATGTCGAGGGTGTCGGGCAGTTGATCGCGATGGCGGCGGAGCGCGGGCGCAAGACGCGGCCCGACATCAAGCTCGGCATCTGCGGCGAACATGGCGGCGATCCCGCGAGCATCGCTTTCTGCGAAACGGTCGGGCTCGATTACGTCTCGGCCTCGCCGTACCGCGTGCCGATTGCACGGCTGGCAGCGGCGCAGGCGGCGCTGGCGAAGCGCGACTGAAGAAGGAGGGGCGTACCCGACGTCCCTCCACCGTCCCCGCGCACGCGGGGATCCATATTGGCGAACGGCGCGAGCAACGACGGACGGTGACTATGGATTCCCGCCTTCGCGGGAATGACGGGGGAGGGGCCGATAGCGGTTCCGCTTCAGATCAGGTCGCGCGGCGGCAAAGGCTCGGACCCGCGCAATGCCGCGATGGTCCGATCCGCCTCTGCCAGCTCGTCGCGTAGCACTTCGGTCTCGCGGTGCAGATCCGCAACGCGCTGGTCGGCGATGCGCAGGCGGCCTTCCGCATCGTCGTGATAGGCGGCGTAGCGCGTCGCTTCGTCGCGCAGCTGCCGCTTGTACTTCCGCGTACCCGGCGCGCTGGCATAGCCGATCAGCCACCCCGCCACCAATATGACGAAGAGCAAAATGAACTGTTCGGGTGTCGTGAACGGCATTCCGGATCCCCTGTCGCAAAGCCAAGGGCGTGATCCTGGCCGCTCGCCAACCGTACCGCAAGTGCCTCTATTTGAACGCATCCGCGATCGAGCAGGCGGCCGGGCCGAGAATGACGATGAACAGCGTCGGTAGGATGAACAGGATCAGCGGGATCGTCATGATCGCCGGCAGCCGCGCCGCTTTCTCCTCGGCGCGCATCATCCGTTCGTTGCGGAACTCCGACGACAGCACGCGCAATGCGGAGGCGAGCGGCGTCCCGTATTTCTCGGTCTGGACCATCGTGGTGACGACGCCCTTGACCGCGTCCAGCTTGACCCGCGACGCAAAGTTCTCGAACGCCTGCCGTCGCTCGGCAAGGAACCCCAGTTCGATCGCCGTCAGCGTAAACTCGTCGCCCAGTTCGGGATAGGCCTTGCCCAATTCGCGTGCGACGCGGTTGAAGGCGGCGTCGACGGTCAATCCCGCCTCCGCGCAAATGACGAGCAGGTCGAGCGCATCGGGCAGGCCCTTCTGGATCGCCAGCGACCGCTTCTTGATCTTGTTGTCGAGGTAAAGGTCGGGTGCCTTGTACGACAGGACGAAGTTGGTCGCGACGATCGCGTACATCTTCCACGGCGTCCAGTTGGCGAAGATCCCGCTGCCATAGACCAGGTACAGGACCAGCACTCCCCATGTCAGCGGCAGCACCAGCCGCCCGAAGATCACCGCGACCGCATATTCCTTCGACCGGATTCCCGCCTGCATCAGCTTGACTTGGGCTGCCTTGACCTGGCTGTCCTGCAACACCTTCAGGCTGGACAGCAGGCTCTTGATCCGGTCGGTCGTCTCGTTCTTGGTGACGAGCTTGGCGCGGCGCTTGGTCGAGGCGGTGATGCCCGCCTTCAGCTGTTCGCGCCGGTCGTTGAGCGCCTTGACACGCTTGGTCATCGGGTCGTTGACGGTGGTGACCGCGTAGATTGCGAGCAGCACCATGAACGCCGCCACCCCGGCGAGGAGCGTAGCCACGGTATAGACGTCGATGCCAAGGATCATAGGGCCGGTGGAGGATGGAGGGTTCATCACTTAAATCTCGAAACTGACCATGCGGCTCATGATGAACGCGCCCATTCCCATCCACAGCATCCCGATCCCGCCCGTCACCATCAGCCGCTGATCGATGAAGAAGTTGGCCATGTACGGCGGGTTAATGATCCAGATGAGGGTGAAAACGATGAACGGTAGCGAGCCGACGATATAGGCGGACGCCTTCGATTCAGACGACATCGCCCTGATCTTGAGCTTCATCTGTCCGCGCATCCGTAGCACCGTCGCGAGGTTGGCGAGCGTCTCCGCGAGATTGCCGCCGGTCTCGCGCTGGATCGCGATGGTGATGACGAAGAACTGGAACTCGGGCGTGCCCAGCCGGTCGGCGGTGTCCTGCAACGCCGCGTCCAACGTCCGCCCGATCTTCATCTTGTCGGTAATCGACTTGAACTCGACCCCGACCGGGCCATCGACTTCGTTCGCAACGACCGAGATCGTCTCGGTGATCGGCAACCCCGAGCGAAGGCCACGCACGAGCAACTCGATCGCGTCGGGAAACTTGGCGGTGAACTTCGCGATCCGGCGCTTGATCGTGATGCCGATCACCTTGTGCGGCACGCCTGCCCCGATCACGACGCCGAGCAGCAGTGCCAGCAGGAGCGGCAACCCGAGGATCGCCAGCAATAGCGTGACCCCGGTGATCGCGCCAAGCGTCGCCATCCCATATTGGCCGACCGTCCAGGTCTTGCCCGTCATCGCAAGCCGCTTCTTGAGCAGCGCGACGTTGGGCAGGAATCGCGCCGCCGCCACGTCCATGCGGTTGCTGCGCGCGGCGGCGATCCGGCGCAGCTGCGCATCCGCCAGCACATGGGCCGCCTCGCTGTGCCGCTCGCGCAAGGCACCCAGGCGACGCGCGCCCGCCTTGTCCGCATTGGGCCCGGCAAAGGCGAACGCCATCAGCATCAGCACAATGAGCGCGCCCACGCCCAGCGACAGGATCGGCATCAGGTTCATGACGCTATCAGACGCCTCGCACCGTTACAGGCGCGTTACCGGGGCAGGGGGTGGCGCTCATTTCTTCTTGCCCGACTGGCTGATCATCCCCTTCAGGTTGAACTTGCCGATCAGCGACGTCCCCTTGGCCCCCGTCGCCTTCTTGCCCGGCTTGCCCGCGCTGTCGATCGGCGCTGCTGAGTCCCCCACCGCCATCAGATTGGCGGCGAGATCGACCATCGGCTGGATCGTCTTGGAATTCTTGCCCGCCTCGGCGAGCGGTTTGCCGAGCTTGGCGGCCTGTGCCGCGAGCTTCTGGTCGAACGGGATCGCGAAATCGACCTTGCGCTCGATCGATCCCTCGAAGTCCTTGCGGCTGATTTCGAGCTGGGCGGCGATCTGCACCTTGTTCGCGACCACCACGACCTGCGTCTGGGGTGCGTTCGATCGCAGCCACGACAACAGCCGGATCGTGTCGCGCGCCGCCGCCAGCGTCAGTTCGGTGACGATCACCGCGACCTGGATATCGGTCATCAGATGCGGATGCTGCACCAGCATGCCGCGCGGCAGGTCAACGATCGTGCATTCGAACGCGGCGCGCATTTCTTCCTGCAACTGGTAGAAAGCGCTGCCGTCGGTCATCACGGGGACGCTGATAGGCGCTTCCGCGGACAGCACCGACAGCCGCTCGCTCGCCTTGACCATCGCGCGTTCGATGAACAGTCCGTCGATCCGGCTCGGATTGTCGATCGCATCGGTCAGGCCACGGCCAGGCTCGAGGTCGAGCGTCAGCGCGCCGGTGCCGAAATGCACGTCGAGGTCGAGCAGCGCGGTGGTGCGGGCGCCTTTCTCGCTCATCATCCAGGCAACCGAGGTCGCAAGCGTCGACGCGCCGACCCCGCCCCGCGCGCCGATGAAGCAGGTCGAGATATGCGGGCGCTCGGTCGACGCCTCGACCGCCTTGGGGGCGTTGAGCATCGCCTGCGCATGACTGAATGCATCGCGCAGCATGTCCGCGCTCAGCGGCTTGAGCAGGTAATCCTGGATCCCGCTGACGACCAGTTCACGGTACAGCCGCACGTCGTTGACCTGCCCTGCCGCGATGACGACCGTACCTGGCTCGCACACTTCGGCGAGCGCATTGATGTCGTTGATCGGATCGCCGCTTTCGGACAGGTCGACGAACAGGATTTGCGGGGAGGCGGATACGGAGAGCGATTGCACCGCATTGCGCAAACCGCCCTTGTTCACCTTCTCCGGCGCCCAGCCCATTTCGACCGCGACCGGGCGCAGCGTCTCGGCGGTGGTTTCGTCGCAGACATAGGCCGCAAACGGATCGCGAAGCCCGAGGCGGCCTGAATTGAAGGGTGCGTTCATTGCTTGCTGCCGCTTCCGGTGGTTTCCGACTTGATCGTGGTGCCGCCGGCGCCGGTCGGTACGGCCTTGCGGTATGTGTCGATCGCGCGGTTCGACGTGGCCTGATCGGTGATCGCGCGTCCGGTCTGGCCCCGGACGAGATCGCCCGGATTGGCGACCATCGCGGCGATGTTGGAATTGATCGCGCAACCCTGATTGGACGATGTGTTGCTCTCGAATTCAGGCGAGCGGACCCGGCTGAAATCCGGACAGCCGGGCACCTTGGCGGACATCCGCGTGACGACGATCCGGGCGGTACCGGGAAGGACGGGCGAATCGGTCAGCGGCGTGTCGTTCGACAGGATCAGGCCGTACCGTTCGGTTTCGGCCGCGACCGTGTCGCGAACCGCGCTGCCATAGCCGTCGGACGTCTCGACCGAGACCGCATCGCCATAGCCGACCCGCAGCGACGCCATCCATCCCGCGAGTCGCTGTTGCTCGCCGGGCGCAAGGCCGTCCGGCGTGGTCGCCACGTCGAAGGCATAACTGGTCCGGCTGACAACCGGCTGATGCACCGATTCGAGGCCGCGGTTCTGGGTCCCGGCGCAGCCGCCTGCGATCAGAAGCGCGGGGAGCAGGCCGATCGCGATCGACCGTGCGCGCATATCCATCATCATGTCCCTCGAAGACCTCACTTCAGGTTGAAACCGGGCGCGGCATTGCTGTCGCGCTTGGCGGACGAACGCGGGGCGGCGGTCGGGGCGGCCGGATCAACCGTGCGCGGTCCCTGGTTCATCGGAAGGGCCGGCGCGGCCGGGGCGAAACTTGGCTTCGGCCGTTCCGCGCCGGTCTTCCCTCCGCCGAGCTGGCCGAACAGCACGCGGTCGAGATCGGTCGGAGCCTTGATGCCGTCGGTCGGCAGGACGATGTCGTTCGCGTTGACCGGCTTGACCAGATACGGCGTGATGACGATCACGAGTTCGGTCTCGTTGCGCTGGAACGCGTTCGAGCGGAACAGCGCGCCGAGGATCGGCACGTCGCCGACACCGGGGGCCTTTGTGATCGAATTGTTGTGGCTGTTCTGGAGCAGCCCGGCGATCATCATGCTCTGCCCGGAACCCAGCTCGACCGTCGTCTCGGCGCGGCGGGTGGTGAGGGCCGGGATCGTGGTCCCCGAAATCTGCACCGCGCCGTCCGAGGTCAGCTGCGACACTTCGGGACGAACACGCAGCGAGATGCGGCCGTCCGCGAGCACGGTCGGCGTATAGGACAGGCTCACGCCATATTGCTTATACTCGACCGACACGGCGCCAAGACCCTGGCTGAGCGGGATCGGGATTTCACCGCCTGCGAGAAACGAGCCCGTTTCGCCGGAGATCGCGGTAAGATTTGGATTGGCCAGCGTTGATACCTGTCCGTCGGTTTCGCCCAGATCGAGCGAACTCAGAAGATCCATGCCAAGCATTCGCCCAGCAAGCCCGATGGTCGTGCCGGAAGCCGTTGCACCCGGGAAGCCGAAGAGCGTGGCGCCGGGTCGCGCACCGTTTGCATCGACCGGGGCATTGGGCTGGTTCGGCACGCCGGGAACGGTCGTGATCGTACCCTGACGACCCTGGCTGATCCCGAACAGGACGTTCCCACTGCCGCGGTTGGTCAGATTGACGCCCAGATTCTTGACGAAACTGCGGCTGACTTCCGCGATGCGGACCTGCAAGTTGACCTGCAACGGTGTCGCCGTGGCAAGGCGCGACAACACCTTGGTGGTTTCCCCCACGAACGCCTGGACGAGACGGGTCGCTTCCGCGCCATCCTCGGGCGAGGCGACCGTGCCGGTGAGCAGGACCAGCCCGTTCATCGGCGTCGCGACGATCTTTGCCTCGGGCATGGCGAGCCCCAGCATCTGCTGGATCGAGTCAAAATTGCTGCCAACCCGGATCGTCGCCGAATAGACGACCGCGCCGGTCCGGCTGGTCGCCGAGATCGTCGTCTCGCCCGCCCCCTTGCCGAAGATGTAAAGCTGGGTCGGCGAGCGGACCTGGACGTCCGCGATCTTGTCGTCGGCGACGAACACGTCGCTCATCGGGCGCATCAGCGTGACCAGGCGGCCACGACCGGTATTGACCTGGAACACCGGCGTGCCCGTGCCGGCTTGTACCGGCGCGGCGGTCTGCGCGGATGCGGCGGTGGGCAGGTTGGCCACACTGCCGGCGACCAGCGCGCAGGCCAGCGACCAGCGGAGCGAGATCGAAACGCTACGCATTTTACTTCTTCCCCTCGACGGCGACGTCCGTCACCGTATTGCCGCGTGCGACGCGGATCATTGGTCTTGTGGCCATCGAGCCGCCCGGGAAAGCGGCGCCGGTCGAGCTCGTCGGGGCCATGGGAACGCCGCCGTTCCCCCCGGATTGATCGACTGCCTTGCCGGGCACGGTGCGGCGCTGGTAGCGCGATACGTCCGCACCCGTCGCCATTGAGCCGCCACCGGCAGAGGGCGCGCTTGCGATCCGCGTCAGCATCGCGCGTTCGGCCTTGGGATCGTCCGGCATCGACACGTCGCCGCTCGCGATCGCCTGCTCCAGTTCCGTGCTGTTGTCCGCGATCGAGCGCAACGAGAGCGACAGCGTCCCCACCGTTTGCGCGACCGCGATCTGCTCGGCCATCCGCGGCGTCGCCTCGATCGTCACGTTGGAGAAGGTCTTCACGATCGTCTTGCCGTCGTCGCCGACGGCGTTGTCGGTGCGCTGGTCGGTCGCCAGGACCCGAATGTTGCGCATGATCGTTTCGGCTGCCTTGAGCGGTGGACCATCGCCCCCGCCCGCGACGCTCTGCGTCAGGATCAGGTCGATCCGGTCACCCGGAAAGACGAAGCCCCCGACGCTGGTGGTCGCCTCGACCGGCACGGTGACCGCGCGCATCCCGGGCCCGAGCGCCGCCGCGAGGAACCCCCGGTCGCCCGGCTTGACCAATGCGCCCTGCGTCAGCGGCTGCCCCGCGGTGATCGCGTTGCGGACGACGGTGCCTTGCAGCGACTTGGGGTCGAACCCGGCCTTCTTGATGTAATAGACGTTCTGGACGAGTTCCTTGGGCCACGGCTGATAGCGCAGCGAACTCGCGTCGAGGATCGTGCCGACCGGCAGCGCCTTTGTCGCGACGAGCACGTCCGGGCCATCGGGTGCCGCGGCGACGACGGTCATCGCGGCAGATTGCGGCGCCGGGCTGCCAACGATAAGCGACCGCGCCATGAATGCGGTGATCGCGGCGACGATCAGCGCGCCCACCAGCAATATGACCTTACGACTATCCATTTCCGACCTCTCGAACACGGCCGGTTGGGCCTGCGTTAAGCATATCCACCAAGGTGGTTAAAAAGCGGTGCACGCAGGACCAAAAGCGCGGCGATGGCGATCGCGACACCGTAGGGGACCTCGATCGGGGTGGTGCGCGGCCGCACCGCACGATCGATCAGCAACGCCACCGTGAGCACGCCACCCAGCAGCGACATCACGACGAGCATCCACAGCAGCGATTGCAGCGGCAGCCACAGCGCGAGCGCGCCGATCATCTTGACGTCGCCGCCGCCCATCCAGCCGAAGTGAAACGCCGCGACGAAGCCCGCGAACACCACCGCCGCGAGGCCCAGCTGAATCGCCATGTCAGGCCAGAGCGAAAGCCCGTTGCCCCACCACCACAAGGGCGCGAGCAGCGCGATCGTCGCGTTTTTCCAGTTGGCGATTTCCCGGGCTCGTGCGTCCTCGACCGCGGCCGAGAGCAGCAGGCACACCAGCGCGAAGAGCACCGTGGCGGAAAGAGAAGGCGCGCTCATGGCCGAAAGCCCTAGACGACGTGCCTTTCGAAAACGTAACCATGCCGCATGGTCTCCCCCCAATTGTACCGGCGCGCGATTCCCGCAGCGGCGCGGATCACGCGCTGGGCCGCGCCGGATGGATGGATGCTCCGCCGGTTCGACTGGCCCGCCAAGGGCACGCCGCGCGGGCGCCTGCTGTTCCAGGGGGGACGCGGCGACATTTTCGAGAAGTATCTGGAAACCTTCGCGCACTGGCATGCGCAAGGCTGGTCGGTGACGTCGTTCGACTGGCGCGGGCAGGGTGGATCTGGGCGACTGGCGAAGACCCCGCACGTCGGCCATGTCGAGGACTTCAAACACTATATCGACGATTTTCGAGCTTTTTGGGCCGAATGGGTGACCAAGGGGGCAGGACCGCACGTCGCGATCGGCCATTCGATGGGCGGGCATTTGCTGCTCCGCGCGCTGGTCGAGGGCGCCGCGACCCCCGATGCGGTCGTGCTCGTCGCGCCGATGCTGGGGTTACACAGTCCGGTCGGTCAGGGGCTGGGCGGACGGGTTGCGGACGCGATGGCGCGGCTCGGCGATCCCGCGCGCCCCGCCTGGCGCGGCAACGAACGCCCCGCCACGACTGAGACGCGGCAGGCGGTGCTGACGCACGATCCGGCGCGGTACGAGGACGAGATCTTCTGGCAGTCGACTCGGCCAGAACTGCTGCTGGGACCACCGAGCTGGCGCTGGCTCGCGCAGGCCTTCGCCTCGACGCGGGCGCTGCAACGCGATTCGCGGATCGCCTTGCTCAGCGTGCCGACGTTGTTCCTCCTCGCCGATGCCGACAAGCTGGTGTCGACCAAGGTTGCTGCGCGCATAGCCGGCCGGATGCCGGCAAGCGAAATGCTGCGCTTCGGACCCGAATCGGCACATGAGGTCCTGCGCGAGGCGGACGGGGTCCGCAGCCGCGCGATCGGCGCGATCGACGCGTTCTTCGCGGCGCACGCAGCAAAGGGATAAGCGGACATGCGGTATGATGTCGCCATCGTGGGCGCGGGCATGGCGGGCGCGAGTCTCGCTGCCGCGATCGCGCCACATGCCTCGGTCGTGTTGCTTGAGGCGGAGGACCAGCCCGGATATCACGCGACCGGGCGGTCGGCGGCGTTCTGGTCGGAGACGTACGGCGGTCCCGGTGTCCAGCCGCTGACGACCGCCTCCGGGCCCGCGCTCCACGGCGGCGGGTTCCTGCAAGCGCTGGGGTCGCTGCATATCGGTCGGGAAGCGGATCACGTCGCGGTCGACGCCTTTCTTGCGGAGTTCGACGGGAGCGGGGTCGTTCTCGAACGGGTCGATCCGCAGGCGATGGTGCCGGGTCTGCGCTCCGACTGGACGCTCGGCGTGCTCGAACAGAGCAGCACCTACATCGACGTGGGCGCACTCCACGCGCACTATCTGGCGCAGGCGCGACGCGGGGGCGTGCGGCTGGTCGTGTCCGCGCCGCTGTCGGGTGTGGCGCGCGTCGGCGACGGCTGGTCGCTCGAGACAGGCGCGGGGAGGTTCGACGCGACGGTGCTCGTCAACGCCGCCGGGGCGTGGGCCGATGCGGTCGCGCTGTTGGCAGGAGTCGCGCCGATCGGGATCACCGCCTACCGCCGCACGATGGTCCAGCTCGCGACCGATCCGGGTGCGCCGGAGGGATTGCCGCATGTCGTCGGGATCGGTGGCGATTTCTATTTCAAGCCCGAGGCGGGTGGCAGGATCTGGCTCAGCCCGCACGACGAAACCGCAGCCGACCCGGGCGACGTCCAGCCCGAGGAAATCGACGTCGCCACAGCGATCGACCGGTTCGAGCATGTCGTCGACTGGCGCGTGACGAAGGTCGAACGGCGCTGGGCAGGGCTGCGCAGCTTCGCGCCCGACCGGTTGCCGGTCTACGGCTTCGCGCCGGATGCGCCGGGGTTTTTCTGGTGTGCGGGTCAGGGCGGTTTCGGGATCCAGACGGCACCCGCGGCGGCGGCGCTGGCGGCTTCGTTGCTGCTGGAACGGGTGCCGGACGATAGCGTGAGCGGGATCGACGCGGAGCGCTATGCGCCGAGGCGGTTCGGCGTGTGCAAGTGAAACCGTTTGCTAGGGTCGTTGCGAGCTGATCCCAAAGACGCTTCCCCGGCGAAGGCCGGGCCCCAGTCGAAGTGGCCGACGTAACGAAGCGCAGTCGCTCGCACCCTCAGGTGTCTCTACTGCGCCCCGGCCTTCGCCGGGGAAGCACTTTAAAGTCTCACGATCTTGCTTCGCTATCCGCCGCCTTGCCGGGCCGATGCGGTAGCCCAACGGCATTCTCATCACCGATAAAAGACGCCCATATGCCCCCCGGCTGCCAGATGCTTTCCATCTCCTGCCGCGCCAGCTGCTCGGCCATGCCAAGGACGTCGCGGCGATATCGGTACAGGAACGCCGAAACGCGTGCATTCACGATGCAATGGACGTGCACTTTCGCCCCGGCCATGCTTTCCATCGCCGCACAGAAGCGGTTGAAATCCCCCTCGGTCGGAGCGTCGAACGCGACCGGGATGTGCGTGTAGGCCATTCCTAGCGCGGTTACGCTGCCAGCTTCGTCCGGCAACGCCCGTTCGTGCGTGTGCAAGGCTAGGTTGATGACGTGTTCGACCCCGAGCGCCGATAGCGCCTTGAGATCGTCCTCCGTCGGCTGTCCGGATGTCGTGAGCTCTCCATCAAGGCGGCGCCAGACGGGGATGTGGGTCGGGTCGGACATGCGGCATCCTTTCAGCGATGAAAGCCAAGGCGATCGGCACGGCTGTAGATGCCGCAAATCTCCAAACCTGATCCCATCCCCGTTCGCCCTGAGCGCAGTCGAAGGGCACCGCGCTATGGAGCGCGACGCCCGTGGGGCTGGCGGGGCTTCGACTGCGCTCAGCCCGAACGGGTTGGCGAGATTCGTACGCCCCCGGCGCGCTATCCGATCGTGCTACCGCCGCGCCGCCAGCATCGCCGCATCGCTCGCCAGCTTGTCGCACCGTTCATTGTCCGGATGCCCGGCGTGGCCCTTGACCCACACCCAGTCGACCCGGTGCGGCTTGGCGGCGTCTAGCAGCGCCTGCCACAGTTCGGCGTTCTTGACCGGCTGCTTGGCGGCGGTCTTCCAGCCGTTCTTCTGCCAGCCCTTGATCCACTTGGTCAGGCCATCCATCACATAGCGGCTGTCGGTCGACAGCGTGACGCGGCACGGGCGTTTCAGCGCGCGCAGGCCCTCGATCGCGGCCATCAGCTCCATGCGGTTGTTGGTCGTCATCTTCTCGCCGCCCGACAATTCCTTCTCGGTCCCGCCGCTGCGAATCAGCGCGCCCCAGCCGCCGGGGCCGGGGTTGCCCTTGCAGGCACCGTCGGTGGCGATTTCGACCTTGGTCAGTTCGGGCGGGGTGATCGGGGGAGGGGTATCGGTCATCGGCTGCGCTTAGCCAGCCGATGAGCGCTTAGCTAGCTCCGGCGCATAGTGTGAAAGCCGCCGGACATAAGCGAGCGGATCCTTGCGCGTCACCAGCGCGTCCGCCGGCGTGTTGAGCCAGTCCCACGCCCGGGACAGCGCGAAACGGATGCATGCGCCCGCCGCAAGCGTCGGGAAGTGCAAGGTTTCGTCCGAGGTCAGTGGGAAGCGATCGGCATAACCCGCCATCAACGCCGCGCTGATGCCCGCATCGAAATGCGCGCCCGTCGGATCGAACGACCAGGCGGTGTCCATGATCGCGAGGTCGAACACGCGGATGTCGGTGCAGGCAAAATAGAAGTCGATCACCCCCGACACCGATTCGCCGCGCATCAGCACATTGTCCGGGAACAGATCGGCATGGATCGCACAGCGGTCGAGCGACTTATCGGGCCAGCGGCGAACGACCGAGTCGAGCGCGAAGCCAAGGTCGTCGTACAGGCCCGGCGCGATCTCATCGAGGCTGCGCCCGCAGCGATCGAACAGCGGCTGCCAGCTGTCGACGCCCATCGTGTTGGGGCGGGTCAGCGGGAAATCGGCGAGGCCGGCGTGCATCGCCGCCATCGCCGCGCCCGCCGCGCGTGCCTGTCCCGCGGTCGGGTGCGAGATCGAGACGCCGGGCAGGAACTGGATCAGGCATGCCGGTCGCCGTTCGAGCGTGTGAATCGCGACCCCGGCGCGGTTCTTGATCGCGGGCGGGACCGGATTACCGCGCGCCGCGAGATGATCGAGCAGCGCGAGAAAGAACGGCAGATCCCCGCTGTCGACGCGTTTCTCGTAAAGCGTGAGGATGAACCGCCCGGTCGTCGTGTCGACCAGATAGTTGGTGTTCTCCACTCCCTCGGCGATCCCCTTGGCGGAGACGAGCTCGCCGCAATCGAAGTCGCGAAGGAAGGTGCCGAGCGCCTCGGCGGAAACCTGCGTGTAGACCGCCATGGTTCAGGCCGCGACTTCGAGGCCGCGGGGCAGCTTGAACGAGACCGTCTCGCGCTTGGTCTCGACCTCGCGTTCGGTCACGTCGTAGCGTTCCGCCAGCCGATCGACCAGTTCGCGTACCAGCAGCTCGGGCGCGGACGCCCCGGCGGTCAGCCCGAGCGTGCGGACGCCCTCGAGGAACGCCCAGTCCAGCTCGGCGGCGCGCTGGATCAGGCGGGCGGGGGTGCCTTCGCGCTCGGCGACTTCGACGAGCCGGACCGAGTTGGACGAATTGGGCGCGCCGATCACCAGCATCGCATCGCAGGTCTGCGCGATCGCCTTCGCCGCGGCCTGACGGTTGGAGGTCGCATAGCAAATGTCCTCGCCCGGCGGCCCCTGGATCGCGGGGAAACGGCGTGTCAGCACCGCGATGACGTCGGCGGTGTCGTCCATCGACAGCGTAGTCTGGGTCAGGAAGGCGAGATTGGCGGGGTCGCTCGGGCGATACGCTTCGGCATCCGCGACCGTTTCGACCAGCGTCATCGCGCCCTCGGGCACCTGGCCGAACGTGCCGATCACCTCGGGGTGGCCATGATGGCCGATGAAAACAATGTGGCGTCCCTGTGCGACCATCCGCTCGGCCTGGCGGTGGACCTTGGACACCAAAGGGCAGGTCGCGTCGAAGAACTCGAGCCCGCGTTCGGTCGCCTTGTCGGGCACCGCCTTGGGCACGCCGTGGGCGGAGAAAACGACGGGCACGCCGTCGGGCACCGCATCCAGTTCCTCGACGAACACCGCGCCCTTGTCGCGCAGCATGTCGACCACGAAGCGGTTGTGGACGATCTCGTGACGGACATAGACGGGCGCGCCGTATTTCTGGAGCGCCAGTTCGACGATGCGGATTGCCCGGTCCACCCCGGCGCAAAACCCGCGCGGGGCGGCGATGACGAGGTCGAGCGGCGGCTTTGCGATGAGGGTACCCATACCCCAGGGAGCCTACGCGATTGCTTGCGTGCGCGAAAGGCGGTTCCTATGAAGCGAGGTGTCCGTTCCGTCGCTTTACGGGGCGGCATCCTTTTGCATGATAAGGTGCGTGCCCCCGTGACCAACCGGAAATCAGCCATTGCCGCTCTAGCGGTCAGCGCGTGCGGTGCGATCCTGCTTGGTGGGTGCGCCAAGACCGGCGAACTCGACGCGTCGGGCGGCATCACCGCGGTCCGCAATGCGTGCCCATCGGTCGGCGTGCCCGCCGCGACCGGCGACGTCACGATGTTCGATCCGCCCGCCAGCCGCGAAGCGAATGCGATCGATTTGACGGCGGTTTTGACCAACGTCCGTTCGACCTGCGATGATTCGACCGCCGACGTGCTCACGAAGCTGACGTTCTCGGTCGAAGCGCGCCGCGTTCATACCGAGACCGCACGCGACGTGACGCTGCCGTATTTCGTCACGGTCGTGCAGGGCGGTACCGCGGTCGTCGCCAAGCGCGTGGGTCGTGTGACGCTGCACTTCGATGCCGGGCAGGCACGCGCATCGGCGCAGGGCACCGGCGAGGCGAGCGTCTCGCGCGCAGCGGCGACGCTTCCCGACGACGTCCGCAAGAAGCTGACTGAGAAGCGTAAGGCCGGCGACGAAGACGCCGCGACCGACCCGCTGAGCCGTCCGGAAATCCGCCAGGCGGTGCTGCGCGCGAGCTTCGAGGCGCTGGTCGGCTTCCAGCTGACCGACGAACAGCTCAAATATAACGCTACCCGCTGACCCTTCTCGTTGACTTGCCTGTTGCGGCGCGGCAAACCGGCCGCGTCGTTGACGGGCAACCGTCAAGGGTACGCGCGGGAGAGCGTCCGGGGTAACTCGGACCGCCGAAGGAGCAACCGCCCCGGAATCTCTCAGGCAACCGGACCGCGCGGATCGAATCGACACTCTGGAAAGCGCGCTGCCCTGTGGGCGAGCGCCACCGAAGGGGTAAGCGGACCATGTGGTTCCGTGAAAGCTCTCAGGTTCCGTGACAGAGGGGGCGGCACATCACGGCGTTCCGGCGCCATGGCGCGCCGTTGACCTCTTGCGGAAGACCAACATGAGCGACCTCGACCCATACGAGACCGAAGCCGACGAGATTGCGATCGAGCAACTCCCGCTCGATGCGTGGCATCGCGCGCGGGGTGGCCGGATGGTGCCGTTCGCGGGCTACGAAATGCCCGTTCAATATGAAGGCATCATGGCGGAGCATCTGTGGGTGCGCGAATCGGCCGGGCTGTTCGACGTCAGCCACATGGGCCAGCTGCTGTTCCGCTCGGAAGAGGGCGCAGACGTCGTCGCGGCGCTGGAAGCGGTGCTGCCCGCCGATGTCGCCGGGCTGGGGCAGGGCAAGCAGCGCTATTCGCTGCTGCTGTCGGAGGATGGCGGTATCCTCGATGACCTGATGGTCACGCATCTGCCGGACGCCAATCCGTTCGACATCCAGGGCTATTATATGGTCGTCAACGGCGCGACCAAGATCGACGATATCGCGCATCTGCTCGAATATCTGCCCGACGGGATCGCGCTCAACCATATGGAAGACCAGGCGCTGCTCGCGTTGCAGGGCCCCAAGGCAGTCGATGCGCTCGCGCGGCTGGTGCCGGGCGTCGATGCGCTGGTGTTCATGACCGCGGGCGCGTTCGATTGGAACGGCGTGCCGCTGTGGATCAGCCGCTCGGGCTATACCGGCGAGGACGGGTTCGAGATTTCGGTGCCTGCGGAGAATGTCGAGGCGCTCGCCGATGCACTGACCGCCGAGCCCGAGGTCAAGCCGATCGGCCTCGGTGCACGTGATTCGCTCCGGCTCGAGGCGGGCTTGCCGCTCTATGGTCATGATCTCGACCCCGAGACGACGCCGGTCCAGGCCGACCTTGGGTTCGCGCTGTCTAAGCGCCGCCGCGAGGCGGGCGACTTCATGGGCGCGCCGCGCATTCTCGCCGAGCGCGAGTCGGGTGCGATCATCAAGCGTGTCGGCCTGCTGGTCGAAGGGCGCCAGCCGGTGCGCGAAGGCGCGGCGGTGCTCGACGATCAGGGCTCGGAAGTCGGCCGCGTCACCTCGGGCGGGTTCGCGCCGAGCGTCGGTGCGCCGATCGCGATGGCCTATGTCCCGACCGCGCTGGCGGTTGCCGGCACCACGATTCAACTCGCGCAGCGCGGCAAGGTCCATCAGGCGACCGTCACCGCGATGCCGTTCGTTCCCCACCGCTACGTTCGCGCAGGAGGCAAGTGATGAGCCGTTATTTTACCGAAGATCATGAATGGGTCGATGTCGATGGTGACGTCGGCATCGTCGGCATCACCGAATATGCGCAGAGCCAGCTCGGCGACATCGTGTTCGTCGACGTGCCCGAAGAGGGCAAGGACCTTGCCAAGGGCGACGAAGCTGCCGTGGTTGAATCGGTCAAGGCCGCGTCCGACGTCTATTCGCCGGTGTCGGGCACGGTGATCGAGGGCAATGCGGCGCTCGCCGACACGCCCGGGCTGGTCAACGAGGATCCCGAGGCGGAAGGCTGGTTCTTCAAGCTGACGCTGAGCGATGCAGACGAGCTCAACGCGCTGATGGACGAGATCGCGTATAAGGCGTTCGTCGAGAAGCTGTGATCTGAACTGGCCCCTCCCCTTCAGGGGAGGGGTTGGGGTGGGGCCTCTCCGCGGGCGCTCCACTCGTGGTACGGCCCCACCCCCGGCCCCTCCCCTGAAGGGGAGGGGGGAGATTTCGGAAATGCGCTATCTACCCCTGACTCAGCCTGACCGCGACGCGATGCTCGGCGTGATCGGCGTGGCAACGATCGACGACCTGTTCGTCGACGTGCCCGAAGCCGCGCGGCTCGACGGGCCGATCCACGGCCTTCCGATGCACGCCAGCGAAATGGCGGTCGAACGCCATATGACCGCCCTTGCGCGCAAGAACCTGACCGCGGGGGAAGCGCCGTTCTTCCTCGGCTGCGGCGCGTACAAGCATCACGTCCCCGCCTCGGTCGATCACCTGATCCAGCGTGGCGAGTTCCTCACCGCTTATACGCCGTATCAGCCCGAGATCGCGCAGGGCACGCTGCAGATGCTGTTCGAGTTCCAGACGCAAGTCGCGCGGCTGCTCGGCACCGATGTCGCGAACGCGTCGATGTACGACGGCTCGACCGCGTGCTGGGAAGCGATCGGCATGGCGCGGCGCATCACCAAGCGCGGCAAGGCGATCCTGTCGTCGGGGCTCCACCCGCATTATGTCTCGGTCGCCAAGACGATGGCCAAGTTCACGGGTGACCTGCTCGAAACCGCCACGCCCACGTTGAGCGCGGAGACCGATCTCAAGACGCTGATCGCCGCGATCGACAAGGATACGTCGTGCGTCGTCGTGCAATATCCCGACATCCTCGGGCGGATCGCTGATCTCACGCCGCTTGCGGATGCGTGCCATGCCAACAAGGCGCTGCTGATCGCGGTCGTGACCGAGCCGGTCGCGCTGGGCGCGATCAAGGCGCCGGGCGAGATGGACGCGGATATCGTCGTCGGCGAGGGGCAGTCGCTCGGCGTCGGGTTGCAGTTCGGTGGGCCTTACGTCGGGCTGTTCGGGTGCAAGGACAAATATGTTCGCCAGATGCCGGGTCGTCTTTGCGGCGAGACCTATGACGCGGATGGCCGGCGCGGATACGTGCTGACGCTGTCGACGCGCGAGCAGCATATCCGTCGCGAGAAGGCGACGTCGAACATTTGCACCAACTCCGGGCTGTGTGCGCTGGCTTTCTCGATCCACATGACGTTGCTGGGCGAGAAGGGGCTGCGCACGCTGGCGCAGATCAACCATCTGGGCGCGGTCGCGGCGGCGGAGCGGTTGAGCAAGGTTGCCGGTGTCGAACTGGTCACGCCTGCGTTCTTCAACGAATTCACGCTCAAGCTACCGGTCGAGGCGCGCCCGGTCGTGCGGACGCTGGCGGATCGCGGCATCCTGGCGGGCGTGTCGCTCGGGCGGCTGTATCCGGGTGAGGATGGTCTCGCCAACGGGCTGGTCGTCGCGGTGACCGAAACGACGTCGGCAGAAGATGTGGAAACGCTGGCGGCAGCGCTTGAGGAGATCCTGGCATGAGCATCAACGCAAGCGGATGGCGCCCCGAAGCGCCCGTCGCCGGGGACAAAGCGTCCCCGACGGTTACTGGCAACAAGGGACTGATGCTGGAAGAAGCGCTGATCTTCGAGATTGGTGATGCAGAGACAACCGGCGTTGATTTCGCTGAAGCCCCTCCCCTTCAGGGGAGGGGTTGGGGTGGGGCCGTACCGGGCGCTGCTCTCGGTGAGACTCCCCCCACCCCCAGCCCCTCCCCTGAAGGGGAGGGGAGTCTCGGGAGACTTGGGGACCTCGCGCGCACCACCCCAATCGGTCTCCCCGGCCTGTCCGAGCCCGAGACCGTGCGCCACTACACCCGCCTGTCGCGTCAGAATTACGGGATCGATCTCGGCTTCTTCCCGCTCGGTTCGTGCACGATGAAGCACAATCCGCGCCTCAACGAGAAGATGGCGCGGCTCCCCGGGTTCGCGGATATCCACCCGCTCCAGCCGGTCGACAGCGTGCAGGGCGCGCTCGGCGTCATTCATGAACTCGCCACCTGGCTGATCACGCTCACCGGCATGCACGGCGTCGCGATGAGCCCCAAGGCGGGTGCACACGGCGAGCTGTGCGGTGTGCTCGCGATTCGCGCTGCGTTGGAAGCCAAGGGCGAGGGGCATCGCAAGATCATCCTCGTCCCCGAAAGCGCGCACGGCACCAACCCGGCGACCGCGGCGTTCGCGGGCTATCAGGTCGAGGATATCCCCGCGACCGCTCAAGGCCGCGTCGATACGGCGGCGCTGATCGCGCGGCTCGGGCCGGACGTGGCGGGGGTGATGATCACCAACCCCAACACCTGCGGCCTGTTCGAGCGCGACATGCGGACGATCTCGGACGCGGTCCATGCGGCGGGCGGCTATGTCTATTGCGACGGCGCGAACTTCAACGCGATCGTCGGGCGCGTGCGGCCGGGGGATCTCGGCATCGATGCGATGCACATCAACCTGCACAAGACGTTCTCGACCCCGCATGGCGGCGGCGGACCCGGTTCGGGCCCGGTCGTGTTGTCCGAAGCGCTGTCGCCGTTCGGCCCGCTGCCGTTCGTCGCCAAGCAGGCCGATGGCCATTTCGCGCTGATCGAGGAAGAGACCGCGGGCGACGATCACCCGCACGCATTCGGCCGGATGGTCGCGTTTCATGGCCAGATGGGCATGTTCACGCGCGCGCTCACCTACATCCTCAGCCACGGCGCGGATGGCCTGCGGCAGGTCGCAGAGGATGCAGTGCTCAACGCGAACTACATCCTGCGCAGCCTCGACACGACGCTCGATGCGCCGTTCGGCGCGTCGGGGCCGTGCATGCATGAGGCGTTGTTCTCGGATAACGGCCTGGCGACTGGTTTCTCGACGATCGATATCGCCAAGGGGCTGATCGACGAGGGGTTCCATCCGATGACGATGTACTTTCCGCTGGTCGTCCACGGCGCGATGCTGATCGAGCCGACCGAGACCGAATCGAAGGCCGCGATCGACCAGTTCGTCGCCGCTTTGCGCTCGGTCGCGGAGCGCGCCAAGGCGGGCGACGTCAGCCTCAAGAGTGCGCCGCACTTCGCGCCGCGCAGCCGCCTCGACGAGACGCTCGCCGCACGCAAGCCGGTGCTGGTATGGAAGGACCGACCGCTGGCGGAAGCAGCGGAATGATCGTGCGGCGTCCGGCATGACCGGGTCGGGGCCCTGGATCCCCGGGGAGGCGGGCAGCGAGGCACGACGCCACGCGCCCGCCACGCTGCGCAACCGCATGGCGATCGCGGACGTGCTCCGCGAGCAACTGCCGCGCAGCGGAATGGTGCTGGAAGTCGCGAGCGGATCGGGCGAGCATGTCGCCTATTTCGCGGAGGAGTTTCCAGCACTCGACTGGCAACCGAGCGATCCTGATCCGGACGCGCTGGTGTCGATCGCGGCATGGTGCGACGGAATCGTCAACGTCGCGCCGCCGCTCGCGCTCGACGCGAGCGCAAGCGATTGGCCGATCTCGAGGGCGGATGCGTTATTGTGCATCAACATGGTCCATATCAGCCCGTGGAACGCGACGCTGGGCCTCCTGACGGGCGCGGCCAGACTGTTGGCGCCGGACGCACCGCTGATCCTGTACGGCCCGTTCCTGCAGACCGACGTGCCGCCTGCACCGAGCAACACCGCCTTCGACGAATCGCTGCGGGCACGGGATGCGCGCTGGGGCTTGCGGCAGGTCGAATCAATCGAGCGTATCGCGGCGGGGCACGGTTTCACGCGCGGCGGGTTGATCGAGATGCCCGCGAACAACCTGATGCTGGTGTTCCGCGCGGGGTAGCGCGTTACTGCACTTCCTCGAGTGCGCGTTTGACGTGGCGAACGCGTTCGCGCCACAGAATGTAAAGGCCGCTCGCGACGATGACGGGTGCGCCGATCCACAGGGCCGCGGCGGGGAGCGTTCCGAAGATCAGCCAGCCGAACAGCGTCGCCCAAAGCAGCGACGAATAGTCCATCGGCACCACAACCGACACGGGCCCCCAGCCGAGCGCGCTCGTCATCGCCAGCTGCGCGATGCCGCCGATCAAACCCACGCCCGCCAGCAACAGCCAGACGTCGGCGGAATGACTGCGCGCGACGAACGTGTAGATCAGGCCGAGCGGCAGCAACGACAGGGTCGAGAACCAGAAGACGACCGTCATCGCGCTTTCGGTTCGGGTGATCTGGCGCAGCAGGATCGACACGCCTGCGGTCCCCAGCGCGCCGAGTAGGCCCGTAACCGCCCCCCATAGCGGGAAATGCCCGCTCCCAGGTTGCGCGACGATCAGCACGCCGATGAACCCTGCAATGACCGCAATCCACCGGTGCCAGCCGGTCGGCTCGTGGAGGATGAGCGCACCTAGGATCGTCGCGAAGATCGGCATCGTGAAGCCGAGCGTTGTCGCCTCGGCGAGCGGCAGCGTAACGATCGTCGTGAAGGTGAACGCCATCGCGACCAATCCCAGAACGGCGCGCGAGATATGTGCCCCGATTTTCTGCGTCGCGACCGAACGCCAGCCGGGGCCGGCGACAACGATGCTGCCGACCAGAATTGATGCCCCCAATTGGCGGAAGAAGAGAATTTCGCCCAGCGCCGCACCGTGTTGTTCGGCCAGCTTGATGACGACGTTCATGATGGCGAACAGCATGACCGACACGAGCCGCATCCCGATCGCGGCAAGAATACGGTCGGGTGTGCGCAGGATGTCGCGAGGAATGTGCTTGCTGGGGGCAGGGGACGTCATTGGCGTCCTCCTAGGAGGATGCTCGCCGGACCGCCAGCTACGGGGTCAGGCAAGCGCGTCCCACGCAGCCTCGAACGCGCTTCGTTCGGTCTCGCTCAGGTGCAGGCCGATCTTGGAGCGCCGCGACAGCACGTCTTCCGCGCTCCGGGCCCATTCGCGGGTGCGCAACCACCGCGCTTCGACTTCGCTCACACCCCCGCCAAGGTCTTGGCCCAGATCCTCGGCGGTTTTAACGTCCTGCAACATATCCGGAAGCATCGATCCATAGGCATGCGCCATCCGCTCCGCGCGGGCCGCGCCGAGGAAAGGCCAGGTCGCGCAGACTTTTGCGACATATTGCGGGAAGGCGGGGATTGCACCGCCGGGAAACGCGCGCGCGCGCGTGACAGGATACGCGCTGAAGCCCATCGGCGTAGCTAGCTTCTCGAGCGCTTCCTCCGCCAGATGCCGTGCGGTCGTGATCTTACCGCCGAAGATCGACAGGAGCGTGGGGCCGTTCGTGTCGAGCTCCAGCACGTAATCACGCGTCACCGCCTTCGCTTCGCTTGCGCCGTCGTCGTACAGCGGGCGGACCCCCGACCAGGTCGAGGTGACGTCCGCGGGGGTGATCTGCCGCGTGAAGTGGCGGTTCGCCGCCTCGCACAGATAGGCGATCTCGTCCTGGTCGATCACGGCGTCTTCTGGCGCGTCGACCGGGACGTCGGTGGTGCCGATTTCGGTGAAGCGGTCCTGATAGGGGATCGCAAACACGATCCGCCGATCGGGCTGTTGCAGGATATAGGCGTGGTCGCCGTCATACAGCCGCGGGACGACGATGTGGCTTCCCTTGACCAGCCGCACGCCCGAGGCGGCGTTGACGCCGAGGCGGCCAAGCAGTTGCGAGACCCACGGCCCCGCCGCATTGACCATTCCGCGCGCGCTGACGCTGCTGCCGTCGGAAAGATGCGCCTGCCATACGGCTCCGTCCCGCCGTGCCGAGTCAAGCGCGACTCCGACACGGATGTCCGCGCCATTGGCGGCGGCATCGATCGCGTTGAGCACGGTAAGCCGCGAATCGTCGACGAACGCGTCCGAATAGACGAAGCCTTTGGACGCGGCCTTGAGCGGGGCCACGAACGCCGTATCGCTCTTGCGGAGCCCGCGCGAGCGCGCCAGCGTCATCTTGCCGCCAAGGAAATCGTACAGATACAGGCCCAGTCGGACCATCCACCACGGCCGCACCGCATTTTCGTGCGGAAGCACGAAACGTAGCGGGTGGATGATGTGTGGTGCCGCCTTCACCAGCCGTTCGCGTTCGCGCAAAGCCTCGGCGACGAGCTTGAACTCGTAATATTCGAGATAGCGAAGCCCGCCGTGGATCAGCTTGGTCGATGCCGAGGAAGTATGCGCGGCGAGATCGTCGCGTTCCACCAGCAGGACCTTGAGCCCTAGCAGGCTCGCTTCGCGTGCGATCGCACAGCCGTTGATACCGCCGCCGACGATGAGGAGATCGTATGTCACCGCTGTCCTCTATCGCAGTCACACGCGGGAAGCGACCCGGGTTTTGGTGTTCGGAAGCGAACGGCGACGTCGGAAAGTTAGGGGAAAGTTAGGCGAAATGCGCCGCGTTTCGACGCAATTTATCCTTTAAATACAGGGTGGCCGACAGTGTCAAAGAGCGGGAGGGGACCTTTAGCGGAACCATACGATGTAGGACATCGGCGGTGTCGTTCTCCCGGGAAGGGGGGTTTGACAGGAGGTGTTGATTGCACCTCTGGCAAGGGTTGCTACGCTTCGCTTCTGTAGCCAGCCCGATCCCGGAGCACGGTTGCGCCGACCCACAGGAGATACGGTTTGTCGCGGTTCCGGTTCGTTGTGCCGTATCTCCTTGCTTTCGGCATGGCTGGCATGGCTGGTGGGCAAGCCATCAGATTCAGCAGTGCGCCTGCCAAGATCAACGTTCCGAAGGTGGAACATGAGGGGGTATGGCAGCCAGCCCCAGGTGGAACGCAAGTGCCGCTCTGGCCTGAGACTGTCGCGCTGGCGAAGCCCGATACGGGCGACCATCCCGAGGCTACTGGCAACGGCTCGCCGCTCGTCGGTGGGCGGATGTGGTATTGGGCCAGTTATGTCACCCGGCCGACCATGACGGTCTACAGGCCCAAGGGGCGGAACACCGGTGCCACGATGATGGTCCTGCCCGGCGGGGGATTCTACGCGGTTGCGACCGACCTCGAAGGCACCGAGATCTGCGACTGGGTCGTGCGACAAGGCATGACCTGCGTGATGCTCAAGTATCGCACACCGCAGGTCTGGCCGCAGGAGAATGGAAAGCAGCAGCGCCCGAAGGCGCTACTCGGGCTGGAAGACGCCCAGCGCGCGATGGGGCTGTTGCGGCAGCGCGCGTCCACCTACGGAATCGATCCGCACAAGATCGGCGTAATCGGCTTCTCCGCAGGCGCTTATCTCGTGGCGAACATGAGCAATACCGAAGAGCGTACCTACCCGCCAACCGATGCGGCCGACCGGCAATCGCCCCGGCCGGACTTCGCGATCGTGGCCTACACTGCGCGGATGCTCGACAACAGCAAGGGGAGGAACACGCTCGACCTGCAACCCTGGGTGAAGATCAGCCCGAACGCTCCGCCGACGCTGATCATCCATGCGATGGACGATCCGACCGACAATGTCCGTCAAGCCATGGCCTATGCGCTGGCGTTGAACGACGCTGGCGTGCCGGTCGACATGCGTCTTTACGCGAAAGGCGGTCATGCCTTCGGGATGCGCCCGACCGCCGATCCGATCACGCGGGAATGGCCCGGGCAGGTCAAGCAATGGCTCCGAACCCTCGGTGTGCTATGACGGGCGCATCGCAGTAAGCGCAAACCCATGCATTTGCGCCGCTAGCCCCTCCGTCCCGTCTGCAAAGCCGACCGACTCGGTTGACCCGGAAGCCGTCGCACTGTATGCGCACCTCCGCTCGACCGAAGGTTTTCCTGCGGGACAGTGCTTGAACATTGCTGGATGCATTCCAGGACCCGGGGGGCGCATGTCCCTGACGGTCCTTTTTGTATTCCCGAAATTTGTTCTCGGGGGGCGTGATGGCTCCAGCAAAGTAACCATCGATCCAAGGTGAAGAGATTCAATGCCGACAATCAACCAGCTGGTCCGCAAGGGCCGCGACCCGCAGAAGGCCAAGTCCAAGGTCCCTGCGATGGAAGCAAATCCGCAGAAGCGTGGTGTTTGCACCCGCGTCTACACGACGACCCCGAAGAAGCCGAACTCGGCTCTGCGCAAGGTGGCCAAGGTTCGCCTGACCAACCAGCGCGAAGTCATCAGCTACATCCCGGGTGAAGGCCACAACCTGCAGGAGCACTCGGTCGTGCTGATCCGCGGCGGTCGCGTTCGCGATCTTCCCGGCGTGCGTTACCATGTCCTGCGCGGTGTCCTCGATACACAGGGTGTCAAGGATCGTCGCCAGTCGCGTTCGAAGTACGGCGCCAAGCGTCCGAAGTAAGCCGGTCGGCTCTGATAGCCGACCATCTTATGGCTGAAGTTAGAAAAGGTTTTTGATATGGCACGTCGTCGTCGGCCCGAAAAGCGGGTCATTCTTCCGGATCCCCAGTATGGGGACGAGGTTCTCTCCAAGTTCATGAACAGCGTAATGCTCGACGGTAAGAAGTCGGTCGCAGAGCTGATCGTCTACGGTGCGCTCGCAACCGTCGAGACGCGCGCCAAGAAGGACCCGATCGCGGTTTTTCATGACGCGCTGACCAACGTGAAGCCCGGCATCGAAGTTCGCAGCCGCCGTGTCGGTGGTGCGACCTATCAGGTCCCGGTCGAGGTTCGCCCCGAGCGCGCCCAGGCCCTGGCGATCCGCTGGTTGATCACTGCCGCCCGTGCGCGCAGCGAGAACACCATGTCGGCACGCCTGTCGGGTGAGCTGATGGATGCGGCGAACAATCGCGGCAACGCGGTCAAGAAGCGTGAAGACACGCATCGCATGGCCGAAGCCAACCGCGCCTTCTCGCATTATCGCTGGTAATCGTTCAGACGGCGGCTTTTCGCCGACAGAACTAACACCTATATATTGGGGAGCCGGTTTCGCTGGCTCCCCATATCCTTAAGGAAGCACTGACATGGCCCGCAGCCATCCGCTCGAACGCTATCGCAACATCGGCATCATGGCGCACATCGACGCCGGCAAGACGACGACGACCGAGCGTATCCTCTACTATACCGGCAAGTCCTACAAGATCGGCGAAGTGCATGAAGGCACGGCGACGATGGACTGGATGGAGCAGGAGCAGGAGCGCGGGATCACGATCACGTCCGCCGCTACGACGTGCAAATGGCGCGCCGAAGAAGGCAAGGGCGAAGAGCATCTGATCAACATCATCGATACCCCCGGCCACGTCGACTTCACGATCGAAGTGGAGCGTTCGCTGCGCGTGCTCGACGGTGCGGTCGCCTGTTTCGATGGCGTTGCCGGCGTTGAGCCGCAGTCCGAGACGGTGTGGCGTCAGGCTGAGAAGTACAAGGTTCCGCGGATGTGCTTCGTCAACAAGCTCGACCGGACCGGTGCTGATTTCTATTTCTGCGTTCAGTCGATCATCGATCGCCTGGGTGCGCGCCCGGCTGTGCTGTATCTCCCGATCGGCATGGAAGGCGGCTTCAAGGGTCTCGTCGATCTCGTCGAGAACCGCGCGATCATCTGGCTCGAAGAGAGCCTCGGCGCGAAGTTCGAATATGCCGAGATCCCCGAGGATCTCGTCGAGAAGGCAGCGAAGTATCGCAGCGACCTGATCGAGATGGCGGTCGAGCAGGACGATGCGCTGATGGAAGCCTATCTCGAGGGCAACGAGCCGAGCACGGCTGACCTCAAGAAGCTGATCCGCAAGGGCACGCTCAATTTCTCGTTCGTGCCGGTGGTTTGCGGTTCGGCGTTCAAGAACAAGGGCGTCCAGCCCCTGCTCGACGCCGTCGTCGACTATCTGCCGTCGCCGCTCGACGTTCCGGCTATTCAGGGCCTCAAGCTCGACGGCACCACCGTCGACGAGCGCCCTTCGTCGGACGAGGCGCCGTTCTCGGCGCTCGCGTTCAAGATCATGAACGATCCGTTCGTGGGTACGCTGACCTTCGCGCGCATCTACTCGGGCAAGCTCGAGACTGCGTCGCAGGTCACGAACTCGGTCAAGGACAAGAAGGAAAAGGTCGGTCGCATGCTGCTGATGCATGCGAACGAGCGCGAGGACATCCAGGTGGCATATGCGGGCGACATCGTCGCACTCGCAGGCCTCAAGGACACCACGACGGGCGACACGCTCTGCGCGATGAGTGCTCCGATCATCCTCGAGCGGATGGAATTCCCCGAGCCCGTGATCGAGCTCTCGGTCGAGCCCAAGACCAAGGCCGATCAGGAGAAGATGGGCGTCGCGCTCAATCGTCTCGCACGCGAGGATCCATCGTTCCGCGTTTCGTCGGACTCCGAATCGGGTCAGACGATCATCAAGGGCATGGGCGAGCTCCATCTCGAGATCCTGGTCGATCGCATGAAGCGTGAGTTCAAGGTCGAGGCAAACGTCGGCGCGCCGCAGGTTGCTTACCGTGAATATCTCGGCAAGCCGGTCGACGTCGACTACACGCACAAGAAGCAGTCGGGTGGTACCGGCCAGTTCGGTCGCGTGAAGGTCAAGGTCACGCCGGGCGAGCGCGGTTCGGGCATCATCTTCAAGGATGAGATCAAGGGCGGTAACATTCCGAAGGAATATATCCCGGCGATCGAAAAGGGCTTCCGCGAGACGGCTGCTACCGGTTCGCTGGTCGGCTTCCCGATCATCGACTTCGAGATCCTCGTCTATGACGGCGCCTACCATGACGTCGACTCGTCGGCGCTGGCGTTCGAAATCTGTGCTCGTGGCGCAATGCGTGAAGTCGCGCAGAAGGCCGGGATCAAGCTGCTCGAGCCGATCATGAAGGTCGAGGTCGTGACGCCTGAGGATTACCTGGGTGACGTGATTGGCGACATGAACAGCCGTCGTGGCCAGATCCAGGGCACCGACACCCGCGGCAACGCGCAGTCGGTGGACGCGATGGTTCCGCTGGCGAACATGTTCGGCTATGTGAACGCGCTGCGCTCGTTCACGCAGGGTCGTGCGAACTACTCGATGCAGTTCTCGCATTACGAGGAAGTTCCCGCGAACGTTGCGGACGAAGTGAAGGCCAAGCTGGCCTAAGGTGTCAAACCTGACGCCCGTGAATGGGCGTCAGGGCTGGCGCTACCGAAAAACTCTCGCTATGGGGCGCGCTTCGCGTGGCGCTCCGGGCGAACCGAAAACGATCAATAAGGTAGGAAATCATGGCGAAGGCAAAGTTTGAGCGGAACAAGCCGCATCTTAACATCGGCACGATCGGCCACGTCGATCACGGCAAGACGTCGCTCACGGCTGCGATCACCAAGGTGCTCGCTGAGACCGGTGGCGCCACGTTCACCAGCTATGCCAACATCGACAAGGCTCCCGAGGAGCGCGAGCGCGGCATCACGATCTCGACCGCACACGTCGAGTATGAGACCGAAGCACGTCACTACGCGCACGTCGATTGCCCGGGTCACGCCGATTATGTGAAGAACATGATCACCGGTGCGGCACAGATGGACGGCGCGATCCTCGTCGTTTCGGCGACCGACGGCCCGATGCCGCAGACCCGCGAGCACATCCTGCTCGCACGCCAGGTCGGCGTGCCGACGATGGTCGTGTTCATGAACAAGGTCGATCTGGTCGACGACGCCGAGATCCTCGAGCTCGTCGAGCTGGAAATCCGCGAGCTGCTCTCGTCGTACGACTTCGACGGCGACAACATCCCGGTCATCCAGGGTTCGGCTGTTGCAGCCCTCAACGACGTTACGCCTGAGATCGGCCATGACGCCGTCCTCAAGCTGATGCAGGCTGTCGACACGTACCTGCCGCAGCCCGAGCGTCCGCTCGACAAGCCGTTCATGATGCCGATCGAGGACGTTTTCTCGATCTCGGGTCGTGGTACGGTTGTCACCGGCCGCGTCGAGACCGGCATCGTCAAGGTTGGCGAAGAAGTCGAGATCGTCGGTATTCACCCGGCAGTCCGCAAGACGACCGTCACGGGCGTCGAAATGTTCCGCAAGCTGCTCGACCAGGGCCAGGCAGGCGACAACATCGGCGCGCTGATCCGCGGCGTCGGCCGTGAAGAAGTCGAGCGTGGCCAGGTTCTGGCAAAGCCGGGTTCGATCACGCCGCACACCGACTTCCAGTCGGAAGTGTACGTGCTGTCGAAGGACGAGGGTGGCCGTCACACGCCGTTCTTCGCCAACTACCGCCCGCAGTTCTACTTCCGGACCACGGACGTCACCGGCACGGTCGAGCTGCCTGAGGGTACCGAGATGGTTATGCCTGGCGACAACGTTGCACTCGGCGTCAAGCTGATCGCACCGATCGCCATGGACGTTGGCCAGCGCTTCACGATCCGTGAAGGCGGCCGTACGGTCGGCTCGGGCATCGTCAGCGCGATCGCCAAGTAAGACCTAACCGTCTTTTTAAAAAAAGCTGCCGCCCGCGCCTCAAATCGAGGCGCGGGCGGTTGCCTTTTTATGGAGGGCCGTGTAGTGGCCCGCCTCCGGTTTTTAAAAGAACTAACTAGCGCCCGGTAACGGGCCCGCTCTTTCGCATTGGTAGGGACTATGGACAGCAATATCCGCATCCGTCTGAAGGCGTTCGATCACCGTGTGCTCGATCAGGCGACCGGCGACATCGCCGACACCGCGCGCCGTACTGGCGCTCTTATCCGTGGCCCCATTCCTTTGCCGACGCGCATCGAGAAGTTCACGGTCAACCGCGGCCCGCACATCGACAAGAAGTCGCGTGAGCAGTTCGAAGTCCGCACCTACAAGCGCATGCTCGACATCGTTCAGCCGACCCCGCAGACGGTCGACGCGCTCATGAAGCTCGACCTCGCCGCAGGCGTTGACGTCGAGATCAAGCTCGCCTAATAGCGGCGCTTCGCAAGAGATTCGGTCCGCCAAAACGGACCTGATAGGGATACCGCCAGCCTCGGCTGGGTCTGCGTCCCCCGACACGTTTCCCGCCACGGCGGGGGCACCAGCCCGGGTCGGGGCAGCAGTATAAAAGAATTTGGGCTGAACCGGTTCCGGTCGAGGCGAGACGCTTCGGTCGGGGCCAGCACGCATGTTCCGGAATGGTCCGGGATGTGCCTCTGCACTGATTGGAGCATTGGTCATGCGCACTGGCGTGATCGCGAAAAAGTTGGGGATGACCCGCTTGTTCCAGGACGATGGGCGCCACGTGCCCGTCACCGTCCTGGCACTGGAAAATCTGCAGGTGGTGGCCGTTCGCGAGGCCGACCGTGATGGATATGTTGCTGTGCAGCTTGGTGCCGGCGTTGCGAAGGCGAAGAATGTCGCCAAGCCGCAGCGTGGCCACTTCGGCAAGGCCGAAGTCGAGCCCAAGGCGAAGCTCGCAGAATTCCGCGTCGCCGAGGATGCTGTCCTCGAAGTCGGCGCGACCATCTCGGCAGATCACTATGTTTCCGGCCAGATCGTCGATATCCAGGGCGTTACCCAGGGTAAGGGCTTCCAGGGCGGCATGAAGCGTTGGGGCTTCGGCGGTCTTCGGGCAACCCACGGCGTTTCGGTCTCGCACCGTTCGCTCGGTTCGACCGGTCAGCGTCAGGATCCGGGCAAGGTCTTCAAGAACAAGAAGATGGCCGGCCAGATGGGCGACAAGAACCGCACCCAGCAGAACCTCGAAATCGTATCGACTGACGTCGAGCGCGGCCTCATCTTCGTCAAGGGTTCGGTCCCGGGCTCGAAGGGTGGCTGGTTGCTCGTCAAGGACTCGGTCAAGGTCGCGCGTCACGCTGATGCGCCGTACCCCGCCGGTCTCCGCCAGGTCGCCAATAACAACGACACCGCTCCCGCCGAGACGCCTAACGACGTCGCGACCGTGGACGCGACCGACGGCCAGGAGGGCTGATCATGAAGGTTACCTCTCAGTCTTTCGACGGCGCAGCCGGCACGGAAGTCGAGCTCAACGACGAGGTCTTCGGCCTCGATCCGCGCGCCGACATTCTGCACCGCGTCGTTACCTGGCAGCTTGAGAAGCGTCGTGCGACCGCAAGCGGTACGCGTGAGCGCGCCGACGTTGCTCGCACCGGCAAGAAGTTCGGTCGCCAGAAGGGCGGCGGTACGGCACGTCACGGCGATCGCCGCGCGCCGATCTTCGTCGGTGGTGGTAAGGCGCACGGTCAGCGGACACGCGACTTCAACCCGGGCCTGAACAAGAAGGTTCGTGCGCTCGGTCTGAAGATGGCGCTGTCTAGCCATGCGCAGGCTGGCACGCTGGTCGTCATGGACAGCCTCGCTGTCGAGGCGAACAAGACCAAGACGCTGATCGGCAGCTGGTCGAACATCGGTGCGGGCGAGACCGCACTCGTGATCGACGGCGACATGGTCGACACGAGCTTCGCACTGGCTGCGGGCAACCTGCACACGATCAACGTGATGCCGGCTGCAGGCGCCAATGTGTACGATATCCTGAAGCACGACACGCTGGTCCTGACCCGCGCTGCCGTCGAGAAGCTGGAGGCCCGCTTCAATGGCTAAGCAGAAAGAGGCGATCGACGCACGTCACTATGACGTCATCGTCGCGCCGCACATCACCGAGAAGGCGACGCTGCTCAGCGAGCACAACGCGGTCGTGTTCAAGGTCACCAACGACGCGACCAAGCCGCAGATCAAGGCTGCGGTCGAGGCGCTGTTCGACGTGACCGTTCTGGGGGTCAACACGATCGTCCAGAAGGGCAAGACCAAGAAGTGGAAGGGTGCTCCTTACAAGCGCTCCGACATCAAGAAGGCGATCGTGACGTTGAAGGACGGTCAGTCCATCGACGTGACGACGGGGATCTGATCCGATGGCACTGAAGCATTATAATCCGACGAGCCCCGGCCAACGCGGGCTCATCCTCGTCGACCGTTCGGCGTTGCACAAGGGCGGCCCCGTCAAGGCGCTGACCGAAGGCAAGCGCAAGACCGGTGGGCGCAACAACAAGGGCCATGTGACCTCGCGCGGCATCGCCGGTGGTCACAAGCAGCGCTACCGCATCATCGACTTCAAGCGCCGTAACTGGGGCGTCGATGGCGTGGTCGAGCGGATCGAATATGATCCCAACCGCACCGCCTTCATCGCACTGATCAATTATGGTCAGACCGCGGAAGGCAAGGACAACGTCGCGTACATCATCGCGCCGCAGCGTCTGGCCGTTGGTGATCGCGTGATCGCCGACAAGAAGACCGACGTTAAGCCGGGCAATGCGATGGAACTGGGCCAGATGCCGGTCGGCACGATCGTCCACAACGTCGAGATGAAGCCGGGCAAGGGCGGTCAGCTCGCACGGTCGGCAGGCACGTATGTGCAGGTCGTCGGTCGCGACAAGGGCATGGTCATGGTCCGCCTCAACTCGGGCGAGCAGCGTTACCTCCACGCCAATTGCATGGCGACGGTCGGTGCGGTGTCGAACCCGGACAACGGCAACACCAACCTGGCGAAGGCCGGTCGTAACCGCTGGTTGGGCATCCGCCCGCTGACGCGTGGTGTCGCCAAGAACCCGGTCGACCATCCGCACGGCGGTGGTGAAGGCCGCACCTCGGGTGGCCGTCATCCGGTCACGCCTTGGGGCAAGCCGACGAAGGGTGCGCGCACCCGTCATAACAAGTCGACGGATAAGATGATCATCCGTTCGCGTCATTCGACGAAGAGGAAGGGCTAAGATGGCTCGCTCAGTCTGGAAGGGTCCCTTCGTGGATCTCCATCTGTTGAAGAAGGCAGAAACCGCGCAGGAAACCAACGCGCGTGGTGCGATCAAGACCTGGTCGCGCCGCTCGACGATCCTGCCGCAGTTCGTCGGCCTCACGTTCAGCGTCTATAACGGTCGCAAGTTCGTGCCGGTTTCGGTCAACGAGGACATGGTGGGCATGAAGCTCGGCGAGTTCGCGCCCACCCGCTATTTCCCCGGCCACGCCGCGGACAAGAAGGGCAAGCGCTAATGTCTAAGGCAAAAGCTCCCCGCCGCGTGGCGGACAACGAGGCGCTGTCGGTCGGCACGCAGATTCGTGGTTCGGCGCAGAAGCTCGGTCTGGTTGCAGCGCTCATCCGCGGCAAGAAGGTCGGCGATGCGATGAACATCCTGCAGTTCTCGACCAAGGGTATGGCCGTCGACGCGCGCAAGGTACTGGCTTCGGCCATCGCCAACGCCGAGAACAACCATAACCTCGACGTCGACGCGCTCGTCGTCGCAGAGGCTTCGGTCGGCAAGTCGATCGTGATGAAGCGTTTCGCGACTCGTGGTCGCGGCAAGTCGACGCGCATCCTCAAGCCGTTCAGCCGTCTGCGCATTGTCGTGCGCGAGCAGGAAGAAGCATAATGGGTCAGAAATCGAACCCGATCGGTCTGCGCCTGCAGATCAACCGCACCTGGGACAGCCGTTGGTACGCCGAAGGCGCCGACTACGGTCGTCTTCTCCTCGAAGACCTCAAGATGCGCACCTACATCATGAAGACGCTGCCGCAGGCCGCGATCTCCAAGGTGGTGATCGACCGTCCGGCCAAGCTGTGCCGCGTTTCGATCTTTGCTGCACGCCCCGGCGTGATCATCGGCAAGAAGGGTGCGGACATCGAGAAGCTGCGTCGTACCCTCGGTGCGATGACGTCTTCGGATGTCAGCCTGAACATCGTCGAGATCCGCAAGCCGGAAGTCGACAGCAAGCTCGTTGCTCAGGGCATTGCCGACCAGCTCGAGCGTCGTATCGCTTTCCGTCGCGCCATGAAGCGTGCGGTTCAGTCGGCGATGCGTCTTGGTGCCGAAGGCATTCGGATCAACTGCGGTGGCCGTCTTGGCGGCGCCGAGATCGCACGGTCGGAATGGTATCGCGAAGGTCGCGTTCCGCTCCACACGCTGCGCGCAAACGTTGATTACGCCGAAGCGCAGGCACACACGGCTTACGGCGTGTGCGGCGTGAAGGTCTGGATCTTCAAGGGCGAAATCCTGGGTCATGACCCGATGGCGACCGACCGGCTGATGATGGAAGCGCAGACTTCCGGCGTCCGGCCTGATCCGCGCCGCTAAGGAATAGATCATGCTGCAACCGAAAAAGACCAAGTTCCGCAAGGCCTTCAAGGGCCGCATCCATGGCGACGCCAAGGGTGGCACCACGCTCAACTTCGGGTCGTACGGCCTGAAGGCGATGGAGCCGGATCGTCTCACCGCACGCCAGATCGAGGCGGCTCGCCGCGCGATCACGCGTCACATCAAGCGTCAGGGCCGTTTGTGGATCCGCGTTTTCCCGGACGTTCCCGTCTCGGGCAAGCCCGCCGAAGTCCGCATGGGTAAGGGCAAGGGTTCGCCGGAATATTGGGCAGCCCGCGTCAAGCCAGGCCGCATCCTGTTCGAACTGGATGGCGTTCCCGGTGACATTGCCGCTATGGCGTTCAGCCGCGCAGCGATGAAGCTGCCGATCAAGGTGAAGGTCGTTGCCCGTCTCGGCGACACCTCGCATCTGGGAGTTGCATAAGATGGCCCGCATCGACGACCTCAAGGCGAAGTCCGAGGACCAGCTGGGTGAAGAACTCGGCAACCTGAAGCGCGAGGCCTTCAACCTCCGCTTCCAGGCCGCGACCAACCAGCTCGAAAAGCCGAGCCGGGTTCGTGAAGTCCGTCGCGACATCGCTCGCATCAAGACCCTGCAGACCGCGCGTTCGCGCGACACTGCGGCAAAGTAAGGATTTAGACATGCCAAAGCGCGTGCTGACGGGGCTGATCGTCTCCGACAAGGGCGACAAGACGGTGGTCGTGAACGTGGAGCGCAAGGTCAAGCATGCGCTCTACGGCAAGATCATTCGTCGTACCAAGAAGTACCATGCCCACGACGAGGGCAACGAGTTCAAGCTGGGCGAGATCGTGCGGATCGAAGAGACCGCGCCGATTTCCAAGCTGAAGACGTGGAAGGTGATCGAGCGGGTTAACGCCCACGCGACGCCACAGCGAGTTGACGTCGACGCGTAAGCGTCAGCGTTTATTGAGGCGGGGACCGGTCGGTATCGGCCCCAGATGAGAAGGAAGCGGATCCAATGATCCAGATGCAATCCAATCTCGAGGTCGCTGACAACAGCGGCGCGAAGCGGGTTATGTGCATCAAGGTGCTTGGGGGTTCCAAGCGTCGTGTTGCAGGCGTGGGCGACATCATCGTCGTCAGCGTGAAGGAGGCCGCACCGCGCGGCCGCGTGAAGAAGGGCGACGTGCACCGTGCCGTCATCGTGCGTACGGCGAAGGACATTCGCCGCGTCGATGGCACCGTGATCCGCTTCGATTCGAATGCGGCCGTGCTGGTCAACAAGAACGAGGAGCCGATCGGCACCCGTATCTTTGGCCCAGTCGTGCGTGAGCTTCGCGGCAAGAAGCACATGAAGATCATCAGCCTTGCGCCGGAGGTGCTGTAATGGCCGCTGCACGTATCAAGAAAGGCGACCGTGTCATCGTCCTGTCCGGCAAGGACAAGGGCAAGACCGGTGACGTCACGATGGCCATGCCGAAGGACGGCAAGGTCGTCGTGTCCGGCGTGAACATCGCCGTTCGCCACACCAAGCCGAGCCAGGGTGACCCGCAGGGTGGCCTGATGCGCAGCGAAGCGCCGCTGCACGTTTCGAAAGTCGCGCACGTGACCGCCGACGGCAAGCCGACGCGCGTTCGTTTCGAGACCCAGGACGGCAAGAAGGTTCGTGTTGCGGTCAAGACCGGAGACAAGATCGATGGCTGATGCAGCTACCAAGCCCCGCATGAAGGGCATCTACGACGACAAGGTCGTCGCAGCGATGACCGAGAAGTTCGGTTACAAGAACGCGATGGAAGTGCCGCGCATCGAGAAGATCACGCTCAACATGGGCGTGGGCGAAGCGACGCAGGACAAGAAGAAGGTCGACCAGGCTTTCGGCGAAATGGAATTGATCGCAGGGCAGCGCCCCGTCGTGACCAAGGCCAAGAAGTCGATCGCGCAGTTCAAGCTGCGTGAAGGCATGCCGATCGGCGTCAAGGTTACGCTTCGTCGCGAGCGCATGTATGAATTCCTCGATCGCTTCATCACGATCGCGCTCCCGCGCGTTCGCGATTTCCGCGGGCTCAACCCCAAGTCGTTCGACGGACGCGGCAACTATGCCTGCGGTCTGAAGGAGCAGCTGGTGTTCCCGGAAATCAGCTATGACAAGATCGACAAGATCCGCGGTCTTGACGTGATCGTCACGACCAGCGCGAAGACCGACGACGAGGCGCGCGAGCTGCTCCGTCTGTTCGGCTTCCCGTTCCCGCCAGAAGAGACTGGCTCAGAGTCTGCTGACGACCAGAAGAAGGCGGCATAAGATGGCCAAGGTAAGTTCGGTGAACAAGAACGAGCGTCGCAAGATGCTCGTCAAGAAGTACGCGCCCAAGTACGCCGCGCTGAAGGCAATCGCTGCCGACAGCACGCTGAGCGACGGCGAGCGCATCGAGGCTCGTCTGAAGATGGCCGAGATACCCCGCAACGGGAACCCGACGCGCATCCGCAACCGCTGCGAGCTGACGGGTCGTCCGCGCGCATATTATCGCAAGTTCCGCCTCTGCCGTATTCAGCTGCGCGATCTGGCCAACAAGGGCCTCATCCCCGGCGTTACGAAGTCGAGCTGGTAAGGATCACGAGATGGCATTGACCGATCCCCTGGGTGATATGCTCACCCGCATCCGCAACGGCCAGCGCGCGCGCAAGGACTCTGTCCTGACGCCGGGCTCCAAGCTGCGGACCCGCGTTCTCGACGTGCTGCAGCGCGAAGGCTACATCCGTGGCTATAGCGAAGAGCAGATGGGCCCCGCGGCCGGCATCCGCATCGAGCTGAAGTATTTCGAGGGCCAGCCCGCAATCAAGCACGTTGCCCGTGTCTCGAAGCCCGGTCGTCGCGTCTATTCGGGTTCGACCGAATTGCCGCGCATCATGAACGGCCTCGGCATCACGATCGTTTCCACCCCCAAGGGTGTTCTGTCCGACGCGGAAGCGCGTGAACAGAATGTCGGCGGCGAAGTCCTCGCGGAGGTGTTCTGATGAGCCGCATCGGTAAAAAGCCGATCACCGTTCCCGCCGGCGTCACTGCGACGATCGACGGCGGGCAGATCAGCGTGAAGGGTCCCAAGGGCACCCTCGCGATGCCGCTGCGCGACGAGATCAGCTACACGCTCGAGGACGGCGGCATTTCGGTCGTCCCAGCGAACGAGACCAAGCGCGCACGTGCCTTCTGGGGCATGCAGCGTACCATGGTTCAGAACCTGATCACCGGCGTGTCGGATGGCTTCACCAAGAAGCTGCTGATCAACGGCGTTGGTTATCGTGCTGCGGCCCAGGGTCGTAACCTGAACCTGAAGCTCGGCTACAGCCACGACGTCAACATCAACGTGCCGGAGGGGATCGAGGTCAAGACCCCCGACAACACGACGGTCGAGATTTCGGGCACGGACAAGCAGAAGGTCGGCCAGCTGGCCGCGGAAATTCGCCAGTGGCGTAAGCCCGAGCCGTACAAGGGCAAGGGCATCAAGTACGACGGCGAGTTCATCTTCCGCAAGGAAGGGAAGAAGAAGTAATGTCGACCAAGGGTATGTCTCTCTTCGAGAAGCGGCGCCGCCGCAATCGCACTGCGCTCCGTGCGCGTGGAACGGGCCGTCCGCGGTTGTCGATCCACCGCTCGGGTCGTCACATCTATGCGCAGATCATCGACGACGCCAAGGGCGTGACCGTTGCTGCTGCCTCGACGCTGGAAAAGGACGTGCGCGACACGACCGGGGCCAATGTCGATGCAGCGATCGGTGTCGGCACGCGTGTTGCCGAAGCTGCCAAGGCAGCCGGCGTGACGCAGGTCGTCTTCGACCGTGGCGGCTTCCTGTTCCACGGCCGCGTCAAGGCGCTGGCGCAAGCCGCGCGCGAAGCCGGATTGGAGTTCTAAGACATGGCGGATGAGATCAACATCGGCGAGATCGCCGCACCGGCAACGACGCCGAACGATGCACCGCAGGGCCGTGGCCCCCGTGGTGGTCGTGGTCGCACCGGCCCTGGTGGCGGTGGTCCAAACCGTGGTGGCCGTGACAGCCGCGGCGGTCGCGACAATCGTGGCGGTCGTCCGGGTTCGGACGATGGCGGCGAAGAGCTGATCGAGAAGCTGGTTCACATCAACCGCGTCTCGAAGACGGTCAAGGGCGGTAAGCGCTTCGGCTTCGCAGCGCTGGTCGTCGTGGGCGACGGCAAGGGCCGTGTCGGCTTCGGTCATGGCAAGGCACGCGAAGTGCCGGAAGCCATCTCCAAGGCGACGGCTGCTGCCAAGAAGGCGATGGTTCGCGTTCCGCTGAAGGAAGGCCGTACGCTGCACCATGACGGTCGCGGTCACTTCGGTGCCGGCCTCGTGACGCTGCGCTCGGCGCCTCCCGGCACCGGCATCATCGCAGGCGGCCCGATGCGCGCCGTGTTCGAGGCGCTCGGCGTCGCGGACGTGGTGACCAAGTCGGTCGGCACTTCGAACCCCTACAACATGATCCGTGCAACCTTCGAATCGCTGACCGCACAGGTTAGCCCGAAGGCGGTAGCGCAGCGTCGCGGCAAGAAGATTGCAGACCTGCTCGGCCGTGGTGGCGCGGACAAGGACGTCGCCGAGGCCCAGGCCGAAGCGATCGCGGAGTAATAATGATGGCGACCATCAAGATCACGCAGACCGGTTCGCCGATCCGCCGCGAGAAGGACCAGCGCGCAACGCTGATCGGTCTCGGCCTCAACAAGATGCACAAGACGCGCGAACTCGAGGATAGCCCGGAAGTCCGTGGCATGATCCGCAAGGTCGCGCACATGGTGAAGATCGTCGACTGACATCGTCCGTCGCGACCACATCTGAATAATAAAGGTCCGGGGGTCGCATGGCGCGATCCCCGGATTTTTGTTATGTGCAGGCCGCGGGGGCGGCATGATCAAAAACATCCAAGTGTTGCGGGCGGTTGCAGCATTGCTTGTGGTTTTCGACCACTGGGCCGCACTGTATGGGGGGCTGTTGCAACGAATTGGTGCGACTGGCGCTGTCGGCGTCGACGTCTTCTTCGTCATCAGCGGCTTTGTCATGATCCATGCGACAGCCGGGCTGCCGGTCTCGCCGGGGCGCTTCGCCGCCAGCCGGATCATCCGCATCGTTCCGCTTTACTGGACCTTCACGATCGGCCTTTTCCTCGGAGCGTCAATCGCGCCTGGAATCTTCCGGTCCACCACGACGGATCTGGGGCCACTCCTGAAGTCCCTGCTGTTCGTGCCGTACCCGGCAAACCCGCCGAACTTGGGTCAACGCGGTGCCGTTTCGCCAGTGCTGTTCACCGGGTGGACGCTCAATTACGAGATGTTCTTCTACGCAATCTTTTCACTCAGCCTGTGCCTTCGAAACGTCTTTTTGCAACGTGTCACGGTCCTCGCCGCGCTCTGCTTCCTGGTGTCGGTCGGGATCACTTTCCAACCGGCAGGCTTCGTGGCGAAGTTCTATACGGCGTCGCTCCTCCTAGAGTTCGGATACGGAATATTGCTCGGGATGTTCGCCGAGCGTTGGATACGGCTCGTTCCTAACCGCGGTGTGGGTTGGTTGTTCGTCATCGTTGGTTTCTCGTCGTTATTGGCGATCACCTCCTATTTCCCGGCGAGCACCCGTGGATATGTCCTCGGCCCGTTCGCGCTCCTCACAGTGTTCGGCGTCGTGGTCTTGGAGCGGCAAGGCGTGGTGGTGCGGTCCCGGTTGTGGCTTCTGCTGGGGGCGGCAAGCTATGCGGTGTATCTGGTCCACCTCCTGTCGACCGTCCTGGTGGTCAAGGCGCTCAGTCGCCTTCCAAAGGGTCCGGAGACAGTGGCACTGTGCGGAGCCGCCACGCTGATCGTAGCAGCGTCCGTCGGGGTTGCGATCCATCTCTGGTACGAACGGCCACTGGGGCGATGGCTGCACGCCCGTCTGCCCGCCCGCATCAATAGAGGGTTAGGGCAAAGCGCAGGGCCAGTCGTGACGCGTTTTTCGGCAAAGTAACGGCGTAACCGGAGGTCCGGGCCGCAGGGCGCTGCAATACCGTCTGTCTTTCGGCCGGACACGGGGGCAGGGCGGTCCAGGCGTTGAAAGAGGTTGCAGAAATGACGGTCGTCCGCTAGGCGCGACCACTTCCTAACAGTCCGCGCGACAAAAGCGAAAGCGAGTGCAGCTCATGAAACTTAATGAAATCCGCGACAACGATGGTGCCCGCAAGTCCCGCATGCGGGTCGGCCGGGGTATCGGTTCGGGCAAGGGCAAGACGGCTGGCCGCGGCCAGAAGGGCCAGAAGAGCCGTGAAGGCGTTTCGATCGCCGGCTTCGAAGGCGGCCAGATGCCGCTTCACATGCGTTTGCCTAAGCGCGGCTTCAACAACATCTTCGCCAAGGATTATGCCGAGGTAAACCTCGGTGCGATCCAGAAGGCGATCGACGCGGGCAAGATCGAAGCCAATGCCTCGATCGACCATGAGGCGCTCAAGGCCGCTGGTCTCGCACGCGGTGGCAAGGACGGCGTCCGTCTGCTCGGCAAGGGCGAACTGACCACGGTTCTCAAGTTCACGGTTGCCGGCGCGTCCAAGGGCGCGATCGAGGCGGTCGAGAAGGCTGGCGGTTCGGTCGACGTGATCTACGTCATGCCGGCTAACGAGAAGGCTGCCGCCAAGAAGGGCGTGAAGTACAAGGAGCGCCAGGCGCACAAGGCGTCGTTCAAGGCGTAACTGTCGCTCGGCGACGCGCACCATCCCACCAGTTTGCCCCGGGTTCATTCCCGGGGTGAACGGCCAAATCGGGGCGGGCGCGAACGCTAGGCATTAGACAAGCCCGTTCGGGCCCCTATATGAAGCGGCGGGGCGGTAAAACGTTTCCCGCCGTTTTTGTTTCCGCCGATATCGATTCCAGGACGATCAACCGCATGGCATCCGCAGCCGATAAAATGGCCTCAAGCATCAGCCTGTCGAAGTTCGCGCAGGCGACCGACCTCAAGAAGCGGCTGTGGTTCACCATCGGCGCGCTGATCGTGTTCCGCCTGCTTAGCTACGTCCCGCTCCCGGGGATCGACCCGACCGCGCTGGCCGCGCTGGCGAGCCGCACCAACGGTGGCGTGCTCGACTTCTTCAACGCGTTCTCGGGTGGTTCGCTCAAGCGCGCCAGCCTGATTGCCTTGGGTGTTACCCCGTACATCACCGCCTCGATCGTGGTGCAGCTCGCGACCTCGCTGTCGCCGACGCTTGCCGCGATCAAGAAGGAAGGCGAGAGCGGGCGCAAGCGGCTCAACCAGTATACGCGCTTCGGCACCGTCGGCCTGACCGTCATTCAGGGATACTTCCTCAGCCTCGGCTTCCAGAGCCAGGGCGTCGTGGTCGATCCCGGCATGCTGTTCATCGTCGGCTCGGTCATTAGCCTTGTCGGCGGTACGATGTTCCTGATGTGGATCGGTGAGCAGATCACCAGCCGCGGGATCGGCAACGGCATGTCGCTGATCATCATGGCGGGGATCGTCGCCAACCTTCCGACGACGCTGTTCAACCTCGCGCAGACCGCGCGGACCGGGGGCGGGAACGTCACCGGATTCACGCTGGTCGCGATCATCGTCGCGGTGGCTGGGCTGATCCTGTTCATCTGCTTCATGGAGCGCGCGCAGCGCCGCATCCTGATCCAATACCCCAAGCGTCAGACCCAGCGCGGCATGCAGTCGGATCGCAGCCATTTGCCGCTCAAGATCAACACCGCAGGCGTCATTCCGCCGATCTTCGCGTCGTCGTTGCTGCTGATGCCGCTGACGATCACGCAGTTCGCGGGCAAGAACGTGTCGGGTGACACGTGGTGGGGCTCGGTCGTCATCACGCTCAACCAGTATCTGCAGCATGGCAGCATCGCGTACATGCTGCTGTACGGTGCCGGGATCGTCTTCTTCTCGTTCTTCTACACCGCGGTCGTGTTCAACCCGGAAGAGACGGCGGACAATCTCAAGCGGCATGGCGGGTTCATTCCCGGCATCCGTCCGGGCAAGAACACCGAGACCTATTTCGATTATGTGCTGACGCGCATCACCGTGATCGGGGCGGGCTATCTCGCGATAATCTGCCTGTTGCCCGAGTATCTGGTTTCGGCGCTGTCGATTCCCTTCTACCTCGGCGGGACGAGCCTGCTGATCGTCGTCAACGTGACGATGGACACGGTGACGCAGATCCAGAGCCACTTGCTTGCGCACCAATATGGTGACTTGATCAAGAAGGCGAAGCTGAAGGGCGGACGCCTGCGCTGAAGCGCGGCGACGGTAAACGGGAGACGCGCGTGAATATCATTCTGTTGGGCCCCCCGGGCGCGGGCAAGGGCACCCAGGCGGCGCGCCTCGAAAGCGACCGCGGCATGGTTCAGTTGTCCACCGGCGACATGCTGCGGGCTGCGGTCAAGTCGGGGAGCCCGGTCGGGCTCCAGGCGCAAGCGGTGATGGAATCGGGACAGCTCGTTTCGGACGAGATCGTCTCAGGGATCATCGGCGAGCGTCTCGACATGGGTGACACCGACAAGGGTGTGATCTTCGACGGCTATCCGCGCACTGCGGCGCAGGCCGAGCAGCTCGACGCGATCCTCGCCGCACGCGGCCGGACGCTCGACAAGGTGATCGAACTGACCGTCGACGAGGACGCGCTGGTCGAGCGGATCGTCGGGCGCTTCACCTGCGGTAATTGCGGTGCTGGCTATCACGACCATTTCAAGCAGCCCAAGGTTGCCGACACGTGCGACGTGTGCGGGCACCACGAGTTCAAGCGCCGTCCGGACGATAACGAGGAAACCGTGCGCACGCGTATGGCGGAGTATCGCGCCAAGACCGAGCCGATCATCCCGATCTACGAAGCGCGCGGGCTGCTCGCGCGAGTCGACGGGATGGCGGACATGGATAGCGTTTCGAAGGCGATCGAGGGTATTCTCGACGCGGTTTGAGGGGTGAGGGCGCTGGCACCCGGCGCCTGACGGCATGCGCCCCCCCCGCCCGTCATCCTGAACTTGTTTCAGGATCCAGCCCTCCACGAGTCAGGACCGTCCTTGTTGGGCGGTGGATACTGAAACAAGTTCAGCATGACGGCGGAAGAGTAGCTGGTGGCGGTACGTTCCCCTGCGATCCGCGCGACATCCTAGAACCCCAAATGACATTTTCGTCATCCCAATGTCACCGGATCGCGCAGGCAATTCGGTGCAAACATCTCTGCATGGCCAGCAAACGCGGCCCGAAATGATCACCGAGATCGGCACTCGCACTCCCGGGGGTGTCGGTGGCCGGCGGAAGGCTTGCTTTCCGTCGGCCTCATTTCATTCTAGGCATGAGGAAACCGCCCGGAATGCCGCCTGTGACCCGCAAGATCCTGATTGTCGAAGACGATAGCTCGACCGCCGCCTATCTCGCGAAGGGGCTGGCCGAAGCCGGCTATGCCGTCGAGACCTGCGCCGATGGCCGCGACGGCCTGTTCCTCGCGAGTGAGGGGATCTTCGACCTGATCATCGCCGACCGCATGCTGCCGGGCCTCAATGGGCTCGCGATGCTGGGCGCGATCCGCGCGGCGGGGGTCAGCACGCCGACGCTGGTGTTGTCCGCGCTCGGCACGGTCGACGACCGGATCGACGGGCTCAATGCGGGCGCGGACGATTACCTGGTCAAACCCTTCTCCTTTGCGGAACTGACTGCACGAATCGATGCGATCTTCCGCCGCGTCGACCGAAACGCAGCAGAGGGGCAGACGACTCGCCTCTCGGTCGGCGACCTCGAGATCGATCTGCTCGCGCGCACCGTCGCGCGGCAGGGCAGAGCGATTTCGCTTGGCGCGCGCGAGTTCAACCTGCTCGAATATCTCGCCCGCCACGCGGGGCAGGTGGTGACGCGCACGATGATGCTCGAGAAGATCTGGAATTATCACTTCGATCCGGGCTCGAACGTGGTCGACGTCCATATCGGTCGGTTGCGGCGCAAGATCGAGGACGGCTTCCCCGCGCCGATCCTGCATACGGTGCGTGGCGCCGGGTATCGGTTGTCGGTCGAGCCTTGATTCGCCTGTCGGTCACGGCGCGGATCGCGCTGCTGTCGATCCTGCTGGCGCTCGTTTCCAATCTCGTGCTCGTCGCTTTCGTGTGGAAGGTGGTGCGCGACGATGCGATCGACGAATTGCGTCGCGACACTATCGAACAATCCGACGCGTTGATCGCGGTTTATCGCAGCGGCGGTCTCCCCGCGCTGGGTCGCACGATCCGCGAGGCGCGGACGCCGGGCGATGTGTCGCGGATCGTCGCGGTGATTGCGCGGGATGGTCGGCTGATCGCCGGGGTCGGCCCCGAACTCGACGGATTCGCGCGCTGGCCCAATCTCGGCTTCCGGATCCGCGCGATCGGATCCCCCTGGGCGGACCGCGAGGTCGGCTATGCGGTGCGCCAGATTGGGCCGTATCGGCTCGTCAGTGGCCGCGTGCTGGATGACTGGGACGCCGAGCAACGCGGGATCGAACGCGGGCTTGCGGCCGCGATGCTGCTGTCGCTGGCGCTGGGGGTCGGCGGGGGGCTGGTCGTCACGCGTTATGTCGGGCGACGGCTCGATCGAGTCGCGGACGTGATCGAGGGCGTCGCGGCGGGCGATCTGTCGCGACGGGTCGGCAATGCCGCGAGCGGGGATGCGTTCGACCGGCTTGCCGTTCGCCTCAACGCGATGCTCGACAAGACCGAGCGGTTGATGAGCGAGCTCAGGATCGTCACTGACGGGCTGGCGCACGACCTGCGCTCGCCGCTCGCGCGGTTGCGCGCCAAGGCCGAGGCGGCGGTGCTCCAGGCGGACCCTGCGCAACGCGAGGCGGCGATGGGCGGGCTGCTGATCGAGACCGATCTGGTGATGCGGATGCTGTCGACGATGATCGAGATCACACGCGCGGAAAGCGTGTCGCGCGACCGGCTTGCGCCGATGGACCCAGTCGGATTGCTGGAAGAAATTGCGGAATTATATGCCCCGGTTGTTGAGGACGCGGGGATGCGATTCCATTTGGAACTGCCTGCCGCCGCGCCGGCAATGGTGCTGCACCGCGAGTTGCTGACTCAGGCAATCGCCAATCTGGTCGACAACGCGTTGCGACATGCCGGAGCGGGCGGTTCGATTACCGTGCGATTGGCCTTCGATGGCGAAGCGGCGCGATTCCAGGTGGAGGACCGGGGGCCAGGCATCGCCGAGGCCGATCGCGCACAGGCCTTGCGCAGGTTCGGTCGGCTCGACAGTGCCCGCAGCCTGCCTGGTGCCGGGTTGGGCATGGCCTTAGTGGACGCGGTCGCCAGATTACACGGAGGGCGACTGGAGTTGGGCGATAATGCACCGGGATTGATCGTCGCGATCGTGCTGCCCACCTGACGAGAATGATTCGCATCGCGGCCAAGCCCTACGGTTGCACGCACAGTAGTGAACGATTGCAGTCTTTATGGTTAAGACCATAGTGTAGTCCGGATGGTGTAAGTGCACTAAGCGTTAGTATATTGAGTTTAAGTGTGGGACAGCCTTGTCGCGGGGGCCAGACGATATGTCCGTACATTCATTAGAAACCGAACAGGTAGTTGGGAACATGCGGTTGTTTTTCGCAATGGGGCCGGGGGACACTGTTCAGGATGCACGCAGCTCTAGGGGATTGACCGATTCTCAGCATGATAAACCTCGTCATGGTGAAACAAGTATTACGTTTTCCGGTCAGTTGATCCGGCTTCTCGAGAAGCGGGGCCACAATGCCCTGCTGGTATCGTCGCACTCTCGTGCCGATGAACTGCAGATCGGGGCGATCAAGCTCATCAATTTGCCACGCAAGCTAGACGGCGCGCGGGGCCTGGCCTTTTACTGGTCGCGGATCGCCTACGCCTGGCGCCTTGCCAATCTGGCCCGGCGGAGCGGTGCGGACTTTGCAATCATCGACTCAGGTACGACCAATTTCTTCGCCCTGTGGACTTTTCGACGATACGGCATTCCCGTTGCGGTCAATTTTCATAACGTGCGGTGGGCGCAGGGCTTCGCTCCAACTCACGGCGTTAGCCGCATAGTGCGCGCATTGGACTCCTACTTTTTTCGCCACGGAGCATTGGCAGCATTAGGATGTTCGCCAGCGTGTGCCGATCAGGCACGGATCGATGGCGCGGACGCGTTGCCCTTCTACGGCTGGACCGCGCAATATTCCGGGAAGGGCTTTCCGGCCCCGTCCGCGGCCCTGAACTGTCAGGCCGACCCGCTTCGCCTGGTGTTCGTCGGGCGGGTCGAGGTGAACAAGGGTGTGTTCGATCTGATCGATATCGCGCGTGGCCTTCGTGAGCACGGGCTGGGTGGCGCGCATATTACGGTGTGCGGCAATGGAACGGCATTGGACGCATTTCGGGATGCGGTTGCTGCCAGCAGCGTTGCCGACATGATCACGATCCGCGGCCGTCTGGAGCGGGGCGAACTCTTGGTGGCATATGCTGCAAGCAGCTTGGTCATCGTCCCGACGCGAAGTGACTTTACCGAGGGTATGCCGTTGGTCTGCGCCGAGGCGATGCTGGCGCTGCGACCCGTGCTTGCGAGTCGGGTGACGAATGCGATCCCGGTACTGGGTGCCGCTATGCTTGAGGCTATTCCCGATGACCCAGCCAGCTATGTGGCGCAAATCGTGCGGTTCGCCAGCGATCCCCTGCTACGGGCAGAGCTTGGACAGGCAATCCTCGCTGCGCGTGAGCAGTTCCTGGATCGACGTCTGAGCTACGCGGCGGCGATCGATGCAATGCTGGGTGATGTCGGTCATCAGCAGCAGATGCCGCTGGATTATGCCGCATTGTTTCCCGAAGACGGATCGGAGCAGGAGCCAGCGTTCGCGCCGGCGCAGAAACCCGTATTCGAGCGAGGCGCTTGACAGCCGCATGTCGCGGTCTTACGGCCATCCATTCCGAACCACCGGGTCCCGGCGGCGCTCGTCTGCGCTCGCCGTTCTCGTGCGTTTCGGAAGGACGCAACGCGATGAGATGGGATGTGCAGCCATGCATGTCCCGTGGAGCAGGAGAACCAAGTTCATGGCACGTATCGCCGGGGTCAACATCCCGACCAACAAGCGCGTTGTTATCGCGCTCACCTACATCCACGGCATTGGAGACACCAAGGCCAAGGAAATCGTCACCAAGCTGGGCATTCCGATGACCGCGCGCGTGCAGGACCTGACCGACCAGGAAGTCCTTCACATCCGCGAAACCATCGACGCCGATTATACGGTCGAGGGTGATCTTCGTCGCACCGTTGCGATGAACATCAAGCGCCTGATGGATCTGGCCTGCTATCGCGGTCTGCGCCATCGCAAGGGCCTCCCCGTTCGCGGCCAGCGCACGCATACCAATGCGCGCACCCGCAAGGGCAAGGCAAAGCCGATCGCCGGTAAGAAGAAGTGAGCTTGAGCCGCGGGTGACCGCGGCTCGCTCCTGCAGTAGGGTTAGGACAAGACAATGGCACGTGAACCGCAACGCATTAAGCGGCGTGAGCGCAAGAACATCACCTCTGGTGTCGCGCATGTGAACGCAAGCTTCAACAACACCATGATCACGATCACCGATGCCCAGGGCAACGCGATCTCGTGGTCGTCGGCCGGCGCAATGGGCTTCAAGGGCTCGCGCAAGTCGACCCCGTATGCGGCCCAGGTCGCAGCGGAAGACGCGGGCAAGAAGGCCGCCGAGCACGGCGTCCGGACGCTCGAAGTCGAAGTGAAGGGCCCGGGTTCGGGCCGTGAGTCGGCGCTTCGCGCGCTGCAGGCGGTCGGTTTCCAGATCACCTCGATCCGTGACGTTACCTCGATCCCGCACAACGGCGTGCGTCCTTCGAAGCGTCGCCGCGTCTGATTTCGTCTCGGCCGTGCGCGGTTGATCGCGCTGCACGGTCCGATTCCCACTTGGTCGGCATCGCCCGTGCCGACCCAAAATCAAGGGATAGCCTATGTCCGTCAATGCAAAGAACTGGCAGGAGCTCAAGAAGCCGTCCGGTCTCGAAAAGAAGCCCGGCGGTGACGGCAAGCGCAAGGCGACCTTTATCGCCGAGCCGCTGGAGCGTGGTTTCGGCCTGACGCTCGGCAACGCGCTGCGGCGCGTTTTGTTGTCTTCGCTGCAGGGCGCGGCGGTGACGTCGATCAAGATCGAGAACGTGCTCCACGAATTCTCGTCGCTGGCGGGCGTTCGCGAGGACGTGACCGACATCGTGCTCAACGTGAAGCAGATTGCTTTGCGCATGCAGGGTGAAGGCCCCAAGCGGCTCCAGTTGTCGGCAACGGGCCCGGGTCCGGTCAAGGCTGGCGACATTGCGGTTTCGGGCGACATCGAAGTGATGAACCCGCAGCTCGTGCTGTGCCATCTCGATGATGGCGCGACGCTGAACATGGAACTGACCGCAGACGTCGGCAAGGGCTATGTCCCCGCCGTCGCCAACCGTCCGGCCGATGCGCCGATCGGCCTGATCCCGGTCGATGCTTTGTATTCGCCGGTCAAGCAGGTCAGCTACAAGGTCGAGAACACCCGCGTCGGGCAGGAACTCGATTACGACAAGCTGACGCTGACGATCGAGACCGATGGTACGGTTTCGCCGGAGGAAGCCGTCGGTTACGCCGGTCGCATCCTGCAGGACCAGCTTGCGCTGTTCGTCGGCTTCGACGATTCGAGCGTCACGCGTCAGGCCCCGATCGGCCAGGCAGCGCCTGCCGCTGGTGGCACCGAGGTTTCGGGCGATACGCAGCAGATCAACCGTTACCTGCTCAAGAAGGTCGACGAGCTCGAGCTTTCGGTTCGCAGCGCCAACTGCCTCAAGAACGACAACATCATCTATATTGGCGATCTGGTCCAGAAGACCGAAGCCGAGATGCTGCGCACGCCGAACTTCGGCCGCAAGTCGCTTAACGAGATCAAGGAAGTGCTGTCGAGCATGGGTCTCCGCCTAGGCATGGAAATCCCCGGCTGGCCGCCCGAGAACATCGAAGAGATGGCGAAGAAGCTCGAGCAGGAAATCATGGGCTGAGCCGCACGGGATTAGCGCGAGCTAATCTCGAGATGGCGAAAGCCCGGCCGGCGGACCTCGGTCCGACCGACGACGCGGCTTCGCCGCGGCGTATCCGGCATCAGTTAGGGTTCCCGCCATCGCGGGTATGACGGTAATTTGGGTGGGCCACCGTCCCCACCGGCTCTGGGGTACCTCACACGGCCCCTTATCGAACGAAGGAAATACCATGCGTCATCGCGTAGGCGGCCGTAAGCTTCAGCGGACCTCGGCTCACCGCATTGCCCTGTTCCGCAACATGAGCGCCGCGCTCATCAAGCACGAGCAGATCACCACGACCGTCGCCAAGGCGAAGGAACTGCGTCCGTACATCGAGAAGATGATCACGCTTGCGAAGAAGGGTGGCCTGTCCAACCGTCGTCTTGCGCATGCGCGGTTGCTCGACGATGCGCAGCTGACCAAGCTGTTCGACGTTCTGGCCGAGCGTTATGCCGGTCGTAACGGCGGCTACACGCGCATCATCAAGGCCGGCATCCGCCTGTCGGATGCGTCGCCGATGGCGATCATCGAATTCGTCGACCGCGACGTCACCGCAAAGGGTCAGGACTCGGGCCCGGTGATGACCGGCGAGGAGTATAACGAAGCGGCATAAGCCCCTCGTCATCGGACGTTGAGAAAGGAGTCGTACTCGTCCAGAGTGCGGCTCCTTTCTTCGTTTCGGGGCTTTGCATGCGACCTTTTCCGATCCTCGCGGTTCTCTTGGCTTCCCCCGCTATCGCGCAGACACAGGCTCCCATGATGCACTATCCCGAAACGCGCCGCGTTCCCCAGGTCGACGAGCAGTTCGGCGTGAAGGTCGCCGATCCCTACCGCTGGCTCGAGAATGACGTCCGCACCGATCCCGAGGTGGCCAAGTGGGTCACGGATCAGAATGCAGTGACCAACGCCTATCTGGCGACGCTTCCGGGGCGCGACATTTTTGCGGCTCGATTAAAGCAGTTGCTCAACTACGAGCGGTTCGGCGTGCCGGTGAAGAAGGGCGGGCGCTATTTCTATAGCCGCAACGCGGGCCTGCAGAACCAGGCGGTGCTGTACGTGCGCGACAGCGTGGACGGCGAGGGCCGCGTGCTGATCGATCCCAACGGCTGGTCGAATGACGGCGCTACTGCGCTGGCCGAATGGTCGCCCTCGGAAGACGGCAAGAAGCTACTGTATGCCGTGCAGGATGGCGGGACGGACTGGCGGACGGTCAAGGTGCTCGACGTCGCGACCGGTGCGGTGTCGGACTCGATCGAGTGGGTCAAGTTTTCGGGTCTGTCCTGGGCGAAGGACGGGTCAGGATTCTATTATTCGCGCTTCGCCGCACCTGCGGACGGGTCGAAATTCCAGGCGCTCAACGAGAACCAGCAGGTCTATTTCCACAAGCTTGGTACGCCACAATCGGCAGATCCGCTGATCTACGCGACCCCGGACCAGCCGAAGCTCGGGCACAATGCGCAAGTGACGGATGACGGCAAGTGGCTGGTCATCACCACGCATGAGGGGACCGACAACCGCTATCAGATCACCGTCATCGACCTGACCGCGCCCAAGCCCGCGCCCCGGACGATCGTCAAGGGCCTCGAAAACGAGTGGACGCTCGCGGGCAATGTCGGCGGAAATTTTTATTGGGTGACCAACAAGGGCGCGCCGCGCGGGCGGATCGTCGCGACCAACCTCTATGCGCGGTCGGCCGAAGTGCCCGAAACCGAGATCGTCGCGCAGGGCAAGGACGTGATCGATGGGGCGAACCTCGTCGGCGGGCGTCTGCTCGTGTCCTATCTCGCGGACGTGAAGAGCGAGGGCCGTCGATTCACGCTGGAGGGCAAGGCGGACGGCACGGTCGCGCTGCCCGGGATCGGCGATGTCGGTGGCTTTGGCGGGGACGCGGACGACAGTGAGACCTTCTACGCCTTCACCAGCTTCGCTACCCCCACGACGATCTATCGCTATGATGTGAAGACCGGGAAGGCGACCCCCTGGGCCAGTCCCAAGGTCGCGTTCGACCCGGCGCGCTATCAGGTTGAGCAGCGGTTCTACACGTCGAAGGATGGCACACGCGTGCCGATGTTCGTGGTGCGCCGCAAGGATGTCACCGGCGCGGCCCCAACGCTGCTCTACGCGTACGGCGGGTTCAACATCTCGGTCACGCCGACCTTCTCAGCGACGCGGCTGGCGTGGCTCGAGCAGGGCGGTGTGCTTGCGGTCGCCAACATCCGGGGCGGCGGGGAATATGGCAAGGCATGGCACGACGGTGGCCGCCTCGCGCAGAAGCAGAATGTGTTCGACGATTTCATCGCGGCGGGCGAGTATCTCAAGGCGGAGAAGATCACCGGCAAGGACCAGCTCGTGATCCAGGGTGGCTCGAACGGCGGGTTGCTCGTCGGCGCGGTGACCAACCAGCGGCCCGACCTGTTTGCCGCCGCGATCCCCGCGGTCGGCGTGATGGACATGCTGCGCTTCGACCGGTTCACCGCGGGACGCTATTGGGTCGACGATTACGGCTATCCGTCGAAGGAGGCCGACTTCAAGACGCTCTACGCCTATTCGCCCTATCACAACATCCGCGCGGGCAAGCCCTATCCGGCAATCCTCGCGGAGACGGCGGACACGGATGACCGCGTCGTGCCCGGGCATACGTTCAAATATACCGCGATGCTCCAGTCGCTCGATCTCGGACCAAAGCCGCGACTCGTGCGGATCGAGACCCGTGCAGGCCACGGATCGGGCAAGCCGACCGACAAGGTCATCGCTGAAACCGCGGATGCCTGGGCGTTTGCAGCGAAGTGGACCGGGTTGCAGGTGAAGCCGGTTCAGTGACCTCGTGGGGCATCCTGCCCCGCATCGCGCAGGGGCAGGATGACCCGTACGCCGTCAAGCACCAGCAGACGGTCAGGGGCGACCGGGGGTAGCGGCGCATCGGGTAGAAGAACGTAGAGCCGATGAGGGTCGAGAACCCCTTGAGCAAAGGCGCGTTCCTCGGCGATCAGCCGGGCCGCAGTCACACGGTTGGTGCGGGCGGCATAGACCAGCCTGACGGGCCGCCCCGCGTCGATCGCCCGCCAAGCGATCTCCTGGAAAAGGTCGAGCTGCCGCGTGGCGTCGGGTGGCATGATCGTGACGTCCCGCGCGCTCGCGATCGCGCTTTGCCAACGCGGATCGGTCGTCCGCTTCCAGTTGCTACGATCTTGCGCCGCAGCGGTTTCGGCGCGCGTGAGCTGTGCCAATCCGCCAAGATCGAGAAGCTGGATCGCCACCGCCAGGGCCATCAACAGACGCCCCCGCGCGATCGGCAGGCGATAGGCCGCCGTGATCGCTGCAAACAGGAGTCCATAGGCAACGGGCCAGAACAGCCGCGCGGATGCACGGACCGGGTCGAGCGCAGCCAGGGCGCGCGGCGACAGCGGAAGGGTGAACAGTGTCGACCCCGCGAAATCGACTCGGTGCGAGATGGCGAGGAGGGTCAGCACGGCACCGGCCGGCAGCAGCCAGCACAGCCGCCGGTGCAGTCCGGTCGCAGGCGAGGGGTCATTCTGCGTCGTCGCCAATGCGAAAGGCATTGCGATGATCATGAGCAGCAGCCCTGCGCCCAAATACTGGAACGCTTCCAGTTGCCGGTCCGGCGCTTGCGCGCTCGCCGGCAGGAACCGCGACAGACCCGCGATTGCCGGGTTCCATGGGGCATCCAGAGGCATTCCGAACCGCCCGAACGTGCCCGTCGCAACGAACCCTCCGCGATCGATCAGCAAGCCCAGAACCAGGCCGACCGCGATCACAACGACGACCGCTCCTGCCAGCAGCCGTCGGCGCGCCACCCAGCCCCCGTCGGCGTTGGCCAACCGCTCGAGGAAAGCGCTTCCCCAGATCGCCGCGACCATCAGCAACAGATAGCTGTGGATCAGCGCGGCGGTCACCAGCACCGCAATCCACCAGCGCCAGTCGCTTGCCCGGTGCGGACTGGCGTAGATCCACAGCGCCCACAGGATCAGCCAGTGAGCACAGAGATTGACGTGGATCTGTCGGAGATACAGCGACGGCAGCAGCGCCAACACCAGCACACCGGCCCACAACATCCAGCGGTTCGGCGCATATGGCGCCAGCAAGGCGCGCGCCAACCCCAGGTGGAGCATCAGGCACGCCAACAGCCACGGCCCGACGACCTGAAAATCCCGGCCGATCAGGTGCCGGAACGGCGCAACGATCGTCGCCAGCAGGGGATTGCTGTCGGTAAACAGTAATGCGACCCCCTCGGGGGCATTCAGCATTTCCGTCCGCCAGAGACCTGCATGGGGGTCGTTCAGCCAGGCATGCAGCCCAAGCGCATTCTCGCCATTGTCGGTGCCGCGCAAAAGCCAGCCGATATTGCCGGGGTCGAGCATGTTTACGTCGAAGAACGTCCAGAACAGCGCGATCGCCAGCACAACGATCAGGGCGAGATCTGTCGGTAGACGGGATGATGAACGCATACAAAGCCAGTGCCACGGCATGATGTAGGACGTGTTAACCGCACTGATCTGCGGAACATGCGCGGCCGGGGGGCTAACCACGCGGGTCTTCTCCGCGGCGCGGCGAAACTTGCGGTGCGACTCTGGCATCGCGGCGCACTTCTGCTATCTGGCCGCATGACACATCCCAGCGACTCCATCCTCATCGTCGATTTCGGTAGCCAGGTGACTCAGTTGATCGCCCGGCGCGTGCGCGAAGCGGGGGTCTATAGCGAGATCGCGCCCTTCACCACCGCCGCCGATGCGTTCGAACGGATGCAGCCCAAGGGTGTGATCCTCTCGGGCAGCCCTGCGTCGGTGCTTGATGAAAACAGCCCGCGAATCCCGCAGGCGATCCTCGACAGCGGCGTGCCGATCATGGGAATCTGCTACGGCCAGCAGGTGATGATGCACCAGCTCGGCGGGACGGTGACGCTCGGCGACAGCGGCGAGTTTGGCCATGCGGTAATCGAGATCCGCGATACTTGCGCGTTGTTCGATGGCGCATGGGAGCCGGGCGAGTCGCATCAGGTGTGGATGAGTCACGGAGACAAGGTGACCGAGCTCGCCCCCGGCTTCCGTCCGGTCGCGGCAAGCCCCGGCGCGCCGTTCGCGGTGATCGCGGACGACGCGCGGCATTATTACGCGATGCAGTTCCACCCCGAGGTCGTCCACACCCCCGATGGTGCCAAGCTGATCGCAACCTTCGCGCGGCATGTGTGCGGGCTGAGCGGCGACTGGACGATGGCGGAGTTCCGCGCGACCAAGATCGCCGAGATCCGCGCGCAGGTTGGCAGCGGCAAGGTCATCTGCGGTCTGTCGGGCGGGGTCGATTCGGCGGTCGCGGCGGTGCTGATCCACGAGGCGATCGGCGAGCAGCTGACGTGCGTGTTCGTCGACCACGGCCTGATGCGCAGTGGCGAAGCGGACCAGGTCGTCACGCTGTTCCGCAACCATTACAACATCCCGCTCGTCCACGTCGACGCCGAGGAAACGTTCATGGCTGGGCTTGCGGGCGTCACCGACCCCGAGGCGAAGCGCAAGTTCATCGGCGGTGCGTTCATCGACATCTTCGAGGCGGAAGCCAAGGCGATCGGCGGGGCGGACTTCCTCGCGCAGGGTACGCTGTATCCGGACGTGATCGAAAGCGTCAGCTTCACCGGCGGGCCATCGGTGACGATCAAGAGCCATCACAATGTCGGCGGCCTGCCGGCGCGGATGAAGATGCAGCTGGTCGAGCCGCTGCGCGAACTGTTCAAGGACGAAGTCCGTGCGCTTGGGCGCGAACTGGGGTTGCCCGAGATCTTCGTCGGGCGGCATCCGTTCCCGGGGCCGGGTCTGGCGATCCGTATTCCGGGTGAAGTCACCAAGGACCGCTGCGACATTCTGCGCAAGGCGGATGCGGTCTATCTCGACGAGATCCGCCGCGCCGGGCTGTACGACGCGATCTGGCAGGCGTTCGCGGTACTGCTACCGGTGCGCTCGGTCGGGGTGATGGGCGACGGGCGGACCTATGATTACGTGCTCGCGCTGCGTGCGGTGACGTCGACCGACGGGATGACCGCACAGGCGTTCCAGTTCCCGGGTGACTTCCTCCCGCGCGTCGCCACCCGGATCGTCAACGAAGTCCGCGGCGTGAACCGCGTGACCTATGACTATACGAGCAAGCCGCCCGGCACGATCGAGTGGGAGTGAGACCAGCGTCCCGCAAGTTTCTGGCTCGGTAAAAGAGCCGGTATGCGGAAACGAGGGAAAGGTTGGCGCGCCCGGAGGGAGTCGAACCCCCGACCGAGGAGGTAGAAGCTCCTTGCTCTATCCAACTGAGCTACGGGCGCGCGCCGGGGTCGGCTGTAGCGTGGATTGCGCGTTTGCGAAACGGTCTTCATACCGGTGATGCGGATGGGACGGGGGCCGATGAACGCACCAACGAGCATAGCCGCGCGCGACCTGGGCGGGCGGGCTTTCCGATATTATGATTTCGTCATGGTCGCGTTCGTCGTGATCCTGCTGCTGTCCAATGTGGTCGGCGCGGGAAAACGATCGGTGATCGACCTGCCGGGGATCGGGCTGTGGCCATTTGGTGCTGGCATCCTGTTTTTCCCGGTCAGCTATGTGATCGGCGACGTGCTGACCGAAGTCTATGGCTACGCCCGTGCGCGGCGCTGTGTGTGGGCGGGGTTCTGCGCGCTGGTTTTTCTGGCCGTCATGGAGCAGATCGTCGTCGCGCTGCCACCCGCGGCGGGGTGGAACGGTCAGGCGGCGTATGAATATGTATTCGGGCGTTCGGTCCTGATCGATCCCGCGGCGGCCACGGGATTGCGGATCATCGTCGCGTCGGTTGCCGCCTTCTGGGTCGGAGAAATCGCGAACAGCTTCGTTCTGGCGAAACTCAAGATCCTTACCGAAGGCCGGATGCTCTGGACCCGCACGATCGGCAGCACGATCGTTGCGCAGGGGTTCGACAGCCTCATCTTCTACCCGCTGGCGTTCCTGGGCGCGCCCGACTGGCCGGTCGAGGCGATGCTGTCGGTAATGCTCAGCCAGTTCGTGCTGAAGGTGTCGTGGGAGGTGTTGCTGACGCCGGCCACCTATCTGGTGGTGGGGTTCCTTAAACGCCGCGAGGGAATCGACGTGTACGATCGCGGAACCGATTTCTCGCCGTTCAAGGCGGGCGTCTGACGCACGTCCCGCCGCAGTGTCTACCACGGCTGCCCTAGCCGGACTGGCAAACGGGGCTTAGGGTGGATCGTGGAAGGAAACTCCGATGACCACCCCGTATGACAAGCAAAAAAAGCTGCACTTCGACCTGACCAACGTGGGGCTGCGCGCGCAGGCGACCGCAGTGGGGCTGGTGCAGCTCTGTCATGAACTCAAGCGCGCGAATGTGCTCGACGAGGCAGCGATCGACCGGATCAAGGATGCGATCGCCGACGAAGTGTCTGTCACGGCACCGCGCTCGCTCGCCGCGAAAGGCTATCGCGGGGAAATCCGCACCCGCCTCGACCGTCTGTTCGACGGAGAGCAGCAGGTCGGAAGCGCTGATGCAATGGCGCTCGGCCACCAGCCGGAGTGATATGGGAGACGGGGGGCTTACGCCCCGACCGTCTCCAACAGGCCTTCGAACATCCGGCGGCCATCATTCCCACCGTGCGCTGCGCCATCGATGCGGCGCTCGGGATGGGGCATCAGGCCAAGCACGTTGCCGGCGGCATTCAGGACGCCCGCAACGTTGCGCGCCGATCCGTTGACGGGTTCGGCATAGCGGAACGCAACCCGGCCTTCGCCTTCGAGCCGATCGAGCGTTTCGGCATCCGCCGAATAATTGCCGTCATGGTGCGCGACCGGGATGATGATCTTCTCGCCCGCGGCATAGCGGCTGGTGAATGCGGTCTGCGCATTGTCGACCGTCAGCGCGACATCGCGGCACACGAAATCGAGCCCGGCATTACGCATCAGCGCACCCGGCAGCAGACCCGCCTCGGTCAGCACCTGGAAGCCGTTGCACACGCCGAGCACCGGCACGCCGCGCTCGGCGGCGTCACTGACAGCGCGCATGATCGGCGACCGCGCGCCGATCGCGCCCGAGCGCAGATAGTCGCCGTAGGAGAAGCCGCCGGGGAGGGCGACCAGATCGATCCCGTCGGGCAGCGCGGTGTCGCCGTGCCACACCATCGTCGGCGCGGTCCCGCTCACCTCGCGCAGCGCGACCGCGACGTCGCGGTCACAATTCGAGCCGGGGAAGACGATGACCGCGGTCTTCATGCGCGTTCCACCCGGAAATTCTCGATGACAGTGTTGGCGAGCAGCTTGCGGCACATCTCGTCGACCTGTGCGTCGGCCATGTCGTCGGCGACGTCGAGTTCGATCAGCTTGCCCGCGCGGACATCGTTGACGCCGGCAAAGCCGAGGCCGTCCAGCGCCTTGTGGATCGCGCGACCCTGCGGATCGAGCACGCCGGGCTTCAGCGTGACGAAGATGCGGAGCTTCATAGATATGTCCTGCTGCGACGGTAGGGGATGCGGGCCGCTATGCTCGCCCGGGCTACGGGCTGCAAGTGTGGATGCGGGGGATAGTCCGCCACACATCCCTTGAAACGCTTCCCCGGCGAAGGCCGGGGCCCAGTCGAGGGCGGGTTATGGCGGGCGCTGTACCCGTTACCAGAACCTGTCCGCCTGGGCCCCGGCCTGCCCGGGGAAGAAGTAAGGTGAAGCAAGCCCCGCGGCTTACTTACCCTTGTTGAGCCGGTGCTGTTCCATGTCGAGCACCGCGCCATCGGCTTCCTCGGGCAACAGCCCGAGCCGGCGGGCGACTTCCTGATACGCCTCGACTTCACCGCCGAGGTCGCGACGGAAGCGATCCTTGTCGAGCTTCTCGTTGGTCGTCATGTCCCACAGACGGCAACCATCGGGGCTGATTTCGTCGGCGAGGATCACGCGCGGATAATCATTGTCCCACACCCGCCCGAATTCGAGCTTGAAGTCGACCAGACGGATGCCGATCCCGGCGAACAGGCCGCACAGGAAATCGTTCACGCGAATCGCCAGGTCGGCGATGTCGGCCATTTCTTCCTGACCGGCCCAGCCGAAGGCGGCGATATGCTCGTCGGTGATCATCGGATCGCCGAGCGCATCGTCCTTGTAATAATATTCGATGATCGTGCGCGGCAGCTGCGTGCCTTCCTCGATCCCGAGGCGAGTCGAGATCGACCCGGCTGCGACGTTGCGGACGACGACTTCGATCGGAATGATCTCGACCTGGCGAATCAGCTGCTCGCGCATGTTGAGGCGACGGATGAAGTGGGTGGGCACCCCGATCGCGCCGAGCAGCGTGAAGACATGCTCGGAAATCCGGTTGTTCAGTACGCCCTTGCCGCTGATCGTGCCCTTTTTCTGGGCATTGAAAGCGGTGGCATCGTCCTTGAAATACTGGATCAGCGTACCCGGCTCAGGACCCTCGTACAGGATCTTGGCCTTGCCTTCGTAGATCTGGCGGCGGCGTGCCATGTTTGCGCTAACCCCTGGAAATGAGCGGCCCCGGCAACGCGGATCACGCGGGCCGGGGCGGGAAGATCACGCCTATACCGGATCGATGCCGGGGGTGCAATCAATCGCTTGGCAGGCGTTTACGTAACCGCGTTGCGCGCCTGATACGCTGGATCGCGGTAGGCACCGCTCGACACGATTTCGCCCAGGATCTCGCCCGCCCGAACGACGTCCGCAAAGCCGAGATACAAAGGCGTCAGGCCGAACCGCAAGATGTCGGGATCGCGGAAGTCGCCGATCACGCCGCGGTCGATCAGCGCCTGGCAGATGGCATAGGCATCGGGATGACGGAACGAGATGTGGCTTCCGCGTCTTGCCGGGTCCGCGGGGCTGACGCATTCCAGTCCGGCCGCCGCGCCGATCGCTGCCAGCGTGTCGAACAAGGCCGCGCTCTTCTCCGCGACCTGCTGCTGGTCGACGTCGCGCCAGATATCGAGGCCGGCTTCCAGCGCCGCCATCCCGAGCATCGGCGGCGTCCCCGCAAGCCAGCGCGTCATGCCGGGGGCGGGGGCATAGGCGTCGGCGAATCCGAACGGTGCCGCATGCCCCATCCAACCCGACAACGGACTGGCGAGCGTGTCTTGCAGGCGCCTCGATACGTAGAGGAACGCGGGCGCGCCTGGGCCGCCATTAAGATATTTGTAGCCACAGCCGACCGCCATATCCGCCCCGGCACCGTTGAGGTCGATCGGAATCGCGCCGACGCTATGGCTGAGATCCCATAGGGTTAAAGCACCATTCTCACGTGCCTTCGCGGACCACGCTAACATATCGAAACATTCGGATGTTTTGTAATGGACGTGCGTCAGCATCAGCAGCGCGGTCTCGCTGTCGAGCGATGTCGCCAACTGGTCACGCGCGACCGAGTGGAGACGTGCGCCGGGGACACAGCCGACCGCGCCCTCTGCGATGTGCAGGTCGGTCGGGAAGTTTCCCGTCTCGCTCAGGATCGTCCCGCGCGGGGTCGCGTGGCGCAGCGCGGCAACAAGCAGTTTGAACAGATTGACCGAGGTCGAATCGGCAACGATCACTTCGTCCTCGGCCGCGCCGATCAGCCGAGCGATCTTGGCGCCGACACGGCGCGGGGCCTCGATCCAGCCTTCGTTCCAGCTGCGAATCAGCCGATCGCCCCATTGGCGCTCCGCCATGTCGGCAAGCGCCGCCGGGGTCGTTCGCGGCAGCGGCCCCAGCGAATTGCCGTCGAGATAGATCACGCCTGCAGGGATATGAAACGCATCGCGATACGCCCGAAGCGGATCGGCGGCATCGCGGGCTTGGGCTTCGGCGGGGGTCATTTCGCGAAAGCCGCGCGGATCAGGCGCTTGGTCGTCGCCCAGGCAGCGGTTTCGGGCGCGACCAGTTCGACGTGCCCGGTTTGCGCGACGACGTGCAACGCGGCGCGATCGCCTTTGCCGCGCGCGGCGGCGACGTAGTCGGTCCCCATCCGCCGCGGAATGATCTTGTCGTCCTGCCCGTTGACGAGATCCTGCGTCACGCCGATCGGCAGCAGGCGCGGCACCGATGTGTCCGCATAGACGTCGGGGCGTGAACCGGGTGCCCCAACGAGCTTGCCGACCACCTCGACCCCGCAGCCATTATCCGGGCTGGCGGCGGTGGCCTCGAGATCAGGAAGTCCGCCGAGACTGATTGCATGGGCAATCTTGAGCGGCGACCGGGTGTAAAGCGGGCTCGTCCGCGCGATCTTCCCGCGCGCGGCGAGCCACAAGGCGAGATGCCCGCCCGCCGAATGCCCGACGGCGACCACATGCTTCGCATCGAGGTGATATTTGCGCGCGTTGGTCTTCAACGCATCCGCCGCCGCCGCCGCATCTGTGAAGGTCCCCGGATAGCCACCGCCCGGCCGATCGACCCCGCGATAGTCGATGTTCCAAACCGCGATGCCATCCTTGCGCAGATCGTCCGCGATCCAGTTCATCAGACTGCGGTCCGCGATGCTGGTCGTCCAGCAACCCCCGTGAACCATCAGCACGGTCGGGAAGGGCCCCTTGCCCTGCGGCACCCACACGTCGACCTTCTGATAGGGATCGGTTCCGTAATCGACCGTCGCATCGGGCGCAGGCTTCTCGCGTTCGACTAGGTCGGGCCAGGTCAGCAGGGGTTTGGGGGCATCCTGCGCGGCAACCGCGACGGGGGTGAGCAACGCGGCGGCGGCGAGGGCGAATCTGAGCATCCCCGTATCGATACGACGCCCCCGCGCGCTTGTCGAAGGGGTGTCATGGTGATCGGATGAGTCGCGGTGGACGGGGGCGGCCCCGGCCTGCTAACCGGAACAGATGGCGACCGACATCATCGACCCCAACGACCCCTTCAATGCGATCGCCGACGCACCGTTCGATAGCGCGCTGTCGGATCGGTATCTGGTCTATGCGCTGTCGACGATCACTGCGCGCTCGCTCCCCGATCTGCGCGACGGGATGAAGCCGGTGCATCGCCGCTTGCTGTGGGCGATGCGCGCGCTGCGGATGGACCCGGGCACCGCATTCAAGAAATCGGCACGCGTCGTCGGCGAAGTGATCGGCAAATACCATCCGCACGGCGACCAGTCGGTCTATGACGCGATGGTCCGGCTCGCGCAGGATTTCTCGGTCCGCTATCCGCTGGTCGAGGGGCAGGGCAATTTCGGCAATATCGACGGGGATAACGCCGCTGCGTTCCGGTACACCGAAGCCCGGCTGACGCAGGTCGCGATCGACCTGATGGCGGGGCTCGACGAGGACGCGGTCGCGTTCAAGCCGACCTACAATAATGAGGAACAGGAACCCGAGCTGTTCCCCGGCGCCTTCCCCAACCTGCTCGCCAATGGCGCGGCGGGGATCGCGGTCGGCATGGCCACCAACATCCCGCCGCACAATGTCGCCGAACTGTACGACGCCGCGATCGCGCTGATCGACCGGTCGGGGGATCTGACCGGGTTCAACATCCTGGATCACGTTCGCGGGCCCGATTTCCCGACCGGCGGGCTCGTCGTCGATTCGCCCGCCGCGATCGCGGAGAGCTATGCGACCGGACGCGGTGGGTTCCGCGTGCGCGCGCGCTGGCAAGTCGAGGATCTTGGGCGCGGCACGTGGACCGCGATCGTCACCGAAATTCCGTACGGCGTGCAGAAGGGCAAGCTGATCGAGCAGCTCGCCGCGATCGTCAACGACAAGAAGCTGCCGATCATGGCGGACGTCCGCGACGAATCGGACGCGGTGATCCGCATCGTGATCGAACCGCGCAGCCGCACCGTCGATCCCGTCGTGCTGATGGAGAGCCTGTTCAAGCTGTCCGACCTCGAGACGCGCTTCAGTCTCAACCTCAACGTGCTTGATGCAAGCCGGACGCCGCGCGTGATGAGTCTCGCCGAGGCGCTCAACGAGTGGATCACGCACCAGTTCATCGTGCTCCAGCGGCGTACGGCGCACCGGCTGGGGAAGATTGCCGACCGGATCGAGCTGCTCGACGGCTATATCGTCGCCTATCTCAACCTTGACCGCGTGATCGAGATCATCCGCACCGAGGACGAGCCCAAGCCGGTGATGATCGCCGAGTTCGGGCTCAACGACCGGCAGGCTGAAGCCATCCTCAACATGCGGTTGCGCAGCCTGCGGCGGCTGGAAGAGATGGAGTTGCGCAAGGAGCGCGATACGCTCGATGCCGAGCGGACCGGGCTTGAGGCGCTGCTTGGCAGCGAAGCGCGGCAGCGGACGCGGCTTAAGCGCGACTTCGGCAAGCTCCGCGACCGCTACGGGCCGGAGACCACGCTCGGCAAGCGGCGCACCACGATCGAGCAGGCGGCGCCTTTGCGCGACATCCCGCTCGACGCGATGATCGAGCGCGAGCCGATTACCGTCATCCTGTCGCAGCGCGGCTGGATCCGCGCGATGAAGGGGCATGTCGATGCCGCCGGGGTCGCTGCGGTCAAGTTCAAGGACGGCGATGCGCCGCTGTTCGACTTCCACGCACAGACCACCGACAAGATCCTCGTCGCGGCGGAGAACGGACGGTTCTTTACGCTACCCGCGGACAAGCTGCCCGGCGGGCGCGGGTTTGGCGAGCCGCTCCGGCTGATGATTGATCTCGACGGCGACATCGGGATCGTCGGCGTGTTCCGCGCCAGCCAGTCCGACCGCTGGCTCGTCGCAGCGACCGACGGGCGCGGGTTCATCGTTCGCACCGCTGATACGCTGGCGGAGACGCGCAAGGGTAAGACGGTCGTGACGCCGCGGCTGGGCGCCAAGCTCAAGCTGGTCAAGCCGGTTGGGCTCGAGGACGATTACGTCGGGGCGATCGGCGACAATCGCCGACTCCTCGTCTTCCCGCTAAGCGAACTTCCCGAACTGACGCGGGGGCAGGGGGTGCAATTGATGCGCTTCCGGGATGGCGGGCTGTCCGACGCGATCACCTTCGTCTTCGCGAACGGTCTGAGCTGGCAAATGGGCGGCGATACCAAGCGCGTTCGGACCGAAACCGATCTTGGTGCGTGGCGCGCCGCGCGCGGTGCTGCGGGGCGCATGCCGCCCAACGGATTCCCGCGCGACAATCATTTCGGATGAGCAGATACGATCGCACATAGAAGCCGCAAGGCGCGAGGTAGGATCCATCTCACGCGGTCTTGCCGCGTCCTACAATGTTCTTTCTGCTCGGCTTCGTTGACCAAATCATCCCTGTTCTGAGCACCGATGCGGCAAGAAATCCGTCATCACGGGCATGGTCGACACACGGTGGAATCGTACGATTGCAGCGGCTTGTTAACTATTGCGCACTACTACCGAATGCATGGCGCTCAGGACCAAACCCGTCTTGGTGGAAGATCCCGTGGTCAGCGCGCTGACCATGATTGATAACAATGCGCTATCGGTCATGCTCGTGTCCCGCGCGATCGATTTGCTGCCGATCCCCGCTGCGCTGGTTGTCCTTGGGGATGACGGCGTTCGCATCGAGGTCTCCAATACCGCGTTCGATCTTGCAGGGCTGGGACCGGGCGAGCGACGGCAATCGCTGGTCGCGCAGATCGAGCCGCAGATCACCGCCTTCATCCGGGGCGAAACCCTGCGCGCTGAATTTCGGATCGATTTCGGCGATCTTGTGGACGGGCGCCATTACCAGGCGACCCTCGCGCGGCTGATCCGCAACCCTGAGCAACGCTGCATTCTGACACTGGTCGACCAAACCGCGGAACTGCGCACCGAACATAATCTGCGGCGCGAGATGCTGACCGACAGTCTCACGGGCCTGCCGAATCGCGCAGGATTCAGCGATCGGCTGGAAGGGTTGATCGAGGACCCCGCGACGCGAGAACGATATGCCGTTCTGGTGATCGATCTCGACCGGTTCAGCCGCGTCAACGCCTGCCTCGGGTCAATGGCGGGGGACGAACTGCTCATCACCGTCGCGCGGCGCATGAAGGGCGCGCTTCGGGCGCAGGACGTGCTGGCGCGCACGGGGGGCGACGAGTTCGCGATCCTGTTGACGCTCGAGGATGGCGCAGTCGATGCGGATCACGTGTCGAAACGCATTTTCGGCGCGCTGGCGACGCCATTCCGCTTGTCCGACTTTGAGATCCGGGTCGCCTGTTCGATCGGCATCGCCTTCGGGGCGGCCGAGATCGACGATGCGGAAGAATTGATCCGCCACGCCCAGTTCGCGGTCAAGCGGTCCAAGGTGACGGGCAAGTCCGAAGCATACCAGATTCAGGCGTTCGACATCGCGCGGGAGCAGTTCGGCATCGAAACCGCGCTGCGCCGGGCGATCGAGCGTGGACAGATGCGGCTGTGCTATCAGCCGATCATCGATCTCGCGACCGGCAAGCTCGTCGCCTTCGAATCGCTCGCCCGGTGGCGCGCGGAGGACGGGACCGAATATTCACCCAACGATTTCATTCCCGTCGCCGAGGAATCCGGGCTGATCGTTCCGCTCGGGCGGTGGGCGATCCAGGAAGCGGCGGCGACGCTGGCGGGATGGGATGCGCGCCTCGGCGGGGATTGCGGCATCAAGCTTGCGGTCAACCTGTCCGCAATCCAGTTGCAGCGCGACGCGATTGCGCCGGTGGTCCAGGCGGCGCTCGACTGCAATGGTCTCAATGGGGACCGTTTCACGCTCGAATTGACTGAAAGTGCGCTGGTTAGCGATCCCGATCGGATCGCAACGATCATGCACGCGCTCAAGGCGCTGGGCACGACGATCGCAATGGACGATTTCGGAACGGGCTATTCCAATCTCGCTTATCTGCAGAAACTGCCGATCGACGTGCTCAAGATCGACCGCAGCTTCGTGACGGGTATGCTCGCGGATCGCGACAAGATCGCCATCGTCCGAGCGATTCTCAGCCTGGCGCAGGCGCTTGGGATGCAGACCACCGCCGAGGGGATCGAGACAGTCGAGCTGTCGCAGACGCTCGCCGCGCTTGGCTGCTCCTACGGTCAAGGATACTTCTTCGCGCGGCCGCTTGAGGCGGACGCTGCTTACGCGATGCTGCTCGATCGCTGCCACTGATCGACGGCATCGTCCGCGAGCTGCGCGGTGCGATCGGCATCGGGGAAGCCTTCGGCAACCCACGCATTCTCGACCTGCCGCAATAACCGCGCGACATCGGGTCCCTTGCCGACGCCGCGTTGGACCAGCGCGCCACCGGTGAGGGGGAAGGCCGGGATCTCGAAACCGACGATCGCGCGCGCGCCCTCCACCGCCTCTGCACCCGACGTGGCCAGCAACCAGCGATCCAGCGCCCCGTCGCAACCAAGGCGATAGGCGAGGGTTTGAGGCGTGTCCCCAGGCTCCCGCTCCGGTCCACTCAGCGCCAGGATCAGGCGCCGACGCTGAGCGTTCGAAAACTTAAGCCTGTTTGCAATGACTTCGGCCACGGAAGGATCGTGCGGCAGCAGCGCAGCAAGACGGCGCAGCGGATCGGGCTGCAGACCGGCTGCCGTTTCGTGTTGTGCGACCTTGGCCATCTTGGCGACGCCGGCGGCGGTGATCTCAGGCAATACGGGCAGCAGGATGCTGTGGGCGATCATCAGCTCGAGCGTCGGCACAGCGCCCCGTGCGACCAGCAGCTTGAGCATCTCTGCCGCGATTCGTTCGCGCGACAGCGCCATCAGGTCGTTCGCGCGGGCGGTGCAGGCGGCGAGACCGTCGGGATCGGGCACGTCGCCAAAGCGCGCGTGAAAGCGGAAGAAACGCAGGATCCGCAAATGATCCTCGGCGATCCGCTGCAAGGGATCCCCGATAAACCGGACCCGGCCCGCTGCCAGATCATCGATGCCCCCGAAATAGTCGAAGATTTCCCCCGTGGCGGGGTCGGCATAGAGCGCGTTCATCGTAAAATCACGCCGCGCCGCGTCCTCGCGCCAATCGTCGGTGAAGGCGACGACCGCGTGGCGTCCATCGGTCGACACGTCGCGCCGCAGCGTCGTCACCTCGACCGGCCCGTCCGCCAGCACCGCGGTGATCGTGCCGTGTGCAAGGCCGGTCGGCACCGCCTTGATCCGCGCACGCTGGAGCGCCGCGAGAACGTCTTCGGGCGCCTGTCGCGTCGCCAGATCGATATCCGACACCGCACAGCCGAGCAGCGTATCGCGCACTGCGCCGCCGACGACGCGCGTATCCCCCGCGTCCGCTCGGAGAACGCGGCACAGCTCCTGCAACTCTGCCCGGTCGCGCCAAGCAGCAGGGGGAAGGGTCACGCGTTCCACCGCAGCCTCCGCGACAGGTTGACGATCATCGCAGCGGTCGCGCCCCAGATCCGGTGTTCTTCCCAGAAGATCTCGTGATAATGGCGGTTGCGCCCCTGCCATTCGACGCTGGCCTCGATGTGGTTGCCCGAATCGAGCAGGAAGCTGAGCGGGACTTCGAACACCGCGGCAACCTCGGTGGGGTTGGGGGTGAAGACCAGATCGGGCGGCACCACGCCAATGACCGGCGTCACTTCGAAACCGGTGACGGTGCGATAGCGGTCCGCTTCGCCGACGACGCGCACGGCGTCGCGGGGGAGGGCGATCTCTTCTTCGGCCTCGCGTAGTGCCGCCGCGATCGCGTCTGGATCGCCGGGGTCGATCCGGCCACCGGGGAAGGCGACCTGACCTGCATGACGCGTCATCGTATCGGTCCGCCGCGTCAGGATCACGCCGGGTTCGGCGCGGTCGGTCACGGGCACCAGTACCGCCGCCTGCGTGAGCGCAGACGGCAGCGGATCATGGTCGACATGGTCGCCGGTCAGCAACACGGCGTCGATCGCGGGCCCGCTCGAAAGCGCTTGCCCCAGTCGCGAGACGAGAGTCATTCCGCTGGCTCGATCGGAAAAAAGGTTCCGGCGCTCCACACGCCGGGGGGCGCGTCGCGGCCATCGATCGCGCGCTGGGCCAGATCGTAATAAACCGTCCGCCCGATTACCGCATCCAGCCCGCCGCGGACGTGCAGATACGGGCGTGGCCCGTCCTCGCGGTGTTCGAAGCGCAGCGGGTGCTCCGCATCCGCGGTGACGATGTCGCCGGTATTGAGTTTAAACACCAGAATCGCATCGCGGCCGTCGCGCTCCACCTTCATTTCGACCGCGACGAACGGTGCATCCTCGACCTCGATGTCGAGCTTTTCGACGGGCGTGACGAGCACATAGCTGCCATCCGCCTCGCGCCGGAGGATCGTCGAGAACAGGCGAACCATCGCGGGTCGGCCGATCGGCGAGCCCTGGTGAAACCACGTGCCATCGCGCGCGATCCGCATTTCGCTGTCGCCACAATGCGTCGGGTTCCAACGCTCTATCGGCGGCAGCTTATGGTCCTGCGCCAGCCGGGCAATGTCGGCGAGCGATAGGGATGAAAGGTCGGGGATCGGCTCCATGGGCATGTCGCAGGCGGTAGGACAGCGCGGTGCAGGCGTAAAGCGATGCCTGAGCGGCGCAGCCCGAAGGTCGCTCAGGCCAGCGCGTGGATGCGGGGACCGAGGATCCCGGCGCGGTCGGGCACGGCGCTGCCGCGTGCCAGCAGGCGATGCCGCTCGACCGGTCCGGGCACGCGCCACAGCGTCGTCCGGCTGGCATCGAAACCGAAGAAGCGCCCGTAATATTCTGGGTCGCCGATCAGCGTCATGGCATCGGCCAAGTGATGCCCCGCCGCAGCATCGAGCGCGTAACTGGTCAGCATCCTGCCGATCCCGCCCTGTTGGTGTGCGGGGTCGACCGCGACCGGACCGATCTGCAGCATATCCACATCGGTCGCGTCATCGCCAGCGAAGCGGATCGGCCAGCACTGGATCGTGCCGAGCAGTAGCGTGCCGGACAGCGCCGCGAAGCTCGCCTCGGGAATCACCGACATCCCCGCGCGAATACGGTAGGCGGTGCGCTCGTGACGCGCCGCGCCGAACGCGTGATCGAGCAGCATCTCGACGCGTTCGGCGGCGATGTGCGCAATCGGTACGATATCGATCGGGCTGTCGATCTTGGGGGCGACCACAGGCGTGTCCTCACCGCCGTACAGTCCCGGATGGACCGACGGGGCCGCGCGCTTTAGCCTTCGCGCGGGCGAACGCAAGAAAGAAGGAGTCTTCGCCATGAAACTCTTCGATGCCGACTGGGCCCCGAGCCCGCGGCGCGTCCGGATCTATTTGGCGGAAAAGCAGATCACGGTCGAGCGCGCGGTGATTGACTTGCGCGAGGACGAACAGTTCAGCGAAGCCTATCTCGCGATGAACCCACGCGGGATCGTCCCGGCGCTGCAATTCGACGATGGCGAAGTCCTGTGCGAGTCCGCGGCGATCTGTCGGTATTTTGAAGCAATGGGAGATCCATCCGCCCTGTTCGGCGAAACCCCGCGTGACATCGCGCGGATCGAAAGCTGGACCCGGCGGATCGAGAACGAAGCCTATGCCGCAGTCGTTTATGTGCTTCGCAATCAGCGCGCGGCGTTTCGGGATCGCGGCGTGGCGGGGAAGTGGCCGGCAATTCCGCAGATTCCTGAACTGGTTGAGCGCGGGCGTTTGATGTGGGACGCGTTCATGCTCGGGCTGGATACGCACCTTGCAAGCCGTTCGTGGATCGCCACGGAAGCGTATAGCTTTGCGGACATTTCGGCGTTGGTGACGGTGGATTTCGCCAAGGCGGTGCGGTTGACGCTGCCGGATCGGGCCAGCCATGTGGCGCGCTGGCATGCTGCGGCGACCGCGCGGCCCGGCGCTGCCGCGTGAGCACGGTTCCCCTGCCGCATCGATCTGCTATGGCGCGCCGACATTCCTTAGACGCGACCGAATGAAGGGCTTCCCTTGGACGACCGATTGACGCTGAACGTGCACGACCTCGAAGTGCAGGTGCTGACCGGCATCTATTCAGAGGAAACACATCTGCCGCAGCCGCTGCGCATCTCGCTGACGGTCGATCTGACGATACCCGAGCGCTATACGCCGGACACGCCGCTCAGCGCGTCCAAAAACTATCTCGATCTCAAGCACGCCGCGACGACGGCGTTGCCGGAAGGCGTCCACTTCACGCTGATCGAGGCGGTGGCGGATCACATTTGCGAGACGCTGTTCCTGCAGGACAAGCGCGTGACCCGGGTCGAGGTGACGATCGTCAAGCTCGCGATTGCGGAAGCGGGCGAATCGATCGGGATCACGCTGACGCGGCATCGGCGGTGACGTCGCGGTGCTGAGCAACGCGGTCGCAGCAGCACTGGCGGGGCAGGCTGCGGTGGTCGTGGCGGATGCAACTGTCGCCTTGACCGATGTGCTAGCATCGTTGCGGACAGTATCGCCCGACGACGCGGTCATCGTCCTGATCCTGCCTGACGTGTCCGCGATCGATCGTGCGATGCTGTTGGCGGCGCTGGGGCCTCTCGCGATCGAACTGGCACCGCGGCGAATCGCTGTGATCGACGTGACTACGAACGCCGCGTCCGAACGCGTCATCGCGGCGGGGCAGTATCTCGCGTCGGCATGCTCCATTACGGGACAGTCCCTGCGGGTAACCTGACCCGCGGACACGGTTCCGTCGAGGCGTCCTACGCGCCGGTGCGCCCCGCTGCGCGACCACAACTGCCGAGGCCGCTCATGATGGTGGCGTAATCCTCGGCCACGATCGCATTGTCGGCTTCGCTGCCGTGCAGCGCGGCGTCAGGCAACGTTGCGGGAAGGCTGCATGCCAGACGATACCACAGCAGCGTATCACGCGGCGGGGGCGGCGCGGACTGATCGACGACTTCGCTGAGCGCCACCGACCAGCGCGGCGGCTGATCAGGACGACGCTGTACGTTGAGCGAAATCGGGCGGTGGTCTGCGGTCGTAAGGAAGATCTGCGTCTCGCCTTCGCCCGGCAGGTCGCCCGAGGTGTAGAACGCGTTGCCAATTCCAGTGACGGTCGGTGGCGTATCCGGTGCGAGCACTTCGCGAACGATCCGCCGTGTCAGCGCCTCGTTGCTCGCGGTCCAGTTGCGCTGGGCATCGGAGCGGACCAACTGGATCTGCCCCTGGTTGTTCGCGACACCGCGCGCGAACAGCAACACGCGCATCTTGCGGTACCGTGGAGGACGACCGCGCGAATCCAATGGCACGTCGATCGTATACCCGATTCTCGGCGGCACGGCTCCGGTTCCACGAATCAAAGCCGTCACATCGGCCTCGATGTACAGTCGCACGGCATTTTGTGGGACATTTGGAGCTTCCGCCGGTTTCAGCCGGACTTCGCTTCGAACCGTCGCGTCGACGATCACGGGCGAGGCCACCACCAGGTCGGCGTAATCCGAATAGGGTACTGCGGTTAACGAAGGAGAAACCGCGGATTCCAGCGCCTTCGGTGGTGTTTGCTGCATTGCAGCAAGACTGGAAGCGGTTGCGAGAAGACAGGTAGCAAGCAGCCATTTGGGAACGTAGTTCATGCGTATCCGATACCCGACCGTGCCAGTTTTAAACAGAAATAATTCTGCCATGCATAGCTTGTACGTTTGTTGCGTCAGACAAAGCGTTTGCGTCGTGGTTTTTGGCGCGATAGAGGTTAGGGCCTGTCCAGGATACATTAACCCATGACAGGCCGGATAACGAGCGGACGTTACGGATCGGGCTTGGACCGTCGTGCCGGAATAGAGGAGTTTCGTTTCTGAATGGCTTACGCTGATCGCAATACAAGTGGCAGCCGCGCCGTGTCGATCGTGATCGTTTCGGTCATCGTCGCACTGTTCGCGTGGGGCTTCGTGAACGGTCTGACCTTCAAATATATCAAGAAGGTTACCGAGAAGTTAAACACGTTCGACGTCGTCGAGCCGCCACCACCGCCGCCTGACAAGCCGCCGCCCCCGCCGCCCGAACAGCCGCAGCTGCAGACCCCGCCGGTCGTGTCGCCGCCGCCGATCGTGCGCGTGCAGGCTCCGCCGCCGCCGGTCACCACCGTCATCACCCCGCCGCCATCCGCGCCCATCACGGTCGTGGCTGCTGCGCCGGCTCCCGTGCCGGTTCCGGCACCGCCTGCGGCACCGACCGTCAGCAAGGCGGCAGGACCCAAGGGGAACCCGGCCGACTGGATCACGAACGACGATTACCCGTCGGACGCGCTGAGTGCGGAAGCACAGGGCACGACCAAGATCCGTTGGGACATCAGCCCGGCAGGCCGCGTCGAGAATTGCACGATCGTCGCATCCAGCGGCAACTCGTCGCTCGATCGCGCAGCCTGTAGCGCGTTGACGCGGCGTGGGCGCTATTCGCCTGCGCTGGATCAGAACGGTGCGCCGATGCGGACCAGCGGCCAGTCGCGCAACGTCGTTTGGCGTCTGCCAGAATAAACCCAATCCTAGCCGTGAGGGCCTGCGAAGGGGCCCCATGGTGATCTTGTCGAGAAGGAAGTCCTCTAATGTCCATTATCATCCTCGCTGCCGAAGGTTCGGCTGCAGACAATTTCGGCTTCATGAACGCGATGAAGCAGGGCGGCCCCGTCACGTGGACGACCGCTGCGATCCTGACGATCTTCCTGTTCTTCACGCTCTACATCCTGTTCACCAAGATTTTCGAGCAGCAGAAGATCATCAACCAGGGCCGTCGCGTCCGGGCAACCTTCTGGAATTCGAACTCGCTGAAGGAAGGCGCTGCCAAGCTCGAGAAGAACTCGGCTTACAAGCAGATCGTCGATGACGGCCTGGCCGCTCAGGAGCAGCACGGCCGCCTGACCGATCCGGTCGAGGCACATGACTGGCTCCACGGTTCGCTCTCGCGTTCGGAAGCCATCATCAACTCGCAGCTGGGCGGCGGTCTCGCCTTCCTCGCAACGGTCGGCGCAACCGCACCGTTCGTCGGTCTGTTCGGTACGGTGCTTGGTATTTACCGCGCACTGATCGGCATCGGCCAGGCTGGCCAGGCATCGATCGACAAGGTCGCAGGCCCGGTCGGTGAGTCGCTGATCATGACCGCTTTCGGTCTGGTCGTCGCGGTTCCCGCAGTGCTCGCGTTCAACTACCTGCAGCGCCGCAACAAGGCGATTGCAGAGCACCTGAGCGCGTTCTCGACCGACGTTCTCGGCTACCTCGCTTCGGACGGCGCAGTTCGCCCGGCAGCAACGCGCGCAGCGGCACCGGTCAAGGGTGCAGCGGTCGTTGGTGGCACGAAGGCGGCTGCTCCCGGCACGACGACTGCCGGCCAGGCAGGTGGCGTCCAGACGCGCGTCTAAGGACGATACGGGGTCGTCCAACCGGGCGACCCCGCTTTTCTAGCCACTCGGACGTGCCGGGTGGCCTGACTGATACGGATAGGATGGCCTTTCATGGCGATTAGTACTGGTGGTGCAGAAGACGCCCCGATGTCCGACATCAACACGACCCCGCTCGTGGACGTCATGTTGGTGTTGCTGATCATCTTCCTCATCACGGTTCCGGCGATTGTGCAGAGCGTCAAGCTGAAGCTGCCAGACGTTAAGTACGACCCGACCGTGACCAAGCCCGAGAACGTCTCGCTCTCGATCACGCGCGAACCCGGCGGCGCCTGCGCCGTTTACTGGGGTCTGACCCGCGTGACGCATGAAGAACTGCTCAAGCGCGCGACTGACAAGCTCGAGGAAATCGTCAAGAAGGCAGGTGGCGCCGCTAACCTGACGACCGAGGATCTCCCCGAGGCACATATCCGCGGCGACGTGGAAACGCCGTACCGGTGCATTGGTGGTGCAATCTACACGATGCAGTCGGCAGGTTTCGCCAAGGTCGGCTTCATTTCCGAGCCGCCCCCCACCGGCGGTCCGTCATCGTAAGCGTGCGCTAGCACCTAGGAGTAATACCCATGGCTATGAGTGTAGGCGGCGCCGAAGGCGAGCCCATGATGGACATGAACACGACGCCGTTGATCGACGTCATGCTCGTGCTCCTCATCATGTTCATCATCACGATCCCGATCCAGACCCACGCGGTTAAGGTCGATCTGCCGATCAACGACCCGAACCAGGTCAAGCCGGCAGTCGATCCGCAGAAGAACAAGATCGTCATCACGCCAGACGGCGTGGTTCTGTGGAACGGCGCACCGACCGACGCGGCGACCCTGCAGCAGTATCTGACGCAGACGACTCAGCTGAACCCGGAGCCGGAACTTCACTTCCAGCCCGATCCGGCTGCGCGCTACGAAAAGGTCGATCAGGTCCTTGCGATCATCAAGCGGTCGAACGTTTCCAAGCTCGGCTTCATCGGCAACGAGCAATATCGCAACGAATTCTAATCGTTAGAATATAGTTGAGGTTTCAAGGCGGTCCTTCGGGGCCGCCTTTTTTTCGTCAATGCGTAACGGGCGCCATCCGAAAATCCGCCTTGCTGCCGTTTCACATATATGACACGTTAGTGTCACAAAATTGAAACCTTCCGATATTGGAAGGGCGAGGAGGTGGAGTGGTGAAAACCTTGCAACTTGTGGCTGCGACGGCAGGCTTGTTCGTGGCAGCACCCGCGGTCGCGCAGGACGACTATAACGGCGCGACGCAGATCCTGCAGGGCGACTATGCCAGTGCGGAAAAGGTCATCCTCAAACAGCAACGGATGTTTCCGGGGGATGCAGATCTCCTGCTCAATCTCGCGCGCATCTATAGCCTGACGGGCCGCACCAGCGAGGCGCGTGCGACCTACAGCGCCGTGCTTGCACGCCCCGATGACCTGATGGATCTGCCGAACGCGGCGCGACCACAGTCTTCCCATGCCCTGGCAGGTGCCGCATTGCGACGGCTCGACGGCTATCAGATCACCGCGCGCTAAGGCTTTTAGCGAGCATGATGGGGGGGGGCTGTCGGCGTGCTAACGGGCCGGCGGCCTGGGCCCAGGTAAGCGCTCGCGCCGTCTGCTTTGGTCGCGGGAAGCTGGAGGGTTATGGCCCGTTACGAGCGAGACCGCTCACAGGCGCGGCAACGTGACTCCGCGCTGCCCCATGTATTTGCCCGCACGGTCGGCATAGCTCGTCTCGCACGGCTCGTTCCCTTCGAGAAATAGAAACTGACACGCGCCCTCGTTGGCGTAGATCTTCGCGGGCAATGGCGTCGTGTTCGAGAATTCGAGCGTGACATGGCCTTCCCAGCCGGGCTCTAGCGGCGTCACGTTGACGATGATTCCGCAGCGGGCATAAGTCGACTTGCCCAAACAAATGACCAGCACGTCCCGCGGAACGCGGAAATACTCGACCGTCCGCGCCAGTGCGAAGCTGTTCGGCGGGATGATGCAGCAGTCGGTCTTCCGATCGACAAAGCTGTTCGACGCGAAATCCTTCGGGTCGACGATGACGCTGTCGATGTTGGTGAACACCTTGAACTCGTCAGACACGCGGGCGTCATAGCCGTAGGACGACAGGCCGTAGCTGATGCACCCGTCACGCTTCTGCCCATCGACGAACGGCTCGATCATGCCATGCGCAAGCGCCTGCTCGCGAATCCAGCGGTCGGACATGATCGACATGCAATGCTCCTAAAAAGGTTTGCCCGTTTCGCGCGATAGGCCGCGGCAGGCAAGAACGATCAGACCGGCTTGCCAAGCCCGAGGTCCGCAGGGCCGAATGCATGCGGCAGAAGCTCCGATAGCGGATAGCGCTCGATCTGGTCGCCTTCTGCCGGGCCGCACCAGACAACCACGTCGCGACCGCCGATTTGCGCAGCTTCGTTGATGACCTGACGGCAGCGACCGCACGGGCCGACCGGCGCGGTGCCGGTCGGGCGACCGTCCGCGTCCATCGCCCCGCCGATGATGCCGATCGCGACCACGCGCGCCAGATCGCCCGCGCTGTTGACGGTGGCAAGCGCGACTGTCTCTGCGCAAAGCGACAGACCGTAGCTCGCATTCTCGAAATTGGCCGCGGTGACGATGCGCCCGTCGTCGAGCAATACCGCCGCGCCAACCGCGAAGCGCGAGTATGGCGCATGCGCGTTACGCGCCGCCGTGCGGGCTGCGGCGATGAGGGTGGCTCCGGTGGACGAATCGGTCATGGCAGCTTCTTTCATGGTCGGACGACATCCCAATGCACGGGTTTGTCGATCCCTTCGATATGCCGCGCATCATTCGCCTGCCACATCCGCCACGTGCGCGAAGGATAATCCGGGGCGAGGTAATTCTGCACGGCCCATACCGACCGGGGAAGATCCGCGGTTACGGCATAAGCGGTATCGAACGCTCTGGTGATCTTGATGAGCACGGGCTTGCCGGTATGCGCCTCGACCATCTCCATATATCGGCGAAGGTCCTCCCGAACCTTCGCGGGCGAGGGACGGGTAGTGCAGTCCGCGGCGAAGTCGAGCACGACCGCCGCCGGCAGCGAATCTTCGGTGCGTGGGACGGTGGTGTTGAAGTTGTTGGCTTGGTCGGTCGCTGGCTTGCACAAGGAGTAACGATGCATCGCCCCGCGCCGCATCCCGGTCTCGCCGACGGCGTTCCAATTTTCCTCGAACCGCGTATCGCGGCGATCGGCACCGACCGTGGCGCGGAGGTAAGCAAAGTCCGCACCGTCGCGCTTCACAGCCCACCAGTCGACCGGCCCATCGACGCCCGACACATCGACCCCCTGAAAGGTGTAAGGTGCCCCGGGTCGCCATGTCATCGACAATACCCAAGCCACGATCGCTGCCACCCCGAGCGCCACGGCGACGCTCGCGAATACAGCGACCAGTCTGCCCAAACGGCGAACGGTCAACGCTTTACCCCTGCTCTTATGCTTTGATGTGGAGGACGCAGATCAGCGTGAAGAGGCGTCGCGCGGTGTCGAAATCGATTTCGATCTTGCCGGCCAGCCGTTCGCGGAGAAGCTCTGCGGCTTCGTTGTGGATGCCGCGGCGCGCCATGTCCACCGTTTCGATCTGCGCAGGCGTCGCATTGCGGATTGCCTGGTAATAACTGTCGCAAATCGCGAAGTAATCTCTGATCGGTCGGCGGAAGCGGCCCATCCCCAGCACATAGGTTTCGAGCAACGTCTCGTCATTGCGGTGGATGGCGATCGCGAGGCGGCCTTCCTCGACAGCCAAGGCGATTCGATAGGGCCCTGCATAGCTGTCCGGATATTCGCGCTGAGGCGCGAAATGGTTGCCTTCGATCAGGTCGAAGATCGCAATCCGCCGCTCCTGTTCGATATCCGCAGAACGCCACAGAATCGTGCGCTCGTCGAGCGTGACGGCAATGATGCGCGGATCGGCCATATGCCTGCCGTAGAGGGGAAGGGCAGGGAGAATCAACGCATTCCCGTCGTGCATATGCGGGGCGTTGCGCAAACTGTCCGGCGGCAATGCGGTTTGCCGGTTCTATCCACAATGATACCAACATCTCTTGCCGAACTTGTTCGCGGGATACGCACATGCTTGTCCACAGACATATCCCACGAATTGCCGGAGTTATCCCGGCGATACCAACAGCTTTTCCGCACCTCACCTACAGGCAATACCGGAGTTATCCGCATACTTATCCACAGGTGCGACGAGCGGTAGATCGCAACACGCTTGAGCGGTCGGCTCGACAGGTCCAGACCGCGCGCATGGCCACCGCATTTGCTCCTCCGCCCGTCGTCCCCGAAGCCGTTTCCTTGCCGCAGAACGTCGAGGCGGAAGCGGCGATGCTGGGGGCGATGATGATCGACAACCGGCTTGCCGACGATCTCGTCGACAAGCTGCAACCCGAGCATTTCTTCGAACCGCTCCACGGGCGCATTTTCAGCGCGATCAAGATGCTGCGCGGTAACGACATGCTGGTGACCCCGGTTACGCTGCGCCCGATGTTCGAACAGGATGCGGGGATGCGCGAACTGGGCGGCCCGGCGTATCTCGCGCAGCTGACGGGTAGCGGTGCGGGCCTGATCGGCGCGCGCCAGTTCGCCCAGCAGATCTATGATCTGGCGATGCTGCGGACGCTGGTGACGGTGGGGCGCGGGCTGGTCGACCGCGCGATGGACACGTCCGAGGAGGTGAATCCACGCGCACAGATCGAGGCCGCAGAGGAGGAACTGTTCAAGGTCGCGGCCGATGGTGGCAGCGAGAGCGCGATCAAGTCGTTCGCGCAGGCGACGACGCTTGCGGTGCGCAATGCTGAGAAGGCGCTCAACAGCGGGGGTGGCCTGTCGGGGATCACCACCGGGCTCGACAGTGTCAACGCCAAGATCGGTGGCATGCATCACAGCGATCTGATGATCCTCGCCGGACGTCCGGGCATGGGCAAGACCTCGCTTGCGACCAACATCGCGTTCAACGCGGCGGCGCGCTGGATGCGCGACATGCAGGACGGCATTAAGCCCGCCGATTCCGTCGGCGCGAAGGTCGCGTTCTTTAGCCTCGAAATGTCCGCCGACCAGCTTGCGACGCGTATTCTGTCCGAGCAGGCGCGGATCAGCTCGGAAGCGCTGCGCATGGGCAAGATCAGCCGCAACGAGTTTAATCAGCTTGCCGCCGCCGCCGCGGACCTCGAGAATCTCCCGCTGTTCATCGATGACACCGCGGGCCTGACGATCGGTGCCTTGCACACGCGAATGCGGCGGTTGCAACGACGGCATAACAACGAGATCGGGCTGGTGGTCGTCGACTATCTCCAGTTGCTGACCGGGTCGGGCAAAAGCTCCGAGGGCAACCGCGTGCAGGAGATTTCCGAGATTTCGCGTGGGTTGAAGACGCTTGCGAAAGACATGAACGTGCCGGTGATGGCGCTGTCGCAGCTCAGCCGCGCGGTCGAAAGCCGCGAGGACAAGCGCCCGATGCTGTCGGATCTGCGCGAATCGGGATCGATTGAGCAGGACGCAGACATCGTCTTCTTCGTGTTCCGCGAGGATTATTACGTGGCGTCTCGCGAGCCGAAGCGCCCGGTCGAGGGGGACAATCCGAAGGTGTTCGAGGATCACGCGCAATGGGCGCTTGAGATGGAGCGGGTGTTCGGCCTAGCCGAGTTGATCGTTGCCAAGCAGCGCCACGGCGCAACCGGCAAGGTGATCCTGAAGTTCGAGCCGAGCGTTACGCGGTTCAGCGATTACGTGGGGTATTGAGAAGCGGGCTGTCGCAGCGTTCCCTTGCCGCTGCCGCTTCCCCGGCGAAGGCCGGGGCCCAGTAGCGGAGGTTGTTGTTGGTTAGCGCAGCGACTGCTTCAGCACGGTGACTTCTGGGCCCCGCCCTCCGCCGAGAAAGGGCAAATTGGGGAAGCGCTAATATGACAAGGGGCAGACGTTCAGAACACCGGTTCCTCACCCGGCGCCTCCGGAACATGGATCCCGCATTCGACCTTGTCCCACCCGCGCCAGCGCCCCGCACGCGGATCTTCGCCGGGTTGCACCTTGGACGTGCACGGCGCGCAGCCGATCGACGGATAGCCCTGCGCCTCCAGCGGATGGCGCGGCAGTTTATGGTCGGCGAAATACGCTTCCAGTCGGGTCTTGTCCCAGTCTGCAAGCGGGTTGATCTTCAACCGCCCCTCGTCTTCCTCGAACCGGGGCATTGCGATCCGCGTGCCCGCCTGAAAGCCCTTACGCCCCGAGATCCAAGAATCGAACGGTGCGAGCGCACGCCGCAACGGTTCGACCTTGCGCAGGTCGCAGCATCCGTCGGGATCGTAATTCCAGCGAAGCCCCGTCGCGTCCTTGGCAGCGAGCAACCGCGGATCGGGACGGAAGACGCGCAGGTCGGTGAACCCGAGCATCTCCGACAGCTGGTCACGATACGCCAGCGTCTCGCCAAAGATCTTCTGTGTGTTGAGGAAGATCACCGGAATGTCGCGATCGACCTGCGCGATCAGGTGGAGCAGCACCGCGCTTTCTGCCCCGAATGAGGAGACTGCGGCAACACGGCCGCGTAATTCGCCCGTCAGCAACTCGCCGAGTAGGTCGCCCGTGCCGACGCCAGCATAGCGCGCCTCCAGCGCCGCTGCGTCGGCAGGCGTGAAGGGCGCGACGTCGATCAGGTCGAGTTTGCGCGCGCTGCTAGCCATGCCGTAGTTTCCACACCGGAACCTGGCCGTCGGCGGCCTTCTGATAGACGTGATCGTAGCGAGTCAGCGCTGCTTCCAACGTTGCCGGATCGATCTCTGCTTCGGGCGCGAAGCTGTCGAAACCGCACCGCTTCATGAAGAGGACCTGATCGACCAGCACATCGCCCTGCGCGCGGAGTTCGCCGGTGTAGCCCGCTTCGCGCAGAATCCGCGCTGCCGAATAGCCTCGCCCATCGCGGAAACTCGGGAAGCTGACCTCTACCAGCGCGATCCGGTCGAGATGCGGGAGCAGCGCACGTGCGTCTTCCCCCGCTTCGAGGCGGACCGCGGTGGCGTTCGTCTGCGTGTCGAGGAAAGCGTCGAGCGTGACGGCTGGCTCGTCGTGGGTAGCATCAACCATAAAGCGCTTCCTTGAACGGTTCCATGCCGAGCCGGCGGTAGGTATCGAGGAAGCGTTCGCCCGCTTCCCGCTTGTCGAGATAGACGTTGGTCACGGTCTCGACCGCGTCGACGATGCCGTCCTCGCTGAAGCCGGGGCCGGTGATCCGCGCGAGGCTCGTGTCTTCCGCGCCCGAGCCGCCGAGGAGAAGCTGGTAATTCTCGGTGCCCTTCTTGTCGACGCCGAGGATGCCGATGTGGCCCGCATGGTGGTGGCCGCAGGCATTGATGCAGCCGCTGATCTTGAGCTTCAGCTCGCCGAGGTCGCGCTGGCGCTCGGGGTCGGCGAAGCGCGTGGCGATCTTCTGCGCGACCGGGATCGAGCGGGCGTTGGCAAGGCTGCAGTAATCGAGGCCGGGGCAGGCGATGATGTCGCTGATCAGATCGACGTTGGCAGGCGCCAGACCGGCCGCGTCGAGCGCACTCCAAACGTCGTGAAGGTCGCTTACAGCAACGTGCGGCAGGACGATATTCTGCGCATGGGTCACGCGCAACTCATTGAAACTGAACCGTTCTGCCAGGTCAGCCATGACGTCGATCTGGTCGGCCGTGGCATCGCCGGGGATGCCGCCGGTGGGCTTCAGGCTGATCGTGACGATCGCATAGCCGGGCTGCTTGTGCGCGACGGTGTTCTGCGCGCGCCAGGCGTCGAACGCCGGGTTGGGCGCGGTGTCGGCCTGCGGACCCACCGCGGCGAAGGCGGGGGGCGCGAACATCTTGGTAATGCGGTCGAATTCGGCCTTGGGCGGATCGAGCCCGAGCGCCTTGACCGCGACGAACTCCTCCTCGACCTGACGGCGATACTCATCAGCGCCGAGTTCGTGGATCAGGATCTTGATCCGCGCCTTGTAGATATTGTCGCGGCGACTGTAGCGATTGTAGACGCGCAGACACGCCTCGACATAGCTGAGCAAGTCGTCCGCCGTGACGAAGTCCTTGATTTCGGGCGCGATCATCGGGGTGCGGCCCATGCCGCCACCGACGAAGATCCGCCCGCCGAGCACACCGTCACGCTCGATCAGCTGGATGCCGATGTCGTGAAGCCGCATCGCTGCGCGGTCCTCGTCCGCGGCGATCACCGCGATCTTGAACTTGCGCGGCAAGTAGCTGAATTCGGGGTGGAAGGTGCTCCACTGGCGGAGCAGCTCGGCCCACACGCGCGGATCGGCGACCTCGTCCGCGGCGGCTCCGGCGAACTGGTCGGACGAGATGTTGCGGATGCAATTGCCGCTGGTCTGGATCGCGTGCATCTCGACCGTCGCCAGTTCGGCAAGGATATCGGGCGCTTCGGACAGCTTGATCCAGTTGTACTGGATGTTCTGGCGCGTCGTGAAATGGCCGTAGCCACGGTCATATTTACGCGCAATGTGCCCGAGTATACGCATTTGCCGCCCGTCGAGAGTACCATATGGCACCGCTACGCGCAGCATATAAGCATGAAGTTGCAGATACAGACCGTTCATCAACCGCAGCGGCTTGAACTGATCCTCGGTGATCTGCCCCGCGAGGCGGCGCTTCACCTGATCGCGGAACTCCTCGACGCGGGCGTCGACGATCGACTGGTCGTACTGGTCATATTTATACATGGGCAATTCCGGGCAGGATCGCAGAAGGGGTTTTCACGCAAAGGCGCGAAGCCGCGAAGAGGAGAGACGATCGGTTTGCGAGACCGAAAATCATATCACCCAGCTTCCGGCGGTCGGGTCGGCAGGCTTCAGGGTCAGGTCGGGCCGCACCGTTGGACCCAGCGCACGGACGCGGTCCTTTATGTGCGCGGGGCGGGGGCCCTCGGCGGTCATCGTCGCGTCGATCACATAGGGGCCGGTCACATGCCGTGCGCCTTCCTCGACACGCGCGATGCTCTCGCCCTGGTCGGCGACGTCACCAGCGTCCTCGACATGGCGCGACCAGCCGCTGCCGGTCCACCAGATCACATCACCCGTCGGCAAGTCATTCCCGGTCAGCAATTTCACGCAGCAGTCTCCGCCAATGTCCCGGCGATTCGTGCCCAGGAACCCAATTTGTCTTCCGCGTCGGACAGTTCGACGACTTCACCGACGATGATGATCGCGGGCGATGCAACCGCCTCACGCTCGACCATCGCGCCGAGGTCGGCGAGCAGGGTGCGGATGGCGCGGTGGCCCTCCAGCGTTCCACGCTCGAGCACGGCAACCGGCATCTCGGGTGCGACGCCGTCAGACATCAGCTTGTCCGCGATGTCGGGCGCGGTTGCGACGCCCATATAGATGACGAGCGTACGGCCCTTGCCGGCCAGCCCCGACCAATCCTGCTCGGCAAGCCCCTTGCACTGGCCTGCGACGAAGCTGACCGCGCTGGAATAATCACGATGGGTGAGGGGCAGCATCACTTGCGCGGAGCAACCGAGCGCCGCTGACACGCCGGGGATGACCTCGACCAGCAATCCGGCGGCACGCACGGCCTCGACCTCTTCGCCGCCGCGCCCGAAAATGAACGGGTCGCCGCCTTTCAGTCGCACGACGACGCTGCCGGCCTTTCCGTGCTCGACCAGCAGCGCGTTGATCGCTTCCTGCGGCAACGTGTGGCGTGCGCGCTTCTTGGCGACCGAAATGCGCTGTGCTTGCAGCGGTGCGATGTCGAGCACGCGGGGGTCGATCAGCCCGTCATGGACGACGACGTCCGCTTGCTTGAGCGCCTCGACCGCGCGCACGGTGAGCAGTCCGGGGTCGCCCGGCCCGGCACCGACGAGAATAACGCGCCCGCGGGCGGTAGGATCAAGAAGTCTTGCCATCGCTGTCAGATGGGCTGGACCAAGCGCCACGGCAATTCAAGGATGCTTTGTCGGGGGGTAGGCAATCTTTCGCACGACTGCCTCCCCGGAACTGCGGCCGCGTTATTCCTCGGTACGGATCAGAACCGCTTCGCCGATCATGAAGAACAGCAGGAACGGTGCCCATGCTGCAAGGAACGGCGGGTAGGCACCGATATTCCCCATCGCGAGCGCGAAATTGTCCGCGACGAAGTAGAGGAAGCCCAGCATCATCCCGATCACCGCGCGGACGAACAGCTTGCCCGATCGCGCAAGACCGAAGGCGGCGACAGCGCCGAGCAACGGCATCAGGATCGACGACAGCGGCGCGGACAGCTTGTGCCACATCGCGCCCTCCAGCGCCTTGGTCGGCCGTCCCCCGGCGCGCAGGTCCGCGATCGCGGAGCGCAATGCCCCGAACGACAGGCCCCCCGCGTCGATCGTCGACAGGGTGAACTGGTCCGGACGGACACCATCGCCGATCGTGGTCGTCGCAAGCGCCTGTTTCTTGCCCGTCACGACGTCGAAGCGCGCAGCGGGGGTCAGCCGCCATCCGTTGCCTTCGCGCACCCCGGTCCCGCCGGTGACAACCGCGACGAGCGACCCGTTGGTGCGATCGAACAGCGTGACGTTGGTCAGGCGCGCCTGATTGCCGATGCCGCTGACGCGCTCGACCTCGATCAGATCGTCGCCGTCGCGAACCCACACGTTGGTTCGGTCGCCCCGGTCCACCGGCATTGGCCCGTAGGACACCTTCTGCCATGAATCGAGCGTCGCGGTCGCGCGGCTGACGACGCGGTCGTTGAAGGTGAACGAGATGATCGCGACACCCAGGCTGGTGATCAGCAACGGGGCCAGCACCTGATGCGCCGACAGGCCCGACGCCTTGAGTGCGATGACTTCGCTGTTCTGGTTGAGCGTCGACAGCGTGATGATCGTGCCGAGCAGGACTGAGAAGGGCAGGAACTGCGCGACGATCTCCGGGATGCGCAGCGTCAGATACGTCCAGATCTGCGACTGGCCATTCCCCGGTTGCGCGAGGATGTGGCCCGATTCGGTAAGCAGGTCGAGCGCCTGAAGGATCAGCACGAGCATCGCGAGCACCGCGAAGGTGCGGATCAGGAACATCCGGCCCATGTAGATCGCGACAGTGCGCGACGGGAAGAGATCGAGGATCATGCCGTCTTCTCCCGGCGGCCGGGAATGAGCTTGAGGATCGCCTTGCCGAGCTTGGCGAACACGCGTTCGAGCGCGCCGATCGGTTGTCCGCCCGGGACGAAGGCGACGGTGTAGAACATCCAGAGCGTCAGGCCCGCGAACACCACGAACGGCACCCAGATCGCGACCAGCGGGTCGATCTTGCCGAGCCCGCCGACCGCCTGAGCGTATTCGTTCACCTTGTGATAGGCGACGATCATGATGATCGACAGGAACACCCCCAGCGCCGAGGTCGAGCGTTTGGGCGGGACGCCGAGCGAAATCGCGAGCAACGGAAGCAGCAGGATCGTCAGCACTTCGGCGGTGCGGAAGTGAAAGGCGGCGCGGCTGGTATTGCGGAGCTGGCTGGGCGCATCGCGATCCTGACCGATGCGGGCAAGCTCGGGCAGGGTGCGCTCGAGGTTCTCGGCGCCGCGGACGCGGAAGTTCTCGGTCTTGGGTAGCGGGATCGGCAGGTCGAACACCGTGAAGCGCAGCACGCGCGGGGTCGGCACCTTGGCCTCGGTGCGGACCAGCGTGCCCTGATCGAGCCGGAAGATAATCTCGTCGGGATTGTCGGTCGCGAAGAACTGCCCGCCCGCGGCGGTGATCGCGATCGATCCGCCCTTCTTGTCGTCACGGCGCAGGAAGATGCCCGACAGGCGACGCCCCGATTCGTGGCTTTCCTCGATCCGCAGCGTCATGTCGCTGCCGAAGTGGGTAAACTCGCCGACCTTGATCGATGCGCCCAGCGCGCCGGTGCGCAATTCGTAGCGCAACTTTTCATACGCATAGCGCGCATCGGGCTGGACGAAGCCGACGATCGCCAGATTGATCGCGCCAAGCGCGATTGCATACATATACGGCACCCGCAGCAGCCGCGGATAGCTCATGCCGACCGCGCGCATGACGTCCAGTTCGGACGAGGTCGCGAGCTTGCGGAAGGCGAGCAGGATGCCGAGCATCAGGCCGATCGGGATGCCGAGGCCGAGATATTCGGGGAGCAGGTTGGCGAGCATCCGCCACACCACGCTGACCGGTCCGCCTTCGGTTGCGACGAAGTCGAACAGGCGCAGCATCCGGTCGAGCACCAGCAGCATCGCGGAGATGATCAGCGTCGAGAACAGCGGCACCGCGATAAGCCGGGCCATGTAGCGGTCGATGGACTTCATGTTGGCCGGAAGGACGCCTCTGGCCCGAGCGGATGCCGGGCGTGGCCCCGGCTATATCGCGACGTTCGCGGCTGAGCTACCCAAAGCTTTGCGCTCAATCCCTCATGCCGGTCGTTTCGGCGGGCAGCACCGTTTCTGGCGGCTCGGGGATCATTCCGCGGCGATGCTGTGGGGGGAATGCGACGGGCGATCCTGCACCGCGGCGTCGATCGCCTGCGCCAGCCCCGCGAGCGTGAACGGTTTGCGCAAAACGTGCCGCCCGCCGAATTCCGCCTCGCCGCCGGCGTCTCCGGCGTATCCGGTCACGAACAGCACCGCCATGTTCGGACGCTGCGGCGCGACGGTGGCGATCAGTTCGGGGCCGGTGCGGCCCGGCATCAGCACGTCCGAAATGATCAGGTCGATGCTGCCAAGGCCGGCAAGCACCCCGGGTGCCGCAATCGGGTCGTCGCACGCGATCGCACGGTGCCCGAGTTCCTCGAGCGCGCCCATCGTGGCGTTGAGCACGCGCGGGTCATCCTCCACCACGAAGATGTCGAGGCCTGAGCGTTCGTCCTCGATTGCGACGACCGGCGCGGGCGCGTTGCTGGTGTCGTCCTCCGCGATGTGACGGGGCAGGTACAGCGTGACCGTCGTTCCCTTGCCGACGACCGATTCGAGCAGGACCTCGCCGTCCGCCTGTCGCACGAAGGCGAACACCTGGCTGAGCCCGAGTCCGGTTCCCTTGCCCGACGGCTTGGTGGTGAAGAACGGCTCGAACACGCGTTCCGTAAGCTCGGGGGACATGCCGCACCCTGAGTCCGACACCGCGAGCGCGATATATTCGCCGGTGCGGCACGTTCCGATCTCTCCCTGGAGCAATGTCACATGGGTCACTGCGATGGAGAGGCCGCCACGCCCGTCCATCGCGTCACGCGCGTTGACGGCGAGGTTGAGCACCGCATTCTCGAACTGGAGGCGATCGGACCGGACCATCCAACCGCGCGCGGCGTCAGCGCGGACCGACACCACCACCCCGTCGCCCAGCGTCCGGTCAAGCAGATCGGACATGCCGCCGATCAACACTGCGGGGTCGAGCGTTTCGGACCGGAGCGATTCTTCGCGGGAGAAGGCGAGCAGGCGGCGAGTCAGTGCCGCCGCACGGTCTGCGCCTTCGGCTGCGCTGGCGATGTGGCGCTGGGCGGCGGCGGGATCGTCTTCGACATGCCGCCGGGCAAGTTCCAGCCCGCCGATGACGACCGCGAGCATGTTGTTGAAGTCGTGGGCGATCCCGCCCGTCAATTGACCGACGGCTTCGAGCTTCTGGACCTGTCGCAGTTTCGCTTCCTGCGCGAGCAATTCGGCCGAAGCCTTGGCGACCGCGGCTTCCAGTTCGATCGCGCGGTCGCGCTCCGATTCGGCTTCGGCGCGGGCCGCGGCGCTCTGGCCGAGCGCGGCGACTGTCAGCCAGCCCATCGCCAGCGCACCGAGCAGGATCAGGACGCCGAACACCCCGAGCGCGCTCGCAATCTTGCTGGACCGCGCAACCGATTTGAGCGCCGCACCGCCGCGCTGTTCGAGCACGGTGCGTTCCTGGTCGCCGATCAAGGTCAGCAACCGGTCGATCGCGTCGCGCGCGGGCGTCTGCCGCACCTTGTAGTAAAGCCCCAGCGCCTGGGTATTGCGTTTGTAGAACGTGTTGAGCGCGATGGCGTCGAGCTCGGTGCTGCGCACCCTGAAGGCGTTGCGCAATGCCTCGATCGCAACCTGCTGGCGGGGGTTGTCGTGCGTGATCCGCTTGAGACGGCTGATCTGCTGCGATGCCAATTGCCAGTCGGCGGAATAGGCCCGGCCTACATGATCGTCGAGGCTGATGACATAACGGCCAAGCGACGCCTCGGCCCGGGCGAGCGTGCCGGCGAGGTTCGCCGTGAGGATCATCACGTCGTAGCTGTGCTTCTGGAGCGTCAGCGCGCGATCGCGCTGCCGATCCGCGTCCCGCAGCGTGAGGCCAAGCGCGACGAGAACGAGCACGCCCAGCACGGCCATCACGACCAGCGTAAAGGAACGCCACGTCGTGCCTGACGTCGTGCCCTCCTCGGTTTCGCCGAAGTCCCCGATCATTCCATCAGCTTAGCGAATGGAATGACCGGTTGATAGGGGCGTCGCGCCCGTAACGATCAGGCAATGGCCCCGGTCGCGCGTCCTGCTGCCTCGAACATCTTCAGGACGGTGGCAATTTGCGCAGGCGTATGCTCGGCACACAGCGAGCAACGCAGCAGATATGTGCCCGCCGGAGTCGCGGGGGGGCGCGCCATGTTGACGTACAGCCCGCCCTCGAGCAGCGACTGCCACATCGCGACCGCCTGGGTCTGGTCTTCCAGGATGATCGCGAGGATCGCCGACTGTGGCGTTTCGGTGCCGAGGTGGAACCCCAACGCCTTCAGCCCGCCATGCAGCGCACGCGCGTTTTCCCACAGCTGGCGGCGCTTGTCGTGCGCATGCATCAGCTTGCGGATCGACGTCGCCGCGGTGGCGACGACCGACGGGGGGAGCGAGGCGGTGAAGATGTACGGGCGGCACGCCATGCGAATCGCCTCGAACTTGGGGTGATTCGACACGCAGAACCCGCCGACCGTGCCGACCGACTTGGAGAAGGTGCCGATGATGAAATCGACGTCCGCCTCGCAGCCCTGGTCCTCGTACACGCCGCGCCCGTTCGGGCCGAAGAAGCCCATCGAATGCGCTTCGTCCGACAGGACCATCGCGCCGTGCTTCTTGGCGATCGCGACCATTTCCTTGAGCGGGGCGATGTCGCCGAGCATCGAATAGACGCCCTCGAGAATCACCAGCTTGCCCGCTTCCTTGGGCAGGCGGCCGAGCCGCTTGTCGAGATCCGCGACGTCATTGTGGCGGAAGCGGACGATCTCGGCATTGCCCTGCTTGCAGCCGTCGTAGATCGACGCATGGCTGTCCGCGTCGAGGATGATGTACTCGCCCTTGCCGACCAGCGTCGAGATCATCCCGAGGTTCGCCATATAGCCGGTCGAGAAAACGATCGCGCCGCTGACGCCGTAGAAATCGCGGAGCGCCTGCTCGACTTCCATATGATCGTGGAAGGTGCCGTTGAGCATCCGGCTGCCGTTGGTGCCCGACCCGAACTTGTCGAGCGCTTCCTTGCCCGCCGCGAGCACGTCGGGGTCGAAGGTCATCCCCATGTAATTGTACGTGCCGAGCAGGATCGTGTCGCGACCCTTGATCACCGCTTCGGTCGGGGATTTGACTTCGTCCATCACGATCGCGAACGGGTCGCGCACGCCGGTATCCTTGAGCGCTTGACGTTCGGCGATCAAACCGTCGAACTTGCTCATCAGATCGCGCTCAGGTGCGACGGTCTCGGGCTCGGCGAGCGCGTGGGCGGTGGCAGCAGCTTCGGTCATCGTGAATTCAGCCCTTGAGCTTGGCAACGGCATCGACGAGCTGGCCGACGGTCTCGATTTCGGCCTGCATGTTCATCGTGATGATGATGTCGAACTCGTCCTCGATCGCGGCGACGAAATCCATCACGGTCAGGCTGTCCCATTCGAGATCGCCTTGGAAGGTGGTCGCGTCGCTCAGCGTCACGCCCTTCTTGTTGAACGGCTCGATCTGCGCGGTGACGGTGTCGTAGATGGATTGGCGGTCGCTCATGCTCGGTCCTTGAAACTAGGTACGCTTTTGCCGCCAAAATGCGGCGGCTTTATGCACCGCCTATAGCAAGCCGTGCGCGCGATACCATGCTGCGGTGTCGGCGAGGCCCTGCGCGGTCGGCACCTGCGGGGTCCATAGATCGGAGGATGGGCGCTTGTTGGGCGCGGCGGTCCAGTCGGGATGGCACATGTAGCCGACGCGGTCGTGCGTCAGCTTCGCGGCCTTGCCGCGCAGCATCGTATCGCCCCGCGCGATCAGATCGAGGACAAAGCGGGGGAGGGCGATCGGCACGACGCGTTTGCGGCCCGAGGCGATGCCCATCGCGCTGAGCAGTTCGGCATGGCTCCAGCCGTCCGGACGACCATCGTCAGGCTCCAGGATCAGTTTGCCGGGATCGGTCTCCGCGACCGCCAGCAGCAGCGTCGCGATATCGCCGACCTCGATCACCGACAGGCGACCGCCGGGGGGCAGCAAGGCGACCCCTTTGCTCGCCATTCGGAACAGGTCGCGCATCTCCATGTCGCCGGGGCCGTAGATCGCGGGCGGGCGCACCATCGTCCAGTCGAGCGTCGACGCCATGACGACGGTTTCGGCTTCGCGCTTTGACCAGCCGTAAGTCGAGATGTCGGGCTCGCGCGCTGCGAGCGAGGAGACATGGACGAACCGACGGACCCCCGCGCGCATTGCTGCATCGACGACTGCCTGGGTGCCGGTGATGTTCCCCGCGACGAACCCCGCGCGATCGGGCGCGTTGACCACGCCGGCGACGTGCAGCACCGCGTCCGAGCCCGCAATGAGGGTGGTGAGCGCATCGGGGGTGTCGAGCGCGCCAGAGACCCAGGTGACGCCCGCGCGATCGGGCTGCGCGCGTCGGGTCAGTGCGCGGACGGTGTGTCCTCGGGCGAGCGTGAGATCGATCAGCCGGCTGCCGACGAAGCCGGTGCCGCCGGTGATGGCGAGGGTCTTGGGGGTCATAGCAGCGCCATATGATTGCGGTGGATCAGCGCGGCGCGGGGCGCGTAGCCGAGAATGGCGGCTTGCGCCTCGCTGCGCAGGCCAATGATCGCGGCGGCTTCGGTAGCGTGATATTCGCTGAGGCCGCGGGCGAGGGTGCGGCCATCCGGGTCCATGACCGTGACGAGGTCGCCGCGCGCGAAGGTTCCCGCGACGCGAGTCGCCCCCGCCGCTAGCAGGCTCTTGCCGTTGCGGAGCGCGGCGATCGCGCCCGCATCGATCGTGATCTCACCCATCGCGGTCAGACCGCCTGCGAGCCACGCCTTGCGCGCGGGTGCGCTCTTTTCGGGGAGAAACACGCTGTGGCGGGCGGGGGTGGACAACGGATGGTCGATCTTGCCGCTGACGATCGCGAGCGTCGCGCCGGCTGCGTTGGCGATCCGGGCGGCGGCGATCTTGGACACCATCCCGCCGCTGCCCATGCCCGACGCCGAGCCGCGGTCCGCCATCGCCTCTATTGCGGCGTCGATCCGCTCGATCCGCGCGATGTGGTTGGCACCGGGGAGCGCCGGGTTGCGATCGTAGAGGCCGTCGATGTCGCTCAGCAGGACGACACCCTGTGCGCCCGCCGCCTGCGCGGCGCGCGCGGCGAGCCGATCGTTGTCACCAAAGCGGATTTCTTCGGTCGCGACGCTGTCATTCTCATTGATGACGGGCACGACGCCGAGCGACAACAACCGACCGAGCGTGGCGGCGGCGTTGAGATAGCGTCGGCGGTCTTCCAGATCGTCGAGCGTCACCAGCATCTGCGCGGCGGTCAGCCCCTGCGCGCCGAGCATCTCGGCCCAGACCTGGCTGAGCGCGATCTGGCCGGTCGCGGCGGCGGCCTGCGCATCCTCGAGGCTGGCACGGCCACCCTTGGCAAGGCCGAGCCGGCGCGCGCCAAGCGCGATTGCGCCGGAGGAGACGACCGCGACCTGTTGCCCGGCGCGGGCACGGTCGGCGATGTCGGCGACCAGCCCTTCGAGCCACTCGCGCCGCACCGTTCCATCAGGCGCGACGAGCAGCGCGGAGCCGACCTTGACGATCAGGCGTGGGCAGGAGGGGGGCGGGAAGACGGGCATGCGTGGGTTTGCGTTAGCGTGGCAGGGGCGCTGCGCCAATGCCCCTTGGCCGGGGATCAGTCGCGCGCGAAGATCTCGTCGTGGGGGATGGTGATGCCGAGGGTGGGGATAACGATCCCCGTTTGCGCGGAGAACATCTGCTCATACCACCCCATCGCCATGCGTTCCCGCGTGCGAATCATCTCGTTGATCGGATCCACGAACACGATGGTGCGAATGCTGGGCAGCGTTTCGTACAGATCGAGCTTGGTCCCCTGATCGAGCGTCGTGGTGCTGGGCGAAAGGACTTCGATTACTACCGTCGGGTCCGACAACGCCCGCACCTCGGTCAACTCGCCGCGCGGGCGCTGATCGCAGAAGATGCTGACGTCGGGGTAGCGCACGTCGGTCTCGGTGATCCGGACCGCCATGTCGGGGCCGTAGGGGCGGCACCGCGTCCCCTTCAACTTCATCCGCAGCCAGACGAAGATGTTCCCCTGAACCCAGGCGTGGGGCTCAGTGCCGCCCGCCATCATCACGATCACACCATCGGCAAGCTCGAACTTGCGATCCGTGCCGAACTCCATCGCGAGGAATTCGTCGGCCGTAATCTTGCGATAGGCGGGGTCGGGTCGCATGGCGGCATCATACCACCTGCGACCCGCCCGTCATAGACGGTGGCCCGTCCTCCTCAAACCGGCGACCACTCCGCCGGTTCGTCGCTGCCGTCCGCACGCTTCGCCACGGTCTCCGCTGGGCCGATCGCCTCGATCAGCCGGTCGAGGACCGCATCGATCCCATCACCGCTCGCGCCCGACATCGGCAGGACCTCCGCCTTGCTCGCGCGCTTGAGCTTGGTGATCAGCTTCTTGACGTCCGCCGGGTCGAGCGCGTCGATCTTGTTGAGGCCGATCACCTGCGGCTTATCCACAAGCCCCGCGCCGTATGCCTCGAGTTCTCCACGGACGATCCTGTAGTTATCCACAGGGTTATCCTCGGTCGCATCGACCAGATGGAGCAGCACCTTGCACCGCTCGATATGCCCAAGGAAGCGGTCGCCGATCCCCGCACCATCCGCCGCGCCTTCGATCAGGCCGGGGATGTCGGCAACGACGAATTCGCGGTTGTAGCGGCTGACCACGCCCAATTGCGGGCGGACGGTCGTGAACGGATAGGCGCCAACCTTTGCCTGCGCGTTGGTGACGGCATTGATGAAGGTGGATTTGCCCGCATTGGGCAACCCGACGAGGCCGGCATCGGCAAGCAGCTTCAACCGCAGCCAGACATACATTTCCTGCGAGGGCCAGCCGGTGCCGTGCTGGCGCGGGGCGCGGTTGGTCGAGGTCTTGTAGGTCGCATTGCCGCGACCGCCATCGCCGCCGCGGAGAAACACGACTCGCTCGCCCGGCACGGTGAAATCGGCGAGCACTTCTTCCTGGTCTTCGGCCAGGACCTGAGTCCCGACCGGTACGCGGATGATGAGGTCGTCGCCGCCAGCGCCGGTGCGATTCGACCCCGATCCACCATTACCGCGCGGGGCGCGGAAATGCTGGGTGTAGCGGAAGTCGATCAGCGTGTTCAGGCCGGGGACGGCCTCGAAAATGATGTCGCCACCCTTGCCGCCGTTGCCGCCGTCGGGGCCGCCATATTCGATGAACTTCTCGCGCCGGAAACTGACGGCGCCGGGGCCGCCCGCGCCCGATCGGACGAAGATCTTTGCTTGGTCAAGAAAATGCATGGCCGCTCCTTAGCGGATTACGCGATTTTAGCCAGACTAGCCGAGTCGGCTTCCGATTCGCCACTGCGCGACGCAATCAGTGCACGAGTCGCGATCGTGCGCGCGGTCTCCGGCGGCAGGCCGAGCGCGTTCGCCATCGCGCGGCCGAGCAGCGCGTCGCCCATCGCCATCAGCACCAGTTGCAGCGTTTCCTCGTGGATCGCCTTGCCCGCTGCGTCGCCCTCGGCAAGATCGTCGACGAGCCGGTGGATCGCGGTCAGCACCGGATCGAGCGCGTCGTGGTTGCCCGACAGAATCATCCACGAGGCCATCGCGCCGGCACCATTGGCGAACGCATCGAAGGTCAGGTCGACCACTTCACGCGGATCCGCTTCGCCTGCGCGGGCGCGCTTGGCGGCATCGCCGATCTGCGCGGTGATCGTGTCGGCCAGATGCGTGATCAACGCGCGTTGCAGATCCGCCGCCGAGCCGAAATGGTGGAGCAGATTGGCATGGGTCCGGCCGATCCGTGCGGCGACGGCCTTCAGCGTGACGGCTTGCGGCCCCTGTTCGATCAACAGCGCGCGTGCAGCGTCGATGGCGGCATCGCGCGATTCTTCGGGGCTGAGACGCTTGCGTATAATTGACACGGTTGTAAGTAACGCCTATTGACAGTCTTGTCAGCAGTCACGGATCCTATGGTCCGCTGCATTGCAGAAACGTTTGGAGGTTTCCGTGGCGAAAGCAACCAGTCCCGCCGATCTGACGATCACGCCGCGCGACCTGCGCTTCGGTCGGGGCACGACGATGCGACGGTGGTGGCTCAACGACGATCCGTTCGCGACCGCTTTCTACAGTGCGCTGTCGGTCACGTTTCCGAAGGGCGAGGGGTTCTTCGTCGACAGTGTCCGCAATTTTCGAGAGGGCACGCCGCCGCGGCTCCGGGCCGAGATCCAGGCGTTCATCAAGCAGGAAGTGATCCACACGCGCGAGCATGTCGCGTTCAACCGGCATGTCGCCGACCAGGGCTATGACACGCGGCTGCTGGAGCAGCATGTCGACGAGGCGCTGGCGCTGACGAAGGGGAAGCCGCCGATCGGGGCGCTCGCCGCGACGATGGCGCTCGAGCATTTCACCGCGATGCTGGCGCATGAGCTGATCGCCAACCCGCGCCATCTCGCGGGGGGCGACGAACAGGCGGCGGCGCTGTGGCGCTGGCATGCCGCGGAGGAGATCGAGCATAAGGGTGTCGCCTATGACACCTGGCTTCATGCGACCCGCGACTGGCCGCGGCGGCGGCGCTGGCTGATCAAGGCGATCGTCATGCTGGCAACGACCAAGAAGTTCTTTGCCGGGCGGTACAAGGGGATGCTCGAGCTGCTGCGGCAGGATGGGATCACCGGCTGGCGCGCGCATCGCGGGATCCTGTGGTACGCGCTCGGCCGCCCGGGGATGGCGCGCAAGATCCTCGGGGCGTGGATCGCGTTCTTCCTGCCGGGCTTCCACCCGTGGAAACATGACGACCGCGCGCTGATCGCGCTGGCCGAGAGCGACTATGCCGCTGCTGTGCTGCCGCGCGTGGCGGTGGTGGGCTAAACTCTGCGGGGCGGTGACCGAATTGGTACTGCAGCCGTAGGTGCGCAATAAGTCACGCTAAAGTGAGATGAGAGTGGCTCGAGTGGCTCCTCCGCGGAGAGGGCAGCGGTCACGAGTTTTGGCTTGTGCTTCTTCCGGCCAGTCCTGATGGGTGGGTTGCACCCTCACGACAGGAGAGACGGTTTGTCGCGGTTCCAGTTCGTCGTGCCAGTTCTGCTTATTCTTGGTTTTGCCGGGGCGGCTCAAGGCGAGGCCAGCACGTTCAAGGGTTCGCCTGCAAAGGTCCAGGTTCCGAAGGTGGAACGCGAGGGGATATGGCAGCCAGCCCCGGGTGGAACGCAGGTGCCGCTCTGGCCCGCGAGCGTCGTTTTGGCACAGCCCGACACGGGCGATCATCCCGAAGCGACCGGTAATGGCTCGCCGCTCGTGGGTGGACGGATGTGGTATTGGGCAAGCTATGTCACCCGACCGACCATAACCATCTACCGGCCAAAAGGGCGCAACACCGGGGCCGCGATGATGGTCCTGCCCGGCGGCGGGTTTTACGCCGTGGCGACCGATCTTGAAGGGACCGAAATCTGCGACTGGGTCGTGCGACAGGGCATGACCTGCGTGCTGCTCAAGTATCGGACACCGCAAGTGTGGGAGAACGCGATCGGAAAGCAGCAGCGGCCGAAGGTACTGCTGGGGCTTGAAGACGCGCAGCGCGCGATGGGGATGTTGCGGGAACGTGCCTCCAGCTACGGGATCGATCCGCACAGGATCGGTGTGATCGGCTTTTCCGCAGGCGCTTATCTCGTGGCGAACATGAGCAACACGGAGGAGCGTACATACCCGCTGACCGACGCTGCCGACCGGCAGTCGCCGCGGCCCGATTTTGCGATCGTCGCCTATACGGCGCGGATGCTCGATAGCAGCAAGGGGAAGAACAACCTCGAGCTGCAACCGTGGGTCAAGATCAGCGCGAAAGCACCACCGACGCTCATCCTCCACGCGATGAACGATCCGACGGACAACGTGCGTCAGGGCATGGCCTATGGGCTGGCGTTAAACGACGCTGGCGTGCCGGTGGACATGCGTCTCTATGCGAAAGGTGGTCACGCGTTCGGGATGCGACCGACCGCCGATCCGATCACCAGGGAGTGGCCGGGACAGGTCAAGCAATGGCTGCGAAACCTCGGTATGCTTGGACACCGATAGCAGTTCCGTCAGCCAAGGCAGATCACGCCGCCAGCGGCATCGCCTGCGCCGGCGCCAGATCTAGCGCATAGTCGACGCCAGCCACATCCGCGCCCCGCCCGCGGCAGGCGCGCTGCGCGACGCCGGTTTCGCGGAAGCCGAGCTTGCGCAGCACCCGGCCCGATCCCGGATTGTCGTGGAAGTGCCCGGCATGGACATGCCGCAGCCCGAGCGCATGGCGTGCCATGTCGATCACCGCGCGGCCCGCCTCGGTGGCGTAACCACGGCCCCATGCGTCGGGGGTCAGCCAATAGCCGAACTCGTGGCCCGATTCGTCCTGCGTCAGCCCGATTCCCCCGACCAGCCGTGGCTGTGCGCCGTCGTGCGCAAGGATCAGCATCCGTGGGCTGCGGTGGTCGCGGGGCAGTGTCAGAAACGCCTCGGCATCCGCCAGCGTGTAAGGCCACGGCGCGCGCGCCAGCATCGTGCAGACCGATTCGTGCGCGATCGCTTCGACCAGCGCGGGGGCGTCCTCCGGCCAGCCGGGGCGCAGCGTCAATCTCGGAGTCCGAGCGAACATGATACGACTCTCCTCAGGCGGCGTCGCTCGCATGCCGGGATGACATGGATGCGACAGCGGGGAGGGAGCCATGAAAAAAGGGAGCCGGGGCGACCCGTCTCCCTTGTTTCGGTATCCTTGCGGATACGCGGGTCGCCCTGGTGGGCAACCCGTCCGGTTGCCCGTTATTCTGCGGCTTGCGCCAGCATCTCGACCGAGCAGAATTTGCGGCCGAGCTTGCCCTGGTGGAAGGTCACGCGGCCTTCGACGAGCGCGAACAAGGTGTGATCCTTGCCGATGCCGACGTTGGTGCCCGGGTAGAACTTCGTGCCGCGCTGACGCACGAGAATGTTGCCCGGAATGGCGATCTCGCCACCGAACTTCTTCACGCCAAGGCGACGGCCTGCCGAATCGCGACCGTTGCGCGAAGAGCCGCCTGCTTTCTTATGTGCCATCTCGAACTACTCCTTACGCCTGAGCGGCCGGGGCATCGGCCTTGGCCGGTGCTGCCTGCTTGTCATTGTTGCCGATCGCGGTGATGCGCAGGATCGTGTGACGCTGGCGATGACCGTTCTTGCGGCGATAGTTGTGACGGCGACGCTTCTTGAAGACGATGACCTTGTCCGCCTTCGCCTGCGCGATGATTTCTGCCGAGACCGTCAGGCCCTCGACCGAATGCAGCTCCGAGCCTTCGCCCGCCAGCAGAATGTCGCCGAGCGTGATCGACGCGCCGGCTTCACCGTCGAGCTTCTCAACGACGATCTTGTCTCCGGCGGCAACGCGATACTGCTTGCCGCCTGTGCGCACGATTGCGAACATGGCCCTCATCACCTTCAAAATACCTGTGCTCCACGCCACGGCAAGCCGAGCGCGGGAAAGAAGCGCCAGCTATGCCAAGCGTGGCGCGGTGTCAACCGCCGAGGCCGCCGGATGACCGCCAAAAGCGTTGCACAAACGCAATAGGACCACACCAATCGGTTCGGTTCGGACCCTTCTTGCGACGGTCGGTGAACTTTTTGTTGCAATGCGTCAGAACCTATGGCGTCATCGTGTTGGAACAGATGGAGCAATTACCAAATCAGCACCCACGGGATGCAATGAAGTAATAAGCGCCACAGGGTTTTCGAGGCGGCAGAGACCGAGGCGCGGAATAAAGCGTCCGGTCAAGGTATGCGTGTCAAGTGTTCGGCAGGATTACTGGAATGTCGTGTTTTGCGGCAGGGGGAACTGCGTCAGCCACTTACTGTGGCGGCGTAGCTTTGGTGATGAATGACCTGACAACTGTAGAACCCTGGGAGGATTTCCTTGCTTTACAAACACTCCATTTCGACGCTTGCGCTTGTCGCGAGTATGTCGGCGATGCCTGCGCTGGCAGCGACGAATGACCAGGCGAACACCGCCATCGCGGCTGCAGCTGTGCCCGCGATTGCGCAGACTGACCCCGCGGACCCAACTGCCGGTGACGTACCCCCGAATGACATCGTCGTGATCGGGACCAGGCGAACCGATCGCACCCTCACCAATTCGCCGTCGCCGGTCGACGTGATCAGCTCGGCCGAACTGACGTCGCAACCCGCGACCAACATGATCGACGCGCTCAAGAACATCGTCCCGTCCTTCTACGTCGGGCAGAATACGATCTCGGACGCGTCGACCTTCGTTCGGTCGCCTTCGCTGCGCGGATTGTCGGGCGATCAGGTGCTCGTGATGCTCAACGGCAAGCGGTATAACCGATCGGCGCTGGTGCAGGTCTATGGCGGCAGCGATACCGGCCTTGGCCGTGGCGCGCAGGGACCTGATATCTCTGCAATCCCATCACTCGCGATCGGCAGCCTGCAGGTGCTGCGCGAAGGCGCGACCGCGCAATATGGGTCGGACGCGATCGCCGGCGTGCTCAACTACGGGTTGCGCGAGGATCAGGGAATCGAGCTGGTCGGGCGTGCCGGCCAATATTACGCCGGTGATGGCGAGAGCTATCAGATTGCGGGTAATGTCGGGTTCAAGCGCGACTTCGGCTTCATCAACCTGACCGGCGAATATACCGATGACGGGCAAACCAGCCGCGGCGTGACGCGCCCCTCCGCTGCCAATTTTGCGAACAATTTCCCCGCGCTGGCGTCGCAATTGCCCAACTATCCGCTGCCGGTGCAGATCTGGGGCAGCTCGCCGTCGAAAGCCTATAAAGGCGTGGTCAACGCGGCGCTCAACGTGACCGACTCGAGCAAGATCTACTTCTTCGGCAATTACGCGAACAGGGAGGGCAACCAGAGCTTCAACTATCGCGCTTCGGTGTCGAGCACGGCGGTCGATTCGAATGGCGTGGTGCGCAATCAGGGTGCCAATGGCGCGTTCAACAACACCTTCTTCCTGACGGCGTGCCCGGCAGGCAACGCGACCTGCCCGGCGGGTGGATTTGTCCGCGACACTAACACCTTCCGCTTCGGCCAGCTTTATCCGGCAGGTTTCACCCCGCGTTTCGTTGGCAAGACCGAGGAATTGTACGGCGTGCTCGGCTACAAGGGCACGGCAGGCAAGTTCGGCTATGACGTGTCGGGCACGCTGGCGCGCAACACCATGTCGCTGTCGATGTATGATTCGGCGAACTTCTCCTACGGCCCCCAGACGCAGACGCGCTTCGAGTTCGGCGATCTCATCCAGAACGAGATGAACTTCAACGCCGACTTCACCTATGCCGCCGACCTGGGGCTCGCCAGCCCGCTGACGATCTCGGCCGGTGGCGAATTCCGCAAGGAAACCTACGAACAGACCGCAGGTGACGCGCAATCCTATGGGGCTGGACCCTATGCCGTCGCGCAACAACTCTACACGCAGACCGCGCCGGGGGTGTATGCCTTCTCGGGCACGAGCGCCGCGCAAGGCGTGGGGGCAAGCGGCTATGCCGGCACGAGCCCGAGCACCGCAGGCAAGTTCAGCCAGGAGAACTTCGGCGCTTATGTCGGGCTGGAAACCGACATTACCGAGGCGTTCACCGTGGGGGCTGCGGGGCGATACGAACATTACAACACGTTCGGCGATGCCTGGGTCGGCAAGGTCAACGCGCTCTACAAGCTGGTGGACGCGCTGTCGGTGCGCGGCAGCTTCGGCACGGGCTTCCATGCGCCATCCCCGGGGCAGGCGAACGTCTCGATCGTCACGACCTCGTTCAACAATGGCGTCGCGTTCCAGAGCGGGACCTATCCGACCAACAATGCGGTCGCGCAATATTATGGCGCGACGACGCTGAGCCCGGAAAAGTCGACCAATTACGGTCTGGGGTTCGTCCTGGAGCCGTTGCGTGCGATGACGATCACGGTCGATGCCTATCAGATCAACCTGCGCGATCGAATCGGCCTGACGTCGCCCTTCATCGTCAGCGCAGCGGATCTGGCGGCGCAACCCGCGCTGCTGCCGGTCGGGGTCGGGGGGCAGGTGCAGTATTTCACCAACGGCTTCCGCACACGGACGCGCGGCGTCGACGTGGTCGCGACCTATCGTGCCCGGGTCAGCGAGGCGCAGCTCAATTTCTCGCTCGCCTATAACTACAACAAGACCAAGGTGACCGGGTCCGATGCCCGCGTGGTCAGCGTTGCGCAACTGATCGACGCCGAGAACCTCGCACCGAAGCACCGGATCGTGTTCAATTCCGGGCTGACGCTGGGCGACTTCGGCTTCACCGTGCGCGAGAACTATTACAGCTCCTGGACCAGCGCGCAGGATTACGGCCAGACCAACGGCGTCGCGAACCAGACCTTCCGGGGCAAGTTCGTGACCGACCTCGAGCTGAACTATACCTTCGCCAAGCACTTCACGCTGGCGATCGGCGCGCAGAACTTCCTCGACGAGAAGCCGGACCGGCTGAAGGCGACGTCGACGGTGCAGTTGTATCCGCTGACGGGCGGGACGTCGGACGGGCAGGTCTATGCCCGCAACGGCGGGCCATTCGGGTTCAACGGCGGCTTCTACTATACGCGGCTTCGCGTGAAATATTGAGGCGGGGTTCCCGGGGCGTTAGCGCGTCCCGGGGATTCTGGCGTTGAGAGGAGCGTGCCCGGACGCTGAGCATTTCCGACGTGACTTAATACCTGCTTCCCCGGCGAAGGCCGGGGCCCAGTCGGAATGGCCGAGATAACGATGCGCCGTGCCCGCATTCTACCGTTTCTCGACTGGGCCCCGGCCTTCGCCGGGGAAGTAAGCTGAAATTGGGGAGGCGCGTTAGAACGGCGTCATCCCGCTCCCGCAACTGGGCCTCAGTGCCGGTGTTCGCGCCGCAACGGGTACTTCCCGCCCGCATAGTCCCCGAACAGCCCAGAGATCGCGGGATGATCGACCGGTTCGTCGGTGTCGTCCGGAATCAAATTCTGCTGGCTGACATAGGCGACGTAGCTCGACTCCATGTTCTCGGCGAGGAGGTGGTAGAAGGGCTGGTCCTTGGGCGGGCGGATGTTCTCGGGAATCGCATCATACCATTCGTCGCTGTTGGCGAAGATCGGGTCGATGTCGAACACGACCCCGCGGAAATCGAACAGGCGATGCCGCACCACGTCGCCGATCGTGAATCGGGCATGGCTGACCGGGGGGAGGGCGATGCTGCTGTCGAACGGCGGGGACGTGATGGGGGTACGGTACATGAGGATAATTTAGGGGCTCCGTCGCGGCACACAAGCGATTGCTGTGCGACAAACCTGCATCGAAGCGCTTGCGTACCGTAGAGCACTACGTTAGAGGCGCCCGCTCACCGACCGGTGCTGGCCTTACAGACAGCATCACACGACCTCGCGGAGAGGTGGCAGAGTGGTCGAATGTACCGCACTCGAAATGCGGCGTGCCCTCACGGGTACCGTGGGTTCGAATCCCACCCTCTCCGCCATTTCCTTCTTTCCTCGATGAGGTTAAAGCCCGCCACATGGCATCCTACAAAGAACCTTCCTTCAAAGACCGGGCAGCCTTGTCCGCCGACGCAAAGCAACGTGCGCTGGAAAAGCTGAAGTCCAAGCCGCCGGTTGATCCTGCGGTCGTCGCGGCCCGTGCGGCTGCGCGCGAAGCGAAGGAAGAGGCGGAAGCCAAGAAGCGCGAAGAGAAGAAAGCCGCGATCGAAGCGGCCCGGCTCGAGAAGATCGCCAAGGCTGAAGCCGCAGAGCGCGCGATCGAAGAGGCCAAGCAGGCCGCGATCCAGGCCGAGATCGACAAGAAGGCAGCGCGCGACGCACGCTACGCTGCGCGGAAAAGCCGCAAGTAAAGGCGGTCTGCTGCGCCCCATTGATCGCTTCCATTTTTATTGCTTCCCCGGCGAAGGCCGGGGCCCAGTCGAAATGACCGTGGTAAGATAGCGCAGCGCGGACTTTCTCAAGTTCTCGCTACTGGGCCCCGGCCTTCGCCGGGGAAGCACTACCGATCTGCCACTGAAGCACTCCTGGCCTAGAGCGGCAACCCTCGCGCCAGTTCCTCCAGCCAAATCCGCGCTGTCCCATCCGACGGCGCCCGCCAGTCGCCCCGCGGGGACAAGGCCCCCGCGCTCGATACCTTCGGACCATTCGGGAGTGCCGAGCGCTTGAACTGGCTGGTCGCGAAAAACCGCACCAGAAACTTTGCCAGCCAGCCGCGAATCGTCGGCAGATCGTAGGCCACGTGCCCCGCCGCCGGAAAGTCACGCGGCCAGCGGCCTTGCTCCACGTCGCCCCACGCCTGCAGCGCCAGGAACGCGATCTTGGACGGCGCCATGCCGTGGCGCACCACATAATGCAGGAAGAAGTCGTTGAGCGCATACGGCCCGATTCGCGCCTCTGTGCTCTGGATTGCGCCATCCGCCCCGGCCGGGACGAGTTCGGGCGAGATTTCCGTCGCCAGAATCGCCTCAAGGATCGTATCGGTCGCGGGGTCATATTGATCGGTGCGGATGCACCAACGAATCAGGAACTGGATCAGCGTCTTGGGAACGCCTGCGTTGACCCCGTAATGGCTCATCTGATCGCCGACGCCGTACGTGCACCAGCCGAGCGCGAGTTCTGACAGGTCGCCCGTGCCGACGACCAGCCCGCCGCGCTGATTGGCAAGGCGGAACAGATAGTCGGTGCGTAAGCCCGCCTGAACGTTCTCGAACGTGATGTCATACGTAGGCTCGCCGTCCGCGAACGGGTGGCCCATGTCGGACAGCATCTGGCGGGCAGCGGGGCGGATATCGATTTCGTCGGCGGTGATGCCGAGCGCGCGCATCAGCGCCCAGGCGTTGGCCTTGGTCCCATCGCTCGTCGCGAATCCGGGCATGGTGAAGCCGAGGATCCGGTCGCGCGGAAGCCCGAGCCGATCCATGACCTTCGCCGCGACGATCAGCGCATGGGTCGAATCGAGCCCGCCCGAAACGCCGATCACCAGAGTCTCGGCGCGCGCCGCCTCGAACCGCTTGAGCAGTCCCTCGACCTGGATGTTGAACGCCTCGTAGCAATCCTCGTCGAGCAGCGCGGGCGTATTGGGGACGAACGGGAAGCGGCGGATATCGCGCACCAGCCCGACGTCGGCGAAATCCGGCTGATGATCGAATTCGATTCGCCGGAAGCGCGTCTCCGGATGCCCCGCCAGATCGGCCGAATCGTTGAACGTGCCGACGCGCATCCGTTCCTGCGCGATTCGCCCGGCGTCGACGTCGGCGATCACCAGCTCCGCCTCGCGACCGAATCGCGTCGAGCTAGCGATCAATTCGCCCAGTTCGTGGATCGTGGCTTGGCCGTCCCACGCCAGATCGGTCGTGCTTTCGCCCGGGCCCGAGGCCGCGAAGACATAGCCGCACATCGCACGCGCGCTTTGCGAGGCACACAGCACGGACCGCTCTCGCGCCTTGCCGACGACGATGTTCGATGCCGACAGGTTGCAGCAGATCAGCGCCCCCGCGAGCGCGCCCATCGTGGAGGGCGGGGTGGGGGCCCAATAGTCCTCGCAAATCTCCGCGTGGAAGATGAACGGCGCGAGGTCGCGGGCGGCGAACAGCAGGTCGGTGCCGAACGGAACGGTCTGCCCAGCGATGGTGATGTCGAGCCCGGTCAGCCCGGCACCGCTCGCGAACCAGCGTTTTTCGTAATATTCGCGGTAGTTCGGCAGGAAGACCTTGGGCACGACCCCGAGGATCCGCCCTCGCGCGATCACCACCGCGCAATTGTACAGCCTCCCGTTCCGCGGAAGCGCCGCGCCGATGATCAGCACCGGCCGCAGTGTTGCGGTCTCTGCCGCGACCGTGGCAATCGCGCTTTCGGTCGCCGCCTGCTGCGCGGTCTGCATGTGCAGATCGTCGATCGCGTAGGAGGTGATGTTGAGTTCGGGGAACACGAGCAGGTCGGCGTGGCGTGCATCGCCTTGTTGCGCGAGCGCGATCGTCTCGGCAGCGTTCGCCGCGGTATCGCCGACGCTGGCGCGCGGGGTACACGCGCCGACCCGGATCAGCCCGTGCGTGTGGATCGAATGGAACGGATGCGCCTTCGTCTTCGCCATGTCCGGCGCTTAGCGAGCTTTGGCGTGCGATGCCACCTGCGCGCGGTCAGGGCGGCGTCAGGAGACCACCCGGCGTGCTTCGCCGACCTGCCATGCCAGCAACGCGGGGACCGCGATGATGATGTCGCGCGCGCGCTTGAGCAGCGACAGCGCGAGCGCATGCGCTGGGGGCAGGCCGAACAACGGGCCGATCAGCACATAGGCGGCTTCCTGCACACCGACCGCGCCGGGGATCGCGAAGGCGACGCTGCGCAGCGTGAAGATCAGCGCCTCGATCGTCAGTACCGCCCACAGCGGCAGGTCCGAGCCCATGAACCGAAGCGCGATCCACGCACCCGTCGCGCTTGCGAGCCATGCGGCGAGATTGAATATGAACGCGGCGATCACGCGGCGCGGGGTTTGGTAAATCGCGTCGAGTTGCTCGCGCACCGCCGCCATCGCTGCGACTGAGCCAGGCAGCATCCGCGCGCCGAGTGAGCCAGCAAGCCGAAGCATCGGCTTTTGCGCGAAGACGAACAACAGCATCAGCGCGATCATCGCGGCAAGCCCGCCAAGCGCGAGCGGGACCAGCCCCTGTTGCACCGGCTCCGCCGCAAGGACGAGCAGCAGGACCGCCACCCCGCACAGCGTGAAGATCAACTGTGCCGCCATCTCGGTCGTCATATCCGCGATCATCGATGCATAGATTACCGGCTGCGGAACGCCGAATACCGCCAGCGTCCGCGCGCCGACTACCAGCCCGCCGAGTTGCGAGAAAGGCAGGATATCCGTCGCCGCCTCGCGCGTGGTGCGTGCCCAGACGAACCAGCCGAGCCGATCGATGGGTTGCCCCGGCGCGACTGCGAGCCACGCCATTCCCAACAGGACCAGCACGCCGATCGACCACAGCGTGAAGGTCGCCATACCGATCCAGCCGATCGACGCCATGACGTCGACGACCTGGCGCAACCCGACCGTGCCGACGGTGGCCGCCGCCACCACGAGGCCCACAATCGTCGCAACGAGCAACCCGATTCGTGCGGAACGGCTCATCGCAGCAGCATCGCCACAGGAGGCACCTGTCGCGCGCTATCGGTGCGGGCGGTGGAACGGCGGGATGAGTCGCGCAGCATTGGGGGGTCTTTGGGGCTTTGGACGCGGCAATCAACCCGGCTTGCGCCGATGACGTGGGTTCTTGCGGTCTGGAACGGCGATTTGGCGCAATAACTTGCAATAGCGCGCAGATGGCAGCGGAAGCGAACGCGCGCGGTGGGTGCTTTCGCGCGGTCGCCAACTGGCCCGCGTAGGGGCGACGCCGCAGCGAGACGAAAGTCGGCAAAATCATCACGGGCCTGGATACTTAAACACCTCTTAATCGGTGATAGTTAATCCACGTGCGCATGACCAACCCGGCGCTCAGGCTCGATCATACCATTCGGCAAGCCGCGCGCCTGTCGGGCGAACTCGGCATTCGTTCGCTGGATCTGCAGGCCGACATCGCTGCCCTGGCGGAACGGGTGACGGAACAGGCCACGACGATCGAAGCGATCGGGTCCGAGGCAAATATCCTGTCGGGCGACGTCGATAACGTCGCAATGGCCGCGCGAGACGCGCGCAACGATACTGCGGCGGCGAAGGGCGTCATCGAAGATTCAACCGCGCAACTCGGCACGGCAACGTCGGACGTCGTCGAACTGATCGAACAGGTCAGCCATATTCACAACGGTCTGGGAGCATTCAACACCGCGCTCAGCGATGTCAGCCATGTGACCGCGGGGATCAACGTGATCGCGCGGCAGACCAACCTGCTTGCGCTCAACGCGACGATCGAAGCCGCCCGCGCGGGGGATGCGGGGCGCGGATTTGCCGTGGTCGCCAGCGAGGTGAAGAAGCTCGCGAGCGAAACCGCCGCGGCCACGAACCGGATCGAGCAGTCGATCGGGTCGCTCACCTTCGAAGCGGGCGTCATGCTGGATCGGATCGGGCAGGGCGTCGCCAAGGCGCAGTCGGCACATGGCAGCGCCAAGGGGATCGAAACCCTGGTGTGTCAGCTCGGTACGATCATGCAGGGGCTCGAACAGAATAGCGACAGCGTTGCCAAACGTGTCGAATCGATGGTGCAGGCGGTCGATATGGTGCGGGCGGGATTGATGGCGCTGTCGAGCGCCTCGACCCAGAATGCCACCGGGCTCCAGCAGCTCTCCGCCCGCGTGAGCGCGGTCAGCGACGATACGAACGCACTGCTGCAAATGCTCGCCGAAAGCGGTGCGGATATGCTCGATTCGCCCTATATCAACTTCGGGCTCGAGGTTGCGCGGTCGGTCGGCGATGGTCTCGAGAAAGCGGTCGCGTCTCGCGAAATGGCGCTCGACGCGATCATGAGCGATGACTACCGGCCCGTCCCGGCGAGCGACCCGCCCATTTTCACCCACGCCGCGCAGGCGCTGTTCACGCGGCTGGCGCGCCCACACCAAGAACGCGCGCGTCAACTGCCGGGCTTCTTCGGGATGAGCTTCACCGATCGAAACTGTTTTGGCGCGGTGGCGATGCCCGAACGCTCGCTTCCGCAACGCCCGAACGATCGCGTGTGGAACGAGGAGCATTCCCGCGCCGGGTTGATCTACACCTATCCGGAAACGCAGATACAGGTGCGGATCGAGGCGCCATTCTGCCTGAAGGCCTATCGCCGACCCGTGGCGAACGGCGGCGTGGTCCTGCTCAAACAGGTCATCGCCTCGATCTGGGTCGAGGGTCGACACTGGGGCGTGCTTCAGCTTGCCTATGAGAGCCAGGACTGACCGAGGATCACGCCCGCGCGGGCTTCTTTCCCATGAAGCGCAGCACCAGCCGGATCATCCCCGGCACGAATTTCGGCCGGATCAGCCGCGGGTCATAGACCGCCAGCCGCCGGTCGTTCTCTGCCAGGCAGATCGCCGCCAGTTCGGGAAATTCGATCTCGACGCCAAGCTCCTTCGAGCCGTTGAGCGTGAAATTGTTTTCCTGTGCCTTGGTGTTGTCGTCGCCCATGCCCTTGGCCATGTCGATCCGTTCCCAGATCAGCGCGATCCACACCGCCCAAACCTTCATCTCGAACCACGGGCGGCGCCAGAACGGCATGGTACGGCGGTGCCAGGCGACCCAATTGACGAAGAACAGGATGTGGCGGCCTTCCTCGCGCATCACCGGCTCGAATGTGTCGATCAGCTCCTCGGGGAAGAAGCCGGTGTCGGCAGCGACCTTGAACAGGCCGAAGCCGAAGAAGCTGTCGATACACTCGGAAAACCCCGTCCGCATGAACGCGAATTCCGGGTCGCGTGGTCGTTTATACTCTTCCTCGGGCTGAAGAACGATGCCGTAGAAGGTCACCATGTCCGCGAGCACGATCTTGTGGCGGCTTTCCTCATAGGCGTTCATGTCGATCGCGTCGCGCAGCAGCGGGTCGCTGATCTGCTCGCCATAGGTCTTGACGTTCATCCCCGCGCGGCCTTCGGTCGCCACGGCGATGTCCCAGATCGGCAGCGAGACGATCTTGTTGCGTGTTTCGGGCTCGAGCACCGGCCAGTCGATCAGCGCGGGGCGATAGGGATCGTGCGTGTCGAGCATCGTGCGGCAGAACAGCGTCTTGTGTTCGGGGCTGCCGAGCTTGACGCGCACATCCGGGGCGGGACCTGCGGGGGCGATCGACTTGGGAATGAAATTCATCGGGGCTCTCCCGGTTTAAAGATCGGCAAAACGCGCCAGGGTGATGTGATTCTCGGAAACGATGTCGCGCGCGACGGGGTCGAGCAGCGCCGCCAGTTCCGCCTCATATTGGTAACCGGGGGCGGACAGCGGGTAGGGCCCGGTCGCGGGGTGAAGATACACTTCGCTGACGCCATCGGGAAGGTGTCGCAGCACACCGCGGAGCCGTTCGGTGTGCATCGCGCCCGACCAGGCGAGGCCGAAGGTATGGTCGGGGACCTTCATGCCCCCGCCGCGCATCGTGCGCTGGACACTGCGCGCGAACGGCTTGGCGATGTGGAGCCCGGTCGCCTTTTCGAACTTCGCCAGCACGTCGCGTGGTTCGACGGGCGCGCGAACGCTGGTCATGCCGTGCCGCTTGCCGACCTTGAGCACGGTCGCGGCAATCACCGGGTGCATGTGCATATGCTTGTGCGAATTGACGTGATCGAGCGGCAGTCCGGTCGCTGCGAACAAGGCGAATTGCGCATCGATCTCGGCTTCGAGCTGGCGGCGGACCGACGCCTTGCCGACCAGTGCCAGCGCAACGGGAAGCGATTCGATCCGGAACTGGCCTGCCTCGTCGACAAGGTCGGGGATCTGCGCGGGCGGCAGCGCGGGCGGGGTTTCGGCAAGCGCGATGTGCAAGCCGACTCCAAGCGTAGGCGTCCGCCGCGCGCGCCGCACGGCGTCCATCGCGGCGGCGCCCGTCACCATCAGGCTGGTGACGGTGAGGATCCCCTCGCGATGCGCTTGCTCGACCGCGGCGTTGACCTCGACCGAGACGCCGAAATCGTCCGCGGTGATGATCGCGGTCTTCACCGCGTCGCAAACCCGTAGAATTCCGGGTCCGCGAGCACGCCCTGCGCAACCCGACGCGGATCGGGCGCGGCGACGAGGCGCAGCAACAGAACCATTGTGTCCATGTCGCGCGCCTCGACCGCAGCGTTCCATGCGTCCAGCCGCCCGGTCGCTTCGAGCCGCTCGTTGACCGTCATACGGGCCATCGTCGTCATCGAACCTAACCCTTACACGGCCTCTTTGCGGCGCCGCAGGAAGTCGAAGAACTCGACGCCTTCGCGCAGACGGCGCTTCATCATGTCCCAGTCGGTCAGCATCTCGCGGACGATTTCCCAAATCTTCGACGGGCGGAAGTAGAAGCGCTTGTAGAACTCCTCGACCTTGTCGAAAATCACCGTCGAATGCAGATGCGGGTAGCTGAGCTGCGCGATCTGGTTGCCGCCGTCGGTCAGCAATTCGTGCGAATTGTCGAACCAGCCGTTCTCGGTCGCCTGCTTGTACAGGAAGGTGCCGGGATAGGGTGCCGCGAGCGAGACCTGGATCGTGTGCGGATCGATCTCCTTGGCGTAGTTGATCGTCTCCTCGATCGTCTCGAGCGTCTCGCCCGGGAGCCCGAGGATGAAGGTGCCGTGGATCACGACGCCCAGCTCATGACAATCCTTGGTGAACTGCCGCGCGACGTCGGTGCGCAGACCCTTCTTGATGTTGTGCAGGATCTGCTGGTTGCCGCTCTCGTATCCGACGAGCAGCAGGCGCAGGCCGTTCGCCTTGAGCACTTCGAGCGTCTTGCGCGGCACGTTGGCCTTGGCGTTGCAGCTCCACGACATCTTGAAGCCGGGCTTGCCGAAGCCGAGCTTGCCGAGCGCGATCGCGAGTTCCTCGACGCGCGCGTGGTTGTCGGTCAGCGTGTCGTCGTCGAAGAAGATCTCCTTGGTCTCGGGGATCTCGCGGATGATGTACTCGACTTCCTCGATCACCTTGGCGACCGAGCGGAAGCGGTAGGTGTGCCCGCCGATCGTCTGTGGCCACAGGCAGAAGGTGCACCGGCTCTTGCAACCGCGGCCGGTGTAGAAGCTGACGTACGGATGCAGCAGGTAGCCGCCGAAATATTTGTCGATCTGCAGGTCGCGCTTGTAGACCGGCGAGACCATCGGCAGCGAGTCCATGTCCTCGATCATCGCGCGGTCGCGGTTGCGGATGAACGCGCCGTCCGAATCGCGCCAGGTGATGCCGTCGACTTCGCGCAGCGGCTTGCCCTGCGCGATCTCGAGGATCGTGAAGTCATATTCCTCGCGCGCGACGAAATCGACGTCGGGGGTGGCGGCGAGGCTCTTGTCGGGCTCGACCGCGACCTTCGCGCCGACGAATCCGATCAGGATCCGCGGGTTGCGTTGCTTGATCAGCGCGGCGGTGCGGATGTCCTGGTTGAACGACGGCGTCGAGGTGTGGAGGATCACGAGATCGCGATCGTCGAACTCATGCGCGATGTCGTCCCACGACTGGTCGTGCGCAGGCGCGTCGATCAGCTTAGAGCCCTCGACCATTGCCGCCGGCTGCGCGAGCCAGGTCGGATACCAGAAGGATTTGACCTCCCGCTTCATCTGGTAGCGCGCACCCGCGCCACCGTCGTAACCGTCAAAAGACGGCGCCTGGAGGAAAAGCGCCCGCATCATGCCCGTTGCTCCGCATTCTGAATCTTGTGCGCCGCAACAATGCGGCCGTCATTCTTCATTGTAAGGGTCGCGCCGCGCCAATCAACCGATCGGACGAAGAAGCTTGCGATATAGATGGCAAAACTCATGCCATCGTGCGCCAGCGCCATCCACAACGGAGCGATGCGCCTCCCTACAGTCGCATCCACGGTCCGCACAACCACCAACCGTGCAACGACCGCAAGCGCACACAGGATCAGCCCGACGGTCGGCCAGTACAGCACCGAGAGGATAGCGACCGGGAGCGGCAGGCCGATGATGATCCCGACATACGGCCAGAAGGCGACGTCGCGGACGGTCGCACCCCAGCGGAGTTCGTGGCGCCACAGCGCCGCGAAGCTGGTCTCGTCGAACGCATGGTCGACCAGCATCGCCGGCACTGCGATCTCGAGCCCGAGGTCGCGGACCGCTTCGCCCATCGCGTAATCGTCGGCGAGCTTGTCGGCGAAGCGGGTGAACCCGCCGATCCGGCGCAGCGTCTCGCGTGTCATCGCGATGGTCGATCCCATGCACGGCGTCGCAAGCTTGTTGGCGACCCCGAAGACGAGGCCGAGCATGAACTGGTAGCTCACCCCCGCCGCGCCGAAGTGCGACCAGAAGCCGGTGTCGCCACGACCGGCGTAGACGCAGGAGACGAGTCCGGTCTTTGGCTGATCGAGCGCGCGCAGGATCTGCGCGACATAGTCGGGCGCGACCGCGATGTCGCTGTCGCTGAGCACGACCACATCGTGGCGGATCAGCGGCTCCATGTTGATCAGGTTGGAGAGCTTGCCGCTCGCGCCGTGAACCGTGCCGTCGATCACGAGATCGATCTGCGCGTCGGGATGTGCGGCTTTCAGGGCCTCGACCACCGCGATCGCGGGATCGTCGTGACGCTGGATCCCGCACAGCAATTGGATCGGCCCGGCATGATCCTGTGCGAGGAAGCTCGCGAGATTGTCGTAGAGCCGCGGTTCGTCGCCGTAGAGCGGTTTTACCAGCGTGACCGCCTCGTGCCGCGCGGGCGCGGGCGTCGCCGCCGCGAAATAGCGGCGGAAGACGAGCGCGGCGGCGGTCGAATAGACCACGCCGAGCGCCGCGACCACGATCGTCAGCCAGCCCAAGACTGTGCCCAGTAGGTGCAGGATATGGATCACACAGCCCCCGTAGCGCCGCGGTGGTGACGGGTACAGGCGCGCGTTTGTGAAAAAGGCGTCACCTTGCCGTGCGCGAAGACTTTGTTGCTGCCACATTGCGCGAGATTGTTTGCGCTTGCGCGCTCGCGTTCTACAGCGTCGCCGCATGGAGGCTGCGTGAGCGATCAACCTATTACGCTGGTGACCGGAGTATCCGGTTTCGTCGGTTCGGCGGTCGCGCGGCGGCTGGCGGCGTCTGGCACGCGCGTGCGCGGGCTGGCGCGGGCGAGCAGCGCGCGGACCAATCTGACCGACTTCCCGGGCGAGATCGTCGAGGGCGACGCGCGCGACCCCGAAGCGATGGCACGCGTGATGGCGGGCGTGACGCATCTGTATCACGTCGCCGCCGATTACCGGATCTGGGCACCGGACACCGAGGAGATCGTCCGCAACAACCAGCTCAGCACGCAGACCGTTATGCAGGCGGCGCTGGGGGCGGGGGTGGCGCGGATCGTCTATACCAGCAGCGTCGCGACGTTGCGGCCGGACCACGGCAGGGCGTCGGATGAGACCCGCCCCGCGACCCCCGAACAGGCGGTCGGCGCGTACAAGCGCAGCAAGGTCGTCGCCGAGCGGCTGGTCGAGGCGATGGTGCGCGAGCAGGGGCTGCCCGCGGTGATCGTCAATCCCTCGACCCCGATCGGACCGCGCGATGCGCGGCCCACGCCGACCGGGCGGATCATCGTCGAGGCGGCGTCCGGGCGGATGCCCGCGTTCGTCGAGAGCGGACTCAATCTGGTGCATGTCGATGATGTTGCGGACGGGCATATTGCCGCGATGGCGCACGGGGTGATCGGCGAGCGTTATGTGCTCGGCGGGCAGGACGTATCGCTGCGCGAAATGCTCGCGGGCGTCGCCGCGATCGTCGGGCGCAAGCCGCCGACGGTGCAGATTCCGCGCGGCCCGCTGTTTCCGCTGGCGTGGGTCAATGAGAAGCTCGCGCGCGTGACGGGCAAGGAGCCGTTTCTGACGCTGGATGCGCTGCGGATGGCGGCGCACGACATGTATTATTCTAGCGCGCGGGCGGAAGCCGAGCTCGGGTATCGCGCGCGGCCTTACTGGGTGGCACTGGAGGACGCGGTGGCGTGGTTCCGGCAAGCGGGGATGCTCGCGTGATTGGTTTTGAGCGCACGCACCGACCTGCACGTGCTCCCCTCCCTGGAAGGGAGGGGCTGGGGGTGGGTTGGCCAGCGGCGGCGGTTGCGTTCTCCCCATACCCACCCACCCCCGACCCCCCCCTTCCAGGGAGGGGAGGAGAAGGGCGGATTTGCTCGTCGCAGTTGGGGGGTGCCCGATGATCACGTTCTGGATTGCGATGGCGTCGCTGGCGATCTGGCTGGTGCTGGTGTTCGCGCGCGACGGGTTCTGGCAGACCAGCGAGCGCGATACGTCTCCGCTCGCTCCCCTCCCTGGAAGGGAGGGGCTGGGGGTGGGTCGGCCCGTGGCGGCGGACGCACTCTCCTCCTACCAACCCACCCCCAACCCCTCCCTTGCAGGGAGGGGGGAAGGCGGGCCGTGGCCGTCCGTCGTCGCGATCGTCCCCGCGCGCGATGAGGCGGAGGTGATCGCGCGCTCGATCGGGAGCCTTGCCGCGCAGGATTATCGGGGCGACTTCCGCATCATCCTGGTCGACGATTCGAGCAGCGACGGCACCGCCGACATCGCGCGCGCCGCGGGAGGCGAGCGGTTGCAGGTCGTGACGGGCGCGGCATTGGCGGACGGTTGGACCGGCAAATTGTGGGCGGTCTCGCAAGGGATCGCCGCTGCTGGCACCACGCCCGACTATCTCCTGCTGACCGACGCCGACATCGCGCACGCCCCCGACACGCTGCGTACGCTCGTCACGCGCGCGGTCGCGGAGGAGCGCGTGCTTGTCTCGCTGATGGCGCGGCTGCGGTGCGAAAGCCTTGCCGAGCGCGCGTTGATCCCGGCGTTCGTGTGGTTCTTCCAGATGCTCTATCCGTTCGCGGCGGTGAACCGGCGCGCTTCGGGCCGGGCGGCGGCGGCGGGGGGCGTGATGCTGGTCGAACGTGCGGCGCTCGACGCCGCTGGCGGGATCGCGGCGGTGCGCTCCGCGCTGATCGACGATTGCGCGTTCGGCGCGTTGATGAAGAAGCAGGGTGCGGTGTGGCTCGGGCTGACGGATCGTGCTGTCAGCATCCGGCGTTACGACAGCTGGGAATCGGTCGCCGCGATGATCTCCCGCTTGGCCTATGCGCAGCTCAACTATTCGCCGCTGCTGCTGGCGGGCACCACGATCGGGCTTGCGCTCACCTATCTCGTGCCGCCGCTGTTCGCGATCTTCGGTCAGGGCGAAACCCGGATGACCGCGATCGCCGCCTGGGGATTGATGGCGCTGGCGTTCCAGCCGATGTTGCGGTTCTACAAACGGTCGCCACTTTGGGGGCTGGCCTTGCCGTTGATCGCGACCTTCTATGCCGGGTGCACGCTGCTGTCGGCATGGCAGCATGTCCGCGGGCGTGGAGGCATGTGGAAGGGCCGGGTCCAGGCGGCGCGGCATGAAGAGGGTTTTCGGTCATGACTGCCACCGCACTCGCCTCCGGCAAGGGGCATAAGGACGAGAATTTTCCCGTCGCCTCGGTTCTGCTCAAGGCCGAACATCGCGCGCCCGTGATGGCTTTCTATCATTTCGCGCGCGCGGCGGACGATGTGGCGGACAATCCCGCGGCGACCCCGCCCGAGAAGCTTGCGCTGCTGGGGGCGATGCGCGCGACGATCCTCGGGCATGGTGATGCCGAACCCACCGCGCTGGCGCTGCGTGAGACGATGGCCGTACACGGCCTGTCGTCGGATCATGCGACCGACCTGCTTGTCGCGTTCGCGCGCGATTGTACCGTCGATCGATATGACGACTGGCCCGCGCTGATGGAATATTGCCGTTATTCCGCGATGCCGGTCGGGCGGTACGTGCTCGATGTCCACGGCGAGGACCATGCGACCTGGGGTGCGTCGGACGCGCTGTGCACGGCGTTGCAGGTGATCAACCACGTGCAGGATTGCGGGAAGGATTATCGCGCGATCCGGCGGGTCTATCTGCCGCGCGATATCCTCGCACAGCACGGCGCACGGGTCGAGGATCTGGGCGGTGCGGCGGCGACCCCGGCGCTGCGCGCAGTGATCGTCGACATGGCGACGCGCACCGACGGCCTGCTTGCGCAGTCGGCCGGGTTCGCGCGCCAGATCCGTGATCGGCGGCTGGCGGCGGAAGTCGCGATCATCCACCGGCTCGCGGTCAGCCTCAACGCGCGGCTCAAACGGCGTGATCCGTTGTCGCAGCGAGTCCACCACCGTGCGCCGGAGGCACTTGGCCTCGCAGCGTTGGCGGCGGTGACGCAAATGATTAAAGGTCGGGCATGAATCCCAAGGCGACTCCCGCGCAGCTGCAGGCACAGGTCTCGGGCAGCTCCTTCTACGCCGGAATGCGCGTGCTCCCCAAGGCCGAGCGCGAGGCGATGTACGCGGTCTATGCCTTCTGCCGTCAGGTCGACGATATTGCCGACGACGAAGGCGGTAAGCGCGAGGACCGCGCGGCGGCGCTCGATGCGTGGCGCGCGGATATCGATGCGTTGTATGCGGGTCGCGACCCAGGGCAGGCGGCGTTGCTGGTCGACGCGGTGGATCGGTTCAAGCTCGAAAAGGCCGATTTCATCGCGGTGATCGACGGAATGGCGATGGACGTCGAGGAGGACGTGCGCTGGCCGCCGTTCGAGACGCTCGACCTGTATTGCGACCGCGTGGCCTCCGCCGTGGGGCGGTTGTCGGTCAAGATCTTCGGGATGGAGCAGGAGCCGGGGATCGCGCTCGCCTATCATCTCGGGCGGGCGCTGCAATTCACCAACATCCTGCGCGACATCGACGAGGATGCGACGATCGGTCGCGTCTATCTGCCGCGCGAACCGCTCGACGCGGCGGGGGTGACGTTCGGCGAACCGCTCGTGCTCGTTGCCGATCCGCGGATCGACGGCGCGTGCCGGATGCTGGCGGCGAAGGCACACGAGCATTTCGCGGCGGCGCAGGCGATCCTGGCAGCGCGGCCCCGCGGGCATCTGCTTGCACCGCGGCTGATGGCGGCGGTGTACGAACCGATCCTGCGCAGGATGGAGGCGGCAGGCTGGGGCACGCCGCGCACGCGGATCCGGGTCAACAAGCCCGCGCTGCTGTTCACCGTCCTGCGGCTCAGCCTGTTCCGTTGAAGCGCGCGTCCAACCAGCAGCGCGTTCGCGTCATCGGCGCGGGCATGGCGGGCCTGTCCGCCGCGGTCGAACTCGCGCGCGAGGGGCTGGCGACGACGCTGGTCGACGGCGCGGCGCAAGCGGGCGGGCGGTGCCGCAGCTATCACGATCCGCAACTCGGCCGGACGATCGACAATGGCAACCATCTGGTGCTGTCGGGGAACAAGGCGGTGCACCGCTATCTCGACACGATCGGCGCGAGCGACCGGCTGAGCGGGCCGAAGCACGCCGATTTCGCGTTTGCCGAGATCACCACGGGCGCGCGCTGGTCGGTGCGGATCAACGACGGGCCGGTGCCGTGGTGGATCTGCCGCGACGGGCGGCGCGTGCCGGGGACGACGGTGCGCGATTATCTGCGGCTCGCGGGGCTGAGCGGCGGGAAGCCCGGGCAGGTCGTGGCGGACCGCGTCGATCCGAGCGGTCCGGTGTGGGACAAACTGATCGACCCGGTGTTGCTGGCAGCGCTTAATACCGCGTCCGCGACCGGCTCGGCAATGCTGACCTCGCGGGTGATCCGCGAGACGCTCGGGCGCGGCGGACGCGCGATGCGACCGCAAATCGCCGAGCCGACGCTGGCCGCGGCGTTCGTCGATCCTGCGCTTGCCTGGCTTGCGGGCAAGGGGACGACGCTCGCGCTCGGCACGCGGCTGCGCGCGATCCACGCCGATGGCGACCGTGTCGTCGGGCTCGATTTCGGGCGGGGCGTGGAAAGCGTCGACGCGGACGAGACGATCATCCTCGCGGTGCCGCCGTGGGTTGCGGGCGATCTGCTCCCCGGCCTGACCGTGCCGAACGATTTCCGCGCGATCGTCAACGCGCATTTCGCGATCGCGCCGCCCGCGGGGGTGCAGACGATGGTCGGCGTACTCGGCGGGACGGCGGAGTGGATCTTCGCCTTTCCCGATCGCATTTCGATCACGGTCAGCGCGGCGGACCATCTGGTCGATCGCGACCGGACCGAGCTCGCGCGCGCCTTCTGGTCGGATATCCGCGCGGTGCACGGCGGCCCCGCCGAGATGCCGGCGTGGCAGATCGTCAAGGAAAAGCGCGCGACTTTCGCGGCGACGCCCGAGCAGGACGCGCGTCGCCCGGACGCGCAGACGCGCTGGCGCAACCTGTTCCTGGCCGGCGACTGGACGCAGACCGGCTTGCCCGCGACGATCGAGGGTGCGATTCGATCGGGCGAAGTCGCTGCCCGCTTGGCGCGGACGTCGGGGCTCGGCTAAGGCCGCGTCATGGGACTTGAAATGGTGAATCTGGAACGTGACGATATCGTCGCAGCGGCGGACGCGACCGCGCTGCGCGCCGCGGCGGCGCTAGGGGAACGCCAGCGCGACGACGGGCATTGGGTGTTCGAGCTCGAAGCCGATGCGACGATCCCGGCGGAATATGTGCTGCTGCGGCATTATCTCGGCGAGCCGCGCGATCCCGAGATCGAACGCAAGATCGGCGTGTACCTGCGGCGGATCCAGTCGGCGGCGCATCACGGCTGGGGGCTGTTCCACGGCGGCGCGTTCGACGTGAGTGCGAGCGTGAAGGCGTATTTCGCGCTCAAGATGATCGGCGACGACGTCGACGCGCCGCACATGGCGCGCGCGCGCGCGGCGATCCACAAGGCGGGCGGCGCGGCGGCGGTCAACGTGTTCACGCGGATCCAGCTGGCGTTGTTCGATTGCGCGCCGTGGAGTTCGGTGCCGACGCTGCCGGTCGAGCTGATCCTGCTGCCGCGCTGGTTCCCGGTGCATCTTTCCAAGATGTCCTATTGGGCGCGCACCGTGATCGTGCCGTTATTGGTGCTCGCGGCGAAGAAACCGGTCGCGCGCGATGTGTCGGGCGTGCGAGTCGATGAGCTGTACACCGCAAAACGCGCGAAGCTGACGAGCAAGGCGGCGGGGACCAAGGCGCACTGGACGCGCTTCTTCAACGGGCTCGATGTCGTGCTCAAGCGCGTCGAGCGATTGTGGCCCAAGGGGACACGGCAGCGCGCGATCGACGCTTGCGCGACCTTCGTGACCGAACGGTTGAACGGCGAGGACGGGCTCGGCGCGATCTATCCGGCGATGGCGAACAGCGTGATGATGTTCGATTGTCTGGGCTATCCCGAGGACCATCCCGCGCGGGCGGTGGCGCGGCGATCGGTCGAGAAGCTGCTCGTGGTCAAGGACGACGAGGCTTATTGCCAGCCGTGCGTTTCGCCGGTGTGGGATACCGCGCTTGCCGCGCATGCGATGCTTGAGGCAGGCGGCGAAGAGGCCGAGGCGCGGGCGGCGGCTGGGCTTGCTTGGCTGAAGCCGTTGCAGGTGCTCGACGTGAAGGGCGACTGGGCGGAGGAGAAGCCCGATGTCCGGCCTGGCGGGTGGGCGTTCCAGTATAATAACGCGCATTATCCGGATCTTGATGACACTGCCGTGGTGGTGATGGCGATGGACCGGGCGCAGGGCCTTCTTAGCCCCTCCCCCTCGGGGGAGGGGTTGGGGTGGGGAAGTCCAGCAAAACTGACGTCAGGGCAAGGCGAGACGTCCCCACCCCCAACCCCTCCCCTGAAGGGGAGGGGCGAAGGAAGTGCAGCTCCTCCTCTTGAGGCGAGCGGAGAAAGCTACGACCACGCCATCGCGCGCGGCGTCGAATGGACCGTCGGCCTGCAAAGCAAGGACGGCGGCTGGGGCGCGTTCGATGCGGACAACAGCTATCACTACCTCAACAACATCCCCTTCGCCGATCACGGCGCATTGCTCGACCCGCCGACCAGCGACGTCACCGCGCGCGTCGTGTCGATGCTCGCGCAACTCGGCGAGCCGATCGACAGTCCCCGCATGGCAGCGGCGATGGGCTTCCTCGAGAAGGAGCAGATGCCCGACGGCAGCTGGTTCGGGCGCTGGGGGGTGAATTACATCTACGGCACCTGGTCCGTGCTGTGCGCGCTCAACGCGGCCGGGCTCGACGGGCGGCATCCGATGGTGCGCAAGGCGGCGGACTGGCTGCTTCACATCCAGAACCTCGACGGCGGCTGGGGCGAGGACTGCGACAGCTATGCGCTCGATTACAAGGGCTACACGCCCGCGCCGTCGACCGCGTCGCAGACCGGCTGGGCGCTGCTTGCGCTGATGGCGGCGGGGAAGGTCGATCATCCCGCGGTCGAACGCGGCGTGCGGCACCTGATCGCGACGCAGGACGGCGAGGGGCTGTGGGGGCAGGAGTTGTACACGGGCGGCGGATTCCCGCGCGTGTTCTACCTGCGGTATCATGGCTATCCGGCGTATTTCCCGCTGTGGGCGGTGGCGCGCTATCGCAACCTCAAACGCTCGAACAGCGCGCGGCCGGCGTTCGGGATGTGAGCGTGCTCGTCGCCTGCGGGCTGGTGCGCGAGGCGGCGATCATCGCGCGGCCCGGGTTCGTGGTGGTGGCGGGCGGTGGGGATTCTGCTCGACTGGAGCGGGAGCTCGAGGCGGCGGTTGGGGGCGCTTCTGTGGTGTTGTCGTGCGGGGTGGCGGGGGCGCTCGCCCCGAGCTTGCGTGCGGGGGATGTGGTGGTGGGGGTGCTTGCCCCTAATTCCTTCCCCGGCGAAGGCCGGGGCCCAGTCGAGGAACAGAAGAGCATCTCGCGTGGCGCTCAGTTACAACCACCTTCGCGACTGGGCCCCGGCCTTCGCCGGGGAAGCGGAGTGGGGGGGGCGTTGGTTGAGTGGCTCCTTCAGACCTTGCCCGACTCGCATCGCGGCACTGTCGTGGGCGCGGACAGCATCATCGGCTCGGTGCCTGAGAAAACCGCGCTCTACGCCAATACCGGTGCAATCGCAGTCGACATGGAATCGAACATAGCCGCCCGTGTCGCCGCGCGGCACGACCTGCCTTTCGCGATTGTCCGCACCATCTCCGACAGCGCCGACCGGGCCCTTCCCCCCGCCGCGCTCGTGGGGATGAAGCCCGATGGCGGCGTAGCGCTCGGGGCGATCCTCGCGTCGCTCGCGCGCAACCCGGCGCAACTGCCCGCGCTCATCCGCACCGGGCGCGATGCGGGGGCTGCGTTCAAGGCGCTGGCGCGTGCAATGGAAACACTCGATGCTGGCGGCCTCGCAAGGCTCGATCCGACCCGTTAACCCGCGTCAGGGCTTGGCGCAGGCATCCTCACGCGGGACAAGCCGCACGATCCATTTGGGATAGCCCTCGGGGGCAAGCACGATATCGGGCAAGGCGACCGGATCATTCCCGGTCTCGACCCAGCCCGCGCCGTGGCAATGATCGCAGATCACGCGCTTGCAGCGGAAGCTGACCAGATCGATCTCGCTGTTCCACTGGCCGAAGCCGTGACAGATCGGGCAGCGCGCATCGAGCATGCCGTTGCGATGCTGGAGCGGGACGACGTCGAACGCGTGCGGGCTATCCGGTCCGTCGCAGAATACGATGTTACTGGCGTGAGGCATTGCGATCAAACGTCGTGATCGGAATTAGGCTCCACGGCCGCCACCCGGTCGGGCGGCGGCCGCAGACGGTCCATCAGGCCGCGCGCTGGGTGCGCTTGTAGCCCTCGGGATCCGCCGCCTTGATCTTGGCGAGTTCCTGCTCGACGTGGAGCGAATGGACGTCGGTCGACTTGCGCGCGTGGCTCAGATCGATGTCGGGTGCCATCGGCCCCTCGGTCTTCACGCCCTTGCGCCCGATGGTGAACATCTTGAGCGGGTGACGGATCGAGTCGGTCGCAGCGGTGCCCTCGAACCCGCAATGGACCATGCAGTTCGAGCATTTCTCGTACTTGCCGACGCCATACTGGTCCCAGTCGGTGCCTTCCATCAGATCGGCGAACGTGTCGACATAGCCTTCGCCGACGAGGTAGCACGGCTTCTGCCAGCCGAAGACGGTGCGCAGCGGCATTGACCAGGGGGTGCACTCATACGTCTGGTTGCCCGCGAGGAAATCGAGGAACAGCGGTGAGTTGGTGAAGGTCCATGCCTTGCCGCCGTCGCCCTTGCGGAACACGTCGCGGAAGAAGTTCTTGGTCCGCTCGCGCGTCAGGAAATGCTCCTGGTCGGCGGCGCGCTCGTACGAATAGCCCGGCGAGATGGTGATCTCGACGCCACGCTTCTGCATCTCGTCGAAGAACCCTGCGAGCCGGGTCGAATCCGCCCCGTCGAACACGGTGCAATTGACCTGGACGCGGAAGCCCTTGGCCTTGGCCATCTCGATCGCTTCGATCGCGACTTCATAGGTGCCGGCCTGATCGACCGCATGGTCGTGCATGCCCTTGTCGCCATCGAGATGGATCGACCAGGTGAAGTAGGACGACGGCTTATAGTCGTCGATCTTCTTCTTCATCAGCAGCGCGTTGGTGCACAGGATGACGAACTTCTTCTTGGCGATATATCCCTCGACGATCTTGGGCATGTCGCGGTGCAGGAGCGGCTCGCCACCCGCGATCGAAACCGCGGGCGCGCCACATTCGTCGATCGCGTCCATGCACTGGTCGAACGACAGACGCTGGTTGAGGATCGCATCGGGATAATCGATCTTCCCGCAACCGGGGCATGCCAGATTGCAGCGCAGCAGCGGCTCGAGCATCAGGACGAGCGGGTATTTGCCGCCCTTGATGTGGTTCTTGAGGGTATAGGCGCCGATGCGCGCCAGCGGGGCGATGGGGAGGCTCATGTCGGCTCCTATGCGCTGATTACAGCAGCTTGGGTAGGGGTAGGCACATCGCGCAACTCGCGCGGCAGGCCGAACTGGATCGATTCGTCGACGCCTGCGAGCTGGCTGACCTCAACCGGGCCGAGCTTTCGCAGCGCGTCGATCACGCTGTCGACCAGTTCGTCCGGGGCGGATGCGCCCGCGGTCAGGCCGACGCGCTCGATGCCGTCGAACCACGCCGGATCGATCGCACTGCCATCGGCGACGAGGTAGCTCGGCAAGCCTTCGTCCGCGCCGAGATCGCGCAGGCGACTCGAGTTCGAGCTGTTTTCGGAACCCACGACGAGGATGAGGTCGGCGACCTTGCAGAGGTCGCGCACTGCGCTCTGGCGGTTCTGCGTCGCGTAGCAGATCTCGGAAACGTCCGGACCAATCAGGTCGCTGAAGCGATCACCGAGCGCCGCGATGACGCCGCGCGTGTCGTCGACGCTGAGCGTGGTCTGCGTGATGTACGCCAGCGGCGTGTCGAGCGGCAGGTCGAGCGCGGCGACATCTTCCTCAGTCGAGACAAGATGGACGTGGACGTCGACCTGTCCGCGCGTGCCGATCACCTCGGCATGGCCTTCATGACCGATCATTACGAGCGTCCGCCCGGCCTTGGCGTAGCGCCGCCCCTGCAGATGGACCTTGGTGACGAGCGGGCAGGTCGCATCGAACACGGGCAGGTTGCGGCGCTTTGCCTCTTCCTCGACCGTGCGGGCGACGCCGTGTGCGCTGAAGACGGTCATCGCGCCCTCGGGCACCTCGTCCAGATCCTCGACGAACACCGCGCCCTTGCCGCGCAGCGTATCGACGACATGGCGGTTATGGACGATTTCGTGCCGGACATAGACCGGCGCGCCATAGCGTTGCAGCGCACGTTCGACGATTTCGATGGCGCGTACGACACCGGCGCAGAACCCGCGCGGGTTGGCGAGAATCACTTGCAAGTAAAAACCTTTCCGTCCGCTCTCGTGCTGAAACCGGGTGCCGGACATAGAATGACCGGACCGTTTCGTCACGCACGCCCCCAGATAGATATTCTAGCCGCGCCGCAACATATGCGAAAGCGAGATTTCTCGCCTGTTTTTCCATATGTTGTGCTTTTGGCGGCACAAGCTGAAGGATCGGGTGGGCGTTTTGGCCGTTCATCGCGGCTACAGCGGTTTGTGCTAGCGAACTGGCGATGATACCGCCGCCGCGACGCGCGGGGGGCCGTTTCTGCTTTTCCCCAAGGAGCTTTCGCATGTCTTTTTCCTTCCGCACGGCGTTGACCGGTGCTCTCGTGATGATCGCAGCCCCTGCCGCTGCACAGACCGCCGACCCGGCACGTGCACCGGTGCAGATGCTCGACGACGGGCTGATCGCGATCATGAAGGGTGGAAGCAGCCTCGGGACCCAGGGACGGATCGCCAAGATCGGCCCGGTCGTCGATCAGACCTTCGACATTCCGCTCATCACCCGCCTCTCGGTTGGTCCTGACTGGGTCAAGGTCGCACCCGCTGACCAGAGCGCGCTGGTCGCGGCGATGCGGCGCATGACCGCTGCGCAATATGCCTCGAACTTCAGCAGCTGGTCGGGCCACAGCTTCACGATCGACCCGAAGATCGAGACGCGTGGGGCCGACAAGCTGGTGCGCACGACGCTGTCCGCGCCCAAGGACGAGGCGGTGCCGATCGCCTATCGCCTGCGCCAGAGCGGCGGCAAATGGCGTGTGATCGACGTCTATTATCGCAATTCGATCAGCCAGCTCGCCACGCGGCGCGCGGATTTCGCCGGTGTGTTCGCCAAGGGCGGCGCGAAGGCGTTGATCACGCACCTCGACGCGCTCACCGCCAAGAGCGGTCGCTAAAGACGGTGCAGATCCGGGGGGGAAGCAGCATATTGGCGGTCGCGATCGTGCTGATGGCGACGCCGATGGCCGCAGCGGCGCAGGAAACCGTCGTCGCGCCGGCGCCGGTTGGCACGATCACGCGCGCCGCGGTCCGCGCGCAAACGCCGAACGAGGGGGTGCGCCCGCGGCATGCCAAGGGTGATCCGCTCGAAGGCTTCAACCGTAAGATGTATGCGATCAACCAGGTGTTCGACCGGGTGTTCTTCCGGTCTGTCGCGATGGTGTACAAGACGGTCGTCCCGAACTTCGCGCGCAAGGGCATCCGACATTTCTTTTCCAACGTCGGCGAGCCTTTGGTGTTCGCCAATGACCTGCTCCAGCTGAAGCCCAAGCGCGCGGTGAAGACGCTCGGGCGGTTCGTGGTCAATTCGACGGTGGGGGTCGGGGGGTTGCTCGACGTCGCCAAGACGAAGGACTTCCGCCTGCCGCATCGGGACAACAGCCTGGGCGACACGCTCGGGCATTACGGGGTCGGGCCGGGGCCGTATCTGTTCCTGCCGTTCCTCGGGCCAAGCACCTTCCGTGATCTGCCGGCCGGGGCTGCGGAGGCGCAGGCTTTGCCCGTGGTGGTGGGGTCTCCGTTCGACCGGGCGGAATTCCGTATTCCGCAAGCGGTGCTGACGGGGCTGGACCTGCGGGTCGAGTCGGACGCGCCGCTGAAGGCGCTGACCGCAAGCGCGATCGACCCGTATGCGACGTTGCGGTCGTCGTATCTGCAGGACCGGGCTGGGCGGGTTGCGGCCACGCATGGAGCGCGGGGGGGAGGGGCGATGAGCGATCCGCTGGCGGACCCGCTGGCCGATCCGCTCGCCGATCCGGCGGGTGGGTCCGCGGCGGTAGCGCCCGCCTCACCGGCGTCAGCGAATGATCCACTTGCCGATCCGCTGACGGACCCTGCTGCTGAGGGAGCAGTGGGAACGGCGACGTCAAAACCAGAACGAACGTCGGAGGATCCGCTGAGCGATCCGCTTGCTGACCCGGCTGCCAGCGCGTCGCCAAAATAGACCGCTTCCTCAAAACAGTCCCGCTTCCCCGGCGAAGGCCGGGGCCCAGTCGCGAAGGTCGCGGTAACAGAGCGCAGTCGCCCGCAGTTTTCTGTTTCGCTACTGGACCCCGGCCTTCGCCGGAGAAGCGCTGAGCTAGACAGCGAAGCGGCACGTTCTCGCACCACCCAGGCGGCTGCCAGGACCGGTCAGTCTCCCGCGATCACCGCATTCGCATGAACAGCGCAAGCGCGTTGCGGGTGCTGTCTGCGAAGCGGTCGTAGATCGCCCGCGCGACTTCGGCGATCACGGGCTGGCGGTCGCGCCCACCGCGCGCGAACACCGCAAGCGCCACGCGGCGGCCATCGGGCATGGTGATGAACCCCACGTCATTGGTAACACCGTCAAGCGTGCCGGTCTTGTCCTCGACTGGAGTCCCCGCGGGCAGCAGCGCGCGGATCCGGCGGGTGCCGGTCGCACACCGGCTCATCAGCCCGAACAGAAAGCTGCGGCTTTGCGCGGTCAGGACGGTGCCGCTGTCGAGCCTCGACAACAGCGCGACCATCGCGACCGGGGTGGCGACGTCCTTGATGTCGGCAAGATGCCCGCGCTCGCGCAGCAGCTGCGCGATGTTGCGGTCCACCCGAATGCCGGCCATCTGGTGCGACGACAGCCACTGCTGCACCGCGAGCGGCCCGCCGAGCGTGGCGAGTATCTGGTCGGTCGCATAATTGTCGCTGCGAATGATCATCAGCTCCAGCACCTTTGCGGCGGGACGACCGTACACCATGTCGCCGAGGGTGCGATGTCCCTGGTCGACTTGTGCAAGGTACGCTGCCGCGATCGCCACCTTGACGGTGCTCGCCATCGGAAACGGAACGTCGCCGTTGACGGAAACGATCGAGCCATCCCGCAGGTCGAGCGCGGCGATGCCATATTCGCCGGAGCGTTCGGCGAGCAGCATGCTCAGCTTGCGCTCGAGCCCCATCAACTCGGGCGAACTCGCGGCGGCGGGGGCCGGTATGAGGACACTGGCGGCGAGACCGGTAAGAAGCAGGCGGGAAAGCAGTGCTGCGCGCATCGATCGTCCTTGCGTGTTGTCCTTCAGCGATGTGCTGGTGCTAGACCGAAAAACCTGAACACGTCGTGTTACATATCGCGGAACATCATAGCCGGGAAGCGAAAGGCGTGTGTTACGTTTTCTTGCGCTGGGGACTTGCCCGATGCGAGGCGCTGTCGCGCATCAAGGTGCTTCCCCAACCACACGCGCTTCCCCGGCGAAGGCCGGGGTCCAGGAGCGAAGGTCGTGGTAACGAAGCGCAGGCGCTCGCATTCTTCCGTTTCGCTCCTGGGCCCCGGCCTTCGCCGGGGAAGCGCCGAGAATGGGATGGTTGATCTCACGCCTTCTTGCGCGGCGGCCCCAACAACGCAGGCTCGAAAATCAGCGCGCACACCAGCGTCCAGGCAAGCGAGATCATCAGGATCTTACCCATGCTCGCGGTGCCGGGATGGTGCGACAGCCACAGGCTTCCGAACGCGCTGCCCGTCGCCAGGGCGCTGAACAGCACCGCGCGCGCGAGGCTCGACTGGAGCAGGTCGGTCGCCCCGCCGCGCCATGCCATCACAAAATAGATGTGGAACGCGACGCCCACCCCGAACAGCAAGGGGAAGGCGATGATGTTCGCGAAATTGATCGGCTGCCGGATCAGCACGCAACTGCTAAGCGTCAGGAACATCGACAGCACGACCGGGGCTAGCGTGAAGGCAACCTCGCGCGCATCGCGCAACACGACGAACAGCAGCACGCTGACCAGCGCAAGCGCGAGCACGCCAGCCTCGACGAACGCCCAGGCGACCGTCTTGGCGGCTTCCTGTGTCGCAACCGGCAGGCCGCTGGCGGTGGGCGCAACCTTGCGCACCGCGGCCGTGAAGCGCCGGAGCACGGCATTGTCGTTGCTGTCGCCCTTGGGGAAGACCTGCACCAGCGCGCGGCCGTCCCTGGCGACCCAATTGCCCGCGATCTCGGGCGGGAGCGTCTCGCGCGTCACTGCCTCGGCCTGAAGCGCGGTGCGGATCTGGTCGAGCATCGTGCCGAGCGGGGGGACGAGCAGCGCGGTCGCGCGGGTGCGCAGCGTGGGGGTTCCCGCCGCGAGTTGCTCGAACGCGCTGGCAAGATGGAGCGCGTCGCTCACCCCGCCACGCGGCTCCCCCGCCGCCACGGTGCGCAAGGCGGTTGCGGTCTGGCGCAGCGCGGCGATGTTCTCGGCGTCGCTCGGGGCGGCGGCTACGTCGAACGGGTTGATCGTCGCATCCAGAAGCAGCGATGCATCCTGCACCAGCGCGAGCTTGGCCTCCTGGTCCTGCGGGACATATCCATCGATCGAAACCGCTTCCGCGACTTCGGGCAATGCCGACAGCCTGGTCGCAAGCGCCTGTGCGGCCTGCGCATTGGGGGCGAGGACGTTGATCGTGTTCGGGGTCCGTAGCGGATCGCGCATCAGGTCGGTCAGCGCGCGCATCGCCGGGCCGTCCTTGGCGCGCAGGTGGAGCGGGTTGAAGTCGAACTGGACGAAGGGAAGCAGCGCGATGCTCCCCGCCATCGACAGCGCGAACGCCCACAACACCGTCCTGCGGTGGGTGTGGAGCCAGCGGTCGGCGGGGGCGGCTTCGGCAAAGCCGACCTCACGGCGCGGCGCGCCCGGCTTGAGCAGCATCAGCAGCGCGGGCAGCAGCGTGACGCTGGCGGCTAGCGCGACCAGCATCCCCAGCCCGGCGATGATTCCCAGCTCGGCGATCCCGACATAGTCGGTCGGCAGGAACGCCCCGAACCCGAGGAACACCGCCCCGGCGGCCAGCGCAAGCGGCGCGCCAAGCGCACGAGCTGCGCGTTCCAGCGCAGGGCCGGTGTTGGCGCCGTCGAGCCGCTCGGCGTTGAAGCGCACCGCGATCTGGATCCCGAAGTCGACGCCAAGCCCCACGAACAAGGGAATGAACGCGACCGAGATGAGATTGAGCGCGCCGACCGCGAGCAACCCGAGTGCAGTTGTGACGACCAGCCCAGCCACAATGGTCAGCAGGATCGCGGTGACGATCTTCGCGGAGCGTACCGCGAACCACAGCGTCACCAGCATCGCGAGCGCCATCACCGCGCCGACCCAACCGATATTCTCCTCGAGCGTCGCGAACTCCTCGTCCGCCAGCGGGACTTCGCCGGTCGTGCGGACGGTGACGCCGTGGGCGGGATCAAGCCCCAGCCTCGCAGCTTCCGCAACGATCGCGCCGACCGCATCCTCGCCTGGCTGGAGCGCGCCGTAATCGAGTCGCGGTTGCGCGAGGATCAGGCGGCGGCGCGGCGGGGCGGTCTGGCCCGATCCGGCGAACAGGTCCTGCCACGAGAAATAGGCGGGTTTCCCCGCCGCCGACGCATCGAGCGCGTCCGCCATCGTTCGCATCGGACGCGCGAGCCGCGACAACGGAATGTCCCCGCGCTCGACCCCGGTGAGCATCGTCGAGAACGCGCCCGCGATTCCGCGGAGCGACGGGTCGCTCGCCAGCGGACCGAGCAGTGGCTGCGCCTCGATCAACGCCTTGGTGGAGGCGCGGACCTCGTCGGTCGATCCGAACAACAGGCCTTCGCGGTCGAAGTACGCCCCGCCATCCGGACGCTGGATGCTGCGAAAGTGCTGTGTGTCGGCAGTTAGCGCCGCCGTCAGTTTCGCGGTCGCGGCTTCGGCGAGTTCGGGTGTCTTGCCGTCGACGACGACCAGCAGGACGTCCTTCAGTTGTGGGAACGCCTGTTCGACCGCCTTCTCCTGCTTGCGCCATTCGATTGTGGGGGAGATCAGCGCCGCGGTGTCGGTCGTCATCGCGAAATGGCCGGCGGCATAGGCGCCTGCGCCGACCACCAGCGCAAGGCACAGTCCGAGGACCGCATAGGGCGACCGCACGCCGAGCGCGACGAGCCGTTCGAGCATGCGAGCGATCATCGTTTACTTGCCTGCCGTCGGCGCGTCGGGGCCGATGAAGTAGCGGAGTTTCAGGCGGATCGTGCGCTCTTGTCCGTCGTAATCGAACATGGCTTCGTCCCACTTCGGGGGGGCCATGCGGATCTTGGCATCGTTCGAGAAACCGACGCCTTCCTTGGGGATGCCGAAGAGTGCGCGATCAACCTTTTTATTGCCATTCTGGTCATAGAACGCCTGCACCGCGTAACGGCCCGGTTTGAGGTTGCGCAGCGTCACCGTGGTCAGCCCGATGCTCGGCGGGGCTTCGGCGGTGATCGGGCAATCCTTGAGGAACTGCCTCTGTGTGCAGAGGTCGACATGGACTCGCCCGGTCAACGCGCGGACGTTGTCGACCTGGACGTGAAGCGTGCCGCCGGAGGGGGCTGCACCGATCGCGAACAAGGGCGCGATCGGAAGCAGGAACTTCCAGCGGAGCGGGGAGGGGAACCGAGTCATCGCGCGGCTCTAGCCGGGATTGCGTCCGAGATTAAGGCGGGATCGGCCCGCCGGTCGGTGGGTCAGGCGAAGATGTCCGAGAGTTGATCGATCTGCGGGCCATCCTTCCAGTCGCGCAACTCGACGTAGAGCGATGTCTGGATCGCCGCGAACGCCGCCGTGCTGACCGTCGTCGAGATAGCGCTCAGCACCGACGATAATGTCAGGAAGCCGTCCAGACCGCGCGTCGCGGGCGAAGGGAATCCCGTGATCGCAACGGTGACGATCCCGACGCCGGCGAGCAGTATGTAGTATAGCACGAGCACCACCAGCCCGATCCCGAAGATATTCCAGCGCGCACCGCGCGTCAGGAACGCGCTGCGCCCGAACGCGCCGAACACGCTGGTTCCGTCGATCACCAGCGCTGGCACTGCGACCGCCCAGGCGAGATACAGCAACACGCCGGGAATGAAGAAGACCATGAACCCCAGCAGCAGCGCAAAACCCATCACGATCCCGAGCGCGAGCAGCGGCAGGGCAAAGCGCGCACCCGTCGCCACGCAGGCGGCGAAGCTGACGGTGCGATGGTCGCTATGCGCGATCGTCGCGCGAACCAGCCCGCCTTGCGCGAGTTGCGTCAGCACGAAGCTCGCTAGATAGATGCCGCCGATCAGCACCGCATTGGTCCCGAAATCACGCGTCGGGCCAAGCCCGGCCTGCCAGAGGTTGAGCAGCGCGATCGGCAGCGCGCTGAACAGAAACGCGATTCCGAACATCGTGCCGGCATTGGCCCCCAGCGCGGCAAAGGCCCGGTTGAACACCCGACCGATCGACATGCGGCGGTCGGACGCTGATGCTGCGCTGGCCATCGTGGAAACCCCCCGTGAATTGGTGCGACCCTGACGCGAGATGCGAGGCGGGGCAAACGGATTCGTTCGCGTGCGGCCGCCCGTTTTTCCCGCGAAGGCGGGAGTTCTGGAAAACCGTCCGTCATCCTGAACTTGTTTCAGGATCCAGCCCTCCGCGAGTCCGGTCCGTGCTTGTCGCACGGTGGATGCTGAAACAAGTTCAGCATGACGGCAACTTTGGGGCGCGGGTGACAATCAAACCTCCGATTGCCTTTACGCAGAGGTCTCGCTTGCGCGGGAGAGCAGTCCAGGAGGCAAAGCGCGCCGGGTCCCATCCTCGGTGCCGAGCCCGGCAGACCCATTTTGCCGTTTGCGTGCTTCGCGCGTTGGTTTAGGTTCAACGGCGTAGCGCCAATTGCGGCCCGGGGGATGCCAAGTGAGCGGGGGAATCGCGCAAGACGCCGCCGCCGACGGCGACCGGTTCGCTGCCGCCCACGCGGCGCTCCGCGCGGACCCGAGCGTGCAGTTCACCCTGACCCGCGCAGCCCCGCCACCGAGGCCACCGGAATGGCTGACACAGGTCCTCGAGTGGCTTGCGCACGTCCTGCAGCCGGTCGCGCGGTTGATCGGCTGGATCTCCCGGCAGATGCCGCAAGCGCCGTATGCGCGAATCTTTCTGTGGACGCTGATCGCCGCATTGGTCGTGCTGCTCGGATGGGTGGTCTACCAACGCATCCGCCACGGCGAATGGCGCTGGCCGCACCGCCGCGGCACGCGTCAGACCGAGCCGGTCGTCCCCGATCCTGACTGGCACCCGGACGCCGCGCCGGCGCAGGCCTGGCTACGCGAGGCGGACCGGCTGGCCGCGGACGGACGCTTTGCCGAGGCGGCGCACGTGCTGCTGATTCGCTCGATCGACGATATCGCGCGCCGCCGTCCCCGCGCCGTACGGCCCGCGCTGACCAGCCGCGAACTGAGTCAAGCGGACGCGGTGCCGCCTGCCGCGCGGCGCCTGTTCGCTGGAATCGCCACGCTGGTCGAGCGCAGCCTGTTCGGCGCGTGCGCAGTCGACGCCAGTGACTGGGCCACCGCCCGCGCGGCGTATCAGGACTTCGCGCTACCGCAGGCGTGGCGCGGATGAGCGATGTTTCCACGACACGCGGAGCGGCGGACAGCGCGTTTGAGGTCCGCACGGTCGCCATCCTCATCGCTGTCGGGATTGTCGCGTTCCTAGCGATGGTTGTGCTCGGCGCCTATGCGCCCGACCTGCGTTCCGGGCGCAACGGTGGCGCGCATGCCCTGTCGAATGCGGCGGTCGGGTTCGGCGGGATCGTGCGGCTGGCCGAAGCGACCGGACGCAACCCCCGCATCGTTCGCGATCCCCGCCTTTTCAACACCGAGGATCTGGTCGTCCTCACCCCAGAGCGCGCCGACACCGACATGACCAAGGTGCTCGCGCAGCGCAGCGCCAAGCCGACGCTGGTGGTGCTACCGAAATGGGCGACGACCAAGGACCCGCAGCACAGCGGATGGGTCAACGTCGCCGCCTTGCTGCCGAAGAGCGAACCGCAAGGCGTGCTCGCACCGCAATATCCGCTCGTGGTGAAACGCTATCGCAGCGGCGGGCGGCCGCTCAAGGGGTTGGCTTGGATGCCCGCGACCATGCGCTTCATGGCGCCGCGTGCGGTACAGACGATTACCGGACCCGGTGTGCGGCCGTTGCTGACCGATGCCGCCGGGCACGTCGTGCTGGCGCAGATCGGGGAGCACCCGTTCTACGTCCTCGCCGATCCCGATTTGCTGTCCAACGTCGGAATGCGCGACGCGGGGCAGGCACGCGCCGCGCTCGATTTGCTCGACTGGCTCAATTCCACGGGGGCGGATTCGGTCGTGTTCGACGTGACGCTCAACGGTTTCGGTCGCTCGCCCAGTCCGTTGAAGCTGATGTTCGACCCGCCGTTCCTTGCGATGACGCTGGCGATCGCGGCCGCGGCGCTGCTCGCGGGCATTCAGGCGACCGCGACGTTCGGCGCGCCGAGACGGCGGCCGCGCGCGATCGCGTTCGGCAAGGCGGCGCTGATCGACAATGCCGCCGCGCTGGTGCGCAAGGCCGGGCGTCAGGGTGGCCTGGGTCCACGCTACGTCGAGGTCGTGCGCGACCGCGCGGTCGGGGTGTTCGGTGTGCCAGTGCGGATGCGCGACGATGCGCTCGATCGCTATCTGGACGCGCTGTCGGGGCGCGCGCGCTTCACGACTTTGGCGGAGCAGGCGCGTACGGCACGCCATCCGCGCGACATGCTCGCGGCGGCGCAGGCGCTGCATCATTGGTTATGGGAGAAGACACGGTGACCGTAGACGATGTGCGCGGGCTCGCGCAGGCGATCCGGCAGGAGATCGGCAAGGCCGTGGTCGGGCAGGAGGCGAGCGTCGACATCCTGCTGGTTGCGCTATTCGCGGGCGGGCACGTGTTGCTCGAAGGCCCGCCGGGCACCGCGAAGACCTTGCTGGCACGGACGTTCGCGCGGGTCGTCGGGCTGGACTTCGGGCGAATCCAGTTCACCCCCGATCTGATGCCGGGCGACATCATCGGCGCGAACCTGTTCAACTTCCAGACGAGCACCTTCACGCTGACGCGCGGGCCGATCTTCACCGATCTGCTGCTCGCCGACGAAATCAACCGCACCCCGCCCAAGACCCAGGCCGCGCTGCTCGAGGCAATGCAGGAGCGCACCGTGACGATCGACGGCGAAAGCCTGCCGCTGGGGCCGCGCTTCATGGTGGTGGCGACGCAGAACCCGATCGAACAGCAAGGCGTCTATCCCTTGCCCGAGGCGCAACTCGATCGCTTCCTGTTCAAGCAGACCGTCGATTACCCATCCGCCGCCGAGGAACGCCGGATCATCGCGACGCATGGCGCGCATCAGCAGGCGATGGCCCCGGAGGAATGGGGCGTCGAACCGCGTGCGGACGCCGCGACGATCGGCGCAGCGATCGACACGGTCGCGGGCGTGCGGCTGGTGGACGAAGTGATCGATTATATCGCAGCCCTGGTGCGGGGCACGCGCGGGGTCGCCGATCTCGAAAGCGGCGCTTCGCCGCGCGCAGGCGCGATGCTGGCCGGCGCGGCGCGCGCGCGGGCGGTGATCGATGGCCGCGATTTCGTCATTCCCGATGACGTGAAGGCGCTCGCCCCGGCGTTGCTGCGGCACCGCCTGATCCTGTCGCCCGCCGCAGAGATCGACGGGCGGACGATCGAGGATGTCGTCGCGCAGATCATCGAAACGATCGAAGTGCCGCGGTGAGCAAAGCCACCCCGTGCGCAACCGTGCGCCTGCGCAGGAGCACGGCGCGCGCGTGATTTATCCCACTCGCCTTGCGGTGCTGGCGGCAGCGGCAGGGGCGCCGGTTGCGCTGGTGATCGGCGTGCTGTTGCCCGATCGCTGGTATGCCGGGCTGGCGTGGCCGCTGGCGGTGCTCGTGCTCGCGGTGGTCGATGCGGCGAAGGGCGGGCGTACTGCCGCCGTGCGGGTGGACCTGCCCGCGACCGCTTCGGTCGGCGACACGATCGATGCAACCCTGACCGTGACGCTGGACGGGACGGCAAAGGTCAGTAGTGCGGAGGTCGCTCTGGCGGCCAACGCCCTGTTCGCCGCGGAGAATGACGGACGCGCGTCGGTCGTGATGCGCGACGGCAAGGGGGCCGCGCTGCTGCCGCTGACGGCGCATCGGCGCGGGATCGGGCGGATCGATCGCGTCTGGACACGCTGGCGTGGCCCGCTCGGCCTCGTCTGGCATCAGCGCGCGGTCGCCAGCGACGTGCGCGTCGCGATCCTCCCCGATATCCGCCTGCACCACGATAAGGGTGCCGAAATCTTCCGACGCCATGCGATCGACGGCTTGCTGACTCAGGTCGATCGCGGCGACGGGACCGATTTCGATGCGCTGGTCGAGTTCCGCTCGGGCATGGACCGGCGCGCGATCGACTGGAAACAATCGGCGCGGCACCGCAAGCTCCACGCCAAGGAATATCGCACCGAACGCAACAACCAGATCGTCTTCGCGGTGGATTGCGGGCGGCAGATGTCGGACCCGGTCGCGGGGGTCCCGCGCGTCGATCGCGCGGTGTCGGCGATGCTGCTGACCGCATGGGTCGCGCTCAAGCTGGGCGACCGGGTCGCGCTCCATGCGTTCGATTCGCGGCCGCGGATCGCGAGCGGGCTGGTGTCGGGAATGCCCGCCCTCGCCAATCTGCAGCGGCTCGCGGCGGAGATCGACTATAGTGTCGAGGAAACCAATTATACGTTCGCGCTGACCACGCTCGCCACGCGGCTGACGCGGCGGTCGATGATCGTGCTGTTCACCGAATTCACCGACCTGACGAGCGCGGACTTTCTGGTGCGCGCAGCCATGCGGATCGTGAAGACCCACCTGTTGCTGATCGTCGTGTTGCGGGACGAGGACGTCGAGGCGATCGTCGACCGTGCGCCCGCCACCGCGGATGACGTCACGCGCGCGGTCACCGCCGCGGCATTGCTCCGCGACCGCAAGCTGGTGCTCGCGCGGCTGGAGCACGTCGGCGTCCATGTCATCGAGGCGGAGCATGACCGAGTCGGCGAACGTCTCGTCGCGGGCTATGTCGCGCTCAAACGGAGGAACCTGTTGTGACCGCGTCCGTGTCGCCGGTGACCCAGCCGGTGCTAGTCAACGCCAGCCGTTTCCGCGCAGCGCACGCCCCCGAGTGGGAACGGCTCGACGCGATTATCCGGCGGATCGAGCGGCGCTCGATCCGGGCGGTGCCGCAGGAGGACCTGCTCGCGCTGCCGCTGCTGTATCGCACCGCGCTGTCGTCGCTGTCGGTCGCGCGCGAAACGTCGCTCGACCGCGCGCTAACGGACTATCTCGAGCAGCTTTGCACGCGCGCCTATTTCCAACTGTACGGCGTCCAGACATCGGCATGGACTCAGCTCAAGCGGTTCTTCGTGCATGGCTGGCCCGCTGCGGTCCAGTCGCTGTGGCGCGAGACGCTCGTCTCGCTGTTGCTGACGGTTGCGGGGGCGGTGGTCGGCTATCTGATCGTGCGCGGGGATGCGGCGTGGTTCTTCGCGATCGTCGGTGACGGCATGGCGGGCGGGCGCGATCCGTCCGCCTCGGTCGAGACGTTGCGCAAGACGATCTACGCGACCGAGCAGCAGAACGCGCTGGCGACGTTCGCGGCTTATCTGTTCACGCACAATGCGCAGATCGCGATCTTCTCGTTCGCGCTCGGCTTTGCGTTCGCTGTGCCGACCGCATTGCTGATCACCTATAACGGGATGATGCTGGGGGCGTTCATGGCGGTGTTCGTGCCCAAGGGGCTGGGGTTCGGTTTCACCGGCTGGATCATGATCCACGGCACGACCGAATTGTTCGCGATCATCCTTTCCGGCGCGGCGGGGTTCCGTATCGGTACGGCGATCGCGTTCCCGGGACGGCGCACGCGCGGCGATGCGGCGGTGGCCGCGGGGCAGACCGGCGCGGTCGCGATGGCGGGGACGGTCGTGATGCTGCTCGTCGCGGGGATGCTCGAGGGGATCGGGCGGCAAGTGCTGACCGACGACCTCACCCGCTATGCGATCGGCACGGCGATGCTGATCGGTTGGTTGCTGTATTTCTACCTGCCGAGGAAATCCGATGCGACCGCCGCGGGCTGAGCGCCACGCCGATGCGGTGACCTTGCGGCGCAGCTTCGTCACGCCCGAAGGCGTCGACCTGCGGCTTCAACTGGGGAGTGCGGGAACCCGTGCGGCGGCATTCCTGATCGACGCCGGCGCGATCATGCTGGTGCTGGTCGCGGCGACGGTGGTGGTCTTCTCGCTGTTCTTCTCGGTCAATGCGCCCGCGCTGGCGATCGTGTGGATGATCGGCTTCTTCGTGCTGCGCAACGGATGGTTCACGCTGTTCGAGATGGGCGGGCGCGGCGCGACGCCGGGCAAGCGCATCCTGGGCCTGCGCGTCGTCGCGCGCGACGGCGCACGGCTGAGCGGCGGCGCGGTGATCGCGCGCAATGCGATGCGCGAGATCGAGCTGTTCCTGCCGCTGACCTTCTTGGGCCAGCAAACGGCGGAGGGCACGGCGGATACCTTCGTCACGCTGTTCGCGCTCGGCTGGAGCGGCATCTTCCTGTTGTTCCCACTGTTCAATCGGGATCGGCTGCGCGTCGGGGATCTGCTCGCCGGGACCTGGGTCGTCCGCACCGTCGGCGTTGCGCTGGGGGCGGAACTGGCAATGCCGTCGGCGCACCCGCGCCGTGTGTTCAGCGATGCCGCGTTGAGCCTGTACGGTGAATATGAATTGCAGACGCTCGAGGAGGTGCTGCGCAGCGGGAAGCCGGACGCGATCGCGACGGTAGCTGTGACGATCCGGCGCAAGGCGGGCTTACCGGATGATGGCGACGACGTGGGCTTTCTGAGCGATTATTACGCCGCTTTGTGTGTCCGGCTGGAACGGGGTCTTCTCGTTGGCAGGCGGCGGGCCGACAAGTTCGCGACTGGACGATGAAAAAAGCCCGACGCGACGGAAGTCGCGTCGGGCTTTCGACAGTGGGATGCCGCAACAGCGGCAAGCGATCGTTCAGCCGCGGCGCGCGCCGAGGCCGGTGACCAGCGCGCCGAGCGCGAAGCCGACGATCGCGGTCAGGCCGAGCGCAAGCAGCGGGCTATCCTCGACGGTCGCGCGGGCTGCGTCGACTGCATCGCCATAGGTTCCCTCGATTTGGCCAGCGACCTTGCGCACGGCACCCGAAACTTCGGTGGAACGATCGCCAGTCAGATTGCCGAAGCCTTCCTCGATCGAACCTGCGGCCTGCTTGATGCCGCCCGTTACCTGATGCGTGTCCATGAAAAGTCTCCTTTGGCTAGGGGGTTATATACTCGAAAATCGCTATTTAGATCCGACGACCACCGCATTGATACGCTACAGGCGGTGGTCGTCGTCTCAGCGCGCCGGGGGGGCAGACGCGCATCCTCCGACGCCGTTAGGCGCGGCGGACTTCGTGGCCGCGGCGGCGCGTTGCAGCCGCCCCGGCAAACCCTGCTGCACCGGCACCCAACAGGAGCGCGATGACAGCGGTAAAGGATGTTCCTGCGGCGGCGCTGGCACCGGTGTCGGCTGCCGACTTGGCGGTTTCGACCGTGCTGTTCTTCGCTGCGATGAACTGCTGCTTGGCGCGCGTGACTTGCGCTGCCGCCTCCGGACGCGAGATCTTGCGCTGTGCCGCGACGATGTCGACCACCCGTGCCTCGGCCCGGTTACCCTCGGCACCGCCCTGCGCCATTGCGGGGAGTTGCTTGGCGACTTCCTTCTGCGCTTCCTGCGACGTCATCAGCGCGGGATCGCTGGGGGCTGCATCGAGATAGGCCGCAGCCTGATCCTCGACGTCGATGCCCGCTGCCTTGGCGACGGTCGGTGCGCTTGCGCCGATGCTCGTGCCAGCGACGCTAGCGACGCTGCCGATCGTGCGGAAGGTGCCGCCGATGATCGAGCCGACTGCCGAACTCAGCAGATACAGCGTGATGATGAGCGTCACGCCCCAGATGACGAGGCCGTGGACGAACCCGTCAAACCGGTCGGTCAGGCCCGCGATCCGCGATGCTGCATAGCTGCCCGCGCCAAGCGCGACGATCGTGCTCACGACCCACCACAGCCCTGCGCCGATCCCGAAGCCGCTCGCGCTGGGCGTCGAGCCGTTGACCGGATCGACCAGGCTCATCCCGATCCCGGTGCCAAGCAGACCCAGCACGATCTGGACCGCGATCGCGATCGTCACGCCGGCGAACACTGCCTGCCACGACATGCGCGACCGGTGGACGATCGCCCCACCGGGCGCACCGAGCGCGCGATCGTGCGGCGCGATCGGGTCTGATCCGTGGATCGGGTCAACGTAGGTATGGGCCATATGCTAATCCTTATGCTGCGATGACGGAATCGCGGGGCGGAACCCGCCCGCGATCGTCCTGTTTATCGAGGGTATCGCGTGTGGCGGACCGCGCTTCGCCGAGTTCGGCTTGTGCCTTGCCGGCGGCCTTCTCGGCGGCGCCTTGCGCTTCGATGTTGCGATTGCCGGTAATCTTGCCGATCGCTTCCTTGATCGATCCGACTACCTGCTTTCCGGCACCTTCGATGCGGTCGTCCATCTCGCAATTCCTTCTGCTACCGGCGACGCGGTCGAAACCGCGCCCCCGTTGAGACCAGAAGTAATACCGAAATGGGCGTACCCTAGATCGATTTGCACCAAATCGTTTAGTGCAGAATCAGGGTATATTAACTATCCTTGATCGCCGGACGCCGCGCGGATGGCAGCGGGAAGCCGCGCTCGCGTGCCCAAATGATCGCGGCGGAACGACGATTGACCCCCAGTTTGCCATAGATACGCGCGACGTTGTTGCGCACGGTGTTGCGCGACACGCCCATCGCCTCGGCGACCGCGGCGTCGTCGAGCCCTTCGCACATCAGGCTCAACGTCTCGCGTTCGCGACCGGTGAGCGAGGATACTTCCGCGACATGGCGCTGTGCACTGGGCGCGCGAAGGTTGGCGAGTTTCTCGACGATCGTGCGGCTGAACCAGTTGGTGTCGCGCATCACGGTTTCGATCGCGCCGATCAGTTCGCGTTCGGACTGTCGGCGTTCGGCGATGTCCTGGATCACCCACAGCACGCAATCGCTGCCATGCATCGGAATGATACCGGTCGAAATCAGTACGTCGACGCGTTCACCATCCTTGCGCTGAAGGCAGGCGTCGCGCGCGTGGAAGCCGCCATCGTCGCGGATTGCCCGCTCAATTTCGGTTCGCACGGTTGCCCCGTCGAGCAGCTTGAGCGAACAGGCCGACTGCTGCTGGATATCCTCGGTGGTGTAGCCGGTGAGTTCCAGCAGCGCCGCATTGGCCTGAAGGAACCGATGCCCGTCGAGCGTGGCGACCGCCAGGCCGATCGGTGCCAGTTCGAACGTGCGATGCGCACGCGCCTCGCTTTCGCGCAATTCCCCCTCAATCCGGCGGCGTGGCTCGAGATCCGCGAAGGTGAACAGCATGCACGGTTGCTCGTTCAGGTCGATCGGCTGCCCGCCGACGATCACCAGTTTGCGCCCACCGTTCGGCAAATGCAGGTCCGCCTGCATCTGCGGGATCGTCCGCCCTTCGCGCAACCGCTGCTTGGCGAGGCCCGGGTCCGACACGTCCGCAAGCACGTCGAGTTCGTAGACGGTGCGGCCCAGCACGTCCTCGCGTTCGCGCCCGGTCATCTCGAGAAAGCCCGTATTGACCTTTACGAAACGCTGGTCGGACAGGCGGCAGATTACCGCGGGGGCGGGGTTGGCCTTGAACGTCTGCTCGAACCGTTCCTCCGCCTCGAACAGCATCGATACGTCTTGGATCACCAGCACGAGCAGATCGGGTTTGTCCTCGCTGTCGGTCAGCACCAGGCTGCGGATCTGGTGGATCCAGCGGGCTTCCTCGTCGCCCTCGCGCAGCACTTCGACGATGACCTCGCTGAACGCCTCCCCGGCGACGACGCGTTCCAGCGGATAATCGGGGGCTTCGAGCCAATGGTTGTTGCGATAGCGCAGGCGGAACCGGTTGCGATACTCGTCGATCGTCTTCCCGAGATCGGGGATCCGCTCGACCCCGTGCATCCGCAAACCCGCTTCGTTCGCCCACAGGATATCCTGATCGGGGGACACGATGATCACCCCCTCGGTCAGACCCGACACGATCTGCTGAAGGCGACGCAGATCGACGCCGGTGTGATGTAATGCGGGCATTGCCTTCGGCTTCCGTAAATCTAGTAACAAATGTTACAACGCGGATGACCAAGGGTCGGGAGCAACCGTTGCGAAAATTCCGGCGGACGCGGTCAGGTCGCGCTGCGTTCTGCCGTCATTCCGGTGCGAGGCGATACAGGGCCGCACCATGCACCGGCAGCCGCCGCGTCAGGCGACCTCGGACGACGCCTTCGTCCGTCCGGCTCCACAGATCGCGCACACGTACCGCTTCCGGCGCGCCGACCGCGCGCAAGTCGATCGTCACGGTGCTGGGCTCCTTGCCGGTGTTGAACAGTGCGAGATAGCGGTCCGCCCCGGCTTCGGGGCGCGCCGACCAGACCCGTGCGGCGTCGGTGAGGTAATGCGGCTGGTTGTCGCGACTTGCCTGGTTGACCGCGATGATCTCGGGGTTGGTGAGCAGCGCGAGCGTCGGCGCATCGAGGTGCCGCAGATCGCCGCCCATGATCAGCGGCGACCGCGCGATCGACCAGAGCGTCATCAGCGTGCGCTGTTCGTCCGGCGTGAAGCGCGTATCGCGCTCGCCGAGCGACAGGCGTCCGAGCGGGAGCATGTCGGCATCGGGCCAACCGCCCGCGCGACGATAGGGGTTCCAATTCTCCAGCCGGGTGAACTGCGCCTCCAGCATCGCCCAATTGTCCCAGAAATCGTCCGAAATCCGCCACATCTGTGCATGTTGCCGAACATGCTCGGCGCGATCCACGGGGGTTTCCCCGGGCGACAGGCTCAGCACGATCGGACGCCCGGTGGCGGCAATAGCGCGGGCGGCGGCTTCGATCTCGGGCGCATGCGCATCGTAGGGACGGCTCATGTCGTCCATCTTGACGAAGTCGACGCCCCACGACGCGAACAGCGCGAAGACGCTGTTATAATAGGCCTGCGCACCCGGTTTGCGCATGTCGACGCCGTACATGTCGGGGTTCCAGCTACACACGCTGGAGGTATCTGCGATCGCGCTGGCACGCAGGTTGGTGCCGAGGATCGGCAGGTCGCGCTCGACCGCAAGCCGCGGAATGCCGCGCATCAGATGAACCCCGAAGCGCAGGCCGAGCTTGTGCACGGTATCGGCGAGCGGGCGGAACCCTGCGCCACCCGCGCTCGACGGGAAACGGTTGAGGGCAGGGATCAGCCGCCCGTGCGCGTCGATCGTGGGCTTCGGCTTGGCGTTGTAAGTGTAGCTTTTGGCGTCGGGATCATACCACTGGATGTCGACGGTGAACACGTCATAGCCCGACGGCAGCAGTTTTTCTGCCATGATCCGCGCGGTCTCGATCGCCTGCGCCTCGGTGATCGTGGTGGCGAAGCTGTTCCAGCTGTTCCACCCCATCGGCGGCCGCGGCGCGAGCACCGCGGCGCCGCGCGCCTTGGCGGCGAGCGGCGCCGACACCGCAAGTGCTGCACCGCTGCCGATGCCGAGCCCGGCACCCTGGAGGATTGTTCGACGGGTTACGCTCATGGCGTCAGGTCTCCGATGCGGGAATTGGCCGCGTTCTGTGCGCGGTCTGCAAGCGCGATGTCACGCGCGGATCAGGATCGCGGTGTCGTCTTCGGCCTGGCGGATCAGCGCGATCGTCGCCTCGCGCGCGGCGTCGGGTTCCCCCTCTGCGATCGCATCGAACAGGCGCTGATGCTGCGGCATCGAATCGCTGGGTTTGACGGGTTGACGGTGTTTGTAGATCGTCGTCCAGCGCACCGCGGATCCGATCGTCCCGGCCAGACTGACCAGCAGCTCGTTGTGCGTCGCCTCGAGGATGATGTGGTGGAAGCGTTGGTCGGCGGCCTGACCGATCGCGGAGGCGAGGCCGTGCTGGTGCATTTCCTCGAGCGCATGGCCCATGCCGGACACCTGGCGCGACGTGCGGGTCATCGCAGCGAGCTCCGCCGCGGCGGGTTCGATGATCAAGCGGAGCTGGAACAGGCTGCGCACGAACGAGACGGGGGGTTCGGCCTCGAACATCCAGGCGAGCAGATCGGGATCGAGCAAATTCCACTCAGCACGCTCACGGACCCGGGTGCCCGTCTTGGGCTTGCTCTCGAGCAGCCCCTTCGCGCTGAGCATCCGCAACGCCTCGCGCACGACCCCGCGCGAAATGCCGCGCTGGTCGGCGAGTTCATGCTCGCCCGGCAGGATCGACATCGGCGGGTAGCGGCCCGTTACGATCGCGATGCCGATATCGCGCGCGACGGCGCTGTGCGCCGGGCCACGTCGTCGTTCGGCAATCGGGTGGCTGGTCATCAAGGCGTTCCTCCCCGTCGGTACTGCGCATCGTGCGCCACGTTTGGCTGCACGAACATAAAAGATTGCGGGCACCCTTATCACGCAAATTTCAGTCTTGTCCTACAATTTGAGCGTGCTAATAACTCATACAAGCAGTTGATGCGGACGACGGGCAAGTCGTTGACGACATCGCGCATCGAGGGGAAGGGGCCGGTCATCGCGAACATTCGCTACACCACGCTGTCAGGCGTATCGCCCACGGCGGATCGACATTCGTCAGCGATCGCCCAAGGCGGCGGTTCGTGCCCTTCCCATTGAGCCAGCAGCGTCGCCGCTGTTCGACTTTTGCACCCTATTGATTCCCTCCTGCCGACGTGGTGCCCTCCGCCACGTCGGCGTTTTTTCAGGTCCGGGGTCGATTCTGCAACATTCTATTCGCCACCTTCCGCGCCACAGTTTCGCGCCAGCGACCGTGCGCATCCCTTGATACGATACCGGGAGACTCAGATGAAGCTTCGCACCCTATTGATCGGCGTCAGCACGCTGGGTCTTGCCACCACCGCCTTCGCGCAGAATGCGCCGCAGGTTCAGCCGGTGCAGGTCGATCCGTCGCGCCCCGACTGGGAAAATCCCGCGGTGTTCGCGCGCAACAAGCTGCCTGCGCATGTGACGAGCTTCCCGTTCGAGACCCGCGCTGCGGCGCTCGCCGGGGACAAGGCGCGATCGGCGCGGTTCCTCAGCCTCGACGGGACGTGGAAGTTCGCGTTCTCGCCGTCGTCGGATGCCACCCCGACCGGGTTCGAGCAGCCCGGTTTCGACGTTGCATCCTGGAAGGACATCAAGGTGCCCGCGGATTGGCAGACGCAGGGGTTCGATCAGGCACGCTACAATAACATCGTCTATCCGTTCCCCGCCAACCGCCCGCTGATCCCGCACGCGACCAATCCGGTCGGCAGCTATCGCCGCGACGTTACGCTGCCCGCTGCTTGGAGCGGACAGGACGTGATCCTGCACATCGGGGCGGCGGGCTCCGCCTATGACGTGTGGGTCAACGGCAAGAAGGTCGGCTATTCGGAGGATTCGAAGCTTCCGAGCGAATTCGACGTCACGCCCTTCGTGACCGCAGGCCGCAACACGGTCGCAATCCAGATCCATCGCTGGTCGGACGGCTCCTATCTCGAGGATCAGGATTTCTGGCGCGTCTCGGGGATCGAGCGCGAAGTGTATATGATGGCGGCGCCCAAGACCCGCGTGAACGACATCTTCGTCCACGCCGGGCTCGACAAGGCATATCGCGACGGCGTGCTGTCGACCGAGGTGACCGTGTCGCCGACGACGAAGCCCGTCACCGCGCGGATGACGCTGATGGAAGGCGACCGCGCGGTGCTGGTCCGCGCGCAGGCGGTGAAGGCCGGCGCGGCGGCACAGACCGTGACGCTCGCGGCCCCCGTGCCGGGCGTGAAGCCGTGGACCGCCGAGACGCCCAATCTCTACACGCTGCTGGTCGAGCTGGTGGGCACGGACGGCAAGGTGATCCAGGCGACGCCACAGCGGATCGGCTTCCGCACCGTGGAAATGAAGGACGGCCAGGTCAGCGTTAACGGCAAGCCGATCATCATCCGCGGCGCCAACCGCCACGAACATGACCCGGAAACCTTCCACGTCATTTCCGAAGCGTCGATGCGCCGCGACATGGAGTTGATGAAGCGCGCCAACATCAACGCGGTGCGCACGTCGCACTACCCCAATGATCCGCGCTGGTATGCGCTGGCGGACGAATACGGCCTGTACGTGATGGACGAGGCCGATATCGAGAGCCACGCCTATATGGAGTATGGCAACAACCACGCCGAGGAGCGCGCCAAATACCAGCTCGGCTTCGATCCAGCGTGGAAAGAGGCGCACGTCAGCCGCGTCGTCAACATGGTCGAGCGCGACAAGAACCACCCCTCGGTGATCTTCTGGTCGCTCGGCAACGAAGCCGGGATCGGCCCCAATTTCGCCGCCGCCGCCGCTGCCGCGCGGGCACGCGATCCGAACCGGTTGATCAGCTATCTCGGCTGGGGGACGTTCGACAAGATCGATGATCACCGCCCGAACTTCTATGCCGACATCTACGCGCCGATGTACGACAGCGCGGATCAGATGGCGAACTACGCGACCAACTGGAACTTCGCGCAGCCGATCATCCAGTGCGAATATGCGCATATGATGGGCAATTCCGGCGGCAATCTGCTCGAATATTGGAACACGATCTACGCGCATCCGAAGAAACTGCAGGGCGGCTTCATCTGGGACTGGGTCGACCAGTCGATGTATCGCTACACCAAGGACGGTCGCCGTTATTGGGGCGACGGTGGCGAATATGGCCCCAACCCCGGTGGCGACATCGAGTTCGGCGATGGCCTGCTCCAGTCGGACCGCACGCCCAATCCGGCGTGGTACGAATTGCAGAAGGTCTATGCGCCGATCCAGTTCGAGGGCTTCGACCCCGCGACCGGACGCGTGACAGTGCGCAACCGGCATGATTTCCGTGACTTGTCGGGCTTCGGCTTCGAATGGGAAGTGCAGGAAGACGGCGTCGCGATCGCCAAGGGCGCGCTCCCCGCGATGAAGACCGCCGCGCACGGAACCGAGACGGTGACGCTCCCGATTGGCACGATCCCGCGCAAGCCGGGCTCCGAATATTTCGTGACGGTGCGCGCGCGCGCCGAAGCCGGGGCGGTGCCGCTGGTGCCGGCGGGCTATGTCGTCGGCTTCGAACAGTTCGCGACCGGGCCAGCGCCCGCACCGGCCGTCGCGGCTGCGCGCGGAACCGTCACCACGACCGACCGGGACGGCGCGCTCACGCTGAGCGCAGGCGGCGCGACGCTGGCGATCGATCGCAAGACCGGGCTGGTGCGGCGCTATGCGCAAGGCGACGTGACGCTCGCGACCGGCGGTGCGCCGCACTTCTGGCGCGCGGTGACGGACAACGACCTCGGCATTGGCACCGCCAAGCAACTGGCGGTGTGGAAGACAATGAACGACACGCGCACCGTCCGCAGCGTCACGCGCGTTGCGGGCGCCGATGGAGCCGCCGGTGTGCGCGTCGATTATGCGCTGGGCGACGGAGCGGCGACGTTCACCACGCTGTACACGATGACCGGCGACGGCGCAGTCGCGGTGCAGGGCGATCTGACCCCGCTCAAGCAGGATCTGCCGTCCCCGTTCCGCGTCGGGTTCGCCTTTGCGATGCCGACCGATATCACGACGGCGGAATGGTATGGCCGCGGGCCGCATGAAAGCTATGTCGACCGCAAGACGTCCGCGCCGATCGGCCTGTGGCGCGGCGCGATCGCCGAGCAGAACCACGATTACATCCGCCCGCAGGAAACCGGCAACAAGGTCGACGTGCGCTGGATGGAGCTGAGTGGGGCAGGGCACGGCCTGCGTGTCAGCGGTGACACACCGCTGATGATCAACGCGTTGGCCTTCCCGTATGCCGACCTAGACCGGCATACGCCCGGCACTTGGAAATCGACCGACGTCGTCCCGCACGGACAGGTGACGTTGCTGGTAGATGGCGCGCAATGGGGCGTCGGCGGGGATACGGAGTGGAGCGAGATCGGCAAGCCGCTCCCCAAATATCGCATCCCGCTCGCACCCACCCGTGTCAGCTTCCGCCTCGCGCCGTTCACCGGCGCGGGAACGACGCCCGACAAGGCGTTGCCAGCGACCGCGACCACCGGCGAGTAAGCAAGAAAAGTTCGGCCGCCGACAGGAGATGGACCATCCCGGCGAAGGCCGGGGTCCAAGTGCGATGGTCACAGTAACGAAGCGCAGCGGACCGCCTGCTTTCGTATCGCTCTTGGGCCCCGGCCTTCGCCGGGGGTAGGGACACGGGGGCAGCGCGGTTTTGCAGCAATATCAAAGAGGGAATGGATGATGAAACGTTTTGCCGGACTGACGTTGGCCACCTTGCTGCTCAGCGCGAGCATGCCCGCGCTCGCGCAGGAAGCCCCCGCCACCGCGCCCGATACGGTGACGGTCCACGGCGATCGCCCGGGTCCCAAATATGACAAGCGCCTGTTCGGTCAATTCGCCGAGCATCTCGGCAAGGGCATCTACTCGGGCATCTGGGTCGGCACGAACAGCAAGATCCCCAACGTGCAGGGCTATCGCAGCGACGTGATCGCCGCATTGAAGGCGATCAAGGTTCCGTTGATCCGCTGGCCAGGTGGTTGCTTTGCCGACGAATATCACTGGCGGGAAGGGATCGGCCCGCGCGGCAAGCGTCCGGTCAAGGTCAACACCAACTGGGGCGGCGTGACCGAGGACAATGCGTTCGGAACGCATGAGTTCATGAACTATGCCGAGCTGGTCGGCGCGGAAAGCTACGTCTCGGGCAATGTCGGCACGGCGTCGCCGCAGGAGATGGCGGAATGGGTCGAGTATATGACCTCGCCGACCGTCTCGACGATCGCCAACCAGCGGCGCGCCAATGGCCGCAAGGAGCCGTGGAAGCTGACGATGTTCGGCATCGGCAACGAGCTGTGGGGCTGCGGCGGCAACATGCTTCCGGACTATGGCGCGGACGTCACGCGGCGTTATTCGACCTTCCTCAAGGTGCCTGAAGGCCAGAAGCTGCTCAAGATCGCCAGCGGCGCGAACGTCGACGATTACGTCTGGACTGAGACGATGATGCGTAAGGCGGGCGATCAGATCGACGGGATCGGCGCGCATTATTACACGATCCCCTATGACTGGAAGAAGAAAGGCGCGGCGACCGGGTTCGACGAGGACGCTTGGGCGCGCACGCTTTCCAAGACGCTGCGGATGGATGCGCTGATCGTCGGCCATTCCAAGATGATGGACAAATACGATCCGGCCAAGCGGGTCGCCCTGCTGATCGACGAATGGGGCACGTGGTACGACGTCGAGCCGGGCACCAACCCGGGCTTCCTGTACCAGCAGAACAGCCTGCGTGACGCGATGGTGGCGAGCCTCAACCTCGACATCTTCGCCCGCCACGCCGACCGCGTGCGCGGGGCCAATATCGCGCAGATGGTCAACGTGCTCCAGGCAATGCTGCTGACCGATGGCGCGCGGATGGTGAAGACGCCGACCTATTGGGTGTTCGATCTGTACAAGGACTATCAGGACGGCACGGTCCTGCCGATCGACGTCCAGTCGCATTATTACAACAAGAACGAGTGGACGATGAAGGCGGTCAGCGCGAGCGCGGTGCGGGGGACTGACGGCGTGGTGCATGTCGGGCTGACCAACGTCGACCCGAACCGTGCGACTACGGTGAGCGTCAAGCTAGACGGCGTGACGGGGGCGACCGTGTCGGGGCGGATCCTGACGGGAAGCGTGATGGATGCGCACAACACGTTCGATGCGCCGGAGACGGTCAAGCCGGTCGCCTTCACCGGTGCGACGTTGCAGGGCGGGGTGCTGACGGTCGCGATCCCGGCCAAGGCGATCGTGATGCTCGACATCAAGTGATGGGCTGAGGGACCGCGGCGGCAACGTCGCGGTCCTTGGTTCGGAGCGTCACGACATCGCCTCCAAAGCGCCGTGGCAAAACGCTGGGTCGGGAGATGTCGCTGCACGTCAACTGCGACAGTGACGCTGGCCAATATCGGTGTACGCTGCCACGAATGGCACAGGACGATCAGCGCGCGACCGCTCAGGCGGGATGGGCCGCATGGCAGCGGGGCGATGTCGCGACCGCCCGCGCCTTGTTCGAGGATATCGCCGCGGCGGGCGTGGCGACCCCGGCATTGTGGCTGCTCCTGGCGCAGGCGCGGATTGCGACCGGTGCCGAAGACCTTGTCGATCAGGCACTCGATCACGTGCTCGCGATGGAGCCGCGCAACGTTGCTGCGTTGATCCTGAAGGGAGATCGGGCCGCAGATGACCGTGCGGCAACGTCCTACTATCAGTTGGCCGTTTCGCAGCGGCAAGGCGCGCAGGCGGCGGATCCCGCGACCAAAGCCTTGATAAGTCAGGCACAGGCGAAGCTGGCGCGGATGGCCGAGCGCTTTGCGACGCATCTCCGGGCCACCATGGCAGCCCATCCGGCCGGCGCACGCTTCGACGAGGCCGTCGCGCTCGTGCTCGGGGAAAAGCAGTTGTATTTCCAGAGCCCGACGAGCTTCTTCTTCCCGGGCTTGCCGCACCGACAATTCTTCCCACCGACCGAATTCGTTTGGGCCGCCGATGTGATGGCGGCAACCGATGACATTGAGGCCGAACTTCGGGCGGTATTGAAGGAGGGTTCCGGCCTGTCACCCTATGTGCGCGCGGACCCGACGCGGGCCAACCGCGGTCACGCGCTGCTCGACGATCCGCGCTGGAGCGCGTTTCACCTGATCGAAAACGGTGCCCCGGTCCCAGATGCCACCGAGCGGTTTCCGCGCACGTTGGAGGTGCTGGCGAAGGTCCCGATGCCCGTGATTGCCGCGCGATCTCCGATGGCGCTGTTCTCCGTCCTGCAGCCAGGCACGCATATTCCGCCGCACACCGGTATGCTCAATACGCGTCTGATCTGCCACTTGCCGCTGATCGTCCCACCGGACTGCACGTTGCGCGTGGGCAATCAGATCGAGCCCGTGGAACGGGGAAAGCTCATGATCTTCGACGATTCGATCGAACATGAAGCGTGGAATCGATCGGACGCAACGCGCGTCGTGTTGCTGTTCGAGGTGTGGCGCCCCGAGCTTTCGGCGGACGAACGCGCCGCGCTGACGATCCTGTTCGAGTCAGTGGGCCTTTACGCTGGCGGGCAATGATCGCAGCCGGGGGAATGTCACATCACCGGACGGTCCAGCGGCTCCGGTCGGCATTGTCCGCCGTCACGCCGGGGCTGTCGGCGCGGAGCGTGCCGGCGTCGGTCAGGTGGAGATAGCGGTTGGTCGACAAGGCCATCAGCATCGCACCGCCGCTGAGGCTCTCCATCCACTGGAAGCTTTGCGTAGCGTCATGCCCGTCACGCTTGGGTTGCCACGCCACGCTGCCATCCGCTGCTGCCGTCAGCGCACGGTTGCCCTGTTCCAGACCGACGCGACCGAGACCGTGGTCGATTACGCGCACGCCGTCGCGTAGGATTCCGGCTGCGTCGCTCGTCCCCACCGGCGTGAAGCGGACCGTCCGGCCATAAGGGATCGTTGGTCGGCTTTCCGGTCGGCCTTCGGTGAGGGTGTAGGACAGGAAATCCGCCTGTCCACCGGCGGTGCCGCCACCGTTATAGGCGAACAAAGCGTAACGGACGCCCTGGAAGGTGATCAGCTGGAACGCCATCGGCACGGGTGAGCCCAAAGCCACGAACCGCCGCCCGTCGAGCGAATAGCTGTAGCGCGCGGTCTCGGTCGAGAAGTCGGCATCGCTGCGGAGCCAGACATGCGCGTTCTGGAGCGGCATGCGCGCCTTCTCACCGCCGGTCTCGTCGGTCTGCACCAGCGTCAGCCCGGTCGCATCGCGCCGCACCCCGAACCAGCTGTACGGCCGGTTGAGCAGCCCCAGCCCGGCCACATCGCCGACCTTAAGCGCGCTCGCGTCGAGCTCGACCGTCGGGGAGGATTGCGGACCGATCGCGCGCTGCGTGAGCGTATTGCGCGCTTGCAGGAAGCCGGTCGCGGGCAAAGCGTGGAGCCGCAGCGCGCCCTTGCGCTCGGTCAGCGACCAGGCGGCGGGGACGGGGACGTGGTTCCATTGCCATACGGCACGCAGGCCGGGGCCGTCGAACGTGTCGCTTCGTACGTAAGGCGCATGGGGTGGTGTCGTCGGCAGATCGGGCTTCACCCAGGTCCGCGGCGTTCGGCCGAGATTGCCGGGGAGCCCGAAATACGGCCAGCCGTCCTTCCACGTTACCGGCGACAGCGCGGTCAGGCGACCGACCGAGTTGCCCTCGAACATCGACCAGCCCCAGGTGTCGCCCTTGGGCGTCTGGATGATCCCGCCCTGATGCAGCGACAGCCCGCCGCGCGCCTTCGGATTGGGCGGCGTCAGTACCAGCGGTTCGGCGCGCGCATCCTTGACGCGGTAGCCCTGCAGCTCGCCGAAATCCTCCCACTGGCTGATCGACGGGTTTATCTCATAGGGGCCGAGCGGCGAACTGGACCGCGCGGCGGGCATGCGGAAGGGGCCGGCATATTCCGCACTGGTGATGAAGTATTTGCCGTTCATCTTGAAGAAGTGCGAGCCCTCGCCCATCCCGCTGCCCTTGGGGATGATGATCCGTTCGCTGCCGGGGACGATGTCGGTCAGGCTTTGGTCGAGCTGCGCGAGGTGGATCTCCTGATAGCCCCAGATGACGTAGGTCTTGCCGTCGTCGTCGAACAGCACCGACAGATCATGGAAGCTGCGCTTCATCGGCGTGCGCTTCCACGGCCCGCGCGGGGAGGGCGCGGTCAGCATCTGGGTCATCTGCCCGTTGACGTTGCTGAAGATGTAGAAGGTGCCCGCGTGATAGCGAAAGCTCGGCGCCCAGATGCCGCGACCGTAAACGTTCTGGCCGTTTTCGAGCCGATATTCCGGGCCAAGGTCTAGCGTGTCGAGCGCGTAGGCGACGAAATCCCAGTTCACCAGATCGCGTGAATGGAGGATCGGCAGGCCCGGCATGGCATGCATGGTGGTGCCGGTCAGATAGAAGTCGTCACCGACGCGGATCATGTCGGGATCGGAGAATTCGTCGAAGAACAACGGGTTGGTGAAGGTTCCGTTGCCGTTGTCGGCGGTCCAGGTGGTGCCGGGGCGCGGCTGTTGCGGGGCCGCGTCGAGGACGGTCGCGCAGGGGAGGGCTAGGGCGACGCTCGCGAGCCAACACCATTTCATACGTCTCTCCCCGCGCGTGGTTCGCGCTGCAAGGGCGCGGCTTCATTAGTATGAGTAATAGCGCGATCCGGTGGCTTGGCAACCGATCGCGCGGGCGTGACCGGTGCATGGGCTGCCTTCCGCAGGTCGTTTTCTGCGGAAGCATGGCCTCTGCGAAACCATCTTTGTTCGCCCGCAAGCTGCCGATCAGCTTTTGGGAACGGTGGTCGCGTTCATAGTGGCGGAACGTCGCAATGTGGTGGAAAGCAGACGTGCCGAAATTCCGCTTAGATCACTTCTTGGGTCGTCGTTGAATCGCGCCAACAGGGTCTCTCAGCACCTGAACTAGCCGATAACCAACGCCCGCCACGATCAGTATAAGAACCATCCCCGCCAGCACTTGTGCGCCGCTTTCCGGCAGAGCGCTGCTAAGCAAGACATACGCGACTGCACCGAGCAAGGCGACCAACTCGAACGCCAGCCACTTGGCAGAGGTGGTGAGACTTCGGAGAAGAGCCATGGCGACGATGATGCATCCACTCACCTACGTCTGCAACTGGGCGCTTGCGGACCGTCAGCTTTCCCGCCCGATAGCTGCCGGTCGGCTTTCGGGCACGATGGACGCCGCCGAAGGGTCTAAACGGCGATAGGTGGTGGAAAACAGTCATTCCGAACCTGGATTGGGGGGAGCAATCCGATGCCTATAATTGTAGCCAAGGAGTGCCGTTTGCTTTTCCACACATAGTTGCTTCCTTACAGAAATCCGTTGATTTTCGCGGATAGCCGACCAGCCATTCCATGGCGTGTCGCCTCTATTGTGCTCTAAGCTAACAACGTTTTTGATGCCGCACTTTGCTTCAATTATTGCCACGACCTCGGAGTCGGTCCGGCTATTGCACGACATTAAGGTCGCAGCGGGAAGCATAAGTAAGTGAATGAGTCTTAGCTTATTCATACGCCCCGTTACCCGCGCGATTGATCGTCCGCAATTGAGCGTCTCCGGTCCGTCCGCATTGCCACTTGAACGCTGCCAGTCAGCTTCTAGGAACGGCCGGCACGCTAAGAGTGCTTGAACGTCCCGTCCTGGTGGCAAGCGGATATTCCGCAATTGGCGGGCGACGTCCTATTGCGTCATCGCCAGCATAACGGAATTGATAAACATATTGTCCCATCGGTAGCGGACAATCAGTCCTATCGCCGCGAACGTCGGATTCCGAAGGATGTTGGCGGTCTCCGCGACAGGCGAAGGCGACCTATACGGCGGATCGGATCAGCACTACACTTCTTCTGCAATCAGCGAAGCGTTAGGAAAGTATGATGGATCGTTGGACTTTCCCGGTTGTGGTCGCAATCGCCATTGTTGCACATAGTCCTGCAAGCTCGGCGCAAAGTTTAATCTCAAAAACATATATCCTAGACCGCAAACAAAGCGATAATGCTGCGCGAGTGATAGCGAACGCCGCTCCGAACCCTCTCAACATCTATTGGCCTGAACTCCGTAGGAAAATATACAAGTCCAGTCTGCCCACGGACACTTTCAGATTTACAATCGTAGCAGGTCGAATTTTGATCAGCGACGATAGCCCTAGGCCAATAATCCACGTTTATTCAGACGGTGGACCGGTGAAGTGGAAGATAAATGATGGCCAAGTTATAGATGTATCAGCCAGGCAAGATGATGAAATTGTAGAGACGAAGTATATAGGCGACCGGTATGAGAGAATAACGGTTTATCGTAACATTGGGCAGAGTTTAGTGGCGGAGTCTACCATTATCAGCCCAATGCTGTCGGCTCCAATTCGCTACAAAAGCATCTATACCTGATAAGGCGGGGCGATATACCGCATAAGTGTGAAACTGGCTGTCTAATGCTGCGGCTGCCGCGGCTATTAGCGAATGTCCGGAAATGGGCGTTTGCAGTCCGCCCGCTCGGACACCCGAAAGCTGCCAGTCGGCTATTCATGAATGGTTGCCACGCCAGTAGCGGCTGAACGTCATGACCTGGTAGAGAGCACATGCTCCGCCCAATGCCTAAACTTGCCGGTGACCTTTACTACTGACGCATGTAAAACAGACTAAGTGACGAGCAAACGCATCTTTGCCATAGCAGCATATGTTGCCTTTACGGCTGCGTGCGTAGCACTGCTCGGTCTTCTCTGGGTATCCCACAGCCTCCTGAGTTTCCCATGCGATAGCCCCAAAGACCCGCGGCCCTGTTCAGAAGTCGTTCCTTGGTTCTTTGCCACGCGAGGCCTCCTTCCGGTTGGCGGAATATGGGCTTTCCTTACGTGGGCAACGTTCAGTCGTCGGAGCAAACGGTAGATAGCGGCCTATTGTCCGCTACTGGCTCCGACCCCCCGTTCAGAAGCGCGCGATCGCCTTCAGCACGTGGTCGGCCTCGGCGATCAGTTCGGGCATCCGCACCGGGATGTCATCCGCGTCGAGACTGTGCGTGTGCAGCGCGTCGGTCGGGATGGCGCCGCTGAGCATCGCCCGTTTGACGCGCTCGAAATCGGCCGAGAGCGCGTTGCGGCTGGCGATCAGCGTTGTCTCGCGCTTGTGGAATTCGGGGTCGGCGAAGACCAGGTCGCCGGGGGCGACACCGACCAGGATCAGCTTCCCGCCATGCGCGACATAAGCGAGGCTGCCCGCCATTGCGGCAAGCGAGCCGGTCGCGTCGAACACCGCATCGAACATTTCGCCACCCGTGGCCTCCGCCAGTGCGGCGGCCATGTCGGGGCCGGCTTCGACGGTGGCGTCGAAACCGAGCTTCTCTCGCGCAAACGTCAGTCGCGTCGGGCGCGTGTCGACGAGGGTCACGTGCGCGCCGTTGAAGCGGGCGAACAGACCAGTGCCAACGCCGATCGGCCCGGCCCCCACCACCAGCACGCGCGCCCCCGACGGAACCTCCGCGCGCGCGACCGCGTGCGCCCCAATCGCGAGAAACTCGATCATCGCGGCCTGTTCGAGCGTCAGGTCGCCCGCGTCGAGCACCGCGCTTTCGGGGACGGCGATCAGTTCGGTCATGCCACCGTCCGAATGCACCCCGAGCACGCTAATGTTGACGCAGGCGTTGGGCTTGCCGTTGCGGCAGGCGATGCAGGTGCCGCAGGCGAGATACGGGTTGATCGCGACGATCTGGCCCGGACGCAGCGGCGACCCCTCCGGCGCCTGTTCGACGGTGCCCGAGAGTTCGTGCCCCATCACGCGCGGATAGGCGAGGAACGGATGCCGCCCGGCGTAGATGTGATAATCGGTGCCGCACAAGCCGACGCGTCGTATCCGGACCAGAACCTCACCGGCGCGCACGGCGGGGGCGGGACGATCCTCGATCGCCAGATCGAACGGCTCCCGGCAAACGACGGTCTTCATGGTACGATCCTCAAAAAACAGAGTCAGGCATGCGTCGGGTCCGACAATTTGTCGCGTATATGCAAGCAAGCGATCATATGCGCAATCCGGCGCTGGACTATTGCCGCATAGTGCCGGACAATCCTCGACAGGCAAACCATCGCGGCAGGCGGTGGAGATTACGGCCAAGGGGAGGAGGATGCGGCGCATGAAAACTGCGGATGGACTGACGCGGCGCGAGACGCTGGCGACCGGTCTTGCGCTCGGCGCGCTGCCCGCGGTCGCCGCCGCCGGGACAAGCACCGGCCACAAGGACGAGATGCTGTGGTATCGCCAGCCGGCGGGTGCCTGGACCGAGGCGCTGCCGGTCGGCAACGGTCGACTGGGTGCGATGGTGTTCGGACGCGTCGCGCAGGAACGGCTCCAGCTCAACAGCGACACGCTATGGGCGGGATCACCCTACGACCCCGACAATCCCGCGGCGCTGGCCGCGCTGCCGCAGGTCCGTGCGTTGCTCGCGGCTGGTCGCTACAAGGACGCGACCGATCTGGCATCGGCGAAGCTGATGGCCAAGCCGCTGTCGCAAATGCCCTATGGTGCGCTCGGCGACCTGTTGCTGACCTTCGTCGATGCGCGGCGACCCGAAGACTATCGGCGATCGCTCGATCTCGCATCGGGGATCGCGACCACGACCTATGGCGGCGGCGGCAAACGCTATGCGCGCGAGGTGTTCGCCTCGGAACCCGATCAGGTGATTGTGCTGCGGCTGACCGCGGAGGGCGGGACGCTCGATTTCGACCTCGCGTATCGCGGCCCGCGCAAGGTCGCGGTTCCGCGCGAGCAGTTCGTCGAGGGTGCGGCCCCCCCTGCGACCGCCAAGACCGACTGGCTGCAGCGCGAGACCACCGAGCCTGCGCGACCCGGCGTCACGGTCGCCGCCGATGGCACGGATGCGATGCTGGTCACGGGCCGCAACGAAGCGTCCGACGGGATCGCGGCGGGGCTGACCTATGCGTTGCGCGTGATTGCCCAAGGTGATGGCAGGATCGTCGCCAGCGCTGCGGGGATCACCGTCCGTGGCGCACGGCAGGTGACTCTGCTGATCGCCGCCGCGACGAGCTACCGCGGGCCCACGGATCAGCGTGCCGACCCGGTCGCGCTCGTCCGCTCGGTCGGTACCGAGGCCGCGGCGAAATCCTACGAAGCGCTCCGGCGCGCGCATGTCGCAGATCATGCCGCGCTGTTCGGCGGGATGACGATCGACCTCGGCAGCAACCCCGCCGCCGCCGCACTGCCGACCGATCGGCGGATCTCGGCGGGGGAGGGCGGGACCGATCCGGGGCTGGCGGCGCTGTACCTTCAATACGCCCGCTACCTGATGATCGCGTCGTCGCGCCCAGGCACGCAGCCGGCGAACCTGCAGGGGATCTGGAACGAAGGGACCAGCCCGCCGTGGGGGAGCAAATATACGATCAACATCAATACCGAGATGAACTACTGGCCCGCCGACCCCGCGGGCCTCGGGCTGTGCGTCGAGCCGTTGCTGCGGATGACCGAGGAACTTGCGGTTACCGGCGCACGGACCGCGCGCGCGATGTACGGTGCGGGGGGCTGGGTCGCGCATCACAATACCGACCTGTGGCGGGCGAGCGCGCCGATCGACGGGCCTTTGTGGGGGCTGTGGCCGTGCGGCGGAGCGTGGCTGTGCAACACGCTGTTCATGCATTGGGATCATCACCGCACCGACGCGCTGCTCGGGCGGCTGTATCCGTTGCTGGCGGGGGCGACGCGCTTCTTCCTCGATACGCTGATCGAGGATCCGAAGGGGCGTGGCCTCGTCACATCGCCGTCGGTGTCGCCCGAGAATCTGCACCCGTTCGGATCGTCGCTATGCGTCGGCCCGGCGATGGACCGCCAGATCATCCGCGACCTGTTCGCCAACACCGTCGCGGCGGGCAAGCGGCTGAAGCGCGATGCGGCGTGGCTCGAGACGGTCGCCGCCGCGCGCGCGCGGATCGCGCCTGACCGGATCGGCGCGCAGGGGCAGTTGCAGGAATGGCTCGAAGATTGGGACGAACAGGCCCCCGATCCGCATCATCGCCACGTCTCGCATCTCTATGCGGTCTATCCGAGCGGGCAGATCAACGTGCGCGATACGCCCGAACTGATCGAAGCGGCCAAGGTCACCCTGCGGCGGCGCGGCGACCTGTCGACCGGTTGGGCGACCGCGTGGCGGCTGTGCCTGTGGGCGCGGATGGGGGAAGGGGATCACGCCCATGACATCCTCAACGGGCTGCTCGGCCCCAAGCGCACCTATCCCAACATGTTCGATGCGCATCCACCGTTCCAGATCGACGGCAATTTCGGCGGGGCGGCGGGGATCATGGAGATGCTGCTCCAGTCGTGGGGCGATACGCTCCATTTGCTTCCGGCGTTGCCGAGCGCGTGGCCCGACGGTGCGATCACCGGGTTTCGCGCGCGCGGCGGTCTGCGCGTCGACCTGACATGGCGGCAGGGGCGGCCGCAGGCGCTGACGATTCGCGGACCCGCGGGATCGACGGTGGCGGTACGGGCTGGCAAAGAGAGCTTCACGGCCCGGATCGGCACGGCGGGGCAATACCGGCGGCGCTGGGCGTGACCGGGCAGGCGTAACACATCGGGGAAGTGATGAAGCAAAGCGGCCCGCAAGGCACCTACACCGCACCGGCGATCGAGAAGGCGTTCGAGGTGATCGAATTGCTCGGGCAACATCCCGAGGGCGCGCTGGTCAGCGAGATGGCGACGTTGCTGGGGCGTTCGGTCGGCGAACTGTTCCGCATCATCATCGTGATGGAACGGCTTGGCTATCTCGAGAAGTCGGCGCGGACCGATCGTTATACGGTCGCGTACAAATTGCTCGAGGTCGCCTATCGCGCCACGCCCGCGCAAGACATCACCCGCGCCGCCTTGCCGCAGATGCAGGGGCTGGCGCAGGATGCGGGGCAGTCGTGCCATCTGGTCGTGCCCAACGCCGGTAGCGGCCTGGTCATCGCATGCGAGCAGCAGCCGGGCATCCGCGGGTTTTCGCTGCGGGTCGGCGCCAAGATCGACATCGTCAACAGTTGCTCCGGACAAGTCCTGCTCGCCTTTTCGAGCGAGACGCGCGCCGGACAGATTCTCGCGGCAGCCGAGCAGGACCGCGCCGACCCGATCGATCGTACGCGGTTGGCGGAGCAGCTCGCGCTGATCCGCACGCGTGGCTATGATCGTCGACAAAGCCCGATCACGCACGGCGTGACCGACATCAGTTGCCCCGTCTTCGGGTTCGACGGCAACGTCGCCGCCGCGCTCACCATTCCCTTCCTCGAACTGATCGACGGATCGCAGAAGGTGGACGCGGAAGCCGCCCGCGCGATGCTGCATGCGGCGGTGGCGCGCATTTCGGAAACTTTGGGGTATCGCGCCAATCGGTTAGGGTGATCCGGGACCCCGGGACTATCCCCTGCACCACAACGATGCCGTCTTAACGGCACGACCTAGGAGTGTATCATGACGATCGAGACCCGCCGTACTGGCGCCACGCGCAGACGCTTCCTTGCCAGTTCGGGCGCGGGCGGGCTGGTCGCGGGAATGTTCGCCGGGATGCCGGGCGTGGTCTTCGCGGCGCAGCCTTCCGCCACGACCGGCCCGCGCCCCAAGGCTGCGTTGCAGCCGTTCGATCTTGCCGACGTCGAGCTGTCCGAAGGACCGTTCCTCCATGCGCAGCGCAAGACGATCGCATATCTGATGAGCCTCAGCCCCGACCGGATGCTCCACAATTTCCGCGTCAACGCCGGGTTGAAGCCCAAGGCCCCCGTCTATGGCGGCTGGGAATCGGAAGCGCAGTGGGCGGACATCAACTGCCACGGGCATACGCTCGGCCATTATCTGTCGGCATGCGCGCTGGCGTATCGTTCCACCCGCGAGCCGCAGTTCAAGCAGCGGATCGACTATATCGCGGGCGAACTCGCGGCGTGCCAGGATGCCGCCAAGACGGGGCTGGTCTGTGCGTTTCCCGATGGCGCGGCGCTGGTCGCGGCGCATCTGCGCGGCGACAAGATCACCGGCGTGCCGTGGTACACGCTGCACAAGGTCTATGCGGGCCTGCGCGATGCGACGTTGCTCGCGGACAGCGCCGCGTCGAAGGCGGTCCTGCTGCGGATGGCCGACTGGGCGGTGGTGGCGACGCGCCCGCTGACGGCCGCGCAGTTCGAGACGATGCTCGATACCGAACATGGCGGGATGAACGAGACCTTCGCCGACCTGTTCGTGATGACCGGCAACCCCGCCTATCGCGAGATGGCCGAACGCTTCTCGCACAAGGCGATCCTCGAGCCGCTGGCGCTTGGACGCGACCGTCTGGACGGGATGCACGCCAATACGCAGGTGCCCAAGATCATCGGCTTCCAGCGCGTCTACGAAGTGACCGGCAACCCGCAATACCGCGATGCCGCCGCGTTCTTCTGGAAGACCGTCGCGCTGACGCGCTCGTTCGCGACCGGCGGGCACGGCGACAACGAGCACTTCTTCCCGATGGCGGATTTCGAGCAGCACGTCTTTTCGGCCAAGGGGTCGGAGACTTGCTGCCAGCACAATATGCTCAAGCTGACCCGCGCGTTGTTCCTGCAGAACCCGCAGGCGGACTATGCCGATTATTACGAGCGGACGCTCTACAACGGCATCCTCGCGTCGCAGGATCCGGATTCGGGGATGGTAACCTATTTCCAGGGCGCGCGGCCCGGCTACATGAAGCTGTACCACACGCCTGAGCATTCCTTCTGGTGCTGCACCGGCACGGGGATGGAAAACCACGTCAAATATCGCGACTCGATCTACTTTCACGACGATCGTGCGCTGTACGTGAACCTGTTCGTTCCCTCGTCGGTGACGTGGCGCGAGAAGGGGGCGGTGTTGCGGCAGGTGACGACTTTCCCGGATTCGCCGACGACGACGCTTCGCTGGACATTGCGACGACCGACCGAACTGACGCTGCAATTGCGCCACCCGCGCTGGAGCAGGACCGCGACCGTGCTCGTCAACGGGGTGGAGACCGTCCGGTCGAATGCCGCGGGCAGCTACGTCAAAGTCGCGCGGACGTGGCGCGACGGGGATACGGTCGAACTGCGCCTCGCGATGGAAGTCGCGACCGACCATGCACCCGCCGCGCCGGACGTGGTGGCGTTCACTTATGGGCCGATCGTGCTGGCCGGGGTGTTCGGCACCAAGGGATTGGCGAAGGACGCTGACATCATCGTCAGCGAGCGCAAATATGGTGAGTATAACGACGCGCCGTTCACCCCGCCGACCCTGACGGGGCTTCCGGATACGATCGCGGCACGAGTTCGCCCCGGTGCAGCGCCGCTCGAGTTCACGATCGCGTCGGAAGATCAGAGCGCGGTCCGCCTTGTCCCGTACCACCGGGTCGCGCACGACCGTTACGCGACCTATTGGAAGGTCCGCCCCGCCGCGGTTTAGCGGTCAGCGCAGTTCGGCCAGCAACTTCGCATTGAACCCGGCCGGGTCCTCGACCTGCGGGGCGTGGCCCGCGTCGGGGATGCGGATCAGGCGCGCATGGGGGAAGCGCTCGACCGCGCCCTCGGCGGCGCGCGGGACCGTCAGGACGCGGTCGCGTACCGCCGCGGGTGCGGTGTTGGCGCGGAAGGCGGTCAGGTCGCGCTGGCCGATGATGAGCGTGACCGGCGCGGTGATCCGGTCGAGTTCGGCGGCGACCGGCTGCGTCTCGATCATGTCCGACAGGCGCGCCTGCGCATCGCGGACGGTGTCGCCGTCGGGGCTCGCATATTGCCCCGCGAGCATCGCCACCCAGCGGTCGTAGGCCGGGCGCCATGCGCCGTGATAATAGTTGCGCAACTGATATGCCTTGATCGACGCGGCGTCGGTCTTGGCTTCCTCCTGCCGCAATGCGCCAAGATCGGTATAGGGCACGCCTTGCGCCAGCGTGTCGTTGAGGCCGAGCGGGTTGACCAGCACGATGCGATCGACCCGGTCGGGATAGCTGAGCGCGAACCGCGCCGCGAGGATGCCGCCGGTCGAATGCCCGACGAGCGTCACCTTGCCGACCCCCGCCTTGTCGAGCAGCCCTGCCGTCAACGCACCGAGTGCACGGAAACTATACTGATAGCCCGCCGGCTTGGACGATTTGCAGAAACCGATCTGGTCGGGCGCGATCACGCGGTAGCCTGCCTTGGACAGCGCGCCGATCGTTTCCTGCCATGTCGCCGCGCAGAAGTTCTTGCCGTGGAGCAGCACGACCGTCCGCCCGTTCACCTGACCTGTTGCGGGGACGTCGAGATAGGCCATGCGTACCGGCGCGCCTTGGGATTGCGCGTCGAACCATTGGACGGGGTAGGGGTAGTCGAACTTTTCGAGGTTCGCGCCGAGGGGCGTTACCGCGGGGGCGGCCGGGACGTCGCGCGCCGCGGCCGCGCTGGTCCATGCGGCAGCGAGCAACAGCAGGGCGGGGATAGCGCGCATATCGGGGTCCTTCGTTCCGCCGCACAGCGACGTTGGATCCCTAATGCTTGCGGAGGGCAGGGCGTTCCGACGGGGCGGGAGGCGACCGATACCGACGTTCCGGGGTTCCGTCGCTACCCTCTCTCATTTCTGCTTCCCCGGCGAAGGCCGGGGCCCAGGAGTGAGGCGGTCGTAATGCGCGCGTTGTGCCAAGCTACGACGACCTCCGCTCCTGGGCCCCGGCCTTCGCCGGGGAAGAGTTTCAAGGTAAGGCAGCGCGTGCCAGCGCAACCGACCGCGGCCCCCAAGACAAGCCCGGGTGCCGAATCGTTCAGCGCGTCGGGCGGGTCTTGTCGCGGATTGCCTTGAATTCGGACCCGGCCTTCCACATCGGCCAGGCGGTCGAATTGGCGAGCTGTGTGCCGATCGTGCCGATCAGGTCGATATCCTGCACCGCCCCGTCCAGCTTCCAGTCGCTGCTCCACGCATCGCAGGCCTGATGGTAGCATTTGCCGGTATAGGCATCGATCCACGCCTGCCCCGCCGCGACGCCGCCCTGCTTGATGTCGGACGCCCCCGCGATCCCCATCAGCAGCAGCGTCGGCACGCCCTGCTTGGCAAACGAGAAGTGGTCCGCGCGGTAGAACAGCCCGCGCTCGGGCAAGCCCTCGGGCGTGACGTGACGGCCTTGCGTCGCCGCGACGCGTGCCATGTCGTCTTCGAGGCTGTTCTGCCCCGCGCCGACCAGCACGACGTCCTTTGCGGCCCCCGCGGTTTGCAGGATGTCGATCGTCAGATTGGCGACGGTCTTCGCCATCGGGATGGTCGGATGCGTCGCATAATATTCCGATCCGAGCAGTCCGCGTTCCTCCGCGGTCCAGGCGGCGAATACGACGCTGCGCTTGGGCGGCGTCGCGGCCTTCATGTTGCGCGCGATCTCGAACAGGCCCGCGATCCCCAGCGCATCGTCATTCGCGCCCGCGCGGTAGATCCGCCCCTGCGCATCGGGCTTGCCAGACCCGTATGCGTCCCAATGCGCGCCGAACATCACCGCTTCGTCGGGCCGCTCGGTCCCGGGGATGCGCGCGAGCACGTTGTAGCTGTCGACCTGCTCGTGCTGGACGGGCACGTCGGCGGTGAAGGTCACGCCCTTGAGCGGCACCGGACGGAAGCTCGCCTTGCGCGCCTCGATCCGCATCTTGGCGAGATCGAGCCCGCCCGCCGCGAAAACGCGCGATGCGGCGTCGCCCTCGATCCAGCCCTGCAGCGCAAGGCTGGTCAGCTTGGACGGGTCGCGCACAATGTCGTAATTTTCGCCGCCGCTGCTGACCACGACGTTCCAGCCGTACCCCGCGCCCGGCGTATCGTGGACGATCAGCGCGCCAATCGCGCCCTGCCGCGCGGCTTCCTCGAACTTGTAGGTCCAGCGCCCGTAATAGGTCATCGTCCGGCCACCGAACGTCCCCGCGACGGGCTCGCCCTTGGCGGCGGCGAAATCGGGGTCGTTGACCAGGATCACGACGACCTTGCCCTTGAGGTCGGTGCCCTTGAAATCGTCCCACTTCCGCTCGGGCGCGTTCACGCCGTAGCCGACGAAGACGACCGGGGCGGCGGCGATCTTTGCCGCATCATCGGGGCGGATGGTGGAGACGTAGATCTCCTTCGATTGCTCGGCAGGAAGCGGACCCTTGGCCGCATCGAACCGCATCGTCCGCGGCGTGCCGAGCCGGGTGTGGATCAGCGGGACCTTCTGGACCCATCCGCCATCGGTCCCGGCGGGCTCGAGCCCGAGCGACTGGAACCGCGCGATCAGATAGCCGAGCGTCCGGTCCTCGCCACGCGTCCCCGGTGCGCGGCCTTCGAACGTGTCCGAGGCGAGCGTGCGGACACTTTGTTCGATCCGCGCGGCGTCGGTCTTCATCTGGGCGGCGACGGGCGCGAGCGGGATTGCCGTGGAAACCGCGAGCAAGGCCGCGAGACGACGGAGGGAATGGCTGCGGCGACGGGGAAAGGGGCTCATCATTCCCGTTGCTTAGGGGACCTTTTCGCCGTCGCCAACGGCTTTACGCAGCGATCCGCAACTGGTCGCGCCCGTGCCGCTTGGCTTCGTACAGCGCGGTATCGGCCCGCTTGAGAATCTCGGGCGCGGCACCGCCGGGGACGATCTCGGCCAGGCCGATGCTCGCGGTGACCGTGATCGTCTGGCCGTCGCCGATCGGGATGCGCAGCGCGCGGATCGCCTGCCGCAGCCGGTCCGCAGCGGTCTCGGCATCCGCCATGGTCGCGCCGCCGAAGATGACGCAGAACTCCTCGCCCCCGATCCGCGCGACCAGATCGTGGCTGCGGCAGAAGCGCATCGCTTCGGTTGCCACCGCCTGGAGCACCGCATCGCCGGCCGGATGGCCGAAGCGATCGTTGATCCGCTTGAAATGATCGAGATCGAGGATCGCGAGGCTCCCCGCGCGCACGTTGGGCGAGGCGGAGGGCGTTGCCGCGCAACGCTGTTCGAGCTGCTCGAGGAACGCGCGCCGGTTCGCCAGCCCGGTCAGCGGATCGAGCCGGGCCTCGCGCGTGAGCGACAGTTCCAGGCTCTTGCGGTCCGATATGTCGCGGATCGACCCGACGATGCCCAGCGCCTCGCCCTGCGCGGTCACCGCGCGGATCGATGCCTCGAACCAGCGACGCTCGCCGTCGTCGACGGGTGCGCCGCGATATTGCACGATGACCGCCCGGCCCGGGGTCTCCAGCGCCTGGCGATAGGCTTCGGCGACGGTTGGCGCGTCGTCAGCGAAGATGAAGTCCTGCGCGCTGCTGCCCACGACGGCATCGGAGGGCAGGCCGGTCATTCCCGCGATCGCGGACGATGCGTAGCGGATCGTCCCGTCGGCGGCGACGTCGATGATCGCGTCGCCCAGGCTGTCGGCGATCGTGCGATAGCGCGCCTCGCTCTCGCGCCAGCGTTCCGCGATGATCCGGCGTTGCGTCAGCAGCGACGCGACCGGCAGCACGAGCAGGACGGTGCAGGCGATGAACCCCTGCAGCAGCAACGTCTTCTCACCCGTCGATCCCGGCATCAGGTTGATCGGGCCGCGGCCCTGCGCGGTCAGCACCGCGCCGGTCGCGCCAACGATGATGACGCTGGCGATCGCCGCCATCCGTCCGCCGCGAACCGTCGCCAGCACCATCGGGAGCAGCGGCAGGAACAGGATCGGCGCGGTCTTCTGGTAGAAGACGAACACCGACGTTGCCGCGACCACCAGCAACAGCGCGGTGTTCGCGAACAGGTCGCTGCGTTTCCAATGGCTGATACGGCCGATCCATTCCGGGTTGAACGCGACATAAGCGATCGGCGTGACCAGCACCGCGCCGAGCCCGTGTGCGACGACCCAGTGGAGCAGGTTGGTCCAATACGGTGCGTTTGCGTAGAAAACGACGATCGCGCCGGCGAACACCCCCGACACCAGCGGCCCGACGATCCCGGCAAGCCCGATGAACCACAGCATGCCGCGCACCGTCGCGATGTGCAGCCCCGGCCCCAGCACGCGGCGGAGCAGCATCGCCGCAAGGACCGGTTCGAGCAGCAGCACCGGCGTCAGCGCCGGAACCGCGCGCCAGCCGAGCCCGAACACCGCGATCTCCAGCACGCAACCCAGCCCACACCACAGCAAGGGCAAATGCCAGCGGTTGATCGGCAAGGTCACCAGGCGGGCCAGCAACAGTCCGGCGGCACCCCAGACATAGGCGACTCCGCCATCGAACCGCGCGAAGCTGACCGACGCCGTGGCCACCGCGAAGAACACGACGCCCAACAGGAACGCCACCGTATGTTCGGAGGGGATACGCCGGATACTCATGCCACTGGTTAACACGACCGTTGGTCAACGACGTCTTAACAAGCTGATCCGTCAGTGAACTATTGCGACAGGTCGTGTGGTGGGCGGATACGTCGAGGATTCGGGCGGGTGCCGAGTCCCGATTTTGGACGTCCGTTAACCGCAACGGATGCTGGCTGAAATCGTAAACAAAGCGTTAACTAGCATCATGCAACGCACCCTCCCGCTTTCCGCATCCGGCGCCCGCCATCCTTTCCGACAGGCTATCGCCGCTCAGCGCATCGCGCGGACTCGCGTGCGCGACGAGGAGGACGTGAAGCTCTTCGTGCTGAGCTTCTCCGCCTTCTTCGTCTGCTTCTACACGTTTATCTTTTAAGGGACGCGTCCGGTCCGGCGCAGCCCGGATCGGTCAATCGCAGGCCCGGTCAATCACAGGCAACGTGGAGCTTCCACGCGATCCACGCCGAGACCGGGCACATCGCCGCGACCACCAGCAGCATGTTGTCGGGCGTGACGCCCAGCAGCGTCAGCCCCTGCACGCCGAGCGCGCCAATCGTCATCGCGCCCGCGTTGACGACGTTGTTCGCCGCCACGGTGCGCGCGGTCTCGTCCTTCGACACCGTCGTCGTCAGGAATGCGTACAGCGGCACCACGAACATCCCGCCGGTGATCGCGATCCCCATCAGCACCGACACCAGCAGGATCGCGCGCGGGATCGCGATGAAGCTTGCCAGATCGTACAGCGTGCCGACCGGTGCCACCGGCCAGCCGCGCACAAGCAGCGAGAACAACACCACGAATCCACCCATCGCAAGCACCGAGGCGGGCGCGTATTTGGCCGAAGTATGCCCCTTGAGCAGCGAGTTGATCAGCACCGATCCGACCGCGACGCCGATCGAGAACAGCGCGGTCATCAGCGTGAAGACGTGGTTGTTCGCGGTCAGCACGTTCTTCGCCAGCGGCAGGAAGACGATGATCAGGATCGATCCCATCGTCCAGAAGAAGCTGATCGCGCAGATCGCGAGGAACAGGCGGCGGATGTGCATCGTCCCCGAGATCAGCCGCCAGGAGGACGTGAACGGGTTATAGTTGACGACGAGTTCCTTGCCCTCGCGCGCGGCCGGGGGGACCTTGAACGAGACCAGCCAGCCGACTACCGCAATCGTTAGAACCGCGATCGCGGCGTGTTGCACCGCCATGAAGCCACCGAGGATCGTGCCTAGCAGGATCGCGATATAGGTCGCAGATTCAACCAGACCGGTACCACCGAGGACTTCGTCCTCATGCAGATGCTGCGGCAGGATCGCGTATTTGATCGGCCCGAAGAAAGCGGAGTGAATCCCCAAGCACAGCGTGGAAAACAGCATCATCACCAGCCCGACGGTCGAATAGCCGGTCCATGCGAGCAGCAGCCCCCCCGCGCCGACGATCATGATCAGGATCTCCGCCGTCTTCACGATGCGGATGATCTTGGCCTTGTCGTTCGTGTCCGCCAGCTGTCCGGCGAGCGCGGAGAACAGGAAGAACGGAAGGATGCCGAGGGCTGTCGCCAATGCCGTAAAATTCTGCTCCAGCTTGGGGTCCGCGAAGATCTTGTAGATCGCGAACTGCACCATCACCGTCTTGAACAGATTGTCGTTGAGCGCGCCGAGGAACTGGGTGACGAACAACGGGAGAAAACGGCGCTCCTTCAGCAAGCCGAGCGCGTTGTGCATGATGGGATCGTTGCCTCGATGTGGCGGGAATAAGCCCGCTCCATAGCCCACCCTTCCGCCAAGCGGCAACCCGCCAATCTGCAAACCCCCAATCGGCAAACCCCTTGGGCGACACGATTTACCATCGCGGGCTTTCGCCGCGCGGCCCACAGAGCTAGAGCAGGCGGGTGTTGACGCTCCCCAACCTCCTCACCCTGTCGCGTATCGTCGCGATCCCCTTGCTCGCGTGGTTCCTGTGGTGGCCGGACTGGCTCGACGGCTATGCAGCGGGGTTCGTGCTGTACTGCCTGATGGGAATCACCGATTATTTCGACGGCTATCTGGCGCGGACGCAAGGCACGGTGTCGAAGCTCGGCGTCTTCCTCGATCCGATCGCGGACAAGATCATGGTCGCCGCGGTCATCCTGCTGCTGGTCGGCACGCGCGGACCGGAACCCGCGATCATCCCGGGCATTCACCAGATCGCGGCGCTCGTGATCCTGCTGCGCGAAATCGCGGTGTCGGGGCTGCGCGAGTTCCTGGCGCAGTTGCAGGTTTCCGTGCCCGTCTCGAAACTCGCAAAGTGGAAGACGACGCTGCAACTCGTATCGCTTGGCGCGTTGATCCTCGGCGGGGCGCTCACCGCCTATCCGTGGGTCGATCAGGTCGGGCTGATCACCCTATGGGGCGCGGCAGCGCTCACCCTGGTGACGGGCTGGGATTACCTGCGCGTCGGCCTGAAGCATATGGACTGAACCTTGACGATAGAGTTGCTGTATTTCGCGTGGGTGCGTGAACGGATCGGGAAGGCGAGCGAGACCGTCTCGCCGCCGGAGACCGTGACCACGGTCGCGCAGCTGATCGACTGGCTGGCGGCGGACAGCGCGGTGCATGCCGCCGCCTTTGTCGACCGGCAACGGCTGCGCGCGGCGGTGGATCAGGTGTTCGTCGCGCTCGATTCGCCGCTGGGCAACGCACGCGAAGTCGCAATCTTTCCTCCAGTCACGGGCGGGTGACGCGCGCATGATGACGGTCACGGTCAGCGAAGCGATCATCGACGCGGGCGTCGAGTTCGCCACGATTTCAGCGAGCGGGGCGGGGGGCATTGCGACATTCGTCGGTCTCGTCCGCAGCGACGACAATGTCGCGACGCTGTCGCTCGAACATTATCCCGGCGCGACGGAAGCCGCGCTTGAGGCGCTTGCCGACGGCGCGATCGCGCGGTGGGAGCTTATCGGTGCACGGATCACGCACCGTGTCGGCGACATGTATCCGGGGGAGATCGTGGTGTTCGTAGGAACGGCAGCGCGCCACCGTGGCGCGGCACTCGAGGCCTGCGCATTCCTGATCGATCGCCTGAAGACCGAGGCGCCCTTCTGGAAAAAGGAAACGCGCGGGGGCGAGACCAGCTGGGTAGAACCGCGCGACAGCGACGATGCCGCCGCCGCGCGGTGGAAGGCTTAGTTCAGCTTCGGCAGGACCACGCCGTTGACGACATGGACGACGCCATTCGATTGGCGGACGTCCGGCGTCTCGACATAGCTCTTGTTGCCGTTGACGTCGGTCAGCGCGACTGCGCCGTTGGCGATCTCGACAGTCAGCGGCTCACCCTCGACCGTGGTCAGCACGACCTTCCCGCCACCGGCGGTCGCCTTCTGCTGCAGGTCGGCAAGCGTGATCGTGCCCGGGACGACGTGATACGTCAGGACCTTGGCCAGCGTCGCCTTGTTGGCGGGCTTCATCAGCGTGTCGACCGTGCCGGGTGCCAGACGCGTGAATGCATCGTTAGTCGGCGCGAACACCGTGAACGGACCCGTGCCCGACAGCGTCGTCGCAAGGCCAGCTGCCTTAACTGCGCTTACCAGCGTGCTGAGGTTCGGCGCAGCCGCTGCGTTGTCCGTGATCGTCTTGGTCGCATCCATTGCGGCACCACCGACGGTCGGATTGGTCGTTGCAGCCGGGGCGGCGGGTGTGCCTGCTGCCGGTGCGCCAGCGTTGGGAGCGCCTTGTGCGGGTGCGGTCTGCGTGCCGGTCGTGGGCGCGGTCGGGGCCTGCTGCATGCCGGTTGCGGGCGCGCCCGGGGGCGTTGCGGTCTGCGCGGTGGCGGCAGCGCCGATTGCGAGGGCGCTGGCCATTGCCGTGGCATAGAAAGTGTTCTTGAGGGTCATAAGGCTCTCCGTGAAAATGATGGCGACCCCTGGGGGCGGCGCAGCATAAATACGGTTGAGCAACGAAATGGTTTCGTCAGGCCGCGTCCGCCAGCGCCGTGGCGAGCAGCTGGAAGTCCTTCTCCCGCGGCGAACCCCGCCGCCACACAAGCGCGATCTTGCGCGATGGACTGCTCGCGTCGAGCGGCCGGGCGATCAGTCCGGTATGATCGAGGATCCCCGCCTTGAGCGCCATTTCGGGCAGCATCGTCAGGCCCAATCCATTGTCGATCATCTGCACGATCGTGTGGAGCGAGGTGCCGAGCATCGTCGCTTCAGCGCGCAATTCGGGGCGCGCGCAGGCGGATAGCGCATGGTCCTTCAGGCAATGCCCGTCCTCGAGCAGCAGCAGCCGGGTTTCGTCGATCTCGCCCGCTGGCATCGCGAGCGTGGCATCGCCCATCTCGTCGGGTGCGCCCGCCACGAACAGTCGATCCTCGAACAGAACTTCCGAATCCACTTCGCCGCACGCGAAGGGCAGCGCGAGCAGCACGCAATCCGCGCGTCCGTGGTGCAGCCCCTCGCACGCCGGCCCGCTGGGTTCCTCGCGGAGGAACAGCTTGAGGTCGGGATAGTCGCGCCGCAGCCGTGGGAGAATGCGCGGCAGCATGAACGGCGCGATCGTCGGGATGACGCTCATCCGCATCTCCCCCGACAATGGCCGACCGGCAGCGCGCGCCATGTCGCCAAGCTCATCGGCTTCGCGCAGCACCCGGCGCGCCTTTTCGGCGATCCGTTCGCCGAGCGGGGTGAACCGAACGACTCGCCGCGTGCGCTCGACCAGTGTCACGCCGATCAGCGTTTCGAGCTCGCGAAGCCCCGCGGACAGGGTCGATTGCGTCACGAAACACGATTCCGCCGCGCGTCCGAAATGCCCGTGGTCCTGCAACGCCACGAGATATTGCAGCTGTTTCAACGTCGGTAGGTAGGTGGCCACTCATTGCTCCAATCGATCACTGGTGGATAAATAACCACTTGGATCGATTAAACTAGGCCCTATATGAAGATGGCAACGAGACGACGCGGCAAAGCGGCGCTTTTGAGGATGCTGGTGAGAGGCCCCAATTCAACCAGGAGGCCACCATCATGTTGACCATCGGCGACAAGCTCCCCGACTTCACCGTTCCCGTTCAGCAGGGCACCAGCGCGCTTCCGGCAGGCGAGACGCTCAGCCAGGATGCGTTCCCCGGCAAGTGGAAGGTCCTGTTCTACTGGCCGAAGGATTTCACCTTCGTCTGCCCGACCGAGATCGTCGGCTATGCCGGCCTGAAGGGCGACTTCGAGGATCGCGACGCGGTTCTCATCGGCGCATCGACCGACACCGCGCACGTCCACCTCGCATGGCGCAAGTCGGACCCGGATCTGGCGGCAGCGGACTTCCCGTGGCTCGCGGATAACGGCGGCGTGCTCGCTTCGCAGCTCGGCATTCTCGACAAGAACGAGCATGTCGCGTTCCGTGCGACCTTCATCGTCGATCCGGACAACGTCATCCAGGCAGTCCAGGTCAACGGCCTGAACGTCGGCCGCAACCCGGCCGAGACGCTCCGCGTGCTCGACGCGCTGCAGACCGACGAGCTCTGCCCGTGCAACTGGAACAAGGGCGACGACGTCCTCCAGCTCGCAGCGTAAGCGAAGTCCCCCTCCCGCTTTGCGGGAGGGGCTAGGGGAGGGGCGTGCCGGGAACGGGCGCCCCTTTTCTATGTCCCGGCCCTCCCCCGACCCCTCCCGCAGACGGGAGGGGAGCAAGAAAGAAGACCCCCCATGTCACTCAAGGATTTCGCCGGGACGCTCCCGGATTTCGCCAAGGACATCCGCCTCAACGTCGGATCGTTGCTTAATGAGGCGCATCTGCCCGACCAGCAGAAGTTCGGCCTGTTCCTCGCCTGCGCGCATGCCACCGGTTACAAGCCGCTGGTCGATGCCGCCGAAGCCGAAGTCGCGGGCAAGCTGACCCCCGAGGCGGCCAACGCATCGCGCGCAGCGGCGGCGGTGATGGCGATGAACAACGTTTATTATCGCTTCACGCATCTTGCCGGGAATGCGGAATATCAGAACATGCCCGCCAAGCTGCGGATGAACGTGATCGGCCAGCCGGGGATCGACAAGGTCGATTTCGAGCTGTTCAGCCTCGCGGTCAGCGCGATCAACGGCTGCGGCATGTGCATCGATTCGCACGAGCAGATCCTGAAGAAGGCCGGCGCCACCGCCGAAGCGATCCAGACATCGGTCCGCATCGGCGCGGTGATGAAGGCGGTTGCCACGGTTCACGCCGCGATCAACTAAGCGGTCGCTTCTCCGCCTCCTCCGTCATTTCCGCCTTCGCGGGAATGACGGGGGTGGTCCCTCAGGTCAGCGCCGCCCATACCGAATAAGCGCTCGTCGCGGTCAGCAAGCCGCCGATCAGCCCCATCAACGGTCGCGCGGGGACACGTTTCGCCAGCACCGCGCCGAACGGCGCCGCAGCCACCCCGCCGATCAGAATCCCGATCGCCTGGACGGTGAACGCCGCGAACCCGATCGTGAAGATGAACGTCGCCGAGATCGTCGCGGTCAGGAAGAATTCGGACGTGTTGACCGTCCCGATCGTCTTGCGCGGTTGTGCGCCCTGCACAAGCAGGTTCGACGTCACCACCGGCCCCCAGCCACCACCACCAGCGGCATCGAGAAACCCGCCGATCAGGCCGAGCGGCTCGACGATCCGCGGCTCGCGCGGTTCGACTCGCCCGCGCCACGCGCGGTACAGCAGGTACAGCCCGATCGACGCGAGATAGACCATCACGAACGGCTTCGCGACTTCGGCATCGATCGAACTCAGCACATAGGCGCCGAGCACCCCGCCGATCATCCCGGGGATGACCAGCCGCACGAACAGCTTCCAGTCGACGTTGCGGTGCAGGATATGGCTCACGCCCGACGCGGCCGTGGTGAAGGTCTCGACCGCATGGACCGTCGCCGACGCGAGGCGTGGGGGCAGCCCCAGGAACACCACCAGCGCGGTATTGGTGATAACCCCGAACGCCATGCCGAGCGCGCCGTCGACCATCTGCGCGGCAAATCCCACCGCGATGAACGGCAGCATCGTCCAGAACACCGTCGCGAAATCCATCTGTGCGAAATCGGGCATAAGCGTGTACTCTCAGGTCCTTGGACGCGTCCACATCACGGTGTTTCCCATGTCCTATAGCTTTGGTCGGGTATTGCCACCGTCGATCATCATTCCGCGGACCTTTAATTCGCACGCGCGAAGGCCTAAATAGCCAGCCGAATTAAGGGGATTTTTGAGATGATGGGACGGCTGCTCGCCTATCTCGATTCGATCAAGGCGAGAGATCCGTCACCGCGCTCGCGGTGGGAGATTCTGACCTATCCCGGTGTCTGGGCGCTGGCCTATCACCGCGTCGCGCACCGGCTGTTCCGGGCGGGGCTGTTTTTCCCGGCGCGGGCGGTCAACCACATGAGCCGTTTCCTGACCGCGATCGACATTCATCCGGGTGCGAAGATCGGGCGGCATTTCTTTATCGACCACGGCTTCGTCGTGATCGGCGAGACCGCCGAGATCGGGGACAATGTCACGATCTATCAGTGCGTCACGCTCGGCGGGACCAACCCCGACAATGGCGTCCCCGGCAAACGGCACCCGACCTTGTCCGACGGCGTCATCATCGGTTCGGGCGCGCAGGTGCTGGGACCCATCACGGTCGGGCAGGGCGCGCGTGTCGGCGCGAATGCGGTCGTCACGCGCGACGTGCCGCAGGGCGCGACGATGGTCGGCATCCCGGCCCGCGCGACGATGGTCGAGGGTGGCAAGCAGCCCGCGCAATTCCTCGCCTACGGTACACCGTGCTCCGACGTGTTCGACCCGCAAACGCAGAAGGTCGAACTGCTCCGTTGTGAACTGGAGACGATGCGCAAGCGGCTCGATGCGTTGCTGGCCGATCATCAGGACGTGCGCGACCGCGCCTGATGGGGACGGTAACGCCATTCCCCGCGACACGGGGCAAGCCTGAGCAAATCGGTTTCGAACGGCTCGAACTCAACCGCATCCTCGACCTGTACGGGCGGATGGTCGCGGCCGGGATCTGGCGCGATTATGCGATGGAGTTCGGCCACGACGTCGCGATCTTCGCGGCGTTCCGGCGCGCGGCCGAGCGGCCCGAAGTGCGGATCGAGAAACGCCCTGCCTTGCGCAATCGGCAGGGGATGTGGGCGCTGATCAACGAACAGGGCGTCGTGCTCAAGCGCGGGCATGAGCTGGGGCCGGTGCTGGCCCCGGTCGAGCGGCGGTTGATGAAGGTGGTCGAGGACTGACGCGGGCGTTGGGTCGGCCCTTGGACTTCGCTCAGGGCGAACGGAGGGAGGGATGCCGCCCGCTCCAAACTCCGTTCGGGCTGAGCGAAGTCGAAGCCTGCACTGGACGCAAGCTTCGACCCCCAAGGCGAATCAGCCGCCCTGCAGCTTCTTCAGGATGCTCATCGCCTGCTCCGCGCCACTCTGCGGCGTCAGCTCGCCGGTACGATCGGTAATCTCGGCCCAGTGCGCCGCGATGCCTTCGGGCGACAGATCGTCCCCGGTCAGCAACTTGCCCTGCGTCAGCGTGACATAGGACGCCTGGAACACGCCCGCGCCAGCGCCGACGATCATGTTGGTCGGCGCATCCTCCGACACGAGATACAGCGCCGCAGGGGCGACCTTCTCGGGCGCGAAGGCGGCGAACGCTTCGGCGGGGAACAGGTCCTCGGTCATCCGCGTGCCCGCGGTCGGGGCGATCGTGTTGACCTTGATGTTGTTCTTGGCACCCTCGATCGCGAGCGTCTTGGTCAGCCCGGCCAGACCCAGCTTTGCCGCGCCGTAATTCGCCTGCCCGAAATTGCCGAACAGCCCGGTCGACGATGCGGTCATCAACAAGCGGCCATAATTCTGCGCGCGCATCGTCTCCCACACCGCCTTGGTGACGTTGGCCGAGCCGTTGAGGTGAACGTCGACCACGAACTCGAAGTCGGTGGGCTCCATCTTGGCGAAGCTCTTGTCGCGCAGCACGCCTGCGTTGTTGATGACGATATGAACGCCGCCCCAGGCCTCCTTCGCCTTGGCGACCATCTCGACCATCTGCGCATATTCGGTGACGCTGCCGCCGTTCGACATCGCGGTACCACCCGCGGCTTCGATTTCCTCGACGACCTTGAGCGCCGCATCGCTATGGCCGGTGCCGTCGCGTGATCCGCCGAGATCGTTGACCACGACCTTCGCCCCGCGCTTTGCGAGTTCGAGCGCATAGGCCCGGCCGAGGCCCCCGCCTGCACCGGTGACAATCGCAACCTTGTCGTCGAAACGGATGGTCATACTGGCTCCTCTAATATCGCTGGAGCGCGTCCTAGGCCAATGCGCAGAGCGCGCAAGGGCGGGAATCCCCCGGATCCGCCCCGATCTGCGCCAAACCGAACACACGAAAAAGCCGACGCAGGGACTTTCCCCTACGTCGGCCTTGGTCGATCGCGGTGGCGGCGCGTGATGCGCCGCCGGTACGATTATTTACGCTTGCGGCGCATCGTCGCCTTGCGCGAACCGGTGCCGCGCTTGTCGATGCACTGATCCTTCACCGAGGCCGAGCATGCCGGATAATCGGCGGTTGCCGGCATCGGCGCTGCTGCGGCCGGGGCTGCCATTGGCGGCTGGCCACCCTGGGGTGCCATTGCCGGACCGCCTGCGGGGGCGGCGGGCTGTGCCATTGCGGGGTCGGCTGCCGGAGCGGCTGGTGCTGCGGGCGCCATGGCCGGGTCTGCCGGAGCCTGCTGCATGCCGGGCGCGCCTGCGGGCTGCGCTGGGGCGGGCTGCTGCATCGACGTGTCGGCGGTGGTCGGGGTGGTCTGCGCGAGGGCAGGCATGGCGACCGTGGCAGCAAGCGCTGCGAGCATCGTGAACTTCATATCGGGACTCCTGCAAACAATGGCAGCATTGCGTACTGCACGACCGGACAAACGCGCATGTCCGGTCATGGCTCCCAAAATTCTTACGCTCCCGAATCGAGTGCGTAGCCTGCTGACCGAACCGTGCGAATGATATCGGGTCGATCGCCGCGATTGATCGCCTTGCGCAGGCGACGGATATGCACGTCGACGGTGCGGCTTTCGATGTCGCTGTCATGCCCCCACACCGCATCCAGCAGCCGCTCGCGCGAGAAGACCCAGCCGGGATGTTCGAGGAAGTGCTTGAGCAGTCGGAATTCGGTCGGCCCGAGCGGAATGACCTCACCCGAGCGACGGACCTTGTGGCCGACCGTGTCCATCTCGATGTCGGAATAGGTCAACTGTTCGCCTGCGAGCGCGGGGCGCACGCGCCGCAGCACCGCACCGACCCGAGCGACCAGTTCGCGCGGGGAGAAGGGCTTGGTGACATAATCGTCCGCGCCGGTCTCGAGCCCACGAACGCGGTCCTCCTCCTCGCCGCGTGCGGTGAGCATGATGATCGGGACGTTCGCGGTCTCGGGCATCCGGCGGAGGCGGCGGCAGACTTCGATCCCCGACAGCCCCTCGACCATCCAGTCGAGCAGGACGATGTCGGGCGTGTTCTCCTTCGCCAGCAACAATGCCTCCTCGCCATCGGGCGTTTGGGCAATCTCGAAGTCCTCGCGCTTGAAATGCCAGATCAGCAGTTCGGCCAGCGCCGCATCATCTTCAACCAGCAACATTTTCGCGCGCGCCATGGCGTGTATTCCTTCAAGCGGTCGGCGTTAAATAGGAATTCGGTCCGCGATCGCGTTCGGCCATGTGCGTGCCGGTCGCCGAGAAATAGACCATCTCGGCGACGTTGGTGGCATGGTCGCCGACGCGTTCCAGGTTCTTCGCAACGAACAGCAGTTGCGCGACCTGACCGATCGTCTTGGGGTTTTCCATCATGTGCGTGACGAGCACGCGGAACAGGCTGTTGTAGAAATCGTCGACCTGCCGGTCGCGCGCACAGACTTCCTCCGCCGCCGCCGCATCGCGTGCCGCAAAGGCGTCGAGCGCGTCGTGGACCATCTGCACCGCAAGCACCGACATGGCGGGCAGCACCGACAGCGGCTCGATCTCGCCGTGGCTTTCGATCGCGGGGACGCGCTTGGCGATGTTCTTGGCGTAATCGCCGATCCGCTCGACCACGCCCGCGATCTTGAGCGCCGCGACGACCTCGCGAAGATCGTCCGCCAGCGGCGCACGCAGCGCGATGATCCGAACCGCCAACTGTTCGACTTCCATCTCGAGCGCGTCGATCCGCTTGTCGCCGTCGATGATGCGCCGCGCCCCCTCCAGGTCGTGGAGCCGCAACGCTTCCATCGCGGCGCCGATCGCCTGTTCGGCGAGCCCGCCCATCTGCGCGATAAGCCCGCGCAACTGCCCGATGTCGGCGTCGAAGGCTTTGACCGTATGTTCCATGCTGCCCATTCCGTCCCGTCTCAGCCGTACCGACCGGTGATGTAATCCTTGGTGCGTTCCTGCCGCGGATTGGTGAAGATGTCCGAGGTCGCGCCATATTCGACGACCGTACCCAGGTGGAAGAATGCCGTCCGCTGCGATACGCGCGCGGCCTGTTGCATGTTGTGCGTCACGATCACGATTGCATAGCGCCCATTGAGTTCGTGGATCAGTTCCTCGATCTTGGCGGTGGCGATCGGATCGAGCGCGGAGCACGGTTCGTCCATCAGGATCACTTCGGGATCGACCGCGATCGCGCGGGCAATGCACAAACGCTGCTGCTGCCCGCCCGACAATGCGGTGCCGCTGTCGCTCAGTCGGTCCTTGACCTCGTCCCACAACCCCGCGCGGCGCAGCGACTGTTCGACGATCTCGGCCATCTGCGTCTTGTTCGCGGCAAGCCCGTGGATGCGCGGGCCGTAGGCGACATTCTCGAAGATCGACTTGGGGAAGGGATTTGGCTTCTGGAACACCATGCCGACGCGCGCGCGAAGCTGCACCACGTCCATCGACGGGTCGTAGATATCCTCACCGTCCAGCGTGATGTCACCCTCGACCCGCGCGTTGGGGACGGTGTCGTTCATCCGGTTGAGCGTGCGCAGGAAGGTCGACTTGCCGCAGCCCGACGGGCCGATCAGCGCGGTCACATAGCGTTCGTCGAAATCGAGCGACACGTCGTCGATCGCGCGTTTCGCGCCATAATAGACGCTGACCCGTTTTGCGGAGATCTTGGGTTGGTTGGGAATGTTCACCAGCGGGTCTCGAACTTGTTTCGGAGGTAGATCGCAAAGCCGTTCATCGCGAGCAGGAAGACCAGCAGGACGATGATCGCCGCGCTCGTCTTCTCGACAAAGCCACGGTCGATCTGGTCGGACCACAGGAAGATCTGCACGGGCAGCACGGTCGAGGGGTCGGAAATGCGGCCCGGGGGGGCGGAGATGAACGCGCGCATCCCGATCATCAACAACGGTGCGGTCTCGCCCAGCGCGCGCGCCATGCCGATGATCGTGCCGGTCAGGATGCCCGGCAGCGCAAGCGGCAGCACGTGGTGGAACACCACCTGCACCGGGCTCGCGCCGATCCCGAGGGCCGCATCGCGGATCGACGGGGGCACGCCCTTGATCGCGTTGCGCCCGGCGATGACGATCACCGGCATCGTCATTAGCGCTAGCGTCAGCCCGCCGACGATCGGGGCCGAGCGGGGAAGACCCATGGTACCGAGGAACACCGCGAGGCCGAGCAAGCCGAAGATGATCGAGGGCACCGCCGCCAGATTGTTGATCGAAACCTCGATCAGATCGGTCCAGCGGTTCCGCGGCGCATATTCCTCAAGATATAGCGCAGATAGTACGCCGACCGGGAAGGCGATCAGCAGCGTCACGACCATTGTGAACAGCGAGCCCTTGAATGCCCCCCAGATCCCCGCACGGGTCGAATCGTTCGAATCGGACGCGGTCAGGAACGGCCAGTTGAACCCGGTCGAGAGCGCGCCGCGCGCCTTGAGCTGTGCAACGATCGCTTCGTTTGCCGGGCTGTCGGCGCGTTTCGCAGCGCTGTCGATCGCCTCGGACGCGGGCACCCAGACGATGCTCCGCCCGTTCATGATCGCAGGATCGAGCTTGATCGCCGCGCGTACCGAAAGCCACGCGCCGTCCGACAGCAGCGTCGCGCCGTCCTTGCCGAAGGCCGCGACGGCGGCGTTGTCGGTGGCGTCCTCCACGCCCGCGGCGGCAAGCGCGAGATCCGCACCCGGCCCGCGCAATCGCGCGGGATCGAGCACCAGCCCCGCCCGGGCAAAATCGACCGGCAGCGCGATCCGCGTCTGCACGAAGCCGCTCGCGCCATTGTAGACCATCGTGACGAGCAGCACCGCGAGGAACCCCGCGGACAGCACGACCGCGGCGAGCCCGAGCAGCCGGAACCGGCGTTCCGCGGCATAGCGCTGACGGATGCGGCGCTGCATCGATTGCGTCCGCCAGTCGGTCGGCGCGCGCTCGTCGGGTTCGGCGGCACCGACCGGGAGCTGGGCAACGAGGGTTTCACTCATAAGCTTCGCGATACCGTTTGACGACCGTCAGCGCGACGATGTTGAGCAGCAGGGTGATGACGAACAGCGTGAGGCCCAGCGCGAAGGCGGCGAGCGTCTTCGGGCTGTCGAACTCGGCTTCGCCGGTCAGCAGGTCGACGATCTGCTTGGTCACGGTGGTCGCGCTGGCGAACGGGTTGAGCGTCAGCGTGGCGACGCCCGATGCGGCCATGACCACGATCATCGTCTCGCCGATCGCGCGCGACACCGCGAGCAACACGCCGCCGACCACGCCGGGAAGTGCTGCGGGAAGCAACACGCGGCGGATCGTCTCGGACGAGGTCGCGCCCATCGCAAGGCTGCCGTCGCGCATCGAGCCCGGCACCGCGGCGAGCGAATCGTCTGCCATCGAGGAGACGAACGGGATGATCATCACCCCCATCACCAGCCCCGCAGCAAGCGCGCTCTCGGAACTGGCCCAGGTCACGCCGATCGACACCGCCAGATCCCGCACCGCCGGCGCCACGGTCAGCGCGGCGAAATAGCCGTAGACGACCGTCGGCACGCCCGCGAGGATCTCGAGGATCGGTTTCATCCAGCGGCGCGCGGTCGGCGTCGCATATTGCGTCAGATAGACCGCGCTCATCAGCCCGAACGGGATCGCCACGATCATCGCGATCACCGCGCCGATCAGGAACGTCCCCCAGAACAACGGCACCGCGCCGAGCGTCGCGCCCGGATCGGCGGGGTCGATCACCTGCGGGCTCCAGTGCGTGCCGAACAGGAAATCGGTGATTGGGACGATCTCGAAGAAGCGCCATGATTCGAACAGCAATGACGCGACGATCCCGACGGTCGTCAGGATCGCGATCAGCGAGGCGGCGAGCAGGCCGCCCATCACGAAGAACTCCACCCGTGTCCGTGCGCGGAAATCGGGGCGGACCCGCGTATAGGCAAACCCGCCGGTCGCCACCACGAGCAGCAGAGCAACGGCGGTGCCGATCCAGTCAATCTGTCCCTGCGCGACCGCATAGGCGGGTGCGAGCTTCTCGGCGAGCGGGTTGAACGCGCCGAAACTGTTGCCCGACGCCAGGCTGCGCGCTTCGGACAGGATTGCGGCGCGGTCGAACCCGGGGGGCGGCAACTGTGCCGCGATCGGGTCCTGCAACACGCTGTTGGTTACGAGCGCGGGGGACGTCCACGCCCAGATCGCGAGGAATAGCGTGGCGGGCAGGATCGTCCACAGGGCGACATAGCCGCCGAAATGCGATGGCAGCGAACTGAACCGCGCGGTGCTGCCGCGCCGGAACGCGACCGCACGCAACCGCGCGGTCAGCCAGCCGATCAGGCCGAGTCCGGCAACAACCAGGAAAAGGGCGAGTAAGGACACGCGTCAGGCTCGATCTTGGGCTGGAGGACAGGTCATTTGAGTTGCGACGGCAGAAGCAGCGTAGCGTTCTTTACGATCTCGGCATTGCGTTTGCGAACGTCTTCGGGCGCGGCGATCAACCCTTTGGCCGCAAGCGGACCGCCCGGCTCCCACGATGTTGCGTACAAGGCGAGGAACTCGCGCAGCCCCTTGATCGCGCTCAGGTGCGCCGCCTTGACGTACAGGTAGAGCGGCCGCGACCCCGGATAGGCACCGCGCGCGATCGTCTCATAGGTCGGCTCGACCCCGTTGAGCGGGACGCCGTTCAGCTTGTCGGTGTTCCGTTCGAGGTACGAATAGCCGAAGATGCCAATGGCATTGGGGTTGGACTGGAGCTTCTGGACGATCAGATTGTCGTTCTCACCCGCGTCGATATAGGCGCCGTCCTCGCGGATCGCGGTGCAGCCCTTCGCGAAGGCGGCGGCATCCTTTTCCTTGACCGCGGCCATCTCGGGACGGACCGTCTCGCACCCGCGTGCCAGCACCAGTTCGGCAAATGCGTCGCGCGTGCCGCTGGTCGAAGGAGGACCATAGACCTGGATCGGGATCGCGGGCAGCGCCGCATTCACGTCCTTCCACGTCTTGGCGGTATTGGGGCGCCCCTTCGGTGCGGCCGCGAGCGCGCTGTACAGGTCGACTGCGGTCAGCTGTAATTTCGGGCCGGTCTTGGCTTCTGCAAAGGCGATGCCGTCGAGGCCGATCTGGACTTCGATGATTTTCGAGACGCCGTTACCGACACACGTCTTATACTCGCTCGCCTTGATCCGGCGCGAGGCGTCCTCGATGTCAGGGTAGGCCGCGCCGACGCCGGCGCAGAACAGCTTCATCCCCCCGCCGGTCCCGGTTGCCTCGATCGCGGGGGCCTTCATGCCGGGCGTGCCGTTGACGAGCCGTTCCGCCACCAGCGTGGTGAATGGGAATACGGTGGACGACCCGACCACGGTGATGTGATCGCGCGATCCGGCACCGCCGCCATTCGCCTGATCCTGGCATGCGCCGAGCGAACCGATCGCCACGGCAGCCAGAATGACGCCGCCGACCTTCGCAAACTTGCCGTGCTTCCGGTTCATCATGATTCCCTACGGTCAACGATTCGCATGGCGGAAGGCTGGTGTCCTGAACCGCTTACCATCGTCGCACGCTGCCTCTGTGACGTTCACGTTACCGTTTGATGACAATAGCATCGGAAAGCCCGTTCGTAGAGCGCACAGCTGCGGAGGAGGGCGGGCTGGTCTTCGCATGCGGTGGAAGCATGACGGTGACGGTCGTGCCGGTGCCGACGGTGCTGGCGACGTCGAACCGGCCTCGGTGCCGCTCGACGATGTGCTTGACGATCGCCAGCCCCAGTCCGGTCCCGCCCGCCGCGCGGCTGCGCCCCGGATCGACGCGGTAGAAGCGTTCGGTCAGGCGCGGCAGGTGTTCGGGCGCGATGCCTTCGCCTTCGTCGGCGACGCTGATCCGCACCATGCCAAGCCGGTCGCTCCACAGCTTGACCGTCACCGGGGTTCCGGCGCGGCCATATTTCATCGCGTTGCCGATCAGATTGTGGAGGATCTGGCTCAGCTGCGCGCGATCACCCGCCACCGCGGGCACCCCGAGGTCGAGATCCGCGACGATGTCCGCGCTGCGTCTGGCTTGCGCGTCGAGCAGTTCGGATCGCACTTCCTCGATCAACTCGGCGAGATCGACCGCGCGATCGGGCAGGCGGTATTTCTCCGCCTCGATCCGGCTGAGCGAAATCAGATCCTCGATCAGGCGCTGCATCCGGCGCGCTTCGTCGAACATGATCTTGAGGAAACGGCCCCGGACCTGCGCGTCCTCGCCTGCCTTGTCGTCGCCGAGCGTCTCAATGTAGCCAAGGATCGACGCCAGCGGCGTGCGCAGTTCGTGGCTGGCGTTGGCGACAAAATCGACCCGCATCCGTTCTGCCGCATAACTGCCGGTCCGGTCGATCAGATGTACGATCCGCTGGCCGTTCGTGGCGGGGGTAACGTGCATCTCCCAATGCTGGTCGCGCGCGCCGAGGCCGACAAGGTTGGTCGGCCCCTGCGGCGTAGTTGCCAGCGGGCTCGCGAGCCGTTCGGCGGCGCCCGGATGACGGATCGCGACGCGCACGTCTTCCCCGACGATATGATTGCCGAGCAACCCGGTTGCCGCGGCATTGGCATGGGTCACCAATCCTTCGGCGACGATCAGCACGGGGCCGAGGACCGCCTCGATCACTTCCTGCAGGTGCGGCACGGGGGCTTGCGGCACGACTTCGGGTGGGCGCGGGGATTCGATCGGCTGGTCGCCGGTCCCGGTCGCGACCAGCGCGGCGGCGATACCGCCAACGAGCGCGATGATCGCCGCCTGGAGATTCCATTCGAGCAGGAATACCGCGACCGCCGCGATCACGACGAGCCCGATGGCGGTAACCGTGCGTGTCCCGAACCCTTGCAGCATCGGAGTGCCTTAGCGAGTGTTGCAGGCAGGCGGAAGCGAACAGTGCAGCGTGCGGCTGTACCAGCTGGGGGAAGCCACAGGGCCTGCTGGCATGGCTTTTGTGGCCCGGGCTGCGCCAGCGCGGCGCGGCCCCGGCGTCAGGCTGCCAGGCGATCCAGCGTCGGGATCAGGTCGTCGAACGAATCGATCACCGCATCCGCACCCATTTGCTCGACCGGCTCGAGCAGGAAGCCGAAGCTGACCGCGATGCCCGGAATCCCCGCATTGCGGGCCGCCATGATGTCATAGATCGAATCGCCGACGAACGCGGCGCGACCGCCGCCCGAGCGCCGGATCATCTCGTCGATCGGCGCGCGGTCGGGTTTGGACAGGCCGGGGCCGAGCGTGTCGCCCCCGATGATGCAGGCAAACCGGTCGATCAGACCCAGGTCGGTCAGTAGCCGGGTCGCGAAGGAGTCGAACTTGTTGGTGCACACCGCGACGCGTACGCCGCGTTCCGCCAGCGCGTCGAGTGCCGCAACCGCACCGGGGAAGGGGCGTGTATGCACCGAGAGGTGATCGCCATAATAAGCGAGCATCCGCTTGTAGAGCGCGCGGAACGCATCGGCCTCGATCCCGCCGGTCGCGTCCAGCCCCTGGGTCAGCATGTGTTTCGCGCCGCCGCCGACCATCGTCTTGACCTGCGCGATCGTCAGCGGGGCACGGCCCACCGACGCGAGCGTATCGTTCACCGCCGCGGTCAGATCGCCGCTGCTGTCGACCAGCGTCCCATCGAGGTCGAACCCCACGATATCGAATGAATTCTTCGTCATGACGGCATGACTGGCAGGGTTGCTATGGAATTGGCAAGACGGTCGTGGCAGTGCTTTGGGGATGAACCGACCCGTTGCCGCAATCGTCCTTGCCGCTGGCAAGGGCACCCGCATGAAAAGCGACCTGCACAAGGTCCTCCATCCGATCGCGGGGCGGTCGATGCTGCTCCATCTGGTCGGCAGCATCGCCGCGCTCGATCCCGCGCGGACCGTGGTGGTGACGGGGGCCGGGCGGGAGCAGGTCGAGGCGGCGGTCGCCCCGCTCGGCATCGCCACCGCGCTGCAGGCCGAGCAACTCGGTACGGGGCATGCGGTGGCGCAGGCCGAGGCGGCACTTGCCGGCTTCGACGGCGACGTGCTGATCCTGTACGGCGACGTGCCGCTCGTCTCGACCGCGACGATGCGCGCCATGCTCGACCGGCTTGCCGCGCCGGATGCGCCAGCAATCGTCGTGCTCGGCTTCCGCCCCAGCGATGCCGGGGCCTATGGCCGCATCATCGCGCATGACGGCGTGATCGAGAAGATGGTCGAATATAAGGACGCGACCGACGCCGAACGCGCGGTCGACCTGTGCAATTCGGGGCTGATGGCCGTGCGCAGCGAAGATTTGTTCGCGCTGCTCGCACGCGTCGGGAACGACAATGCTGCGGGGGAATATTATCTTCCCGATATCGTCATGCTCGCCGCCGCCGATGGCCGCCGGTCCGCGGTGATCGAGACCAGCGCGGGCGAAGTCGCGGGCGTCAACAGCCGCGCCGAACTCGCCGCGGTCGAGGCGGACTGGCAGGTGCAGCGCCGCGTGCGCGCGATGGCCGAGGGCGCGACGCTGATTGCGCCCGAGACGGTATGGTTCGCGCATGACACGCAGATCGGTCGCGACGTGGTGATCGAACCCAACGTTTTCTTCGGTCCGGGTGTCACCATTGCCGACGGGGTAGTGATCCATGCCTTCAGCCATATCGAGGGCGCACGGATCGGCGCGAAGGCCGAGGTCGGCCCGTTCGCGCGATTGCGCCCCGGCGCGGTAATGGGCGAAGCGTCCAAGATCGGCAATTTTGTCGAGATGAAGAAGGCGGTGCTCGGCGCGGGCGCGAAGGCGAGCCACCTGACCTATCTGGGCGATGCCGAAGTAGGCGAGGGCGCGAACATCGGCGCGGGCACGATCACCTGCAATTACGACGGCTTCTTCAAATACAAGACGGTGATCGGCGCGGGCGCGTTCATCGGATCCAACTCCGCGCTGGTCGCGCCAGTCATGATCGGCGCGGGCGCTACGGTCGGGGCAGGGTCGGTCATCACCGCCGATGTCGAGGCCGATGCGCTTGGGCTGGCACGCGCGCGGCAGGAAGCACGACCCGGCTGGGGCAAGCGGTTCCGCGCTACGATGGCGGCGCGGAAGGCGAGGTCTTGACATGATATCGCCTGGTGATATCAATTTCGGATGACGCGTATTCTCGCCGATCTGCCTGACGACGATATTCGATGGCTCGATCAGCGCGCCGTTGAGGAAGGCAAGTCTCGCGCCTCCATTCTCCGAGAGGCGGTGTCCCGGTATAAGTCTCAGACCGTCCAGGCCACCCCGCCAGCGGATTGGCTCGAACAGGGTTTTGGCCTGTGGGCGCGGCACGGGATGATTGTCGATCCGAAAGAGTATGAGCGCCGCCGCCGCGCCGAATGGACTCGTCCGTGGGACGATGATTACGAAGCAGTGCGCGCCGAGTCGCCGGACTGTTTCACGCCCGACGATGATGGCGAGCGCGAGCATTATCTCGCGCTGATGCGTGCCGCCGCCGCCAAGCCAGCGTCCGGCACGTGAGCGGCTATAGTCTGGATGCGAACATCCTGATCGACGCCCTGCTTGCCCATCAGCCTGCGCAGACAGAGTTGGCGCGCATTGCCGAGACGGGCGAAGGACTGTGGGTCAGTCGCATGGCGTGGATCGAAGTCCTGTCGAAAGGCGACGATCGAGTCGTCCGTGAAGCGATGGCGTTCATGGAGCGCTTCGAGCTCGATGAGATTGATCCCAAGACGGCGTTGCGCGCAGCGACGCTGCGTCGGCACCGGGCCGGGTTGAATTCGCCCGATGCCATCATCCTCGCATCAGCCCAAATTCATGGTCGCGTGCTAGTGACCCGGAACACCAGGGATTTTCCGGCCAACATGCCGGGCATCCACATCCCCTACACCCTCTAAGGTCGAGACAAGCACATGTGTGGCATCGTTGGCATCCTGAGCACCGAAGACGTGGCGGACCGTCTGCTCGACGGGCTCAAGCGGCTCGAATATCGCGGCTATGATTCCGCGGGGATCGCAACCGATTTCGACGGCGCGATCGAGCGGCGGCGTGCGTCGGGCAAGCTGGTCAACCTCGCCAATGAACTTGCGGCGCACCCGCTGCCCGGCAAGACCGGGATCGCGCACACCCGCTGGGCGACGCATGGCGGCCCGACCACCAACAACGCGCACCCGCACGCGACTGGCGAAGTCGCGGTCGTCCACAACGGCATCATCGAGAATTTCAAGCCGCTCCGTGACGAACTCATCGCACGCGGGCGCACCTTCACCAGCGAGACCGATACCGAAGTCGTTGCGCATCTGATCAGCGAGAAGGTCGAGGCGGGGCTTGGCCCGATCGAGGCGGTGCGCGAAATCCTGCCACGGCTTCACGGCGCGTTCGCGCTAGCAATCCTGTTCCGCCAACACCCCGATCTGCTGATCGGTGCTCGGCTCGGTTCGCCGCTGGTCGTCGGGCATGGCGAGGGCGAGATGTACCTCGGCTCGGATGCGCTCGCGCTCGCGCCGCTGACGCAGCGGATCGCGTATCTCGACGAGGGCGACTGGGTCGTGCTGACGCGCGACGGCGCGCAGGTCTATGACCGCGACAACACGCCCGTCGAGCGGCCGATCACGATCTCCGGCGTGACCGGCGATCTGGTGTCCAAGGGCAACCACAAGCATTACATGCTCAAGGAGATTTACGAGCAACCGATCGTCGTCGCGCAGACGCTGCGGTCGTACCTCCAGCGGATGGAGGAGCGCGTGACGCTCCCGATCCCCGAGTTCGACCTGTCGACGATCAAGCGCGTCACGATCGTCGCGTGCGGGACGAGCTTCTACGCGGGCATGGTCGCCAAATATTGGTTCGAACAGTTCGCCCGCGTGCCGGTCGATCTCGATGTCGCGTCCGAATTCCGCTACCGCGCGCCGGTGATGGAGGAGGGCGGTCTTGCGCTGTTCATCAGCCAGTCGGGCGAGACCGCGGATACGCTCGCGGCGCTGCGCCATGCCAAGGCCGAGAGGCAGACGATCGCGGTCGTCGTCAACGTGCCGACGAGCACGATGGCGCGCGAAGCCGACCTGTTGCTGCCCACCCATGCCGGTCCCGAGATCGGCGTCGCCTCGACCAAGGCGTTTACGTGCCAGCTCGCGGTGCTCGCGGCACTCGCCGCCAATCTCGCGCGTGCCAAGGGCAAGCTCAGCCCCGCTGAGGAGAAGATGATCGTCAAGCATCTCGCCGAAGCGCCCGCCGCGCTCAACGGTGCGCTCGCCTATGACGAGGCAATCGAGGCGATGGCGCATCACGTCGCGGTCGCGCGCGACGTGCTGTATCTGGGCCGCGGGACGGATTACCCGCTGGCGCTGGAAGGCGCATTGAAACTGAAGGAAATCAGTTACATCCACGCCGAAGGGTATGCCGCAGGCGAGATGAAGCATGGGCCGATCGCATTGATCGACGAGAATGTCCCGGTGATCGTCATCGCCCCCTCGGGCCCGCTGTTCGACAAGACCGTCAGCAACATGCAGGAAGTCCAGGCGCGCGGCGGCAAGGTCGTGCTGATTTCAGATTACGACGGTATCCAGGCAGCGGGCGACAATTGCCTCGCGACGATCACCATGCCCAAGGTCCATCCGCTGATCGCCCCGCTGGTCTATGCGGTGCCGGTACAGTTGCTCGCCTATCACGTGGCTGTCATCAAGGGGACCGATGTCGACCAGCCCCGCAACCTTGCAAAGTCGGTGACGGTAGAATGAGCACGCCCCTCGTCGCCGGGATCGAACTCGGCGGAACCAAGGTCATCTGCGTTCTCGCCAGCGGACCCGACGATGTCCGCGACACGGTGACGATCCCGACCACGACGCCTGCGGAAACGATGGACGCGGTCGAGGCCGTGCTTGGGCGCTGGTCGGGTTATGAGGCGCTCGGCATTGCGAGTTTCGGTCCGGTGTCGCTCGATCCCGCCGACCCCAGGCACGGCTTTATCACCGCGACGCCCAAGCCCGGCTGGTCGGACACCGACGTCGGGCAGCGACTGGCGCGCGTCGCCGGCGTCCCGACCGGGTTCGACAGCGACGTCGCGGGCGCGGCGCTCGGCGAGGGGCGCTGGGGCGCGTCGCGCACCGTGGCGGATCATGCCTATGTCACGGTCGGGACCGGGCTCGGCGTTGGCCTGGTGCTTGGCGGGACCCCGGTTTCAGGGCTTACGCATTCCGAGCTCGGGCATATCCGTCCAGTCCGGCTTTCCGGCGACACTTGGCAAGGGTCATGCCCATTCCACGGCGATTGCCTCGAAGGTCTGGCGTCGGGCACCGCGATCCGCGCCCGCGCGGGAACACCTGCGCAGGACATCGCGATCGGTGATCCCGTATGGGACGGCGTCGCGCACGCGCTGGCGCAACTGTGCCACACGCTGGTTCTGACCGGGATACCACGTCGCATTGTGATGGGTGGCGGTGTGATGGTCGGTGTTCCGCATCTGTTCGCGATGATCCAGCACAAGCTCGCCGAGAGCCTGGCGGGATATGGCAATGCGCGTGGTCTGATGCCGTTCGAAGCCTTTGTTGTTCCAGCGGAACTTGGCGGCATGGCCGGTCCGCTGGGTGCGATCGAGCTGGGCGTACGGGCACTGAGCAAGGGGTCGAGCTTCAGAAATTGTTAACCCAGTTTGCGTAGCAGGAACAAAAGGTGCATCGCGCCTTTTGTCTTGTGAGATGGTGTCCGATGCGAATTCTGATCGTCGATGACGAACCGGCCATGCACGAAAGCTATCGACGCAGTTTTACCTGTGATGACAGTGGTATGGCCGCCACCCTTGGGGAAATGGCTGCGGAATTATTCGGGGACGATTTGGCCCCCGATACCGTCGAACACGGACCTGCGTTCGAGCTGACCTTCGCGCTGCAAGGGGCGGAAGGCGTGTCTGCGGTTGCCGATGCGATGCGCGACAAGAAGCGCTTTGCGGTGGCGTTCATCGATGTGCGCATGCCGCCCGGAATCGACGGCCGCGACACAGCGCAGCGCATCCGTGCACTCGACCCGGACATCCACATCGTCATCGTTACCGGCTATTCGGACTTCACACCGACCGAGATCGCGCGGGTCGCCGGGCCTCCGGACAAGATCTTCTACATCGCCAAACCGTTCGAGGTCGCAGAGGTCCAGCAGATGGCGATCGCGCTCGGGCATCGCTGGGAAGGCGACCGGGAACTGACTGCCGCGCGCGAGACGCTGGCGGCGCAGGTGCGGCAACTCGAAGAGCAAGGCCACGAACTCGCGGCGAACGAAAGCCGGGCGATGCATCTCGCCAACCACGATTCATTGACCGAAGCGCCCAACCGTCTGGCGTTCCGGCGCGCACTGAGCGACCGTGCCAAGTCGGGGGCGCAGTTTGCCGTCGCGATGGTCGATCTCGACCGGTTCAAGCTGGTCAACGATACGCTCGGGCATCTCGCCGGCGATGAACTGATCCGCACGATGTGCGCGGTGTTGCAGCGCTCGATACCGTCGGGCGGAATGGTCGCGCGGCTTGGCGGGGACGAGTTCGGGCTGTTGTTCGACACCGCCGGGACCGATGCCGCCGAACAGGATTGCGCCCGGATCGCAAAGGCGTGCGCATCGACGTTCAAGGTCCTGGGCCATTCCGTGCAGGGTGGCGCATCGATCGGCCTGATCGCAACCGAGCCGGGCGAATCACGCGATCCGGTCGATCTCATGCGCCGGGCCGACCTCGCGCTCCACGATGCGAAGCGCGACGGTCGGGGGATCGTCCGGGTCTATGACGACGGGATGGACGAGACGATCCGTTTGCGTCGTGCGATCGAAACCGGACTGTCGGGCGCGATCGCGCGCAACGAACTGTCGCTCGCATTCCAGCCGATCGTGGAGCGGGAGCAATTGGAGATCGTCGGGTTCGAGGCGCTGTTGCGCTGGGAGACCGATGCGCACGGACCGATCGGGCCCGAAGTGTTCGTGCCGATCGCAGAGGAATCCAACCTGATCCACGAAATCGGCGACTGGGTGGTGCGTGAATCGCTGAAGGTGCTCTGCGAGTGGCCGACGCAGTATGTGTCGGTAAACTTCTCGCCGCGCCAGTTCCGGCGGCACAATTTCGTCGCACGGTTGATCGAGGAAGTGCAGCGCGCTGGCGTCGATCCGACGCGGTTCCAGATCGAAATCACCGAAACCGCGATCTTCGACGATGCCGACCGGGCAGCGGACACGCTCTACAAGTTGCGCCAGATGGGCTTCCGCATCGCGCTGGACGATTTCGGGACAGGCTATTCGAGCCTCTACAACATCCGCAAGTTCGCGCTCGATTGCCTCAAGATCGACCGCAGCTTCATCGACGGCATGGGCCGCGAGCGCGAGAGTGCGGCGATCGTCCAGTCGATCATCCATCTCGGGCGTGCGCTGGGGCTGGGCGTGGTCGCCGAGGGCGTGGAAAGCGAGGCGCAGTTGCAGGCGCTTCGCGTCGCGGGCTGCTCGCACATGCAGGGGTTCCTGTTCAGCCGTCCGGTTTCCAAGGTGTTCGCACGGCAGATCGCGCTCACGCGCTACATGGTCGACAACGGCCCGCCGCTTCCGCCCGAGAAGCCCGAGTTGCTGTTCGGAGGCAGCACCGTACCGCAACCATGAGGTCCGCCCTCGCCCGGTGGATTCGACGACGCACCCGGGCATCGCGGGCTTCGCGGGCGCTTGCGGCGAAACTTGTCGCCATCCTGACCGGGGTCGGGCTGATCGGGGCGGTCTTCCTGATCGCGGTTCTGTCGAGTGTCATCATCCCCAGTTTCAAGTCGCTCGAGGGCAAGTCGATCCAGGTGGAAATGGACCGCACCCGGACTGCGCTTGAGGCGGTGGCGCGCACGGTCGAACTCAAGGCGCGTGACTTCGCCGAAGATGCCGCATTCGCACCGAACCGCGCGCAGGCTCGGCACATCTTCGACGATCGACAGGTGGATGGGATCGCCTGGCTGGGCGGCGCAGAGAATGAGACGCCTGACGGAAACGGTAGCGTCCAATGGCGATCCGGCGATGGGCGGGCAATACAGCGGGCCTTTGCCGATGCGATACGACCGCTCCCGCTCGACCGGCTCGTGGGGTTCAACCGGTCTGCGCACTTCTACCTGAGACTGGGGAAGGCGGTCGCGGCCGTGGGGGTCGTGCGGATTTCGGGCAAGGACAGTCGCACCCCGCCGCATTTCGTCCTGCTAGCCCGCCGTCTTTCGCCGACCCTGTTGTCGGAAGCGTCCCACCTGCCGACGCGGGTCGATCTCGACAGTACCGCAGATGGCGCGACGACCGAGGCGACGCGCACCGCCATGCACATCGTCGTACCGATCCGCGGACCTGACGGACAAGCGGTTGCGGGTGCCGCGTTCACCGTACGGCGGGAATTCGCGGTGCTCGGTCAGCGGATGCTGCTGCTCGCGGTCGCGGGATCGGTCGTCCTGTTGCTGCTGCTGTTGCTGGCAGTGCGATGGCTGATCACCACGCAGGTGCTTCGCCCGCTCGCGCGGGTGGAGCGTCACATGAAGACGGTCCAGCGTTCCGGTACGCTGGCGCTGTTACCTGGCCCGATGTCTGCCGATGAGATCGGATCGCTTGCCACCAGCTTCAACGCGATGTTGCGGCAGTTGCACGATTTGCGGCAGCAACTTGAGTCGCAGAATTTCGCGCTGGGTAAAAGCGAGAGCGCCACCGCGATGCTGCACAACGTCCGCAATGCGCTCACCCCGGTCAGCACGATTCTGAGCCGCGCAAGCACGCAGACCGCGCCGGTCGATCTGGCGCTGCTCAACCGCGCTGTCGCGGAACTGGCGAACGATACGGTTGCGCCCGCGCGCCGGGAGAAACTGGCGGCGTTCGTCGCGACGGCGGTCGCGGCGGAAGTGCAGGATCGCACCGATCGTCATCGTGCGCTGCTGGTGGCGCGCGAGGCGATGGGTCAGGTGCTCGAAATCATCGGGCAGCAGCAGCGCGCTGTTCACGAACGCCCCGAAATGTCGCCGTGCGACGTGACCGACATCATCGCGCGTAACGCGACGATCGCGCGCTATTCAGGCAGCGTTTCGATCGCGGTCGGTTTCCCCGCGCAACCCTGTCAAGTGCTGGCGAGCCGGATCATCCTCAGTCAGGTGATCGGCAATCTCTTCGCCAACGCCGCCGACGCGATCGCGGCGCACGGGACCGGCAGTGGCAGCATCCGGGTCACGATCGAACAGACCGGCGACATGGCTCAGATCGTGATCCGCGACGATGGCGAGGGGTTCGCGGCTGGCGCGGCGCCCAATCTCTTTCAGCGTGGCTATTCCACCCGGCAGCACAAGGTCGGGGGGCTTGGGCTGCACTGGTGCGCCAACGCGATGCAGGCGATGCAGGGGACGCTGCGGCTCGACAGTGCGGGGCCGGGGCAGGGGGCGGTCGCGACGCTGTCGCTGCGGCTGGCGCCCGATGAAAGCGATGCTGTTTAACCGGCAGGTTCCTCTGTCGCCCCTGCGTCAGTCAGGCCGAAACGGCAGGATGCTCTCATAGGTCGCCAGCGGCAGCGCTCCGCGAATGAACCCGCCGTGGCGCAACACGAAGGTATGTCGTACGATTTCCGCCTGCTGCTCGATCCCGTAACGCTTGAGCGGCAACCCGGGCCGGATCGCATAATCATAGCGGCAGAACGGATGCCGCACGAGCGGCAGGAAAATGCCGCGCTGAGTCTGCCAGATGTGCGTCAGCTCATGGATCAGCAGCCCCTGCGCATCGAGATTTCCGCACGCGAAATCATCGTGGTAGAGCGATCCCTTGGGATGGAAGCAGATGCATCCGGTGGGGGCCATGACGGTCTCGCGCGGCTGGAAGAACGCCCATTTGCGCTGCGTCAGCCGCACTTTTGCGTAATCGATCGCATCGCCGAACACACTGCGCGCGAGCGTTACTTCGCCGTCGGTCAACGTCCGTTTCGGTGCCCGTGCCACGCTGTCGTCTCAGTCCTTGAACACGGGAGCAGACGCGCCCGGCGCGATCGTTGGAACGAGCGCGTTGATCCGCCGACCGTCGGAGAAGGTGAAGGTCAGCGTGATCGGGCGGCCCGGCTTGATCCCGGGGTTCATGTCGAACAGCATCAGATGCTTGCCGCCGGGTTTGAACTCGGTCGTGGACAAAGCGGGGATCTTGAGGTCGCCGAGCGGCTTCATCGTCGCCATGCCCCCGGCGGTCATCGATTCATGCAGCTCGCTCTTGACCGCGACCGGGCTGTTGACCGCGATCAGCGTCGTTGCGGTCGGCCCGCCGTGGATCGTGAAATAGCCCGCGGACGGGCGGCTGGGCATCGTGCCCAGACGGACATAGCCGTGATCGACCTTGAGTTCGGGCGGCGACTGGCAGCCGGCAACCGCAGTGCACGCCAAAACCGCAAAAAACCGCACGTTCAAATCTTATCTCCCGCATTGGGAACCCAAAGGCGTCTCTAGGCGTGCGAAAATCTTGCGACAAGCAAAAGCCCCCCTATATCGCTGGAGTAACGGGTCGTGCCGCTCAGTTCGAGGGCACGGCTGAACGTCCATTTTTTGACTGACGGGGGCCCAAGAGGACCAATGGCAAAAGTAATCGGAATCGATCTCGGCACGACCAACAGCTGCGTATCCGTCATGGAAGGCGGCAAGCCGAAGGTCATCGAAAACGCAGAAGGCGCGCGTACCACGCCGTCGATCGTCGCATTCGCCAAGGATGGCGAGCGACTGGTCGGCCAGCCGGCCAAGCGCCAGGCAGTGACCAACCCGGAGAACACGATCTTCGCGGTGAAGCGCCTGATCGGCCGTCGTTTCGACGACCCGATCACCAAGAAGGACACCGAGCTGGTCCCGTACCACATCGTGCGCGGCAACAACGGCGACGCATGGGTCGGCGCTGGCGGCAAGGAATATTCGCCTTCGCAGATCTCGGCATTCACGCTGCAAAAGATGAAGGAAACCGCGGAAGCCTATCTCGGCGAGACGGTCACGCAGGCGGTCATCACCGTGCCCGCGTACTTCAACGACGCGCAGCGCCAGGCGACCAAGGACGCCGGGCAGATCGCCGGTCTCGAAGTGCTCCGCATCATCAACGAGCCGACGGCTGCTGCGCTTGCGTATGGCCTCGACAAGGACACCAACAAGACGATTGCGGTCTATGACCTCGGCGGCGGTACGTTCGACATCTCGATCCTCGAGATCGGCGACGGCGTGTTCGAAGTGAAGGCGACCAACGGCGATACCTTCCTCGGCGGTGAGGATTTCGACAACAAGCTGCTCAACTTCCTGTCGGAAGACTTTAAGAAGGCCGAAGGCATCGACCTCACCAAGGACAAGCTGGCGCTCCAGCGTCTGAAGGAAGCGGCCGAAAAGGCGAAGATCGAGCTGTCGTCGGCAGCCACGACCGAAGTCAACCTGCCGTTCATCACCGCGGACGCGACCGGCCCGAAGCATCTCGTCAAGGCGATCACGCGTTCGGATCTCGAGCGTCTGGTCGAGGACCTGATCCAGCGTACGCTCGAGCCGTGCAAGAAGGCGATGGCGGATGCGGGCGTCAAGTCGGCCGACATCAGCGAAGTCGTCCTCGTCGGCGGCATGACGCGCATGCCCAAGGTCCGTCAGGTCGTGAAGGACTTCTTCGGCAAGGAGCCGCATTCGGGCGTCAACCCCGATGAGGTCGTTGCGATGGGTGCGGCGATCCAGGCGGGCGTGCTGCAGGGTGACGTCAAGGACGTGCTGCTGCTCGATGTGACCCCGCTGTCGCTCGGCATCGAGACGCTGGGTGGCGTGTTCACCCGGATGATCGATCGCAACACGACGATCCCGACTAAGAAGTCGCAGACCTATTCGACCGCGGACGACAACCAGGGCGCTGTCACCATCCGCGTTTTCCAGGGCGAGCGCGAAATGGCGGCGGACAACAAGATCCTCGGCCAGTTCGACCTGGTCGGCATCCCGCCCGCACCGCGCGGCGTGCCGCAGATCGAGGTCACGTTCGACATCGATGCCAACGGCCTCGTCAACGTGTCGGCGAAGGACAAGGGCACCGGCAAGGAGCAGCAGATCCGCATCCAGGCATCGGGTGGCCTGTCGGATCGCGACATCGAGCAGATGGTTCGCGACGCCGAGCAGTTCGCCGAGGACGACAAGAAGCGCCGTGCATCGGCCGAGGCGAAGAACAACGCCGAGAGCCTGATCCACACGACCGAGCGCCAGCTTGCCGACAATGCCGACAAGGTCGACGCGTCGCTCAAGGGCGAGATCGAAGCGGCGATCGCCGAAGCCAAGACTGCGGTCGAAGGTGGCGATCCCGAAGCGATGAAGGCCAAGGCCGAAGCACTCGGCCAGGTTGCGATGAAGCTTGGACAGGCGATCTACGAGAAGCAGGCGCAGGCCGACGCTTCGCCCGCCGCCGATGGTGCAGCGGCACCGAAGGACGACGTGGTCGACGCGGAATTCTCCGAAGTCGACGACACCAAGGCATAAGCACAAACGCCCTCTCTCGCTTGGCGGGGGAGGGCCGCCGGGCGCGGCGGTGGCGGGCATGGGCAGGGCGGTTGATCCGGTCGCTGTTCCACCCGCCACCGTCTCCCGGTCTGAGGGCCTGACATGAGCACCGAAGTCGATTTCTACGAACTGCTCGAATGCGAGCGCACCGCCGACGACGGGACGATCAAGACGTCCTATCGCAAGCTGGCGATGAAATATCACCCGGACCGCAACCCCGGTTGCAAGGATTCCGAGGCGCATTTCAAGGCGATCAGCGAGGCGTATGATTGCCTCAAGGATCCGCAGAAGCGCGCGGCCTATGATCGTTTCGGCCATGAGGCATTCCGGCAGGGCGGTGGCGGCGGCGGTCGCGGGGGCGGTGGCGCGCAGGACTTCGGCGCTTTCTCCGATATCTTCGAGAACATCTTCGGCGAGTTCATGGGCGGCCAGCGCGGTGGCGGTGGCGCTCAGGGACCGCGACGTGGCGCGGACTTGCGCTACGACATGGAAATCACGCTCGAGGACGCGTTCCACGGCAAGTCGACCGACATCACGATCGACGTGTCCGCGCCGTGCGACGTGTGCGACGGCAGCGGCGCGACGCGCGGCACGTCCGCCAAGACCTGCGCTACGTGCCACGGTCACGGTAAGGTCCGCGCGCAGCAGGGCTTCTTCGTGGTCGAGCGGACCTGCCCGAGCTGCCATGGTGCTGGCCAGACGATCGCGGACCCTTGTGGCGCATGCCATGGCGAAGGTCGGATCGACCAGACCAAGACGCGCACCGTCAACATTCCGGCCGGGGTCGACGAGGGCACGCGCGTTCGCCTGACCGGCGAGGGCGAGGCGGGTCTGCGCGGCGCACCGTCGGGAGATCTCTACATTTTCCTCCACGTCGCGCGGCATCCGCTGTTCGAGCGCGAGGGCACCACGCTGTTCGCGCGCACGCCGATCAGCTTCACGACCGCGGCGCTCGGGGGCGAGGTCACGATTCCGGGGCCGGATGGGGTCGATCACACGATCAAGATCCCGGCGGGGACGCAAAGCGGGCGCGAGTTGCGCCAGCGTGGCGCGGGTATGCCGGTGTTGCAGGGGCGCGGGCGCGGTGATCTGGTGATTCGCGTCGAGGTCGAGACGCCGACGAGTCTGACGTCGCGCCAGCGCGAGTTGCTCGAGGAATTCCGCGCGACGGAGACGGGCAAGGAATGCCCGCAGACGACCGGGTTCTTCAAGAAGGTGAAGAGCGCCTGGGTGTAATGCTGAAGGGGGTGGCGTGAACGGGCGTAAGGAAGCGCTTCCCCCCTATCTGCTACTTCCCCGGCGAAGGCCGGGGCCCAGTAGTGACACATAAGAGCCTTAAGCGCTGCGCTACGTTACCTCGGCCATCTCGACTGGGCCCCGGCCTTCGCCGGGGTAGGAGATGGCGGGGAACAGGCCCGCGCGAAAAAGTCAGGAAGCCAAAAAGCGCTTCTCCCGCCCCTTGTCACAAGGGGCGGTCGAGCGGTCGGGTGGTCAGAAGATCAGGACTTCCGCCACCAGCGCGACGCCGGCCACGGCAATAAGGCCGCTGGCCAGGTTCTGCAGGATACGCATTTGAGAGTCTCCGTGCCGGATCATCCCGGCACGGAGACATTTGGAGATTGTTGCTTAACTCAGCAATATTATTACGCGCATTCGCACGTGCAGCATTTGCACGTTGAAACGTGCTCTGGTGTAGACGAACGGTTAACCCTGCGCCCCGAACACCCGCGCGAAGATCGTGTCGACGTGCTTCAGATGATAGCCGAGATCGAACTTGTCCTCGATCTCCGCGACCGACAGCGCGGCGGTCACTTCGGGATCGGCCTTCAGCAGTTCGAGCAGCGACAATTCGCCATCCGATTCCCACACCTTCATCGCGTTGCGTTGGACGAGGCGATACGAATCCTCGCGGCTCACCCCGGCTTGCGTCAGCGCGAGCAGCACGCGCTGCGAATGGACGAGGCCGCCCATCTTGTTGAGATTCTTCTCCATCCGCACCGGATAGACGAGCAGCTTCTCGATCACCCCGGTCATCCGCCCGAGCGCGAAGTCGAGCGTGATCGTCGCGTCGGGGCCGATATAGCGCTCGACCGACGAATGGCTGATGTCGCGCTCATGCCACAGCGCGACATTCTCGAGCGCAGGCGTGACATAGCCGCGCACCATCCGCGCGAGACCGGTGAGGTTCTCGGTCAGCACCGGGTTGCGCTTGTGCGGCATCGCCGACGAGCCCTTCTGGCCGGGCGAGAAATACTCTTCCGCTTCCAGCACTTCGGTGCGCTGGAGATGGCGCACTTCGGTCGCGAGTCGTTCGATCGACGAGGCGATTACGCCCAGGGTCGCGAAGAACATCGCATGGCGGTCACGCGGGATGACCTGAGTGGAGACCGGCTCGACGGTCAGACCGAGCTTGGCGGCGACGTGTTCCTCGACGCGCGGGTCGATATTGGCGAAGGTCCCGACCGCGCCCGAGATCGCACAGGTTGCAATATCAGCACGCGCAGCCACCAAACGCTCCCGGTTTCGCGCAAATTCAGCATAAGCCTGCGCCAGTTTTAGACCGAACGTCACCGGTTCGGCGTGGATTCCGTGGCTCCGCCCGATCGTCGGGGTCATCTTGTGCTCATGCGCGCGGACCGACAGCGCCGCGAGCAGCGCGTCGATATCCGCGATCAGCAAATCCGCCGCCTGCGCCAGCTGCACCGCGAGGCAGGTGTCGAGCACGTCGGACGAGGTCATCCCCTGGTGCATGAAGCGCGCTTCATCGCCGACCTGCTCCGCCACCCAGGTAAGGAAGGCGATCACGTCATGCTTGGTGACCGCCTCGATCGCGTCGATCGCGGCAACGTCGATTGCGGGCTTGGTCGCCCACCACGCCCAAAGCGCGTCCGCTGCCTTGCGCGGGACGACGCCGAGGTCGGCCAGCGCCTCGGTTGCATGCGCTTCGATCTCGAACCAGATGCGGAAACGCGCCTCGGGCGTCCAGATCGCGGTCATCGCGGGGCGGGAGTAGCGGGGGACCATCGGCAATCCTTCATCAAAACGCAGCGAGTGGGGTCGTGCACCGGACAAGGGGCCGGATCGGCCCATCGTGGATTCGGCACGCAACCGGGTGAGCGGGGCGTTAGCAGGGACGGGGCGAGGCTTCAAATGTGGGCGCAAGGGGCTCCAGCCATAGCAATGGGCGGCGTGGTGCAGCATAAGGCGGTATTGGCATCGCTGGGCCGCAAACCCGTGCGATCCAAGTCAAGGAGACGTGTAATGTTGAAGTCGATCATTATTGCCAGCGCACTGGTCGTGTCTGCACCGGCACTGGCCCAAGTCACGCAACCGTCTGCCGCTGTTCCTGCCGATACGCAGCAAGGTGCGACCAATGCTGACCCCAGCCAGGCGACACCTATGGCGCAGCCACCGGCTGGCACCGAATCGGCACCGGCGCAGGCCGCCGAAGCGCAACCCGCGACGGGTGCGCAGATCGCTGATGTCGTCGGCACCGAATTTCCGACCTATGACAAGAACAGCGACGGTTCGCTGAGCGCCACCGAGTTCAGTGCCTGGATGGTCGCGCTCAAGACCGCGAGCGACCCTTCGACCAAGGCAACCGCGCCTGCGACCAAGACCTGGGTCGCGACGGCGTTCGCGCAGGCGGACGCGGACAAGAACAAGAAGGTGTCCAAGGGCGAACTGACCACCTTCCTGTCGGCCGCTGGCTGATCAATCCCGTGCCGCTTCCTCGTCGCCTGCGCACGGCGCGGCGATGAGGGGCGGGACCGCGCCATCAGCGCGCGCCATTGTGTCACTATTTCCGCGCCCCGCCCCCCGTTCGTGCTGAGCGCAGTCGAAGCCCTGCCTCGCCCCGGTTGAGCATGCCCTTCGACTGCGCTCAGGGCGAACGGTGAGGGAGGGGTGGGCTACCTTTCCGACCATTTTTCCCATTCCCCGTTCGTGCTGAGCGAAGTCGAAGCACTGCGTTTCCCCGGTTGAGCATGCCCTTCGACTGCGCTCAGGGCTAACGGGAGGAGGGGGGCGCTACCTTTCCAGCAAATTCTTCCATTCCCCGTTCGTGCTGAGCGAAGTCGAAGCACCGCTTTGCCCCGGTCGAGTAGGCCCTTCGATTGCGCGCAGGGCGAACGGTGAGGAGGGGTTGGCTACCTTTCCGACCATTTCTTCCATTCCCCGTTCGTGCTGAGCGCAATCGAAGCACTGCTTTGCCCCGGTCGAGCTGGCCCTTCGACTTCGCTCAGGGCGAACGGGGGCATGCGATCACCAACTTCCAGGCTTCCAGCGCATCGCTCAGCCCCCGGCGATGCTTGCCAGATCCGTCGCGGGGTCGATCACGCGCCCCGCTTCCTTCCGCTCCGAATAGCGCTCGACCAGTTGCGCGCCATGCGGGCGCAGCAGCACCGTGAAGCGCACCAGCTCTTCCATCACGTCGACGATCCGGTCGTAATAGCTCGACGGTTTCATCCGCCCGGCCTCGTCGAATTCGGCGAAGGCCTTGGCGACGCTCGACTGGTTGGGGATCGTCACCATCCGCATCCAGCGGCCGAGAATGCGCAGCGTGTTGACGCTGTTGAACGATTGTGACCCCGCCGAGACCTGCATCACCGCAAGCGTCCGCCCCTGGGTCGGGCGCATTCCACCCATCGCGAGCGGGAGGTGATCGATCTGCAGCTTCATGATCCCGGTGATCTGGCCGTGCCGCTCGGGGCTGCACCACACCTGTCCCTCGGACCACAGCGAATGCTCGCGCAGTTCATGGACTGCCGGGTGATCGTCGCCCGCCACCTGATCGGGCAGCGGCAAGGTCGAGGGATCGAAAATCCGTGTCTCGCACCCGAAGAATTGCAGCAGCCGCGCGGCTTCCTCGACACAGAGCCGCGAGAACGACCGTTCGCGCAAAGACCCGTACAGCAGCAGGATCCGCGGCGGCGGGTCGCCCGCGCCCAACCCTGAGGCCGGGCGCGCGATGGCATAGCGGCGGTCGAGCGCGGGCAAATGCGTCGGGTCGGGCAGGGGGCGTAACGGCATCAGGCGACGCGCTGACCAGCGGCGTCAATCACCTGTTCGCCGTCTTCCTTGGCAAACGCATCTTGTTGCGCGGTTGGGAGCAGATCGAGCACCGCTTCCGACGGACGACACAGTTTGACACCCATTGGCGAGACGACCAGCGGGCGGTTGATCAGGATCGGGTGTGCGACCATCGCGTCGAACAGGGCGTCGTCCGACAGCGTTTCGTCGGCCAGACCTAGCTCGGCATAGGGCGTGCCCTTCTCGCGCAACAGCGCGCGCGGCGTGATCCCGGCACGGCGAACGAGATCGACGAGCAGGTCGCGCGACGGGGGTGTCTTGAGATATTCGACGACATGCGGCTCGATCCCGGCGTTGCGAATCAACCCGATCGTGTTGCGCGACGTCCCGCAGGCGGGGTTGTGATAGACGATGATATCGACGGACATGGCGTGACCTTTCAGCAGCAGGGGGTGAGCGCCTCGATCAGCGGCGTGCACAGATCGGCATTGCCAGCACAGCAATCCTGCACGAGGAACAGCATCAGCCCCCGGACCGAATCGAGGTCCGCGCGGTAGAAGATCGTCCGGCCCTGGCGCTCGAATCGCACGAGGCCGGATCGCGTCAGGATCGCCAGATGCGCGGACATGGTGTTTTGCGGGACACCGAGTTGCCGGGCGACTTCGCCGGCGGGAAGGCCCTCGGGGACGTGCCGGACGAGCAGACGGAACGTATCGAGGCGCGTTCCCTGGGCGAGCGCGCTGAGCGCTGCGATGGCGAGAGCTGATTCCATATATCCGGAATAGCGGATGGTTGTTCGTGTGCAAGGGGGTATCTAATTGAAAGGCCAGCTGTCCGGTACGGCATGGTACGAATAAGGGCAGGTTTGATACGTTCGGATGAGTTCTGCGAAACCGTCCGTCATCCTGAACTCGTTTCAGGATCCAGCCCACCGCGAGTCCGGACCATCCTTGTTGCACGGTGGATGCTGAAACGAGTTCAGCATGACGGCAGCGGTTGGGGTGTGGGGTGGCGCAGCAGACGGCCGTGCCAAGCCCTTTGCGAAGGTCTCGCCCCACCGGGCGGCCGCCGGCGCCGGGAGGCGACTCCCCCTAACCTTCCGCAGCCACCGCCCTACAGCAGCCCCATAGCGCGCAGGCTCGAATGTCCCGACCCAGCGATGATAATATGATCATGCAAGGCGATCCCCAACCGTTTGCCCGCCTCGGCAACGCGCCGCGTTATGTCGATGTCCGCACGGCTCGGCGCGGGGTCACCGCTCGGATGATTATGCACCAGGATGATCGCCGCAGACCCCAGGTCGATCGCCCGCCGGATCACCTCGCGAACATAGAGCGCGGCTTCGTCGATCGATCCGTCGCTCATCACTTCGTCGCGGACCAGCATGTTGCGCGCATTGAGATGCAGCACTCGGACGCGCTCGTTGGTGCGGTGCGCCATGTCGGCATGGAGATAGTCGAGCAGCGCCTGCCAGCTCGCGAGGACCGGGCGCGTGCTCGCCTCGACCCGCAGCAGGCGGAGCGCGGCGGCCTGCACGATCTTGATCGCGGCCGCCGACGTATCGCCCATTCCGGCAACCCGCATCAGGGCCTCGGGCTCGGCCCCGAAAACGCCGCCGATCCCGCCGAATTCGGCGAGCAGCGCTTTGGCCAACGGCTTGGTGTCCCGGCGCGGTATCGCGAGCGCGAGGAGATACTCGACCAGTTCGTGATCGAGCAGGGCTTCCTCGCCCTGGAGGAACAGCCGCTGACGCAACCGCGCACGGTGCCCCGCTTGGTCCGGAAGGGAAGGGGCTGGCGCGCTCATCGTCCTCAGACCTATCGTTACGCTTGCGACGAAGCAACGCGCGCGTCTATGTCTCCAATATTGGCGTGCCGCTGGTAGGTCCGGACGGCGACCAATGGTTGACACCCCCCGGTCTGCTTCTTAAACGATCCGTCACACGGGGGTTGCCCCTGTTTCCCGCACATATCGTCGCGGTGCCATGACGGCACGGCGGCGTTTTCTTATCAGGACACGCGCCCCTTGGCCGATCAACGCCCGACCGACGACCTCGACGCCCGCATTGCTTCGGCACGTGCGGCATCGCAGGCGCGTGGCCAGGGCGTGGTGCCGCAGGCAAAGGGCTATGGCCAGGGAACCCGGGTTCTCGCGCTATTGCTTGGTGCGTTGCTTGGTGGTGGAATTCTTGGCTGGGCGCTTGATTCGTGGCTCGGTACCAGCCCGTGGGCTCTGCTCATCGTGCTGGCGCTGGCCGTCGTTGGAGCGTTCATGAACATCATGAAGATTTCGAAGGAGCGCGCGGAGTGAGCGCCGGCAAAATCGATCCGATGGAACAGTTCATGGTGGAGCCCGTCCTGGGCCGCCATATCGAGCTGTTCGGTTACGACGTCTCCTTCACCAACTCGGCGCTGTTCATGGTCGTCGTGTTCGTGCTGCTGGCGGTATTCATGGCGGGCGGTCTCAAGCGCCAGCTCATCCCCGGCCGCTGGCAGGTGATGGCCGAGAACGCGGTGAGCTTCATCGATTCGATGGTCAGCGTGAACATCGGTTCGGGCGGCAAGAAGTTCGCCCCCTACATCTTCTCGCTGTTCTTCTTCATCCTGTTCGCCAACCTGATCGGCGTTATGCCGCTTGCGATCCTGCCCGGGCTGCACACCTTCGCGGTGACGAGCCACATCACGGTCACCGCGATCCTGGCGTTCCTGTCGTTTGCGATCGTGCTGGTCGTCGGCTTCGCCAAGCATGGCCTCAAGTTCTTCTCGCTGTTCGTGCCGCACGGTGCGCCCGGCTGGCTGATGCCCGTCATCATCCCGGTCGAGTTCGTGTCGTTCATGGTCCGCCCGTTCAGCCTCGCGCTGCGACTGTTCGTCGCGATGACCGCCGGGCACATCCTGCTCGAGGTGTTCGGCAGCTTCGTGGTGCAGGGGATCAACGCCGGCGGCGCGCTCGGCCCGATCGTCAGCGTGCTCAGCTTCATCATGATCGTCGGCGTCAGCGCGCTCGAGCTGCTGGTCTGCGCGATCCAGGCTTACGTCTTTGCACTGCTCACGTCGCTGTACCTGCACGACGCGGTGCATCTGCACTAATCGTTTTCAACACCCATCTGACTGTATTCTAAGGAGCTTAACATGACTGATCTTGGTGCAATGTACATCGGTGCCGGCCTGGCAGCGATCGGTGTCGGTCTCGCGGCACTCGGCGTCGGCAACGTGTTCGGTTCGTTCCTCGAGGGCGCACTGCGTAACCCGGGCGCAGCAGACGGCCAGCAGGGCCGCCTGTTCATCGGCTTCGCAGCATCGGAGCTGCTCGGCCTGATCGCGTTCGTCGTCGCGATCCTCATCCTCTTCGTCGTCCGCTAAGTAAGAGCGAGCGCAGCCCATGCCGCAGCTTTCCCAGATCGGTGAGATCTACGCCTCCCAGCTCTTCTGGCTGGCGATCGTATTCGCGCTGATCTATTTCGGGATCGGCAAGGCGATGGTCCCCAAGATCGAGGCGACGATCGACGATCGTAACGGCCGGATCGACGGTGACATCGCCGCGGCAGAGGCTGCGCGCGCGCAAGCGCACGCCGTCGAGGCAGCCTATCAGACCGGGCTTGAAAACGCCCGGTCGAAGGCTGCCCTGGCGCTGGGCGAGGCCAAGGATCGCGCAACCGCGAATACCGAAGCCAAGCTCAAGGCAAGCGATGCGGCGATGCAGGCACAGCTTGCCGCCGCAACCGCGCAGGTCGCAGCGTCCAAGACGCAGGCCTTCGCCGAGATTGAAACAGCAACGACCGATGCGGTCGAAGCGATCGTCGCCAAGCTTTCGGGCGTGGCGGTGGACCGTTCGACGATCGAAGCGCGTGTGAAGACGGAATTGGCGCATGGCTGAGGGTTCCACCGTACAAACGGTAGCATCGACGGGCGTCGCCGAACTCCATCACGAGCCAACCGCGTTCGGCATCAACGCAGCCGGCTGGGTCGCGCTGTCGATGCTGGTCGTGATCGGGCTGCTGCTCTGGAAGAACGTACCGGGCCTCGTTGCCCGTATGCTCGACGGGCAGATCGAGAAGATCCGGTCGCAACTGGACGAGGCCTCGCGGTTGCGGGCCGAGGCCGAAGCGCTGCTCGTGGCGGCGCAGGCACGCGATGCGGCAAGCGCGGGCGACGCCGCCGCGATCGTCAAGCATGCCGAAGCCGAAGCCGCCGCGATGGTGGCAAAGGCAGAAACCGATCTGGCCGAGCTCGTCGCACGTCGCCAGACGATGGCGCAGGACCAGATTGCCGCTGCACAGCGCGGTGCCATCGCCGAAGTCCGCGCCTCGGCCGCCGATGCAGCCGCCCGCGCCGCATCGACGATCATTGCCGAGCGTCACGGTGCCGACGCCGACAAGGCGCTGGTCGACCGCACAATCGCAGGGTTGGGCCGCCTCAACTAAGCCCGCGCCGGTCGATCCGGCGCGCTGCGTTTGCCTTGTCACACGTCGGAGCTAGGGTAGCGTGCCACGGCGATTCGCGCCGTCGTCACTCAACGAGGCTCCGTCATGAAAACTTTCGTCCTCGCTGCCGTCATGCTGTCATCGGCAGCACCTCTGGCGGCCCAATCGACCGCGCCTACGACCCCGACCACCACTGCGCCCGCACCCGCTCCGGCCGCGAAATTCACGCTCGATACGCCGATCGAGACGATCGCCGCGGATCCCGCGGCGAAACAGGTGCTCGACGCGGACCTGGACAACATCACCGCGCACCCGATGTACGATCAGTTCAAGAGCATGTCGCTGTCCCAAGTCCAGCCGTTGTCGCAGGGCGCATTGACCGATGCGGCGCTGGTCAAGGTCAAGGCGGACCTGGCCGCGCTGAAATAGCATTTCTGCCCGCATTCCGGGCCTGTTGGGCCCGGAATGCGGGCAAGCGCGGTTCAGGCGTCGCGCAAGCCCACACCGATGCTCGCGCGCGCCTGCTCCGCTTCGTTGGACACGACCGGATAGGCGCAATAATCGGCGGCATAATAAGCACTCGGGCGATGATTGCCCGACCAGCCGATCCCGCCGAACGGTGCGCCCGACGAAGCGCCGTTGGTCGGCTTGTTCCAGTTGACAATTCCGGCGCGGGCATTCGCCCAGAACTGGTCGTACAGCTTCGGGTTCTGGCTCAGCAGCGACGCCGACAGGCCGTAGCGCGTGTTGTTCGCCTCGACGATTGCATCCTCGAAGCTCGCCTTACGAATCACCTGCAGGATCGGCCCGAACAGCTCGATGTCCGGGCGGTCGTTGAGATCGGTCGTGTCGATCAGCGCCGGGCGCAGGAACGGACGGTCGGGGACCGGACGCTCGAGGTGGCGAATTGCACGACCGCCGCGCATCATCAGTTCGAGGAAACTCTCGGTCAGCAGGTCAGCGGCCTGATTGTCGATCACCGGTCCCATGAACGGGGCAGGGGAGGCGTGCGGTTCATCGACGATGATCCGTCCGACCAGCTTGGTCAGTTCGTCCATCAGCGGATCGTATTGCTTCTCGTCGACGATCAACCGGCGCGCGGCGGTGCAGCGCTGGCCCGCGCTGGTGAAGGCGGACTGGACGATCAGCACGGCCGCGGCATGGAGATCAGGCGACTCCCACACGATGATCGGGTTGTTGCCCCCCATTTCGAGCGCGAGGATCTTCTCGGGGCGAGTCGCGAACTGACGGTTGAGGGCGATCCCGGTCGGTGCCGAGCCGGTGAACAGCAGCCCGTCGATCCCGTCATGCGCCGCCAGCGCCTTGCCTTCGTCCGCGCCACCGATCAGCAGCCGGATGCACCCCTCGGGCACGCCGCCCGCGCGCAGACAGTCGACCAGGAACGCGCCGGTCGCCGGGGTCTTCTCGGACGGTTTGAACACCACCGCATTCCCTGCGAGCAGCGCGGGCACGATGTGGCCGTTGGGCAGATGCGCCGGGAAGTTGTACGGCCCGAGGACGGCCAGCACGCCGTGCGGCTTGTGACGCAGCGCCATCCGTCCGGCCATCTGCGAATCGAGCCGCCGCTGCGGAGTCCGGTCGGCATAGGCACTGACTGAAATGTCGACCTTGGCGATCACCGTCTCGACCTCGGTGCGCGCTTCCCACAATGGCTTGCCGGTCTCGCGCGCGATCAGGTCGGCAAACGGCTCGGCCCGCGCGCGGACGACATTGGCGAACCGGCGGAGCGTCTCGATCCGGTTGGTCAGCGGTTGCGCCGCCCACGATGCCCAGCTTGCCCGCGCGGCGGCGACCTCGACGTCGGCGTCGCCGATGGCACCCTCCCACAGCAAGGCACCGGTTGCGGGTTCGTAGGATAGGAGATTGCTCGTCATCGGAGAGTCTTGCCCCAGAATTAAGGGTGAATCCACTTCCCTGACGCGACGTTATCCCGCCAATGCCTCGCCCATTTGGCGGATCGCGGCGATCTTCGCATGGAATGGTGCCCAATCATCGCGCTGATCGATCGCCGCCCAGATCGCCTCGACCTCGTCGATCAGCATCGAACACGGTGCGCTTGACCAATAGGGGTGGGTACGCGCTTTCCGCGGCGCATAGCCCGCGAGCGCGGCGCGCAGGGGATCGAAAGCCTCGCCCTCCGGAACGGTGCCGCCGAAGGCGTCGAAGAAGAAGCGGTCGATCCCGATCGCGCTCTGCGTAAGGCCTTGTTCGATCGTCTGGACCAGCGCACGGTCGCGTGTCGGCTCCTGCGGCACCACGCCGAGCCGCCACAGGATCGCGTCCGACACGGCGCGTTGATAGCGCTCGGGGAAGGTCTCGAGGATGTCGATCAGCGGTTGCGCCTCGCTGACGGTGCGCAAGGCGACTGCGAGTTGCATCGCATTCCAGTGAATCGCCTCGGGCTGGCGGCCGAAGGCGTAAAGCCCGGCGTGGTCGAAATAGGCGGCGGTGAACGCCGGGTCCCATGTCGGCGCCCAGCGCCACGGGCCATAGTCGAAGCTCTCGCCCGTCACGTTGATGTTGTCGGTGTTGAGCACGCCGTGGACGAACCCGGCCGCCATATAGCTGGCCGCGAGCGTCGCGGTCCGCCCGACGACCAGGTCGAGCAGCCGCGCAGGCGCGTCCTCGCCCGGTTCCTCGCCATACAGGTTGCGGAGCACATATCCGACCAGCCGGGTCATGCTTTCCGCATCGCGCAGATAGGCGAGCCGCTGGAACGTGCCGATCCGGATGTGGCTGTGGCTGAGCCGCACCAGCACCGCCGAGCGCGTCGGCGAAGGCTCGTCGTTGCGCTCCAACTCCTCCCCGGTCTCGATCAGCGAGAAGCTCCGCGACGTCGGCACGCCCAGCGCCTCTAACATCTCGGTCGCCAGCACTTCGCGCATCCCGCCCTTGAGCGTCAGTCGGCCATCGCCGAAGCGGCTCCACGGCGTCGTCCCCGACCCCTTGGTGGCAAGGTCCATCAGCCGGCCGCGGTCATCGCGGAGCTGCGCGAACAGGAACCCCCGGCCGTCACCGATCTCTGGGTTGTAGTTTCGGAACTGATGGCCGTGATAGCGCAGCGCAAGCGGCTGCTCGAGACTGCCCGGCATCGCCGCGAAGCGCCCGAAATGCTCGATCCATTCTGCGGCACCAAGATCGCCGAGCCCCACCTCGGCGGCGGCGCGATCGTTGCGGAAACGCAGGTGCGTTTCGGGGAAATTCGCCGCGACGACAGGATCATAGAATGCGTCGCCGAGATCGAGGATCGCGGTTTCGGGGCGATAGGGTTGCGGGTGCTGGTCCATACGTGAATATGGAGGGTACCAACCGCAGGACGCAACCATGCCACCGTACGAAAACCGATATTGGTGGTCCAATGACGGCCTCCGGCTCCATTATCGGGACTATCCGGGTCCTGCCGATCGCCCGCCGATCCTGTGCCTGCCCGGTCTGACGCGCAACGCGCGCGATTATCACGACCTCGCGCGGCGCCTGTCCCCCGACTGGCGCGTGATCGCGATCGACCTGCGCGGGCGCGGCGACAGCGGCTATGCCAAGGACCCGATGAGCTATGTGCCGCTCACCTATGTCCAGGACGTGGAGGCGTTGCTGCGCGAACTGGACGTAGCGCGTTACGTCGCGTTCGGCACGTCGCTCGGCGGGATCGTCGCGATGCTGCTCGCCGGGACCGCTCGGGAAAAGCTGGCGGGGTTGGTACTCAACGACGTCGGCCCGGAGATCAGCCCCGAGGGCCTGTCGCGGATCCGCAGCTATGTCGGCAAGTCCAACACCTGGCCGACCTGGCTCCACGCAGCGCGCGCGGTCGCGGAGGCGAACGAGTCGGTCTATCCCGACTTCCAGCTCGAGGACTGGCTGGCGATGGCCAAGCGGTTGTACCGGCTCAACAGCGCCGGGCGGATCGTGCTCGACTACGACATGAAGATCGCCGAACCGTTCCGCGTTCCCGGCAACGAGGCCGGACCCGACATGTGGCGCGCGCTCGACGGGTTGAAGACCGTACCCACGTTGCTGGTGCGCGGCGCGACCTCGGACGTCCTCGCGGCGAATGTTGCCGAGCGGATGGCCGGGGTGCTCGAACAGGGCGACCTCCTCACGATCCCCGACACCGGCCACGCGCCGACGCTGGACGAACCCGAAGCGATCGCCGCGATCGACCGGCTGCTCGCCCGGATCGCCGCGGAACCCGCTTCGGGCTGAGGCGTCTCCAAGGGACTGAAACCGGGAGCCCTTGCATGACCGACCTGTCCGACGCGCATACCGCGATGCCGAGCCTGAAGGGCAAACGGGTGATCATCACCGGCGGCACCACCGGCATCGGTCGCGCAATCGCCGTGCTGCTGGCGAGCGAAGGTGCGCGTGTCTTTATCTGCGGTCGGAGCGACGAACATCTGGCCGATGCGCTCGCGCGGATCCGCGAAGTGGGCGAGGGCGACGGGATCACGCTCGACCTGTCGCATGAGGCGAGCCCCAAGGCGTTCGTCGCGGCAGGCAAGGCGTATCTGGGTGGGGTCGATGTCTCGGTGATCAACGCGGCGATCGCTGCGGAAGGCCTGAGCGACATGTCCGAGGAGGAGGTCCGCTATGCCATTGCTACCAACTTCACCGGATATCTGATGACCGCGCACGCCTCGATCCCTGCGCTCGATGGCGCGGGCGACATCGTGCTGATCGGATCGATGAGCGCGCATGTGCTCGGGCCCAACTCCACGGTCTACGCCGGGATCAAATACGGCATCCAGGGCTTTGCCGAGGCGTTTCGCCGCGAGATGGGGCCGAAGGGCGTGCGCGTATCGCTGGTCGAACCCGGTCTCACCGGATCGACGATGCAGGAACCCGAATCGCCGCCCGAGAAGCAGCGCGAGAAGATCCGCGATGAAACCTCGCTGCGCGCGGAAGACATTGCGGTCGGCGTGCAGTACATCCTGACGCAGCCACGCCGCACGGTTATCCAGCAGCTCACCATCTCGCCGCGGAACCAGGATTCAGAATGACCTTTCCCCATGACGCGCTGATCTTCACTCCTGCCGACGTCGACCTGAGCAAGTCTCCGCTCGCCGGACAGATCGACGCTGAGACCTATGTCCTCGGCGCGTTCAATCCCGGGATGACGCGGTTGCCCAACGGCAATCTGCTACTGATGGTGCGGATCGCGGAGGCGCTGCGCACGCCGATCAAGGAACAGCAGATCCACGCGATCCGCTGGCATGACGGCGGCTATTGCCTCGATGCTTGGCCGCTCGATTTCGTCGATACGGCCGACCCGCGCAAGTTCATGATGCGCGGCGGCGGGTGGAAGGTGATGGCGCTGACCTCGCTGTCGTGGCTGCTCCCGGTCGAACTCAACGCCGACGGCACGGCGGTGGTGGCGGTGCATTACGACAAGGCGATCGCACCGCAGGCGTCCTACCAATGTTATGGCGTCGAAGATGCGCGGATCAGCAAGGTCGGCGATCGCTATCTGATGACGACCTGCTCGGTCAGCCCGGAGCGGCATTCGACGACCTTGTACAGCTCCGACAATGCGCTCGACTGGACGCTCGAGGGGATCGTGCTCGATCACCAGAATAAGGACATGCTGATCTTCGAAGGGCTGGTCGGCGACAAATACTGGGCGCAGACGCGGCCCTTGGGCGACCTGTACTTCGCCTATCCGCCGGGGAGCGAATGGCGCGCGGGGCCGTCGATCAACCTGTCGACCTCGCCCGACGCGCTTCACTGGAAGCCGCACGACCGCCCCGGTATCCGCCCGCATTCGGCGACGATGGCGACCGCGCGGATGGGCGGCGGCACCCCGCCGATTCTGGTCGACGGGCCGGACGGCGGCGGCTGGCTGAGCCTGTGGCACGGGGTCGAGCCGATGGGCGTGGTCGGCGTGTATCGCACCTATTGGTCGCTGCTCGACCGCGACGATCCCAGCCGGGTGATCCGCACCAGCCACGACGCGCTGATCGAAGCGAACCCGGCGCTGACCGATACGCTGCGCGACCAGATGTATATCGACAACGTCGTCTTCACTACGGGCATCGCCGATGCGGGGGATCATTATGTCGTCGCGAGCGGGGAGGCGGATCTGGCGTGCCGGATCTCGCATCTGCCCAAGGCGCTGTTTCGCTAATATCGTCGGGACGGCGGAGGCCGCTTCCGCCCATTTGCGGATATACCGATCGCAGTCGGTTGATCCTGATTGCGGACGTTCGTCGATCCGGTAGGTTCAACGGATGCGTATCCATATGACATGCTACTTGATCGTCCTCACCGGCCTTTCGGCATGCGGAGAATGGCACCAGACAGACCAGAAAACGTCGCCTGACGGTCGCGCAGTGGCCACTGTAGAGGTACAATTGCGGGGCGCATCAAGCTCTAACACCACGCGCATCAGCGTCGAGAATGGCAACGGAGGAACGCTGATCTCGCCGGGAGAAATCGTGTCTGCTGACGCCGCTATTGTGGATGCGACACGCGTGACATGGGCAAGTCCAAACGATCTGCGCGTGATCTTGTGCGCGGCAACAGCTTATCGGGTTCGTGCTCGTCTTCTGCGCGACCCTTTGACTCTCCAAGATGGCTCTGAAAACGCTGTCTCAGTTGCAGTTGAGAACTGGCGCTATTCAGAACAGGAGAAACGGTGCGTGCGGAGCTAACGTCCGCTTGGCGGCGTTCCAGCCCGAAACCGGACTGTCTCATAACCACCAAACCACGACAGTCGAACCGAGATCACCCTAAGCAGCGCGTAGTGATCGTTGGTCGTCGCTGGGGCCGTCCAGCCAGCCGTCTTCCGCCACGCCAAGTGTGCGGATCCAGATGGTGCCGCCGTCGTTCTTGGCCTGATACATCAGCCGGTCGGCGACGCCGACATGCGCTTTGTCGACACCGGTTTCGCTGAGATTCAACACCAGGGCGCCGATGCTGCAGCCGAGCGGAAACGGCGTCTGCATGCAGTTCATCTCCAGATGCAGGGTCGTGGCGCGGCGGTAGCCTTCGGCTTCGCTGTCGACCGGCAGGAACAGCAGGAACTCGTCGCCCCCGATCCGGGCGAACACATCGTTCGGTCGGATCAAATCCCGGACCCCGTGCGCGAACGCCTGGAGGGCTTCGTCCCCCGCGGCATGGCCGTGCCGGTCGTTGATCTGCTTGAAGCCATCGAGATCGACATAGGCAAGGATGCCCCACGCGCGATGCCGCGCGACCGCACCGGCATTGTCGTAGAAGGCCTGCTCGTTGGCGAGCCCGGTCAAGGAATCGCTGCGTGCGCGATGCCACTCGCGATCGTACGAGCGGCGCGTGCCGGCCATCAGGACGATGATGATCGCCACCGCCAGCAGACGCATGGCCATGTTCCAGGCGATCGCCGTATGGCCGAGCGGATAGGCTTCTAGCCCGTTCGCGGCGAGCGATACCGCGACGCAGGCGGCGCTGGTCAGCGCGGCGTCGCGCCATCCCAGGGTCCAGGCGGGCATGCACAGGATCAGCAGGTAGATCGGGCCGAACCAGAGGGTATTCCCGGTCGCATAATCGGCGAGCCCGACGATGACGACCGCTGTGGCGGTCAGGGCGCGTGCCCGGGCGCGCGAGAGTGCGGTCGTCCAGGCAATCAACGCATCCAGCCGGTCATGCCAGCGCCGGGGAGGCGGCATCGCTTGAAGAGACAATGGTCTATTCATTTGGGTGCCGTAACGATCATAAGGTAAAGCTTGTGTTACCATGCCATCGGCGGGAGGCACCGGCGGGAGAGGACTGCACTGACGCAGCTTCGTCGCGCCGTCACCTTGGCGTTTACCTGGCAGGCGAACCGCCCATCGCGCCAACGCCAGCCCTCCGACACGACGGGGCTGGTTTTGCGCCGCGGAGTCGGTAAGCACGCCCGCAATGCGCGCCGTGAACATCCTCCATCTGCACTCGACCTTCTCGCCGGGCGGGAAGGCGGCGCGTTGCGTGCGGCTGATCAATGCGTTCGGCGCCACTGCGCGCCATACGATCGCCTTCAGTATGGACGGCGCATATGGCGCCCAGAGCGGGATCGCGTCGGGCATCGATTACGAGATTGCGCAGAACCCGCCGCCGCTGACGGGTGGCCCCTCGGTCCAGCGGTACGAGGCGATCGCCGCGTATATGCGCCGGTTTGATCTGGTGCTGACGTATGATTGGGGCGCGATCGATGGGGTGATGGCGAAGCGCGTGTCGTCCAAGGGGATGCCCCCGGTTGTGCATCACGAGGATGGCTTCGATGCCGACGAAGCCGACGGGCTCAAGCCGCAACGCAACCTGTATCGCCGTTTCGCGCTGACCAAGGCCGATGCGCTCGTCGTGCCGTCGCAGACGCTGGAAGGGGTCGCGCTCAAGACGTGGAAACAGCCGCGTGACCGCGTCCACCGGATCGCCACCGGAGTCGACACTGCGCTGTACGCCAAGAAGCCCGACCCCAAGGCGATCCCGGGTTTCAAGCGCAAGCCCGGCGAAGTCGTCATCGGCACGCTCGCTGGCCTGCGCGCGGTCAAGGATTTGCCGATGCTGGTCCGTGCAGTCGGGGGCCTGTCGGGTAAGGTGCGTCTGGTCATCGTCGGGGAAGGGCCCGAGCGACAGGCGATTCTCGACACCGCCGAGCGCATGGGGATGGAGAGCCAGCTCGTGCTTCCCGGCTTCCTGCCGGATCCGCATCGCTACATCGGCTTGTTCGACATCCTCGCGCTGTCGTCGAGGAGCGAGCAACTGCCGATCGCGGTGATCGAGGGGATGGCGGCGGGCCTGCCGATCGTCGCGACCCCCGTCGGGGATATCCTGGCGATGGTTTCGCCCGACAATCACAGCTTTATCGAACGGCGCACGCATGAAGTGGCTTTGCGCGATTCACTGCAGACCTTATGTGATGCCACGCCCGAGCAGCGCGGCTGGCTGGGGCAGAAGAATCGGGCAAAGGCGATCGCGGAATTTGACGAGGCGACGATGATTGCGCGGTATCGCGCGTTATACTCCACGGTCCTCGGCCAGCCAGGCCGGCTGGGCTGATTCACGATTTGCCGCTGATGGCATCCAACGCCTATATCGAACGTATGTTAACCCGGGAGCCGTTCACTTGTTCAAAGGTTTGAAGCCCATCGTTTATGGAGGCCGCGAGGTCTGGCCGCTCGTCGAGGGCGGTAAGGGCGTCGCCGCGACCAACCATGCGAGCGCGGGTGCCTGGGCCGCGGCTGGCGGGATCGGGACGGTATCGGCGGTCAACGCCGACAGCTACGATCCCGACGGCAAGATCATCCCGCAGGTCTATACCAAGCTGACCCGGCGCGAACGTCATGAGGAACTGATCGAGTTCGCGATCGAGGGCGCGGTCCAGCAGGTCCAGCGGGCCTATGATATCGCGGGTGGCCAGGGCGCGATCAACATCAACGTCCTGTGGGAAATGGGTGGCGCGCAGCGCATCCTGAACGGCGTGCTCGAACGCACCCGTGGTCTTGTCGCGGGTGTCACCTGCGGCGCGGGGATGCCGTACAAGCTGAGCGAGATCGCCTCGTCCTACGAGGTCAGCTATCTCCCGATCGTCAGTTCGGGCCGCGCGTTCCGCGCGCTGTGGAAGCGCGCCTATTCCAAGGCGGCGGACTATCTGTCGGCAGTGGTCTATGAGGACCCGTGGCTCGCGGGCGGGCATAACGGCCTGTCCAACGCCGAGGATCCGTTGCAGCCGCAGGACCCGTATCCGCGCGTCAAGGCGCTGCGCGACACGATGCGCGAAGGCGGCATTTCGGACGACGTGCCGATCGTGATGGCGGGCGGCGTCTGGTATTTGCGCGACTGGTCCGACTGGATCGACAATCCCGAGCTCGGCGCGATCGCCTTCCAGTTCGGCACGCGCCCGCTGCTGACGCAGGAAAGCCCGATCCCCGAGGATTGGAAGGCGCGCCTCACCAATATCCAGGAAGGCGAGGTGCTGTTGCATCGCTTCTCCCCGACCGGTTTCTATTCGAGCGCGGTGCTAAACCCGTTCCTGCGGCATCTGCAGGCGCGCTCCGAGCGCCAGATCGCCTTCTCGACGCAAAGCGCGGGCGATCACACGTTCCAGCTCGACGTTGGCGTGAAGGGCAAGAACTTCTGGGTCACGCGCAACGACCTGCTCAGCGCGCGCGAATGGTTCGGCGCGGGGTATACCGACGCGCTCAAGACGCCCGACAACACGCTCGTCTTCGTGACGCCCGAGGACAAGGGCGTGATCCGCAAGGATCAGGCGGATTGCATGGGCTGCCTCAGCCAGTGCTCCTTCTCGTCTTGGTCGGATACGGAGACCAACTCGACCGGTCGCCTTGCCGACCCGCGCAGCTTCTGCATCCAGAAGACGCTGCAGGACATCGCGCACGGTGGTGACGTCGAGCAGAATCTGATGTTCGCCGGGCATGGCGCGTACCAGTTCAAGCGTGATCCGTTCTATTCGAATGGGTTCGTGCCGACGGTGAAGCAGCTGGTGGATCGCATCCTGACGGGTGACTGAGGGACGAACTCTCCAATCTCATCACTTACTGCGCTTCCCCGGCGAAGGCCGGGGCCCAGTAGCGCAGGTTTTGGTAATGGAGCACAGCGGCCAGCATTTTCCTGTTTCGCGACTGGGCCCCGGCCTTCGCCGGGGAAGCGGAAAAAGGGGAAGCGGAAAGAGGATTGAAGCGAAAAGAGGGGGAAGCGGAAGGAGGGGGAAGCGGAAGGAGGGGGAAGCGGAAGGAGGGGGAAGCGGAAGGAGGGGGAAGCCTGAAAGGGAGGGGCGACGCGGATCGTCCCCCCCCGCCGTTCCCACACCGCCCCCCACGCGCTACAGCCCTGCGATGCACCTGCGCACCACCGCCCTGATCCTCGGCGTCCGCCACCACGGCGAACACGGCGCGATCGTGCGCGCGCTGACCCCCGAGGATGGATTGCAGGCGGGCTATGTGCGTGGCGGCCGGTCCAGCCGAATCCGCCCGATCCTGCAACCCGCCAACCGCGTCGTCGGCGAATGGCGCGCGCGGACCGATGACCAGCTCGCCAGCCTGACGGTCGAACTCGTCACCAGCCGCGCGCCGCTCTACGCCGAACCGCTGCCCGCGCTGGCGCTCGACTGGGTGACCGCGCTTACCGCCGCCGCATTGCCCGAGGCCTTGCCCTATCCCCGCCTGTACCTCGCGCTCGATGCGGTGATCGAAGCGATCGCGCTTGCCCCCGCCGCACGCGGCTGGGCGCTGACGCTTGCGCGTTACGAGCAACTGGTGCTCGCGGAACTCGGCTACGGGCTCGACGACGACGCGCTGCCGCGTGCGCTGACCGATCCCACGGCGGACGACTGGTCCGACGTGTTCGCGGCCCTGCACGTGTTGGGCGACGCTTTGGGCGCGCAAATCATGGTCGATCGACGCGCCGTAACGCTCGAATCACGGGCGCGTTTGATCGATCGGCTCAAAAGGGCGGTTGCGTGAAGCCGCAAGGCTCGGCATGGCCGCGCCTTCGACTGACGGATGGGGACGGACCTTGGCACTGATCGCAATCCTCGCTGGAGACGGCATCGGCCCCGAAGTGACGCACGAGGCACGCCGCGTGCTCGAAGCGCTCGGGCTCGACCTCACGTTCGAGACCGGGCTGGTCGGTGGCGCCGCCTACCGCAAGACCAGCCACCCGCTGCCGCCCGAGACGCTCGCGCTCGCGAAGCGTGCGGACGCGATCCTGTTCGGCGCGGTCGGCGATCCGGACATGGACGGGCTCGAACGCGCGGTGCGCCCCGAACAGGCGATCCTCGGCCTGCGCAAGGAACTCGGGCTGTTCGCCAACATCCGGCCCGCGACGATGCTCCCGGGGCTGGAGGATTCTTCCGCGCTCCGCCCCGAGATCGCGCGCGCGATCGACATGGTGATCGTTCGCGAACTGACCGGCGACGTCTATTTCGGCGACAAGAGCCGTGGTTTTTCGCACACCGGCCTGCGCGAGGCGCATGACATGATGCGCTACGACGAGGTCGAGATCGCCCGGATCGTGCGCGTCGGGTTCGAGATGGCGGCGCGGCGCAACCGGCGGCTGACTTCGGTCGACAAGGCCAATGTGCTCGAGACGTCGCAGCTATGGCGCGAGATCGTCAACGAGATCGCGCGTGACTATGCCGAGGTGAAGCTCAGCCACATGTACGTCGACAACGCCGCGATGCAGCTGGTGCGCAATCCCGGGGCGTTCGACGTGATCGTGACCAGCAACCTGTTCGGCGACATCCTGTCGGATCAGGCGAGCATGTGCGTGGGGTCGATCGGGATGCTCCCGTCGGCATCGCTCAACGACTGGCAGGGTAGCTGCGGCCTATACGAGCCGATCCACGGGTCGGCGCCCGACATTGCGGGGGAGGGCAAGGCCAACCCCTGCGCGGCGATTCTGTCGGCGGCGCTGCTCTTGCGGCACTCGCTGTCGGACGAGGAGTCGGCGGTGCGTGTGGAGGCGGCAGTACGTGCGGCGATTGCCGACGGCGCGCGAACCGTGGATCTCGGGGGTACGCTGACGACGTCGCAGATGGGCGACGCGATCCTGGCAGCGCTGAACTGATCTTCTACTTCTGAAGCCCCTCCCCTTCAGGGGAGGGGTTGGGGGTGGGGACGTGTCTTATGGAGAGCAAGGTTCTGCTGGACTCCCCCACCCCAACCCCTCCCCTGAAGGGGAGGGGCTTTTATAGTCAGCGCCTCACCCGATCACCGTCTTCAAATTCATGAACTCGTGCAGCCCATACGGCCCGAGCTCCCGCCCATGCCCCGACCGCTTCACGCCGCCAAACGGCGCTTCCGGCGATGACGCCAGCATTGCATTCACCGCGACCATGCCCGCCTCGATATCCCGCTCGAACCGCGCCCGTTCGTCGGCATCGTTGGTCCACACCGACGATCCCAGCCCGAACGGCACCGCATTCGCCAGCGCGATCGCCGCATCCAGATCGTCGGCGCGGAACAGCATCGCGATCGGCCCGAACAATTCCTCCTGGGCGACAGCATGATCGAGCGGCACGTCGACCAGGATCCCGGCCGACATATACGCCCCCTTGCCGGGCAACGCCTCGCCGCCGAACAGCAGCTTGGCCCCGGCTTGTTCGAACAATTTGAGCTGTCCAAGCACTGTGTCGCGCTGTTCCTCGCTGGAAAGCGGCCCCATCGTGCTGTCCGGATCGAACGGATCACCCGCCACGACGGCCTTCATACCCGCAGAGAACTTCTCGAAGAACGTGTCATAAACATCTGAATGCACGATCATTCGCTTTGCGCAGATGCAGGATTGCCCGGTGTTCTGGACGCGCGCGGTGACCGCCTGCTTGGCCGCCTCGTCGATGTCGGCGGACGGCATCACGATGAACGGGTCCGACCCGCCCAGTTCCAGCACCACCTTCTTGAGCGCGCGCCCCGCGGCTTCCGCCACCTTCATCCCCGCGCCTTCGCTGCCGGTAAGTGTCACCGCAACGATCCGGTCGTCCGCGATCAGGTCGGCGACCTTGTCCGATTTGATCGCAAGGTTCTGGAACAGACCCGCGGGGCCACCCGCGGCGATCACCATTTCCTCCAGCGCGGCACCGCAGCCCTGAACGTTGGAGGCGTGCTTCAGCAGCCCGACATTCCCCGCCATGATCGTCGGCGCCATGAAGCGAACCACTTGCCAATACGGGAAATTCCACGGCATCACCGCGAGCACCGGCCCCATGGGGTGCCACGTCGCGGTCGCGCCGGGGAAACTGCGCGGCTCCAGCATCGCGGGGCCTTCCTGCGCATAATGACGGAAAGCGGCGGCGCATTTCTGTACCTCGGCGATCGCGGACTTGAGGGTCTTGCCCATTTCCCGCGTCGCGATCTCGGCGAGGCGATGCGTGTTGGCGTCAAATTGCTCTGCAATCCGCTCCAACAGCGCGGCGCGCTCCGCCGGGTCGGTCAGCCGCCACTGACGATAGGTGGCGTCAGCTTGTGCAACCTTCGCCGCGATCTCGTCCTTGGTCAGCTCGGCGAAGCTTTCGCCCGGCGCGCCGGTGGCGGGGTTGATGCTGGTGAACATGGGCGAAGGCTCCTGTGACATGGGTCCGGGATGGGATTATGTTCTGACAAACGCAAAGTCTTGCCGCGGTATCCTTGACCCCCGTCGCTTGCCTGCCGCATAGGTTGGCAATGGATACACCGATCGATGAGCTGACGTTCGAAGCGGCGCTAAAGGAACTGGAGGGGATCGTGTCGAGACTGGAAAGTGGGGACGCGCCGCTGGATCAGGCGATCGCGCTCTACGAACGCGGCGACAAGCTTCGCCGCCGTTGCGACGACCGGCTGAACGCCGCGCAGGCCCGGATCGAGGCGATCCGCACCGACAGTGAGGGGCGCGCCATCGGCACGCAGCCCTTTGCAGCAGGTTGATCCCGTGAGCATGGCGCCCCTGTCGCTCGCCGAGGCCCTGGCCGAGGTGAGTCTCGACATCGATACCCGGCTCGATTCGCTGATCTCGGTCCCCGACGACGCGCGCGCGCCGTTGTACCGCGCGATGCGGCACGCCGCGATCGGTGGCGGCAAGCGGCTTCGTCCGTTGCTGGTCATGGCGACCGCGCGGCTGTTCGCGGTCGATCGCGATTGTGTCGGCCGGGCCGGCATGGCGATTGAATGCGTCCACGTCTATTCGCTGATCCACGACGATCTGCCCGCGATGGACAATGACGACATGCGCCGTGGCAAGCCGACCGTCCATAAGGCGTTTGACGAGGCTACCGCGATCCTTGCGGGCGATTGCCTGCATGCGCTGGCGTTCGAGATCCTTTCCGATCCCGCGACCCACGCCGATCCGTTCGTGCGGAGCGAGCTCGTGCTCGATCTTGCCCGTGCAGCCGGTCCCGCCGGAATGGCGGGCGGTCAGGCGATGGATTTGGAGGCGGAGAAGACCACCTTCGACCTTCCGACCGTCACGCGGCTGCAGGCGATGAAGACCGGCGCGCTGATCGCCTGCTCGGTCGAGGCGGGCGCTATCCTCGGCAAGTTGCCGCCGGAAGGGCGCACCGGTCTGCGTGGCTACGCGCGTGATCTTGGCCTCGCGTTCCAGATCGCCGACGATATCCTCGACGTCGAAGGCGATGAAGCCGCGGTCGGCAAGAAGCTCCACAAGGATGCGGGTGCGGGCAAGGAGACGTTCCTCTCATTGCTTGGCCTGCCGCGCGCGCGCGAACAGGCGCGGATGCTGGTCGATCAGGCGATCGCGCATCTCAAGCCTTATGGCGCGGAAGCCGATCTACTCCGCGAGATCGCCCGGTTCACGCTCGAAAGAGATCGGTGACGATCCGCACGGGGGTCTATCCCGGCACCTTCGATCCGGTCACGCTGGGACACATGGACATCATCCGGCGCGGCGCGAAGCTGGTCGACCGGCTGGTGATCGGGGTTACGACCAACCCGTCCAAGTCGCCGATGTTCACGATCGACGAGCGGATGGCGATGGTCCAGCGCGAGGTCGAAGGCGTCGCGGGTGAGATTCACGTCGTCAGCTTCGATTCGCTGCTGATGGATTTCGCCGAGCGCGAAGGCGCCAAGGTCATCGTCCGCGGACTTCGGGCGGTCGCCGATTTTGAATATGAGTATCAAATGGCGGGGATGAATCAGCAGATCAATCCGCGCGTTGAGACCGTATTCCTGATGGCGGACGTTTCGCTCCAACCGATCGCCAGCCGACTGGTCAAGGAAATCGCGCTCTACGGCGGGCCGATCGACCGTTTCGTCACCGCGACCGTCGCCGCGGAGGTCGCCGAACGGGTCGATCGCATCGGTCGCAAGGGCGAAGCGCATCGCCAGCGGGCCTGATTTCCGCCACGGCCCTAATGTGGTCGCTTTCGCACGGCATCTGCCGCAACACGCTGGCGGTGACGTTCACGTTGGCGCAAGCGACGACTTGGTCTAAGCGACCATTCATCGAGATTTTCGCGGGGACCTGATGCGTTTCGTAGCCACCCTTCTTGCCTTCATCCTGGCACTGGTTTCCGGCCCCGCTTTCGCCGCAAAGAAAGACAAGGTCGAGGTCCAGGACGCCAAGGTGTCGACCGCCAACCGCCCGGCTGTGCCGTCGGTCACCGACCCCGCGAACCTGTGGTATCTCGACCTGTCGACCGGTGGCCGTGTCGTCATCTGGTTGCGTCCGGATGCCGCCCCCAAGATGGTCGAACGGGTAAAGCTGCTGACCAGCCAGCATTTCTATGACGGCCTGCTGTTCCACCGCGTGATCGAAGGCTTCATGGCGCAGACCGGCGACCCCAAGGGTGACGGTACCGGCGGCTCGACGCTGCCGAACGTTGACGCCGAGTTCAACTGGCTGCCGCACGTGCGCGGCGCGGTTTCGGCCGCGCGCGAGGGTGCCCCCGAAGGCGCGACCGTCGAGGCAGTGACCAAGGCCGAGAACAGCGCCAACAGCCAGTTCTTCATCGTGTTCAATCCGACGATGAAGCTCGACAAGAAGTACACCGTGTTCGGCCGCGTCATCTCCGGCATGGAATATGTCGATCAGGTCGCGCGCGGCGAGCCGCCAACGGCACCGTCGCGGATTCTCCACGCCTATCTCGGCACGGACAATCCCCCCGCTTATGTCCCCGCACCGCCTGCACCGGTCGCGCTTCCGACCACTGCACCGGTCCTGAAGCTCGCGCCCAAGGCGAAGCCCCGTCCCGCGGCGTCGCCTGCACCCCGCAAGAAGGCGGCATAATCCGCCAGCCGTTACGACACGGTAGAGGGGCGCGGTAGAGGAACGTCATGAAGGTCGACCTGTTCGATTTCGCGCTACCGCCGGAGCGGATCGCGCTGCGCCCTGCTGTGCCACGCGACTCCGCGCGGATGCTGGTGCTGGACGGCGCGGAGACGCGCGACCGGTCGGTTGCGGATCTCCCGACCACATTGCGGGCAGGCGATCTGCTCGTCTTCAACGACACGCGTGTGATCCCGGCGCAGCTGGAAGGGCGGCGTGGCGATTCGAAGATCGGTGCGACGCTTCACAAGCGCGAGGGGCCGCGCCGTTGGCGCGCGTTCATCCGCAATGCGCGGCGACTGAAGCAGGACGATGCGATCGACTTTGGTGCAGGCGTCGTCGCGATCGCGCGCGACCGCGGCGAGGACGGCAGCTTTGCCCTCGATTTCGAAGGGGACGAGCCGGTCGAGCTGCTGTTGGAACGCGCGGGGCGGATGCCGTTGCCGCCGTACATCGCGGCGCGCCGCCCGGCCGATGCGCAGGACCAGGACGATTACCAGACGATGTTCGCCGCGGAGAAAGGCGCCGTTGCGGCCCCTACTGCGGCGCTGCACTTCACGTCGGACTTGCTGGCGCGGCTCGGCGCGGCGGGCATCGACCATGCGATGCTGACGCTCCACGTCGGGGCGGGCACGTTCCTTCCGGTCAAGGCGGACGACACGACCGAGCACAAGATGCACGCCGAATGGGGCCGGATCGACGCAGCGACGGCGGATCGGCTCAATGCGGTGCGCGCGAATGGCGGACGCGTCATTGCGGTTGGTACGACCAGTCTGCGGCTGATCGAAAGCGCGACCGATGAGGCTGACATGATCCGCCCGTTCGAGGGTGATACGTCGATCTTCATAACGCCGGGCTATCGCTTCCGCGGGATCGACGGGCTGATGACCAACTTTCATCTACCGCGCTCGACGCTGTTCATGCTCGTTTCCGCGCTGATGGGCACTGACCGGATGCAAGGCGCCTACGACCATGCGATCCGCGAGGGCTATCGCTTCTACAGCTATGGTGATGCTAGCCTGCTGCTTCCGTCGAAAGGGTAACGATGCGCGCTTTCCTGGCTGCCACCCTGATGATCGCCGCGCCCGTCGGTGCAACGGTTACGGCGCAGACGCCGCCCCCCGCCGCCGTCACCCCATCCGCACCTGCGCAACCGACCGCGACGATCGTCGCCGAACCCGCAGCGGTATTTATCGCGGCATGCGATCAGGATGCGGACGGCCGCACCACGCGCGCCGAACTGACCGCGTGCGTCACGCGAAGCTTTGCACGGATCGACACCGCCAACAGCGGGTCGATCGGTTATATCGGATATGCCGACTGGGCTTTGTTATGGCTTGGTGATCGCAATGCCCTGCCGAGCCCGTTCGGCGTCGACACCAATCAGGACGACAGGATCACCCCGGACGAGTTGCAGGCGGAGTTCGGCCGGCTGTTCGACCGGTACGATGTCGATCGGAACGGCGTGGTGACGCGCGCCGAAGTCCTGTCGATTCGCAGCGGCCTGCGTCCCGTCGAAACCGGCAAGCGCGGGCGTCGCGGCGCGCGGTGAGGTGACCGCCGCACATATCGCGTGACTTGCGGCGCAACGCGTTGCTAGTTGCAACCGATGTCTCAAGTCTCCGACGCGCTCGTCCGCCCTGTGCAGGAACATAAGCCGACCACGCACAAGGGGTTGGTATATCCGTTTGGCGGGATCGAGCCGGAAGCGGGAACCGCGATGCCGGTCGCACCCGGTGTCCGCTGGGTCCGGCTGCACGTTCCGGGGCCATTGCGGCACGTCAACTGCTGGTTGCTCGACGATAGCGATGCACGCGGTGACGGTGTCGCGATGATCGATACCGGGATGAACACCGACGCCGCGCGTGATGCGTGGAAGGCGCTGTGGCGCAGCGATCTTGCCGGCGTGCGGGTGACCCGGATGATCGGAACGCATTTCCATCCCGATCATATCGGACTGGCCGGCTGGATGTGTGATCGCCACGCTGCGCCGCTCGTCATGACGCGGGGCGAGTGGCTCACGGCCCGGATGTTGATCGCGGATGCCCGCGAAGCCGTCCCCGGCGAAATGGTCGCGTTCTGGCGCGGGGCAGGGTGGGACGACGCGCAGGTCGCGCATGCCGAGACGCGTGGCTGGGCCGGGTTCCAGCGTATCGTCACGCCGTTGCCGCTCGGCTTCACGCGGATCGCGCACGACGACACGTTGACGATCGGGGGAGTCGCATGGCGCGTGGTCGTCGGGTCCGGGCATAGTCCGGAACATGCATGCCTCTACGACCCAATCGGCAAGGTGCTGATCGCCGGTGATCAGGTGCTGCCCCGCATCAGTCCCAACGTATCGCTTGGCGTGACCGAGCCCGAGGCCGACCCGCTCGGGGAATGGTTCGCGTCGATCGCGCGGTTGAAGCAACTGCCCGGCGATGTGCTCGTGCTGCCGGGGCACGGCGACCCGTTCACCGGGCTGGACCGTCGGCTTGATGCGATGGACCGCGAACACCGCGAGCGGCTCGACGAACTGCACGTGTTCCTGTCCGAACCGCGGCGCGCGGTCGATTGCTTCGGTCGGTTGTTCCGGCGCGCGATCGGCCCCGATGTCCTCGGTATGGCGACGGGGGAGGCGCTCGCGCATTTGCGGCGGCTCGAAGTCGAGGGGCGGGCCGAGCGTGAAATCATGGACGGCGTCTGGTGGTATCGCGCGCGGTGACACGCTAGCCTCTCCGCAACGCCACCGTGCGAATCACAGGAGAGCCCTATGTGCGATGAGCATACCGCAGCCGATAACGACACGTTCCTCGGCAATGGTGCCATCTCGCGACGGCAGTTCGGGGCGATGAGCGGCGCTGCGGGTCTCGCGATGCTGCTGCCCGCGCCGGCGAATGCGGCCACGATCAAGGGCCGCGACGTTGCGATCAAGACGCCGGATGGCAGCGCGGACGCCTATTTCGTCGCGCCAGCAACCGGCAAGCATCCTGCGGTATTGATCTGGCCCGACATCATGGGCTTGCGCCCGGCATTCCGGCAGATGGCGGACCGTCTGGCGCAGTCGGGTTATGCGGTGCTGGTCGTCAACCAATTCTACCGTTCGACTAAGTCGCCGTTCCTGGCCCCCGGCGAATCGTTCGACCAGCCTGAGGTCCGTGCCAAGATCATGCCGTTCACCAAGGCGCTAAGTCCGGCGGGGACGATGCGCGATGCGATCGCCTTCACCGCGTTCGTTGATGCGCAGCCGGAGGTCGATCGCAAACGCGGAATGGCGTCGAGCGGCTATTGCATGGGTGGACCTATGGTGATGCGGACCGCCGCGGCCGTGCCGGGCCGGATCAAGGCGGGCGCAACCTTCCACGGCGGTGGCATGGTCGGGAGCGAACCCGATGCGCCCGACAAGCTGATCCCGCAGATGAAGGCGGCGTATCTGATTGCGATCGCGGAGAATGACGATCAGCGCGCACCGACCGATAAGGATACGCTGAAGGCTGCCTTTGCCTCGGCAAAGTTGCCCGCCGAGATCGAAGTCTATCCGGGCACCAAGCACGGCTGGTGCCCGCCTGACAGCCGCGTGTACGACGCGGCTCAGGCGGACCGGGCATGGGGTCGCATGTTAGCGCTGTTCGGGCGGACGCTCTGACCACATTGACCGTGGGCACCGCATCGTTCTACTCCCGTTCCAGGTCGATTCGGGAGAGAAACAATGTCGCTGACGTTCTATACCAATCCGATGTCGCGCGGTCGTATGGTGCGCTGGATGCTCGAGGAAGTCGGGCAGCCGTACGAAACGGTCGTGCTCGATTACGCCACGACGATGAAGCACGAGCCGTATCGCGGGATCAACCCTATGGGGAAGGTCCCCGCGATCGTCCACGACGGACGGATCGTGACGGAGTGCGCGGCGATCTGCACGTATCTGGCGGATGCGTTTCCCGGCGCAGGCCTGGCACCGTCGCTCGACGACCGCGCGGACTATTACCGGTGGATGTTCTTCGCGGCGGGACCGGTCGAACACGCGGTTACCAACAAGTCGCTTGGCGTGGTCCCGAACGAGCAGCAGCAGCGCATGGCAGGGTATGGAACGTTCGACCTGACGATCGAGACGTTGACCAAGGCGCTTACGGTCAACCCGTACTTTGCGGGCCAGTCCTTCAGTGCGGTCGACGTGTACGCGGGATCACAAATCCTGTGGGGGATGCGGTTCGGCTCGATCCCCAAGAACGCGGTGTTCGAGGATTACGCGAGCCGCGTCACAAGCCGCGCGGCGTATGCGCGGGCTGCAGAAATCGACGACGCACTGATCGCTGCGGCTACAGAGGCCGCATGATAGCGCGCTAGGACTGCGGGGCCGGGTTGCGCTCTCGATAGGCTGCGAGGCGTGCGGGAAGCGCATCCATCACCTGGTTCCGCCATTCGGGGGTCGCGGTCGACCAGGCCGCAATCTCCGCAAGAGTCCGTGCGCATCCAATGCACAGAGCGCCGGTGGGGTCGATCCGACACAATGATACGCATGGACTTGTAATCGACGGCGCAGGGACAAGAGAACGCGCCGCCGTCACGGTCCGAGCGATCAGTAGGTCAACCGCGCGAGCAGGAAGTTCGGGACCGGGCCGTTCCAGTCGCTGTCGGCGAAGGACGGCTCGTCCGCTTCCGGACGCTGGGGCGGTTGCGCGACCGGTGTCGCGCGATCCTGCGACCGACCGCGCCGTGGTTCGCGCTCACGCCGTGGGCGTTCGGGAACGGAGGAGCGTTCGGCCTCGGGTGCGTCGACCGGCGCAGCGGCCGGTTGCGGCGCTTCGACGATTGGCACGATCTCGTCCACCGGCTCTTCGGCAACCGCGACTTCGGGCGTTGACTCGGTCTTGGGCTTGGAGCGCGTGCGCCGCTTCTTTGGGGCAGGGGCCTCGCTGGCGTCGGCAACGGGGGGCGCGTCCTCGACAGGAGTCGCTTCCGTGCTTGCGTAGCGTTCGATCTTGAGACCGGTCAGCTTTTCGATGTTCTGGATGTTTTCGGCGTCATCCGGCGTCGCGAAGGTGAAGGCGACACCGGTTGCTCCCGCGCGACCAGTGCGGCCAATGCGGTGGACATAGTCGTCCGGATGCCACGGCGCATCGAAGTTGAAGACGTGGCTGACGCCCTTGATATCGATTCCGCGCGCCGCGACGTCGGAGGCGACAAGGATCTTGACCTCGCCCTTCTTGAACCGGTCGAGTTCGGCGATGCGCTGCGACTGTTCCATGTCGCCATGAATCTCGCTCGAGGCGAACCCCGAGCGCTGCAGCGCCTTGTTAAGTTCGCGCACCGTGGTCTTGCGGTTCGAGAAGATGATCCCGGTCTGCACGTCTTCCGAACGCAGCAGCTTCATCAGCATGTCGCGTTTTTTTGCCGCGGTCACGTTGACCAGCCATTGCTTGATGTTGACGTTCGCGGTGGCGGGCCGCGCGACTTCGATCGTTTTCGGGTTCAAGAGAAACTTGTCGGCAAGCTTCTTGATCGGCGGCGGCATCGTCGCCGAGAACAGCAGCGTCTGCCGCGTCTTGGGGAGCTTGGTGCAGATTTCCTCGATGTCGGGGATGAACCCCATGTCGAGCATCCGGTCGGCCTCGTCGATCACAAGCATCGAACAGCCAGTCAGCAGGATCTTCCCGCGTCCGAACAGGTCCATCAACCGGCCCGGCGTCGCGATCAGCACGTCCACGCCTTTCTCCAGAGCGGCGGTCTGATCACCCATCGATACGCCACCAATCAGCAACGCCATCGAAAGCTTGTGATATTTGCCGTACTTCTCGAAGTTCTCAGCGACCTGCGCCGCGAGTTCGCGTGTCGGCTCAAGGATCAGCGTCCGTGGCATGCGCGCACGGGAACGCCCCTCGCCGAGGATGTCGATCATCGGCAGCACGAAGGCGGCGGTCTTGCCGGTGCCCGTCTGTGCGACGGCGACGAGGTCCTTGCCCATCAGGATCGACGGGATCGCACTCGCCTGGATCGGAGTCGGCTCGGTATAGCCGGACTCGTTGACGGCGCGCTGGAGTTCGTCGGAAAGGCCGAGATCGGCAAAGGTCATGCGGTGTCCGGAATGATCGTCCGGGCGAGAGCACCCGTAGACGGCGTCAAGCGCTTGCGGATTGGGCGTCGATTGTCAAGATAAAGGGCGATTTTCCTGCTAACGTCTTGCTTCCAGACGTTTGAACCGGTCGATCTTGCAGATGCTGCCCGAGCGAGCACGGATGGAGTCGCGATCGGCGCAGATCAATCCGTCGCTGGTCTGCTTCAAGTAAAGCCCGGAGTAGAAGTCGAGCGCAGGACAATGATCGTCGAGTTCGGCGCGCAGTCGGCTCCCATCGGCAATGATCAAGTCGACGCTGTCCGCACCAGTGATGACCGCACCCTCGAGCAGGTCGGCAGACACACATTTCGGACCGCGCTTCTCGTCCCAACGCAGAGCGCGATTTGGCATGGCCTGTGGCATGGGATGACCGCCAAGCACTCGTGGGATACGGATGATGATGCGCTGGTGGATCGTCACCTGCGCGAGTTCAATCCGATCGAGCGACACTGTGTCGGCGGACGCCACAGGAGCAAGCGCTAGCATCGCGATGAAAGGGAGGACGACGTTGGCCATGGGTACCGAGGGGGTTACCCTATGGGTTTGAACCGTTGCTGAACTGATTTGTGTTCACGACCGATTCAATCCCTCAAACGTCGCCTAGCGGCAATCAAAGGACGATCGCCACTCCCACTATCACTGCCCACATCAACAAGGAAATCAAGCTTGCGATGAGCAGTCCGAGGCCAGCGGATAGGGTCCGCCCGCTCGACATTGGCGTCAACCGCCTCTCATCCGTCCACTCGATACGCATCTAAATCGCTCCTATGCGAAGCCCTCTTCCTGGGGTTCACCACGTGATGGTGAATAAGGTTAACGGGTGATGCAAGTATTTGTTCACGATCCATCCCGAACAGAAGCTCGGTAAACCATGCTGCGATGCAGCATAACTGCCGCGCACTGGCGGTTGTTTGTGCGGCTAACTTTGCGAATGCACAGATGTCGTGAAAGCGTGCGGCCTGACCCGAGCCAAACGCGTTGGGGTTGCCTGACGCGACGATCAACGAACGGCACGTATCGGTCGATCGGTCCCCTCCGGATCCGTCGAGGATCGTAGCGAAGCCGGGGGGAGCATTTGCCTCCACAATCTCCCGCAGTGCGTTGCGACGGATTGGAATGCTCAAAAAGTACGACAAATCGTCGTTTATTTTGGGTTCTCGCTTGTGTCAGACGAGTTTGACGCTGGGTAACGCCATGCCCGACTACGCCGACGCCGGCGTCCCGCAGGTTCCAGCGCTCTTCTGCAAACCGGCCGATCGCTCGATCGGAATATTGGGACAAGGCCCTCAGAGGGCCATTGCGGCGTCGTTCGACCCGCCGGGAGCGAGAATGATTCCTGCTGCATCCTGCAATCGTGTGCACGGTTTGTCCGCGGCGCAACAGTCTGAGGACGCCTTCGCAACCGCAGTGCAAACGATGGATAATATATTTTGGTCCTACCCTGATCGTCGAGCGAAAACGGGCGGTTTGCGCATGGCTGTACCGTTTCGACACGTTCGGAAAGGAGCCGACAAACCGATTCGCGTGATGTGATGGATGGAGAGACGGACGCCCGCGCTTGCCGCAACCTAAAAACCCCGTATCGTCGTGCCAAGGCCTGGAATGGCGACGGCGCGGGGGGACAGATGGCGACAAACCTGATGGGCGAAGCGGACGCAGCAAGCGCCTCGACAACCGTTCCACAGCCAAGCCGTCGCGATATTCAGTTGATCATCACCGCGTCATCGCTCGGCACGATCTTCGAATGGTATGATTTCTTCATATACGGGACGCTGGCGGCGTCGGGCGTCATTGGCCGTACGTTCTTTCCCGCGCAAAGCGAATTGCTCCAGACCTTGTATGCCTGGGCAGGGTTTGCGGTCGGGTTCGGGTTTCGCCCGTTGGGCGCGATCCTGTTCGGGTTTCTTGGGGACCGGATGGGACGGAAATACACGTTCCTCGTGACGATCTCGATGATGGGTCTGGCAACCGCCGCGGTCGGCATGGTTCCGTCCGCCGCGACGATCGGCATTGCAGCCCCCTTGATCATTATCAGTCTTCGGATCCTGCAGGGCCTCGCGCTTGGCGGCGAATATGGTGGCGCGGCGATCTACGTCGCGGAGCATTCGCCGCCCGGCAAAAGCGGCTATTACACGAGTTTCATTCAGGCAAGCGTCGCGGGCGGGTTCATTCTCAGCCTTGCGGTGGTGTTGGCCACGCGCGGTATCTTGGGTGCATCCGCATGGGCGGCATGGGGCTGGCGAGTGCCGTTCGTCTTTTCCCTGCTGTTGCTGGGGGTATCGTTGTTTATGCGGCTGAAGCTGTCGGAAAGCCCGGTGTTCCGACAGATGAAGGCTGCCGGCACCACCGCGCGCAACCCGTTCGTCGAAAGCTTTACTTATCCCGGCAACCTCAAGCGACTCGCCGTCGCCCTGTTCGGGATCGCGGCGGGTCTGACGGTGATCTGGTACACTGCGATGTTTACCGTCCTGTCGTTCCTGGAAGGGCCAATGCGCGTGGAGGAAACCACGGCGCAGCTGATCGTCGGCGTGGGTGCGTTGGGCGGTCTGGGGTTCTTCGTGCTATTCGGGCGGTTGTCGGATCGGTTCGGGCGCAAGAACCCGATCATCATCGGTTATGCCCTCACCCTGGCGTTGCTGTTCCCGATCTTCTGGGTACTCGGCAGCGCCGCAAATCCCCAGCTTGCCGCAGCGGCGCGCCATGCGCCGGTGATCGTGTCCGGCCCATCCTGTGCCTACAACCCGTTCGCGGCGCGGCAAACCGATGCCTGTGGACAGTTGCTCGACACGCTGTCCCGCAAGGGCGTGCCGTACACCAAGGCCCACACGCCGGTTACGCTCGTCATCATCGGGGGGACGCCGGTGACCGACCGGAGCAGCGCGGGTCTCGACGCGGCATTGGTCGCGGCGGGGTATGATCTCGACCCGGTCGTTCCGCGCGCGCGCAGCATCGCGCTGATCCTGGTGGCAATCCTCGCGCTCAGCGCATTGTCGGGAATCACTTATGGTCCCGTCGCGGCGTTGCTGGCGGAGATGTTCCCGCCGCGGATTCGCTACAGCTCGATGTCGATCCCGTATCATGTCGGAACCGGCTATTTCGGCGGCTTCCTGCCGTTCATCAGCCAGTACATCGTCGCGCGCACAGGAAACCCCTATGCGGGCCTGTGGTACACGTTTGCTGTGGTGGCGATGGCGCTGGTCGTGACGACGCTCTGGCTAGAGGACGTACGCCCCGCCCGGTCGAAGGCGGGCTAGCCGAACGCGACGCGGACGGCTACCCGCGCTTGCATGACTGCGCCGCTTCGCCTCTCGCTCGATACCAATGCCCTCTGCGACAATTGGCGCGCGCTCGATCGGCTGAGCGGTCCCGCGGCATGTGGCGCCGCGGTCAAGGCGGATGGCTATGGGCTGGGCGCGAGGGGCGTGGTCGAGCGGCTTGCGCAAACGGGCGCGCGGGACTTCTTCGTCGCGAACTGGAACGAGGCGGCGGCGATTGCCGATCTCGTCAATGATCCCGCGATCGGCCTGAGCGTGCTGCACGGTGTGCGCGCCGAAGACATGCCCCTGGCAGGGCAGGGGTTCGCGCGCCCGGTGCTCAGCACGTGCGATCAGGTTCAGCGCTGGAGTTCCGCCGGCGGTGGACCGTGCGACGTGATGGTCGATACGGGGATGAACCGGCTCGGCGTGTCGACGGAGGATGTCGCACAAGGGCTGCTGAAGGGTATCGCGATCGACACGATCATGAGCCATCTTGCCCGTGCCGATGAAGACGTCGTCGCCAATGCGATCCAGCGTGACCGGATGGAAGCCCTCCGCGGAATGACCGGCGCGCGACGGATGAGCTTGGCCAACTCCGCCGGGATCGTGCTGGGTGCGGAGTATGCGTTCGACCTGACCCGGCCTGGCCTCGCTCTCTACGGCGGGGTTCCGCGGGACGCACTGGCAGGCGTGGTGCGACAGGTCGTAACGCCGCAAGCGCAGATCCTCCAGCGGCGCCTGCTCGCGGCGGGGGACTCTATCGGATACAACGCCCGCTATACCGCGACCCAGGCGGTCGAAGTCGCGATCCTCAATATCGGTTATGCGGACGGATATTGGCGTGGCTTTTCCAATTCCGGCCACGCGAGTGTCGGCGGTGCGCGGCTACCGGTCCTCGGACGCGTCTCGATGGATCTGACAGCGATCTCGGTCGATGCATTGCCGACGCTGGCTGAGGGGGATTGGGTGACGCTCGACTTCGCCTTGCCGGGGGCATCGGCGCAATCGGGCATGTCGCAATATGAATTGCTGACCGGGCTGGGTGCGCGGTTCGACCGGATCTGGTCCTAGAAAAAGGGCCCCCCTTAGGGGGCCCAGGAACGACTGGCCGTGGTCAGAACTTGAACGAGGCACCGGCATAGAGGAACCGGCCGACCGCATCATATTGCGTGGCGGCTTCGTTGCCGATCAGGCCGTACGGCCCGAGCTGGTCGAACAGATTGTCGACCCCGACGTAGAAGCCGAACTTCGACTTGGGCGTGATGTCGAGCCGCAGATCCGAATAGGAAATCAGCGGATAGCGTACCACCGAGTAGGAATCGGGGTTCGTCGGCGGGCGACCCTGCACCGAATTCTGCGTTTCGAACGCAAGGATCGTCGTCTTGTCATATCCGCGGAAGCGGTAGCCGAAGTTGAATAGCTTGTTGGAGACGTTCAGCGATAGCATGCCCTGCCATTCCGGGTCACCCAGGTTGCCGAGCTGCTGGATGATGAAGTTGGGGTCGTTGATGTCGGTATAATTGTCCTTCATCAGCGCCTTGGACACGATCGCGCGCAGCGCGAAGTTGACCGAGGATGACAGCTGTCCGCGGTAGGCGGCTTCGATGTCGATGCCCGAGTTGGTGTTCTTGGCATAGTTGAACGGTCCCGCGACGAAGGACGGGCCGGATGTCGGCAGCGTGATGACGGTGCCGTTGTTGGTCACGTCGCTTTGACCACGGAACGTGCCGTTCGGGTTGCGGAAGATCGAGGCGCAGAACGGATTGTTGATCCCGCCCGGGCTGTCATAGCATTGGTTAATGATCGTCTGCGGCGTCAGCGTGTTGATCGCCTGGCTGATCTTGATGTAATAGTAATCGACGCTCAGCGTGAGCCCCGGAACCGCCCGCGGCAGGAACAATGCCCCGACGGTCAGGCTGTCGCTGATCTCGGCGGTCAGTGCGCTGTTGCTGCCGTTGACCCCGGAAACGCCAGACGCCGCGCGGTTCGAGAAGGGTTCCGTCACGCCGTTGAAGGTCTGCGTCGTCGGAACGCCGGCAGCGGCGCAATTGCGGACGCGGTTCGGATTGTTGTTGATATTCTGTTGCCCGCAAGGATCCACCAGACCGTTGAGGAAGGTCTGCGTCAACGGCGAGTACAGGTCCGACTGGGTTGGTGCGCGAATGGCGCGGGCGTAGCCGGCGCGGAAGCGCACGTCGCGTATTGGCGCGTACGTCCCGTTGAAGTTGTACGCGACCACCGTGCCCGTGTTGCCGATGTTGTAGTTCGACACGCGGACCGCGCCATCGACCGACAGTTCATAGGCGAACGGCAGTTCCTTCAGCAACGGGACGCTGACTTCGGCGAACCCTTCCTTGACGATCTGGTTGGGCGGACGGAAGTCCGGGATCGTGTTGAGGAAGGTGCAGCCAGCCGCCGGGCAGGCAACCCCCGACGTCCCCGCGGTGAACGCGTCATACGCTGCGAATGCGGTTTCCTTGCGATACTCGCCACCAAGCACGAAGGCGATCGGACCGCCCGGCAGCGAGAAAAGCTGCGACAGGTCGCCCGCGACATAGCCGGTCACGTCGTACAGATTGGCGCGCTGGACGCGGCTGGAGGTGTAGCCGAAGTAATCGATCGCCGCGCGGCTTGGCTGACCCTCACCGAACAGGTTGACCGGAACGCACGCCGCATCGTCGTTGGCGGTGCTGGCGTCGGCGTTGATCCCGCACACGATCTGCCCGGAGGCGTTGCGCACCGCGTTAATCGAGTTGGCGTACTTCTGCCGGTTGAGATTGCCCGCAGTGCGGTAGAAGGTAGAGAGATTGCCGTAGTTGAACGAGACGTCATACTTCCAGTCTTCGTTGAACGTGCCGCGGACACCGACGATCGCGCGAGTCTGCTCGCGCAGATGATCCTCGCCGCGACCACCGAAATCGGTGTTGAAGCGCTGCGCAGTAAAAGTCGTCGTGCCGGGGGCGAGCGTCGACACCAGTTGCGCGCGGGCTTGCGGGGTCAGGAACGGGTTGTTGATGCTGAATGTGTTGTTGAAGAAGGTCGGCTGGCCTTCCTGATTGGCGTTCGCGCGGAAATATTGCGCTTCAAAATATGGGTCGAACGCGGGCGTGACCTGGAAGTGACCCGAGATGTACGCCGACCGCCGCACGAGCCCCGGAATTATGAAGCCGTTCTCAAGCAAGGTCGATCCGCGCCCACCCTGGCAGTTGCTCGATCCGTAGGGGCGGAAGTCGGTGATGCAATTGTTCGGCGTCAGGCTGCCGTCCGGGTTGAAGGCATAAGCGGTGCCGAACTGCGCGAGCGGATTGGCGGAGGCTGGGTTGGGAAGGCCCGAGCACGCGGCGGCTCGGCGCGCGGTGAAGGCGGTCGCGGACTCCCCGGTCGCTGCCACGTTCGGGCAGGTTGCGACGAACATGCCACCTCCCGAAATGTTGCCGTTCCGAACCCCGCGGATGAACACGCTGTCGGGAATGCCGTCCCCGGTCGAGGGTTCGGCCGGGCGAAGCGCGCCTGCCGACGGGTTGAGGTTCGCGCCGGTGTTCTGGACGGGCTGGAACTGATTGCGACCGCTGAAGGCGCCCGTGGTTTCGTCGCGATCACTGTTCAGCAGGGTGCCCGCATTGGCATATTCGAGCGAGATCGTCAGATTGGCACGACCTTCGGCGAAGTTATGCCCTGCGGTGATCGCGCCGATATACGAAGGGCGGTCGCCGCGCGACGAGATGCCCGACTGGCCACGGACCTTGATGCCCTCGAAGTCATGCTTGAGCACGAAGTTAGCGACGCCCGCGACCGCGTCCGAGCCGTAGATTGCCGAGTTGCCGCCGGTCACGATGTCAAGGCGTTCGAGCAGGTCATTCGGCACGATGTTGACGTCGGGCCGGTTGATCCCCGGCGTTGCAGTCACGATGCGCCGACCGTCGAGCAGCACGAGCGTCCGCGCGGTGCCGAGCCCGCGCAGATCGAGCGCGCTGATGCCGGCGCGACCGATCGCGTTCTGCGAGTTGGCCTGGTTCACCGACGAGCGCAGCTGCGGCAGCTGGTTGACCAGATCGCCGATCGCGACGCCGCCGCGGTTGAGCAGTTCGGACGCGGTCACCGACGTGATCGGAACTGACGACGACAGGTTGGGGCGATTGAGGCGCGTGCCCGTCACGACGATCTCGGCTGCGCTTTCTTCCGGAGCGGCAGGGTCGGTCTGCCCATCGGCGAATGTCGGACTTTCGATCGCAGGCTGTGTGACTGCACCAGGTGCTGCCGTTTGATCCGATGCTGATTGTGCGTAAGCTGCCGGAGCAGCAATGGTGCCCAAGGCAAAGCTCGTCGCCAGCGCCGTAGCGCTGAGCAAGGTTTGTAATCTCGCTAGGTACTCTCCGCGTTACAATCCTGCGTACAAGCAGGCCGTGACGACAAAAGAGACCAGACCGGAACCATCTCGCAAGAGGGTTCCGGTCGATGAACCGGGTATTAACGGACTTTTGCAACCGATTGTGACAATCTTGTCACGTTGGAAAGAGTGTCAGCGTTCGATACAGATCGCGATGCCCATTCCCCCACCAATACAGAGCGTTGCGAGGCCCTTATGCGCGTCGCGCTTGGCCATTTCGTACAACAAGGTGGTGAGTACGCGTGCGCCCGAGGCGCCGATCGGATGCCCGATGGCGATTGCGCCGCCATTGACGTTGACGCGATCGGCGTCCCAGCCCAGTTCCTTGCCGACCGACAGAGCCTGCGCAGCAAATGCTTCATTGGCTTCGATAAGATCGAGGTCTGCCATGGTCCAGCCCGCCTTTTCCAGTGCACGGCGCGTTGCGGGGACCGGGCCGATCCCCATCACTGACGGATCGACGCCCGCCGATGCCCAGCTTGCGATTCGTCCGAGGATCGGTGACCCACGGCGCTCGGCTTCTGCGCGGCTCATGATGACCAGCGCTGCGGCACCGTCATTAAGCCCCGAGGCATTCGCGGCGGTAACCGTGCCGTCCTTCTTGAACGCCGGGCGCACCCCGGACACGCTGTCGAGCGTCACGCCCGCGCGGATGTATTCGTCGTCCGACACGATCGTGTCGCCCTTGCGACCCTTGATGGTAACGGGGGCGATCTCGTCGCGGAAGCGGCCCGACGCGCGCGCGGCCTCAGCCAGATTCTGCGAGCGAACCGAGAATTCATCCTGAGCGCCGCGCGTGATCTGATATTGCTCGGCAAGGTTCTCTGCGGTGATCCCCATGTGATAGCCGTTGAAGACGTCGGTCAGGCCGTCCTTGACCATCGTGTCGACCAGACTGAGGTCGCCCATCTTCTGCCCGCCACGGATCGACTGCGCATGCGCGCTCATCGACATGGATTCCTGTCCGCCCGCGACGATGATCGTTGCGTCACCACAAGCGATCGCCTGCGCCGCCAGTGCAACCGTGCGAAGCCCCGAACCGCACACCTGGTTGACGCCCCAGGCCGGGACCTCCTTGGGAATGCCCGCCGCCATCGAGGCTTGCCGCGCCGGGTTCTGTCCCTGCGCCGCGGTCAGCACCTGGCCGAGGATCACTTCCGAAACCTCTTCCCCGGCAACGCCAGCCTGCGCCAGCGCGGCCTCGATCGCGACGCGACCAAGCTCATGCGCAGGCGTGCCGGCAAAGGCGCCCAGAAAGCTGCCCACGGGGGTACGCTTGGCGGCGGTGATGACGATGTCCTGCATGGCGGGCTCCTGGTTCAAAATGCCGCACGAAAAACGGCGAGCGACGAAAGAGGTCTTCTATTTAGGTTCCGGCAGAGAATTTAGCCAGTCCGACAGCGGCTCCCACAGTTGTGTTTGCGCACCACTCCCGACGATCATTCCGACATGCCCCGCGCCAAGATCACGGCGGTCCGCGAGGTTCGCCGCCGTCGCCGCGGGGACGATGCGGTCGTTGCGCGACACGAAGTCCACCGACGGACAATCGAGCGCGTCCGGGGTGATCGGTGTTCCCGATAGCGACCAGCCACCCGATCCCGGACCGTCCTGCGCGACGAAGTCCTCGAACAATTGCCGGCCGGCAGCGAAGGGCAGGGGGGCACCGGCATTTGCCCAATCCTCCATCGCGACGAACTGGCGCAAAGCGGGCGAATCAGGATCGGTCTGCGCGAAGGTTTCGTACTTGGCGATCGTCCGAGCAGGATCGAGCCGCCAGAAGCCGCTCTGCAGAACTTCCATCGGAACCAGTCCCATGCGCTCGCATACCGGTCGCGCGGTACTCCACAATTGCGCGATGTCGGACCGCGCGGCAGAACCCAGCCCCGCAAACCGCCACGGCGCGGCGACCAGCGCCAGACCGACCACGCGTGACCGTATCGCTGCGGCAAGCGCGATCGTGCCGCCAAGGCAATAGCCGACGAGAACTGGCGGCCGGTCGAACTTCGCGATCAGCGGGAGCAGAATCCGTTCGACATGCGCGTCGATATCCAGCGCCTTGTCCGGATTCGGGGTCCCCCAGTCGAGCAGGAACGGCCGGTGTCCCTGTGCCGCAAGCCAGCGCAGCAACGAACGGTCGGGGAGCAGGTCGAGGATATGCGGCGGGTTGATCAACGACGGAACGAACAGCACGGGATGTCCGCTCGACCCGCGCGGCGCATAGTCGCGGACTCGTGCCGTACCTTTGCGAAAGCGCGCCGGTGCCGGCTTGCGCGGCGTGGCACGCGACGCGTCCTGATACGCGCGCAGACCCGCCAGTGCTGCAGTGCGGCGCTCGGGTGATGCTGCAGTCTGCGTATGCAACATGTCGAGAAACAGCGGCAAAGGGCGTGGGGCGTATGATATTCGCTGCGGAGCCCCGTGTTGCAGCGCCGCAATAAAAGGTGGTAGGGTCTCTGAGACCATAAGGCGGGAGCCCTTCTCCATGAAGAAGACCATTCCGGGCGACGGCCCGGTGACGATCAAGAAATACGCAAACCGCCGCCTCTATAACACCGAGACGTCGTCCTACATCACGCTGGAACACCTTGCTGCGATGACGCGCGAGGGGCGCGATTTCAAGGTTATCGATGCGAAGTCCGAAGAGGATATCACGCACAACATCCTGACCCAGATCATCATGGAAGAGGAGCAGCGCGGTCAGACGATGCTGCCGGTGCCGTTCCTGCGGCAGCTCATCTCCATGTACGGGGATTCGATGCAAGCGATGGTCCCGGGCTATCTCGAGGCGTCGATGGACAGCTTCCGCCGCAATCAGCAGCAGTTCAAATCGGCAGTCGAGGGCGCGTTTGCCAATTCGCCGTTTGCCGAACTGGCGAAGCAGAACATGGCGATGTTCGAGGCCGCGACCGCGGCGTTCAAGCCCGGTAGCGAGCCCGGAGCAGGGAACCCTGCACCGCGGCCCGGCGCACCAGCGTCCGCAGCCACACACGCATCCAAGGACGATGAGATCGCCGCCTTGAAGGCCGAACTCGGGCGGTTGAACGACAAGGTGGAGAAGCTCGGCAGCTGACGGGGGAAGCAATGTGGTGGGGTGGCGCGGCGATCGCGCTTGTGGGGGCCGTGCTTGCGGGCGTCGCGGACTGGCGCCGCACGCGCCGTGACGACCTGGACCGCGTCGGCTGGCTGGACTGGCGGTCGGTCCAGATGTTCGCTCTGATCGCCGCGGCGCTGTGCGTGGTGGCGGGACAGCATGGGTGATGTCGGGGGCGAGATGGCCCTCAGCGCTTGATGGCCAATTTGGTCCCAAGCAGCACGAGCCGCTTGCCGGTGATCCCGAACCAGTGCGGGACGCCCGCCGGTATCAGAACCACGTCACCGGGCTTGAGCGCACGCGTGGTGCCCCCCAGGATCCGCGCCCCCTCGGTCAGATCGGGTTTGACGGCGGTGGGTGCGTCCAGCGTGCCGCCGGAAATTAGCGTGCCGCTTCCCGCGATGACGGTCGCATATTCCGCCTGATCCGGGTGGACCGCGGGGCGGCCCGGCTTCTTCCAGATCTCGACCGCCGCGACCGTTTCGCCGTCGCGCAATAGCGGCTTCCATGCGAAGCCCTGATCCGGCTTCATGTCCCGCTCCATTGCCGCCACTTGCGCCGTGATGTCGGCGGCGGAGGCGAAGGCGGTCGGGTCCGCGGCATTGCCCACGATCCCCAAAGCGAGTGTCGCGAGAAGAGCCGAACGTCCGATTGCGGTGCGCTTAACAGTCATGCCGATCTCCCATGGCGGTAGCTGCACGTCGCACTGCGCGCGCTACCTTCGCCCGGGAACATGACCGTATGGTTCGTCTCGCGCTAGCGATTTTGCAGACGCATGCACGCCTGTTCGACTCGATCGATCGTCGGCAGGCTGGTATGTCTTGGACTGGGAGGGGATGGCCAGTGCGAAAGCTGACAGGGGCCGCGTTCGTGTGGCTCGACGGGGTGGTACAGGCCCCGGGGGGACCCACCGAGGATCCGACCGGAGGCTTCGATCTCGGGGGTGGGTGTTCGGGGTCGCCGACGCGGTCATCGATTCCGTGATAAGTCGGCTATTCAACCCGCCTTATGCGCTGTTGCTCGGACGGCGGACCTACGACATCTTTGCGGCCTATTGACCGTTCGTCGAGGGCGCGATGGCGGACATGGGCGCGGCGCTGACCGCAGCGGATAAGTATGTCGTGACAGGCGGCAACCAGCCGCTTGACTGGGCCAACAGCGACCGGCTCGATGACATCGCCGCGGTCCGCGCGTTCAAGCCAAGCGACGGTCCGGATTTGCTCATCCAGGGATCATCGACGCTCTATCCCCCGCTGCTGGCGGTCGGGTTGCTCGACGAATTGGTGCTCATGACGTTCCCCTTGGTGTTGGGGACCGGGAAAGCGCCTGTTCGGACACGGCACGTTGCCGACCAGCGGTCATCCCGAACCCGTCATCAGCCGACCCGAGCACGAGCGCCTGTGTCGGATGCAGGACGGGGCTTGGTGACGTCAGCGACCTGTAGCCAGGTTGCAAGGGTGTGCTGATTATGTAATACACGTGGGCGCATCAGTCTGACATCCGGGGGACTGTTTGATGATGATACAGCATGTCTGGTCGCGTGGCCTGATCGGGCTCAGTCTTCTTCTTTTGCCATTCGCGGTGGGCTGTCCGGCTCGGGCAAACCCTGCAGTTTCCTCTCCTCCGGCGCTGATCGGCACGGAGGCTATGAGGGCAGATTTTCGTGCGCTGTATGCGCGTCTGCGGTCCGCGCAATATGCCGTTTATGCTCGAACCTCGACAGCGGTATTGAATCGCGCGTTCGCTGCAGAGCTTGCCACGCTGAACCACCCGATGCCGCTCGTTGAAGTTCAGACACGATTTCAAAGGTTCGTCGCAAAGATCAAGGTGGCGCACACCCGGATCGCGTTCCCGACAGCCGCTTATGACCGCTATACCAAGGCCGGAAACAGAATTTTTCCACTTGAACTGCGGATCGATGCCGGACGGGCGTTTGTGATCGCTCCGGCTGCCGACGACGCCAATGTTGCAGTCGGGGATGAGATCGTGCGGCTGAACGGTACGCCAATGCCCGACGTGCTTGCCCGGTTGGGGCGGAACGTTTCCGCGGATACGCCGTATCTGGCGCATTCGATCATCGAATACCGGCTGCCAGCATATCTTTGGCTTGAATATGGGGCGCAGTCGGTTTTCGACCTGACCGTTCGTCGTCCGGATGGCAACGTGCGCAAGGTCAAGCTTGCCGGGCGCACGGCGGCGGAGATCGCGGCTATCAGGCCCGCGCCGCGGCCAGACCCGGTCAGAGTCGCAAAGATGCTTCCAGAGGCGGTTGCCTATCTTCGTCCCGGACCGTTCTACAATATCGACCCTGGCGCCAACCCTTGGGATACGCGCGCGTTCACAGCTTATGTCGACTCGGCGTTCCGCAGCTTTCTCGCGGCTGGCGCAACCACCTTACTGATTGATTTGCGCAACAATCCCGGTGGCGATGCATCCTTTAGCGACCCCGTGATAGCGTGGTTTGCAACGCGACCGTTCCGGTTCGTTTCGGATTTTCGCATCCGGATCAGTGACGAGACAGTCGCCTCAAATCTTGCGCGGATGGCGGCATCAGCTAGGGACGGTGTCGTCGACCTTATTTCACCGCGGCTTGCGGATCTGTACGCCAACGCGAAGCCTGGAAGCGTACGGTCGTTCCCAGTGCCACTGACGCCGCCACGGACCGGGGAAAGATTCACCGGCAAGGTTTATGTGCTGATCGACCGTTATTCCTATTCCAACACCGTCAGTGTTGCAGCGATCGTGCAGGATTATCGCTTCGGAACCATCTTGGGCGAGGAAACCACCGACCTGGCAACGACCTATGGCGCGATGGAAAGCTTCACACTGCCGCGCACGGGGATTGTGGTGGGATATGCCAAAGCCATGCTTATTCGTCCGAGCGGCAGTTTGGTGGCGCGGGGTATCGTCCCGGATATCCCGCTACGTGCCCCACTTGGGAGAAACGACGACGATATGCTCGACCGCGCCTTGGCCGCAATTCGTACGGGACGTGCTGAACCGGCTTATAGACACGCCTCCAGATAGGCCTGGTCGAACCCGAAAGTCCGAGCCTTCTCAAGCGTGTAAGGCCGTAGCCCCATCGAGCGATATTCACCGATGATCTTTCCGTCGGCGCTTTCGTCGAGATATTCGAACTTGAACAGTTCCTGCGTGACGATCACCGGGCCTTCCATCCCGATCACCTCGGTTACGTTGGTCACACGGCGCGAGCCGTCGCGCAGACGCTTGACCTGAATGATCATCTCGACCGAGTCCGCGATCTGACGGCTGATCGCTTCCTTGGGCACCTTGATGTCCGACATCATCACCATGTTCTCCATACGCGCGAGCGCCTCGCGCGGGGAGTTAGCGTGGAGCGTACACATCGATCCGTCGTGACCGGTGTTCATCGCGGCGAGCATGTCGAAACATTCGCTGCCGCGGATTTCGCCGAGGATGATGCGATCCGGGCGCATACGCAGTGCGTTCTTGACGAGATCGCGAATGCTGATCTCGCCCTGGCCTTCGAGGTTGGCCGGACGTGTTTCGAGCGGGAGCCAGTGCGGCTGTTGCAGGCGAAGCTCGGCCGCGTCCTCGATCGTCAGCACGCGCTCGCCGGGGTCGATCAGCTTTGAAAGCGCGTTGAGCATTGTCGTCTTGCCCGAACCGGTACCGCCCGAGATGACGACGTTGAACCGGCACGCGCCCGCGATCTTGAGCGCGGTCGCCATCTTCGGGCTCATCGATCCGAAACCCGCCATCATGTCGAGCGTGATCGGCTTGGCGGAAAACTTACGAATCGAGATCGCGGTCCCGCGGAGCGACAGCGGGGGAACGATCACGTTGACGCGAGAGCCGTCCTTCAGGCGGGCGTCGGCGAGCGGCGTGGTCTGGTCGACACGACGGCCGACCGAGTTGCAGATGCGCTGTGCGATCTGGAACAAATGCTCCTCGTCGCGGAACTGGATCTGCGCGAGCTCTAGCTTACCCTTGCGCTCGACATAGGTCTGGTCGGGACCGTTGACCATGATGTCGGTGATGTTCGGGTCTGCGAGCAACTCCTCGAGCGGTCCGAGCCCAAGCAGTTCGTCAACGAGCACCTTTTCCAGCGCGAACTGTTCGCGGCGGTTGAGCGTCAGCTTCAGCTCGGCGAGCACTTCGCCGATGATCGGGCGAAATTCCTCGGCGAGTTCGTCCTTGTCGAGCGTGGCGGCGGCCTCTGGGTCGACGCGTTCGAGCAGGCGCGGAAGCACCTGTTCCTTGATCTTGTGGATCGAGCTTTCGAAGCCCTCGACCTTGGAGTTTCCGGCGTCGCCGGAGGATGCCTGCCGGTCGGCCAGGCGCTGCATCGCATCCTGCTGCAGTGGCGGGATCGCACCAAACGGATCGATTTCGTCGGCGGATGTCGGCAGGGGCGGGAATTGCTCACCGCCGGCGTCGGCCTCTACCGACCGAACGCTGCCGCCGCCCTGCATTGGACGAGCCACGCCGAACGCGGGGCGAGAACCCTGTCCCACAATTCCGGGACGACGCCCAAATGCACTCATGCCGCTGTCTTTCCCATGATGGAATGAGGGTTAAGAGCGAACGGTTGATAATTGCCTAACTACGCGAGTCAGGGAGGCGTTCGATCAGACGACGCGCTCGGCCAAGACGGTGAGGCCGCGGGCGCTGACCTCGGCGAAACCGCCTTCGATCGTGATCGTCTCGGGGACGCCGTCGGGGGTGCGATAGACCGACAGTGCGCCGTCGCGGATCGTCGACATGACCGGCGCATGGCCTTCGAGCACGCCGAAGTCACCCTCGGTGCCGGGAACAACGACCATGTGGACCGATTCGGAGCGAACCAGCTTTTCAGGCGTGACGAGTTCGAAGTGCAGCATCGTATCTCTCTCTTCGCCCCTCCCCTTCAGGGGAGGGGGTGGGGGTGGGGGGTGTCTCACCGAGCATCAGCACTGCTGGACTGCCCCACCCCAACCCCTCCCTTGAAGGGGAGGGGCCTTTAGTAGTTTAGGCTTCCTTGGCCATCTTCTCGGCCTTGGCGACGACTTCGTCGATCCCGCCGACCATGTAGAAAGCGCTCTCGGGCAGGTGATCATAATCACCGTCGACGACTGCCTTGAACGACCGCACCGTATCCTCGACCTGGACGAACTTGCCGCTGATGCCGGTGAAGACTTCTGCGACGTGGAACGGCTGCGAGAGGAAGCGCTGGATCTTGCGGGCGCGCGACACGGTCGACTTATCTTCTTCCGAAAGCTCGTCCATGCCCAGAATCGCGATGATGTCCTGGAGTGACTTGTAGCGCTGCAGCGTCTCCTGGACGCGGCGGGCGGTGTCGTAATGCTCCTGGCCGACGATCGCCGGGGTCAGCACGCGGCTGGTCGAATCGAGCGGATCGACGGCCGGGTAGATACCCAGCTCCGAAATCGCGCGGTTGAGGTTGGTCGTCGCGTCCAAGTGAGCGAACGAGGTTGCTGGCGCCGGATCGGTAAGATCGTCTGCCGGAACGTAGATCGCCTGCACCGAGGTGATCGAACCCTTGTTCGTGGACGTGATGCGCTCCTGCAGCGCGCCCATGTCGGTCGACAGCGTCGGCTGATAGCCCACGGCCGACGGAATACGACCGAGCAGTGCCGACACTTCCGAACCCGCCTGCGTGAAGCGGAAGATGTTGTCGACGAAGAACAGCACGTCCTGGCCTTCGACGTCGCGGAAATATTCGGCGATCGTCAGGCCCGAGAGCGCGACGCGTGCGCGTGCGCCTGGCGGCTCGTTCATCTGGCCGAACACGAGCGCGACCTTCGAGCCTTCCGGCGTCGGGTTGCCATCGGCGTCCTTGGCGATGACGCCCGCGTCGAGGAACTCGTGGTACAGATCGTTGCCCTCACGGGTACGCTCGCCGACGCCCGCGAACACCGAGGTGCCGCCGTGGCCCTTGGCGATGTTGTTGATCAGTTCCTGGATGAGCACGGTCTTGCCGACGCCGGCGCCGCCGAACAGGCCGATCTTGCCGCCCTTTGCGTACGGTGCGAGCAGATCGATGACCTTGATGCCGGTGACGAGAATCGCGCTCTCGGTCGACTGGTCGACGAAGAGGGGCGCCGGTGCGTGGATCGGCATCGTGTCGGTGTGACCGACCGGGCCACGCTCGTCGATCGGCTCGCCGATGACGTTGAGAATGCGGCCCAACGTCTGCGGGCCGACCGGAACACGGATCTGCGAGCCGGTGTCGGTAACTTCCTGGCCGCGGGTCAGACCCTCGGTCGAGTCCATCGCGATCGTGCGGACGGTGTTCTCGCCCAGATGCTGCGCGACTTCGAGCACGAGGCGGTTGCCGTTGTTCGACGTCTCGAGCGCGTTCAAAATCGCGGGGAGGCGATCCTGCTCGAACGTCACGTCGACGACGGCGCCGATGACCTGGCTGATGCGGCCGACGCTGTTGGTGGTAGCCTGGGGAGGCGTGGTCATTTCGGGGGCGGTTGCCATGGTTCTTTCCTCGTATCGACTGCTTAGAGCGCTTCGGCGCCCGAGATGATTTCGACCAGCTCGGTCGTGATCGCGGCCTGACGTGCGCGGTTGTACTGGATGCTCAGACGCTTGATCATGTCGCCCGCGTTGCGGGTCGCATTGTCCATCGCGGTCATGCGCGAACCCTGCTCCGACGCCGCATTCTCAAGCAGCGCGCGGAAGACCTGGATCGCAACGTTGCGCGGGAGCAGATCGGCGAGGATCGTTTCCTCGTCGGGCTCATACTCGACCGCGGCACCACCGTCCGAAACCGGAGCGGCATTGGTGTCGATCGCGACGGGGATGATCTGGTTGCCGACCGGGGTCTGCACCAGCGCCGACTGGAACTTGGCGTAAAACAGATGCGCGATGTCGAACTCGCCCGCTTCGAAGCGCGCGATGACGTCGTCGGCGATCGCGCGCGCGTCCGTGAACGACACCGTCTTGATGTGGCTCATCTCGTGATCGGCGGCGATCTGCGTCGGGAAGAAGCGGCGGATGACCCGGCCCTTCTTGCCTGCGACGTAGAACTTCACGGTCTTGCCCGCGGCTTCGAGTTCCTCGGCCTTGCGGCGCGCGGCGCGGACGATGTTCGAGTTGAACGCACCCGCGAGGCCACGCTCGCTGGTCGCGATGATCAGCAGATGGACCTGGTCCTTGCCGGTGCCCGCAAGCAGCTTGGGGCTCGATTCGCTGACCGAGACCTTCGACGCGAGGCTCGCCATGACCTGCTCGAGCCGCTCGGCATAGGGGCGACCGGCGACGGCCGCTTCCTGCGCGCGACGCAGCTTGGCAGCGGCGACCATCTTCATCGCCTTGGTGATCTTCTGCGTCGACTTCACCGAGCCGATGCGGATCTTGAGGGCTTTCAAGGATGCCATTTAGTTCGTCACCATTCCCAACCTGCCGTCATGCTGAACTTGTTTCAGCATCCACTCCTCCGCTTGCGCGCCCTGGGGCCGTTTCGCGGTGGACCCTGAAACAAGTTCAGGGTGACGGCGGAGGGTGTCCGCCGTCAGCTTCCCTTTACGCAAACGTCTTCGAAAACGCACCCAGCGCGGTCTTCAGCGCTTCGGTCGTCTCCTTGGACAGGTCGCGCTTGTCGCGAATGTCCTTGAGGAGATCGGCGTGATCGCTGCGCATCGTCGACAGCATCGCCTGCTCGTAGCGGACGACTGCGTTGACCGGGACCGTATCGAGGAAGCCGTTGGTGCCCGCGAAGATCGACACGGTCTGCTCTTCGAACGGCATCGGCTGGAACTGCGCCTGCTTGAGCAGCTCGGTCAGACGTGCACCGCGGTTTAGCAGGCGCTGCGTCGACGCATCGAGATCCGAACCGAACTGCGCGAACGCCGCCATTTCGCGATACTGCGCGAGCTCGAGCTTGATCGAGCCCGACACCTTCTTCATCGCCTTGGTCTGCGCGGCGGAGCCGACGCGCGACACCGACAGGCCGACGTTGATGGCGGGACGGATGCCCGCGAAGAACAGGTCGGTCTCAAGGAAGATCTGGCCGTCGGTGATCGAAATCACGTTGGTCGGGATGTAGGCCGAAACGTCGCCCGCCTGCGTCTCGATGATCGGGAGCGCGGTCAGCGAGCCGCCGCCTTCCTTGTCATTCATCTTCGCCGCACGCTCGAGGAGACGCGAGTGAAGATAGAAGACGTCGCCCGGATAGGCTTCGCGGCCCGGCGGACGGCGCAGCAGCAGCGACATCTGACGATACGCAACGGCCTGCTTGGAAAGATCGTCATAGACGATGACCGCGTGCATGCCGTTGTCACGGAAATACTCGCCCATCGCGCAACCGGTGTAGGGCGCGAGGAACTGGAGCGGGGCAGGGTCGGAAGCAGTCGCCGCGATGACGATCGAGTAATCCATCGCGCCCTGTTCGGTCAGCGTGCGGACGAGCTGGGCGACGGTCGAACGCTTCTGGCCGACCGCGACGTAGATGCAATACAGCTTCTTCGACTCGTCGTCGCCCTGGTGCGCCGCCTTCTGGTTGATGAAGGTGTCGATCGCGACGGCGGACTTGCCGGTCTGACGATCGCCGATGATCAGCTCGCGCTGGCCACGGCCAACGGGAACGAGCGCGTCAATTGCCTTGAGCCCGGTCTGGACCGGCTCGCTGACCGACTGGCGCGGGATGATGCCCGGTGCCTTGACCTCGACGCGGCTGCGTTGGTCCGAAACGATCGGACCCTTGCCGTCGATCGGGTTGCCGAGGCCGTCGACGACGCGCCCGAGCAGACCCTTGCCGACGGGGACGTCGACGATCGTGCCGGTCCGCTTGACGACGTCGCCTTCCTTGATCTGGCTGTCCGAGCCGAAGATCACGACGCCGACATTGTCGGCCTCGAGGTTGAGCGCCATGCCCTGCACGCCGTTCGAGAACTCGACCATTTCGCCCGCCTGGACGTTGTCGAGCCCGTGGATGCGCGCGATGCCGTCACCGACGCTGAGCACCTGGCCGGTTTCCGAGACCTGCGCCTCGGTGCCGAACGATGCGATCTGGTCCTTGATGACCTTCGAGATTTCTGCGGCGCGGATATCCATTACGACTTCAGCCTTTCATCGCGTGCGCGAGGGTGTTGAGACGGGTGCGGATCGACGAATCGATCATCTGCGAGCCGATCTTCACGACCAGCCCTCCCAAAAGTGCGGGGTCGACCGACAGGTCGACCGAAACGTCGGTCCCGATCCGGGTGCGCAGCTGCTGCTTGAGCGCATCGACCTGATCGTCCGAAAGCGGATGCGCCGACGTGACCTCTGCGGTCGTCTCGCCGCGGTGGCGTGCGGCGAGATCCCGGAACGCGCGGATCACGGCTGGCAACTGCGGCAAGCGACGGTTGTCGGCGAGGACGCCGAGGAACTTGTTCGTCGTGTCGTCCACGTCGATCATCTCCGCGGCCGCAGCGACTGCCTTGGCGGCGGCCGCGCGCGAGATCACCGGACTGGCGACCAGCGCAGCGAATTCGTCGGATTGGGCCAGTGCTTCACGCACACGACCAAGGCTCGCCTCGACTGCGTCGATGCTACGGGTGTCACGGGCAAGCTCGAACAATGCGGTGGCATAACGTCCGCTTAAGCTTGCTTGAATACCGCCGGATGTCTCCACGCGATTAAGATCCTCTTGGACGTCGTAAGATGGCCCCACGGGGAATGAAGGCGGCAAAACGCGCCTCCAGATGGGTTGCCGGTTCGCTAGCATCGGGTTGCCGGGGATGCAAGCCGTGCACTGAAATGTGTCCGGAGCGGGACGATCACGTCGCTGAACACCGGAGACATACGGGTGCGGTAAAACCGTTGAGCGTGCGGGCACCGGCGCGCTATGGCGCGCGCAGTGTTAAGGAGTAGCGTATGCCCACGATCAACATGACGATGTCCGACGGTGCCGAAATTGCCGTCTATCACGCGCAGCCCAGCGGCAACCGGCGCGGTGGACTGGTGCTGGTGCAGGAAATCTTCGGCGTGACCGACCATATCCGCAGCCTGTGCGACGACTATGCCAAGGATGGCTTCGAGGTTCTCGCGCCAGCCGTGTTCGATCGCGAGCATCCGGGGTTCGAAGCAGAATATTCCGGCGACGGTTTCGCCCGCGGGGTCGAACTCGCGAGCAAGCTGCATCCGTTTGAGCTGACGCTCGCCGACGTTCAGACGTGCATCGATTCGCTTGCCGACAAGGGGCCGGTGTTCGTCGTCGGCTATTGCTACGGCGGCTCGGTCGGTTGGAAGGCGGCGACGCAGTTGCAGAACGTCGCTGCGGTATCGGGATATTACGGCGCGATGATCCCCGATGCGGCGGACGAAGAACCCAAGGTTCCGACGATCCTTCACTTCGGCAAGAATGACGATCATATCCCGATGGACGGCGTTCAGAAGGTGATTGACAAGGATTGGCCGAACGCGACGGTCTATGTCTACGAGGCGGGTCACGGCTTCAATTCGGATCGCCGCGCCGATTATGATGCGGAAAGCGCGAAGCTGGCCAAGCAGCGCACGCTCGAGCTGTTTGCCGCCAACGGGGGCTGATGCTTTGATCGCAAACGGCGGGATGTCCCGACATCCCGCCTAAGCGTATACCGACGGCATGACGCAGACCTTCCTTCTCGATCCCGACATCGCCTGGGCCGCGTTCGAGGCGCGGGACCGGCATAGCGACGGGCGCTTCGTCGGCGCGGTGCGGACCACCGGCATCTACTGCAAGCCGAGCTGTCCGGCACGTCATCCCAAACGCGAGCACGTGACCTTCTACCGTGATCCTGCCGAAGCGCGCGACGCCGGCTATCGTGCGTGCCTTCGTTGCAAACCCGATGAGGTCGGGCGCGACCGGATCGCGGTGGCGCAAGCGGTGGCGCTGCTGGCTGCGGCGGAGGAAATGATCGGGCTCGACGATCTCGCGTTGCAGGTTGGATACGCCCCGCACCACTTCCATCGTCTGTTCAAGCGGGCAACTGGCGTAACGCCTGCTGCCTATGCGCGCGGCTTGCGCGCGCAGCGTGCCGCGAAGGCGCTGACGGGAAACGCGAGCGTGACCGCCGCTATCTATGACGCGGGATATTCGGCGCCGAGTCGCTTCTATGAGGATGGCGCGAAACGGTTGGGGATGAGCCCGAACGCCTGGAAGCGCGGCGGGGCAGGGGTGACGATCCGCTGGACGATTGCGGATACCAGCCTCGGCGCGATGCTCGTCGCCGCGACCGACCGGGGCTTGTGCCGCGTTTCGTTCGATGAAGACGAAGCCGCGCTTCGTGCGCGGTTTCCCAATGCAAAGATTGTGGAAGGCGGGTCGGCGCTTGCTGCGCTCGCTGCGCAGGTCGTCGCCAGCGTCGAATCACCTGAGCGCGATCACGATCTGCCGCTCGACGTGCAGGGTACTGCGTTCCAGGAGGCGATCTGGCAGGCGCTTCGCGCAATCCCGCTGGGGGAAACGCGCAGCTATGCCGAACTTGCCGCGATGGTCGGCAACCCGGGGGCAGTCCGTGCGGCCGGGACCGCATGCGGCGCAAATCCGGTGGCGATCGTTGTCCCCTGCCACCGCGTACAGCGCGGTGACGGGACGCTTGGCGGCTATGCATATGGGGTCGATCGCAAGGTTGTCTTGCGCAAGCGGGAACGATACGACTGAGTATTGTCCTTTGGGCTACCATGACAGATAGCATGGCAGTTCATTGGGGGACTTAATCGATCATGCTGCCGACCGAACCGAATACACCACCGAACAGCCGCATCTGGAGCTTCATTCACTTCCCGCTGGTCCTCCTCTTTATCGGGTTTGTCTTCGTCTTCGGTGGCCAGATCGTCGCGAGCATGTTCGCCAAGCTGTCGCCGCCGCTGAAAGGAACGCCGGTCAGCGTCTTGCAGGCAACAGCGTTCGCGGCGCTGATCGCCGGGGCGTATGTCGCGTTCGTTCGGCTGATCGAACGTCGCCCTGTCGAGGAGTTCGGCGCTGCGGGTTGGGCGCGCGAACTCGGCGCAGGGTTCGGCGCGGGGCTTTTGCTGTTCAGTGCGGTGATCGGGGTGATCGCCTTGTTCGGGGGATATAGCGTGGTCGGTACGGGGACGGTGGCGTCGCTTTACCCCGCCGCGGCGATGGCGATCCTGTCCGGCGTGGTCGAGGAGATCGTGCTGCGGGGGCTGTTCTTCCGCCTGCTCGAACGATTGCTCGGCAGCTGGATCGCGCTGGCGCTGTCGGCTGCGCTGTTCGGGGCGCTCCATCTCGGCAATCCCGGCGCGACGGTTTCGGCTGCGGTCGCGATCGCTCTGGAAGCAGGCGTCATGCTTGCGGCACTCTACATGCTGACGCGGCGGCTGTGGGCTGCGATCGGGCTGCATGCGGCGTGGAACTTCGCGCAAGGCGGGATCTACGGCATCGCAGTGTCGGGCTTCAAGCAGACCGGGTTGCTGGTGCCATCGGTGCAGGGGCCGGAATGGTTGACCGGCGGCCGTTTCGGTGCGGAAGCATCGCTGCCCGCGGTGTTGGTCGACACCGCGTTCGGGGTCGCCTTGCTTGTCCTGGCATATCGTCGCGGGCGGTTCGTCGCTCCGATGTGGGTGCGCGGGCGCTTACCCGCCTGACCCGGTGTCGGCGGAGCAGGTATAAGCGATCTTTTCATTGGGCTGCGGGGGCAGGGCGGTGCGGATCGCCGCCTGCTGCGTCGCCAGATTGGCACGCCCCGCCTCGTCGGGCGAACACGCCTTGAGTGTGACCTGCGAACGGATCTTGCGGACCGTGTCCATCTGATCCGCCGACAGGAAATAGCGCCGCGTGACATATTGGCGCGTGGCGGGGTCAAATTGCATGACCGAGACGGTCTGCTCTTCGGTCGGAACCAGGATGCGGTCCCATTTGCTGCCGTTCTCGGCATATTGCGTGCGACCGTTCATGCAGCCTGCATTGCCCCAGTCGATCAGGACGTCAGTCGTCTGCGAGGAGACGACGCGGCTGCGTTCGGGGACGAAGCGACACACCAGCTTGCCGAGTGCCGCAGTCGACGACACCGCCGCCGAAGACGCGACGGCTACCGGTGTCGAGCCGCCCTTGGGCAGCAGCGTCTCACCCGTCGGACGCAGGACGAACACCACGACCGCGACGAGCATCAGCGCGCCACCGCCGGCCCAGCCCCAGATCGCGCGTCGACGTTGCCCCTGGAGGTCGAACAGCGCGCCCGCGCCGATCCCCATCGCGCCAAGCACCAGCAGCAAGGTCGCGATCGCCATCACATTCTCGCGGCGGCGATCGGCTGCGATCCGCGCGGTGCCCAACGTACCCTGCTGTTCGAGCGCCGCGCGTTCAGCGGCCGCACGCCGCGTGGCGTCGGCGGCGGACAGCGCCTGCGCGTCGGCGTCGCGGTCCGCTTTGTCGACATCGGCGATGCTGGTGCAGGGGGTGCCGACCGACGCATAGGGCTGTTTCGCGCGCGCCAGGAAGGCGGCCACCTCGCTGTTGGCGATCGCGAAGCCGAAATTGGTGTCGCCTTCGTCCCCTTGCGTGATCGCCGAATTGACGCCGATCACCCGCCCGCATGGGTCGAGCAACGGCCCGCCTGAATTGCCGCGTGCGATGCCCGCGGTGTGGAGCATCACTGCGGTACCCGACATCTGTCGCCGCCCGGAGAACACGCCCTCCGACCGGATCGGCGATAACGGATGGATGTAATCCGCCGCGGACCGCGCCGTCGCAAGATCGACGTTCCCGGGATAGCCCAGCGCGGTCACGTCACTGCCTTCGTCGACCGGCCCGGTATAGAGCGCGACCGTCGGCAGACGGGCACCGGTGAATTCGATCAGCGCGAGATCATGCACCGTGTCGATCGCGATGACCTTGCCTTCGACGCCCTTGGTGCCCTCCGACGGCACCACGCCGATCACCACGTTGCCGGGGTAACGCGCGGCGAGCTCGACGACGTGGGCATTGGTGACGATGCGGTTGGGCGACACTGCGAAGCCGCTGCCGTGGCCGAACCCCACGACTTCGTCGTCGACGATCGCGATCGTGACGACGCGGACGACGCTGCGAGCGGTGGCGGAGATATCGTCGGCGCGGGCGGGAGCGGCGCAGAACAATGCGGCCAGCATCACCGACAGCGCGACGAGCATGGTGCGAAGATCGCGAAGGTTGCCTACAGGCGCGACGCGCGGCTGATCAGCGGAGGTCGTGCGAAGCGGAAATGCAAAGGCCATGATCCCGCGATTCTGGCAGGAAGCCGGCGGGGAAGACAGGGGAAATCGCGGAAGCGAGCCAGGCGCAGGGCGTTCGGCGGGTTTCGGGAAGGCCCCGCAGCCGGCCCGAAGCTGCGACCCTCGGGCGGTTGACGGTCGCATCTTGCGCGGGATTGCCCTAGCCAGACGCTGACCCTTGCGCCGGAGAGTTGAATTAATGGCAGTTACGACAGCACGTTACCTGGTGAATTTGCGACAACGATGGAATGCCTGGTTCATTCGCGGCGTCGATCACGACGCGGTCCTGCGCCAGATCGCGGAGGATTCGGGCTGGTCGGGACGCTATGCATTCCTGATCGTCATTTCCGCGGCGATCTCACTGCTCGGGCTGTTGATGCCGTCGGTCGCGGTGCTGATCGGCGCGATGTTGCTGTCGCCGCTGATGATGCCGATCATCGGACTTGGCTTCGGGATCGCGACCGTCGACACGCGCGAAATACGACGTTCTGCGACAGCTTTGGTCGCCGGTGCGGCGATCGCAGTCACTTTGGCGGTGCTTTTCGTCAGTTTGTCGCCGATCCAGACGATCACGAGCGAGATCGCCGGCCGTACCCGCCCGACGCTGTTTGACCTGCTGGTCGCGTTGCTGTCGGCGGTCGCGGGGGCCTACGCGCTCATTCGTGGCCGTGGGGGCACGGTCGTCGGTGTGGCGATCGCGATCGCGTTGATGCCGCCGCTGGTCGTCGTCGGGTTCGGGATCGCGACGCTCAACTGGACGGTGTTCGCCGGAGCGCTACTGCTGTTCGCCACCAACGCGATCACGATTGCGCTGACCGCGGCACTGGTCGCGCGCGTCTATGGCTTCGGTAGCCATCTCTCACCGCAGCATACCGGGTGGCAATTGGTGCTGTTCGTCGTCGCTGTCGGCCTGCTTTCGGTACCGCTTGGCTCCGGTTTGCGGCAGATCGCGTTCGAATCGGTCGCGCGGCGGCAAGTCCGCGAGACGATCAACGAACGCTTCGCCAACCCGTCGCGGCTGAGCCAGCTCGATATCGATTACAGCACCGATCCGATCCGGATCCGCGCGGTGGTGCTGACGCCCAGGCTCGATCCCAAGGCGGACGGCATTCTGGCCGCCGACTTGCGCGAACGGCTGGCGCGACCGATCGACGTCCACGTCGATCAGCTTCGCGTTGCGCCCGATGGCAGCAGCGTCGAGGCAGCGCAGATCGCGCAGGCGAGCCGTGCGGCCGGACCGAGCGAGGCCGAGCGGCAGCAACATGCGGTCGCCGATCTCGCGCTGATCGCTGGCGTGGGCCAGTCCGACGTGACCGTCGATGCGCCCCATCAAACGTTGGCCGCAACCGCCGCGCCGCTGCCGGGCTTGCCGCTTGCCGGATATCGCGCGCTGGAAGTACGTGCGGCGCGCGCCGCGCCCCGATGGACCGTCACGCTGGCACCCCCAAGCGATGCGCCCCTACCGGCGGTTGTCATCGATGAGGGCGTGGTCGACGGCGTCATGCTCGACACTGCCGCCTGGGCCACCACCCGATTGAACCGTGCCATACTGGTCGACGGCGGGACGCGCGCGCAGCGACGGGCGGTTGCCGCGGGGATTACCAGCCGGGGTGGCTCGGCGGCGTCCGGGACCGCCGGGGGAAGGTTGCGACTACGCTGGGAGGCGCAGATGCAGGCGGCAGACGGGCCGTGAGTTCCGGCACCGTATCATCCCCCTGATGTCGATCAGGCAATAGTCTGAAATAATTGCGCTAACTCCCGGTAACATATCGACAGTTGGTTAACGGATCGGTAGCACCCCCCGCAATCAGGGGGGATGAAGAATGCACGCAACGACTTTCGTGCGTCTGGCAAAGCGTGCGTCGCGACGCAGCTTTACGGAGGCGGTCTATACCAGCACCGGGATCGATCGGACGCTACCGAGCGATATCCGCGCGACGTTGACCGAACGCTGCAATTACCGGTGCGTCTATTGCCAGCATTGGCGGCAGGACGCGTACACGCCGGAAATGACGCTGCTCGAATGGCAGGGCGTGCTGTCGTCGGTCCGAAGCTACGTCGGCCATTATGCGGTTCAGTTCCTCGGCGGCGAACCGATGATCATGCCGTGGTTCAGCGACCTGGCGATGTTCTGCCGGGACGCGCGGATCGATTGGGGTGTTGTGACCAACGGGTCCAGCCTCAGCGGGCCGCGCGTGGCACGGATCGCCGAGGCGCGGCCGCTCAACGTCGACGTGTCGATCGACAGCCGGTCCGAGGCGGTCAACGATACCGCGCGCGGCATCGTCGGCGCGATGCGCCGGGTGAGTCAGGGGATCGCCGCGCTGGTGGAGGCGCGGGCTGCCGCCGGAGCCAATTTCCCGATCCGGCTGAAGACCGTCGTGACGCGGCAGAACTTTGAAAGCTTGAGCGAGCTGGTTGGCTGGGCACAAGGCATGCCGGGCGTGCTGGTCGATTTCAGTCCGGTGCGCTTGTGGCGGCCCGAGGAAATCGCGGCGCAATATCCGGTCGCGGGACCTGAGATGGACGCGCTGGAACGGCGGATCGAACACCTCAAGCTGCTCAAGCGCAACGGCGCCCCGATCGAGACGAGCGTCGCCAAGCTCGAGGCGATCGTGCCGCACTTCAAGGGGGAGCCGAGCGTCCACGGGGTGGGTTCTTGCCGGGTCGGTCTGCGTAGCCTCGACATTCGTCCCAATGGCGACGTCAACCATTGCTGGAAGTTCGAGAAGGTCGGCAACCTGCGTCACACGTCGATGGAGGATATCTGGCGGGACGCGAACCGTCGCCAGATCGTTGACGATACGCTGGCGTGCGACCTGTTCAAGACGACGTGCAGCATGTCGTGCATGGCGCATCGGACGTTGGGGCAGGACATCCGACGCGGGCTTCAGATCGCTCGCGTTTCGGCGCGATGAGCCGCGTCAATGGCGCCGTAGAGCGGTTGCGGGCCTATTGGCGCGCGCGCCGGATGCAGCGGTTCCGCGCCACGGTCGGCTTGCGGGACGACTGGCACATCCTCGACGTCGGCGGCACCCCGCATCTCTGGTCTGGCGCAGCGGAACGCCAGACGGTCACGTTGCTCAACCTGCCGTCGATCGCAGCCGAAATGGAAGCCAGCACCGGTCCGACGCGGCACGTCATGGCGGGGGATATTTGCCGGATGCCCGACATCGCGCGATCCTATGACCTGGTTTTCAGCAACAGCGTGCTGGAACACGTCGGATCCTCGCGGCGTCAGCAACAGTTTGCCGCCATCGTGCGGTCGTCCAGGGCGTATTGGGTGCAGGTTCCCGCGCCGACTTTCCCGATCGAGGTGCATTGCCGCTATCTGTTCTGGTGGTTGCTGCCGTCCGGGTTTCGGCGGAAACGCATCCGCGCGTGGAAGCGGACCGGCCGCCCGTTTCTGGGGCGGCAGATGGCGGGCACGCGGCCGATCGATCGGAAGCTGCTGCGCCGCCTGTTCCCGGACGGGGAGATCGCGACCGAGCGGTTTCTAGGAATTACCAAGTCCTATTATGTCTGGCGCGTCGATCCGGTTGAGCCGCGGCGGACGGATTGACGGCGGCGGCAATTTGCGACTTGCTCGCAACAAGCGTTCAGGCTAATCGCTGCGAATGCGTCGCAATACACAATCTGGCTGGCTACGGTGACGCCCGGGACGATCAAGGTCTGGGCACAGGTTCACAAGTGGACCAGCCTGGTTTGCACGCTCTTCCTGCTGATGCTGTGCATCACTGGCCTGCCTTTGATTTTCCACGAAGAAATCGATTCGATCGCCGCTGATCCGGCATCGCAGGTGACCGGCATCGCCGCATCGCGCGACGCACCCGAACTGCGCTCGCTCGATTCGATGCTCAAGACCGCTCTCGCGACGCGGCCGGGCGAAGTGCCGCTGTACATGGCATTCTACGACGACCGTCCGCTGATGACCGTGACCACCGGTGCGCGTCCGGATGTGCCGGCGAGCGGCATGAAGACGCAGACTTTCAACCGCCTGACCGGCACGCTGGTGCCCGAGGGCGAGGGTGGCGGGCATGCCGTTACTGAGTTCCTGCTCCAGCTTCACATCGACATGTTCCTTGGCCTCAAGGGCGAGCTGTTCCTCGGGGTGATGGGGCTGATCTTCTTCGTCGCGATCGTCTCCGGGGTGGTCCTGTACGCCCCGTTCATGCGCAAGCTCGACTTCGGGACCTTGCGGACCGCGCGCAGTCGCCGGGTCAAGTGGCTGGATTATCATAACCTCGTCGGGATCGTCGCGCTGGCGTGGATGACGGTCGTCGGGTTGACCGGGGTCATCAATGCGTTCGTTACGCCGATCACGACTGTGTGGCAGGCGAACGAACTGGCCGACATGACGCGGGGCTATGCCGGGCGTGCGGCGCTCCCGCCGTCGCGCTATGGCTCGGTCGACGTCGCGATGGCGACGGCGCGGCGCGCGATCCCGGGGATGAACCCGCAGTTCATCGCTTTCCCGGGTGGATCGTTCAGCAGCGGGCATCATTATGCCGTGTTCTTCCAGGGCGCGACGCCGCTGACCGAGAATCTGCTGACCACCGCACTGGTCGATGCCGCCACCGGGCAACTGACCGACGCGCGACCGATGCCGTGGTATTTCAAGGCGCTGTCGCTGTCGCGTCCGCTGCACTTCGGCGATTACGGCGGGTTGCCGCTCAAGCTGCTGTGGGCCGTGCTCGACCTGTTCACGATCGTGGTGCTGGTGTCCGGCCTGTATCTGTGGATCGCGCGGGTCCGCGGGTTGCGCGACCGCAATCCCGGCGCAGCGCGCGAGGGATCTTTTGGAGCGGCTACGTCTGCCGCCCGCCGCATGACAACGCCGCGCTCGCCTGCTCAAACGCCTGTCTCAAAGGGTAATGTACGATGATCCGATCGACCTTTGCCATCCCGACGCTCATTGCGCTGGCGACCGTGTTCGGTCTGGTTGCGGCGCTGACCGGGGGTGGTTGGCGCGACGCGGCGGCGTGGATCGCGCTGGCGATCCCGGTGGCGGCGGTGGGCTGGGCGATGGCGACGGCTGGCGGATCGTCGCGGTCGGTGCGGCCTGTGGCACGCCCACGCGTTAAGTTGTCGTTTTCTGCGATGCCGCTGACGCAGGTCCCTGCGGAATAAGCGTCGCGAATTTTCGTTAACAAGCGCTTCCCCGGCGAAGGCCGGGGCCCAGTAGAGGAACGCGGGAAAGCGGGGGGCTGCGCTTCGTTACCCTGGCTGCTACTCCTGGGCCCCGGCCTTCGCCGGGAAAGCGGTAATATGGGTTGCGTATCCCGTTTCGACTAACGCTCAAACGAAGCTGTACGGATCCACATCCACCACCACGCGCACCTTGGACGGCCAGTCGACCCCGCCAAGCCACGCCCGCAGCATATCCTGCACATCGAACGCGCGGCGCGCATGCACCAGCAACCGATAGCGATGCCGCCCCCGCAGCATCGCCAGCGGCGCAGGCGCGGGGCCATAGACTTCCATCGCCTCATGCGTCGGTGCCGAACGCCCGATCGCCCGCGCGGTTTCCAAGGCCGCACCCTGATCCTCGCTCGAAATGACGATCCCCGCAAACCGGCCGAACGGCGGCGCGCCCGCCTCGCGGCGATGCTCGGTCTCGGCGGCGTAGAACGCCTCTGCGTCGCCCGACACCAACGCGCGCATCACGCTCGCATCGGGGCTGTGCGTCTGGATGAAGACATGCCCTGGTTTCGCGCCGCGCCCTGCACGCCCCGAGACCTGCATGATCTGCTGGAAGGTCCGCTCGCTCGCGCGCAGATCGCCGCCATCGAGCCCGAGATCGGCGTCGATCACCCCCACCAGCGTCAGATTGGGAAAGTGATAGCCCTTGGTCACCAATTGCGTGCCGACCACGATGTCGATGTCATGCGCCTCCATCCGCGCGACGAATTCCGCGGCCTTGGCCGGCGACCACATGGTGTCCGAGGTGACGACCGCGGTCTTGGCATCCGGATAGAGCGCCGCGACCTCGTCCGCGATCCGCTCGACCCCGGGGCCGACCGCCGCGAGCGTGTCTTCGTTCTGGCATTCGGGGCAGACGCGCGGGACCGGCTCGGTATGCCCGCAATGGTGGCAGGCGAGGCGGCGCACCAGCCGGTGCTCGACCATCCACGCGGTGCAATTGGGGCATTGGAAGCGATGCCCGCACGTCCGGCACAAGGTCAGCGGCGCATAGCCGCGGCGGTTGAGGAACAGCAGCACCTGTTCGCGCCGTTCGAGCGTCTCGCCGATCGCGGTGACGAGCTTGGGCGCGATCCAGCGGCCGCGTTCGGGCGGATCGGCGATCAGGTCGAGCGCCTGGATCGACGGCATTTCGGCAGCCCCCCAGCGGCCGGGCAACTTGACCTCGGCATAGCGACCGTTCGCGACTTGTTGGCGCGTCTCGATCGCGGGGGTGGCGGAGGCGAGCACGACCGGGATCTGCTCAAACTTGCCGCGCATCACCGCGACGTCGCGCGCGTGGTAGTGGACGCCTTCCTCCTGCTTGAAGCTCGTCTCATGCGCCTCGTCGACGACGATCAGCCCGAGATTGGCGTAGGGCAAGAACAGCGCCGACCGCGCGCCGACCGTGACCAGCGCCTGGCCGCTCGCGATCGCGCGCCACGCGCGACGGCGTTGCGACGAGCGCAGGCCCGAATGCCAGGCGACCGGCTGCACCCCGAAGCGCGCAGCGAAACGCTTGAGGAATGGCTCAGTGAGCGCGATTTCGGGGAGCAGGACGAGCGACTGGCGGTTTTCGCGGATCGCCTCGGCGACCGCTTCGAAATAGACTTCGGTCTTGCCCGAGCCTGTCACGCCGTCGAGCAGCGTCGGCTTGAACGCCTTTGCGGCGACATCCGCGACGAGGACGCTGGAGGCGGCGCGCTGGTCGGCGGAGAGCGCGGGAGCGGCGAAGGTGGGGTCGGGGAGCGGGAACGGGCTGTCGATGTCGACGTCGACTGCTTCCAGCGCGCCGACCTTGACGAGCCCGCGGATCACTGCATCGGAGACTTCGGCGATCGCGGCGAGTTCGCGGATGAGGCCCTGAGTCGTGCCGATCCGTTCGATCGCCTGTTCGCGTTGTGGGGTCAGGCGATCCGGGAGCGTGCCGGTCGCGCGATATTCGACGATCGTCTTCGCGCCTTCCAGCGCGGAGGTGGACGCGAGCGCCATCCGCACGACCGACGCGGGGGAGGCGAGGTAATAATCCGCGGTCCATTCGACCAGCCGCCGCAAGGGGGCGGCGAGCGGGGGGACGGGGAGGACGCTGACGAGGTTGCGCAGGCGATTGTCGCCGACCTCGGCGTCGGAGGGCATGTGCTCGCTTTCCCATACTACGCCGAGCAACTGCCGCGGGCCGAGGGGGGCGACGACGATCGAGCCGGGTTCGACTTCCATGCCGTGCGGGACGCGGTAATCCAGCGGGCCGAGGGCGGCGTTGAGGAGGATGACACGGGCGCGGGACATATGGGGTATATGGCGGGTTGCGGGGGCGGGCGCAAAGGGGGGTGTCTCCTTTCGCCCCTTCCCTTCAGGGGAGCGGGCGCCCTTCTTCTCAAGCCCCTCCCCTTCAGGGGAGGGGTTGGGGGTGGGGCTGTGTCTCGCAGGGAGTTGAGTTCTGCTGGACTTCCCCACCCCAACCCCTCCCCTGAAGGGGAGGGGCTTTAGGAAGAAGAAGCGGATTCTCTTGTCGGGCCACATCCGCTACACCGCCCCCATGAGCGATCTCCCCCGCGCCTATGCCGAGCATCTCGCGCGCGACCGCAGGCGCTCCCCGCACACCGTGCGCGCCTATGAGGCCACCGCGGTGCGGCTGTGCGGCTTCCTCCAGACCCATTGGGGCGAAGCGATCGACCAGGCCGCACTCGTCCGCGTCACGACCGCGGACCTGCGCGCGTTTCTCGCTGCGCGGCGCGGGGAGGGGATCGGCAACGCTTCGGCTGCGCGCGAATTGTCGGCGGTGCGGGGGTTCCTCGATCACGTCACCGGCGCAGGCACCACGCCGCGCCTCAAAGGCCCGCGCGTTGCCAAGGGCGTCCCGCGCCCGATTTCGCCCGCCGAGGCGATCGCACTGGCGGAGGACGTATCCGAAGATCCGGATGAACCATGGATTGGGGCACGCGATTTTGCGGTGCTTCTGCTGCTCTACGGCGCGGGGCTGCGCGTCGCCGAGGCGCTCGGGCTGACGGGTGCGGCGCTGCCGCTCGGCGCGACGCTGGTCGTCAGGGGCAAGCGCGACAAGACGCGGATCGTTCCGCTGCTGCCGCAAGTGCAAGCCGCGATCGAGGCCTATGTCGCCTTGTGCCCTTATGGCACCGCGCGCGATGCCGAACTGTTTCGCGGGGCGAAGGGTGGTCCGCTTTCGCCGCGGATGGTGCGCCGTGCGGTGCAGCGTGCGCGGGTGCGGCTGCAATTGCCGGATCGGACGACGCCGCATGCGCTGCGGCACTCGTTCGCGACGCATTTGTTGGGGCGCGGGGCGGATCTGCGCGCTTTGCAGGAACTGTTGGGGCATGCGAGCCTGAGCTCGACGCAGATCTATACGCAGGTGGATGCGACGCATTTGATGGACGTCTACCGCAACGCCCACCCGCGGGCGTAACGCCGATTCAGGGAAACGTCAGTTCGCGAAAGTCCCCCCGGCCAAGACCGGGGGGACGAGACATCAACGCAGTGCGTCAACCAGCGCTTCCGCCGCGGCGGCGGACGAGGCCGGGTTCTGCCCGGTGATCAGCAGCCCGTCGCGCACGACGTGCACGCCCCAGTCGTCGGTCTTCGAATAGACGCCGCCAGCGCCCGTCAGCATGTCCTCGACCAGGAACGGCACGACGTCGGTCAGCCCGACCGCAGCTTCCTCGGTGTTGGTGAAGCCCGTGACCTTCTTGCCAGCGACCAGCGGCGTACCGTCGGCGGCCCGCACGTGGCGCAGCACGCCCGGGGCATGGCAAACCAACGCGACTGGCTTGTCGGCGGCGATCGCGCCTTCGATCAGCGCGCGCGAAGTCGAATCCTCGGCGAGATCCCACAAAGGACCATGGCCGCCAGGATAGAAGACAGCGTCGAAATCCTCGATCTTGACGGTATCAAGCCGCACCGTGCTGGCGAGCTGCGCCTTGGCGTCGGCATCCGCCTCGAACCGGCGCGTGTCGTCGGTCTTGGCGCTCTCGTCGGCGCTCTTGGGGTCGAGTGGCGGTTGGCCACCTTTGGGCGAAGTGAGCGTCAGCGTGGCACCCGCCTGCTTGAGGACGTAATAAGGCGCGGCGAGTTCCTCGAGCCAGAAGCCGGTCTTGGCACCGGTGTCGCCGAGCTGGTCATGCGAGGTCAGGACGATCAGGATATTCATATGATTTACTCCAGCGGGCGATGAGCCCGCGCTGACCGGCAAATGGGTGGCGCACCCGGCCATTACTACCGCAGTGCAGCAAAGCCGCGATCAGTCGCGCGGTTTCCACGTCAGCAGCCGCCAGACATATCCCACCACGATCGCGACCGTCAGCGCCACCGCCGCGGGGCCGATGAAGGCATCCAACTCGCGGAAATTGGCGCCGAGATAGTAACCGGCATAGGCCAGCCCGGTGTTCCAGATCGCCGACCCCGCCGCGGTCCACAGGATGAAGCGGAGGTGCGGCATCCGCGCCATGCCGGCGGGGAGCGACACCATGGTGCGGAACGCGGGCATGAAGCGGAACACGAACACGACCCATTGCCCGCGCGCGCGAAAGAACGCCTCGAGCTTCTCGACATGCTGCCAGTCGAGCGTCAGCCAGCGGCCGTACCGATCGACGACCGGGCGCAGCCGGTGATAGCCGAGCCGGTAGCCGATCGCGTACCAGAAGTAATTCCCCGCGACCGTCCCCGCGGTCCCCGCGACGATCAGCGGGACGAGGCTCATCTGCCCGCGCGCGACCGCGATCCCGCCGAGCCCCATGATGACTTCGGACGGGATCGGCGGGAACACATTTTCCAGCACCATCAGCAGGAAAATGCCGAAATAGCCGCCCCAGGCGGTCAGTTCGATAATCAGTTCGGTCATCGCGAGGGGGCGGTCAGCCCGCGACCTTGCGTTCGATCGCGTCCCAGATCATCCCCGCGACATCGGTGCCATCGAAGCGTTCGATCGCGACGATGCCGGTGGGGGAGGTGACGTTGATCTCGGTCAGCCACTCGCCGCCGATCACGTCGATTCCGACGAACAACAGACCACGTTTCTTGAGCTCCGGCCCGAGCACCGCGCAGATCTCGCGCTCCTTGTCGGTCAGCTCGGTCTTCACCGCCGACCCGCCGACCGCGAGGTTGGAGCGGATCTCGCCTTCGCCCGGCAAACGGTTGATCGCACCGGCGATTTCGCCATCGACAAGCACGATTCTTTTGTCGCCCTTGGCAACGTCCGGCAGGAACGCCTGCACCATGTGTGGCTCGCGCCACATGGTGTTGAAAACCTCGATCAGCGCGGACAGATTGGCGCCGTCGCTGCCGACCTTGAAGATCGCCTTGCCGCCATTGCCGTGAAGCGGCTTGATCACAATTTCCTTATGCTCGGCAAGGAACGCGCGCGCTTCGTCGAGCGAGCGCGTGATCAGCGTCGGCGGCATGAACTGCGCGTAATCGAGCACGAACACCTTTTCGGGTGCGTTGCGCACCTGCGCGGGGTCGTTGACCACCAGCGTCTTGTCCGAAATGCGCTCGAGCAGGTGGGTCGCGGTGATATAGCCGAGGTCGAACGGCGGATCCTGCCGCATCAGCACGACATCGGCCTCATCGCCGAGGTCGAGGTTTACCGGTTCTCCGAGCGTGAAATGGTTGCCCTCGACACGCTGGACCGTCACCGGCTCGGCCTTCGCCCAGACCCGGCCGTTGGAATAGTTGAGCGCCTCGGCGTTGTAATGGAACAGCTTGTGCCCGCGTTTTTGCGCCGACAGCATCAGCGCGAAGGTCGAATCGCCCGTGATGTTGATGGAAGCGATGGGGTCCATCTGGACGGCGACTGTCAGGCTCATCGATCTGTAACTCCGTCCGGGACACTTCGTTCACCCTTCGGCGGGGTGATCCGAGCGCAGATAGGGGGTCGATCGCGGTGTGTCACCCCGAGCGGGCTCAGCCATTACGGTGGGGGGGCTATCAACCCTAACCCAACCGTTCGTTTCGAGCGAAGTCGAGAAACCTGCGCTGTGCCGGGTTTCTCGACTTCGCTCGAAACGAACGGGATGGTGGTAATCGCGATACCTGTCTCACCCGATCCACGCATTCTCGATATGCCGTGGCCGCACCCCCGGCGCGAGCAGGATCACGTCGACGCGGATGTCATCACCCGGTCCCGCGAAACGCGGCATCAGCACTTCCGCCGCCGCCGCGACCCGCGCGAGGCGGCGTTCGTCGATCGCGAAGTCGAGCGCGGCGGCGGTCTTGCGTTGCTTGACCTCGACGAACGCGACGAGGTTCGCCTTGCGTGCGACGAGGTCGACTTCGCCCGCGGGGGTGCGGACTCGGCGGGCAAGGATTTCCCAGTCGTGGAGCCGCAGCCACCATCCGGCGAGCCGCTCACCGCGACGTCCGGCGGCTTCGGCGACGCGGCGGTCTCTTACCAATTTCGTTGCTTCTGGAGGGGACCGATTCTCCTCCCCTCCCTGGAAGGGAGGGGGCGGGGGTGGGTTGGTGTGGGGGATATCCGTCGCGCGACCAACGAGCCGACCCACCCCCAGCCCCTCCCTTCCAGGGAGGGGAGAAAGAGGGGGCGGGCGGTGTTCACGCCTTCAATTCCAGCGCCCTTGCGTACAAGGTCTTGCGATCCAGCCCGAGCTTCTTGGCCACCTCACTCGCCGCCTGTCCGGTTGAAAGACGAGTAAGCGCCTCGGTCAGCGCGGTATCCGCGTCCTCGGCGCTCGCCGCTTCGGGCGCCCCCGGTGGCGCAACCACCACGACGATCTCTCCCTTGGGCGGTGCATCGGCATAGCGTGCGGCGAGCATTGACAGCGTGCCGGTCACCGCTTCCTCGAAATGCTTGGTGATCTCGCGCGTCACCGCCGCCTCGCGGTCACCCAGCCCCTCGGCGAGCGCGGCGAGCGTGACGCCAAGCCGCGGGCCGCTTTCGTACAGCACCAGCGTTGCGCGGATCGTCGCGATCTCGGCGATCGCGGTCGCGCGCGCCTGCGCCTTGGCGGGCAGGAACCCGACGAACAGGAACCGATCGGTCGGCAAGCCCGCCAGCGTCAGCGCCGCAACCGCTGCGCAAGGCCCGGGAATCGTCCAAACCGTATGCCCCGCGGCGCGCGCATCGCGGACGAGCTTGTAACCCGGATCCGAAATCAACGGCGTCCCCGCATCCGACACCAGGGCGACCGGCTCCATCCCCATCCGTGCGATCAGCCCGGGGCGGACCTCCTCGGCATTGTGGTCGTGATACGGCACCATCGGGCGTTTGACCCCGATGTGATGCAGCAGCTTCGCCGTCACACGACTGTCTTCCACTGCAATCACAGCGGCATGGCTCAGGATATGCGCGGCACGCGGCGACAGATCGCCGAGATTGCCGATGGGGGTCGCAACGATGTAGAGGCCCGGGGAAAGATCATTGGTCATCAGGAGCGGTCATGGCAGAGCGGGATACAGGGGCGCAACGGCGCAGCGGAATAAGGCGGCTTTCGCAGGCGACGCTGGTGGCGGGTGCGATCGTGCTCAGCGGGTGCCAGACGGTCGTCCCGCGCGGGGCGGTGCCACGCCCCGGCCCGGCGACCACGCGCCCGAGCCAGCCGCAGCAGCCGGTGTTCGAACAGGGCATTCCAAAGGACACCGCGCGGCACCGCGTCGCGTTGCTGGTGCCGCTCAGCGGGAACAACGCCGGTGTCGGGCAGAGCCTCGCCAATGCGACGCAGCTCGCGCTGCTCGATTCGCGCAACGAATCGGTCCGGATCACCACCTATGACACCGCCCCCGGCGCGGCGGTGGCGGCGCAGCGGGCATTGGCGGACGGCAACCAGCTCATTTTGGGCCCGCTGCTCGCCGACGACGTCCGTGCGGTCGCGCCGATCGCGCGGCAGGCGCATGTGCCGGTGGTGAGCTATTCGAACGACACGACCACGGCGGGCAACGGCGTGTATCTGATGGGCTATGTTCCTGCGCAATCGATCGGCCGCGTCGTCGATTATGCCAAGGCGCATGGCGTGACCAGCTTCGGCGGGCTCGTCCCCAACGGCGTTTACGGCGAGCGCGCGTCCACCGCGTTCCTGCGCGCGGTCGAGGCGGCGGGCGGTCGGGTCGGCTCGCTCCAGACCTACGACCGGGTGAGCGGGTCGATGAGCGCTGCGATTACGCGGATGGCCAAGAGCGCGCCGTATCAGGCAGTGCTGATCGCCGACGGCGGCAGCGCGGCGGCGGCGGGCGTTCCGGTGCTGCGCCGCAACGGCATGGGCGGGGCGCGGATCATGGGGACCGAATTGTGGAATTCGGAAAGCTCGATCGCGAGCAAGCCCGCGCTGGAAGGCGCATGGTTTGCGAGCGTGTCGGACGGACTGTATCGGCAATATGCCACCAAATACCGTGCGCGTTTCGGGGCGGCACCGTTCCGCCTGTCGAGCCTCGGCTATGATTCGGTGCTGTTGACGATCCGCATCATGCGCGACTGGTCGATGGGGGCAACGTTCCCCGAGGACCGGTTGCGCGATCGCGGCGGGTTCTCCGGCATCGACGGCGCATTCCGCTTCGGTCGCGACAATGTCGCCGAGCGTGCGCTGGAAGTGCAGGAAATCCGCGGCGGCACGACGGTCAGCGTATCGCCCGCGCCGACCGGGTTCTGATCGTACGCTGCGGTAATGCTGCGCCGTTATCGGTGCAGCGTTGCCATCAGTTGCGGGCGGGCGCTTTCTTGCGCGCCTGTTCGTCGCGCCACGCCTGATAGCGTTCGACCGCGACCGAGCGGCGCAGCACGCGCGCGTTGGGATCGACGACGACATGCGCCCCCGGCGGCACCGCAACGCTGCCGACCCCCGCGGTCATCGGCACGCGCACGATGCGGGGGCCGACCTGGACCTCGACCGGCAGCGGGAAGGGGCGGCCGCCAGGTGCGTCCCAGCGGAGCGTCAGCCGGCTCCCGGATCGCGTCTGTACCAATTGCGGAAGGGCCGCCTGACGCAAATAGACGTCGAAGAACCAGCCATAGTCCTTGCCCGTCACGCGCCGCACGAAGCGTTCATATTCGGCGGTGCTGCCATAGCGCGGGGCGAAATTCCCCGGACGCGGATCGAGCCGGCCATAGACGGCGAGCCGCGTCACGTCGCGGAACGCGCGATCGCCGATCAGGTCGCGCAGCGTGTGCAGCATCCATGCGCCCTTGTAGTAGATGTCCTGCCCCGGGCCGCCCTTGGCGATCTCATACACCTGTTCCTCGGTGCGCACGGTGCCGGAGACGATCGGGCGGAGGTTGGCGATCCGGTTGCGCTGGTCGTCGAGCATGACCGCATAGCGCGCCTCGCCTTCGCGCCAGCGGCCGTAGAAGGGCTGCATGTACTGGGCATAGCCTTCGTGGAGCCAGTAATCGTCCCAGTCGGCGGCGGTCAGCTGGTTGCCGAACCATTCGTGCGCGAACTCGTGCTGGAACAGCCAGTCGAACCCCTCGGGCGCCTTGGCATAGCCGTTGCCGTAGGCGTTGATCGTCTGGTGCTCCATCCCCTTGTGCGGGGTTTCGACGACGCCGACCTTTTCGCTGCCGAACGGATAGGGTCCGATCTCGCTTTCGAAGAAATCGAGCGTCGGGGCGAACTCGGCGAACAGCGCGCGGGCCTTCGCCTCTTCGCCGGGGAGGTACCAGTAGAATAGCGGGATCGTGTTGCCGTAGCGGCTCTTATAAACGCCCGAGATCTCTTCATACGGCCCGACGTTGAGCGCGATGCCATAGGTCGTCGGGCGCTTGATCCGCCAGTTCCAGCGAGTCCGACCGTCGGGCAATGCATCGACGCCGAGCAGAATGCCGTTTGAGGGTGCCTTCAGTCCCTTGGGCACGGTGATGTGGAGCGTGACGACACCGGGCTTGCCCGACGGAAAGTCGAGGCACGGCCAGAACAGATCGCAGCCGATCCCCTCTGCGGTGGTGGCGAACCACGGCGCGCCGTCGGGTGTCTTCGACCAGACCATGCCTGAATCCCACGGCGCATTGACCGCGACATGCGGTTGCCCGCCATAGACGATCCGCGCGACGACACGGCGGCCCGCGGGGACCGTCCGCGGCAGGGTGATCTGCAACTGACCCTCGGGGTTGGTCCAGGCGTCGCGGGGCAGGGTGGTGCCGTCGATTGCGATCGAATCGATCGGCAAATTGCGATCGAGGTCGAGCACGAGCCGGTCGAGCGGCGCGCGCGCGGTGAAATCGAGCGTGGCGACGCCGCGTAACGTTTGCGTGTCGGGCAGGACCTCAAACGCGAGATCGGCGGCGGCGAAGGTCAGTTTCTGCTGGTCGCGGTCGACCGGACCGCCCGATTTCTGGGTCTGCGCGGTGATCGCTGGCTCACCCTTGCCGGGGAGCGTGTCCGCAGGGCGTGCCGCGGCGGTCAGCGACAGGAAGGCCAGCACGACCGCAACGCGAGACACCATCATGCCGAACCGAACTCCGTCGAAAATTGCAGGGTCAAGACCGCTTAAGCGCGATCTGCGGGCGTGATACGCACAAACGCGGGCAAGCGCACCTGCGGTCTTGCTTGCGCGCGTTGCGCGCAAGCCATGCGCGACGGATCGATCACGCTGCGGAGCGATCCTGGCGAGATAGCGTTGCGGTCGCGATGATTAACGCACAGGATTTCGTCATGGCCAACCATGATCCCACTCCCCGCATCGCCGCCGGCACTTATCGTGGCGGCGGGGGGCAGGGGCTCCATCCGTTATGGTCCGACGAAGCGGCAACTTGGCGTGTCGGGGACGCGTATGCCGCCGCGCCCAATGCCTCGTTCAGCGTGTATTCGGCCCGGCACGGGCTGCATTATATCGTCGATGAGGATGCGGTCGGGCGCGTCGGGGTTCACCGCCATCTGGCGGGCGGCTGGGAAATGCTGGCGTCGGTCGAGACGGGCGGCGGCGCGCCGTGCCACGTCGCGCTCAACCCCGCCGAGACCCTGCTGGCAGTCGCCAATTACGCGGGCGGCAGCGTATCGGTGATCCGCCTCGATCCCGGCACGGGTCTCCCCGACGGCGCGGCGCAGACCCATGCGAACCGCGGGTCCGGGCCCGATGCGGAACGACAAGAAGGGCCGCATGCGCATTGGGTCGGGTTCAGCCCGGACGGGCGATGGCTTTACCAGACCGATCTCGGCACCGACGAGGTGCTCGCATTCCCGTTCGATGCGGCGGGGAAGCTGGCGCCGCCCATCGTTGCTTATGCCGCGCCACCGGGGTCGGGGCCGCGGCACCTCGTCCTGCATCCGCATCTCGCCAAGCGGGCGTATCTGGTCAGCGAAATGGCTTGCACGCTGACGACGCTCGACCGGGTGCGCGATGGGACGTTCACCGGGCCCGTGATCCGGTCCACGTTGCCGGACGCATGGCGGGGGCACAGCATCGTCGCGCATGTCGCGATCAATGCGGCGGGGACGCGGCTGTACGTCTCGAACCGCGGGCATGACAGCATTGCGGTCTTCGCGCTCGATGCGGAGGGGGTTCCGACGCTGCTGGAGCATGTCGCCACGGGGAGAGAGTATCCGCGGTTCTTTCTGTTGCTGGAGGATCGGCGGCTGATCGTCGTGGCGCATGAGAAGTCGCAGACGGTGACGACGCTAACGATCGATGCGGAAGGACGGTTGGCGCCGACTGGCGTCGCGCTTGGCGTTCCCGGGGTGGGGTATGTGCTGGAGGTTGCGCCTGGCGGTGGGTGAGGGGCGTTTGGCTGACGCGCACCAATGAACGCCTTCCTATCCTCCGTAGCGCTTCCCCCTTTTCTGCAGCGCTTCCCCGGCGAAGGCCGGGGCCCAGTAGCGAAGCAGAAGAATGCGAGCGATTGCGCTCCGTTACCTCCACCTTCGCTACTGGGCCCCGGCCTTCGCCGGGGAAGCGATAGAAGGGGGGAAGGTGGTCAATGAGTTACCCCCACCCCCTTAGTGCGCGATCAGCGCCGGAGCGTCCTTCACGAACTGGTCAAGCACACCATCGGCAACCTTGATCGGGCCGTCGAAGCGCGTTGCGCCTGGGATGCTCTGCACCGCCGCCGCTTGTGCGGCCAACCGGCCGGCGTCGGTGAAGTAGCGCGTCGCGGCAGTACTGCCGTGCTCTGCCGCATCAAGTCCCGCCGCGGTCAGTTGCAATGCTCGCCCCCACAATTGCAGCGCGTCCAGCCACGGTCGTGCCTGCTCGGCAAAGGCCGGGTCGACCGTGCCCGATCGGATGATATCGGGAGCGTTGGCCAGCGTGTCCGCCTGCGCGCGCAAGTCCGCGATCGCCGCGCTGCGTTTGGCCGCGTCGCCGTCGGCCAGCGCCTCCCGGACGGCATCCAGCGACGCCTTCAACCGTGGTGCCTGTTCCTGCCATGGCTGGCTGCCGAAGGTCGGTGCCATGTGTTGCGTGTCGAAGAAGGTGAGCAGCGCGGCCTCGGCGCGGGCATCGCCGCCGGCCAGTTCGCGCGCAGAGAAATGCCACGTCCGCTCGGCGTCATAGCCCCGATCGTTCCATCCGAATGCTGCGACCCCCGTCACCGCGACCCGGCTGGGCGCTTCCTGGTTCATCGGGTTGGACAGGATGCCGGTCAGTTCGCCCGACAGGCCCGCCTCACGCCGCGCATAGGGCGCCATCAACAGGCGGCCGGTCGTCTGCCCATAATCGTTGACCGGGTAATTGTCCCACAGCAGCGTCTTGCGGCCGAACGCCTTGGTCGCGGTGCGGGCATCCGGGATCGAGATTGACGGTGGGACCACGTCGGTGCCGGTCCATTGCACGACGACGCGCGGGTCGAGTTCCTTGCGGAGCGCCGCCTTGTACGGGGTCTCCTTGGCGTCGTAATATTCGGTCGGGACCATGATCAGCGGGCGCGACGCCGGATCGGTCGCGACGAGCTGCGCCTGGACCGCGTTGAGCAATCGCGCCTGCGCGATCCCCGCGGCTTCCGCTCCCGAGGGACCGAAGGCGGTCGCGTCGCGGGCACAGTTCCACTTCTTATATTCGATGTCATCGAGTGCGACGTAGAAGCTGTGGACGCCGATCGTCCGCAGCGCCGCAAACTTGCGTTCGAGCGCCTGCGCATCGGCGGGATCGGAGAAACACACCGTCGGGCCGGGAGAAATGGCATAGACGAAATCGACGTGGTTGCGCCGCGCGGTCGCCACCAGCGCGCCGAGTGACGCCAGGGTCGCAGCAGGATACGCCTCGCGCCAGCGGTCGCGTGCGAAGGGGTCGTCCTTTGGGCTGTAGACATAAGTGTTCGCCTTGACCGTGGCGAGGAAATCGAGGTGCTTGGTGCGGTCCGCCATCGACCAGGGCTTGCCGTAGAAGCCTTCGATCGTGCCGCGGATCGGCATGGCGGGGTGATCCTGGATCACCATCGCCGGGAACACCGGGCGCTTCGCGAGTTGCCGGAAGCTCTGGACCGCATGGAACAGGCCATCGGCGTCGTGACCCGCAAGCGTGATGATCCCGCCACCATCGATCGGGGTGCTGGCGATCGTATAGCCTTCGACGTGATCGTCGACCACCGTGGCGCTGCGGGCGAGCGTGGTACGGATCAGCGGTGCGGACCCGGCGCCGATCAGGATATGCGTTCCCTCGGGATGCGATGGCAACCGTTTCGCGGTGGTGACCTTGACGACGCCCGAGGCGAGCAGGATGTCCCGGGTGAGCGCGATCGTGGCGGCGTCCGTACCGGGGGCCGCTATCAGCACGACGGTCTTGCCCAGGGGAAAGCTGCCGTTGCCGAGAGTGATCGACGTCGGCGCAGGAAAGATCGCCGGCAACGTCGGGGGGGCGTCGTTCGATGCCGCCACGGCGGGGGCCGTCATCAGCGTTGCCGCCACAAGGGCGAGCGTCCCGAACTTGTCCGTACGTCGCATCGCTGTTTCCCCGGTATTGTTGTGGTATTGCCATCGCGCCTATCGCCAGCAGCGGCACGGAGCAAGCCACGGCGTGGACGCAGCCGCGGCGATAGTGCCAAACTAAGCCCAATTCGCATCGCTGGCCTGACGCGGGCGAACCCTGTCGAACGTCATCATTGTCCACGTCTGCGGCACATTGCCGCCGTATTCCCGCGTCAAAATCGCGTGACGATTGATGGTGGCGGCGTTAGCCCCATATAAAGGAAGAACGCGCTTTGAGTGGCGCGACCCCGGAGTATCCATGACGCAAGCATCTGCCCCGCATTCCTTCCCCGTCCTGCCGCTGCGCGACATCGTCGTGTTCCCGAGCATGATCGTCCCGCTGTTCGTCGGGCGCGACAAATCGGTCGCGGCGCTTGAGGCGGCGATGGCCGGCGACAAGGAGATCTTCCTCGTAGCCCAGCTCGACCCCGCGCAGGATGATCCCGCGCGCGACGACCTGTACGATATCGGCGTGACGGCGACCGTGTTGCAGTTGCTCAAGCTCCCCGACGGGACGGTGCGCGTGCTGGTCGAGGGCAAGCGCCGCGCCTCGCTGACCGAGCTGACCGAAGTCGAAGGGTATCTTTCCGCGCAGGTCGAAATGATCGAGGGAGAGGAAGACACGGAAAAAGCCGTTGCGCCGAACACCGAAGTGTCCGCGCTGATGCGCTCGGTCGTCGATCAGTTCGAGAATTATGCGAAGCTCAACCGCAAGCTCCCTGCCGAAACCGCGGTCCAGCTGGGCGAGATCGAGGATGCGAGCAAGCTTGCCGACGCGGTCGCCGCGAACATCCAGGTCAAGGTGAGCGACAAGCAGGCGCTGCTGGTCGAGCGTGATCCGGCGAAGCGGCTGGAGATGGTGTTCGCCTTCATGGAAGGCGAGCTTGGCGTCCTGCAGGTCGAGAAGAAGATCAAGTCGCGGGTCAAGCGCCAGATGGAGAAGACCCAGCGCGAATATTACCTCAACGAGCAGTTGAAGGCGATCCAGCGCGAGCTTGGCAACGAGGGCGAGGAAGGCGAGGGCGACGAGATCGCCGAGCTGACCCAGAAGATCGCGACGCTCAAGATGTCGAAGGAAGCGCGCAGCAAGGCGACGTCCGAGCTCAAGAAGCTCAAGACGATGGCGCCAATGTCGGCGGAAGCGACCGTCGTGCGCAATTACCTCGACGTGCTGCTGGGCCTGCCGTGGGGCAAGAAGTCGAAGATCCGCAAGGACATTTCGGCGGCGCAGGCGGTGCTCGACGAGGACCATTATGCGCTCGAGAAGGTCAAGGACCGGATCATTGAATATCTCGCCGTGCAGGCGCGTACGAACAAGCTGAAGGGGCCGATCCTGTGCCTCGTCGGACCTCCCGGCGTCGGCAAGACCTCGCTCGGCAAGTCGATCGCCAAGGCGACTGGCCGTGAGTTCATCCGCCAGTCGCTGGGCGGCGTGCGGGACGAAGCCGAGATCCGTGGGCATCGTCGCACCTATATCGGCTCGCTGCCGGGCAAGATCGTGACCAACCTCAAGAAGGCCGGGACCAGCAACCCGCTATTCCTGCTCGACGAGATCGACAAGCTCGGACAGGATTTCCGCGGCGATCCGGCGTCTGCGCTGCTCGAGGTGCTCGACCCCGAGCAGAACGGCAAGTTCCAGGATCACTATCTCGAGATCGACGTCGACCTGTCGGACATCATGTTCGTGACGACGGCGAACTCGCTCAATCTTCCGCAGGCACTGCTCGACCGGATGGAGATCATCCGGCTTGAGGGTTATACTGAGGACGAGAAGGTCGAGATCGCCGAGCGCCATCTGATCGCCAAGCAGATTGAGGCGCACGGGTTGAAGGCGGGTGAGTTCACGCTGACCACCGACGGTCTGCGTGCGCTGATCCAATATTACACGCGCGAAGCCGGCGTCCGCACGCTTGAGCGCGAGATCGCCAAGCTGGCGCGCAAGGCGCTGCGCCGCATCCTGGAGAACAAGGATACCGCGATCACGATCACCGCGGAGAACCTTTCCGATTTCGCGGGCGTGAAGAAGTATCGCCACGGCATCGGCGAGGAGGAGAATCAGATCGGTGCGGTCACCGGTCTGGCGTGGACCGAAGTCGGCGGCGAGTTGCTGACGATCGAGAGCGTCACGGTTCCGGGACGTGGCCAGGCGAAGATCACGGGCAAGCTCGGTGACGTGATGAAAGAGTCGATCGAAACCGCGTTCAGCTTCATCAAGGCACGCTCGCCCTCTTATGGGATCAAGCCGAGCCTGTTCGCGCGCAAGGACGTCCACATCCATCTGCCCGAGGGGGCCGTTCCGAAGGACGGTCCGTCGGCGGGGATCGGGATCGTCACCGCGATCATTTCGACGCTGACCGGGGTGCCGGTGCGCCGCGACATCGCGATGACGGGCGAGGTTACGCTACGTGGTCGTGTCCTGCCGATTGGAGGGTTGAAGGAGAAATTGCTCGCGGCACTTCGGGGCGGCATCACGACTGTGTTGATTCCGCAGGAGAATGAGAAAGATCTGGCAGAGATTCCAGATAATATTCTGAACGGCCTGAAGATCATTCCGGTGTCCCACGTCGATGAAGTGCTGCGGTTGGCACTGACCGGGCCGCTCGAGGCGATCGAATGGAGTGAAGCCGATGATCTCGCGGCACAGCCTCCCGCCGGGGTGGCTGCTGTAGGCGGCGAAGTGCATCATTGATGTACGCGCCGTCTACGGCGAGGTCTTGCGGTGTGTCCTGATTGTCGCATTCGCTCCTACGTCGGTCGCACGGCCTTGCTTTTTGTTTTGACAGCCCCCCCCGGACCCGCCTTTATGCGCCCGCGGCCCTCGGGCTGGGAATCATTTTTCTAATTGTAACGGGGGTTTGGTCGCGATGAACAAACAGGAATTGATCACAACGGTAGCCGATACGTCGGGGCTGACGAAGGGCGATGCGAGCAAGGCGGTCGAAGCCGTGTTCGATGCGGTCTCGGCAGCGCTCAAGGCTGGCGATGAAGTGCGTCTGGTCGGGTTCGGAACGTTCTCGGTCAGCAAGCGCAAGGCATCGACCGGCCGCAACCCGCGGACCGGCGAACCGATGACGATCAAGGCTTCGTCGCAGCCGAAGTTCAAGGCTGGCAAGGGCCTGAAGGACTCGGTCAACTGAGATCCTGCGAATTTCCTGGCCGCAACGCTTGCAAAGCGCGGTTCGCCCGGATTAAGGACTGATCCAACGGGGCGGCCGCCGGCCGCTTCGATCCGTTTAGCCGATCGCGACAGCGACACTGGCGACGGGCGCGTAGCTCAGTGGTAGAGCACACCCTTCACACGGGTGGGGTCGCAGGTTCAATCCCTGCCGCGCCCACCAATAGAAAAGGCCTCCAGCTCGGCGAGTTGGGGGCCTTTTTCGTTTGTTGCACCGGGTAGCGAAGGACAGGTTCAAACAGCCTGCGAAGCGCTTGGGTCGTACGTCCTCCGCATCGGCCGGGCGGCGTGTCGCACCGGCAGTGTCACGCTGCTGTCATGACCGTGTCACGGAACTGACCCGGAAAACACATCAAGTCGTCATGTCCCATCCGTAACGGCAGCGGCAGCAGGGTCGATAAGGGGGTTCCGAATCGATCAGGGCAAACATGCCCGCGCGCAACGATCACATTCGGGAGTGACCCATGGCCAGCTTCAACCGTTTCAGCACCGTTCTCATGGTAACCACCGCCGCCGTTGCGCTGGGCGCCTGTAGCGGGGCAAACGATGTTGCTTCGCCGGGCGCGGGTACTGTGGTCATCACGCCCGTACCGACGCCGACCCCCACGCCAACCCCCACGCCAACCCCGACCCCGACGCCGACCCCAGCCATCACCGCAGCGCAGTTCGCCGCGGTCACTGCGGTCAACGGCATCTCGATCACCGCCGACGAGCAACTCGCGCTCGTCAACGCCGGAACCAACAACAACGTCAGCGGCACCAACATGCTGAACGGCGTGTACCCGACGACCGCGGCTTCGCTGACCACCGCGCTCGACCCGTCGACGATCAACAGCTTCTTCACCAGCACCAACTATGTCGGCGCGCTTAATGGCCCGACCGATACCGCGTTCCAGGGCTGGACCTGCAACTCGACATCGGCGGAATTCGGCGGCGCTGGTGCCCGTTGCACCGCGGTTCCGGCGGTCGGCACCGGCGGCGCAGCGGCGGCTTGCCCGACCGGCACGACCGATGACGGCCTCGTCCAGACGTTCCGCGCCTGCCGCCTGCCGTCGGTCATCAACGGCACGCTCAACCTGCCGAAGATCGCGGGCGTCTTCTATCGCCTGCGCGGTCAGACCGAAGTCGGCACCGACGTCGGCACGACCGGCGCGGACAATGGCGCGGTGCTCAACATCGAGGCGGGCGTCGTCATCGCGGCGGATTCGACCGAGACGACCAACGACCTGCTGCTCGTCAATCGCGGTTCCAAGATTAACGCGGTCGGCACGGTCGCCAACCCGATCATCTTCACCTCGCAGCAGAACCTCACCACCAACGGCGTCAGCGATGCGACACAGGGGCAGTGGGGCGGCGTGATCATCCTCGGCCGCGCACCGGTCGGCGTGTGCGCCACCGGCACGGGTCCGAACAATGCGGATGGCACCAGCACGACCTGCCAGCAGGCGATCGAAGGCGTTACCGGGCGCTTCTACGGTGGCCCGACCAAGGCCGACAGCAGCGGCAACTTCCAGTACGTCCAGATCCGCTACAGCGGCATCGCGATCAGCGACGGCAACGAACTGCAGGGCCTGACGCTCGGCGGCACCGGGTCGGGCACGGTGATCGACCACGTCCAGAGCCACAATTCGGCGGATGACGGCGTCGAGATCTTCGGCGGCACGACCAACATGAAGTATATGGTGATGACGGGTGCCGACGATGACGGCTTCGACATCGACAACGGCTTCCGCGGGTTCATCCAGTTCATGATCACCGCACAGCGGACGATCGGGGCGACCGCCGACTCCTTCTCGACCGAGATCGACTCGAACAATGCCGAAGACCTGCTGCCGCGCACCTTCGGCCGCTACGCCAACTTCACCTTCCTCCAGACTGCGCTCGCCCCGGCAGCGATCCGTCTGCGCGGTGGTGCGGACATGACCTTCGTCAACGGCGTGGTGAAGACCCCGGCGACCGTCGCGTGCATCAACCTGATCGCGGGCGAGCAGACCGCGGGCGGTCGCACGACGATCCGTCCGGCCGACGCAGCGCTGCAGGATGTCGGGCCGCCGGTGTTCAACTCGATCTACTTCTCCTGCCAGGGCCGCTGAGCCTCAGCCCCGGACCATCGCGCAGTTGATGCCGGGGCGGCCGCTTAAGCGCCGCCCCGGCATTTGCCTATGACATATCGATCGGGAATACAGGCCATGCAGAAGCGCCTCGCCTTCGGGACACTCCTTCTTCTTACTTCCACGTTGGTGTCGCCCGCGGCGCTCGCGCAGACCGCTCCGGCCCCCGCCGCGACCACGCCGCCACCCGCCGCCGCACCTTCGGCGCAAAGCGCGGGTGATCCGGTGGCCACCCCCGCCGCCGAACAGGCGGGTGACCCCGAACAGCAGGTCGAAGTCTCAGCACCCGGCATGGACACCAGCCAGGGCGCGGACATCGTCGTCGTCGGGCGCAACATTCCCAACGTGATCCGCTCGACCCCGCAGATCGTGTCGGTCCTGTCGGGCGCGGACATCGCGCGGACCGGCGAGGGCGACATCGCGGGCGCGCTCGCGCACGTCGCTGGCCTCAGCGTCGTCGGCGGCGGGTTCGTCTATGTGCGCGGCCTCGGCGATCGGTATTCGTCGTCGATGCTCAACGGCTCGCCCTTGCCGAGCCCCGAGCCGCTGCGGCGTTCGGTCCCGCTCGACATCTTTCCGACGACGATCGTCGGGTCGGCGCTGGTGCAGAAGACCTATTCGGTCAATTATCCGGGCGAGTTCGGCGGCGGCGTCATCAACCTGACGACCAAGGCGATCCCCAAGAAGGACTTCATCTCGTTCGGCGGCGCGATCGCGGCGGATACCGTCACGACCAGCGAGCTCGGCTATACCTATGCGGGCGGACGCAGCGACTGGACCGGCTATGACGACGGCACGCGCAACGTGCCCGACTTCATCAAGAATGCACCCGGCGGCACCGGTATCATCCCGAGCGAGCAGGTCGCGCAGCTGACCAACGCGCGCACGACGCTGCTCCAGCGCAACAACAGCCTGCCCGCCAATTTCTCGGGCGAGATCAGCGGCGGCAAGGTGATCGACCTCGGCGCGGACCGGATCGGCGTGATCGCCTCGGTCAGCGCGAGCAACACCTTCCGCACGCGCCTGACGCAGCAGCAGGATTCGGTTTCGCCCGACGGCACGCTGCGCAACGATTACAACACCTTGCTGACCGACAACCGGATCGTCGCGAACGCGCTGCTCGGGCTCGGTTATGAATTCGGCCCGAACACGATCCGTGCGACCGGCGTCTATATCCACGACACGCTCAAGCAGGGGCGCGGATCGACCGCGATCGTCTACAACAATTCCAGCGGCCGCCGTTTCCAGCAGAACACCAACTGGTTCGAACGCCAGCTGATCGAAGGCCAGATGGTCGGCGAGTTCAAGGTGACCGACGCGCTGCATGTCGACGTGCGCGGGGCCTATGCCAATTCGAAGCGCGATGCGCCGTATGAGCGGCAGTTCGACTATCTCTGCTCGAACGTGACGACGACCGGCTTGCCGATCAAGGAGACGCAGCAGAACGGCATCGGCGGCGAGCGGTGCGATGGCGCGTATCAGGCGACGCGGCGCTTCTCGCCGTTCGCCTCGATCATCTTCAGCGAACTCGATGAGGATCTGTACAGCGCGCAGGGCGACCTGACCTACAAGCTCGACCTCGGGCGGCCAGTCACCTTGTCGACGGGCTATTATTATTCGGGGACCGACCGCACCTCGACTCGTTTGCAGTTCAATTATCAGACCGCGGACGGCGGCGGCACTGCGCCGGCCTATCCGTGGAACCTGCTGCGGCCGGATTATCTGGTCGGGGCGGATTCGATCGCGGCGAACAATCTGCAACTCCAGTTCGGGACGCCGCTGGGCGCCTATGCCTATGACGCTTCGCTGGATATCCATGCGGGCTATGGCCAGATCGAAGCCGAAGTCCTCGATGGCGTGCGCGGCACGATCGGCGTGCGTTACGAGACCGCGGACGAGCGCGTCACGCCGGTTGCTTCAGCGACGACACGGCTGAACAACGATTACTTCCTGCCAGCCCTCACGCTGACGTGGAATTTCCGCAACAACATGCAGCTGCGCGCGAGCGGCTCGAAGACGATCTCGCGTCCGCAGTTCCGTGAACTGGCACCACAGCAGTTCCGCGATCCCGAGTCGGATCGCCTGTTTTTCGGTAACCCGCTGCTGCGCGATTCCGAGCTGTACAATTACGAAGGCCGCTTCGAATGGTTCTTCGCACGCGACCAGCGCTTTACGCTCGGTGGCTTCTACAAGCTGATCAAGAATCCGGTTGAGCAAGTCGGTTTCTACACCGGCGCGGATGACCGGTTGCAGACCGGCTTCACCAATCTGCCCAAGGCGAAGCTGTACGGCACCGAAGTCGAGCTCCAGAAATATTTCCCGCTCGATTTCCTCGACAGCAGCTTCTTCACGACCCGGCGCGCGCTGTTCATCGCCAACTACACCTATTCGAAGTCGAAGATCACCGCGGACGACAGTTGCGTCCCCAACGTGCTCAACCAGACGCTCGGTGGCTGTGGCGCGGGCTTCGGTCCGGCCAATCTCCAGTTCCGCAACGGCGCGCCGCTGACCGGGCAGTCCGAACATCTCGTCAACGTTCAGGTCGGGCTCGAGGACAAGGCGTCGCTGTCGCAGATCACCTTGCTGTTCAACTATGCCAGCGACCGCGTGACCAATCGCGGCCCGTCCAACCTGAGCGGGACCGGCTTCCAGCCCGACATCATCGAGAAGCCGGGCATCCGGCTCGATCTGGTCGCGCGGCAGGGGTTCAAGGTGGCTGGCGGGCAGTGGGAGCTTAAGGCCGAAGCGCGCAACCTGACGGGGACGCGCTATCAGGAAGGCCAGACGTTCAGCAACGGCAACCAGGTGTTCGTCAACCGCTACCGCCTGGGCCGCATCCTGTCGCTCGGCCTCAGCACGACGTTCTGATGCCGTATCGCCTCCGCGCCTGTTTGTTTACCGGCGCGGAGGCGGCGGCGGTCAGGCCCACGGCCGTTCGCGAAACCATTTGGTGATGACGTATTTTGTCCCGGCGCGGACCTTCATGCCATGATGCAGTGTCGCCGGGTTGAGCGTTCCGTCGGGGCGGCGGTTGTTCCACGCGAGCAGCTTGCCGGTCTCGGGCTGGACGATCTTGTCGATCGCCTTGAACCGCGTCGCGCCGCCGGCCTCGGGCTCGTTGAGGTAGATCATCACGGTCCACGTCCGGTTGCCCGCGACCCCGCAATAGCGGGAATAGTCCACACCGTCGGGCTCGAAATAGTCGGTATGCGCCTTGAACTCCTGGCCGACCGCGTAGCGTTGCCCTTGGATCGGTTCTCCAAAGGCCGGATCGAGCCCGGTGAGCGCGGCGATCCGGGCGTTCAGGTCGATCGTCAGTGGATCGCGTTGGTCGAGGTCGCCGGTCTCGCTCGTCCGAAAGGCCGCATCGCTGTTGGCATCGGACAAGGTAGAAGGCCGCCGCGTAGCATCGACGGCCGCGCACAGCGCCGCGCAGGTCGCCGCGTCGATGAAGTGACGCTTGATGAACAGCGTGAGTTTCGGACTCGGAACGCGCTGGACACCGGGCTGGGTGATCAAATGCGCGACCAGTGCGTCCGCAGGGTATCCCGATCCGTAATTCAGCACATGGGTCATGCGTATTTCCTGCCAAATCTGCCGGGTATTTTCCAGTGTATGTCGGTGCCATATAAGGTTCACAGCGATGACGCCGGACTGTAACACCTGTTGCCTAGCAGGGCTTTGATCGGGGAATATGTCCGCATGCGGTTGGTTTTGGATGCGCGGGCGCGGGCCATTCTGCGACGCCTTCCCGTCACGACAGTCTATACCGGATTGGAGCTGGCGCTGATCGCGGTGCTGGCGATCCAGTCCGCGCGCCTGGTCTATGCCGTGATCACGCCGGTCGGACCGGTTGGGACATGGCGGCCGGAACAGGGCGTGATCGCAGGGTCGCCGCAAGCGATCCTGCGCGGCTTCGATCCGTTCTTCCGCACGAGCGGTGGTGACGCCGCGGGGCCTGCGGCGATCACGACGTTGCAACTGACTTTGTACGGCACGCGGATCGACGAGGCTCAAGGCGGCGGGTCGGCGATCATCGCCGGGCCTGACGGCGTCCAGCAGAGCATCGGCGTCGGGCAGGAAATCTCGCCGGGCGTGATCCTCAAGTCGGTCGCGTTCGATCACGTCTCGATCGAGCGTGGCGGGCGCGCCGAGGATCTGTTCATCACCCAGGCCGAGCAGGCACCCGCGCCTGCGGTGCAGCCCGCCGGTGCGCCGTTGATGGGCGGGATGGGCGATCGCATCGGGCCGCCGCCGCCCGCGCCCGGCATGCCGCCCGCACCCGCCAGCATCCCGCAAGGCGTCACCGCCGCGCAGCTGCGCAGCGACGTCGGCTTCATCCCGCGGATCGATGGCGGTAAGGTCAGTGGATTGACCGTGCGATCGCAAGGATCCGGCGCAGCATTCCGCGCGGCGGGCTTGCGTGATGGCGACATCGTGACACAGATCGGCGGACGTCCGGTCAGCGGTCAGGCCGATATCGAGCGGCTTGGTCCGCAGCTTGCCCGTGGCGGCACCGTTTCCCTGTCGGTCGAACGCGGCGGACAGGTTGTTCCCCTTACCCTTACGATTGCGGGTCAATGAAAAGACTGATTCTCCGGCCCGTACTTGCTTCCGTACTCGCGCTCGCATCCGCCGGCACTGCGACTGCGCAACAGACGATGAACGTACGCGACGCCGACATTCGTGCGTTCATCGCGGACGCCGCGCGCGTGACCGGGCGGACGTTCATCATTGATGCGCGCGTGCAGGGGAAGGTGACGGTCGTCACCGATCACCCGGTGAGCAAGTCGCAATATTTCGAGATCTTCCTGTCGACACTCCGCGCCAACGGACTGGTCGCGGTGCCGACCACCAACGGCAGCTTCCGCATCCAGCCGATCGACAATGCCGCGTCGCAACCGAGCCGGGTCGGGTCGCGCGGGGCGCAGAGCAACAGCTTCGTGACCGAGATCGTCCGATTGCGCTCGGTCGATGCGCAGTCCGCGGTCGACACGGTCCGCGCGCTCGTCTCGCCGCAGGGGACGGTGTCCGCCAACCGCAGTGGCAATACGCTGGTGATCGTTGATTTCGCCGACAACGTGCGGCGCGTGCGCGAAGTGTTGCGGCGAATCGACACCAACAATGCATCGACCCGTGTTGTCGCGCTCAAGAACGCCGGCGCACGCGAGATCGCGACCGCGCTCCAGTCGCTCGCCGGGCAAAGCGGCGGTGGCGGCGGCGGTGGTGGCGCGACCGCGGGGGCTGCGGCACCGAGCAGCACCGGCACCAGTGTGGTTGCGGTGCAAAGCTCCAACTCGGTCGCGATCAGCGGCGATGCTTCGACGGTCGCACGGTTGGTCGCGGTGGCGGAGGATCTGGATCGCCGCGCCAAGAACGGCACCGAGATTAAGGTGATCTTCCTCGAGAATGCCGACGCCGAGCAATTGCTGCCGGTGTTGCAACAGCTCGTTGGCCAGACTCCGTCGCCGATCACCAACCAGCAATTGTCGCAGTCGAACTTCGGCAACAACAGCAACCAGACTGGCAGCAACGGCAACAATAGCTCGCAGCGCCAGGCCAATACCCCGGCGGTACAGCAGGATACGACCGCTCCCGGCAGCACGGCAGGACAGGCTGCGATCAGCACGCAGGGCGGGCGCACCGCCGCAGTTGTGACGCGTTTCGTCGGCGCGAACGCGATCGTCATCGCCGCGCCAGCCGAAGTGCAGCGGCAATTGTCCGATGTCGTCCGCCAGCTCGACACGCGGCGCGAACAGGTGCTGGTTGAGGCGATCGTCGCCGAAGTGTCGGATCAGGTCGCGAGCCAGCTCGGTGCGCAGTTCGCGATCGGCAATCTGAAGGGCGGGGTGTTTGCGGCATCGAGCTTCTCGAACACCGCGCCGAGCCTGCTGACGATCGCGGGTGCGGTCGCGGCGCGGCAGCTCAACACGACGACGACGACGATCAACGGTGCAACCGTCACCACCAGCACCAACAGCACGGTGAGCGATACGCTCGCGCAATCCGCGCTCAGTTCGATCCTCGGGGCGAGCGGCGGGTTCGGCGGGTTTGGCGGGAAGATCGGCGATACGATCTTCGCCTCGATCATCAACGCGGTGAAGAGCGACACCACGTCGAACCTGCTGCAGGTCCCGCATCTGGTGATGCTCGACAATCAGGAAGCACACAGCCTGGTCGGGCAGGAAATCCCGATCACCACGGGGCAGGCGCTGTCGAACAATTTCGACAATGCCTTCCGCACGACCCAGCGGCAGAATGTCGGCATCGAGCTGACCGTGCGTCCGCAGGTCAATTCGAGCGGGACCGTGAAGCTCAACCTCCGGCTTGAGGTGAGCTCGATCGCTGGGCCGGTATCGAGCGATAATAGCGACCTGATCCTCAACAAGCGCGAAGTGGAGACGGTCCGCACAGTGGACGATGGCGACATTGCGGTAATCAGCGGGTTGCTCGACGATAACGAGCGGCGGACGATCCAGAAGATCCCGCTGCTGGGGGACATTCCGGCGCTCGGCAACCTGTTCCGGTCCAAGGCGAAGTCGCGGACCAAGACCAATCTGATGATCTTCATCCGGCCGACGATTTTACGGACGGCGGACGACAGCCGCAAGCTCACCGAACAGCGGTACGGCTATCTGCGGTTGCAGCAGGGCTTGCAGGATCCTGATGCGGAGCCGTCGATCGACCAGTTGGTGCGTGAGTATCTTGGGGCAGCACCGCCGATCCCGAGTGCGCCGGTGCTGGGGAATGTGGATGATCCGAGGATCGCGCTGCCGGTGCAGCGGAGTTCGACCGTGATCCGGCGGAGGGGGAAGTGACGGGGGTTCCGCTCTCAAATAGCCCCTCCCCCTCGGGGGAGGGGTTGGGGTGGGGCAGTCCAGCAGGACTGGCTCTTGGTGAGACACCCCCCACCCCCAACCCCTCCCCTGAAGGGGAGGGGCTAAGTATTCCAGAAATCACCATCCCCTATGCCTTCGCGCGCCGCTTCGGCGTCGTGCTCGCGCCCGGCACCGACAGCCACCTCGCGATCGCCATGCGCGAAGGCGCCGACCCCAAGGTGCTGCTCGAACTTCGCCGCCACCTCGCGCGCCCGTTCGACGTCGGCTTCGTAAGCCCGACCGAATTCGACCGCTTGCTCTCGGAAGCGTATCGGATGGACGGCCAGGCAGCGGCAATGGCAGCCGGAACGCTCGGCCTCGGCGACGAACTCGACGTGCTCGCGAGCGACTTACCCACCGCGGACGATCTACTCGACACCGCAGACGATGCGCCCGCGATCCGCCTCATCAACGGCATCATCGCCGATGCTGCGCGGAACGGCGTGTCGGACATCCACGTCGAACCCTATGAAACCGGCCTCGTCGTGCGGATGCGGATCGACGGCGTGCTGCGCGAGACGCTGCGGATGCCACCACATGTCGCACCTGTCGTCGTCAGCCGGATCAAGGTGATGGCGCGGCTCGATATCGCTGAGCGGCGCGTGCCGCAGGATGGCCGCATCGGGCTGACGCTGGGCGGCAAATTGCTCGACGTCCGCGTCTCGACCCTGCCGAGCCGCGCGGGCGAGCGCGTGGTGCTGCGTATTCTCGACAAGGAGAATGCCGGGATCACGCTCGACGTGCTCGGGATGACGCCCGCGATCAACCAGTTGCTCAAGGAAGCGATCACCGAACCGAACGGCATCATCCTCGTCACCGGGCCGACCGGGTCGGGCAAGACGACGACGCTCTACGCCTCGATGCGCCTGCTCAACGACGGCAGTCGCAACATCCTGACGGTCGAGGATCCGGTCGAATATGCGATGGAAGGCGTCGGGCAGACGCAGGTCAATTCCAAGGTCGGGCTGACCTTCGCGGCAGGGTTGCGCGCGATTCTGCGGCAGGATCCCGATGTCGTGATGGTCGGCGAAATCCGCGACCGCGAGACCGCCGAAATCGCGGTACAGGCCTCGCTGACCGGGCATCTCGTGCTGTCGACGGTCCACACCAACGACGCGGTCGGCGCGATCACGCGGATGCGCGACATGAAGGTCGAGCCGTTCCTGCTCGCGTCCACGCTCCGCGCGGTCATCGCGCAGCGGCTGGTACGACGGCTGTGCGAACATTGCCGGCGGCCTGTGCAGGCGACGGGGTCAGTTTCGGCGCTGCTCGGGTTTGATCCAGGCGCGATCGTCTATGAGGCGGTCGGGTGCGAGCAGTGCCAGGGGACCGGCTACAAGGGCCGGGTCGGCGTCTATGAGGCGATCCGAATCGACGACACCGTGCGGCGGCTGATCAACGACGGCGGGGATGAATCGATCATCGCGCGGCATGCTTTCCTGCACGCGCCCAATCTCGGCAGTGCGGCGCGCGCGTTGGTGCGCGACGGGATGACGACGCCCGAGGAAGCAGTGCGGATTTCGCGGCGGGATATGGCGGATGCCGAAGCGCCTATGCCGTTGCCGGAGACGGCGGGTGAGTGAGGTTTTGCTTCCTCCCCTCCCTGGAAGGGAGGGGCCGGGGGTGGGTCGGCTCGTGGCTGGGTCTGTCCGCTCCTCATACCAACCCACCCCCAACCCAGCGCCGGGTCGGCCATGCCCCCGGCATGGCGGGAACAGCGCGGGGCGCTGTTCGCCCGGCGCTCTTCCAGGGATGAGCGTAAATCGTGCCTGACTTCGATTACCTCGCGATCGACACCAAGGGCCGCGAGGCACGCGGGCAGGTTGCCGCGCCGTCGATCGAGGATGCGCGCGTGCTGCTCGACCGGCGCAAGCTGTACGTCGTCAAGGTCGAGCCCGGCTCGGGCCGTGCCGCCGCCGCCGCCCGCGGCAAGCCGTTGTTTTCCGATTTCCGGCTCGGCAGCCGCAAGATGAGCACCAAGCAGCTGACGCTGTTCACGCGCCAGCTCGCGACGCTCAACCGGGTGTCGCCGCTCGAACAGTCGCTCCGCACGATCTCGCGCCAGACCGAGCAGGAGCATGTCCGCGCGATCGTCGATTCGGTCCATGCCGGCGTGACCGAGGGCCGCCGGCTCCACGAGGCGATGGCGCGCGAAGGCAAGAGCTTCCCCGCCTTGTACCGCGCGATGGTGTCGGCGGGCGAGACCTCTGGGTCGCTGCCGGTGATCCTCGAACGGCTCTCGGTGCTGCTCGAACGCCAGGCCGAGATCAACGGGCAGATCATCACCACGCTCGCTTACCCGTCGGTGCTTGCGGTCGTCGCGATGGCGGTCGTCACCGCGCTGATGGTGTTCGTCGTGCCGCAGGTGGTCGAACAGTTCGATACGGTCGGGCAGCAACTGCCGTTGCTGACGCGGATCGTGATGGGCATCTCGAACTTCATGGTCGCCTATTGGTGGGCATTGCTGCTTGCGCTCGTGCTCGGCGGGATCGGCCTCTGGCGCGCGCTAAAGAACCCGGCGGTCAAGCTGCGCTTCGATACGTGGATCCTGCGCGTGCCGCTGATCGGTCGGCTGTTCCGCGATCTGCACGCCGCGCGAATGGCGCGGACGCTCGCGACCATGGTGGCGAGCCGACTGCCGCTGCTCGAGGGGCTCGCGCTGACCGGCGGTACGATCCGCAACCTGCGGTTGAAGGCGGCGTCGGACGAGATCGTCGAGGCGATCCGCGGCGGCGGGAGCCTGTCGGCGGCGATGCGGCGGACGGGGGTGTTCCCGCCGCTGCTGACCTATCTTGCAGCGTCGGGCGAAACCGCGGGGCAGCTCGACGACATGCTGGAGCGCGCGGCGGACTATCTCGAGCGCGAATTCGACCGGTTCACGACAACGGCTTTGTCGCTGCTGGAGCCGATCATCATCGTCCTGATGGGGGGCGTGGTCGCGACGATCGTGCTATCCATCCTGTTACCGATCCTGCAGCTCAACACGCTTGCCGGACAATGAGGTTTGTTATGACGGATATGCCTGCCACCCCCGCTCTCAATCGCCGCGTTCGCTCGTCGGAACAGGGGTTTACGCTGATCGAGCTGATGGTCGTGATCGTCATTCTCGGGCTGCTCGCCGCGATCGTGACGTACAATGTCCTGCCGCTGGGCGACAAGGGCAAGATCACCAAGGCCAAGGCCGACATCGCGCAGATCGAGGGCGCGCTCGATCTCTACAAGCTCCAGAACGACACCTATCCGTCGACCTCGGACGGGTTGCAGGCGCTGGTCAGCGCGCCTGCGGATGCGGACGCGAGCAAGTATCAGCGTGGCGGTTACATCAAGAAGCTCCCGCTCGACCCGTGGGGCAAGCCGTATCTCTATGCCGCGCCCGGCCAGCATGGCGAGGCGGACATCTGGACGCTCGGCGCCGACAAGAAGGAAGGCGGCGAAGGCGTCAATGCCGACATCGGTAGCTGGCAGTAAGCTGACCTCCCGCGACGCGGGGTTCACGCTGATCGAGCTGATGATCGTGGTGACGATCATCGGGCTGGCGAGCGCCGTGGTCGTGCTGGCACTGCCCGATCCGCGGGGCCGGTTGCGCGACGAGGCGGCGCAATTCGCGGCGCGCGCGCGGGCGGCGCATGACCTCGCGGTGGTGACCGCGCGGCCGGTGAGCGTGTGGGTGTCGGCGGGGGGCTATGGGTTCGATGCACGGCGCGGGGGGGAGTGGGTCGCGATGAGCGAGAAGCCGCTTCGCGTAACGCGCTGGAGCAAGGGGACCGAGGCGGTCCCTGCGTTGGGCGCGCGCGACCGTATCCTGTTCGATTCGACCGGCAGTGCGGATCGGCCGATGGATGTCGTGCTGCATCGCTCGACCGAGAATTTGACGGTGCGGATTGGGAATGACGGGCGAGTCAAGATCGGTGCCTGAGCGCTCACGCCTAGCCGAGCGGGGATTTACGCTGATCGAGATGATGGTCGCGCTCGCGGTGTTCAGCCTGGCGGCGCTTGCGCTGATCCGGCTGGAGGGGGCGACGATCCGCGGGGCGACGACACTCGATACGACGCTGATGGCGCAGATCGTCGCGCGCAACGTAGCCTATACCGCGATGACCGACGCGCGCGCGCCGACGCTTGGCGTGGCGAGCGGGGTCGAACGAAACGGGGGGCGGTCGTGGGCGTGGACTCGCGTGGTACAGCCGACCGGGGATGCGCGGATTCTGAAGATCGACGTCACGGTGATGGATTCAGGCGGGCGGAGCGCGGGGCATCTGACGGTCGTGCGCGACGGGGCGACGCGGTCATGAGGGTTTCTCCTCTTTTGCTCTCGTCCTTGTCTCTTCCCCGGCGAAGGCCGGGGCCCAGTAGCGGGCCGGGCATGGCGGCGGCTGCGCTCCGTTACCACGACCTTTCCGACTGGGCCCCGGCCTTCGCCGGGGAAGCAGAAGAGAGGGGAGGAGGAGGGCGCGCCAATGGCCGGGAATCCGGTTTCACCCTGATCGAGGTGATGATCTCGCTCCTGATCTTCGGGCTGCTCTCCGCGGCGGGGGTGGCGTTGCTTGCCTTCTCGGTGCGGGCGCAGGGTGCGACGGCTGCCAAGCTCGACGACGTTTCGGGGATGAACCAGCTCAGCTCGATCATGACCGCCGATTTCGCGCAGGCGCTCGATCGCCCGGTGCGCGACGAAAATGGGGCGGTCACCCCGTCGTTCGTCGGCGGCTCGGGACCGACTGCCGTCCCCATGTTGCGCTTTGCCCGCGGGGGGTGGAGCGACCTCGACGGGAATCCTCGCGCGGAAGTACAGAAGGTCGAATATGCGGTCATCGACGGCGCGCTTGCACGGGTCGCCTATCCGATGCTCGACGGCGCGCAGCCGCTCCCGCCGACTGCGCTGGTACCCCGCGTCAAGCAGGTCCTGTTGCGCTATCGGATCCGCGGCGCGTGGAGCGATCGCTGGACCGGCAGCGTGCAGGCCCCACTGCCCGATGCGGTCGAACTGCGGGTCCTGCGCACCAACGGGATCGAGACGCGGCAGATGTTCCTGGTCGGCACCGGCTATGCAAGGCGGCCCAATGTCGGCGTCAACTGATCCCTCCCGCCCGGGCGAGCGTGGCGCGGCGCTGTTGACGGTGCTGCTGCTCGTCGCGGTAATCGCGGTGCTCGCGGGCACCGCGCTCGAGAAATTGCGGCTTGCGACGCGGCTCGGTGGCAATGCGGTCGCGCTCGACCAGGCGCGCGCCTATTCGCTCGCGGCGGAGACGCTCGCGGTCGTCAAGGTCACCGACCTGCTCCAGAAGAGCCGGCAGCGCGTGACGCTGCAGGGCAATTGGAGCGATACGCCTTTCGCCTTGCCGATCCCGAACGGCAGCGCGACCGCTCGCGTGACCGACGGAGGAAATTGCTTCAACCTCAACAGCCTTGTGGTCGAGACGACACCGGGTTCCTTCGCCGCCTACACCCGGGCACGCACCGTGTTCGCGCAACTGATTCGACTGGTCGACCCCAATGCCCGCTCTCCCGACGCGATTGCTGCTGCGACCGCGGACTGGCTCGATACCGACAACAGCCCGCTCGACAGCGGCGGGGCGGAGGATTCGTCTTATGGTGGGGGACGCCAGGGGTATCGCACCGGCAACACGCTGATGAGCGATCCGAGCGAACTGCGCGCGGTCAACGGGGTCTCGCGCACCGATTACGAGAAGCTGCGGCCGTGGCTGTGTACGCTGCCAAAGGCAGAACCGGCCAAGCTCAACGTCAATACGCTGCTTCCGGAACAGGCACCGCTGCTGGCGATGCTGCTGCCGGGCACGCTGACGGTGGAAGGTGCGCGTCAGGTGCTGTTGCGGCGTCCGCCGACCGGTTTCGCGACCGCCTCCGCGTTCTGGGCGCAGACCGCCGTTACCGGGGGTACGGAGCTCGCTGTCGGCCAGACCGATGTCACCACCAAATGGTTCACGCTCAAGGTCGATGTGACGCTGGGCGGGACCGTTCTCGAACAATCGGGGCTGATCGATGCATCAACCCTTCCCGCGCGGCTCGTCTCGCGGCAATGGGGCGAGCGACCATGACCGACACGCTAGTCCTTTTCCTGCCGACGTCCGACCTGCCGTGGCGTTGGCTCCACATCGCGGGCAGCGCCGTTGCGGAGCGGGGCGAAGGGTTTCCCGATATCGCCGCCGATGCCGAGCGGACGCATGTCGCGGTGGTGCCGGCGGACGCGGTGACACTGCATTGGGCCGAACTCCCCGATCGATCTGTTGCGCAATCAGTCACTGCGGCGCGCTTGCTTGCGGCGGATGCCAGCGCGTCACCGATCAGCGCATTGCACGTTGCGGTCGGACGCGAGGGCGATGCGGTCGAGCGTCCGATCGGCGTGGTTGCGGCGGGGCAGATGCAACAGTGGCTCGACACGCTCGCCGCGAACGGCGTTGACCCCGATATGGTGCTCCCGGCACCGATGCTGCTGCCGCGCCCCGACTCCGGCTATGTGCGCGCCGATCTCGGCGGCGAGGGTGTGGTGCGCAGCGCGACCAGCGGCTTCGCGGACGAGGCTCGGCTGACCGAACTCGTCACCGGAGGAGTCGCACCCGAAGTGCTGGCGCGCGCTGATGTCGAAGCAGCGATCATTGCGGCGGTGACAGCCCCCGCGCTCGATCTGCGGCAGGGCGCATTCGAGCGGCGTCGCAAGATCGGGGTGGATTGGGGGCTGATCCGGCGGCTGGCGTGGCTGAGCGTGGCGATCTTTGGCGTCACGGTGTTGATCACGATCGTGCTGCTGATCAAATATTCTACTGCGGCCAACGAACTGGAGCGACGGACCGACCTGCTCGCGCGTAGCGGGCTGGCGCGGGGCGAGGCGGTGAGCGATGCCGATCGGCAGCTCGACGCGCGGCTCGAGCGGCTGCGCGGGGGCGGGCAGGGCTTCACCCGGACGACTGCGGCGGTGTTCGCGGCGATCCAGGCGACGCCGGGGACCGAGTTGCGTACCGTATCGTTCGATTCGCTCGGGGCGTTGCGCGTGACGGTCGGGTTGCAGAACGAAGGCCAGATCCTCGATTTGCGCCGCCGAATCGCTGCCGCCGGGTTCGAGGCGACCACCCCAGGTCAGCTGGTATCGACCGGCGGCCGGCTTACAGGGGAACTGACGGTGAAGCCGCGATGACCGAACGCCTGCTTTTCTGGTATCGTGCCCGTACGCTGCGCGAGCAACGGCTGGTTCTCGCAGGCGGCGTGATTGCGCTGCTCGCGTTTGCGTACCTCCTGATTGTGCCGCTCAACGACATCCTCGAGTCCGAACGCGGCCGCCACGCGACCGACGTGATCGCGCTGGGTGAGACGCAGGTGCGGATCGATGCGGTCAAGGCGGCCCAAGGCGAACGGGTCGCGCCGCTGCAGGAGCCGATCGAAACCGTCATTCGGGACCGCGCGAACGATGCGGGGTTCGCGTTGGCGGCGGTGACGCCGCAGGGAACGGACCGGGTCGCGATCTCGATTGCGTCGGCGCGCCCGGGCGCGCTGACCGGGTGGGTCGCCGAGCTGGAAGCCACGGGCATATTGGTCGAGCAACTGACGACGACCGACAACGGCGATCGCACGGTCGCTGCGCAGATGACGCTGCGGGCGCGCGGACAGTGACGCGGTTTCGCCTTCGCACTGGACCGGTCGCGCTATTCGGTGCCGTGTTCGTCCTCGCATTGGTCGTGCTGCTGCCATTGCGGCTGGTGCTCGGCTGGTTCGATCTCAGCCAGACGCGGGTTGCTGCGCGCGAAGCGACGGGCAGCGTGTGGTTCGGCGGCTTGCGCGAGGCGCAGGTCGGGTCGGTCGCGCTGGGCGATCTTGCGGCACGGTTATCGCCTTGGCCGCTTGCGGTCGGGCGGGCGCGAATCGACGTCGCTGGTCAGGCCACGGGTGATTCGTCCGCTGCGGCGCGGACGATTCGCGGTGCGATCAGCGCGTCGCGTCATGCCGTCGGGATCGACGACATGACCGCGTCCCTTCCCGCCGGGAATGTGTTCGCGCCTTTGCCGGTAACGGGCCTCGAGCTCGACGATGTCAGCGTGCGCTACCGCGACGGCAATTGCGACAAGGCAGAAGGCCGGGTCAGGGCGGTGCTCGGTGGAGACATCGCGGGAATCGCCTTGGGGCAGGGGCTTTCGGGCAATGCGCGTTGTGACGCGGGGGCGTTGCTGCTGCCGCTTGCCAGTCAGGCGGGGACCGAGCGAGTCGACCTCCGGCTGTGGCAATCGGGGCGTTTCGTAGCGCAGTTGACCGTCCGCGCGAGCGACCCGACGGCTGCGCAAAAACTCGAGCTCGGCGGCTTCCGACCGACGTCGAAAGGGCATATGCTCACAATAGACGGTAATTTCTGAACGAGCATTCTTGACGGTGGGGCCTTGGTCCCGCTAGGGGCGCTCACTCTGCGGCGATCGTAGTTCAATTGGTTAGAGCGTCGGCTTGTGATGCCGGATGTTGCGGGTTCAAGTCCCGTCGGTCGCCCCATTCTTTCTAGCAGCCAGGAATTCGCTTTGACCACCGGCTGGGGTTTCCCCGATTTCGACGACCACGAAGGCGTCCATCTCTTTACCGATCCGTCGAGCGGCCTGCGGGCTGTGATCGCGGTCCACTCGACCGCCCTCGGGCCGGCGGCGGGCGGGGTCCGGTTCTGGCATTACGCCGATCATGAGCGCGCCATCACCGATGCGCTGCGTCTGTCGCGCGGAATGAGCTTCAAGAACGCGATGGCCGACCTGCCGATGGGCGGCGGCAAAGGCGTCGTGCTCGCGGCGAACCCGGGCGACACGATCACCCAGGCACAGCTCGAGGCGTTTGGTCGTGCGGTCGAATCGCTCGGTGGACGGTACGTGACGGCGGAAGACGTCGGCATGTCCGAAGCGAGCATGAAGACGATCGCGACGATGACCAAGCATGTCTCGGGTCTTCCCGTTGCGGCTGGCAGCGCCGGCGGCGATCCCGGGCCGTACACCGCGATGGGCGTATATCTCGGCGTCAAGGCGGCAGCGAAGCGCGGTCTGGGCGCGGACGACATGCGCGGCGTACACGTCGCGATCCAGGGCGTCGGCAGCGTCGGTGGCGGTCTGGCGCGGTTGCTCGCCAAAGACGGCGCGCGATTGACGCTGTCGGACGTCAACGCGGGACGCGCACAGGCGCTCGCCGAAGAGCTTGGTGGCCACACCGTTCCGGCAAACGCGATCTTGTCGACCGAAGCCGACATCGTCAGCCCGAACGCGCTGGGCGCGATCCTGACGCCGGAGTCGATCGACGCCCTTAAGACCAAGATCATTGCGGGCGGCGCAAACAACCAGCTCGCAACCCAGGCAGAGGGCGCTACCCTGCAGGCGCGTGGCATTCTGTACGCGCCGGATTACGTCATCAACGCGGGCGGAATCATCAACGTCGGGCTCGAATATCTCGGGCATGGCGACCAGGCCGAAGTCGAATCACGCATCGCGCGCATCCCGGACCGTCTGGTCGCGATCTGGGACGAGAGCGAACGATCGGGTTCGCCGGCGTCGGACGTTGCCGACGCGATGGCACGGAAGTTGATCGGGCGCGCGTAACGCGCGTCCCCCTCAATTTTAGTGCTTCCCCGGCGAAGGCCGGGGCCCAGGAGTGAAACGGTAGGTCTCCGGGCGCTGCGCTCAGTTGCAGCGACTTCTACTACTGGGCCCCGGCCTTCGCCGGGGAAGCAGCAATCAATTTAGTTTACCCTATCTCAGGCATGCGATGATCGCGCGTACGGCGGTCATCGTGTCCTCCACGTCGCGCACCGCGATCGTATCCATTCCTGCTGCGCGCACCGCGTCGTCATTGCCACCGGGGTAGATCGCGTCGCCTAGAAACAGCATGTCCGCGGTCGTGATGCCCGAGGCATCCGACAGGCGTCGCATCGCATACGCCTTGTCGATATCCTTGCGCGTGATGTCGAGCGACGTCGATCCGCCGATGTTGACCGACAGATCGGGGAGCGCCTTGCGCAGCAGCACTTGCATCGCCTTGCGTTTGGCGAAATCGGGATCCCACGCCTTCTTGGCGTCGAGCGGTGCCTGCTGCCCGAGTCCCGAAAAGGTGATCTGGCTGCCGCGGTCCTCGACTCGCTCGCCCCAGATTTTCTCGTCGGCAAACCCAGCCTCGCGCACCGCCGCATCGAGCGCCTGCAGGATATGGTCTCGCTGGTCGGACGGGAAGACGTCGGCATAGACCTGCACCCATGCGCTGTTCTCGAAGCGGTACAGCTTGGTCCCGGTGGTGGGCATGATGAACAGGCGATCTCGACGGGCCTGATTGGGGAGGGCGGTGACCACCTGCGTCTCGAATTGCGGCCAGTCACCCCCGGAGATGACCGCTACGTGCGCCACCTCCAGCAGGTTCGCCAATAGCGTCGCCATTGGTTCGCCGATCCGCTGTTTGCTCTCGGCGAGCGTGCCGTCGAGGTCGAACGCGATGAGTTTCTTCATGAAGATATCCCGAAAGGAAGGTGCGGAAGCAACGCGTAGACGCGGCTCCCGGTTGCCCATGACGCGGATCCCGCGCATGGTCGGGGCATGAGTACATCTTTGGAAGCACGCGCGTGAGCGGTTGGGTCATGTTGGTGCTGTTCGGAGTTGCGACCTTCGCGGTGCTCTGGATCGCGGGCGTGGCACGCACGCTGTGGACGACGGTCGGGGCCGCGCTGATGCTCGGCGCAGCGGGCTATGCGATACAGGAACGCGCCGGATTGCCCGGTCATCCGGTGCAGGACAATGCCGATCCGGTCGCGGTCTACCCGCAAGTCATCGAATTGCGCGACCAGATGCTTGGGCGCTTCACCGGGGACGGCGCCTATCTCATCGCCTCGGATGCACTGATGCGCAGCGGTAGCCGCGACAGCGGTGCTCGCATCGTGCTGATGGGGGCGAACCAATATCCGCGAAGCCTGACCTTGTGGACCGGGCTGGGCACCGCGATCGCGCAGCATGACGGCGGTGCGGTATCGCCTGCGGCACGGCTGGCGTTCGATCAGGCCACACGGCTTGCACCGGAACATCCCGCGCCGCCGTTCTTCGAGGGGCTGGCCTATGTCCAGTCGGGGGATTTCCGCAAAGGGCGCGCCTATTGGGCGCGGGCGCTGGCCTTGTCACCGCGGGCGGCCCCGTATCGCGAAGAAATCGCCCTGCGGCTTGCCGCACTCGACGCGATGATCGCGCAGATGCAGCAATAATCTCGCCGGGTCGCCGGGCAAGAAAAAAGGGCGCCACCGCGATGCGGTAGCGCCCTTTCGTCAAGCATCCGAGCAATGGCTCGGCGCCAACGTCCTTACTGGACGTTGTCAGCCATTTCGTCGCCTGCGTCACGGATGTTGTCAGCCTGGTCGCGAAGCGTGTCGGCCTTGTTGTCGAGCACTGCCGAAGCCGTGGCGTTCGAGGTGTTCGACGCCATGTCGTCGATCATCGCTGCGTTGTTGTCGACTGCGTCGGCAACCATGTCAGCATTGTTCTCGATCGCAGCAGCTTCTGGGTTCTTGTTGCAGGCGGCGAGCGAAACCAGGCCGGCGGCGACGAGAACAAGGGCGGTCTTCTTCATGCAATTGCTCCCAAGCAAATAAGGCATTTCACGGCAACAGGTGCCGCCGCGAAGACCGGTGGCATAACGGGTCGCTGCGGTGCGTCAATCCGCAATCGCGGTTAGCGATACAGTTCTGCCATGTTTCAGCCATATTTGCGACGAGCCGAGGTCATTGTTTCGTACGGACCGGTCCGATCGTCTCGGGCGCGTTGGCGACGACCGCGAGCATCGTCGCCCAGGCGGCAACGTTCTGACGAAGCTGCGCGGGGTCGATCAGGTCGAGCGTATCCTCGGGCGTGTGATGGTAATCGAAGTAGCGCAAGCCCGACTGGTTGAGGTCAATCCCACCGCCGCCGAGCGCCAGCGTCGGTTCGACATCGGTGCCGCCATGCGCCTTGTCCGATCCGCGCACCACACCGATCGGCGCGAGTGCGACGGCGAGGCGATCGACCACCGGCTTGGCGCTGTCGGGCAGGTTGGCGTTGAAGCGCCACACACGGTCAGCGCCGAAATCGGATTCGGATGCGATCGTGTGCTGCTCGTTCGCATGTGCCTTGGCATAAGCCTCGCCACCGAAACCGCCGGTTTCCTCGTCCCCGAACCAAACCACGCGGATCGTTCGGCGCGGCGTACCTGCGGCCATCATCAGCTTCGCAGCTGCAGCGGTGATCGCTACGCCCGCGCCATCGTCGATCGCGCCGGTGCCAAGATCCCAGCTGTCGAGATGGCCGCCGATCAACACGATGCCAGCCGTCGGGTCAGAACCGGGGACTTCGGCGACGACATTGCCCGAGGTGCGGCTGGGGACGACGGTCGGGGTCAGCGTGAGGTGCAGTGAGACGGGCTTGCCGGTCTTGAACATGCGTTCGAGATTCTCCGCATCTGCGACGGACAGCGCGGCGGCGGGGATTGGCGTGACACCCGGCGCGAAGTTGGTCGTGCCCGCATGTGGTCCACGGCCATGATCGGTCCCGATCGACCGGATCACAATCGCGGCAGCGCCCTTCGTTGCGGCGACGTTAGGGCCCAGGAAGCGCGCGCCGCCCTGGCTGCCATAGCTGGAGCCGTCCTGCGTCGGCTGCATCGCGTTGGACACGAACGCGATCTTGCCCTTCAGGCTGCCGGCGGGGGCAAGCAGCAGATCGTTGAAGCTCGGGAAATAGACGACTGGCAGCGTCAGTCCCTTGGCCGGGGTCGCGCCCGAATTACCGAGCGCGGTCAGCCGCAGCGGCTGCGGGAAGGGGGCGACGACTTCGGCGGTTTCGGCGCCGCGAATCCACACGTTCTTCAGTTCGTACGGTTCTACCCGGACGTTCTGGAAGCCGAGGGCCTTCAGTTTGACCAATGCCCACTGCCGCGCGCGTTCTTCGGCGGGGGAGCCATCCGGACGCGGGCCGATCTCGGTCGTCAAACCCGAGACGATGTCATAGGCGACGTCGTCCTGCAGCGCCTTGTCGCGGATTGCGGCAACCGCTGGATCGGGGGCGACTGCCGTGGGCAAGGCGCGCTGCGCGCCAGCCGGAGCGGAAAGGGTGGCCAGCAAAGTCGACGCGAGAAACAGCGAACGGATGGTCATGCAGGGACACTCCTTGGAAGGCGAGCTTTTGCCGGGGCGACGGAGTCGGCGGCGCGGGTGCGTGCAAGGGACAGGACGCGCGCGGATCTCAGGTCCGGTTCGTGACGCCCCCCGCGTCGAGCAGCCACCGTATCCACCGGCGGCCACGTTGCCAATCCACCGCATGCTCGCTACATGAAGGTCATATTTCCAGCCTCATGTGAACGGAGCATCATCGGCTATGGCCGTGCAGTACAGCTATGTGATGAAGGGCCTGACCAAGACCTTCCCCGGTGCGCCCAAGCCGGTGCTCAACAACATCCACCTGCAGTTCCTGCCCGACGCGAAGATCGCGATCATCGGGCCGAACGGTTCGGGCAAGTCCACGCTGATGAAGATCATGGGCGGGATCGACCCGGACTTCACCGGCGAGGCGTGGGCCGCGGACGGGATCAAAGTCGGCTATCTGCCGCAGGAGCCGCAGCTCGACCCGACCAAGACCGTCATGGAAAACGTCAAGATGGGCGCGGGTCCCGTCGCTTTGATGGTCGAGCGTTTCAACGCGATCTCGGCCGAAATGGGCGATCCGCAGGACGACACCGATTTCGACGCGCTGATGGACGAGATGGGCGATCTCCAGACCAAGATCGACGCCGCCGACGGCTGGGCGCTCGACAGCCAGCTCGAACAGGCGATGGAAGCACTCCGTTGCCCACCGGGCGACAGCGCGGTCACCAACCTGTCGGGTGGTGAGAAGCGTCGCGTCGCGCTCTGCAAGCTGTTGCTCGAGAAGCCGGGTATCCTGCTGCTCGACGAGCCGACCAACCATCTCGACGCCGAGAGCGTCGCGTGGCTCGAGAATTATCTCAAGGAATATACCGGCAACGTCATCCTCGTGACGCACGATCGCTACTTCCTCGACAACGTCGTCAACTGGGTGCTCGAGCTCGATCGCGGGCGCTATTACACCTACGAGTCCAACTATTCCGGCTATCTGGAAAAGAAGGTCAAGCGGCTCGAGCAGGAAGAGCGCGAGGAGCAGGGCAAGGCCAAGGCGATCTCGGACGAGTTGGCGTGGATGCGGCAGACCCCCAAGGCGCGCCAGACCAAGTCCAAGGCGCGTATCCGCGCATTCGACGAGCTGATGGAGAAGCAGGAGAACCGCTCGATCGGTAAGGCGCAGATCCTGATCCAGCTGCCCGAGCGTCTCGGCGGCAAGGTGATCGAGGCGAAAGGCCTGACCAAGGCGTATGGCGACAAGCTGCTGTTCGACAACCTTGACTTCGTCCTGCCGCCGGGCGGGATTGTCGGCGTGATTGGGCCGAACGGCGCGGGCAAGTCGACGCTGTTCAAGCTGATCACGGGTCAGGAACAGCCGGACGAGGGCTCGATCGAAGTCGGCCAGACGGTCAAGCTCGGCTATGTCGACCAGTCGCGCGACGATCTCGACCCGAACAACAACGTCTGGGAGGAAATCTCAGACAAGCTCGAGATCTTCCGGTTCGGCAAGCAGGAGCTGGGCACGCGGGCGTATGTCGGCGCGTTCAACTTCAAGGGCCAGGACCAGCAGAAGAAGGTCGGCCAGCTGTCGGGCGGTGAGCGCAACCGCGTCCATCTCGCCAAGATGCTGAAGGAGGGTGGCAACGTCCTCCTGCTCGATGAGCCGACCAACGATCTCGACGTCGAGACGCTGCGTGCGCTGGAAGAGGCGCTGGAGTCGTTCGCGGGTTGCGCGGTGGTGATCAGCCACGACCGCTTCTTCCTCGATCGTCTCGCGACGCACATCCTCGCGTTCGAGGGCGACAGCCATGTCGAGTGGTTCGAGGGGAACTTCGAATCGTATGAGGAAGACAAGCGCCGTCGTCTGGGCGATGCGGCGGATCGTCCGACGCGGCTGGCGTACAAGAAGCTCACACGCTGAGCTAACCGATCTCCTTCCCCGGCTTGCGCCGGGGAAGGGATGTTACGTTCTGGAAGGTTGGCGCAACCGCCACGATGCAGGCGCAGGGCGGGAATATCAGGCCGTAAAGCGTTTGGTAAAACCCTTGGGAGGCCGTTCGTCGGCCACTTCAACCACGACATGATCGACCCGCGCCATCGCTGGCCCTTCGTGGCAAAGCGCGATCAGCCGCGCGGTGATCGCTTCTTCCCCAATGACGAGCACCTCTACCCGGCCATCGGTGCGGTTGCGCACCCAACCGGTCAAATCGAGCTCGCTCGCGCGACGCACGACCCAGTCGCGGAAGCCGACATTCTGGACTTTGCCGCTGACGAACACGCGTTGCATCATCATCCGTGCCTACCCAACATCGTAAATTGCCGTTTGACCATCAGGCTGGATATACCGTCGGCGATGGGGAGCGCACCTCGTCCGATCGAACGATCGATCAAACGTCGGAAAGGGAGGGTTCGCGCTCGGGATAGCTGATCGCGATAACCTCATATTCGCGTTCGCCCGCCGGGAGGTTTACGCGGCGGACGTCCCCGATCCCTGCGCCACGCAAGGCACGCGCGATCGGCGCATTCCAGCCGATCCTCCCCGCCGCGGCGTCGGTCTCGTCGTCCCCCACCAGCATGAGTGTGCGATGGTCGTCGTCTTCGTCCGCAATCGTGACGGTCGCGCCGAACCAGACACGCGTACGGTCAGGTTGCGCCGCAGGATCGATGACCTTTGCGGCCTTCATCCGCCGTGCCAGGAACCCCAGCCGGCGGTCAATCTCGCGCAGCCGCTTGCGACCGTAGATATAGTCGCCATTCTCCGACCGATCGCCATTGCCGGCCGCCCAGCTGATGACGTCGACCAGCTTGGGGCGTTCGTCGCCCAGCAATTGCCGATATTCCGCGCTCAGCACGGCGTAGCCTGCGGGGGTGATGTAATTGGGACGATCCATCGCGGTTCAGCCCGGCGTGCGTTTGCCCAGATACCAGCTGACCCGGTTCGGCCCGGACGACCGCGCCCGCGACGGGTTCATCAGGTCATAGACGACCGCATTCTCGAGCACGCGCTGGACGTAGTTCTTGGTCTCGTAGATCGGGATCGCTTCGATCCAGTCGATCATGTCGGGGCCACCCGCCATGCGCGGGTCACCGTTGGTGCGGAGCCATTTGTTCACGTTGCCCGGCCCGGCGTTATAGGCGGCGACGGCTAGCGGATAGCTGCCGAACATGCCGAAAATCTTCCGGAAATAGCTCGATCCGACCATGATGTTGTAATCGGTGTCGGTGGTCAGTGCGGAAGGATCATAGGACAGGCCGATCTTGCCCGCGGTTTCGCGTGCGGTGCCGGGCATCAGCTGCATCAGCCCGCGCGCGCCGGCGTGGCTGACCGCGGCACGATCGAACTGGCTTTCCTGCCGCGCAATCGCGTGGATCATCGTCCAGTCGTCCTGGCTCGATACGGGAACCTTGACGCTCGGGAAGCCGACGGTCGAATATTCGCTAAGGCCGTTCTGCAAAGCGCTGCGCCCGACCATTACGCCGAGATCGGGGCGGCCGAGCGTGCGCGAAACTTCGGACGCAAGGACATGGTCGGCGTCGGTGGTGGCGTCTGCGGCGATCTGACGCACAAAGGCAGTCTGGTCGGCCCAAGCGCCGGTTGCCCCGAGATATTGCGCGGCACGGACGGTCTCGCGTGCGTAAAACGCTGTCCGTGTCGCGGCATCGACCGGCCGCAGCGTCGCGGTACCCGGTGCCGTGAGCGTCTGCCCAAGCCGCTCGATCGCGAGCTGGCCATAGAACATGTCACGGAAGCCGGCCGCGCGGGTGTAATAGCCGTTGGCCTCCGCCCGGCGTCCGGCTGCCTCTGCGGCGCGACCCGCCCAGTAAAAGCCCTTGGACTGGGTCGTCGGCGTGCGCGAAGCGTTGGCGTAGCGCAGGAACAGTCCCGTAGCATCGGCCGGACGGTTCATCTGCTTCATCGCCGCCTGACCGGCCAGCCAGACGAGGCTCGTGTAATCGTCGCGTTCACCGTAGGGCCGCGTGCTGACGTCGGTCCCCGCGGGATAGGCGTCATCGACGCGGCGCGCGATGTCATAGGCCACCGCGATCTGCCCGTCGTTGGCGGCGGCTTTGGCGTTGGTCAGCAACGTCTCGAACCACTGCTCGGGGCTTGCGGGTACGGACGCCAGCGGCAGCCGCTGCGCAAGCGTGCTGCGCGCACTGTTCGATGCGCTGTTGAACCGGAACCACATCGCGCGGTCGGCGAGCCAGCCGGGATCGGTACTTCCCATCGCCTGCGTTGCCGCCGCGCGATCCGACGCATCCGGGGCGTTGGTGCGGAACGCGAGGCGCGCTTCGAACAGCGGGCGGCGTGCCATGCTGGTGAGGCCGATCTGGCGCTGTGCCGCAAGCGTAGAGTTCTGCCACAAGAGCATGTCCATGCGGGCATCCTGATCCGCCGGGCTCAGCGCACCGGGGTAGAATGCCTGGATCCGCGCCTCGTCCACCGGCGAGATCGTTCCGGAGATCCATGCGGCCCGTGCCGCCGCATTGGCTTCAGCACGCGCGCCCGTGGCCGCGAGCGCGTCGGCGTAGCGAGTGCGGCTGGTTCCGGTCAGCGGCGGGAGGCGTCGGAAGTAGCTGACGGCGGTAGCTGGCGACCAGCCCGGCGTCTCGAGTGCACGTTCCGCCTGCCGACGCAGTGCCATTTCGTTCGGCCAGCCGGGATGCGCGATCAGGAAGGTCGCGTAGCGATCGAAACCGAAGCCGGGGCTTTGGAGCGTCTTCCATTCCGAAATCGTCGCCGCGATTGCGACATTGGAAGCATTGGTTCCGGTCAGGATCTGCGTAGCGCGCCCCCAACCGAGTTGTTCCTGCACAGCATCCGCCGGCACCGCCAGGCTCGAGATACCAGCCAAGAGAAGACCCGATTTGTACAACGCTGCAATCATGTGGACAGAGTATGCTTCCTGTCCGTATTTGTCCCGTCGAAAAACACGTAAAAGCGACGGAATGACCGTCGCGCAGGAGCATAACAGTATGTTTTCGGGATCAATCCCGGCGCTCGTCACGCCGTTTGCTGCAGACGGCGCTTTCGACGAGGCGGCATATCGCGATTTCGTCGAATGGCAGATCGCAGAAGGATCGGCGGGGCTTGTCCCGTGCGGCACCACCGGCGAGGCGGCGACGCTGACGGCGGAAGAGCATTTCCACATCGTCGCAGTGTGCGTCGATCAGGCACGCGGGCGTGTCCCGGTGCTCGCGGGGGCGGGGTCGAACGATACGCGCGTTGCGATCCACAACATTGCGGCGGCGAAAGCAGCCGGGGCAGATGCCGCCCTGATGGTCCCGCCCTATTACAACCGACCCAATCAGGAAGGGATCTTCCGCCATTTCGAGGCGGTCGCCAACAGCAGCGACTTGCCGATCGTGCTGTACAATGTGCCGGGCCGGACCGTTACCGACATTGCCGTCGAGACGGTCGGGCGGATCGCGCATGCGCTACCGAGCGTGATCGGGATCAAGGACGCAACCGGCGTGATCCAGCGAGTATCGGCGCAGCGGGCGGCATGTCCGGATGGGTTCATTCAATTGTCGGGGAATGACGACATGGCGCTCGCATTCAACGCGACTGGCGGCGTGGGGTGCATTTCGGTGACGGCGAACGTCGCGCCGCGTCTGTGTGCAGAGTTTCAGGCGGCCTGCGCATCGGGGGACTATACAGCTGCGCTGGCGCTCCACGATCGGCTGTTTGCGTTGCACGGTTCGCTTTTCACGGATGCGTCGCCGGGGCCGGTCAAATATGCGCTTAACCGGGTCCGTCCGGCCTTCCCGACGGCGTTGCGCCTGCCGATGACGTGGCCCAGCGAGGCTAGCCAGCGCGCCGTCGATGCGGGACTGGAAGCGGCGGGAATGGCGTAAGGCCGATTGCGGGACTGATATTCTCCTGTGAGAGCAGGAGAACAGGAGTCGAAACAGCTCGAGCCGTTATCGCCGTGGTCCGCCACGGCGACAGCGTCAGTCCTTGGCGAAGAACCGATCGATCACGCTTTGGCCAAGCCGCGCGGGTCGCTTGGTTTCGATGTCGAGGCAGCACCAGCTTGATTTGACCTCGGCCAGCACTTCTTCGCCGCGCTTGATGATCGTTTCGTAAAAAGCGCGCGCGCCCTGAACCTTTTCGAGCAAGACGGTTGCGATCACCTCATCGTCGAGAAACGTCGGCTTGCGATAGGTGATCTCGTGCTTGAGCGCGACCCAGGCATGCGTGGTGATCGCCTCGGCAGGGGCGAAGCGTTGCCAGTGGCTGATCACGGCAGCCTGTACCCACTTGAGATACGAGGCATTATTGACGTGGCCCATGAAATCGATGTCTGCCGCATCGATGGCGATCGGGAAGTTGTGTGACGCGAACTGGGCCATCGGGTAATCCTATCCGAGAAAGGTCGGCGGTGCGAGACCTTAGCGTGTCGTGCCTTAACAAATATGTCGGGGTGACATCTCGTATTTGGGAAACGTCGCGCAGGCCGGAACGATCCCCCGCGATCGACACACGGTCGCGCGCGCAGGGCTTTCGCTTACCCGACTTCCGCCCTACATCGCCCGACATGGCGCGTCCCAAACCCGTAACATTCGAAAAAACCAAGATCGTCGCCGAGAACCGGCGCGCGCGGTATGATTATTCCATCGAGACGGTTTTCGAGGCGGGAATCGCCTTGACCGGAACCGAGGTCAAATCGCTGCGCACGGGGCAGGGGTCGATCGTCGAGAGCTACGCCGAAGCGAAGGATGGCGCGATCTGGCTGGTCAATTCGAACATTCCCGAGTTCAGCCACGGCAACCGCTACAACCACGAAGCCAAGCGTCCGCGCAAATTGCTGCTCCATGCGCGCGAGATCAACAAGATGCACGGTGCGGTGAACCGGGACGGGATGACGCTCATCCCGCTGATGATCTATTTCAATTCGACCGGGAGGGCGAAGGTCGAGCTCGCGCTCGCCAAGGGCAAGAAGGCGCACGACAAGCGTGATTCGATCAAGGAGCGTGACTGGAAGCGCGAGCAGGGCCGATTGATGCGCGATCGTGGATGAGGCGACCCGCCCCGTCGGCGTTGTCGCGCGTCTGTGGCTTGTCATTCTGCGGCATATTCCCACACGCGACGGGATCGCGCGCAACCGCTTCCTCCGACCAGTAGCGCATCGCATCCTGCACCCCGCCTTGTGGCGCTTCACACGGCGTTCGGTTCCGCGCGGCGTCGCGCTAGGGGTCGTGAGTGGAATCCTTTTCCCGTTCGTACACGCGCCCGTTGCGGCACTCGCGGCGCTGCCGGTGCGCGCCAATGTGCCCGTCGCCGTTGCGACGACGCTGTTGCACAACCCGCTTACGAGCGTGCCGATCTATTTCAGCGCCTATCATATCGGGATCTGGGTATTGCAGTGGGATCGCAGCGTGCCGGGTCGTCCGATCGCAAGCAACGTAGCCGCGCATGTCGACTGGTTGCACACGTTCGCCGCGCAGGTCGGCCCGGCGACAATCGTGGGGCTGGCGGTTCTGTCGGCGATCCTCGCGGTGATCGGCTATGTCGCCGCAGGCCTGGTGTGGCGGGTCCGGATCGGGCGGAAGTGGCGCAAGCGATCGATCCGAAGGAATTTTGTTAACCCGTTTGACTAGGCGTGTCGGAGGAATACAACACGCGGGCTTTCGTTCGATTTGAAGGGCCTTACATGCGTAGTTCGCACCTTGTTGCATCCTTGTTTGCTACCGCCGCACTCGCCGGCACGACCTATGCGCAGACCGCTGCGCCCGCACCGAAATCGCCCGAGAAGACGTCTGCTCCGACAGCTGCCGTTCCGGGCAAGCCGACCTATGGCGCGTTTGGGCTCGATCTTGCGGGGATGGACAAGACCGTGAAGCCGGGGGACAATTTCGCGGAATATGCCGGCGGTACCTGGGCGCGCAACACCGCGATCCCCGAGGACCGTGCCGCGTTCGGTATGTTCAACGTGCTGCAGGACCTGTCGACCAAGCGGACCCGCGGGATCCTCGAAACCGCGATGAAGACGCCGGGGAACAAGAGCGGCGACATGTACGCGAGCTACATGGACGAGGCGGCGATCGAAGCGAAGGGCGCGACCCCGATCCAGCCGTGGATCGCGCAGATTAAGGCCGCCAAGGACAAGACTGCGCTCGCGGTTGAAATGGCGAAGCTCCAGCGGCTTGGCGTGGGCGGAATGTTCGGTGTCGGCGTGAGCCTCGATGCCAAGGCCCCGACCAACTACATCGTCAGCACTGGTCAGTCGGGCTTGGGCCTGCCGGACCGCGATTATTACCTCAAGACCGATCCCAAGCTGGTCGAGACCAAGACTGCCTATCAGGCGTATCTTGCAAAGATGCTGGGGATGATCGGCGAACCGAACGCCGAGGCGCGCGCTGCCGCGATCGTCGCGTTCGAGACGCAGATCGCGACCGGTCACTGGACCCGGATCATGTCGCGTGACGCGGACAAGCGGTACAACAAATGGGCCGCTGCGGACTTCGCGGCGAAGGCACCGGGCTTCCCCTGGGCCGAATATCAAACCGCCCTCGGCGTCGCACAGCAGCCGGCCTATATCGTCGGGCAACCGAGCGCGATCGCGGCTGAGGCGCAATTGTTCCAGCAGACGCCGTTGCCGGTGCTCAAGGACTATCTGACGCTCAAGCTTCTGCGCACCTATGCGCCCTATCTGTCCAAGCAGTTCGATCAGGCGAACTTCGCTTTCTACGGCACCGTCCTGTCGGGTGCGCCGCAGCAGCAGCCCCGCTGGAAGCGTGGGGTCGCGGTTGTCGGCGGTGCGCTGGGCGAAGACGTCGGCCAGCAATATGTCGCGCAATATTTCCCGCCCGAAAGCAAGAGTGCAGCCGATCAGCTCGTCAAGAATGTGATCGCTGCAATGGGCCAGCGGCTCGACAAGCTCGAGTGGATGGCGCCGGAAACCAAGGTCAAGGCGCACCAGAAGCTCGCGTCGTTCACGCCCAAGATCGGTTATCCGTCGAAGTGGCGCGACTACAGCGCGCTCAACGTCGGCCGAAGCGATCTCGTCGCCAATGTCGCGGCCGCGAACGCGTTCGAATATCAGCGCGACCTGAACAAGCTCGGTGGTCCGATCGATCGCACCGAATGGGGCATGACCCCGATGACGATCAACGCCTACGCCAACCCGACGATGAACGAGATCGTCTTCCCGGCGGCGATCCTGCAGCCACCGTTCTTCGACGCAAAGGCGGATCCGGCGGTCAATTACGGCGGCATCGGCGTGGTGATCGGGCACGAACTCAGCCATCATTTTGACGATCAGGGCCGCAAGTTCGATTCGACCGGCAAGCTCACCGAATGGTGGACGCCCGAGGACGTAAAGCGCTTCACCGCGCTGACCGACAGACTGGTGAAGCAATATGATGCGTATGAGCCGATCCCCGGCCAGCATATCCAGGGCGGATTGACGCTGGGCGAGAACATGGCGGATCTGGCGGGGCTGGCGGTCGCTTATGACGCGTATCACCGTTCGCTCAACGGCAAGCCTGCGCCGGTGATCGGCGGGCTGACTGGCGACCAGCGCTTCTACCTGGGGTACGCACAGGTCTGGCGGATCAAGTTCCGTGAGCCCGCGCTGCGCTCGCAATTGTTGAGCGATCCGCATTCGCCGGGGCCGTTCCGCACCGCCGAAGTGCGCAACGTCGATGCGTGGTATAAGGCCTTCGGCGCCAAGCCCGGCGACACGATGTATCTCGCGCCCGCCGACCGTGTTCGCGTTTGGTAACGAGTCTCGAAACTAGGAAAGCATGATGAAGCCTATCTACAGTCTTGCCCTGGCTTCGGTCGGGGCGCTGGCGGTCGCGATCGCGACCGGCAGCATTGCCCAAACCGCACCTGCGCCTGCCAAGGCGGACGCGACAGCTTCGGTCCCTGCCAAGGGCAAACCGCAATTCGGCAGTTTCGGGTTCGACGAACCGGGGATGGATCGCTCGGTCGCGCCGGGGGACAATTTCTACGCCTTTGCTAACGGCACCTGGGCGCGGACGACGCGAATTCCGGCGGACAAGTCGAATTACGGCGCGTTCAATCTGCTGGCCGATCTGTCGGAGTCGCGGACCCGGACGATTCTGGACGGCGTCGCGCGGGACCAGAACTCCAAGATCGGCACCGCTTATGCCACCTTCCTCGATCGTCCAGCAATCGACGCCAAGGGGCTTGCGCCAATCCAGCCTTGGCTTGGCAAGATCAAGGCGCTGAAGACGAAGGCCGGCTATCCCGCGCTGCTCGCGGAAGCGACCAAGGCCGGGATCAGCGGTCCGTTCGGTTCCTATGTCGGGCAGGACGACAAGCAGCCCGAGATCTACGCCCTGTCGGTCGCGCAGTCGGGGCTCGGAATGCCTGACCGCGATTACTACCTCGAGCAGAGCTTCGCCGACAAGAAGACCGCATACCAGGCGCATATCGCCAAGATGCTGACCCTTGCGGGCGAGTCCAACGCGGCTGCTCGCGCTGCGGCACTGGTGGCGTTCGAGACCGAGATCGCCAAGGTCCACTGGACCCGCATCGACAGCCGTGATGCGACCAAGACCTACAACAAGCTGGCCGTCACGGATCTCGTCAAGTCGGCACCCGGTTTTGCGTTCCCGACGTACTTCAAGGGCATCGGCGCAAACGTCTCAAGCGTGCTCGTCGCCCAGCCAACCGCGGTGGCGGGGATTGCCAGACTGGTGGCCGCGGCACCAATCAGCGTGTTGCAGGATCATCTGATCCTGCGGTCGCTCGATACTTATGCCGACGTGCTGCCGAAGACGTTCGATGACGAGCATTTCGCCTTCTACGGCACGCAATTGTCCGGCACGCCCGAGCAGGAAGCCCGCTGGAAGCGCGCGGTCCAGTTCACCACCGGTGCGCTGGATGACGAAGTCAGCAAGCTCTACGTTGCCAAATACTTCCCGCCCGAGACGAAGGCTGCGGCGGACACGCTCGTCAAGAACGTGATCGCAGCGATGGATCGGCGGATCGACAAGCTCGACTGGATGGCACCCGAAACCAAGGTCAAGGCCCACGCCAAGCTCGCGGCTTTCACCCCCAAGATCGGCTATCCATCGCAGTGGAAGGATTATGCCGGGCTGAAGATCGCGGCCGGCGACGCCTATGGCAATATGTGGCGCGCGAACCAGTGGCAGCAGGCGTATAACGTCGGCCATCTCGGCAAGCCGCTCCAGCGCTGGGAATGGGGAATGACCCCGATGGAAGTAAACGCCTATGCCAATTTCGGCATGGTCGAGATCGTCTTCCCCGCGGCGATCCTGCAACCGCCGTTCTTCGATCCCAATGCCGACGATGCGGTCAATTACGGCGGGATCGGCGCGGTGATCGGGCACGAACTGAGCCACCATTTCGATGACCAAGGCGCCAAGTATAACGCCAAGGGCGAGCTCACCGACTGGTGGACGCCTGCGGATGTCGCGGCGTTCAAGGGGCGCACCGATGCGCTGGTCAAGGAATATGACGCGTACGAGCCGCTCCCCGGCGTTCACGTGAAGGGTGCGTTGACACTCGGCGAGAATGTCGCTGATCTGGCGGGGCTGACGGTGGCCTATGATGCCTATCATCACGCGCTCGGCAACCGCCCCGCACCGACGCTGGGCGGGTTCACCGGCGACCAGCGCTTCTATCTCGGCTGGGCGCAGGTCTGGCGGCGCAACTACCGCGAGGCGAACCTCAAGCAGCGACTCGTCACCGATCCGCACAGCCCGTCGGAACAGCGCGCGTGGGTCGTCCGCAACCTCGACCCGTGGTATGCCGCGTTCGATCCGAAAGCGGGACAGAAACTGTACCTGACGCCCGAACAACGCGTACGCATCTGGTAAAGCCGGTGTTACCCTCGCCCCCTCGGCATGACTGCGAAGGGGCGAGGGGAGCCACGCTGGTTCGGTGATCGGCGTGCGACTCCGCTAAAGTCTTGACGCTTCATCTCGAGGCTTCGACACGAGGTCTTATGGCAAGCGTACCGACATCGACCAACGACAAGCCCGCCCGCTTCGCCCTGCTGATCGCGGGCGGGTTCGGTATCGTTGCGGCGATGATCATCCTGTGGGTGGTGGGCAGCATCCCGCTTGCGGCGACCTTCCTGGCGACGACGCTCGTGCTGAGCAGTGCCCTGTTGGTGTTCCGGCGCCTGTTCCCGGCGACCACGCTCGTCACGACCGAGCCCGACTGGAGCGTGGCGCGCGCGCTGGCTGAGAGCAGTGCGGATGCGATCGCGGTAACGGATCGGGCGGGTCGCCTGGTGTGTGCGAACGACCGGTACGAAGCGATCTTCCTTGGCTTCCCAACGCCGCCCGGTCTGCCGTTCGACGCGAGCGGTGTCGAGCGGCTGAGCGCAGCGGGACGTGCGGCATGGCGGGACGGCGCTGCGAGTGCGGCACGACTGGTCGTCCATGGCACCGTGCTGACGGCCGACGTCGCGCGCGCAGGCGAGGACGGCAACCTGCTGGTCTGGCGGTTCCGCGGGAACGAGGGCATGGATCTCGCGCGGACGATGGAGACGCTGATTTCCGGACCGACCGGCGACCGGCTGGGCAGCGCGGGAATCATGGCGGCGCTGATCAACCCCGATGGCCGCATCCGCTCCGCCAACCGCGTGCTCCGCGCGCGCGCGATGGGGGAGGGCGACAGCGACATCTTCGGTCGCGATTTTGCACGCTTCCTGATTACCGATTCGCACGGCATGGCCCGCTTCGAACGCGAAGGCCTTACGAGCAACCCGCTCCGCGTTTTGCAGATCCCGTTCCTCGACGGTGAGGATGCGCCGATGCTGGTCGCGCTGATCGACGAGGAGGATGGCAGCCATCCCGCGATCGGCGAAAGTGCCAGCGCCCACATCAAGAGCCTGGTTTCGCTGATGCCGTTCGGGGTCGCATTGATCGGCGCGGACGGGCGCTTCCTGCAGATGAACGATGCGTTCTCGCGGGCGGCCTCCGTCGATCCGCTCAGCCCGCCGCTGTATCCCGGCGACTTGCTGGTGCGCGAGGACAAGGGCGTGGTGGCGGACGCGATCCGTCGTTTCGCGGGGGGCGCGACGCATACCACGGATCTCGCGGTACGGCTGAAGGACCATCCGGACGAGCCCGTCGCCCTGTCGATCGCAGGCGCGCGCGGGCTGGGGGAGGCGGCGGTGTTGCTCAGCCTCAAGGACAATAGCGAGGAAACCCGGCTCAAGCGCGAGGTCGCGCAGGCGACCAAGATGCAGGCGGTGGGGCAGCTCGCGGGTGGCGTCGCGCACGATTTCAACAACATTCTGACCGCGATCATCGGCCATTGCGACCTGATGCTGATGCGCCATTCGCCCGGCGACAGCGACTATGACGACATCCAGCAGATCCGCGCCAATTCGAATCGCGCCGCCAGTCTGACCCGCCAGTTGCTCGCCTTCTCGCGCCAGCAGACGCTCCGCCCACAGGTGTTGCAGCTGCCCGACGTCATTTCCGAAGTGTCGAACCTGCTCAAGCGCCTGCTGGGCGAAACCGTGACGCTGACGGTCAAGCACGGACGCAACCTCAGTCCGGTCCGCGCAGATCCGGGGCAGCTCGAGCAAGTGGTGGTGAACCTTGCGGTCAATGCACGCGACGCGATGATGACGCATGATCCGCGCGGTGCGGGAACCTTGTCGATCCAGACCTACGCCGTGACCGCCGCCGATGTCCGCAAGCTCGGGTCGGATATCCTGCCGCCGGCGGACTATTCGGTGCTGGAGATCGGCGATACCGGCGGCGGCATTCCCCCCGAAATCCTGCCCAAGATCTTCGAGCCGTTTTTCACCACCAAGGAGGTCGGCAAGGGGACAGGCCTCGGTCTGTCGACGGTGTACGGTATCGTCAAACAGTCGGGCGGCTACATTTTCGCGGACAACCGCAAGGACATGGGGACGCATGGTCCCGGTCGCGCCCCGCACGGGGCGATCTTCACGATCTATTTGCCGGTCTATACCGAGGGTGCGCTGACCGAACCGCCGCCACCGCCCCGCGCCGTCGCGCGCGAGAAGCCGGTGGACCTGTGGGGGACGGGGACGATCCTGCTGGTCGAGGACGAGGATATGGTCCGCGCGGTCGCCGAGCGCGCGCTCAGTCGTCAGGGGTACACGGTCCTGACCGCGGAGAATGGCGAGGCCGCCCTCGAATTGCTCGCGGCAAACCCGCGCCCAGATCTGTTGATTTCGGACGTGATGATGCCGTTGATGGACGGTCCTACGATGGTCCGTCACGCACGCGCACAATATCCCGATCTGCCGATTCTCTTCATGTCCGGCTACGCCGAGGAAACGCTGCGCAAGTCGATTAATTTGGATAACGTTTCGTTTCTGGCAAAACCCTTTTCAGTGCAGGAGCTTGCAGAGGCGACGCGTGAGGTGTTAGGAACAAAATGAGATAGCGCGGCCCTTCGCGCTGCAGTAGAGGCGGCGGGATGAGTTCTCCACAATCCATTCTCGTCGTTGAGGACGAGCCCCTGATCGCCATGATGATCGAGGATTTCCTCGACGTCCTTGGCAAGTCGCTCGCTGGCAGCGCGGATACCGTTGGGTCCGCGCTCGAACTGGTCGACGCCGGCGGGATCGACGCTGCGATCCTCGATGTCAATCTGCGGGGCGGTGAGAAGAGCTTCCCGATCGCCGAAGCGCTGGCCGCGCGCAACATCCCGTTCGTTTTTGCGACGGGTGGATCACACGATAGCGTCGGCGACGCCTGGGCGGACCGTCCCACACTGCCCAAGCCGTTCACAATGGACGGCGTTGCCAAGGCACTGGACTCGCTCGGCTGATTGGCCGCGGTGAACCGTCTACCCTGATTGAGATCACGGAAACAAAGGCGCGAACGCGCTGAACCGTGTGACCTGCCGTTGGTTTCTGCTGCATCATCCTTGCAGAACGGAAACTGACGATGGCCAATCACGAAGACGGAATTTCACGGCGTACGATGGTTGGCGGTGCCGCCTTGGGCATGGCCGCCGCCAGCGCGGCAGCACCTGCGTTCGCCAAGCCACAGGCTCCGGGGCAGGGCGCCCCCCAGAGCGGGCTGAAGGACCCGCGCACTGCAGGGCCCAAGCCGCCGTTCCAGCGGCAAAGCCAGCCGTGGCCCGGGCTCGCCTCCAAGATGACGCCGCGGCCCGATCATGGCGAGACGAGCTACCGTGGATCCGGGCGGCTTGCTGGCCGTAAGGCGCTGATCACCGGCGGCGATTCCGGCATGGGTCGTGCGGCGGCGATTGCCTATGCGCGCGAGGGCGCTGACGTCGCGATCAACTTTCTTCCCGACGAAGAGGCGGATGCACGCGAGGTGATCGATCTGATCCGGGCGGCAGGACGCAAGGGCGTCGCGCTGCCGGGCGACCTGCGCAGTGAGGCATTCTGCAAGAAGCTGGTGGACGATGCGGTCAAGCAGCTGGGTAGCCTGGACATTCTGGTCAACAACGCGGCACGGCAACAGACCCATGCCTCGATCCTGGATATCTCCAGCGAGCAGTTCGACTGGACGATCAAGACCAACATCTACGCGCCGTTCTGGACGACCAAAGCCGCGCTTCCGCACCTTCAGCCAGGGTCAGTTATCATCGCAACGACGTCGGAGCAGGCGACCGACCCGTCGAAGGACCTGTATGACTATGCGATGACCAAGGCGGCGACGAGCAACTACGTCCGCAGCCTCGCCAAGCAGCTTGCACCCAAGGGGATCCGCGTCAACGGCGTCGCGCCCGGCCCGATCTGGACACCGCTGCAGGTCTCGGGCGGCGCGACGATGGAGAAACTCGAGATGTTCGGCGGCGATACGCCCGCCGGGCGGCCCGGCCAGCCGGGCGAACTCGCAGGCATTTATGTTCTGCTCGCGGAAAACGGATCGGGTTATACCACCGGACATGTGTACGGTGCCGCAGGTGGCAACGGCCTTCCCTGACGTGCGGGTTTTCGGCGGCATGTCATCATGCCGCCGGAACACGTCCGGCCAGACCCGAAGCGAACGCCGTTCGCCTCTTGTTCTTAGTGAACAAACATAGTACATAGCCACCATGCATTGAACGCGATGGGCGTTCGGTCTAGCGGGAGGCTTCCAATGGCGGTTTCGTTGAAAGTGATCGACAGCAAAATGGCGGCATCTACGGATAAGGCGAGCGCAGAGCGCGCCAAGGCACTCGAAGCTGCGCTGGCGCAGATCGATCGTGCATTCGGCAAGGGCTCGGCGATGAAGCTGGGCTCGAAGCAGACGATGCAGGTCGAGGTGATCTCGACCGGCTCGCTCGGGCTCGACATCGCGCTCGGCGTGGGCGGTCTGCCGCGCGGCCGCGTGATCGAGATCTACGGGCCGGAAAGCTCGGGCAAGACGACGCTTGCGTTGCACGTCATTGCCGAAGCGCAGAAGACGGGGGGCACCGCGGCGTTCGTCGATGCCGAGCATGCGCTCGACCCGGTCTATGCCAAGAAGCTTGGCGTCAACATCGACGAACTGATCGTGTCGCAGCCGGATACGGGTGAGCAGGCGCTTGAGATCGTCGATACGCTGGTGCGATCGAACGCGATCGATGTGCTCGTGGTCGACTCAGTTGCGGCGCTCGTTCCGCGCGCCGAAATCGAGGGCGAGATGGGCGACAGCCACGTCGGTCTCCAGGCGCGACTGATGTCGCAGTCGCTGCGCAAGTTGACCGGTTCGATCAGCCGTTCGCGGTGCATGGTGATCTTCATCAACCAGCTGCGCATGAAGATCGGCGTGATGTACGGTAACCCCGAGACGACGACGGGCGGCAATGCGTTGAAGTTCTACGCGTCGGTCCGGCTGGATATCCGTCGCACCGGTCAGATCAAGGATCGCGAAGAGATCGTCGGCAACGCCACGCGCGTCAAGGTCGTCAAGAACAAGGTCGCGCCGCCGTTCAAGCAGGTCGAATTCGACATCATGTACGGGCAGGGCGTGTCCAAGATCGGGGAAATTCTCGATCTTGGCGTCAAGGCCGGGCTGGTCGAGAAGTCTGGCGCCTGGTTCTCCTATGACAGTGTTCGCATCGGGCAGGGTCGCGAGAATGCGAAGACCTTCCTCAAGAACAATGTCGAGATGAGCGACCGCCTCGAAAAGGCGATCCGTTCGCGGACCGACAAGGTTGCCGAGGAAATGATGGTCGGACCCGAAGCTGACGATGACATCGAAGGCGACGACGAGATGTGAGGTTCGCTCCGGCCGCCATCCGGCGGGCGGGACAGGGAACACGGCGTGCGCATCGTGTTCCTGCAATACGGGACGGCCGATCTTGCCGTCGAACACCCTGGGAGGGCCCGCCAGCAATGGTGGGCCCTTCATGGTTTGGAATGGTAGCCAATCCCCACATTGGGTAAGCTGGTGCGACTTTCCTGCGACCTTCCACCGCTGCGGCGGGACCCGGTCGCGCTTGTACGGAGACGTTTATGTCGCTCATTGTCCATCATCTGGAAAACTCCCGCTCGCAACGGATCCTGTGGCTGCTGGAGGAGCTGGGGCTGCCGTATGAGATCGTTCGCTACGAGCGCGACAAGGCGACGATGCTCGCGCCGCCCGAACTCAAGAGGGTCCATCCGCTCGGCAAATCGCCCGTGCTGGAGGACCGCGCGGCGGGCCATGTAGTGATCGAGACCGGTGCGATCGTCGATTATATCGTCGAGCTGGCCGATGGCCGCATGGGACCTCCTGCACACCGCGAAGCCACGCTGCGCTATCGCCAGTATCTGCATTATGCCGAAGGGTCGATGATGCCGCCGCTGTTGTTGCTGCTCGTGCTCAACCGCATTCCGGTGCTCGGCAAGACCGCGGCCAAGCGCGTTCAACCGATGATCGACGTCCATCTCGATTATGTCGAAAGCGAGCTCGCCAGCCGTCCATGGTTTGCCGGCGACTCGATCAGCGCAGCCGACGTCATGATGAGCTTCCCGCTCGAAGCGGCGCGCAGCCGCGCAGGGCTGGACGAGTCGCGGCCCGCGACGATCGCATGGCTCGACAAGATCCACGCGCGTCCGGCCTATCAGGCGGCGCTCGCCAAGGGCGGACCTTACGCTTACGCCTGAAAACGCTCCGCCTTCCCTGCGCGAACGCGGGGAAGGCGGACCGGATGTCAGCGGATTGGCGAGTTCGGGTCGAGCCGCATGTCGAGATACTTGTCCACCGACCCCATCAGTTGCGGCATTTCATGTTCGAAGAAATGGTTCGCCTTGGGGATCGTGTCGTGATTGATCGTGATGTGCTTCTGCGTGCGCAGCTTGTCGACGAGCTTCTGCGTCGCCGCCGGGGTTGCGACCTCGTCGGCCTCGCCCTGGATGATGATCCCGCTCGCCGGGCAGGGTGCCAGGAAGGTGAAGTCATACATGTTGGCAGGCGGCGCGACCGAGATGAAGCCGCGGATCTCCGGACGGCGCATCAGCAACTGCATGCCGATCCATGCGCCGAAGCTGACGCCTGCGATCCACGTGGTCTGCGCTTCCGGGTGAAAGCTCTGGACCCAGTCGAGCGCGCTCGCCGCGTCGGACAGTTCGCCGACGCCGTTGTCAAACGTACCCTGGCTCTTGCCAACGCCGCGAAAATTGAAGCGCAGGGTCGCAAACCCACGGCGCTGGAACGTCTTGTAGAGTTCCATCACGATGTGGTTGTTCATCGTGCCACCAGCCTGCGGATGCGGGTGGAGGATCATCGCGACGGGCGCCCGCGGGCGCGATGCGGGAACGAAACGGCCTTCGAGACGACCGTCTGGGCCGGGGAAAATAACTTCTGGCATCGGACCTGCTGACAAGAAATAGCGGGGAAGCACGCCCCGTTGGGCCGCGCGAAGAGTTGTGCGCTATACAATGATGGCGCACGTCTGCGCAATGATTGCAGCGAGTCCCCCGAACTGATGCCGTTCCTGCCCGATCGCCTCTACCTCGACCATGCCGCGACGACGCCGATTATCCCCGCGGCGCGGGACGCGATGACACGCGCGATGGCGACATGGGCGAACCCGTCGTCGCCCCATGCCGAGGGGCGCGCCGCGCGATCTGCGCTGGAACAGGCGCGCCGAGCGGTGGCGGATGCTTATGGTTGGGGGGGCGAGACGCTCTTCACCAGCGGTGCGAGCGAGGCACTGGCGATCCCGCTGCAACGCGCGATCCCGCCGAGACGCGTGATATCCTCGGTCGAGCATGATGCAGTGATTCGCGCGGCTCCGGATGCCGCGGTCGTTCCGGTCGACTCGTCGGGGTTGATCGATCTGGCGGCGCTCTCGTCAGTGATCGACGGTGAAGCTGCGCTGGTTGGTGTGCAATATGCCAATAGCGAAACAGGCGTGCGGCAACCGATCGCGGCAATCGCGGACATCGTCCGGGCGGCGGGAGGGCTGCTGCTGGTGGATGCGGCGCAAATGCCGCCGGGGGCGGATCGGGAGGTCGTCGACCATGCCGACTTCGTCGCGGTCTCGGCTCACAAACGCGGCGGGCCACCCGGGATCGGTGCCCTGTTCGTGCGCGACCTGGCAACGCTTACGCCGACCGGCGGCCAGGAACGCGGTTACCGTGGGGGGACCGAGAACGTACCCGGCGCGATGGGGTATGCCGCTGCCCTCGGAGAACCTGAGGACCTGGCGGAGATGGTGTCGCTGCGCTTGCGACTCGACGATGCGATCGCGCGGTCGGGTGGTGAAATCGTAGCTGGCGACGCAGACCGGCATCCCGCGATCGGGGCGTACCGGATGCCGGGGCTCGCCGCCGCGACTCAGTTGATTCGATTCGACATGGCGGGGATCGCGGTCTCGGCGGGCAGCGCCTGTTCGTCCGGCAGCATGAAGCCCAGCCACGTGCTCGGCGCGATGGGCTGGGACAGCGATACGTCCCGCGAGGTCATCCGCGTCAGTTTCGGGCGCACGACGACCGCCGCCGACATCGACCGGTTCGTGGCCGAATGGCGCAAGATCGCCCGGACGGCGCGCGCCAACGACCTGTTGGGGGCGGCATGATCTATCTCGACTATCAGGCGACGACACCGCTTGCCCCCGAAGCGCTTGACGCGATGCTGCCGTGGCTGCGGGACCAGCACGCCAACCCGCATTCGCCGCACGCTCCGGGGCGCAGGGCAAAGGCGGCGGTCGAAGTCGCGCGCGCCGCAGTCGCGGCGCTGTTCGATGGGGGAGGGCAGATCGCTTTCACCAGTGGCGCGACCGAGGCGCTCAATTGGGCGATCCAGGGAACGACCGGGCCGATCGTGACGCTCGCGACCGAACATGCCGCGGTTCTCGACACCGTAGCGGCGATCGCGGCACAGGGGCGGAAGGTCACGGTGCTGCCGGTGGGGCCCGACGGTCTGGTCGACCTGGAGATCGCGCGTGCGGCCATCACGCCAGGAACTGGGCTGGTCGCGGCGATGCTGGTCAACAACGAGATCGGCGTGATCCAGCCAATCGCCGCGCTCGCTGATCTCGCGCATGCGGCGGGTGCGCTGTTCCTGTGCGACGCGGTGCAGGGCTATGGCCGGGTCGCGATCCCGCCCGAATGTGATCTCGTCGCGGTGTCGGCGCACAAGGTCCACGGCCCCAAGGGGATCGGGGCGCTGTGGGTGCGCAACGGCGTTCGACTCTCCCCGCTGCTGCATGGCGGGGGACAGGAAGCGCTGGGGCGGTCGGGTACGCTGTCGCCTGCCTTGTGCGCAGGATTCGGTGCTGCCGCCGGTTTGATGGCGCAATGCCGCGAAACCGATCGCGCCCATGCCTCGACCTTGTTCCACGCTGCGGTCGATCGTTTGGCAGGGTGGACCATCAACGGCGCACTTGACCCGCGTTACGAAGGCAATCTCAACATCCGACGCGACGGCCTGGACGTCGCACGGTTGATGTCCGATCTGCGCGATGTCGCCTTTTCGGCGGGGTCGGCCTGTGCAAGTGGATCGGGGCGGTCGAGCCATGTCCTTCGCGCCATTGGCCTGAGCGAGGCGCAGGCGCGATCGAGCATTCGCATCGGCTTCGGCCGATATACAGGAGGGCATGACCTGACCGAAGCAATCGATCGAATCGTGGCAGCGTCCGCTTCGCAACGGATCGCGGCATGACGCGCGTCCGGTTCGTCGAGCGCGACGGCCGTGTATGCGAAGTCACGGCGGACGTTGGCGACTGCCTGCTGAACGTCGCGCAGGCGGCTGGCCAGCCGCTCGAGGGGACCTGCGAAGGCCAGATGGCGTGTTCGACGTGTCATGTCATCGTCGCTGCCGCAGACTTCGCGCTGTTGCCTCCGGCAAGCGCCGAAGAAGAAGACATGCTGGATCTCGCGACGGGCGCGACAAGGACCAGTCGGCTCGCGTGCCAGATCATGCTTACCGCCAACATTAACCAATTAACTGTCGCTATCCCACCGGAATCACGGAACATGCAGCGGCGATGATCATTACGCCTCCGTGCCATTTACGTACGCACGGAGGAATTACCCATGAAATTCATCGCTTTGCTTTCAGCTGGCCTCATCGCAGCAAGCGCGCTCGCGCCCACCGCCGCCAGCGCCCAGATGCGGCAGGACCGCCATGACCGCGTCGTCTCGCGGACTGTCCACACCGATCGGCATCGCCCGTCCTATCGTACGCGCAAGGTCTGCCGCATGGAACGGCGCAACCAGCGTCGTGTCCGTATCTGCCGGACCGTTCGCCGCTAAGCCCTCTTGATCCCTTCGCCCGACCCCGCCATATGCAGCGCGGGAGTCGGGCGGACGTGGTCGTCGCCAACTTGGTCAGGGCCGGAAGGCAGCAGCCACAACGATTTCGCCACGGGTCGTTCCGGCTCCTACCGATTCCCGCGCGATGCTCCGGCCAGTTGACGTGCCGTTGACCTAGGTTCGCTCCCAAGGAATGGTACTCGATCTCATCTGTCCCTGCTGCGCGAACCAAGCCTTCGACTTCGTGGTCGGCTCGCGCTAGACAGGCGGCAATGTCCGACTCTTCAGATCCTCCCGCGTTCGATCTCGGCGCTCCACCATCGACGGCATCGAAAGATGCGTACCGCGTCCTTGCGCGTAAATACCGTCCGCAGACCTTTGCTGAGTTGATCGGGCAAGACGCGATGGTGACGACGCTGGGGAATGCCATCCGTCGGCAACGCCTTGCCCATGCGTTCCTGCTGACCGGCGTGCGCGGTGTCGGCAAGACGTCGACCGCGCGTTTGCTGGCGAAGGCGCTCAACTGCATCGGACCGGACGGGCAGGGCGGTCCGACCATCGATCCGTGCGGCGTGTGCGAGCCGTGCGTCGGGATCGCCGAGGGTCGCCATATCGACGTGATCGAAATGGACGCGGCGAGCCATACCGGCGTCGACGACATGCGTGCGGTGATCGACGCGTCGCGGATGACCGCGTTCGTGGCACGCTACAAGATCTACATCATCGACGAGGTCCACATGTTGTCGAAGAACGCGTTCAACGCGTTGCTCAAGACGCTGGAGGAGCCCGCCGAGGGCGTGAAGTTTGTGCTCGCAACGACCGAGGTCAACAAGGTGCCGGTGACGGTGCTGTCACGCTGCCAGCGGTTCGACTTGCGGCGAATCCCTGCTGAGAAACTGGCGGATCATTTCGCGCGCGTGGTCGAGGCGGAAGGTGTTTCGGCTGAGCCAGAGGCGCTCGGGCTGATCGCGCGCGCGGCGGAAGGTTCTGCACGCGACGGGCTGTCGATCCTCGATCAGGCGATCGCGCATGCCGACATGGAGGGGGGGCAAGTCAACGCCGCCACAGTGCGCGACATGCTCGGCCTGTCCGACCGGGGTGCGATCCGCGACATGATGGCGCTGCTGCTCGCGGGCGACGCGCTTGGCGCGCTGGCGGCGTTGCGACGGCAGTATGACCTGGGGGTCGATCCGTTGGGCGTGCTGCGCGGCCTGCTGGAGACAGTCCATGCAACGACGCTCGTGAAGCTCGGTGCCTCCGCGGAACCCGGGCAGGCGACCGAGGAACGTACAGCGCTGGAGACATGGGGCGCGAGCCTGTCGTTCGCGGCGTTGCACCGCCTGTGGCAATTGCTGCTCAAGGGGCATGAGGAAGTCGGCCGCGCCGCGCTACCGATCGAGGCGTGCGAGATGGCGTTGCTGCGCCTGGTTCATGCATCGACACTCCCCGATCCGGGTGAACTGGCGCGGATGATCCAGAACGGTGCGCCGCCGGTCACCCCCACGCCCGTGGCCCCGCCGCCCGCGCCGAGCGAACCCGTCGCAGCGGCGTTGCCGCAGTCGATCGAGGCGATCGTAACGGTACTCGAGAATGCGGGCGAACTCGCGCTCGCGTCGCGCGTGGTGCATCACGTCAGCTTGATCAGCATCGCCGATGTCGAGATCATTGTAAGTTCCGCGCGCCCCCTGCCAAGCGACCTGATCGCGGAACTTGGTGGAACGCTCAAGCGAATCACCGGGCGAATGTGGCGCATCTCGACCGCGCCCACCGTCGGCGCCCCCACGCTGCGTGAGGCCGAAGCCGCACGACGCGAGGCGTTCAAGGCGGAAATTCTGGCGACGCCGGTGATCGTTGCGGCGCTTGAAGCGTTCCCCGACGCAAGCCTTCCCGAAAGCGAAATCGACCGCCTGTTGGCGGCACAACGGAGCAAGAGTGCATGAACAGCATCGAAGACATCATGGCGATGGCGCAGAACGTCCAGGCGGAGCTGTCCAAGGCGCAGGACGGGCTCGACAAGATCGAGGTCGAAGGCGCGGCAGGCGGCGGGCTGGTCAAGGTCAAGGCGTCGGCCAAAGGCCGAATCATCGGCATCACGATTGACGAAACGCTGCTTCAGCCGAGCGAGAAGCAGATGCTCGAGGATCTCGTCGTGGCCGCGTTCAACGACGCCAAGGCGAAGGCCGATACGAAATCGGGCGAGGAAATGGCCAAGATGACCAGCGGCATTCCGCTGCCCCCGGGCTTCAAGCTGCCGTTCTGAGTATGTGGGCCGGGTCGTATGACCCGGCATTTGGGCCGGTCGATGCGTGCCGCTTTAGCGCAGGCACGCATCCAGACCATCGTTGCGCACGACGCCGACCCGGCGCGTGATGGCATTGCCGTGGCGGCGCGTGAAACCGCTGGGCGCGATGGCAGCGCGCTTCTTGGGTTGCGGGAATACGGCGGCCATCCGGCCCGCCTCGCTCGGCGTCAGGTGCGAGGCATCATGCCCGAAATACCGTTTTGCCCCGGCGTTCACGCCGTAAGTGCCGATCCCCGTCTCAGCGACGTTCAGATACACTTCCATGATCCGGCGCTTGCCCCACAGCGTCTCGATCAGCAGCGTGAAATACGCCTCGAGCGCCTTGCGCGGATAGCCACCGCTTTGGATTAGAAAGACGTTTTTCGCAGTCTGCTGGCTGATCGTCGATCCGCCGCGGATCCGTCCGCCGCGGGCGTTGCGCGCATAGGCGGTTTCGATCGCGTGCATGTCGAAGCCGTTGTGTGAACAGAAACGCGAATCTTCGCCCGCTATGGCGGCGCGCGCCATGTTCGGATCGATCCGCGAAAGCGGCATCCAGGATTTGTCGATCCCGTGTCCGGCCAAAGCATCACCGACCATCGTCAACGTGATCGGCGGGGGTACGAACCGATAAAGACCGACGATAGCGACAGAGAGGATGACAAAGGCCAGTACGCCTTTGATGATCCAGCCAAAGAAGCGGCGTAAACCGCTCCCGCTTCCGGATCCGCCTGGTCGCCGCACTGGCGCTCGGCGCTGTCCGCCGCGAGAATGGGATGCAGCGGAGGTCTTTCGGCGGGCCATCCCACCGCTGTAGGGCGATCAGATCGGCGCTGTCCAGCGCACCGACCCGATCCGGACATACCAACAGCCGATCAGGCGGCGACGAGCATCCTCTTGTCACCGGCGATCCGCATCATCGCCTTCTGCAGCTTCTCGAACGCACGTACCTCGATCTGACGAACGCGCTCGCGCGATACGCCGTAAACCTGGCTGAGTTCCTCGAGCGTCTTGGGCTCGTCGGTCAGCCGACGCTCGGTCAGGATGAACTTCTCGCGTTCGTTGAGGTCATCCATCGCTGCCGTCAGCATGTCATGGCGCACGTCGGCTTCCTGCGCTTCCGCGACGACGGTGTCCTGCAAGGGCGAGTCGTCCTGCAACCAGTCCTGCCACTGGCCTTCGCCGTCTTCGCGCATCGGAACGTTGAGCGACGTATCGCCGCCCATCGCCATGCGACGGTTCATGCTGGTGACCTCGGCTTCGGTCACGCCGAGATCCTTGGCGATCTTGGCGAGGTGTTCCGGGGAAAGATCGCCGTCTTCGAACGCGTCGAGCTTGGATTTCATCCGCCGCAGGTTGAAGAACAGCTTCTTCTGCGCGGCGGTGGTGCCCATCTTGACGAGGCTCCACGAGCGCAGGATGAATTCCTGGATCGAGGCACGGATCCACCACATCGCATAGGTCGCAAGGCGGAAGCCACGATCGGCCTCGAATTTCTTGACGCCCTGCATCAGCCCGATGTTGCCTTCCGAAATCAGCTCGCTGACCGGCAGGCCGTAGCCACGATAGCCCATGGCGATTTTCGCCACGAGCCGCAGATGCGAGGTGACCAGCTGCGCGGCGGCATCGGTGTCGCCATGCTCCTCGAAGCGTTTGGCGAGCATATATTCCTGCTCGGGCGCGAGGATCGGGAATTTCTTGATCTCGGACAGATAGCGGTTGAGGCTCGCCTCGCCGCCGAGGGCGGGGATCGTCGCGGGGACGTTACTGCGGGCTGCCATGGTCGTATCCTCCTTGTCACAGGCCGGTCGCGCGCAAGGCGCAGCGGCCGAAACCTATACTAGCAATGTATCGAACAGTTCCTGCATGTCGGCAGGCATTTCGCTATCGAACGCCAAAGCGTTACTTTTGATTGGATGAATGAACCCCAAACGGGCAGCGTGCAACGCCTGTCGATGGAAACCCAAGGTTTCCAGATCGCGTTTGTGAGCTTGCTTTGTTCTACCGTAAACCGGGTCACCTAGCAAGGGATGGCCAAGCGATGCCATATGGACGCGAACCTGATGCGTCCGGCCCGTCTCCAGCCGGCACTCGACCAGTGCGGCTTCCCGCAATCGTTCGATGGTGGAATAATGCGTTACCGCGCGCTTGCCGCCCTGCACGATGGCGATCTTCTTGCGGTTTTGCGGACTGCGCGCGAGCGGCGCATCGACCGATCCGGCAGGCGGCGCAGGGCGCCCGGACACGATCGCCTTGTAGCGTCGATCGATCGAATGTGCGGCAAACTGCTTGGCGAGCCCGACATGCGCGCGATCGGTCTTCGCCGCGACCATCAGGCCCGACGTGTCCTTGTCGATCCGGTGGACGATCCCCGGTCGGGCGACGCCGCCGATGCCAGACAGGCTGCCGCCGCAATGATGGAGCAGCGCGTTGACGAGCGTCCCGTCGAGATTGCCTGCTGCGGGATGGACGACCAGTCCGGCCTGTTTGTCGATGACGATCAGATGCTCGTCTTCATACACCACGGTCAGCGCGATATCCTGCGCTTCGTTGTGCGCGGGTGTCGGATCGGGAACCACGACGCGGTACAATCCGCCCGGCACTGCCTTGCTCGAAGGGTCGCGCCGCAGCGTGCCGGTTTCGTCGGTCACTTGCCCGCTGGAGATGAGTGCCTTGAGCCGTTCGCGCGAGATCGTCGGCAGCGCATCCGCAAGCGCGCGATCCAGCCTCAGCCCGGCTTCGTCGGCAGTACGCGCTTCAATGGTGGAAACCCCCCGGTCCATGCGATAGAATCTGGGAATGGCGCTGGAAATTTCAAGCGCGTTGCGGAAGAGATTGTGCGACGCGGCAAAAGCCACCCCAGATGTCGAGGTGTGCGGTCTGGTCTTCGGGACGCCGGACCGGATCACGGACCTTGCCGCCTGCGCCAATGTCGCTGCCGATCCACGACGTACCTTCGAAGTCGATCCTGCGGCGTTGTTCGCTGCCTTGCGGGCCGAACGCGGGGGAGGGGCACCGTTGCTCGGATATTGGCACTCCCATCCCAGCGGTGACGTTCGACCGTCGGCAACGGATGCCGCCCGCGCCGCGGCGGATGGCAAGGTATGGCTGATCGTCGCTGGGGATCTGGTCGGAGGGTGGCGTGCCGTCCCGGCAGGCGAAGGCACCACGACTTTTGAACCGGTAGCGCTGACGGTGATGGGATGACCAAGGCGCTGCTGTTAGGCATGATGGCTGCTGTAGCCGTTTCGGCTGTTCCGGTCGCATCCAGTAGGGAGGAGCCGTCCACCGGCAGTCCACGCGGTGCGGGGTTCGACTGCACGCGCACGACAACGCGCGCAGAACGGCTGATCTGCGGCAACGATGATCTGGCGCGACAGGATCGGTACCTGAATACGGTGTACGCCGGCGCCATCCGATCTGCGCCCCCGACCATGCGGGCGGCAGTGATCCGTACCCAGCGCGCCTGGTTGGTGCAGCGCGATGCCTGTGCCGACGAGGCGTGCATGACGGCGTCGTACGACGATCGGACGGCCGCCTTGTGGAGAGAACGCGAACGGATTGATCGGTATCTGCGTCGGCGCGTTTCGCGGGTCGGACAATGCGAAGTGACGACGATCACGCAGATTGGACCGCGGCTCGGGGCGAGCGGGCCACGGGACCAGACCGGAACCAGCATCACGTTTGCCAACGGGGTTCACCAGGTATCGTACGACCTGGAGAGGCCGATTGCACGATCGCGTCTCAGGGACCGCGCCTAAGTATGCCTTGTGTCCATTCCCCGGCATTGCCCGCCCGGCGATGACCGTGGCCGCCAGTATGCGGTACGAAACCTTCGGACTGGCGAGCAATGGCAACTGTTCGACTCACAGCATCTGTGCGGCAATGCTTGAGGGGGCGACATTGCCGCGCGATCGGGTTAAGTCGCCGCCGACGTGCTGCTTGCGGCACGTTGCGTGCTGCGCCAAAGATTGCGCAAAGTGGAGCCCAAGCGTTGACCATTAGCCCGACCGATTTCGCCAGCCTGCTGTGCTCGCGCCTGTGCCATGATCTGCTCAGTCCCGTAGGTGCACTGAACAACGGGCTGGAATTGCTCGCTGACGAACATGACCCCGAAATGCGCGCGCGATGCCTGGAACTGCTGGCGGACAGCGCGAAGGCATCGGCGAACAAGCTGAAGTTTTTCCGCCTCGCGTTCGGGGCAGCGGGTGGTTTCGGCGAGTCGGTCGATTCGCGCGAGGCGCGTGCGGCGATCGAGGGGCTGTTCGGCGACGGGCACAAGGTAAAGCTCGGCTGGCTGGTCGAGGATGCGACCCTGCCCAAGCCGGCGATCAAGGTGCTGCTCAACCTGGCGCTGATTGCAGGTGACGCGCTGGTACGCGGCGGACAGCTCGATGTGGGTGCGGAAAGCACCGACGGGCAGGTCGAGATCGTCGTACGCGCGGCGGGCCTGCGGATCGTGCTCGACGCGGAAATGCGGGCTGCCCTGACGGGAACAAGCGGCGACGCGACGCTCACGCCCCGCGCGGCGGCGGCACATCTGGTCCATGCGCTCGTCGCAGAGGGCGGGGGCACCGTGCAAATCTCGCCGCCGGATGATGCGATCCTTGTGTTCGGCGTTGCTTTCAAGGCGGCTTAAACCACGCCTTAACCAATGGGACGCCATGCAGGCCCGTGCCGTAACGGTGGGGACCCATGGACGATCTGTTACAGGAATTTATTGCTGAGACCCGCGAGACGCTCGAGGCGCTGTCGGGCGAGATCGTCGCGTGGGAATCCGCCCCCGCCGACCGCGAGCGGCTCGATGCGATCTTTCGCTTCGTCCATACCGTAAAGGGTAGCTGCGGCTTTCTCGATCTGCCGCGCCTTGCGCGGTTGAGCCATGCCGCGGAAGACGTGTTGGCGGCGGTCCGTTCGGGTGAACGGACACCCGACACGCGGCTGGTCAACGCCGTCCTCGCGATCGTCGACCGTGTCGGCGAGATCGTCGAGGCGATCGATGCGGGCCATGCGCTCGACGATACCGGCGAGGATCTGCTGATCGCCGCACTCGACACCGGTTCAGAGGCGATCGTCACCAGCGCCGCACCAATATTGCGTGCACCCACCCGCAGCGTGCGCCTGAACGTCGATCTGCTCGACCGGATGATGAGCGGCATGTCCGACATGGTGCTCGCACGGAACGAACTGGCGCGACGGATGCGCGACGAAGGGGTCGATCCGACGATCGAGGCTGCGCTCGAGCGTCTGTCGCTGACTGTCGCCGAAATGCGCGATACCGTCACGCGGACGCGGATGCAGAAGATCGAGGCGCTGTTCTCTGCACTGCCGCGGATGGTCCGCGATACCGCGGCGGAGCTCGGCAAGACGGTTGCGCTGCATATCGAGGGTAGCGACGTCGAGCTCGATCGCGAGATGATCGAGATGATGCGCGACCCGCTGGTCCACCTCATCCGCAATTCGATCGATCACGGCCTCGAGGGGCCGGTCGACCGCCGCCGCGCGGGCAAGCGCGAGGCCGGATGGCTGAGCGTCGCCGCGCGGCAGTCGGGCAACCAGATCGTGATCGAGATCGCGGACGACGGGCGCGGGATCGACACTGCCCGGCTGTGCGAGAAGGTCGTCGCCGCAGGGTTGCGAACCGAGAGCGCGTTGCGCGCGATGAGCGAACAGGCTCGGCTTGAACTGGTGTTCGAACCCGGGCTTTCGACCAAGGACGTCGTCACCGGGATCTCGGGGCGGGGCGTCGGAATGGACGTGGTCCGTGCCAACGTCGAGCAGATCGGTGGTCGCATCGAACTGGCCAATACACCCGGCAAGGGCCTGCGGATTTCAATCCATGTCCCGCTGACCCTGTCGATCATGTCGACGATCGGTGTCGGGGTGCGCGATCAGCGTTTTGCGATCTCGCGCCAGACGATCGAGGAAATCGTGCGGGTCGGGGCGGAGTCGATCCGGATCGACCGGCTTGGCGATACGCTGATGGCAACCGTGCGCGATCGTCGGATGCCACTGGTCGATCTCGGCAACCTGCTCGGATTCGGTCAGCGCGACCCCGCGATGCTGGTGATCGTGGGGGTGTCGGGCGGGTCCTATGCGCTCGCCGTCGATACCGTGCTCGATCACGAGGAACTGGTGATCAAGCCCGCCGCGCCGGCGGTGATGGCGACCAACATCTACGCAGGGCAGACGTTGCCCGACAGCGGCTTGCCAATGCTGATGCTCGATTGCGCAGGGATCGCCCAGCTTGCCGGACTGGTCTTCACGCGCGAGATCGTCACCGAGGACGACGCTGCTGCGGCCACGCCGGGGGTACAGGCGCTGCTGTTCGACGACCTCGACGGCGTCCGCCGGATCGTCCCGCTGTCGGTGATCGACCGTGTCGAGCCAGTCCCTGCCAGCGCGATACGCCATGCCGCGGGGCGGCTGCGCCTGTCGGTCGATGGCGCGATCATCCCGCTCGTCGCACTCGGCATGTGGGAGGGCAAGACGAGCGTATCGGTCCTGCGCTTGCGCGACGGATCGGTCGAACTGGGATATGCGATCGACGAGGCACTCGACATCGTCGAACTGCCCGATACGCTCGTTCCGGCGCACGACAGCGGCCCGATCGCCGGCGTGGTCGCGATCGATGGTGCGCAGATCGAAGTGATCGACCTGCATTGGCTGTTCTCGACCCATGCCGATCCGAACGCTGCGGCGGACGCACCCCTGTGCCTGCTGGAAGGGGCCGATTCGGCGTGGCTGACGACGTTCCTCCGCCCCGTGCTGGAGGCGGCCGGTTACCGCGTGACCACGACGCTGCGGCCAGGCGAGACGGCTGGCGTCATCGTGACGATGGACAGCGAGGACGCGGCGTCATCGCGCGCCGCGCCGGTCGTCCGCCTGCGGCGCGATGTCGACAGCGACGGGATCGACGGCAGCATCTTCCGATACGACCGCCCGGGCCTGCTTGCGGCCCTCGCCAAGACGGCAGGAGGCCGCTGATGCCGTTGTTCCTGATCGCGCAAATCGCCGGTCGCACGGTTGCGATCGAATCGTCGCAGGTGGAGTCGGTCGTCGACATCGGGGCGATCATCCCCGTCCCGCGCAGCGAACGGCACGTCCGCGGACTCGCGGCATTGCGCAGCCGGGTCGTCACCGTGATCGAGACTCGCGTCGCGCTGGGACTGCCCGAAGGGGACGGGACCGCGATGCGCGCCGTCATCACCATCGTCGACGGACATCATTATGCGATGCTGGTCGATGCGCTCGAGGATGTCGCCGCTTTCGATCTCAGCCCCTTGTCTGCCGGTGTCGCGCTCGACAGCGGATGGTTGCGCGTCGGTCGGGGGATCATCGAGCGCGATGGCGAGCCGATCCTCGCGATCGAGTTGAATGCGCTGATCCCAAGTGTCGCCGCGGCGGCATGACGACGCCTTTCAACAGCCAGTATTAACGTGACGCTTACGCATTTCGGGCAAGCTCCGAACAAGCATTCCAATGGGAAGACTTCATGAAGACCTGCCTCGTCGTCGATGATTCGAAAGTGATCCGCAAGGTCGCGCGCCATATTCTGGAGACTCTCAATTTCCAGGTCAGCGAGGCGGGCGATGGCCGTGAGGCGTTGACCGCGTGCCTCGCATCCGCGCCCGACGTCATTCTGCTGGACTGGAACATGCCGGTGATGAGCGGCATGGATTTCTTGCGCGCGCTCCGCGACAGCAACATTCCGTCGCGTCCCAAGGTCGTGTTCTGTACGACCGAGAACGGCATGGCGCACATTCGCGCGGCGATCGAGGCTGGCGCGGACGAATATGTCATGAAGCCGTTCGACCGCGAAACGCTGGAAAGCAAGTTGCAGATCGTCGGTATGGCCTGACGACGGCCGACCCGGGATGGCTTGTCCAGCGTATCCCGGTCAGGCCTCCGGTTCGTCCGTTCCATCGCTCCGCGCCCGCCACGGCGACGGTCCATTTCCTTGCGCCCTTGCGAGTCCCAGCATGTCCGAAGGTGATCCTTCTGCAAGCGTACTGATCGTCGACGACTCGGTCGTCGCGCGAGCCATGATCTCGCGCGCGATCGAGGCGGGGGGCGACTTTGTGGTCAAGGGTGCGGTGGCGAATGCCGGTGCAGCGTTGAGCTTCCTGCGCGAGACACAGGTCGATATCATCGTCCTCGACATCGAAATGCCCGGCGTGACCGGCCTGGTGGCACTGCCCAACCTGATCGTGGCAGGCAGGGGGGCGAAGGTCCTGATCGTATCGTCCGTGGCCAGTGACGGTGCGGCGGCAACAATCGAGGCATTGGCCCAAGGTGCCGCCGATACGTTGGTCAAGCCTGATATCGGCAATTTTGCGGGCAAGTTCTCGATCGCGCTGGTCGACAAGCTGCGACGTCTGATCGCGCGTGATGAGCAACCGGCGGACGAGCAACCGTCAGCCGTCGCCCCCCGCAAACCCCGCGTGGCAGCGCCGGCGGAAATCCCCGGCGGCTACGAGATCATCGCGATCGGCGCATCCACCGGCGGGATCCACGCGCTCAGCCAGGTGCTCACCGGGCTGCCGTCGGACTTCTCGGTACCGATCCTGGTGACGCAACATCTGCCCCCATCGTTCATGCCGTATTTTGCTGCACAGCTTGCGGCGATGGCGGGGCGACCGTGCGACGTCGCGACCGACCACATGCGGATCAGGCCGGGCCGGATCATCGTCGCCCCCGGCGACGCACACATACGGGTCGTGCGCACGTCCGATGGCGGTGCGATCCGGCTGAACGGCGATCCCGCGCGGAGCAGTTGCATGCCGTCGGTCGATCCCATGTTCGACAGTATCGCCGAGGTGTACGGCACGCGGGCGTTGGGGATCGTGCTCAGCGGCATGGGCCGCGATGGATCCGAGGGCGCGCGCACGGTCATCGCACGCGGCGGCAGCATTATCGTGCAAGACCGGGAAAGCTCGGTCGTGTGGGGAATGCCCGGGTCGATCGCGACGTCGGGCCACGCCAGCGCGATCCTGTCTCCACAAGAAATCGGTCAATTCATCGTCCAGCATCGTCGTCGTGTGTGATGATCAGCGTTGCAGAAAGTACCCCGACCCGAATGGCTGATGTGCAATCCCATAGTAAAAGCGTGATGGTCGCGCTGAACACCCTGCTCGAAACGCGGACCGGGCAGCAGCTTGCCGCCAACCGCGAATGGCGGATCGAAACCGCGCTCAAGCCGCTGCTCCGCGATCTCAAGCTCGCGACGCTCGACGATCTGGTCGATGCGGTGCGGCATTCGCCCGAGATCGCGGACCAGGCCGTCGATGCGTTGCTCAATCAGGAAAGTTCGTTTTTTCGCGATACCGCGGTGATCGAACTCGTCGCCGAAGCCGTCGGGGTGCTTCGTGCCGAGCAGGGGCAGCGGCGTGTTCGGATCTGGTCGGCGGGTTGCTCGGTCGGGCAGGAGCCACTGTCGCTCGCGATGCTGTTCGCGGAACAGGAAGCGCAGGGTGAGACGTTGCCGCCCGACATCGTCGCGACCGACGTTTCCGAATCCGCGCTCTGCCGCGCGCGGGCGGGGCGCTATTCGCATTTCGAAATCCAGCGGGGCTTGCCGATTCGTCGGATGATGCGCTGGTTCGACCAGCAGGGCGAAGACTGGGTCGCGAAGCCCGAACTCGTGCGTCGGATCGCGTTCCGGCGAATCAACCTCGTCGGCGATCCGCTGCCTGCGGGGAAATTCGACGTCATCCTGTGCCGCAACGTCTTGCTGTACCTTCCCCCCGAATTGCGCCGTCGCGTGCTCGACCGGTTCGCCACGGTGGTCCGGCCGGGTGGGCTGTTGGTGCTCGGCGCGGGCGAAACCGTGATCGGGCAAACCGAGGCATTCAGGCCAAGTCCCCGGTATCGTGGGCTCTATGAAGCGGTGCGTCCCGCCCTCTGACGGGGTTTCGCCGCGCCCCGTACCGTGCTTAAGCTGAAAACGGGCTCGGAGGGGACAGCGCCATGAATATGATCGAGACACCGTCGCCGAACTTCGACACGCGCTCTCTGCCCGTGTCGCTGATCGTGCTGCATTATACGGGCATGGAAAGTGCGCAGGCCGCGATCGACCGGCTGCGTGACCCGGAAGCTAAGGTTTCCGCGCATTATCTCGTCGCCGAGGATGGGCAGATCCTGCGAATGGTCGCCGAGGACATGCGCGCCTGGCACGCGGGCAAGTCGCGCTGGCGCGGGATCGAGGACGTCAACAGCGCCAGCATCGGCATCGAGATCGTCAATCCCGGCCACGAGCTCGGCTATCGTCCGTTCATGGAGGAGCAGATCGACGCGGTCGTCCGGCTGGTCGCCGACATCACCGAACGCCACGGCATCACGCGCGGCAACGTCGTCGGCCATTCCGACATCGCGCCCGCACGCAAGCAGGATCCGGGCGAACTGTTTCCGTGGAACCGGCTGGCCAAGCTGCGCCTCGCGCTGCCGCGGCCGACCAAGGGGTTGATGGATCCGATGTGGAGCGACGCGGGCTTCCTCGTCGCACTCGAACGCTTCGGCTATGATGTCAGCGACAAGCTTGCCGCGGTCGTCGCGTTCCAGCGCCGCTTCCGTCCCGAACTGATCGACGGCGAGATCGATGGCGAATGTCGCAGCATCCTGCTCGCGCTGCTGTTGCCAAAACCCACCGGGGATGCCTAAGACGCGCGGGCCAGAGGGTCGGGCGGCCGCGGGTACTTTCGAGTACGCGAGGAAAGTCCGGGCTCCGCGAAACGACGGTGCCGGGTAACGCCCGGCGGGGGTGACCCCAGGGAAAGTGCCACAGAGAGCAGACCGCCGATGTCCTCCCCGATGCAAATCGGACGGGGAACAGGCAAGGGTGAAAGGGTGCGGCAAGAGCGCACCGCGCGCCTGGTAACAGGGGCGGCATGGCAAACCCCACCGGGAGCAAGATCGAATAGGGGCGGCACATGGGCTTCGTTTCAGCTCGTCGCCCGGGTTGATTGCTTGAGGCGGCGCGCAAGCGTCGTCCTAGAGGAATGGTCGCCTAACCTTGCCATATGCGGCGGGGTGGACAGAACCCGGCTTACAGACCCTCTGGCGCATTTCATGCACTGATCGCTTTAATTCACTGTGGTTTCACAAAAGCGTCATGGCGCTGGCAGCCCGGCGTGCCTAAATGGCCAGCTATGGCCCGCTCAACATCCAGATCAACCGATTGGGGCTTTCCCCGCTGGCGCGCTTATGGCGAATCCAGCACCGAGGCGGCGACGATCCGACTGTGCGACCGGCACGGGTGCACCAACAAGGGCGACTGTCCCGCGCCGAAGTCCCCCAACAGCCCGGAACGCTGGTATTTTTGCCAGGAGCATGCCGGCGAATACAATCGCGGCTGGAATTACTTCGAGGGTCTGAGCGCCGAGGAAGCCGCCGAACGCGAGCGCGCCGAGACACAGACTGCCGAAGGCTACACCGAATCGCGGCACCACCAATGGGCGGGGCCGGGCGACGGTAGTCGTTCGAGGGACGAGATCCGGGCGCTCGAAGTGCTCGAGCTCGACGTCGATGCCGATTTTGACGCTGTGCGTATCGCGTGGCGGCGGCTGGCGAAGTCGAACCATCCGGACGTTCGCCCGGGCGACAAGGAAGCCGCCGCACGCTTCATGGCGATTCAGGCGGCGTATGACGTGCTCAAGGCCGCTGAAGACCAGCGGACGTGGAAGCCCGACGTTTGAGAACGGTCCAATCCGAATGGACCGACACCGTGCTGGTCTGCAAAAAATGCTCGAAGAAACTGGAAGGCGGGTTCGGGCCGAAGGGCAAGATGCCGCTTGCCAAGGCGCTGCGCGAGGAACTGGGCGTTCGTAAAGGCCGCAAGGGTTCGATCGGCATCATCGAGGTGAAGTGCCTTGGGATCTGCCCGCGCGACGCTGTGACGGTCGTGACCGGCGCGGCGCCGGGCGATTGGGCATTGGTAGCGCGCGGCGCGCCGATCGCGGACATCGCTCGCGACCTGGGGTTGAGCGGGGCGACGGTGCCGCCGGTCGCGGAAGGTTAGGCTGAAGTTAGACGGAATCGCTTTGCGTTTTCGCGCGGTGAGAGAAGCCAGACCTGTCAAAGAGCTGGCTTCCCCCTTACGCAAATCGGTCGTTGTAGGACAGCAGGGGCGGCATCCGCCGCCGCCGGATCACGTGGTCGCGAAGAACTTGGTTCCGACCACGCCGACGATGATCAGCGCGATGAACCCCATCTGGATCCCGTTGAGCTTCTCGCCGAACAGGATCACCCCGAAGATCGTCACGCCGACCGCGCCGAGCCCGGTCCAGACCGCGTAAGCGGTCCCCGCGGGAAGCCCGCGCATCGCGAGCGCAAGCAGCCCCATGTTGATGAAGCTGAGGGTGATCGGTACGCTGGAGGCGAGCCAGCTGCCCTGCATCGCTGCCCATTTGAGGCTGAGCGCCCAGATGATTTCGGTAACCACGGCAACGCCGAGGATGAGCCACGCCATTTGCGGGTCTCCTTCATACATACGGGCTCGTCAGGGAAAGCGGCAGCCGGAAACCCGAAAGAGGCGCGCGCGAAGCGGGGTCCGATAGGCGGTCGCCTTCGTTCTGTCCACTGCGGTCAATGATGGGGTTGGCGAGGCCCGTTTTCCAGACCGTTCGTAACGCAGGAAACAATCGAGTTGGCGGCGTGACCGCAAGCGTGTAGCGCGCGCATCGGCGCCACCGACAGGCGGGCGCGTGTTTCTCGCCAAGATTTTCGCAGGGTTCCATGACGATTACGTACGACTGGAGTCGGCCGGAGAACGGTCTCAGCATGATCGTGCGGGGGGTCGTGCCGATCACGCGTATCCAGATTTACGGACAGCGCTGCAGCGGGACAAACGTCGTCGCGCAGACGCTCGCCACCAATTGCCCGACTGCTGCTCTGACCGACGAACTGGGCCACAAGCACTGGTTCGTCCCCCCGCAGACCGTTTTCCCCGAGGATACCCTGACGGTCGTCGTCGCGCGCGACGCCTTTGACTGGGCACGCAGCCTGCATCGCCAGCCGTGGCACGCGCACCCCGATTTGAAAGCCAAACCGTTCGAGAGTTTCCTGCGCAGTGAATGGCACAGTTGCTGGGACGAACACGTCCACCATATCGAACCGGGGCACCCGATGCTCGGCACCGAGATGCTTCACGAACGCGACCCGGCCACCGGCGAGCGGTTCCACAACTGCATTGCCAAGCGCACCGCCAAGCTGCGGCACTGGGCGGCGCTTCCGGCACGGGCGCACAACGTCGCGCTGGTCAGCTATGATGCCTTCGTGCGTGCTCCCGAGCGGTTCCTGGCGACGATCGCGATGGCCGCCGGACTGGAGCGCGTGCCGACGTTCACGAAGGTCTCGAGCTACAAGGGGCAGGGGCACGAACCCTATACGCCACAACGCTACGTCGCGTTGTCCGCAGACGATGCGGCGTACATCGAATCGTGGCTAGACCCCGAGGTAGAGGCGCAGTTCGGTCTGTCGCCATACCATGCGGACGCATTGCCGACCGCGGAGCGCGTGGCCGCCTGACCCGTCGGCGCTGACGCGATCAGCTTGCAATCGCGAATTGTGCGAAGACCCGGGCCGTCGTCTCGATCGGTCGTGGCGAAACCGCGATCTCGACCGGCGCGGCCGGCGGTGGCGGCGGCGGGGCGAATTCGGCCCGTTGCGATGCGCCCGTGAGCGTGATGTCGTTCATGGCGTTCTGGTCGTTGAGCGACAGCAGCGATCCCAGCTTGACGCCCGCGCCGCTGGCCAATCCCTCGGCCCTGGCGCGCGCGTCGGCGATTGCAGCAGTGGTTGCGCGCCGCTGTGCGTCGGCGGGGCTGGACAGTTCGAACGACTGCACCCGCGCATCCCGCGCTCCCAGTCGCGCCGCCAGGCCTGCCGCGGTCCCGGCCTTGGTGACGGCCGTCGTCCGTCCGTCGCCGCGAAGGCTGGCGATATATCCGGTGACCGTGCAGGCTCCCTCGCTGAGGCGCGGGCGATTGTTGTAATTGCCGGGTCCGTCACATTCGGGAGATCGCGTTTCGATCACGCTGACTTCACCCGAGGACAATCGCGTTTCCTGGCCGAGCAGTCCCGTCAGACCGGCAACGATCGCCTTCTGCTTGGTCGCGAGCGCGGTGCTGGCTGCGTCCGGCGTCTTGCCTTCGCCCGTCACCCAATAGACCAAAGTGGCGATGTCGGGCTTGGTCGACACGGTGGCCGTTCCGGATACCTGGATCGACGGTTCCCGGTCATGGGTTTGTTGCGCGGCCGCCGGAGAGCAGACCATCGCAAGCAGCAAGACGATCATCGGGCGCATCGCGAGTCTCCGGGTAGAGGCCAGTAGAGCGACAGCGTAACCGGCTTCACCATAAGTGTCTTTAGGGATCGAGACCGTGCCTCGTTTTACCGGTGAGGGGGTCAGGCCTCGACGTAGCGCGCGGCGGTTTCGCGGATCAGCGCGATCATGTTGGGAATGCCTTGCGTACGGTTGGAGCTGAGCTGCTTGCTCAGGTCGAACGGCGCGAGTTCCTGCGGCACGTCGGTCGCAAGGATCTTGGCCGGCGCCTGATCCTGCACCGCGAGTAGCACCAGCGCGATGATCCCCTTGGTGATCGCGGCGTTGCTGTCGGCGAGGAAGTGCAATGTCCCGTCGTCGCGCACCATCGGATAGACCCACACCGATGCCGAACACCCGCGCACAAGCGTCGCATCGGTCTTGAGCGGATCCGGCATCGGTTCGAGCTCGCGCCCGAGGTCGATCAGGAGGCGATAGCGGTCGTCCGCCTCGAGGAAGCTGTATTCGGATTCAATGTCGGCGAGCGTCTGCATGGGGGCGCTATAGGCGGGGCGGGCGGGGTTCGTCACGCAGGACTTGACGTCCGGCGTGACGAACCCCGCCCGGCGCTCCTCCCGGCTTATGCCGTTTCGAGCGACTCGCTGACCTGGAACCACACCGCTTCCGCCGCATCGAGCTTCTTGCTGATCTGCGCATGCTGCTTCGCAAGTTCCGCTGCGTTCATCCGCGATAGCCACGCCTCTGCGGCGGACGGATCCGCGATCGCGCGGTCGACGGCATTGAGCTGCTTGGTGAGCTTGGCGACCAACGCCTCGGCCTCGTGCGCCTTCTTCTGCAGCGCGACCGCAGCGGCGGAGAGTTGCGGCTTGTCGTCCTTCTTGACCGCCTTGGTCTTCGCCCCTTCGCCGCCACCGTCGCCTGCGAGCACGAAGGCGATATAATCCTCCATGCTGCCCGCATATTCCTTCGCGGTGCCGCCATCGACCAGCACCAGCCGGTCGGCGGTCAGCTCGACCATGTGGCGATCGTGGCTGACGAGGATGACCGCGCCGTCATAGGCGTTGAGCGCCTGCACCAGCGCCTCGCGCGCATCGACGTCCAGATGGTTCGTCGGTTCGTCAAGGATCAGCATGTGCGGTGCGTCGCGCGTGATCAGCGCAAGCGCCAGACGCGCGCGCTCGCCGCCCGAGAGCTTGCCGACCTTCTGCGTCGCCTTGACGCCCGAGAAACCGAACCGCCCGAGCTGCGCGCGCACCGCGCCGGGCGTCTTGCCCGACATCTGCCGAGTCATGTGTTCGAGTGGGGTGTCGTCGCCGTCGAGTTCCTCGACCTGATATTGGGTGAAATAGCCGACGCGCATCTTGCCGCTGGCGTTCATCTCGCCGTCCATCGTCGGCAATTGCGCGGCGAGCAGGCGGGCGAGCGTGGTCTTGCCGTTGCCGTTGCGGCCCAGCAGCGCGACCCGGTCGTCCGGATCGAGCCGCAGGTTAAGCCGCTGGAGGATCGGCTTTTCCGCGTAACCGACCGCCGCCATGTCGAGCGTGATCAGCGGCGGGCGCAATTCCTCAGGCGACGGAAATTCGAACGACAGCGTCGGATCCTCGGCCATCGAGGCGATCGGCTGCATCTTGGCAAGCATCTTCTGGCGGCTCTGCGCCTGTTTCGCGGTCGAGGCGCGCGCGCTGTTCTTGGCGATATATTCGCTGAGCTTTGCCCTTTGCGTGTCCTGCGCGGCCTTGGCGGCGGCGAGCTGGGCGACGCGTTCGGCGCGCTGGCGTTCGAAACTGTCGTAGCCGCCGGTGTAAAGGTGGACCTTGCCGCCCTCGAGGTGGAGGATCGTGTCGACCACATTGTTGAGCAGATCCCGCTCGTGGCTGATGACGACCATCATCGCGGGGTAGGATTTGAGGAAGTTCTCGAGCCACAGCGTCGCTTCGAGATCGAGATGGTTCGAGGGTTCGTCGAGCAGCAGCAGATCGGGTTCGGAGAACAGCAGCGACGCAAGCGCGACGCGCATCTTCCAGCCGCCCGAATAGCTGTCGAGCGGTTGGCCCTGCATTTCCTCGTCGAAGCCGAGGCCGACGAGAATCCGCGCGGCGCGGGCGGGCGCGGTATAGGCGTCGATCGCGATCAGGCGTTCGTGGATTTCGCCGACGCGGTTGGGGTCCTGGCTCGTCTCGGCCTCGACCAGCAGCTCGGCGCGCTCGGTGTCGGCGGCGAGCACCTGCTCGATCGGCGTGGTCGTGCCCGAGGGCGCTTCCTGTGCGATATAGCCGATGCGGGTGCCGCGCGGCATCTCGATCTCGCCGAGGTCGGGTTCGAGCTGGCCGATCATGACCTTCATCAGCGTGGACTTGCCCGCGCCGTTGCGTCCGATCAGACCGACGCGACTCTTCGGCGGCAAGGCCGCGCTCGCGCCGTCGAGAATGGCGCGCCCGCCGAGGCGCACCGTGATACCGTTGATGTTCAGCATGTGCGATCGCGTAGCAGAATGTTGCGCCGCACCCAATAGGGCTGATCCTGGTGCCCATGCGTTGGTGGACATTCCCGGTCCGAGGCCGGATGATGATCGCATGAGGACACGACCATGAGCGTAGCGTTTCGTCGCGAGAGCGACGACGAACATCTCGAACCCAAGTTCGAACGGCCGATCGCGCCGGGGCCCAATCTGGTGACCGCGCGTGGACTCGCGCTGATCGATGCCGAAATCGCACGGCTGGATGCAGCATTGGAACAGGCATCCGAGGAGGATCGCCCCGCATTGCTGCGCGAGCAACGCTATTGGCACACCCGCCAGACGACCGCCGAAGTCGTTCCGGCGCCCGAGCCCGGCGAGATCGGGATCGGCAGCCGCGTAACGATCCGAATGGGGGGCACCGAGCGTGTGGTCGAGATCGTCGGCGGCGACGAGGCGGATCCGGCAGAAGGGCTGATCGGCTATCAGGCACCACTCGCGCGCGCGTTGATTGGCGCGGAAGTGGGAGAGACGGTCGAGTTCGGCGGGAAAGCGGATGCCATCAAGGTGGTGCGTATCACTGAAGCTTCATAGCGAGCGTGGACGCGCGTGATCTGATCCTGACGCGCATATGTCTGGCGGTCGAGCAGTACGGAAACCGTGATTGCTTGTTGGCGCGGATGTCGTTGCCTAAAGCTGTTGCATGAACATAGTCTATCGTGACGCGCTGGAAGCTGATCTGCCTACCATCGTGCAATTGCTCGCGGACGATCCGTTGGGTGCGCAACGCGAAGATGCTTCGGTGCCGCTGTTGCCTGCCTATCTTGCGGCGTTCCAAGCGATCGCGACGCTCGATCATCAGCGGTTGGTGGTCGCGGTTGACGGAGAGCGGATCGTGGGCACGATGCAATTGCTGGTCGTCCCCGGCTTGTCGATGCGGGGCGCGAGCCACGGCTATATCGAAGCGGTCCGCATCGTTGCTGACCTCAGGGGGCAAGGGGAGGGGGAGCGTTTCGTTCGCTGGGCCGTCGCACAATGCCGTGACGCGGGCTGTGGCACGGTGCAGCTGGTGTCCGAAGGGTCGCGAACGGCGGCGCATCGTTTCTGGCAGAAATGCGGGTTCGTCCCTAGCCATGTCGGGTTCAAGATGCGGCTCTGAACCTCTGGGAGCTACCCGCTCGCTCGTCCCGCACACAAGTTTCTAGCGTAGACCCTCCGCGTCGTCCGATCGCAACGGAGTGTGGAGGTCGCCATACTTCAGTTCCAGATACCGCCCTTGCACCGCGACCGCGTCGAGCGCGCCGTGCGACAGATTGTCCGTCATGCGTGCCACCTCCATGTCAATCAGGCGCAGACCGTCGATCAGATGATCGTTCGGGGTCCGGCCATTGGCTTGCGGGACCGTGCGTCGCGAGACCGGGACGGCGCGCCAGCCGTCGACGAGGTCGGGAAGTTCGGTTGCGATCAGGGTGCGAACCGCGTCAGCGGCCGGGCTTTTCGGGTCGAGCCGCGCGGTCTGCGGCGCAAGCTCCGAAAAGCGCTGCGTGAGCGCATCCGCGAGTTGCGCCGCGGGCAGCGGCAAGCCACGGCGTTGGGCGGTCAGCCAGAGCGTCGTCTCGGCGGCAAGATCGGGGAGCGTTGCTTCGGCCAGTGCCGCGCGACCGCGGGGCGCTGCCTTGGAATGGTGCGCGATCATGACGGTCAGCACGACCATCGTCGCGATGGCGAGCGCCGTCGCGATGGTTGGCGCGAACACCATGCCAAGCGTAGCCCAGACCAGCAGCGCAGCGACCAGCGCCAGCGCGAGGCGCGCCAACACCCGCCGCTCGCGCCGCTGCCGCGCTTCCTTCTCGCGACGTGCCTGCGCGCGGCCCTCGGGCGACAGGCGACGCAGCAGTTCCTCGGCTTGCGTCAGGCCAACGTCGGCGAACCCTGCCGCCACGCCGCGTGCGCGACGGACGATCTCGTCGCCCTGACCGGTCCTGCCCTGACCCGTCCCTTCGTCGTGCATCACGTCCTCCTGCCGTCGTGGACTGCTGCCAGTCTAGCGCGGCAGCGTGATCCGCGCCACCAGCCCGCCGCCATCGCGGTTCTCGAGCGTGATGTTGCCGCCCGCATCGCGCACGATCGATCGCGCAAGCGCAAGGCCGAGGCCGATCCCGCCGGTCTCGCGATTGCGCGAGGTTTCGAGCCGGGTGAACGCATCGAACACATCCTCGAACCGGTCGCGGGGAATGCCCGGACCCCGGTCGCACACCGCGATCTCCACCGTGCGCGCGGTCTCGGTGACCATCACCTCGGCGGAGCCGGCATATTTGATAGCGTTTTCAATCAGGTTGCGCACCGCGCGCCGCATCAACCCGGGGCGCAGCCGCATCCGCAGCCGTGCAGCTTCCTCGAAAACGACGTCGTTGCCGAGGTCGCGGAAATCCTCGACCACCGCATCGACCAGCGCGGCAAGATCGACCTCGGTCGGCGGCTCGCTCGGTCGGCCCAGCCGTGCGAGCGACAGGATGTCGTCGAGCGTGCTGTTCATTTCGGCGATCGTCTCGGCCATCTTCTCGCGGTCGGTATCGTCCTCGACCGACTCGATCCGCACGCGCAGCGCCGCTAGCGGAGTGCGCAAATCGTGCCCGATCGCGCCGAGCATCCGGTCCTTCTCGTCGAGCATCGCGGTGACGCGGAGCCGCAGCGCGTTGAACGCGACGATCGTGTCGCGCACGTCCTGCGGCCCCCCCTCGACGACGGGAACGTCCACTTCGCCGGGGACGAAGCTGCGTGCGGCGTGGGCGAGACTTTGCAGCGGGCGGGAGATCCGCCGCCCGGCCCAGAGCAACGGGATCAGCACGATCGCATACAGGATCAGCGTCTGCGCCACGAGCCGCCACAGCAACCAGTTTTCGTTGCGCGACCACGGCAGGTTGAGCGCGAGCCAGCGATGATCGCTCCGTTCGACCGCGATCACGAGTTCGCCGCCGTCGCGCAGCATCCGTTCGAGCCGGTCGCGCCGGACAAAGCGCAGCCGCGGATTATTCGGTGATAGCGGGATCACCTGGGTTTCAATCTGTCTGGGGGTAATCCCGACATCATGCAGGGCCGTGCGTAATGCCACCTCGATCTCGGGCCGGCGCGTATCATCGATCCGGATCGGCGAGGCGGCGACCAGCCGCATCCGGCGGTTGTTTGTGCTGAGCAGCCGCCCCGCTGCGATCCGTTCCTCGGCATCGACGATCCGCGCGACCGCGGGACCGGTCGCCTGTTCGATCCGGGCCTGGCGGCGCTCCTGCAGGAACAGCGTGAAATTGATCGCCTGCGCGAAGAACAGCGCGAGTGCGATCAGCAGCGCCATCTGGCCCGAAAGGTTGCGGGGTAGCAGCCTCAAAGCCGGGTGACTTCGGCGGCGAGCGTATAGCCGCCGCCCCATACCGTCTTGATCAGGTCGGGAACCTTGGGATCGGCCTCGATCTTGCGGCGCAGGCGGCTGACCTGATTGTCGATCGCGCGGTCGAACGCGGCGGCTTCGCGGCCTTGCGTAAGATCGAGCAACTGGTCGCGGGTAAGCACCTGCCGCGGGCGCGTGACGAGCGCGTGGAGCAGGTTATACTCGCCGGTCGACAGCGGCACGGACACGCCGTCGCGATCGACCAGCGTGCGCTCGCCCGATTTGAGCACCCATCCGGCAAAGGCGAACGATCCGCTTTCGGGCGCATGCTGCCGCACGCCACCCGCCGCCGCGCGGCGCAGGATCACCTTCACGCGGGCGGCCAGTTCGCGCGGGGAGAAAGGCTTCACGACATAATCGTCCGCGCCCATCTCGAGCCCGACGATACGATCGGTCTCCTCGGTCCGCGCGGTGAGCAGGATCACCGGAATCTCGCCGGTCTCGCGGATGTGGCGGGTCAGGCTGAGGCCGTCCTCGCCCGGCATCATGATATCGAGGATGACGAGGTCGATCGCATAGGCGTTCATCCGCGCCCGCGCCCCTTCGGCATCGCCCGCCTGCGTCACGCGGAAACCCTGCCGCGTCAGATATTGCGCGAGTGGTTCCCGGATCGAGCGTTCGTCATCGACGAGCAGCAGGTGTGGCGTGTCTCCCATGGGGTCGGGGTGTAGCATGATGCTCCGATCAGGGAAGCGAGGGCTGTACAGGCGCGGGGCGCTTCTCCGGCCCGGTCGCGCGGGGGCTTATTGGGCAGGCGGGCGCGCGGGTTGGGCGGGGGCGATCGCATCGGCCGGGTCGGTGCGGGAGGCGCGCTGCGCGGCGCGAGCGTTTTCGGTCCAGGCCTTCATTTCGTCGGCGGTGATCTGTCCGTCGCGATTGGCGTCGATCCGGTCGAAGCGATTGCCCGACTGGACCAGAAATTCGGGACGCGACAGTTTGCCGTCATGGTCCGCGTCCGCCCGACCGATCATCCGCGCGCCCGGCCCCGGCATTTCGTCGGGCGTGAGGAAGCCGTCGTGATTGGCATCAAGCCGGTCGAACCGCTGGCTTGCCTGGCCGTCGGCCTCAGCGCGCGAAATCTTGCCGTCCATGTTGGCGTCGGCGCGGGCCATGCCGGCCTTCGGGTTGGCGGCGGGGGGGTGCTGCGCGGCGACGGAAGCGGGCATGGCGAGCGGTGCGGCAAGGATCGCCGCGACGACCACGAACAGTTGCTTGTGCATTACCGGTTCCCTCCCGGGGCTGGATGCCCGTGTCACCATAGGTACGCCTATCGAGCGTAGCTGTCCCCCGGATGTGTCGGCAATGCGCGAAACTGTATCAAAGTGTCGCCAAAGCGCGCGATACCGGCTTAATATGGACTTGATACCGACGCAGAACTGCTGCGATCAGCCGAAAATTGCGACACTTTGCATGGCTTGAGCGATGGGTTCGCCGTCTGCGTTCCACACTATCATCGTCTGGCTCGATCCTCCGGCGACCGCGTGATCGGTTCGGGCCGACAGCAGCCACCACCCATCCGTAGTGCGCGGCGTGGGGGTGAGCAGGTTGACGATCCAGGTGAGCGAACTGAGCGGCACGAAATCCTTGCCAAACAACTTGAAAGCGGCGGGCGGAAGCGCATCGCCGATCGCCATCAGCTCCACCATGGCGTCGATGCCCGTGTGGTCGCGCAACCGTGCCCAGCGCAGCCACTCCGCCTCGCCGAGCGCGCGGTCGCCATCCTGCTTGAGATCCAGGAAGTTGAAGTTGCCGGTAAAAAACTCGTCCGGGCCGGTGTAGAGCGTGACGTCCGGGGCAGGCGGCGGAAGCGGTTTGCGCAAGGCCCCCTGCAAGTCGACCCGCGACGGGTGCCCGTCCATGAAGACGAACGTCGCCCGGTAACCGAGCCCCGCGTCCGACGTGATATCCGCCTGAATAAACGCGGCATTGCGTCCGCGCCGCAGCTTGGTTGCGGTGACGGTGATGTCGCCGCTAAGCGGACCGATAAACGCAACTTGCGCCGAACGCAGCGGCGGGAGGTCCGGTTCGATGGCCTGCGCGGCGTGGAGCGCGAGCGCGCTCGACAGGCCACCATAGGCCGTCCGCCCCTGAAGCCAGTCACTTGGTACCTGGGCGCGGAACCCGTGCTCGACCGGAGTCGCGGCAGCGATGATATCGGAGATCGGCGTCATGCGGAGAGCAACTCGCGCAGGTCGCGCTTGAGCACCTTGCCGATCGCGCTGCGCGGCAGTTCCGCGATCGCATGGAGCGCGGACAAGCGCTGCGTCTTGCCGAGCTGCGCGTTGGTCCATTCGAGGATGTCATCAATGCTGGCGTCGACGCCGGTATGCGGCACATAGAACCCGACCGGGGTCTCGCCCCAGGCTTCCGAGGTTATGCCAACGATGCTGCAATCGGCGACCGCAGGATGCTGCGACAGCACCGCCTCGATGTCGGTGGGGTAGATGTTGAACCCGCCCGAGATGATCAGATCCTTCTTGCGGTCGAGCAAGGTGAGGAACCCGTCTTCGTCGAACCGCCCGACATCTCCGTGGCGAATGAAGCGGTTGCCGGTCGCATCGAACCATTCCGCCGCCGAGGTCGCTTCGGCGCGACCGTGATAGCCGGTCATCATCGCGGGCGAACGGCCAACGACCTCGCCCATTTCACCCGGCGCGACTTCGTGGCCGTCGTCGTCAATCAGCCGGATGTCGTGTCCCTCGATCGGGCGGCCGACGGTGTGGAGCTTGTCGGGATGCGCGTTGGCGACGAGCAGGCAAGTTCCGCCGCCCTCGGTCATCCCGTAATATTCGACCAGCAGGCCGGGCCAGCGCGCGACGACGTCGGCCTTGAGCGCGGCGGAGAAGGGGGCGCTGGTCGACGTCTTGAACACGAAGCTCGACAAGTCGAAGCGGTCGAAATCGGCGAGGCCCATGATCCGGCTGTACTGGACGGGGACGAGCATCGTGTGCGTCGCGCGGTGGCGTTCGGCGAGTTGCAGATAGCCGCGCGCGTCGAACTTCTTCATCAGCACGGCCGTTCCGCCCCAACCGAGCGTCGGCAGGAAGCTGACGAGCGTGGTGTTGGAATAGAGCGGCGTCGCGATGATCGTGACGGCTTGCGCGAACCCGGCGGCCTCGTTGCGGTTGATGTGTGCCCAGCGCATCGCGTGGCTCTGGACGATGCCCTTGGGGGTGCCGGTGGTACCCGAGGAATAGATGATGTTGAACGAGTCTTCCGGTGCGATCGCGACCGGCTGCGCCCGCGCGCCTTCGGGGGCGATCCAGTGGCCGAGCGACTTGAGGTGGACGAGCTTGCCGGGAATGCGGTGCCCGCCCATCGCGGCGGCGGCGTCCGCGTCGACGAAGGTGATCGGCGCGGCGCAGTCCTCGATCATCGCGACGATCGCCGCCGGCGTGGACGAGGGAGCGATCGGGGTGGCAACGCAGCCGACGCGAAGCGCGCCGAGGAAGACAGCGGCATAGTCGATCGTGGCCGCGCCGACGATCGCGACGGCGTCGCCCTTGCGGACGCCATCGCGTTGCAGCGCGGCGGCGATCCGGTCCATCAGGGCATCGAGCGCGGCGTAATCGATCTCCCCGTCGGACTCGGCCAGCGCGACCTTGTCGCCGTTTTCCTGCGCATGGGCGCGGACGAGATCGGGGAGGGTGGCGAAGTCGCTGGCGAGGAGATCTGCTGCGGTCATGAAGTCTCGTTTCGGAATCCGGAAGTTCGAGTCTGCTAAGGGAGATAGGGGTAGAATGCCATACGGGACGTTCGAAAAGGAGGTGGGCGGACCGATCTGGTCGAGTTCACGTATCTCCCACTTCCGTTCGGGCTGAACGAAGTGGAAGCCCCTTGCGCAGCGCAAGCCCTTCGACTTCGCTCAGGGCGAACGGGTTGGGAAGGGCAAGCGCGTTACCGCGCTGCTGCGGTCTGCCCAAACAGAATCTTCTTCGCTTCCTCGGTCATCGGCTTCTGTTCGCTCACCTCGGCCCCCTTGGCATAGGCCGTGACCGTCGCAGGGCGCGCCGCGATCGCCTCGAACCAGCGCTTCAGATTGGGGAAGTCCTCAAGCTTCTGCCCCTGCCGCTCATGCGGCACGATCCACGGATAGGCCGCCATGTCGGCGATCGAATAGCTCCCGGTAACGAACTCCCGCCCCTCCAGCCGCCGGTCGAGCACGCCGTACAGACGATTGGTTTCCTTGACGTAGCGGTCGATCGCGTAGGGGATCTTCTCGGGCGCATAGCCGCTGAAATGATGGTTCTGTCCAAGCATCGGCCCGAGCCCGCCCATCTGCCACATCAGCCATTGCACCGTCCCGGTCCGCCCGCGGACGTCGGCGGGGATGAACTGGCCGTACTTGTCGGCCAGATACAGCAGGATCGCACCGGACTCGAAGATCGTGATCGGTTCGCCGCCGCCGGCCGGATCGTGATCGACGATGGCGGGCATGCGGTTGTTGGGGGCGATCTTAAGGAAGTCTGGCTGGAATTGCTCGCCTGTCCCGATGTTTACCGGGATGATGCGATACTCGACCCCGGCTTCTTCAAGAAAGAGCGTGATCTTGTGGCCATTGGGCGTTGGCCAGTAATACAGGTCGATCATGCGCGCGGCTCCTGATGATGTTGCCCGGGAGATGGGGTAGCGGTCACACCTCCGCAATCGCGCTCGCCGCAGTCGGGAAACGGTCGAGCACTTTCCACAGGACGATGACGAGCGCAGTGAGCGCCAGCGCGGCGGCGAGCAGGAACGCACCACCGACGAAGCCCTGGCTGACTCCGGCGGCGAGGGCCTGGGTCATCAACAGCGGGCTGATGATCGAGGCAATGCTGCCGAGGCTCCCCATCCCGCCCTGCAACGCGCCCTGTCGATCGGGGCCGACCATCCGCGACAGCAGGCCGTTGACGGAAGGGCCGACGAAGCCGGACAGCGCGGCGATCGGCATGATCGCATAGGCTTGCCACCCTGCGCCGATGAAGGCGAACGCGAGAAACCCCGCCGCATCCGCCGCGAGCCCGATCACCAGCGCGCGCCGGTCGCCGATCCGCGCGATCACCGGGCCGACGACCAGGCCCTGCACCAACGCCATGATCAGCCCGATGTAAGCCAGGCTCCACCCGATCGCGCTCGGTCTCCAGTCGAAGCGAATCGTCGCCCAGAACGCCCATGTCGCGGGATAAATCATGTGCGAGAGCTGGTAGACGAAGCATGTAACGAGCAGCGGTACCGCGATGCGCATGGCGAACAGCGGCTTGAACGCGCCGATGATATGCGCGTCGCGCCAGCGGAAGGCGCGGCGGTTCTCGCGCGCATGGGTTTCGGGCATCGCGACCGCCATCACCGCGGCGTTGCCAAGCGCGAGCACCGCCGCGGCGATGAACGGGGCGCGCGGGCCGAACCCTGCCAGCAGTCCGCCGATCGCAGGGCCGATCACGAAGCCGATCCCGAAGGCTGCGCTGATATAGCCGAAGGCGGCGCTGCGGCGCTCGGGCGGGGTGACGTCGGCGATCACCGAACTTGCGGGGCTATAGATCGCCCCCGCAATCCCGGCGACGGTGCGCCCGAGGAACAGCCACGAAAGCGTCGGTGCGACCGCCATCAGCGCGTAATCCACCCCGAATGCGAGCATCGACGCGATTAGTACCGGGCGACGCCCGAAGCGGTCACTGAGGTTGCCGAGCACCGGCCCCGCGACGAATTGCGCGAGCGCGAAGGCGACGAGCATATAGCCGGCGACACGCGTCGCCGCTTCGAGGTCGATGTGGCCGAGGTGTCGAAGCAGCGTGGGAAACACCGGCATGACGATGCCGAAGCCGATCGTGTCGATCAGCACGGCGGCGAGAACGATCGGCATGGCGCGACTGGTAGCTGGCATTGGACGGTCCCCCCCGGGATAACGAGTTTACGCGGAGTTTGACCGGGCGCGACTCTTTTTGTCGCGGTACGCACCCGACGGTTTCGCGCCCCTTCAAAGCCGGGCACGCAATTCAGCGATACCCACCCATTACCGTTCGCCCTGCGCGAAGTCGAAGGGCCGCTCGCGTCTTCTACCGAGCTTTGTGGGAAGAGAGGGCTTCGACTTCGCTCAGCCCGAACGGGGGGTGATGGCCGGGCCGCGTTCAGTTTCGCATGGACGGCAGCAAATGCCCTTCCACGTACCGTCTTTGCGCTTCCAATCCGACCCGATCTATGGCATCGCGCCGCCATACCCGATCTTCAGTTTTTGCAACCAAGGACAGGTTTCATGGCAACCGCGCCCGAACTCGACACTCCAGCGACTGCGCTCGACGCCTTCCGCGAAGAGGCGCGGGATTGGCTTGCCAAAAATTTTCCGCCCGCGCTCAAGGGCAAGGACAATGCGATGTCCGCGCTCGAGGGTCCGAGCGACCCGTCCGCCGACGAAGTCGCGTGGCAAAAGGCGATGGGCGAGAAGGGCTGGGGCGTCCCTGGATGGCCCGCGGCCTATGGAGGGGGCGCGCTCGACAAGGCGCAGATCCGCGTGCTGCAGGAAGAAATGGCGCGGATCGGCGCATGGAACCCGATCGGCGGGATGGGCGTGATGATGTTCGGCCCGACGCTGCTCGAATATGGCACCGAGGAACAGAAGCGCGAGCATATCCCCGCGATCGCCAAGGGCGAAGTGCGCTGGTGCCAGGGGTATAGCGAACCCAATGCCGGGTCCGATCTCGCCAACGTCCAGACCTATGCCGAGGACAAGGGCGACCATTACCTCGTCAACGGGCAGAAGACCTGGACCAGCGGCGGGCAGTGGGCGGACAAATGCTTCGCGCTCGTTCGTACCGACAAATCGCAGAAGCACGGCGGGATCAGCTTCCTGTTGCTCGACATGACCGCCGAGGGTGTCGACGTGAAGCCGATCCGGATGATCTCCGGTCAGTCGCCGTTCTGCGAGACCTTCTTCACCGACGTGAAGGTGCCCAAGGGCAATCTCGTCGGGCGTGAGGGGCAGGGCTGGGAAATCGGTACGCGGCTGTTGCAGCATGAGCGCTCGAGCCTGTCGGGCGGCGGGTCCGCCTCGCGGCTGTTCGCGGGCAAGCCGGTCAACGCGCTCGCCAAGGATTACCGCGGCAGCGACGAGCAGGGCCGGGTCAACGATAGCGACCTGCGCATGCGGATCGTGCGGCACGAGATGGACGCGCGCGCCTTCGCGCTGACGCTGCGGCGCGCAGCGCTCGAGGCGAAGTCGAACCAGGGGCCGTCCGCCGCCACCTCGATCATGAAGAACGTCGGCGCGCGGATCACGCAGGATCGTGCCGAATTGTCGATCGAGATCATGGGGATGGCGGGGCTTGGCTGGGAAGGCGACGGCTTTACCGACGCGGAGCTCGAGCAGACCCGCACCTGGTTGTGGGGCAAGGCGGTGTCGATCTACGGCGGCTCGACCGAGATTCAGAACAACGTGATTTCCAAGCGCATCCTCGGGATGCTCGACCACCAGTAACAACAGACAGGCGGCCGCGACCGCGGCGCGCCGGAGAGGGGCGGGGTGAAGGATGGCTGAAGCCATTCTCCCCCGTTTTCTCCCAACCAAAAGCGGGGATAGCGACATGGCCGTACTCAACGACGAACAGACGATGCTGCGCGACATGGTGCGCGAGTGGGCGGACAATGAAGCCCCGGTCGCTGCCTTTCGCAAGATGCGCGCCGCCGCCCCGGCGGAGGGGTATGACCCGGGCACCTGGGCTACGCTGGCCGAGATGGGGCTTGGTGGCATCGTCATTCCGGAAGCATTCGGTGGCACCGGTTTCGGCTATCTGTCGCTCGGGTTGGTGTTGGAGCAGCTCGGGCGCAACCTCGCGGCCTCGCCGCTGGCGGCGAGCGCGGCTGCGGCAAGCGCGATCGTGATGGGCGGATCGGATGCGGCGCGTGCAGAATGGCTGCCGCGGATCGCAAGCGGTGAGGTCGTCGCGACGCTCGCGGTCGACGAGGGGCCGGTCCATGCGCAGACCGGGCTCGCCACGCAGGTCGTCGACGGCGCACTGACCGGAACCAAAATGTTCGTCGCTGAGGGCGATGGCGCGACGCTGTTCGTGGTCGCTGCGGCGGACGGGCTCTATCTCGTTTCCGGCGACACAGGCGTGACCCGCGCGTCGCGCGCGATGGCGGATTCGCGCAGCCATGCCGAAGTTCGGTTCGTTGCGGCTCCCGCGATCCGACTTGGGGATGCAACGCTGACCGCGCAGGTCGTCGACCGTGCGACCGCGATCGTGTGCGCAGAAATGCTCGGCATGGCGGAACAGGCGTTCCATACCACCAACGATTATCTCAAGACGCGTGTCCAGTTCGGGCAGCAATTGTCGACGTTCCAGGCCTTGCAGCACCGCATGGCGAAGCTGTTTACCGAACTGGAACTGATGCGCTCGGCAGTGGAAGGGGCGCTGGAGGCGATCGACGCGGGGCGGTCGGACCTCGACCAGTCGGTCAGCCTCGCCAAGGCAATCGCAAGCGACACGCTCAACCTAATGAGTCGCGAGATGATCCAGCTGCATGGCGGGATCGGCATGACCGACGATTATGATGCGGGCTTCTACATCAAGCGCGCACGTGTGCTGGAAGCGATGTGGGGCAATGCGGCGTACCACCGCGAGCGGTTTGCGCGACTGAACGGGTATTGACCGTGCGTCATCCGTTTGGATGATCGATCCTTTATCGATATTTTAGAAGATTCGTTCTGGCCGTTACGGACAGAACGGCTGTTATGACTTTTCTGCAACACTGACGTCATGTCGCGTCAATACGCAGTTTCTGGTGCTTGACGACGGTCCTCTCTAGGAGCATTCGAGGATAGGGTACGGAGCCGATCAGCGTTCCGATCCGGGGAGAGATAAAGATGCCCAATACGCGGTATTTGGTGGCGTGTGCGCTTTCGGCTCTGGCGATCGGGACGGCCAGTCCTGCGATCGCCCAGCAAGCGACCCCACCGGCGGGAACGCCAGCGCCCGCACCCACCACCACGCAAGTCAACGAAAGCCAGGACGATACCGGCCAGGACATCATCGTCACCGCGCAGGGGCGTGCACAGTTGCTCGCCAATGTGCCGGTAGCGGTGTCGGCGGTGTCGGCGGCATCGCTTGCCAATTCAGGCGCGAACGACATTCGCCAGTTGAGCCAGCTCGCACCGTCGCTGCTGGTGTCGTCGACCGGATCGGAAGCCAATGGGTCGCCGCGCATTCGCGGTATCGGTACCGTTGGCGACAACCCCGGCCTCGAAAGCTCGGTCGCGGTGTTCATCGATGGCGTGTATCGGTCGCGCGCGGGCATCGGGCTTAACGAGCTTGGTGAAATCGACCGGGTCGAAGTGCTGCGCGGCCCACAGGGCACGCTCGGCGGGCGCAATGCTTCGGCAGGCGTCATCAACGTCTTCTCGAAGAAACCAAGCTTCACCTTTGGTGGCAACGCCGAGGCGACCTACGGCAATTATGATTTCTACCGCCTTGCCGGCGCGGTCAACGTGCCGCTCACGCAGACGATCGCGGCACGCGTCGATGCGGTGTACGTCAAGCGCGACGGCTTTTACCGCGACACGACCAACGACACCGACATCAACAACCGCGACCGTTACTTCGTTCGCGGGCAGATCCTGTATCAGCCGAGCGCAGATTTCTCGCTTCGGCTGATCGCCGACTATACGCATCGCGACGAAAAATGCTGCGCCGCGACCTATGTCGACAATTCGGTCAATTCGTTCGTCGGCAACCTCAACAACCCATCCACCCCGCTCGCGCCGTTGCAGGGGACGGGCAACAACATCGTCAACGTGCTGCGCGATCTCGGCCAGCCCTTGTCCCGGATCAACAACGCCGGATACAGCCGGGATGTCAGCGTCAGCCGCGGCCGGAGCTTTGCGGGGATCACGACCGACAAGGGTATTTCGGGCCAGATCGACTGGGCACTCGGCGGGATTAATGTGACCTCGATCACCGCTTACCGCGAGTATAAGAGCGACCAGGGGTCGGACACCGACTATAGCTCGGTCGATATCCTGTACCGTGCCGCCGATGGCAATTCGCTGCGGCAGTTCAAGACGTTCACGCAGGAATTGCGGTTGCAGGGCAATCTGTTCGACAACAAGCTCGACTGGCTGGTCGGCGGCTACTTCGCAAACGAAGATCTGACCGTGACGGATAATCTGCGGTTCGGCAGCCAGTACGGCCGCTTCGCGACCTGTCGCATCGTATCTGGTGGTGGCCTCGCGGCATTGTATTCTCCGACATCCCCTGCGTGCCTTGGTGCGCGACCAGCGGCGTTCGGGGCCGCATCGCCGCTGATCTATGCCGCATTTGACCGGCTCGACGGGATCAATGACAAGGGTTCGACGCTCGATCGCTACACCCAGAACAGCCGCAATTTTGCGGCCTTCACCCACAACATCATCCACCTGACTGACCGGCTCGATGTCACGCTTGGCGTGCGCTACACCAACGAGACCAAGAAGTTCGCGGCGACCTTCGGCAACGACAACACCGCTTGCGTCGCCAACCAGGCCGCGCTTACGCCGTTCCTGACCAACGCCGCGCTGTCGGCGGTCGCGGGCGGGATCATCGGCCTGTCGTGTCAGGGCAATTCGACCGCCGAACTGAACGGCGTGTCGATCAACAGCAAGCGGCACGAGGATCGCTTCAGCGGCACGGGCATCCTGTCGTGGCGTCCGTTCGACCACATGCTGCTCTATGGCAGCTATTCGCGCGGGTATAAGGCGGGCGGGTTCAACCTCGATCGGTCCGCGCTCAAGAACCCGATTCAGGTGTTTAACGGTGCTCCGACGACCACCTTCGCAGCGGTCGGCGGTGCGCAGGCGCTGGTCGGCAACCTTCAGTTCGACCCCGAGACGGTGACGTCCTACGAAATCGGCGCGAAATACGGGACTGGCCCGTTCACGCTGTCGGCGGCGGCGTTCCGGCAGGAATTCAGCAACTTCCAGCTCAATACGTTCAATGGCACGGTTTTCTTGGTCCAGAACGTCAACGGCTGCACCACCAGCCTGAACGGCGGGGACCGCGATCTCAGCGCCACCACCGGACGGTGCGCGAGCGGCGATACCAGCTACGGCGTACTGTCGCAGGGTGTCGAGCTGGAAGCGTCGCTGGTCCCGATGCGCGATCTTCGCGTCAATCTGGGCGGGACCTACCAATCAACACAATATCGCGAGAACGTGGTCGGCAACAGCAGCGGTGCGCCGCTCGATCCCGCGCTCCGCGTGCTGCCGGGCAAACAGCTGTCGAACGCGCCCAAGATTGTCGTAACCAGTTCGGTCGCCTGGACCCCGCGGCTTGGCGACAGCGGCCTTTCGGCGTTATTCTATGTCGATAGCCGCCTGAGCGACAATTATAACACGGGTTCGGATCTGTTCCCACAGAAGGGGCAGGACAGCTTTGCGTTGTTCAACGCGCGCGTCGGCCTGCGTGGCCGCGAGGAGCGGTGGGCGATCGAATTCTGGGGGCAGAACATCTTCAACAAGAACTATGCGCAGGTCGCGTTCAACTCGCCGTTCCAGGCGGGTACGACCAGCGCGCCCTATGTCGATCCGCGCTATCCCGGCGGTCGACAGCTCTTCTCGCAATTCCTTGCCGAGCCACGCACCTACGGCGTGACCCTGCGGGGCAAGTTCTGATCGCGTAACGCGACAGGCAGGCGGCCCGAAATCCGCCAACCTTCAAGCCGCTGCCTGGCGTAAGCCCCGGGTGGCGGCTTTTTCATGGATGGCATCGCGCCCGTGCTGCCCTATGGTCGTGCGATGCCAAAGCGTATCAGCACCAGCACTCTCAAGGGTCTGCCGACCCGTGAACAGATCCTCGATTTCATCGCCACGTCGGATGTGCCTGCCGGCAAACGCGAGATTGCGCGCGCCTTCGGGCTGACCGCTCAGGACAAGATCCTGTTGAAGGCTTTGCTTAAGGATATGGCCGATGAGGGCCTGATCGACAGTGCCCCGGGCCGCGCGTTTCACAAGATGGGCGGCGTTCCCAAGGTGACCGTGTTGCGCATCATGGACGTCGACGACGGCGGCAACATCTGGGCCGTGCCCGAACGCTGGGATTCCGAGGCCCCGGCCCCGAAGCTGCGCGTTCGCGATCGCAAGAACGGAGCGCTGGGTGTCGGCGATCGTATTCTCGCGCGGACCGAGGAAGCAGGGCAGGGCTGGATAGCGCTCCCGATGAAAGTGCTGCCGCGCGGCGAAGACCTCGTGCTGGGCGTACTGCGGCAGGAGCCCGGCGGCATGTGGCTGCAAGGCGTGGAGAAGAAGGAGCGGTCCGAGTTCCTGGTGTCGGACGCCGGCGGCGCGCAGGCGGGCGATCTCGTGCTGGCGGAACGCGCAGGGCGACCGCCGCGGGTCACGGTACGCGTGACGCAGGTGCTGGGCGACCCATTCGCGCCGCGCAGCTTCTCGCTCATCGCGATCCATAAACTCGGCATTCCCGACGTCTTCTCGTCCGAAACGCTCGACGAGGCGGTACACGTTGCGGCGCAACCGCTGGGCGACGACCGCGAGGACTTGCGCCACTTGCCGATCGTCGCGATCGACCCTGCCGACGCGCGCGACCATGACGATGCGGTTTGGGCGATGCCCGACGACGATCCTGCGAATGGTGGCGGCTGGAAGGCGATCGTCGCGATCGCCGACGTGTCGTTCTATGTTCGTCCGGGGTCTTCGCTCGACCGCGAGGCGCGGCGGCGCGGGAACAGCGTCTATTTTCCCGATCGCGTCGTGCCGATGCTGCCCGAGAGCCTGTCCGCAGAAATGTGTTCGCTCAAGGAAGGCGTCGATCGCGCTGCGCTAGTCTGCCATTTGCGGATCGCGAAGAACGGCACGCTGCTGTCGTGGCGCTTCACTCGCGCGGTGGTGCGGCTTGCGGCGAACCTGGCGTATGAGGATGCGCAGGCGATGGTAGACGCTCATCAGGTTGGGGGTGGGGCCGTGCCTGTTTCAGACGGTGTGTCTACTGCACTCTTCCACCCCAACCCCTCCCCCGAGGGGGAGGGGCTTGAACGTGGATCTGGCGCTTCGCCGGAAGGTCAGGGGCTTGATCCCATCCTTGCCGCGCTGCTTCCCCTCTGGGACTGTTGGCGCGCGCTCAATAAGGCGCGCGAGGCACGTGCGCCGCTCGATCTCGACCTGCCCGAACGCCGCGTGATGCTCGACGAAATGGGACGCATCCTGTCGGTCGCCCCGCGTGAACGGCTCGATGCGCACAAGCTGATCGAGGATTACATGATCGCCGCCAACGTGGCGGCGGCCAAGGCGCTGGAGGCGAAGAAGGCCCCGGTGATGTACCGCGTCCACGAACAGCCGGGCCGCGAGAAGATCGTCGCGCTCAAGGACTATCTCAAGACCTTCGGGATCGAGTTCGCGCTAGGGCAAGTGATCCAACCGCGGACGTTCAACCAGATCCTCGCCAAGCTCGCGGATGACGACATGCGCCCGCAGATCATGGAGCAGGTGCTGCGGACCCAGACGCAGGCCTATTACTCCCCCGCCAACATGGGCCATTTCGGACTCGCGCTCGGTAGCTATGGGCATTTCACCTCGCCGATCCGGCGCTATGCCGATCTGCTCGTCCACCGCTCGCTCGTTGCTGCTTACAAGCTCGGGCCGGGTGGCCTGACGGACGGCGAAACCGCCGGGATGGAGCGGATCGGCCAGTCGATCTCGCAGTTCGAACGCCGCGCGATGGAGGCGGAGCGCGACACGATCGATCGCTACGTTGCGGCATTCCTGTCGGAGAAGGTCGGTGAAGTGCTCGAGACGCGGATTACCGGTGTCACCAACTTCGGCTTCTTCGCGACCGTCGAGGGGATCGGCGGCGACGGCCTGATGCCGGTCCGCGACATCGGCGGCGAATATTTCCGCTTCGATGAAGCCGCGCGCACGCTGACCGGCGATCAGACCGGCACGGTCTACGCCAGCGGCCAGAAGCTGCCCTTGCGGCTTGCCGAAGCCAACCCGGTGACGGGTGCCTTGCGGTTCGAGATGGTCGAAGGGCGCGGTGCCGCACCGGTCCGCGACGACCGCGGCAAGCCGTCCGGCAAACCCGCCGGGCGCGTGCTCAAGCGGCGTGGGCGACCTGCGAACATTCGGCACCAGGGCAAGAAACGTTAGAAAAGCGCACCTTTTCCGCCAATCTCATCCTAAAAGCCGTCTGTCCGTTCGGTGCAAAAGGCCGAAACTCCACGTCACGCCTCTATGATATGCAGATATTCCGGACGCCGTGACGGTGCGGGACAAGGGTGGGAACGTGGCCGCAGCGCGAAAAGTTAGGGTTGGCTCGCTGCGCACATCATCCACGCGTCGTCCGATCAAGCGGTAAGCAATCGTGAAACGTGTCATGCCGCAATCGAACTGGCTGCGACATTTCGACGATGTCGAGGCGTTGGCCGGGATGGGATCGTGGCGACTCGATCTGGCGAGCGCGACGATGGAGTGGAGCCGGCAGGCGCGGTGCCTGTTCGGACTCGATCCCGACGCGCAAGGTCCGCCGTGGGACCGCTTCCTCACCTTCTATCCTTTTAACGACCGCATGATCCTGATGCAGGCAATCGATCGGTCGATCGATACAGGTAAGTCGTTCGAGGTCGAGACCGACATCGTCGCCGATGGGGGCGAACGCCGTCGTATCCGCAATGTCGGCAAGATCGATCCGGGCGATGGCGAGGCGGGGTGCCTGATCGGGGTATGTCAGGACGTTACCGCGCAACGCGAGATCGAGCGCGCGCTCGAGCGTAGCGCGCTCATCGACGAACTCACCGGGATCGCCAACCGTGCGGCACTCAACCAGTATCTGAACGATAAGGTCGACAAGCGACGGGCGTTGGGTGGATTTGCGGTCGTCTTGCTCGATCTGGACAATTTCAAGTCGGTTAACGACACCTATGGGCATCATACCGGCGACGACGTGTTGCAGAGGACTGCGGCGACGCTGGCCGGCCACGCGCAGGAGATCGGTTTCGCGGCGCGCCTAGGCGGGGATGAGTTCGTGCTCGCGATCACCGCTCAGGAAACGATCGAACGGCTCCGCGGCTTTTTGGCGACCTTGCTTAACGATTTGTCGATGTCAGTCAGCGGTGATGCCGGAACGATCACCGTCCGGGCGACGATGGGGGCGTGCCTGCTCGACGAGGGGATCACCACGCGGAGTGATATCCTTCGCCGCGCCGACCTGTCGCTCTACAATGCAAAGGCGCTGGGCAAGGGACGCGCGATGGTTGCGGGCGACTTGAGGCCGATCATGCCGGACCAGAATTTTCCGGGCTGATCGCTGGTCTCGTTCCCGTTGTGCCCGGGTTTACCGTCGCAGCGGCCCCCGTTCGTCCAGAAGGTTGCGGATCGTGGTTGCGGCGACGCCCGCTTCCCCCATGGCGTGGCTAATCTGGTCGAGGCCCTTCACCACGTCTCCTGCCGCGAACAGCCCGGGGATCGAGGTGCGCTGGTGGTCGTCGACTTCGAGACATCCCTCCGTGGTGGCACGCGCCCCCGCGGCTACAGCCAGCTTCGAGCGGATCGTCGAACCAAGCGCGGGATAGACGCTGTCGAACGCAAGATCGCCGCTTGCGGTCGTCACCACCATCCGGTCACCCTCGATCCGCATGGGGGAGCAAGGCCCGTCGAGATGGCCGATCCCGGCATCGTCGAGCTTGGCTAGGCAGGTGTCGTCCAACTCGTGATGCGCGCCGGGCGCGATGAGCGTCACGTCGCGCGTATAGCCGCGCAAGAACAGCGCTTCCTTCATCCCGTGGTCGCCGGTGCCGATCACTCCTACGCGCATGTCGGTCACTTCGTAGCCGTCGCAGATCGGGCAGTAGCGGATCAGCCCGCGTGCGAGCGCCGTGTCATGCACGGTGCGGTCCATCTCCGGTCGGATGTTGACGACCCCGGTAGCAAGCAGCACCGCGCGCGTCGGAAACACGCGGTCGCCGACGTGGACGTCGAAGTCGTCGCCGGTCGGGCGGATCTCAGTCACCTCGGCGGCTTCGCGCACCGCGCCGAATTCCTCGGCCTGGTCGAGCATCAGCCCGAGCAGGTCGGTCCCCTTGATCCCACCGGGATAACCCGCGTGGTTGTGCGTTCGCGGGATGAGCGCCGCACGGCTGCTGCCGCAGTCGAACAGGCGGATCTTCAGATGGAACCGCGCAAGGTAGATCGCCGCGGTGAGGCCAGCGGGGCCGGCGCCGATGATGATACAGTCGTCCATGGCTGCGATACGTCTGCACGGTCGCATCGTTCCTTGACGATCTGTCGGGCCGTATATACATCTCGTATATACGGAGATTGGCATGCCACAGGAATTTCGCGCCAAGGTATTCAAATCAGGGAATTCGTTGGCAGTGCGGCTGCCGAAGGGGCTCGGTGCGATCGAAGGAACAGAAATGATCGTTCGAGAAGATCGCGGCACGTTCACCTTCGAGCCTGCGAACACGCAGCGAAAGATCACCGGGGATGGGTGGATGGGGGCGTTGCCCTGGTTGTCGCCCGTTACGTCGGACGATCGCGAATTCGACCACAGCCCTCGACCGTGGGACGACCCTGACTGGCCATCGGCGGCGTGATCTATCTTCTCGATACGAATATCTGTATTCTGTTGCTGGCAACGAAGGCTGATCGTCTTCGCGCTCGCGTGCTCGATTGTGTCGAAGGCGATCTGGCGGTTTCCTCCGTTACGTTCGCCGAGATTGCCTTTGGTAGCCGGAACGGAAAGATGCCTCCGCTCAAGGTTCTGGAAGCCTTCATTCGCGACGTCCCACCAGTTCCGTTCGACACGGCGGCGGCGCGTCAATATGCCGAACTGCCTTTCCGGCGCGGCAGTTTCGATCGGTTAATCGCTGCCCACGCGCTAGCGCTCGATCTGACCCTCGTAACCAACAACGAACGCGACTTTGCCGACATCCCCAATCTGCGCGTAGAGAATTGGACGCTATGACATTCGCCGCCACCGTCCTCACCCTCTACCCCGAGATGTTCCCCGGTCCGCTCGGTGTATCGCTCGCAGGGCGCGCGCTGGGGGAGGGGAAATGGTCGCTCGACGCGCGCAACATCCGCGACTTCGCGACCGACAAGCATCGCACCGTCGACGAGACTCCGGCGGGCGGCGGCGCGGGGATGGTGCTCAAGGCCGACGTCCTCGCTGCGGCGATCGACAGCGTCGCGACCGGCGCGCCGATCCTCGCGATGACCCCGCGCGGGCGCCCGCTCACGCAGGCACGCGTCCGCGACCTCGCACAAGGCCCCGGCGTCACCGTGCTGTGCGGCCGGTTCGAGGGGTTCGACGAACGCATCTTCGAAGCGAGGGGCATCGAGGAAGTGTCGATCGGCGACTATATCCTGTCGGGCGGCGAGATGGGTGCGCTGGTGCTGCTCGACGCTTGCATTCGGCTGCTTCCCGGCGTAATGGGCGCGGCTTCTAGCGGTGATGACGAGAGCTTCGAAAGCGGTCTTCTCGAATATCCGCAGTACACCCGACCATTTGAATGGGAAGGGCGCACGATCCCCGAAGTGTTGCGATCGGGGGATCATGCGAGGATTTCGGCATGGCGCAAGCACATGGCCGAGACCGATACACGGCTACGGCGGCCGGATCTGTGGGAGCGCCATGAGGGTGCTCGGGTCCAACCGCCCTCTGGCGCGCGACGACAGACGAAGGACGCATGAGATGAATCTCATCCAGACGATCGAAGCCGAGAACATTGCCAAGTTTCTCGAAACCAAGCAGATCCCCGAATTCCGCCCTGGCGATACGCTCAAGGTCGGCGTGAAGGTTGTCGAAGGCGAGCGCACCCGCGTCCAGAACTACGAGGGCGTGTGCATCGCGCGTTCGAACAAGGGCATGGGCAGCAACTTCACCGTACGGAAGATTTCGTTCGGTGAGGGCGTGGAGCGCGTCTTCCCGCTGTATTCGCCGAACATCGACAGCATCGTCGTCGTCCGCAAGGGCGCGGTGCGTCGTGCGAAGCTGTACTATCTGCGTGGCCGCACCGGCAAGTCGGCGCGTATCGCAGAGCGTCGCGACACGCGTCCTGCAAAGGGCACTGCCGCAGCCGAGTAATCGGACGGCGTCTCGATCAGGCTCGAAGGGGGCGCGGAAACTTCGGTTTCCGCGCCCTTTTTGATGGGCTGGGAGTGGCGCGGGACGGGGGCACGTAGGGGGTCAACTTAAACGCGTATGGCCGCTGTCGCCCAGTTGCGGACATTCGATGAGCTGGCCATGATGGGTTATGCGAGGACGACAGCCCGACCGATACGACTACGGCTTCCACGCATTGGGCGCGCTGCTCGCTTACCTATCTCTTGTGTTCGCAAGGGCGCGCGATTGGTCGTGGCCTGTATCCATTGTCGCACTCGTTATCGTCTCCATCCCGATTGGCCTGGTGCTTGGACGGCTTAAATATCGGATACAGGCGCGAAGCACGAAGGTCCGCTGACCACCACCTGTTGCCGTTCAGACCCTTCGCGGGCATCTATCGTGCCCGAAAGCCGACTGACCGCTCTCAGGCGGGAAAGCTGCCAGTTCGCACACGCCCACTTGCCGCCATTCCGACCGAGCATTAGCACTGCTAAAGAAGACATGCCCAAGGCACTTATCATGCATCTTCTTAAATGGTTTTCGCCAATCTTCGTTCTCGCGAGCTCAACCGGCTATGTCGTTTCGGCGCTTCTAGGTTTGGCTACTTGGCCCCCAAGCCGTGAAATTTACGCCAGAAATGGCATAGCTTTCGGCCTTGCGATTATTGTTGACCTTTGTCGATGGTGGGCAAGCCGTGGCAAGTCGGACGAGATCAAACAGCATTAAGGCGCGGCATCTTGGAACGAGTCATGGCGAAAGCAGCCAGTCCGCTTGCCACCAGGTCGCGACGTTCCGGCCTGTTCATCCCGGAACCGACGCGCGGTAACGCAGAAAGGGGCCCGTCGCACGACAGTTGGATGATGGCGGAAAGTGCCCGCAACGCATCGTAAGCGACTGACGCGTAGTGTGCGGCTTACGCTAGCCTCAGACCGATTTTTCAGCGCGTTAACAGAGTCGTAGACGTTACAGCTGCATGGTGCCCCGGTGACCATCGCCGGATTTTCAATCGACCCCGATGTCGCACGCGAGTTTATCCGGATCCGTTTGTTTGGTTTCTTCAGCGTGGACGACATCGAGCGCTTCGAAGCCGAGCTATTGCGGGTTCACCAGCGGATGGGCTGCGGACGCAAGGGGGGGCCTCTGACGGTCACCGACGTTACGGGGATGTCCATCCAAAGTCAGGACGTCGTGAGCCGCTGGGGCAAGTTCCTGGCAAATCCTGCGCACCGCTCGCGGCGTCTTGCGTTCGTAACCGGCTCCACGCTTGCGCGCATGCAGCTCGAACGCGCGTCGGCAGGCCGCGGCGCGCGCGTCTTCACCGATGCAGCAGAGGCGGAAGCCTGGCTGTTCGCCGACGATGCTAGTCGACCGGCCTGACCGCGTCGAACGTCACCGATGTCTTGATCTGTCCGCTTTTACCCATCAGTGATCCCGCCATGACGCTTGCCGATCCGTCCGGGATCGGCGCGCCGTTCGGTAGCAGGCGGTAGCGGCCGGTGATGTCGAGGCTCTGGATCGAGGCGACCATCATCATCCGGAAGCCCTTGGTCGAGAAGAAGCGGATCCGTTCGACATAAGGGGTCGCCCCCTTCAGATTGACCAGCGCCTCCGCCTGCGTGTCGGCAGAAGCATCGTGCGATCCGATCTTGAGCACGCCTGCGGGCAGGCGGGCGAAGTGGTAGGTGGCATAGCCCGGCGCCGTGTCGCTGCGCGTGGCGGGCGCGCCGAACCACTCGGCAAGCTCCGCATAAGACGGCGTCGGTCCGCGCTTTGCCTTGCGTGATTGCGCCACGTCCTTCGCGCTCGGTGCCTTTCCGTCGACGCTCACCAGCGACCACCGGTCGGCGGTCGGGCGGCGGGGATCGTAGCGTTCCACGAACACCTTGCGGGGTGCTCCGCTGCGCTCGATCACGAGCGTCCGCTGGAAGCTGTAGCCATCCGGCCGCGTGGCCTTGATCGACGCGAGCAGCTTGCCTTGCAGCGCGTCGGCGCGGGCTTCGATCGGCACGATGGCGGCTGCGATGCCGGCTGCGATGAACGTGACGGCGAGGAACCGGGTGAACAACGTGATGCCCTTTCGAGGAGGAAACCAAGACTGATAGCGCTTGGGTGAACGCGAGCTGACGCCTGGCGCAGCGGTCATACGACCCGCAATCCCAATTCCCTAAGCAACTGCCCCGCCTGTTCGCGCGAGATCGTGGCCCCGCGGAACTGGCGCGCGTCGACCAATGCGATCCCGCCCAGATCCGCCCCGCGCAGATCGGCACCGTCGAAACGGCATCCGGCGACGCCCGCGTCGCGCAGGCTGCAATCCTCGAAGACGGTCGCGCGGAAGTCGGTCTTGCGCAGGTCGGCCTGGCCGAAATCGATCTTGCGCAACGTCTGTTTGCGAAAGGAGAAGCCGGGCAGCTTTGCGTTGATCAGCAGTACTTCGTCGAGCAGCAGATCGAACGCCTTCACGTCCGACAGGTCCGCGCCGGTCAGCTTGCTGCGGGCGAAGCGTGCGCCGGTGAGCGTTGCGTTGCGGAATACGGCATTGTTGAAGTCGCTGGCCTCGAACCGCGCATCGCTCAAGTCCGCGCGCAGAAAACGCGCGAACGCCCCGCGGCACGACGTCCAGACGCTGCCCTCCAGCCGCGCACCGGTGAAGTCGCCGCGGCGAACAGTACAACGGTCGAACGTCCAGTGTGCCAAATTCAGACCGGACAGGTCAGCGCCATCGATATCGCAGTCAACGAGATGGTGCGGGCCAGCCGTACGGGACAGGCCTTCAAGGTCGCCTCTAACAAGGGCTTGACCGGCAAGCGGGGACGAAGCGGCTGAGGTCATCTGTTCCTCGTAGGGAGCCCGCACGGGCTTGGCCATCCGGCATGCAGCGGCGCGATCTTGGCAGGGGGAAGGTGCGCCTGCTAGGGGTACACGCCCGCTATTCCAGGAATGCCATGGTCGACGTCGCCTCAACCTCCGTCGAACCCGATGGCGCGCCGCGGATCGCGGTGCTCGATATCCTCCGCGGGATCGCGATCCTCGGGATCCTGTTCATGAACATCAACGACATGGGGCAATCGCTCCACGCATCCTTCGACGACGTGCGGCACCTTGGCTGGTCGGCAATCGATCAGGTCGTCTGGTGGGTGCGCGAAGTGCTCGCGATGGGGACCGCGCGGGCGCTGCTCGAGATGCTGTTCGGCGCGGGCATGGTGATTCTGACCGACCGTTTCGCCACCGAGGCTGAGGAATCGGCCGTGCTTCGGCGTTATTTCACCCGCAATATCATCCTGTTGCTGTTCGGGCTGGGGCATGTCTCTGTACTGCTGTGGCCGGGCGATATCCTCCACACTTATGCGTTGGCGGCGATGGTCGCATTCCTGTTCCGCGAATTGCGGCCGCGGGCGCTACTGTTTCTCGGGTCCAGCATGGCGGTGTTCCTCCTGATCGGCGGCGCGCTAACGTATAGCGCTAGCGTTTCCGGTGCCGCCGACGTCCAGCGCGTCGAGGCGCGGCAGCGTTCGGGACAGGGGCTGACACAAACCGACAGGACGATCCTGACCGACCAAGCCGAACGAACCAAGGCACGCGTGACGTTGATGGCGGGGGTGAAAGCGCGGATTGCGGCCGAAGACACGGCGCGGACGGGGACGTTCAAGACTTGGGTGACGCAGCAATGGGCGACGTTCACCTATACCGAAGGGCAGGGGTTCGAGACGCTGTTCGTATGGGAGGCCGCCGCGACGATGCTGATCGGTGCGGGGCTGTACCGGCTGGGGGTGTTGCAGGGCGCGCGATCGCGGCGCTTCTACGTCGGGCTGACGCTATGGAGCTATGCCCTGGGCGTGCCGTTGCGGTTGCTAGAGGCCTATGCCGGAACGCGGTTCGACGGGTCGCCGGACTTCAGCATGGCGACAAGCGAGATCGCGCGGCTGGCGATGACGCTCGGGCATCTGGGTCTGATCAACCTGCTGGTGACGACCGCGCTCGGTGCGCGGCTGCTGCGCCCGTTCGTCGCGGCGGGGCGGACCGCGCTGTCGATCTATGTCGCGCAGACGCTGATCTGCCTGTGGGTGCTGTATCCGCCGTTCATGCTCGGGCTGTACGGCACGATGAGCTGGACCGGGCTGATGCTGACCGCGGTGGGGATTGACGCCGCCTTGCTGGTGGGGGCGAACCTGTGGGTGCGCAGGTTCCGGATCGCCCCGGTCGAATGGGCGTGGCGCTCGCTGGCCGAGCGGCGGATGCTGCCGTGGCGGGAAGGCGCCCGCCACGCTGTCGTAGCTGGCTGATCGCAGGGCTTTACGCCAGCGCCGCGCACCGCGATAAGCCCGCAACGCCCGCCATGGTCGGGCCAGCACAATCGAGAGAGTGGAGATGCGGGATGCGGGCGAGTTGGGCTTTTGCGGGCGTGATGCTCGCCTGTGCTGCGGTGCCTGCGATGGCTGCTGATCCTGCGCCCACCCAATTGACGCTGAAAGCCGTGTTCGGCAGCCCCGACCTGTCGGGCGTCCAGCCGCGCGGCGTCAAGCTTTCGCCCGACGGGACGTTGCTGACGTCGCTGCGTCCGCGTGCCGACGAGAAGGAGCGGTTCGACCTGTGGGCGCGCGACACGCGTACCGGGCAGGAGCGGATGCTGGTGGATTCCAAGAAGGTCGGCTCGGGCGCGGAATTGTCCGAAGCGGAGAAGATGCAGCGCGAACGCGCGCGCATCGCCGGGTCGAAGGGCATCGTCGCCTATGACTGGGCCCCCGACGGCAAGACGATCCTCGTGCCGATCGACGGCGACCTGTATCTGGCGGGCCTCGACGGCGCCACGCGACGGCTGACCAACGCGCCGGGCGACGGCGCGCTTAACCCGATCATCAGCCCCAAGGGCGGCTTCGTCAGCTTCGTGGGCGGGCAGAATCTGTTCGTCCAGCCGCTCGGCGGCGGCGATGCGCGCGCCGTCAGCAGCGATGGCGGCGGGACGGTGCATTGGGGCGAGGCGGAGTTCGTGGCCCAGGAGGAAATGGACCGCCGCACCGGCTATTGGTGGTCGCCGCAGGACAGCTATATCGCGGTCGAGCGGTTCGACGAGGCCCCGGTCGGCGTCGTCACGCGCGCCGCGATCGGCGCGAACGGGACCAAGGTCTATGACCAGCGCTATCCCGCCGCGGGCACGCCCAACGTCGCGGTTGCTTTGTATGTGATGAAGGCGGACGGGTCGGGGAAGGTCAAGGTCGACCTCGGCAGCAATTCCGACATCTATCTCGCGCGCGTCGACTGGACGCCCGATGGCAGCGCGTTGCTCGTCCAGCGCGAGAGCCGCGACCAGAAGACGCTCGACATGCTCCGCGTCGATCCGGCGACCGGCAAGGCCACCGTGCTGTTCACCGAGAAGTCGGGCACGCGCAGCTGGTTGAACCTCTCGGACGCCTATCGCCCGATGAAGGACGGGAGCCTGATCTGGCGTTCGGAGCGGACCGGCTTCGGCCACCTCTACCGCTTCGCGAGCGGCAAGTGGACCGCGCTGACCAAGGGCGACTGGGTCGTGCAGTCGTTGCTCGGCGTGGACGAAGCGAAGGGCCGGCTGTTCTTCACCGGCAACAAGGACGGCGTGCTCGAGCAGCATCTCTATTCGGTCGACATCGCGCATCCGAACCAGATCACGCGCCTGACCGAGGCGGGCTGGTGGAACAACGGCACGATGGACGAAGCCGCGACGCGGATGATCGTCTCGCGCTCGAGCCCGACTCAGCCGACGCAGGTCTATCTGGCGGATGCTGGCGGCAAGCGGCTGTCGTGGATCAACGAGAATGCGGTCGTCCCGGGGCATCCTTACTACCCCTATCTGGCGGCGCATCAGCAGACCAAGTTCGGCACGATCAAGGCCGAGGACGGGACCGATCTCTATTATGAGATGATCACCCCGCCGCTCGAGCCGGGGAAGAAATACCCCGTCTTCTTCCAGCATTACGGCGGCCCCGGCACCGGGCAGCAGGTCACGCGCGGCTGGGGCGGGGCGCTGCCGCAATACCTCGTGCAGCACGGCTATATCTATTTCCAGATCGACAATCGCGGCTCGTACAACCGCGGCAAGGCGTTCGAGGATCACATCTACCGCGCGATGGGGACGGTCGAAGTCGCCGATCAGCTGGCGGGCGCGAAGTTCATCAAGAGCCAGCCGTTCGTCGATCCGGCGAAGGTCGCGATCTATGGCTGGTCGTACGGCGGCTACATGACGCTCAAGATGCTCGAAGCGAACCCCGGAGTCTATGCCGCGGGCGTGTCGGGTGCGCCGGTGACGCAATGGGACCTGTACGACACCCATTATACCGAGCGCTACATGGGCTCGCCGGTCGCGGACAAGCAGGCGTATGTTTCTTCGGATGCGCTCGGCAAGGCGCCCGCGATCAAGGATCCGCTGCTGCTGATCCACGGGATGGCGGACGACAATGTCGTGTTCACCAACTCGACCGCCTTCGCCGCGCGGATGCAGGCGACCGCTACGCCGTTCGAGATGATGTTCTATCCCGGCTATACGCACCGTGTCGGCGGGCCGGGGATCAGCGAGCATCTGTGGGGGACGATCCTGACGTTCCTGGACCGGAACGTGAAGGATAAGCCGACGAAGTGACCCAACCCGCTTCCCCGGCGAAGGCCGGGGCCCAGGAGAGGCACGAGAGACTGCGAGTTGCTGCGCTCCGTTACCTCCAGCTTCGCTCCTGGGCCCCGGCCTTCGCCGGGGAAGCGGTAGAGAGACAATTTGGCTAGGGCGGCCACCATCATGCGGTTCCTCACCACCTTCCATTTGTGGCCGTTCCTCGACACGGTCGTCAGCTATCTCGTCGCGTTCGTGCTCGGCACGCTTATCGGCGCGGAGCGGCAGTATCGCCAGCGCACCGCGGGCCTGCGCACCAACGCGCTGGTCGCGCTCGGCTCGTCCGCGTTCGTCGATCTCGGCCAGCGGCTCGGCGGGGACGTCGAGTCGATCCGGATCATCGCCTATGTCGTGTCGGGGGTCGGTTTCCTCGGCGCGGGCGTGATCATGAAGGAGGGGATGAACGTCCGCGGGCTCAACACCGCCGCGACGCTTTGGTGCTCGGCCGCGGTCGGGGCGATCGCGGGGAGCGACATGGTCGCCGAGGCGGTGCTGCTCACCGGCTTCGTCATCCTCGCCAACACGATGCTGCGCCCGCTCGTCGACGCGATCAACCGCATCCCGCTGGAGGGGCGCAGCGTCGAGGCGACCTATACCGTCACGATCACCACCGACGCCGCCGAGGCCGGGCCGATGGGCGACCTGCTGACCGAGCATCTGGAGGACGCGCAACTCCCGGTCGCCGAGCTCGACATCATCAACCGCGGCGAGGACCGCGTCGAGATTGTGGCCAAGCTCGTCAGTACCAATATAGCGGTCAGCGAGCTCGACGCGCTGACCGATCATCTGGCAAGGGTGCATGGAATAACCCATGCGACCTGGCAGGCGCGCACGCACGATTAGCAAAGCGATTGGACGTGCCCGCGTAATGACGCTACGGGCGCGTTCCGAATTGGAGGAAGACATGGGTTACAGGATCGTGGTCGCGGGCGCGACGGGCAACGTCGGGCGCGAGATGCTCAACATTCTTGCGGAGCGCGAATTCCCGCTCGACGACATCGCGGTCGTCGCATCGTCGCGCAGCCAGGGCGACGAAGTCGATTTCGGCGAGACGGGCAGGAAGCTCAAGGTCCAGAATATCGAGCATTTCGATCCGACCGGCTGGGACATGGCGCTGTTCGCGATCGGCTCGGAAGGGACCAAGATCCATGCGCCGCGCTTTGCCGCCGCTGGCTGCACGGTGATCGACAATTCGTCGCTGTACCGGATGGACCCGGACGTGCCGCTGATCGTGCCCGAAGTGAACCCCGATGCGATCGCGGGCTATACCAAGCGCAACATCATCGCGAACCCGAACTGCTCGACCGCGCAGATGGTCGTGGCGCTCAAGCCGCTGCATGATTTCGCCAAGATCAAGCGCGTCGTCGTCGCGACCTATCAGTCGGTGTCGGGCGCGGGCAAGGCGGGGATGGACGAGCTGTTCGAACAGTCGCGCAATATCTTCGTCGGGGATTCGGCGGAAGCCAAGAAGTTCACCAAGCAGATCGCATTCAACGTGATCCCGCACATCGACAGCTTCCTCGACGACGGATCGACCAAGGAAGAGTGGAAGATGGTGGTCGAGACCAAGAAGATCCTCGATCCCAAGATCAAGGTCACCGCGACCTGCGTCCGCGTGCCGGTGTTCGTCGGCCATTCGGAAGCGATCAACATCGAGTTCGAGAATGAGATCTCGGCGGACCAGGCGCAGAAGATCCTACGCGAAGCGCCCGGCGTGATGCTCGTCGACAAGCGCGAGGACGGTGGATACGTGACCCCGGTCGAATGCGTCGGCGAATATGCGACCTTCATCAGCCGCGTGCGCGAGGATTCGACCGTGGAGAATGGGCTGTCGCTGTGGTGCGTGTCGGACAACCTCCGCAAGGGCGCGGCGCTCAACGCAGTGCAGATCGCGGAGCTGCTCGGGCGGCGGTATCTGAACAAGGGGGACTGAGGCGGGCCTGGCCTCGCCACATCCGTCATCCCCGGGGAGGCGGGGATCCATAGTGGCTGACATCTGCAATTAGGGGCGTCAGCGCTAATGGATTTCCACCTACGCGGGAATGACGCAGTGGGGAGGCGACTCTTGCGCCAGCCGCGAGCCCGCGCGATGATCCCCTCGTCTTTGTGGGGAGCCAAGCCATGACAGAAACCACGACCGGCGGCTGCCAATGCGGGCGCATCCGCTACAGCGTCGCGATCGAGAACGACGACGCGTACCTCTGCCATTGCCGGATGTGCCAGCGCGCCACCGGCGGCGTGTCGATCGCGTTTAAGAGCGTAAAAATCGCCAACGTCACTTGGGAACGCGAACCCGATCGCTACCGGAGTTCCCCCATCGCGCAGCGGGGCTTTTGCAGCGTATGCGGCACCCCGCTGACGTTTGAATTCCTCGAGCCCGGCAAGACCATGGACCTGACGGTCGGCAGTTTCGACGAGCCCGGGCGGTTCGTGCCCAGACATCATTTCTCGCCCGAGACTTGGCACGCGGCATGGCTGGACACTAAGGATCTCCCGACAACGCGGGTCGCGGATAATCCGTCGACCGCAGATCGATGGATCAAGGCACTTGGCAAACTCCCCGATTGAACCGCAGTTTTTCGAAAGCATCGACGACGCGCGGCTGGCGTGGCGCGAACTGGGGGAGGGGCGCCCGGTCGTCCTGATCCACGGCTATTTCTCCGACGCAACGACCAACTGGATCAAATACGGCCACGCCGAAAAGATCGCCGCTGCGGGTTTCCGGGTGATCATGCCCGACTTGCGCGGGCACGGGTCGAGCGCGAAACCGCATGACGCCGCCTCCTATCCGCCCGACGCGCTGATGCAGGACGGCACCGCGCTGATCGCGCATCTCGGCCTTACCGATTACGATCTCGCGGGCTATTCGCTCGGCGGGCGGACCGTGATGCGGATGCTCGTCAATGGGGCGACGCCGCGGCGGGTGGCGGTTTCGGGGATGGGGCTCGACGGGATCGTCCATACGCAAGGGCGCGGCGCGTATTTCCATAACGTCTTGACCAACCTCGGAAGTTTCAAGCAGGGCACGAGCGAGTGGCTGACCGAGGCGTTCCTCAAGACCACCAAGGGTGATCCGCTGGCATTGCTGCGGGTGCTCGACACGTTCGTCGACACTCCGGCCGAGGCACTGGCGACGATCCGGCCGCCGGTGCTGGTCGTCAACGGGGTCGACGATCACGACAATGGCTCGGGCGAGGCGCTCGCCGCCGCGCTGCCGGATGGTCGCTATGCGAGCATTCCGGGCAACCACATGAGCGCGGTGATGAAGCCCGAACTTGGTAGCACAATCGCTGACTTTCTCGCGGCTTGACCATCCATTCCGGGCGGCACAGGTTGCCGCCTTCACCATATTCCCGGGGGAGTCGCATCTTGCGCACCAGCATTTCTACCCTTGCCTTCACTCTCGCACTCGCCGCCACACCCGCTCTTGCGCAGCAGGCGGTACCCGCCGCCGCTGACGCCGCCACCCCTGCCGCCGCTGACGCCTTCGTCGCGCGTGCGGAGAAGGCGATCGAGGCCTTCTCGACCCCGGCAGCGCAAGTCTCATGGATCAACGCGACCTACATCACCGACGATACCGATGCGATCGCCGCCAAATACGGCGCAGAAAGTACGGAAATGTCGGTCAAATATGCGCTTGAAGCGGCGAAGTACGCGAAGATTCCGGGCCTGTCGTTCGACACCAAGCGCAAGATCGACCTGCTCCGCAGCGGGCTGACGCTGCCTGCGCCGACCACCCCGGGTGCCGCGACCGAGCTGTCGACTATCGTGACGCGGATGTCCTCGGGGTATGGCAAGGGCAAGGGAACGCTTGACGGCAAGCCCTTGAACGGCAGCGATATTGAGGCGGCGATGGGCGAGGTGCGCGACCCCGCCAAGTCGAAGGAAATGTGGGTCAGCTGGCACGACAATGTCGGCGCGCCGATGCGCAAGGATTATGCGCGGCAAGTCGTGATCGCGAACCAGGGGGCGAAGGAGCTAGGGTATTCTGATGTCGGCGCTTTGTGGCGCTCGGGCTATGACATGGAGCCGGACCAGTTCGCTGCGCTGACCGACAAATTGTGGAAGCAGGTCGAGCCGCTGTATGTCGCGCTGCACACCTATGTGCGTTGGAAACTCAACGAAAAATACGGCGATGCGGTGCAGGCGAAGACCGGTCCGATCCGCGCGGATCTGCTTGGCAACATGTGGGCGCAGGAATGGGGCAATATTTACGACGTGGTCGCCCCGGCGGGTGCCGGCAATGTCGGGTACGACACGGGTGATCTGCTCAAGGCGAAGGGCTATGACCCGGTCAAGATGTTCAAAACAGGCGAGGGTTTCTATTCTTCACTCGGGTTCAAGCCGCTGCCGGAGACGTTCTGGGCGCGGTCGCAGATCGTGAAGCCTGCCGACCGCGAGGTGATCTGCCATGCCTCGGCCTGGGATGTCGACAGCATGGACGACCTGCGGATCAAGATGTGCACCAAGGTAAATGCAGACGATTTCGTCACGATTCACCACGAAATGGGCCACAATTACTACCAGCGCGCGTACAATATGCAGCCGTTTTTGTACAAAAATGGCGCGAATGACGGGTTCCATGAAGCGATCGGCGACACCGTCGCTTTGTCGATCACACCCAACTATCTGGTGCGGATCGGTCTCCTCGACAAGGCCAAGGTGCCGAGCGCGGACAAGGATATCGGGCTGCTGCTCAAACAGGCAATGGACAAGGTCGCGTTCCTGCCGTTCGGGTTGCTGATCGACAAATATCGCTGGGGCGTGTTCTCGGGGGCGATCCCGGCGACCCAGTATGAGAAGGGCTGGGACGACCTGCGGCTGAAGTATCAGGGCGTCGTGCCGCCGGTCGCGCGCGACGAGACGCGGTTCGATCCGGGGGCGAAATATCACGTGCCCGCGAGCGTGCCGTACACGCGCTACTTCCTCGCGCGGTTGCTCCAGTTCCAATTCTATCAGGCGGCGTGCAAGCAGTCGGGCTGGAAGGGGCCGCTGCATCGGTGCTCGTTCTATGACAATAAGGCGGTGGGCGAGAAGCTGAACGCGATGCTGGCGATGGGGCAGTCGAAGCCTTGGCCGGATGCGTTGGAGACGTTTACCGGGAGCCGGGAGATGTCGGGGCAGGCTATGGTGGCGTATTTTGCGCCGTTGAAGGCCTGGTTGGATAAGCAAAACAAGGGGAAGCCGAGCGGTTGGTGAGGCTTTCCTCGCCCCTCCCCTTTAGGAGTGTCGGGTCGGCCATGCCCCCGGTATGGCCTGAAGGATGCGGGGCATCCTTCACCCGACACTGGTTGGGGGTGGGGGGTGCCTCGCAGAAAGGTTGGCTAGCTGTACTTCCGCACCCCAACCCCTCCCCTGAAGGGGAGGGGCTTTTGATTGCGCGCTACCGCCCTTTGAACAGGCCGCCCAGGACGCCGCGTACCAGGCTGCCGACGATCCCGGCACCGGCTCCGCGAGAGGATCCGAATACCGCCTTGGACACTTCGTTGGCGACCTGACGCCCTACCGCCGAGGATGCGGACCGCGCGGCCGAGGTGGCTACGCGGTTCCACGGCGAATTGGCCGCGGCGCGGTCCGCGGCGGCCTTCTGCTTGGCCAGACGGTCGGCTTCGCGTTGCTCGGCGATGCGCTGTTTTTCCGCGACGCGGGCGGCGACTGCGTCGGCCTTGGCTTGCGCGGCGGCGGCCTTGTCGGCGTCCGACTTGGCAGTCGCTTCGGCAGCGGCGGCGGAGGCTTCCTGTGCTTTGCCGGTCAGGATCTCCTCGGCGGAGACACGATCGATCAGCACATCGTATTTTTCACCGATCGGATCGGTCTCTACCAACACGCCGCGCTCCACCGGCGTCACCGGACCGACGCGCGAGCCCGGCGGTGCGATCAGCGTGCGTTCGACCGGGGAGGGCGAACCGTCGGGGAGTAGCAGCGACACCAGCGCCTCGCCGACTTTCAGTTCGGTGATCGCGGTCGCGACGTCGACGCCGGGATTGGCGCGGAAGGTGGTCGCCGCGGCACGCACCGCCGCCTGATCGCGCGGGGTGAAGGCGCGGAGCGCGTGTTGCACGCGGTTGCCAAGCTGGCCCGCGACGGTATCGGGAATGTCGATCGGGTTCTGCGTGATGAAATAGATGCCCACGCCCTTTGAGCGTATCAAGCGCACGACCTGCTCGATCTTCTCCAGCAATGCCTTGGGGGCGGCATCGAACAGCAGATGTGCCTCGTCGAAGAAGAAGCAGAGCACGGGTTTGTCCGGATCGCCGACTTCGGGGAGATTTTCGAACAGCTCGCTCAGCAGCCACAGCAGGAAGGTCGCGTAGAGCTTCGGGCTCGCCATCAGTTTGTCGGCGGCGAGCACGTTGACGATGCCGCGCCCGCGATCGTCGATCCCGATGAAATCGTCGAGATCGAGCGCAGGTTCGCCGAAGAAATACTCTCCGCCCTGGCTGCGCAATTGGAGCAAGGCGCGCTGGATCGTCCCGACCGACTGTTTCGAGATATTGCCGTAAGTGGTCGACAGTTCGGAAGCGCGCCCGGCGCAATCGATCAGCATCGCCTGCAGATCGTCAAGGTCAAGCAGCAACAGCCCTTCCTGATCGGCAACGTGGAAGGCGATCGTCAACACGCCCTCCTGCACTTCGTTGAGGTCCATCAGACGCGCGAGCAACAGCGGGCCCATTTCGGTGACGGTGGTGCGGATCGGGTGGCCCTGTTCGCCATATAGGTCCCAGAATTGCACGGGGGTGTCCGCATAGGCCCAGGCGGTGTCGCCAATTTCGGCGGCCCGTGCGGCGAAGGGGGCGTGGGTCTTGGCGGTCGGCGAACCGGCCATCGCGAGACCGGACAGGTCGCCCTTCACATCGGCGACGAAGCAGGGGACGCCAGCGTTCGACAGGCCCTGAATGATGCCCTGAACCGTGACGGTCTTGCCGGTGCCGGTCGCGCCGGCGATCAGACCGTGGCGATTGGCGCGCTTGAGATCGAGATATTGGGGTTTCGCGCCGCCAGCATTCGCACCGATAAAGATTCCGGCGGAGGCAGGGGAGGCAGCGTTGGTGGTTTCGGTCATCGATCTTCCCGCGAGCGTTGTCGCCGAGATCTTATCGCCGAAGGCACCGGATGCGGAAGCAGAAAACCTGTCTCGTCCGGGTACGCCGGACGAGACAGGGAAGGATCTTACTTCAGTTTGACGCCGATGAAGAACGCGGGCTGACGGCCGCGCACGACATACAGGGCGACCTGCGTGCGCCCGGAAGACTTCGCCTGGGTGACCGCTGCGCCGAGTGCCGCCGGGGTGGGCGTCGGGGTGCCGTTCGCGGAGATGATCACGTCACCGCGCTTGAGTCCCTTGGACGCCGCGTCGCTCGCCGGATCGACCATTGCGATCACGACACCCTGCACCGACGAGTCGATGCTGAAGTTGCGCGCGATCGGTGGCGTCAACGTCTGGACAGTAACGCCCAGCGCGTTCGGCGCGATCTTGCCGACCGTTGGCGTATCGTCGTCGTCGCTCATGTCGTCATTGTCGGCGCCGGTTGCCTTCGCCTGGAGCGCTTCCTCCGACGGACGCGTGCCGATCACCGTGGCGATCGTCATCGGGCGACCCTGACGGATGATATCGATCGGAACGCGCGAGCCCGGCGTGATGTTGGCGACCAGATAGCTGAGCGACTGGTCCGGATTGACCGGCTTGCCGTTTACGCGCAGCACGACGTCACCGACCTTCAAGCCGGCCTTCTCGGCGGGCTGGCCCGGCTCGATCTGGCGGAGCAATTCGCCCTGGTTCTTCTGCAGGCCGAACGAACTGGCGAGATCGTCGTCGATCGGCTGGGGGCCGACGCCGAGATATCCACGTGCGATCGTCGTGCCCTTCATCAGCTTCTCGATGACCGGCTTGGCGTCATCCGCCGGAATGGCGAAGCCGATCCCGATGTTGCCGCCCGACTGGCCGGCGAAGATCTGCGAGTTGATGCCGATGACGTTGCCCGCCAGATCGAACATCGGTCCGCCCGAATTGCCCTGGTTGATCGCGGCATCGGTCTGGATGAAGCGATCATAGGCGCCGCCGCCGGTGACGCGGTGGAGCGACGACACGATCCCCGCGGTGACGGTGCCGCCGAGGCCGAACGGATTGCCGATCGCGACGATCCAGTCACCGACACGGGCATTGTTCGAATTGCCGAACTTTACGAACGGCAGTGCCTTGGCTTCGATCTTGAGCAGTGCAAGATCCGACGTCGGATCACGCCCGATCAGCTTCGCGACATATTCCTTCCGATCGGTCATCGTGACGGTGATCGAGTCGACGGTCGCGCCCTTGGCACCCGCCGCGACGACGTGGTTGTTCGTGACGACATAGCCGTCGGGGGAAATGATGAAGCCCGAACCAAGCGACGTCGCCTGACGCGTGACCGGAGCCGCGCCACCGCCGCCACCCTGGCTCTGGTTGAACAGACCCTCGAACGGTGTGCCGGCGAAGGGGTTGGGCTGCTGTGCCTGGGTGATGTGCTGCGTGGTCGAGATGTTGACGACCGCCGGCTGAAGTTTCGCGACGAGGTCGGCGAAGCTCATCGGCGCGCCTGCCTTGGGGGCAGTGGCGGCCATGGCGGCAGGTTCGTTCTGCGCAGTTTGCGCACCGCTCATCGATGGGAGAGCGATGGCAGTCGCAGTGCCGCTCAGAAGCAGGGCGGCGGTGATGGCGTAGGCGTAACGCACTAGGGTCTTTCCTCTCGTCTACCGTGAACGGCAACATCAATAGTCATAGGACACGTTGCTGAACGACGTTTGAACATGAACCGCCGATCAGGCGATTTGGATGCACTTCGTCACTTGCGACCCTCGAATTGGCGCAGATAAGCATTGTCGGGCGACAGGACCATCGAGGTCTCGCCCTTTGCTTCGGACCCGAAGGTCGTCCGGTACGACTGCATCGCGCGATAGAAGTCGTAGAACTCGGGGTCCTTGTTGAACGCCTCGGCGTAGATCTGCGCAGCCTTCGCATCGGCTTCGGCACTGATGATCTGCGCGTCCTGCTGGCCCTTGGCCTGGATCGTCAGGCGCTCCTGCTGGCGGGCGGTCTTCATCCGGTCGAACGCGCTCTGCAGCGGGGTTCCCTGCGGCAAGTCGGTCCGCTTGATCCGGACGTCGATGATCTGGACGCCATACTGGCTCGCGAGCTTCTGCAGACCGGCACGGATGTTGTCCATCACTTGGCCACGCTCGGGGCTGAGCAGGGCTGCCGAAGGACGGCGGCCGAGTTCGTTGCGCAGCGCCGAGCTTAGCAGCGGCTGAAGCTGGTCGATTACGCGCTGTTCGGTGACCGAGGTGCTGCCGGTCGACGTCACCGCCTGAAGCGGGTTGACGATGCGGAAGCGTGCATAGGCATCGACCTCGAGACGAAGCTGGTCAGTCGACAGGACCGGCTGCTTGTCGAGCTCGACGTCGAGGACGCGCTTGTCGACCCAGATCAGCCGATCGACGAACGGAATGCGCGCGGCGAGACCGGCACCGGTGTTGCCGAACACTTCGTTGGGCTTCCAGCGGTTGATCGTCCGGTACGGCTGTTCGAAGCGCAGGATCACCGCCTGGCTGGTCTCGGGCACGATCGTCAGCGAACTGGCGAGCACGATCAGCGCGGCCATCGCTGCCGCGCCGAGCGCGATGGGGTTACGGGCGAGATTCACTGGGCTGCTCCGGCGGCGGGCGTTTCGGGGGCGAGGGCGGCGGGGGCGACCGGATCGGGCAAGCGCTTGTTACGCCCAAGCGGGAGATACGGAACGACACCCGGCGCTTCGACGATCGTCTTGTCGCTGCGCGCCAGCACCTGCTCCATGGTCTCGTAATAGAGACGACGGCGGGTCACTTCGGGCGCCAGACGATACTGCGCGTAGAGCACGTCGAAGGAGGTCGCATCGGCTTGCGCGCGTGCCAGCGTCTGCTGGGCGTAACCACGGGCGCGGTTGATGTTGCCCTGGGCTTCCTGCTGCGCGGCGGAGACCGCCTTGAAGTCGTCGATGACCTGCGCGGGCGGGGCGGCGTTCTTGATCGCGACGCCCTGGATGCGGATGCCCGAATTGTAGCGGTCGAGGATCGACTGCATCAGCTGCTGCGCGCGAACTTCCATCGCGGCGCGTCCGCCGCCGAGCGCCTGATCGAGCGACACGGTCGCAACGATCGCGCGCATCGCGCTTTCAGCGGTCGCGCGGAGCGTCGACTTCTGGTCCTTGATCTGGAACGCGAAGTCCTGCGGGTTGCTGATGATCCAGCGCACCGAATAATCGAGATCGACGACGTTCTGGTCGCGCGTCAGCATCAGGTTTGCGCCTGAACCCTCTTCGGGGAAGGTGTCGGTGCTGATCTGGCTGACGTCGACCTTGGCGACCGACGACAGCGGCGCGGGGAGCGTCAGGCGGATGCCCGGCTCGAGCGTACCGGCATAGCGGCCGAGGAAGGTGACGACGCCGCGCTGTTGCGGCCCGATCGAATGGATCGCGGTGAAGGCGAGCCACAGCACCAGGATGATGCCGACACCGATTCCCCACAATTGCGCGGGCGACGGCGTACCGGGAATGCGGGGGCGACCCCCGAACCCGCCATTGCCGCCACCACCGCCGCCGGACGTGCGCGCGCGCTTGAGGAATTCGTCGAGCGCGCTCGGCCCGGTCTGTTTTCCGCGCGGCGTGCCACTGGGCGGTTGTGCCCAAGGGTTGCGGGGGCCACCGCCGTTGCCGGGCGTGGCCTTGCCGTCGTCGTCGGAGCCGCCCGCACCGCCCCAGGGGCCCTTGTTGTCGGCGGTAAGGATGGAGAGGCGGCGGAACCAGCCCGATAGGATCGTCATGATGCCTTTATAGGGGGCAAGACTTACGAAAAACAGTGGCAAGCGCACGGCGGACGCCTATCTGCACGCGGATGACCGATCCAGTTTCGCTTGATGCCATGCTCGCCCCCTTTGCGGGCACCCGCGCCACCGGCCGTATCGAAGGCGACCGCGCCAGTATCGTGATCGACGTCAGCGGGTTGGACGAGGGCGAACGCGATACGCTCGAGGCCTCGGTTCGCGCGGCGGCAAGCGGGTTGCCGGGGGTCGCGACGGTACGGATTGCGCTCACCAGCCAGCGGAGCACGCGGCTTTCGATCGCGGTGGCGAGCGGGAAGGGCGGGGTTGGCAAGTCCACCGTCTCGGCCAATCTCGCTATTGGTCTGGCTGCACGGGGGCGGCGCGTCGGGTTGGTCGATGCGGACATCTACGGACCGTCGCAGCCCAAGCTGATGGGGGTCGAGGACGCCAAGCCGACCGCTCGTAATAAAGTGTTGCAGCCGGTCGATACACCCTCTGGCGTGCCGATGCTGTCGATGGGGATGCTCGTCGCGGCGGATCAGGCGATCGCGTGGCGCGGGCCGATGGCCGCGGGTGCGTTGCAGCAGATGCTCGACGCAAACTGGGGCGATGCGGATACGTTGGTGCTTGATCTTCCGCCGGGGACGGGCGACGTCCAGCTGACGATGATCCAGAAATACCGGCCGCAGGGCGCGGTGATCGTCTCCACACCGCAGGATCTCGCGCTGATTGACGCTAAGCGCGCGATCGACCTGTTCGTCAAAGCAGGCGTGCCGATCATCGGGCTGGTCGAGAATATGGCGGGCTATGTCTGCCCGTCGTGCGGCGACGTGTCCGATCCGTTCGGCAGCGGGGGCGCGGAAGCTGCTGCCGCAACGCTCGGGCTGCCGTTCCTCGGGCGGATTCCGCTCGACATGCGGGTGCGGATCGCGTCGGATGCGGGTCGACCGCCGGTTTCGGCGGACGGGACCGAGGCGGTGGCGTTCGGGGCGATTGCCGATCGTGTGGCGGACTGGATCAAGGAGCAGCGCTGATGCTGACGCAGGATGACGAGATTGCACGGCTGTTGACCGAGACGCGGACGATCGCGCTCGTAGGCGCGTCCGATCGTTCGTACCGGCCGTCCTATGGCGTGATGCAGACGCTGCAGGCGCATGGCTACCGCGTGATCCCGGTCAATCCGCAGCTTGCCGGGAGCACGATCAACGGTGAGATGGTCGTCGCCGAGCTTTCGGACATTGCCGGACCGATCGATCTGGTCGACATCTTCCGCAATTCGGCGGCTGCGGGGGAGGCGGTCGACGCGGCGATTTCGGTGGGTGCGAAGGGGGTGTGGTTGCAACTGGGCGTCATCAATTCCGAGGCTGCGGCGCGCGCGGAGGCGGCCGGGCTCGACGTCGTGATGGATCGCTGCCCCGCAATCGACATTCCCCGACTGGCGATTCCGCGCGTCGCCTGAAATTCGCCATGATCGCGCCGCAGCTTGGCGGGCATGTTGCTCCTGATCCTCGCCGCGCAGGTCGCGACACCCCCGCCCGCCGCGCCGCCGCCTGAGCCAGCGAAGGCTGCGTGGTCGATCCTCGACCCGGTCGGGACCGAACCGTGCGTTCCGCAGGGCAAGGTGAAGGCCAAGGGGGAGGATATCGTCGTCTGCGGGCGACCCTTGCCGTCGCAGAAGCTGCCTTATCCGAATGAGGTCGTGCTGGATCGATCCAAGCCGTCCAATCCGAACATGACGGGGGCTGGGGCGCTGGCGGTCGAGGACAGCACGCCGTGCTCTGCCGTCCAGCGGGGGTGTACCACGGGGGTGGACCTGTTTGGTGGCGCGACGCAGGTTGTGCGCCTGGTGCAGAAGCTGGTTTCGCCCGGCAGCTGTTGCGAGGAGCCGGGGGAGTCGCGCAACATGATGAAGCTTGGGCAGGATGTTGCGCACGGGGTTGGCGGGGTGTTTCGGAACAAGCCGGACACGTCCGGGCGCTTGGCGATTGCGCTTGAGGAGCCGACGCATGAGTCGGTGATTTTGCCCTAAACTTACTTAAGCCCCTCCCCTTCGGGGGAGGGGTTGGGGGTGGAGCTGTGCCTCGCAGAGAGCGCGCCTTGCTGGACTGCCCCACCCCAACCCCTCCCCTGAAGGGGAGGGGCTTAAAGAACTCATCCTAGGATATGCATCCAGAGCGGTTGCCCCACCAGGCTCTGCGACCCGCGGAGTCGCTCCAGTGCCTGCGCGACCGCGCGCTCCGGCCCCTCGTGCGTGACGATTGCGACCAGCACCGATCCGTCCGCCATCGCGCCGCGCTGCATCAGGCTCTCGATCGAGACCCCTGCATCACGCATCGCCGCCGCGATCTCTGCGAGCACGCCGACCCGGTCCGCGACGGTGAAGCGGACATAGGCGCGGCCGCGCCGATCGTCGGTGTCGGCGGGGGCTTGCTCGGTCAACGAATCCGCGGGCATCGCGAAGGCGGGGCCGAATTCCCCGCGGGCGATGTCGATCAGGTCCGCGACGACTGCGCTTCCGGTCGGTCCGTCGCCTGCGCCCGCGCCCTGGAACAGCAGGCGTCCGACGAAATTGCCCTCGGCGACGACCGCGTTGGTTGCGCCGGTGACGTGCGCAAGCGGATGATCGACCGGCACGAGATGCGGATGGACGCGCTGGAACAGCCCCGCTTCGTCAGCCTCGGCAATGCCGAGCAATCGTACACGATAGCCAAGCGCGGCAGCCTCGGCGATGTCGGCGGCGAGCACGTGGCGGATGCCGCTCGCGGCGACGTCGGCGAACGCCGGCTGCGTCCCGAACGCGAGGCTGGCGAGCAGCGACAATTTGTGCGCGGCGTCCACGCCGTCGATGTCGAAGCTCGGGTCTGCCTCGGCAAAACCAAGCGCCTGTGCCTCGGCGAGGACTTCGGCGAAATCACGGCCCTCGGCTTCCATCTTGGACAGGATGAAATTGCACGTCCCGTTGAGAATGCCGTAAACCCGCTCGATCACGTTCGCGGCGGCGCCTTCGCGCAACCCTTTGATGACGGGCACGCCGCCCGCGACCGCCGCCTCGAACTTGAGCGCGACGCCAGCGCCTTCGGCGAGCCGCGACAGTTCCAGCCCGTGATGCGCGAGCATCGCTTTGTTCGCGGTGACGAAGCTCTTGCCCGCGCCAAGCGTCGCGCGTGCAAGCGTCAGCGCAGGCCCGTCCGAACCGCCGACCAGCTCGACCACCACGTCCGCACCCGACTGGGCAAGCGCGGTGGTGTCATCGACCCAGGCGAAGCGTTCGATGTCGACGCCGCGGTCCTTCGACCGGTCGCGTGCGGACACTGCGACGATCTCGATCGGTCGTCCCGCACGACGCGCGATCAACGCGCCATTGGTGTCGAGCAAGCGGATCACGCCCGCGCCAACCGTGCCGAGCCCGGCGAGCGCGATGCGAAGAGGTTCGGTCATTTCAATATACCCCGTCGCCCCGGACCGGCTCCGGGGTTCCCTGGCGATGCGCGCTAGCGGAGGAATAGACCGTAAAACAACCCCGGCGCGACAGATTATTTCTTGATGAGCCCGATTTCAACGAGCCGCTCGTACAGATAATCGTGCGACGTGATCGACGTCGGGTAGCGATCCGGGTTTCCGGCGGTGATCGTCTGCGGCAGCGTCTTGATCAGGAAATCGGGTGCGGGATGCAGGAAGAACGGCATCGAATAGCGCGAATGGCCGCGACGCTCGGGCGGCGGGTTGACGACGCGGTGCGTGGTCGACGGCAGGACGTGGTTGGTCAGCCGCTGCAGCATGTCGCCGACGTTGACGACCATCGCGCCCTCCGGCGGCTTGATCGCGAGCCAGTTGCCGTCCTTGTCGAGCAGTTCGAGCCCGGCTTCCTCCGCGCCCAGCAGCAGCGTGATGAGGTTGATGTCCTCATGCGCGCCTGCGCGGACGCCGGGTGCGTCAGCCGGGATCGGGGGGTAGTGAAGCAGGCGCAGCACCGAATTGCCGTCCTTGACCGCGGGATCGAACCAGTCGGGGGCAAGCCCGAGATGCCGTGCAATCGCGGACAGCAGCCGGTCGCCTGCGGTGTCGAATGCCGCAAACAGTTCGATGAAGGTGTCGCGGAATCCTTCGGGCTGGTCGGGCCAGACGTTGGGGGTCATCTGCCCCTCGAAGCGATGCCCCTTCGCGAGTTCGCGGCCGACGTGCCAGAATTCCTTGAGGTCGACATGCGTCGCGCCCTTGGCGATCTCGGTCTTGAACGGGGTGTAGCCGCGCGCACCGCCGCCGCCCTCGACGAGATATTGGCGCTTGGTTTCCTCGGGCAACGCGAAGAACGCTTCGGTCATCGCCCAGGCGCGCGCGATGAGATCGGCGGGGACGCCGTGGTCCGAGACGACCGCGAAGCCATAGCGTTCGAACGAACCACCGAGCGCGGCGGCAAAGGCATCGGGATCTTTCGCTTCGTCGGCGAGCGAAAGCGCAGGGACCTGCGCGGCGGGGAAATCAGACATGGTCAAGCGTCCATCACACGGGGAATTTGGGCCGCCATACCGCCAATTGGGGCCGCGGGACAATTGGCGCGTGATGAACCCGAAGCGCGTCGCCGCAGATTCTGCGGGCAGGTAATCTGGCAAGATATCACGCGACGCTACGGAAAAAGCGCGTTTTGCAGGGTGACCTTCCCGACTGGCTAGGGCATGTCGAGATCATGTCCGATCGTGTTGTTCCGCTCGAACGGGTCGATGGCCCGCCCATTCGGCTTGCGGAGTTCGTACCGCTGGTGGCGGCGCTGATGGCGCTGGGTGCGCTGGGGATCGATTCGATGCTCCCGGCGCTTCCCGATATCTCGCGGCGGCTGCACGTCGATGCCATCCTGGACGGACCGCTGATCCTCACCGTGTTTGTCGTGGGGCTAGGTGTCGGGCAGTTAATCCACGGCCCGCTGACCGATCGGTTCGGGCGCCGGCCGATCCTGATCTGCGGGTTGATCTGTTATGCGCTCGGCAATCTGCTCGCAGGGTTGGCGAGCAGCTTTACGCTGTTGCTGATCGTCCGCTTCATCACAGGGCTCGCGATCGCATCGAGCCGGGTGGTGACGATCGCGCTGATTCGCGACTGCTTCTCGGGACGTGCGATGGCGCAGGTGACGAGCCTGGCGTTCATGGTGTTCATGGCGGTGCCGATCGTCGCGCCGAGCTTCGGGCAGGCGGTGTTGCTGGTCGGGTCGTGGCGGCTGATCTTCGAGGTGATCGCCGCGGCGGCGCTCGCGTGCCTGATCTGGTTCGCGATCCGCATGCCCGAGACGCTGCCGCGCGAACGGCATATCCCACTCTCCGTCGTGACACTCGCGCGCGGGTGGCGGCAGACGCTGTCCGACCGTTATTCGCTCGGCTACACCGCCGCGGCGATGATCGCACAGGGGGCGATCTTCGGGTACCTCGGGTCGATCCAGCCGATCATGCAGCACGTCTTCCACCGGCCTGCGCTGCTCGGCGGCGTGTTCGCGGCATCGGCGGGCACGATGGCGGTGGCGAACCTGCTCAACTCCAAAATCGTGATGCGGATCGGGATGCGACGCATTTCGCAGACCGCGCTGGTGGTGATGATCCTGTCGTCGGGCGCGGGGCTGATCATCGGACAGGCGGGGGACGAACCGCTGCTCGTCTTCGTGCTGTTGCAGGCGATCACGATGGCGTGCTTCGGTCTGGCAACGTCGAACATGTCGGCGATGGCGATGGAGAACATGGGCGCGATCGCGGGCACGGCCTCGAGCGTCCAGGGGTTTTTCGGCATCACGATCGGCGGGCTGATCGGTTGGGCGATCGGGCGGAGCTTCGACGGGACGACGGTGCCGTTGCATCTCGGTTTCTTCATCGCGGGAGTCGCGGGACTGGTGATCGCAGCGATTGTCGAGCGGGGAAGGCTGTTTCGTCCGAGCTGATCGTTTCGGGGCCGGGATGCGGAACCGATCGAGTGCTGCTAGGTTCGCTTGTATGACCGCACCCCGCATCGGGCCGGGGCGGACGGGAGACACGACATGAGCATTGGTGGCCATCAAGTGCCCGGCGAAGGCTCGGGCGACGACGGGTTCGACGAAGAAGGCTATGACGAGAGCCAGCGTGCCGAGATCCTTGAGGTCACGCGCGACGGTCCGACCGACGGCACGATCCTGACCGATCTCAATCCCGACATCGCCTCGGAAAACGACGACGATGATGAGGATGAGGACGACCTCGATATGCAGGACGGCGAGGTCGGCGAGGAAGACGACGATGCCGACGAGGATGAGGACGATCTCGACGAGGACGATCTGCAGGACGACGTCGATGGCGACGCGATCGACGACGAAGAGTTGACCGACCGCGACGACGCAGCGCTCCGACCCTAGACGGATGCGGTGGACCGGTTTGCCGGTCCGCCGTACCGGTCTCGCGACCGCCGACCCGCACGCGGCACCGGGAACGGTGCCGGGGGCGGGTCGTTACGCATCATTAGCCTTTCCCGTTTCCAGCGTTCGAGCACCATCATGTCCCCCAAGCTGATCCTCCCCGTATCCCTGATCCTGGTCGCAGGGTGCGCGCAGAGCGAACCGGTCGATAACAGCATGATCGGCAACAACACTGCGATCGTGGGCGCGCCGGACGCGGACGAGCAGAATGCGCTGGCGCTCGACGCCGAAGACGCGCGCGCGATGGGGGCAGCCGACGACGAAGCCGATGCCGCCGATGCGAGCGTGAACGGCGCCATGTCGAACGGCGAGATGCCGCTCGACCCGCCGGCACCCGGCACGCCGGGCGGGCTGCCGGATGACCGGACGCCCGTATCCGAGGCCAAATTCACCCCCGACAGCGCGCAGGGTGCCGCCTCTGTGGTGCAGACCTATTTCGGGTTGCTCGGTGCGCGACGGTTCGTCGATGCGCGGGCGCTATGGCAGTCAGGGGCGGACGGTGCGGGGCGCGATCCTGCTGCCTTCGCCGCGACGTTCGATCGGTATAGCGAATATCACGCCAACGTCGGTGCGCCGGGCCGGATCGACGCGGGGGCAGGGCAGCGCTATGTGACCGTGCCGGTGCAGGTCTATGCCCGGCTGAAGGCGGATCGAGCCCCCGACTATGCGATCGGGACGGTCACGCTGCACCGCGCTGGCGACATCGATGGCGCAACCGCCGACCAAAAGCAGTGGAAGATTGCCAAGGTTGCACTTGCGCCGGTCGATAAGGCCGTGCCGAAACGCTGAAGCAACGCTTATAACGCGCTGGCGACGTTCGCAAAATTCGAAACGTCGGATGGCGTGAGCGTTGCGCCGGTAGCGTCCGTCACCGTCGCTTGTCCGGGTGGCGTCTCAGCCTGGTTGGCTGGCGCGAAACCGACCGTGTCGACCGCCATGTAGATGATGCCGGCTGCCCACATCAGCGCGGACCACCGGCTCAGGAAAAGTTTGCGGTACGGCATATGATCGGTATCGGCCGACAGCGTTAACGTCGCGCATACGGCTATGCTTAATGGTGCGTGCGATCCGCCTTCGGTTTTTTCGCATCCGCTTCCTCGACCGCCTTGGCGATATGCTCGGCCGACTGCTTGGCCGCGTCGGGCGTGAAGGACTCGGCCATGCCTTCCGGCCCGTCGAGCAGGATCTCTCCGTCTTCCTCGACAGCATCGATCGGTTTGTCGTGCGGATTCTTGGCCAAGATAACGTCTCCTATAGACAAAACGCGAACTTCCCGGCCATGTTCCGCGCAAGGGGTCCGATCGCACGCATGTATATCGACAAGTTTCTGAAAACGCACCGGACGCCCGTTCTGGACGCGGAGGACGTGGCGGCGATCGACGCGAGCGCCGCGCGGACCACGACGTTCAACGCACGCCAGATCTTCATCCGGCAACACACGCCGCTATCGCAATGCACGTTGTTGCTCGACGGGTTCGTCGAACGGTTCAAGGATACGCCCGATGGCCGCCGGCAGATCCTGGCGATCCATGTTCCCGGCGATTTCGTGGACTTGCACAGCTATCCGCTCAAGCGACTGGAGCATTCGGTCGCGGCGCTGACCGATATCAAGGTCGTGCTGTTCCCGCATGCGGGCATCCGCGAACTCACCGCACGATCGGCGACGATCACCGAATTGCTGTGGAAATCGACGATGATCGACGCGGCTATCAACCGCGAATGGATCGTTTCGATCGGCGCGCGCGGCGCAGCGGTGCGGCTGGCGCATCTGTTCTGCGAGATGTTCCTCCGGCTGGAACGTGCAGGCATGGCGTCGGGCACCAGGTTCGACTTGCCGCTGACGCAGGTGGATCTGGCCGATGCGACCGGACTCACCGCCGTCCACGCCAACCGCATGTTGCGGCAGTTGCGCGAGGACGGGCTGGTGACGTTCCGTCAGGGGGTGGTCGAGATCGTCGATTGGGACCGCCTGCGCGCGTTCGCCGAATTCGACCCCTCCTATCTGTTTCTCGATTGACGCCTACGCGTCATCGCGGCAGGTAATGCGTCTGCGCGGCGTCGGTCGCGTTGATCGCGAGGATCGAGCGCGCCTCGCTGATCGGCAGCGGGCGACCCTCCCGATCGACCGAGGCACCGATCACGCGGCTTAACAGTTCCTGGCCTTCCTTCCACCAGCCGATCCCGCTCGCTGCGTTGAGATGGCCTTGCTCGCCCGCGTCGACGAAATGGCTTCCCCAGCCGACCGCAAGGCTGTGCGCGCGTTCGATCGCGATCCAAGGGTCGTCCCGGCTTGCGACAACGATCGACGGGAAGGGGAGCGGTGCGGTCGGCGTCGGGCCGAACGTTGCGAGTTCCGCGCACGCATCGGCCCGGTCCACATCGGCGGGTGCCACCAGCAGCGCGCCCGCGACCGGCCAGCCATAGGGTTGGCGCGTCATTTCGGCCCACCACGCCACCGCGAGGCAACCGAGACTGTGCGCAGCGAGGATCACCGGGGCCTTGGCCTGGCGGATCGCCTGATCGAGCTTGGTCACCCAGGCGTTGCGGTGTGGCGTGTGCCACATGCCGAGTTCGACGCGAACGGTATCTGGCCGTGCCGACTCCCAGAGAGTCTGCCAGTGCGACGGACCCGAGCCACCCAGGCCGGGGACCGTCAATATGGTCGGTTGCACGGGGTCGAAACTTGAAAAGCTGCCCATCGTTGCTCTCCCACAGGGGTAGGAAGACGTGACCGGCGTTGCTCTAGGGGGACACCGTGCGGCCACGCCTTCCGGTCCCCAAAGCTATTCCTACTGGGATGGTAGGCAATAGGCCTGCGCCAGAATGACGACCGTATGCGCCGGACCGATGCCGCCGCCCCGATCGGCCGATCACGACGGCGCGACTCGAGGGCGCTTGGGGTCTCGGGCGAAGCTTGTTAGGGGGTGGCGATGGCCCCCTTTTCCCAATTCCGTTGTACCGATGCCCAAGATCAGGGCTGATCAACTGCTGGTCGATCGTGGCCTTGTCGAGAGTCGCACGCGCGCGCAGGCGCTGATCATGGCGGGCTTGGTGTTCGCGGGCGATCGCAAGATCGACAAGCCGGGGCAGGCGGTGGCCGACGACGTGCTGCTCGACGTGCGCGGACGGGATCATCCCTGGGTCTCGCGCGGCGGGATCAAGCTGGCGCACGGGCTCGACGCAACCGGGTGGCCCGTCGCGGGCATGGTGGCGATCGACGTGGGGTCATCGACCGGCGGGTTTACCGATGTGCTGCTCCAGCACGGCGCGGCGCGCGTCTATGCGGTCGACAGCGGGACCAACCAGCTTGCGTGGAAGATCCGACAGGACGACCGCGTGATCGTCCACGAACAGACCAGCGCGCGCATCCTGACTTCGGTGCATATTCCCGAGCCGATCGACCTGATCGTGTGCGACGCGAGTTTTATTGGGCTCGCCAAGGTACTGGAGGTCCCGCTGCGGTTTGCCAAAACCGACGGGAAGCTGCTGGCGTTGATCAAGCCGCAGTTCGAGGCGGGGCGCGGTGAGGTCGGTAAGGGGGGCGTCGTGCGCGACCCTGTGATCCATGCACGTGTGTGCGACGAGGTGTCCGCCTGGCTGACCGGGCAGGGGTGGCGGATCGTCACGCTGGTCGAAAGCCCGATCACCGGCCCCGAAGGCAATGTCGAATTCCTGATCGCTGCGGAACGGGGCGCCGCTCCGGACATGCCCGCAAATAATGCCGACGTGGCCCCGCGACTTCCCCTATAGCGGCGGGGTATGGCCTGGATGGAGCGCTAGCTTACAGCACGTCCGGTCGGTGAGGTTGAACGAGGAGAGGGCGCGAGATGGCCACAAACACGGCGGGGAACATGGCGGGCAGCATCGTGTCGCAGAAACAGTTGCGCGCGTCCTTCCTGCGCTGGACCGCGTTGACGGTGCCGGGGATGCTGCTGCTCGGCTTTGGTGCGGCGCAGCTTGCGCCCACCGGCAAGAGCAATGCGTGGTACGCCGCGCTGAACAAGCCGGCGTTCAATCCACCCGACTGGGTTTTCCCGGTCGCCTGGTCGTTGCTCTACGTGATCCTGGGAATCGCGCTGGCGATGATCCTCAATGCGCGCGGGGCGCGGCTGCGGACCCCCGCGCTGATCGTGTTCTTTGCGCAACTGGTGATCAACCTGTCCTGGTCGCCGCTGTTTTTCGGGCTGCATCAGGTGGTGTTCGCGCTCGTGCTGGTCGGCCTGATGTTCGGCGTGACGATGCTGATGACGATCCTGTTCTCGCAGGTGCGCGGGCTCGCCGCGGTGCTGCTGGTCCCGTATCTTGCCTGGTTGCTGTTCGCGGCGTATCTCAACTACGAGATTCTGGCGCTCAACCCCGGGGTGGAAACCCTTGCACCGGGTTCGACGACCACCCAGATTATTGCGACATAAGTTCGATTGGAATCCCCAGATGCAAGCCGACAACAAGATCTTCGATGATTTCGCCAAGTTCATCAACGGCGCGGCCGGCACTCTCGCGGGCGTCGGGCGCGAAGCCGAGGCCGGTGCACGGTCGCGCGCGCGCGAATGGATCGGTGGCCTCGATTTCGTCTCGCGCGACGAGTTCGAAGTGGTGAAGGCGATGGCGACCGCCGCGCGTGACGAAGCCGATGCACTCCGCGCGCGGCTTGATGCGCTCGAGGCCAAGTCGGCTGGCACCACGACCACGCCGCCTTCGAGCCCCGCAACCGGAGTCTGACCTCATTTTATCCACAGGAAATTCGCCGGGCGTTCCCACCTATCGCTTGTGTCGTCGCGCCCGAGCGGCCACCCTTTCGACCGTAACGCGGACGGAGGGCTCGTAATGGTGTTGGATGAAGCCGATTTCGACCGTGACGATGCGGCCCCGATCGACATGCTCGAGAGCTATTTCGCGGCACACGGCTGGGATTACGAGCGGCAGGACGACGAGGTCATCGCCAAGGTCAAGGGCAGTTGGGCGCAATATGAGTTGCGCGCGCTGTGGCGCGACGAGGACGGCGTCATCCAGTTCCTCGCGTTCCCGGACATCAAGGTTACCGACGACAAGCGCGCGGCGATGTACGAGGCGATCGGGCTGATCAACGAGCAGCTGTGGGTCGGCCATTTCGAATTGTGGTCGTCGAGCGGCATTCTGCTGTACCGTCACGCCGCGATGATCGACGGCGATGGCGGCACCTTGTCGCTGGGATCGGCCGAACTGATGGTGGAAAGCGCGATCGACGAGTGCGAGCGTTTTTACCCGGTGTTCCAGTTCATCCTGTGGGGCGGCAAGACCCCCAAGGAAGCGCTCGCCGCGGCGATGACCGAAACCCAGGGCGAAGCCTGAGCCTGTGAGCGAGACCCGCGTGGGCCGGATCTGGATGATCGGATGCGGCAATATGGGCGGTGCGATGCTGCGCCGCTGGATCGCGAGCGGCGTAGTGGCGGGTAGCGACGTCGATGTGGTCAACCGGTCCGATCGCGCGCTCCCCGAGGGGGTGCGGCAGGCACGCGATCTGCCGGACGGGCCTTTACCCGATGTCGTGATCCTCGCGATGAAGCCGCAGCAGGTCGATGACATCGCTGCGCGCTTTGCCACACGCCTGGCGGGGGTGGGGGTGATCGTATCGGTCCTTGCCGGGGTCGAGGAAGCGGCCTTGTCCGCGCGGTTCGAGGCTGGCGCGATCGTTCGGGCGATGCCCAATCTGCCGGTGGCGATCGGCAAGGGTGTCGTTGCGCTCGACAGTGCCGGCGCATCAGCATCCGTGCGCCTGCAGGTTGAACAATTGATGCAGCCGCTCGGTCTGGTCGAGTGGGTCGCGCCGGCGCAGTTCGACGCGGTCACCGCGCTGGCCGGAAGCGGGCCTGCATTCCTGTATCGCTTCATCGACTCGCTCGCGGCCGCAGGGGTCACGCAGGGGTTGCCGCAAGATCAGGCGGAACGGCTTGCGCTCGCGACGGTCGAAGGGGCGGGTTTGCTCGCGGCGGCAGCGACCGTAGCGCCGGGGGCACTGGCGGATCAGGTGGCTAGCCCCGGTGGGTCGACCCGCAAGGGGCTCGACGTGCTCGATGCCGATGCCGCGCTAGATCATCTTTTACGCGAGACCATCGCGGCCGCGACGCGGCGCAACGCCGAAATGGCGGCGGCGGCACGGACCTGACGTCCGCGCTAGGGATGCGGTATCATTCCTGAGGTCCCGAGAGGCGGGTGAGGCCGTCTTCGCCGATCATGCCTTCCATGACCGACCAGAACCCCGTCACCGCATTTTGCCCGGCGCGCGCATAGGCACGCGACCAGTGTTCGCGCACCATCTCGAACAGTTCCTGTTCGAGTGCCGCGCCGGTTGCGGACAAGCGGAGCAGTCGCTGGCGACGATCGCGTTCGCCGACGCGAGTCTCGACCAGTTCGCGGTCGACCAGTTCGTTGAGCACGCGCCCGAGCGACTGCTTGGTGATGCCGAGCAGGCTCAGCAATGCGCTGACGGTAAGATCCGGATGCCGCGCGATAAAGTACATCGCGCGGTGATGCGCCCGACCCAGACCCATTTCGCCGAGACGCGCCTCGGTCGCGCGGGCAAGCGTGCTTTGTGCGAAGTATAGCAATTCCATGCCGCGACGAATTTCGGGTTCGCGGAGGAAGAGCGGCGAGGCAGAAGCGATTGCGGTGGCCATTGTTGACCGCGTTTGACGCGTCCCGTACACCCCTTCAACCCCCAAATTGTCGCAATATGTCGCAAGGATATCATGTCGCACACCGATACGCTCGCCAACGCGCCGCTTGCTGATACGTCGTCCGATGGCGCGTCGGCATCGCCGCCGAAATTCGCCTTCGAACCCAACGCAGCCCCGATCGCGGCAAACGAGCGCGCCGCGCAGCTCGTCAACCCGGGGTTCGGCAAGGTCTTCACCGATCACATGGTGACAATCCGCTACAGCGAAGCGGAAGGCTGGCACGATGCCAAGATCACCGCACGCGCGCCCTTCACGATGGATAGTGCGTCGGCGGTGCTGCATTATGCGCAGGAGATCTTCGAGGGGATGAAGGCGTACCGGCTGCCCGACGGCGGGGCCGCGCTCTTCCGCCCGACCGCCAACGCCGCGCGCTTCCGGTCGTCGGCGGAGCGGATGGCGATGGTGCCGCTGCCAGAGGATCTGTTCGTCGAGTCGGTGCGCGCGATCGTCCGGCAGGAAGCCGACTGGATCCCGGACATCGACGGCGGTGCGCTGTACCTGCGCCCGTTCATGATCGCGAGCGAGGTGTTCCTCGGCGTCAAGCCGTCGACCGAATATCTGTACGCGGTGATCGCCTCGTCGGTCGGTGCCTATTTCAAGGGCGGGGCTCCTGCGGTGACGCTGTGGGTTTCGCAGGATTACACGCGCGCTGCGCCCGGCGGCACCGGGGCGGCCAAGTGCGGCGGCAATTACGCCGCCAGTCTGATCGCGCAGGCCGAGGCAACGCGCCAGGGGTGCGATCAGGTGCTGTTCCTCGACGCGGTCGAGCGGCGTTGGATCGAGGAACTGGGGGGGATGAACATCTTCTTCGTGTTCGACGACGGCACGATCCAGACCCCGCCGCTGACCGGCACGATCCTGCCCGGGATTACGCGGGATTCGCTGATCACGCTCGCGCGCGACATGGGGCTGACGGTGCGCGAGGAGCCCTATGCGATCGACCAGTGCCGCGCCGATGCGGCGAGCGGGCGGCTGCGCGAGGCATTCGCGTGTGGGACCGCTGCGGTCGTCACGCCGATCGGCACGATGAAGCTGGTCGACGGTGCGTTCGACATCGCGGACGGCGGGGCGGGGGAGACGACGTGTCGCTTGCGCCAGGCGTTGATCGACCTGCAACGCGGCGTCGCGCCCGATCCGCATGGCTGGCTGGAGCGGGTAATCTAGGGCTGAAGCGTTTTTTCGGTTTGCAACGGGGCACGCGCAGCTTAAAGGCCTGCGCTCCCGGATTGGGGCGTCGCCAAGTGGTAAGGCAGCGGCTTTTGATGCCGCCATTCGCAGGTTCGAACCCTGCCGCCCCAGCCAGTTTTCCTATCGCATTGATGGTATTCGATAGATCAAGAGATCTGCCGGATTCGGCCATTCAGAATGTCGACGACGCGGCACTGCTATTTACTGGCGCTGCACGCTGTGCGTTCACGATGGTAAGTCTATGACGATAGGACCTAGTCTTCGAAAGACCGATCTGTCCGCTCGCCGAGGGTGAACGCGCAAACCAGGTATCGCGCGAAGTATAGGTTCGCCAGGGAAGCAAGTCGAAGCCCCTGAGCACGCCTTGCTGAAGCTGCACTAAATTGTTTTTCGGGGAAACGCTTCGGTCCCGCGATTCTCACAGTGGTAAACCGCCTCGAGCCGTCGTGACTGCGCGACGAAGCTGTGATCGACGTCACGTATCGGCCGCGGCCGTGCGACTAAAGCAGAACGGGCGAATAGCCGTCGATGGGGGTTGCGGGTCCGCTTCAGCCACGCTGATGACAGGGCGGGGCGGTGATGTACCAGTTCGGCGCGTATAGACGAACGGCTCGGTGCGTTTGTAGCGTTAGAGGTCAGCGCAGGCCGGATTGCGCCGTCATGGGAATGTCGAGCTTTGGATAGAACTCGTCGTCGTAATGACGGGGGTGCTCTCAGTAGAATGTACGCCAAGATGTTCCGTCGTGCTGACGCACAAGTCGCGTTGCGTCCTCGCCGTCTGCTACGCCCCGACCACATCGCGCGCCGATCCAATAGCCACTTCGTTTTCACACGTAGGTTCGGAGTTCCACAATTAAAATCTACGTAGTGTACGGTTCTGTATGTAGATGGCTGCTTACATTGTCTTTCTTCTTCTGTTTAGCACTTATAAATTCATGTTTTCATAGGTGAGGATGTCGAGTATAAAGTCCCTGAGCCCGTAAAGGGACAATGGGGGAGGGGATCCGATGAGGAACGACTCACGTATATTGGCTGGCGTCTCTGGGCTTGCGATGGCGATTTGCGGTCTTGCCGCCCCGGCACGGGCACAGACTAAGCCCGCTTCGCAGGCCAACGCCACCGCAACGCCGGCAACTGCATTACAGGTCGAGCCGACTGACGAACCCGATGATATTGTCGTGACCGGATTGCGTGGCAGCCTCGCCTCCGCGCAGGCGATCAAGCAGAATTCCGAGCAGCTCGTGGATTCGATCACCGCTCAGGACATCGGCAAGTTCCCCGATACGAACATTGCGGAATCCCTGCAGCGCATCCCCGGCATCCAGATCCAACGCAACCTTGGCGAGGGCAGCGCCGTTGCGATCCGTGGGTTGAGCGAAGTGCGTACCGAACTGAACGGTCACGACATCTTTTCCGCTAACGGTGGCGTGGGGCTGTCGTTCGAGGACGTCGGGCCGGATCTTCTATCCCGCATCGATGTCTACAAGAACGCTTCGGCCGAATTGATCGAAGGATCGCTGGGCGGCACGATCGACTTGCGCACGCGCCGTCCGTTCGACGCGCCGGGACAGATCGCTTCGGCAACGGCGTCGGTAACGCGCTTCGACCTCGCCAAGAAATATGGCTACGGTGGATCCGGGTTATATAGCAATCGCTGGCAGACCGGACTTGGCGAGATCGGCTTCCTGCTCAACGGTTCCTATGGCACGACGGCGTTCCGACAGGATCTCGATCAGGTCGAGCCATATTTGTATCACGGGCCGAACCCGAGCCCGGACGGTTCGCCGGTCCAATCCTCGCCGGTGCCGGGATATGCTACCCAGAACGTCCAGGTTCAGAAGGGCGGTGGCTTCAACGTTGCGGAAGGCGACCGCCGGAGGATCAGCGGCTCGGCGGTGCTGCAATGGCGACCGTCAGCCAATCTTGAGGCCTATGCCCAGGTTTTCACGAGCGATTACCACTTCACCGACACCGGCGTATCCTACTTCGCGACCGACGATGGCGCCGTCCCGACGGGCGCCTACACCGTCGAGAATGGCGTGGCGACGTCTGGCTCGCTGGTCAGCCCGGGCGGCTCCACGGTCACCTATGGTGCCAACCGTAAAACCCGTACGACCGATTATTCGACCGGTGCAAAATGGACGATCACGCAGCGGCTGCATCTCGGTGTCGATTATCAGCACATCGACGCGCGAGTCGATCAGGACTCGCTGAACCTGACGATCAACCCCTACACCACGACGACGGGCGCGGCCGGAGTGTTCAATTCGACCTACAATTACACCTTCGACAATCGCGGCAAGTTCCCGACCCAGCTTGCGACCGATCCGGCAACCGGCAAGCCTTCCGATTTCTTTGCCAATCCGGCCAACTACGGCTTCACCGCGGTCCAGCCGACGCGAACCAAGAACACCGCCACCGGCGACAGCGTCCGTGCCGACCTGACATGGGATTTCGACGACGGCGGCTTCCTGAAGTCGCTGACAACAGGTGGCCGGTATAGCGGCAAGACCGCAATCAACCGCGAGACCAACATCAACAACTGGCAGACGATCGGCGGCACGTGCGCCAATTGGTCGAGCGCGGCGAATTGCTACAAGGTTTCGGATTTTTCGCAGTTCGTCCAGGTCAACCCCGCACAGGCTACATTATTGCGCGGGGCCGGCGCCAATTCGGTCTTCGGGTCGGTGCTGCAATGGAACCTGTACGATGCGCTCCACCCCGAGTCCGCGTTTGCGCATATCAAAGAGATCAGCGGGCAAACCATCGGGTTCGCCTCGCTCGACGATCCGACCAAGTCGACCACGAGTTCGGTCGAGGAAGACGATTATGCGGGCTATCTCCGCGCGGCCTTCGGGACGTCGCTGGCTGGGCTCGACTTCGATGGCAACGCGGGCGTACGGTACGTCCGCACCAGCGAAAGCGGGCAAGGCTTTCAGGTCCTGAGCTATCGTACTTCCGGCGGCGAAAACCCGACCAGTGAATCAGTGGTTCAGGCGTTCAATGGCGGGCGCAAATATTCCTACTGGCTGCCCAGCCTCAACCTGCGCTTCCACTTGTCGCCGAAGCTGCAGGCGCGCCTGGCGTTCTCCAAAAATATCTTCCGGCCGACCTTCAACCAACTCAACCCCAGCTTCACGCTGTCCCCAACGTACAATGGGTCCGACGCGACGCCGCAGACGATCAATCCCGGCCAGCCTTATAACGCGACGACCAACCCGTATCAGGGATCAGGCTCGGTATCCGGCAATCCCGACCTGAAGCCAGAGCGGGTCACCTCGTTCGACGCGGCGCTCGAATGGTATTTCCAGCGGGCGGGTTTCATTTCGATTACCGGGTTCCGCAAGGACCTGCGCGATCTCATTGCGACGCGGACGTTTTTGCGGACGGAAACGGTGCAGACCGTTGGTGTCGTGCAGTTCAACGTATCGGCGGTGACCAACGTCACCAAGGGCTATGTCCAGGGCTTCGAAATCGCCGGGCAGAAATTCTTTGATTTCCTGCCGGGAGCACTCTCCGGACTTGGCGTGGCTGCGAACTACACGCTGGCGGACAGCAATGCAGGGAACTTCACTTCAGGGTCGCTCGGCGCGCAAACGCAGACCGCGGTTCCACTGATCAACCTGTCCCGCAACAGCTATAATCTGATCGCGCTGTACGACAAATATGGCATCAATGCGCGTGTTGCCTATAACTGGCGTGACAAGTTCCTTGATTCCCTGAGTGAAGTGGGCGCGGCGACATTGCCGATCTACTTCAAGGCATACGGATCGCTCGACGCATCGATCAGTTACGATTTCACTAAGCGGATATCGCTGACCCTGGACGGACAGAACCTTATCGATACCGTCAACTACAGCTACCAAAGCCAGGAGCAGTATCTGCGGAATTACCAGATCAACGATCGACGTGTATCGCTGCGATTGCGCGTGGGGCTGTGATGGCTTGCAGTGACCGAACGGACGGATGAACGCTTTCTCTTCATGGCGGCCACAAGACCCGTGGTCGCCGACTCTTTCCGATGTGACGTCAATGATTGGGACGCAAACGAGACGGGGGAAGCGATGCATGATCAGCCGGTGAGGAGCGTGCTGATCGTCGGCGGTGGAACCGCTGGCTGGATGGCGGCGGCGGTTATCTCAAGGAGCTTTGCGCCCGAAGCCGTGGCGGTAACCGTGGTCGAATCCGCCGAGATCGGCACGGTCGGCGTCGGCGAGGCGACGATCCCGCCGATCCTCCAGCTTAACGCGCTGCTTGGACTGGACGAGGATGAGCTCGTTCGCCGGACCCAGGCTACCTACAAGCTCGGGATCGAATTTTCCGACTGGGGGGCGCTTGGCGAGCGCTATTTTCATCCGTTCGGCAGCCATGGTGCCGATCTTGGCGGGGTCGCGTTCCACCAGCACTGGCTGCGCACCCAAGAAGGCGCTCTGCCCGATTATTCTCTCTGCACGCTCGCAGCCTATGCCGGCAAGTTCGGTCGCCCGAGCGACGACCCGCGCAACGTTTTATCGCGAATATCCTACGCGCTGCACTTCGACGCAGCGCTGTATGCCGCGCTGCTGCGTGACTTGGCGCTGGGCAATGGCGCGATGCAGGTCGAAGGTCGGATCATCAACGCGCCGCTCGACCCCGAAAGCGGCTTCGTCGATCGCGTCGAGCTGGCTGATGGCCGAAGCCTCAAGGCGGATCTCTATATCGACTGTTCGGGGTTCCGCGGGGTGCTGATCGAACAGGCGCTTGGCACCGGCTATCTTGACTGGTCGCACTGGTTGCCGATGAACCGCGCGCTTGCGGTGCCCACCGAGGTCGTGGGGCCGCCGCCGCCTTTCACCCGGTCGCATGCCGAGAGTGCGGGTTGGCGCTGGCGAATCCCGCTGCAGCACCGCGTGGGCAACGGCCACGTCTATTGCAGCGACTTCATCGACGACGACACCGCCGAGGCACAATTGCGCGCCGGGCTCGATGCGCCGACACTTGCCGACCCGCGCAAACTCCACTTCACTACCGGACGCAGACGTCTGTCATGGAACAAGAACGTCGTTGCTTTGGGGCTGGCGTCAGGCTTCATCGAGCCGCTAGAGTCGACCAGTATCCATTTGATCCAGCGCGGCATCGTCACGCTGATGTCGCTGTTCCCCGGCAACGGCTTCGCGCAGCCGGAGATCGATCTCTATAACCGGCTGATGCGCGAAGAGGTCGAGCAGGTGCGCGATTTCGTCATTCTGCATTACAAGCAGACGCGGCGCGACGACACGCCGTTCTGGCGGCACACCCGCGCGATGGCGATCCCCGACAGCCTCAGCGAGCGTATGGCGGTGTTCGCCAATCTCGGGCGGGTCATCCTCGAGCCCGGCGAGCTGTTCCGCGACACGAGCTGGGTTTCGGTGATGCTGGGCCAGGGGCTGGTGCCGCGCGGACACGATCCGCTCGCCGACATGCTGCCCGAGGATCACGTCCGTACCCAGCTGCAGCGGATGCGCGCGGTGCTGTGGCAGGGCAGCGCGACGCTGCCGAGCCATGCCGACTTCCTGACCGGCGCGCGTGCCGCCCCCGCGCGCCGGGAGCCGAAACGATGACGAAGCTGACGCGCCGGATGCTCGTCGGGGCAGGATTGGCGATCCCAGCGACGGCGACGCTATTGCCTGCAGGTCGGGCCGACGCCGGGTCAGGCGCTGTCACGGGCGCAAGCTGACCGCTTCAAGCTCGCCTGTACCACGCAGGAGTTGAAGGCCTTGGACGGATCGATGTTTAACTGGATGGGTAACATTTCGCATCCGCAGCGTGACGGTTGGGCGCTCCAAATAGATTGGCTACGGCGTGGCGCGAATAGTCCCGACCAGGCGCACGAGAAGCGCCGGTCGGGACCCCATCGGCTTAATCAGCTACGCGGCGTCAGAACTTCACCCGCACGCCGAAGTTGTAGCGCGAACCCGTTTCCTGGAGCAGCAGGAACCGGTCCTCGATTGCCGACCATTCGTCGACCTTCGTGTTGGTCACGTTGACGCCCTGCACATAGACCTGAAAGTTGCGGGTCAGGTCATAGGCCACGTTGAAGTCGAGCTGGCCGTAGGACGACCGGTTGCGCGGGCGTCCCTGGCTCGACCGGCATTGCCGCAGATAATCCGACCGCCAGTTGTAGGACGTGCGCGCCGAGATGCCGAACTTTTCGTAGAACACGCTGCCGTTGGCCGAATGCGGGGACAGGCCGTTGTAACCGCAGTCATAGTCGGCGAGCGTCTGGTCGCGTTCCACCTTGCTGTTGACGTAGGTGTAGTTGCCGGTGACGCCGAAGCCCGATGCGAAGCCCGGCAGCCAGTCGAACGCATATTGCGCGCCCACTTCTACGCCGCGGATGTAGCCGGTTTGGCCGTTCTGCGTGCGGGTATCCTGGAACGTACGGCCGAACCGATTGACCGGGAGCGTCTGGAGTTCGAGGAAGTCGCTAAGCTCCTTGTAGAATGCGCCGACGCTGAAATAGCTGACGGGGGTAACGTACCATTCGACCGAGACGTCGTAGTTGGTCGAGCGGAATGGCAGCAGGTTCGGATTGCCGCCGCTCGACTGCGGCACCGAGATGCGGCCACCGAAGTCGTTGTTGACGCCAAGATCGGTCAGCGTCGGGCGGGTGACCGTCTGCGAGAACGCAGCACGCGCGAGCAGCTTGTCGGAGACGTTGTACCGGATGTTCGCCGAGGGCAGCGCGTTGACGTAGCTGTTGCTTACCGAGACCGCCGTGGGTGGCCCATAGGTGTACTGCAGCGTGTCGTCGCCCGGCGTGTTGGCGATGCTCGTGACGGGGGTGTCGAAGCCCGACGACGTCACCTGCGTCCGGATGACGCGGACGCCGACGTTGCCCGACCAGCGCGGGCCGCCGAATTGCATGTTGATATAGCCCGCGGTCAGGCGCTCCTGGACGTTGACCGTGCCGCGAAGCTGCTCGCGGACTCCGAACGGTCCGCCCGGTAGCGCGAGCGCCTGTTGTGCGAACGCAGCCTGTTGCGCGGGCGTGCGGCCGTTGGTCGGGATCGACAAGGTCGCCGGGTCATTGAGATAGGCGAGGAACGCCTGCGGGTCGAACTGGAACAGCGAGGGTGGGATGTTCCGGCCGCCGCCCTGGAAGTTACGCCAGTCGTAGGATTCCAGCAGTCCTGCGGCGATCGGGGTCTGATATCCGCAATAGGTGCAGCTCGAATCGCTGTTGTTGAACGAGCGGTTGATCTTGCGCCGCTCGGTATAGGAGCCGCCGATCAGGACGGACTTCAGGATCGAACCTTCGACCTGATATTTCGTATCGAGGTGATATTCCGAGCCGCGATCCCGCGAGCGATTGGTGTCGATGCCCATGTAATGCAGGCGCATCCGGTTGGGATCGTTGATGATCGAATTGTCGAACGACACGGTCGGCAGCGCGCCGGGATTCAGGTTGAACTGGTAGCTGTACGGCAGCAACGCGCCGATCACGAGATACTGGTTGGGCGAGATCCGGTTGGCGCCGGTGACCGACGCGTCGAGCCGGACTTCGATGTTGCTCGACGGGTTCCACTTGACGTTGCCGCCGATCTGATAGCTCTCGGACTGGCGGTTCGTCAGGTTGTAGACGTGGTCGACCTTGGCATTAAGGCCGTTGTTGGTCAGCCGGTCGCGGTTGTCCGCCAGAAACTGCGGGTTCTGCGCAATGAAGTCGGCGCCGATCATGCCGAGCCCGGTCGCGGTTGCGTTCCCGTCGAAGGTCGGCTGGTAATAAGGGGCAGCCAGGAAGTTATCCAGCCGGCGGACTTCCCCCGAAACGTTGAACTTCGAATACACGCCGTCGACCGTTAATTCGAGCGTGTCGGTCGGCTTGAACTGGACGGCCCCCGCAAGGTTGATCCGCTCGCGCTGTTCCTGCGTGCGCTGGTAATACAGGCTCTGGGGGACGTTGACGTTGCCCGAGCGCGGGTATCGCGCGTCAGCGCCGGTGATCAGGGTGGGGGTGCCGCCGATCACCGAGATGATGTCGGGCCGCCCGTTGATCCAGCCGTCGATCGCGATGGAATCGTCCTGGTTCTTGCGATTTGTGTACGAGCCCGACAGCACAACGCCAAAGGTCTTGTCGGGATTGGTCCACGACGCCGTGGCCGATGTATCGGGGCCCGCCTTCTTGCGCAGCGTATCGTAAATCGCACCGGCCGACGCTGCGAAGTGGAACCCGCTGCGCCCCGAGAGCGGGCGTGCGGTGATGATGTTGACCGTGGCCCCGATGCCGCCTTCCTGAAGCTCGGGGACGTTCGACTTGAACACGTCGGTCCGCTGAATCATGTTGGACGACAGGACGTCGAACGAGAATTCACGTCCCGGATTGTCGGTTGCCATGACGCGACCATTGACCAGGACGGTGTTGAATTCCGGCCCGAGACCGCGAACGGTGATGAACTGTCCTTCGCCGCCCGATCGGTCGATCGCGACGCCGGTGATGCGCTGGAGCGATTCAGCGATGTTGGAGTCCGGAAATTTGCCGACGTCTTCTGCGCTGATGCTGTCGACGATCTGCTGTGCGTCGCGCTTCACACGCGCCGAATTGGCAAGGCTGCTGCGGATGCCGGTGACGACGATATCCTCACCAGGGGCAGGGGCGTCCTGGCCCGGTTCGGCGGCCGTCGAGGTTGGTTCCTGCGGTTGGCCGGTGGGGTTGTCCTGGACAGATCCGGGGGTCGGCGCGGTCACATCCTGCGCAAACGCCGGCATGGTGACAAGCGCACTGCCGAGCAGCAGACAGGCTCGTGCGGAACGAAACTTCATAATCCTCTCCCAGTGTAGGGCAAAACAAGCCCATTCGGTTTTTAGTTATCCCGAGCTTATGGTTGCTCGATGATCGGTTGTTTCGAAGTCACGCAGTCGTAATCAATCCAATGCCTGTACTGATTGTCGGTTTGACAGCTTTGTCGCTGCCCAGCGTTTCTTCGATGAACGAGATGGCGAAGTTCCATATTTGCCCCGCACGATGCCGGGGTAGGAAAACGCCGCCGCGGCGGCTGGTTACCTTGCCGTGTTGATCGGCAACGAGCGCGCACGCGCGCGATCGCACAGCCACGCCATTCGCGCGTATGGTGGCATCGGATTAGTGCGGGGGGCTGCTAAACATGCGGGTTCTGGTGCGGCGACGTTTGCGGCGCCCATCCAGAGAGACGGCTTTGTCAGAAATGGCATGCACGCCGTGCGCGATCGATAGACCGAACCCGGTCGGTTGCGGCGCGCGATCGCGCATGTGCATCTGATAGCAGCGTCTGTTCTGACCATGCCAGCCCCTCCTTTTGCGACCTCTTCGTGCCGCCGTTAGTGACTGAGTATGTACGTTTATTAAGAATGTAAAGGATTACATATCGCGCTGCTTTTGCCGACGCGGTGGGGCGTTTCGGGGGCATGACGGACGTTGTGGAGGCTCTGTGATGCAGGGGGATCAGGTGCTCCCGAACCGCGATCGATCGATACCACGCCGCAGAGCGACGGGTTTGTGGAACCGACGCCGCTGCGGTTTCGGATGGAGTGGCCTCGAAGCGCACGTCTGCCCGCGACGTCTCGCATGGTCGAAACCGTCTAACGGCCGCGCCGAGCCTGGCACGGCCGTACTGTAGGACCGCCAATCGTGGCGGTCAGCGCGCCAACGGGAGCGGCGGCGAATAGTCCGTCATCGTCATGAACACACTGTCGACCTTCGTGACGAGCTTGCCGCCCACTTCGGAGGCTGCAGCCACCGTGCGCCATTCCGGATCTTCGGTGAACGCCTTCCAACTGGCGTCGCGCGCGGCGCGGCTGGGATAGGCCAGCACATAGATCACACGGCCCTCGGGCGAGGCTTCGGCGGGCATCTCGTTCCAATAAGCGACGTTGCGCATCCCGTGCTTCTTGAACAGCCCGAGCGTGTGTTCGCGGAAACGCGCATTCAAAGCGGCGAGTTTGCCCGGCGCGGGATAATAGGTGCGCAGTTCGTAGATCAGCGCCTTCGAATCTGCCGCAGCGGCGTTTGCTGCAGTCACCTGCGCAGATACCGGGACGGTGGAAACGCAGAGCGCCAGACAGGCGAGGGCAAAGCGCATGAATGTGTCCTTGATCAAGAAGGCCTTGGCGTACCCCGCTCGTGTGTTCTCCGCAACGCCGGGGTTCGGGAAGCACGGCAACGGTCGAACGAGGCAAATGGGATTCAAAGGTTTTTACGTTCCAGCGTAAGCCTGCTGTCCCGGCAGAAGCCGCAAGCGGCACCGACAAACCGTGTTTTCGCGCTTTTCGAGCCCTTGAGCTTCCAGTCCAGCCACGCCGTCACGACTTCCGCAGCGATGCCGCCGTGGGGCTGCATGTAGGTGCCGCCATGCCCTACCGGAATGTTCACCAGAGCCGCCGGGATCGTGCCTAGCCGCCGGTAATCGTCGGTGCCGTTGGCATAGGCGATGTCGGTCGGGCCTCCCAACACATACAGGATCGATCCGTGCAGTGTGGCGAGCAGTGCCTTGTCCGAGACGACGCCGTTGAGCGGGTTGGGGCCGTCTTTGAAAAAGCCGCTGTTCATGACGACGGCGGTGGTGACTCGCGGGTCCTGTGCCGCGGTCAGCGCCTGCAATCCGCCACAACTCCAGCCGGAAACCGCGATCCTGGTCGTTGCGATGCGCCCCCGGAAGGGGCTGCCAACGCGTCCGTTCTCGCGTTGTGCCCAATCCACCGCATCGGTCAGCAGCCGCGTTTCGGTTTCCACCGTGAGTTTGCCGGGAGCAGGGGGCGTTGGCGCCGGTCGCGTGGGGCGTGGGAACGTGCCCGACGCGATGACAAGATAGCCGCGCGACGCGATTTCGAGCAGATGGTTCCGCGAACTCGTGCCGTCGGCGCTGCATCCGCCATTGCCGAACACATAGACGGGGAGGGATTTGCGGCCCAATCGTGCAAGGTCCGCCGGCCGATAAACCACGTGATCCGGCAGGTCCGTCCGCTCTTCCATCAGTGCGGGGTAGGGGCCGCTGCCATGTTCTACCTGTTGCGCGAAGGCGACCGGCGATAGCGACGTGGCCAATATTGCCACCATCAGGCGTTCGATACCCATCTAACCTTCTCCCTGCGGACTCAGGTTTTGTCGGAGTATTGTCACATTGGAAAGCGGCAATCGGGAACAATACTGCGATGTCCGACCAAGGCTGTTCGTGCGCGTGTTCGGGATCACGGCAATTGCGGCGGCGCGGACGAACCGACCTTAGAACCGGCCTGCCCGTTCGCGATGAGTCCCTGACAGGGGCCAGGCAATGCGATAACGACCGATCGAATGATAGGCCGACATACCCTTGCGACCCTAGCCATATCGGTTCCCGCGTTCGCCGCTGGAGGTGCCGTGTCTCGCTATAGCCTTCGGGCCACCGAAACGCGTTGGCAGATCGCTGCCTTCGTCGGGCTGGCACTCGGCGTAGAAGCGATGTTGCATCTGAGCGGTCCGAAGCGTGCGTCGATCGTCCGAGGCTCGCTGAATGCCATGGCCGCTGCCGCCGTGATCGTTTCGGTCAAATTCCATCTCGAACCCGGCGCGCGGAAGCACGACACCGCGATCGCGCGGGATGTCGCCCGGACCGTCGTCAACGCTGTGGCCGACTAGGCGGTACCGGCGGGCCGGAACGGGACGCAGCCGCACCCTGCGGCTGCGTCCCCATGCTCGTCCCTCAGGCAGCAACCACGATCTTCACGAGCGTCCCAACCTTCAGGGGCTGGTCCGGATTCAAGCCGTTGAGGGTGGAGAACCGATCCTCCCTCAGGTCGGGAAAGGCCATGCGCGCGGACAGCGAGGCGATCGTGTCACCCGAGCGGACAGTGACGACGCGGATCAGCTTGCGATCCGTCGCTGCACCATAGGGCAGTCCGTCGAGCATCCGGAGGAATGCCGTGTCCTGAACAGGCTGGACTTCCGGTTTACCCGTCGCCGTTGCGAGTTCGACGGCGCGACGCACGCGATCTTCGCCATTGGGATGGGTCGACGCCCAGGTGGGAACCGACCGGGCGGGTGTCCCGGTTGCCTGTGCGCTGAGGCTGGTGGAGGCATCGAGCGCCCCGAGAATGTCGGCGGCGGCAAAGGGGTCGTAGCCTGCGGCCGTCATGTACCGAATGCCGAGCGCATCCGCCTCATACTCCTGGTTACGGCCGTACCGCAGCGTGTAGAGTTGCGCACCCGTGCCGACGACACGGCTGGCGACATCGCTCTTGGTGACAGCCGCCGCGCCCGCCGCCAGCAGGGCGCCGATCGTCGAGCGTGTGTTGCGACTGTTGGCATGGCGTGCCGCGACATGGCCGACCTCATGGCCGAGCACGGAGGCCAGCTCCGCTTCGGAATTCATCAGCGCGAGCAGTTGACGCGTTATGTAGATGTAACCGCCGGGGATCGCGAACGCGTTTTCCACGGGCGAGTCCAGCGTGGTGACGACGAAATCGCCGGTGGCGTTGGATAGTCCGGACCGGGTCGCCACGCGCTTGCCGACGCGTTCGACGAACGCTGCCTGCGGCCCTGTATAGGCCCCGCCGAACTGCGCGATCAGTTGCGGGTTGGCAGCAGCGCCCTGCTGTCGGTCCGTTGCCGAAATGGAGGACGACCGGTTCGCCTGTTGCGCATTCGCCGGGTTTGCGATGCTCAGTCCCACGAGCAGGCTTGCCATGGCCAGCTTCATACTATGTCCTCTTGTCCGCGGTGGTGGATGGCTATTCTAAATTGCCATTGGGCTGAAAGAACAAGGAAAAACTCCTGTGACGCTGGTTATGCCGAATAATCCGTCCTTACGATGGCGGTCGATGCATCGCGCGCTTCCATGCACGTATTGCATCGGTCAATCAGCAGCATGCGTCAGCAACCCGTTGGGGTGAACGCTGGCAAACCTCCGACGACGCTCAGAAAGTTGCGCGTCAGTAGCGGTGGCGCGTCTGCGTGGACCAGCCACATCGCCGATGTCGCGCGATCATCTCGCAAGGGGATGTAGACCAGACCCGCCGACTGCAGCGACGCAAGCGATTCCGCGATGATCGTCACGCCAATGCCGGCGGCCACCAGGCCGAGCAGCGTGGAGACTTCGCGAACATGCTGTGCAGCCCGGGGTTCGACGCCGGCGTCGCGCATCAGGTCGAACAGAGCCTCGGTAAAGCCGCCGCTGCGATCGCTTGCGTAGACCACCAGCGACTGGTCGCCCAAATCGGACAGGTGCAACCCCGCGCGCGTCGCGAGCGGATGATCGGGCCGTGTCGCGACGACGAGCCGTTCACGCAGGATCAGCGTCGCGGTGAGACCGTGCGGCACAACCGGGCGGTCGAAGCTTCGCAGGAATCCGAGGTCGAGGTCGCCGTCCCGGATGGCAGGAATCTGTGCGGTCCCGGCGACTTCATTCAACGACAGTTGAACGTCGGGATAGCGCTGTCGGAACGCGTATAAGGCGGTCGCCACCTGGGGGATGAACGGGGCGGAGGCGTTGAAGCCGATGTTCAGCTCGCCGAGTTCGCCATTCCCGGCGCGACGCGCGATGAGGACCGCGCGGTCGGCCTCCGCAAGCGTCCGCCGTGCTGCATCCAGAAACAGCGACCCTGCCGACGTCAGCGCGACCCGTCGGCTGGTGCGTTCGAGCAGCACGACTCCCAATTCGTCCTCGAGCAATCGGATCTGCTGGCTGAGTGGTGGTTGGGATATGCCGAGATGTGCCGCCGCCCGCGCAAAGTGTAGATCGGTGGCTACCTGGACGAAGTACCGCAAATGTCGCAATTCCATGATTAATATCTATAACGTCTCAATCGGCCTAGAAACAATATTAGACTTGGTGGAAACAAAGATTGAATGGTGCGGTGCGTCATCGCAACCGGTGGCGTGCAACCTTTCACCAGGCGTCCTCCCCAGGCATGACCGATCGCTCCCAGCGCGGGTCCTTTGCGGGCCAGATCCACGATAGAGGCACCGCATGATCGGTATCGTTCGCGTCGCGCTGGCACGCCCGCTGACCTTCATCGTGATGGCGATCCTGATCGCGATCGTCGGCATCCTTGCGGCGGTGCGGACCCCGGTCGACATCTTCCCCGACATTCGCGTGCCCGTGATCGCGACCGCCTGGCAGTATAGCGGTCTTTCCCCCGACGAGATGTCGGGGCGGATCATCACCCCGTTCGAACGCGTGCTGACCACGACGGTCAACGATATCGACCATATCGAAAGCCAGTCGCTCCCCGGCATCGGGGTGGTGAAGATCTATTTCCAGCCGGGCGCCGACGTTCGCACCGCGACCGCGCAGGTCACGTCCGTTTCGCAGACGGTGCTCAAGCAGTTGCCGCCAGGCGTCACGCCGCCGCTGGTGCTTAACTACAGCGCGTCGACCGTGCCGATCGTCCAGCTCGCGCTGTCGGGGGTGGGGCTGTCCGAAGGCAAGATGTTCGATCTTGCGGTCAATCAGGTCCGGCCGGGGCTGGTCACGGTGCCGGGCGCGGCGATCCCGTATCCGTCGGGGGGACGGACGCGCCAGATCCAGATCGATCTCGATCCGGAAGCGCTGCAATCGAAGGGTCTGTCCGCGCAGGACGTCGGCAATGCGATCGCCGCGCAGAACCAGATCAACCCGGCGGGCTTCGCCAAGATCGGTGGTTTCCAGTACAGCGTTCGCCTCAACAACGCGCCGGGATCGATCGAGGAACTCAACAACATTCCGGTCAAGATCGACAATGGCGCGACGATCTACATGCGCGACGTGGCGCACGTCCGCGACGGGTCCGCGCCGCAGACCAACGTCGTCCATGTCGACGGATCGCGCTCAGTGATCATGACCGTGCTCAAGAACGGTGCCACCTCGACGCTGGCGATCGTGCAGGGGATCAAGGACACGCTCCCCAAGATCCAGGAGACGCTGCCCGCGGCGCTCAAGATCGTGCCGATCGGCGACCAGTCGCTGTTCGTGAAGGCCGCGGTCGAGGGTGTCGTCAAGGAAGGCATCATTGCTGCGGCGCTGACGTCGCTGATGATCCTGCTGTTCCTGGGATCGTGGCGGTCGACCGTGATCATTGCGATCTCGATCCCGCTCGCGATCCTTGCGGCGATCATCGGGCTGGCGGTTACGGGCAATACGCTCAACACGATGACGCTGGGCGGGCTGAGCCTTGCGGTCGGCATCTTGGTCGACGATGCGACGGTGACGATCGAGAATATCAACTGGCATCTCGAACAGGGCAAGTCGGTGACGCAGTCGATCCTCGACGGCGCGGCGCAGATCGTCACCCCGGCGTTCGTTTCACTGCTGTGCATCTGTATTGTGTTCGTGCCGATGTTCTTCTTGCCGGGCGTGGCGGGGTTCCTGTTCGTGCCGCTCGCGCTCGCGGTGGTGTTTGCGATGATCGCGTCGTTCATCCTGTCGCGCACGCTGGTGCCGACGATGGCGATGTATCTGCTGAAACCGCACGCGCAGGGGCATGAGCATGAGGCGGGGACGCCCGCATCGCGCAATCCGCTGGTCCGCTTCCAGCGCGGGTTCGAGCATCGCTTCGAACGCTTCCGCCTCAGCTATGGCGGGATGCTAGAGCGCGTGCTCGCGGGCCCCAAGCCGTTCGTGATCGGCTTCCTTGCAGTCGTATTGCTGTCGTTCCTGCTGGTGCCGTTCCTCGGGCAGAACTTCTTCCCGGCGGTCGACGCGGGGCAGATGGCGCTCCACGTCCGCGCGCCGGTGGGCTCGCGGATCGAACAAACCTCCGCGCAGTTCGACCTGATCGAGCGACGCATCCGGCAGATCATCCCCGCGAACGAACTGGTCTCGGTGGTCGACAACATCGGGCTGCCGGTGAGCTCGATCAACACGACGTATAACAACTCGGGCACGGTCGGCCCGCAGGACGGCGACATCCTGATCCAGCTGTCCAAGGAGCACGCGCCGACCGCGGATTACGTCCGGCAATTGCGCGAGCGCCTGCCGCGCGATTTCCCTGGTTCGACCTTCTCGTTCCTGCCCGCCGACATCACCAGCCAGATCCTCAACTTCGGCGCACCCGCGCCGATCGACATCCAGATCTCGGGGAAGGATGCCACCGCGAACCAGGCCTATGCGCGCAAGATCCTGCGGCGAATCGCTGCGATCCCCGGCGTCGCCGACGCACGCATCCAGCAATCCGCGCGCTATCCCCAGCTCAACGTGTCGGTCGATCGCAGCCGGATCGGCCAGTACGGCCTGACCGAGCGGGACGTCACGACCAGCGTCGCGAGTTCACTGGCGGGCACGTCGCAGACCGCGCCGGTGTTCTTCCTCAGCCCGGAGAATGGCGTGTCCTACCCGGTCGTCGCGCAGGCGCCCGAGTATCGCGTCGGGTCGATGGACGATCTTGCGAGCATTCCGGTGACGGGCGCCAACGGGAGTTCGCAGGTTCTGGGCGGGATCGGGACGATCGTCCGGTCCAACGGCGCGGCCGTCGTCTCGCACTATAACATCGCGCCGGTGACGGACATTTTCGCGACGCCCGCCGGGCGCGATCTGGGTGCGGTTGCTGGGGACATCAACAAGGTCCTTAGGGAGCTGAAGGGGCAGGCACCGAAGGGTGCTACCGTCACGCTGCGCGGGCAATATGCGACGATGAACGGGGCGTTCTCGGGGCTCGGGTTCGGGCTGCTCGGCGCGATCGTGCTGATCTACCTGCTGATCGTCGTCAATTTCCAGAGCTGGCTCGATCCGTTCGTGATCATCACCGCTCTGCCTGGCGCGCTTGCGGGGATCGTGTGGATGCTGTTCGCGACGGGGACGACGCTGTCGGTCCCGGCGCTGACCGGCGCGATCATGTGCATGGGCGTGGCGACCGCGAACGCGATCCTCGTGGTCAGCTTTGCGCGCGAGCGGCTCGCAGACCTTGGCGATGCGACCGCCGCCGCGCTCGAGGCGGGGATGACTCGTTTCCGTCCGGTGTTGATGACGGCGCTCGCGATGATCATCGGCATGTTGCCGATGGCACTCGGGCTGGGCGAGGGCGGCGAACAGAATGCGCCGCTCGGGCGCGCGGTGATCGGCGGGCTGCTGGTAGCAACGTTCGCGACGCTGCTGTTCGTGCCCGTGGTGTTCAGTCTGGTGCACCGCAAGAAGGCTAATGCTGCGGCTTCGCCATCGAACCCGCATTTGGAGAGTGTGCATGTCTGAGCGCGGCCAGGGTCGGTCCCTGAAGACCGTCGGGATCGTCGCGGCGGTGGTGGCGGTCGGCGTCGTCGGTGCCGGCATCGCGACGCGGTCACAGTCGGAGAAGAAGCTCGCGGGCTGGACCAGCGCGCAGGCAACCCCAACGGTCGCGGTCATCCACCCCAAGGCCGCCGGAAGCAGCACCGCGCTGACGCTGCCCGCCACGCTCCAGGCGCTCAACACCGCGCCGATCTATGCGCGGACGAGCGGTTACGTGCGCAAATGGTATGTCGACATCGGCGACAGCGTCCGCGCCGGGCAGACGCTCGCGGTGCTCGACGCACCCGAGGTCGATCAGCAACTCGCTGCGGCGCAGGCTGACCTGCAGACCGCGCAGGCGAACCAGCAGCTCGCCGCCTCGACCGCAACGCGCTGGCGCAACATGCTGAGCAAGGACGCGGTGTCGAAGCAGGAGACCGACGAGAAGATCGGCGACCTTGCGGCCAAGGTCGCGGTTGCCAATGCGGCGCGCGCCAACGTTGCGCGGTTTCGCTTCACGCAGGGGTTCACCCGGCTGATCGCGCCGTTCAGCGGCGTCGTCACCACGCGGTCGACCGACATCGGTGCGCTCGTCACCGCGGGCACGGCGGCGTCGACGCCGTTGTTTACCGTATCGGATGTCCGCCGGATGCGCGCCTATGTCCGCGTACCACAGTCCTATTCCGCGCAGGTCCATCCCGGCCAGCATGTTGCGCTGACGCTGCCCGAATATGCCGGGCGGACGTTCGATGCGGTGCTCACGCGGACCGCGGGTGCGGTCGACCAGCGATCCGGCACGGTGCTTGTGGAGGTGCAGGCGGACAATCAGGACCGCGCACTGAAGCCGGGAAGTTACGCACAGGCGAGTTTCCCGGTCATGGGGGCGAGCGGCGCGATGACGCTCCCGGCCAGTGCTTTGATGACGGGGCAGCGCGGCACGCAGGTTGCGCTCGTCGGGCAGGATGGCAAGGCACATCTCAAGAGCATCCAGATCGGCCAGGACCACGGCGAGACGGTCGAGATCAACGCCGGGCTCAAGGCGAGCGACCGCGTGATCGACAATCCGCCCGATGCGCTGGCCGACGGCGATGCAGTCAGCGTGGCGCGGGGAGGCGCGGGTGGTGCGCATGCGGCGCGTTAAGGTCTGGCTGCGCACGGCGGTCGCGTCGGCAGCGCTCGTGGCGACCGCGGCCTGTTCGGTCGCGCCCGATTACGCGCGCCCCGCTGTTGCACCACCGGCCGCGTACAAGGAAGCTGTCGTCCCCGGCTGGCAGAATGCCGGCGTCGCCGTGCCGCCGGCGGGACGCTGGTGGGAGGCGTTTGGCGATCCCGTGCTGAGCGTGCTCGAGGGCCGGATAGAGGCTGGTAATGCGGACCTCGCCGCAGCGGTCGCGCGCTACGACCAGGCGCAGGGATTGCTGCGGCAGGCCCGCGCGGACCGCGTCCCGCAAGTCACCGCGTCGACCGACGTCAGCCGCCAGCGGCTTTCGGCCGGACGTCCGCTGTCGCTTGGCAACGCAGCGACCTACACGCTCGGTACGGTCGGCGCCTCGGTCGATTATGAGGTGGATCTGTTCGGGCGCGTGCGGAACTCGATCCGTTCGGGGCGGGCGAACGTCGCGGCGAGCGCGGCGGACCTTGCCGGCGTGCGGCTCGGGTTGCAAGCGCAACTCGCCAGCATTTATTTCGAGATGCGCGGGCTCGATGCGCGGATCGTGCTGTTGCGCCAAACGGTCGATGCATTCCAGCGTGCGTTCACGCTGACCGACACGCGGCACACCGGCGGGATCGCGTCGGGGATCGACGTCAGCCGGTCCCAGAACCTGTTGTCGAGCGCTCGGGCGGAACTGGAAGCGGTGTCGGTCGACCGCCAGCGCGACGAACATGCGATCGCGGTGCTCGTCGGCGACGCACCAGCCGGCTTCGCGATCGGGGTGGTCGAGGCGCAGACCAAACCGCCCGTTGTGCCTGCCGGGCTACCCTCCGCCCTGCTCGAGCGCCGTCCCGACATCGCCGCGGCAGAGCGCCGGGTGGCGGCGGCGAACGCACGGATCGGGGTCGCGCGGGCTGCGCTGTTCCCGAGCATTACCCTGGGGGCTTCCGGCGGGTTCGAGGCTGCGAGCGGCGCGCTGTTCAGCGCGGCGAACGGTTTCTGGGCGCTCGGGCCGCTGTCGGCGGCGGTGGCGGTGCTCGACGGGGGCCGTCGCCGTGGCGGCGTCCAGGTCGCGCGGGGGGAGTTCGACGAAGCGGCCGCTACCTATCGCCAGACCGTCCTGGTCGCATTCCGTGAAGTCGAGGACGATCTGGCGAGCCAGCGCTTCCTCGCCGCGCAGGAGCGCGAACAAAGCCAGGCTGCCGCCGCGGCGGAGCATACGCGCGAACTCGCGTTGATCCGGTATCGTGATGGTGCGGCGGACTATCTCGAGGTCGTGACCGCGCAGACCGCGGCGCTCGATGCCGAGCGGGCGTTGCTCGATGTCCGCAGTCGGCAACTCCAGACCGCGACCGACCTGATCCGCGCGCTTGGCGGGACGTGGTGATGCGGTCGGTTGCGGCGGCGGTTTAGCGATAGGTCAGACGGCTCGCCCGAACCATTTCTGCGATCCATCCGGTCAACAACGTCGAGTAGATCCGCTGATGCTGCGGGTCGCGCATCGCGTGCGTTGCGCCCTGGATGATGCGGTGGCTGAGCGAATTCGCCTGCCGGAACGCCGCCTGCATCGACAGCAACGCCTCGCGTGGGATTTGTTCGTCCTTCTCCGATTCGACGATCAGTACGTCGCCGTGGAATTCAGTGCAAGCCGCCAGCGCGCGATCGTTGCCGGGCTCGTGCGGCTGCTGGCGATAGGCACGCACGACCTGCTTATCGAGCTTCGCCTTGGGGGTGTCCCAATGTTCGTCCGGGTACAGCGCGGGCACCCGCATCGCGAGCCACCGTACCGGCCGTAACGCGGTCAGCAGCATCGCGAGATATCCGCCGTAGCTCGTCCCCACCACACCGACCGCCGACCGGTCGATCATCGGCTGGGCGACGAGATAATCGTAGGCCGCCAGGACATCGTCGAGGCTGTCCTGCCGCGTCACCGTATCCTTGTCGGCGCCGCTGTCGGCATGGCCGCGCAGATCGAAGGTAAAACAGATGCAGCCAAGCCGTGCCAGTTCCTCGGCGTGCCCGAGGTCCTCCGCCTGATCGCCGCCCCAGCCGTGGATGAACAGGAAGCCCGGCACCGGTGCCTCGGGTTTGAGCAACGTCCCGGCGATTTTCTGACCGCCGACCTGCAACGCGACCTTGCCTTCGTCGACCTCGCTCGGGTCGCTCATGCGAGGCGCACCGCATATTTGGTCATCGCCCCCACCACCGGGTCGGTCCCGTGATAATAGACGATCGCACCGGTCGGCGGCGTGATCAGGTCATAGACTTCGACCGTCGAGCAGCGGACCGAGTGGGTATGTGGTTCGGCCCGGAGCGCCTCGAATGCGGCGATTTCCGCACCGCTGGCACCGCCCACGCGCCATGACTGTTCGAGCACGCCGATCCGGCGGGTTCCCATGTGGTCGGTCCCTTCGATCACATCGTAGTTGCGACGCGTCAGTTTCACCGTCGGATAGGCGCAATGCGCGGCATGATCGAACATCGCGGCGCATTCGATCGCGCGGACCAGGGACGGCGGAAGATCAAGCGCCGCGAGCGCGTCCAGATCGCCACGAACGACGCACAGATCCGACCCGCCATAGACTTCGCGACCGTGATGATCGGTCGTGAGATTCTGGCTGCCCCAGTAACTGATGCTGTCGTCGCCAAGCTGTACCGACCCTACGCTGTAGGTGACGACGTCGGTCAGGTTTGCTTCGAGCACGATGCCATGATGCGCGAGCGTCTCGGGATCTTCCAGCGCCAGCGCGGCGTCGAGCATGGTCTCGTCGTGGACGACGCTTTGTCCAAGGCCGGCCTTGCCACAGACGTCCTTGATCCGCACCGAACCGTTCGCCAACAGCAGCCGTCCCGCTCGAGCCGCATCATCACGACTGAACGCGGTATAGCCCGATAGCGCGGCATCGCCGATCATGTCCGCCATCATGTCGGACCAGAGCGTCGGACGATCCGCCGCGGCATCGACCAGCGGGTGCGTGATCGCCTTCGTGCCCACGAAGACCGCTGGCACGATCCCGCCGAGAACCGGCGTCGTATCAAGCGCCGCGTCATGCTGCGATCGATCGAGCGTATCGCCCGGTACCAGGAGAATAGTGTCGCCTTGCACCGCGTCGGGCGTCTTCGGCGTCAGGGGGGCGACCCCGAGATAGTCCGCGATCTTCGCCAGCAGACGTTCGCGACCGACGCGGTCATGCTCGTTGCCCGACGGTTGATCGCCGTCGGCAAGCGCAGCGACGCCAGTGTATCGCGGCGCGAACGGGTCAGGATATTGGCGTGAAAAAGGCCGGTCCGTACCGACGGATGTCGTCCCGAGCATATCGAATACCTTGCCGTAGAGAGGAACAAGCTGAACGTCTGTTCATCTAAGTGGTTCAGTAACGGTCGTCTCTTTGCGCGACATTTATGATTGATCTGGATCGAGTGCGCCCTCGTTGTTCACCGTTAAACGCGTTTCAGGCGACCGAAAATATCGCGATCGGTTTTCAGCGCCGTCGCAGCAGCATCAGACCGCCAAGGCTGAGGATCCCGGCTGCGACCAGATACACCCCGACCAGGCCAAGCCCCCCGCGCGCGGCGAGCGCCTGCGCCGCGATCGGCGCGAGTGCGCCGCCGATGATGCCACCAAGGTTGAAGGTGATCGAAACGCCCGTGTAGCGCACACCCGGCTCGAACAGCGACGGTAGCCATCCCCCGAGCGGACCATAAGCGAACCCCATCGCAAACAGCGATGCGGCCAGCCAGACGAACACAATCCACAAGGAGCCGGACCCCAGCATCGGCCCCATCAGCAACCCCGACAGGACGCAGCCGACAAAACCCCAGCGTAGCATCCGCGTCGCCCCCGTCCGGTCCGCCAACGTACAGGCGACGATCACCCCGAGCGCGAGGAACAGGATTGCGCCGATCTCCACCCCGAGGAAGGCCTGGCGGCCATAGCCCAAGGTCGTCGTCCCGTAGCTCAGCGCGAAGGCGGTGGTGAGGTAGAACAGCGCGAAGCAGGCGACGACGCCCGTCGTCCCAGCGACCGTCGCGCGGAGATGCGACCCGAACAGCGTCGCGATCGGGACGCGCGGCAGCGCATTGTGTGCGGCGGCTTCGCGGAACGCGGGTGTCTCCGTCAGCTTGAGGCGCACCCACAGGCCGAGGAGGACAAGCACCGAACTCGCCAGGAACGGCAAGCGCCAGCCCCAGTCGCGAAACTGCTGATCGCTCAGAATCGTGCCGAGCAACAGGAAGAAGCCGTTGGCAGCGATGAACCCGATCGGCGCGCCCAGCGGCGGGAACATGCCCCAGCGGTTCTCATGCCCCTTTGGCGCATTCTCCACCGCGAGCAGCGAGGCACCACCCCATTCGCCGCCAAGTCCCAGCCCTTGTCCAAAACGAAAGATGCACAGCAGCAACGGCGCGACCCAGCCAATCTGCGCATATCCCGGCAGGAACGCGATCGCGACGGTCGATCCGCCCATCAGCATGAGCGATGCGACCAGCGTCGACTTTCGCCCGAGGCGATCACCAAAATGCCCGAACACCGCCGCGCCGAGGGGGCGCGCAAGGAACGCTAGACCGAAGCTGGCATAGGAGGCGAGCAACTGGACGCCGGGGTCTTCGGCGGGGAAGAACAACGGCCCGAAGACGAGCGCCGCGGCGGTCGCGTAGATGTAGAAATCGTAGAATTCGACCGACGTGCCGATCAGGCTGGCGAGCAGGATGCGGCGGGTCGATGCCGGGGCAGGCGCGGTGCCGGGCGTAGGAGCGGTCTTCATTTGCAAGGGTCTACCGTGCCAAATGAACCGTGTCGAAGATCGTTGCACTGCAGTGATGACCTAGCGTCTGGCGGCGCGGGGCGTTTGCGACGCTGCCCGAACACCGAGACTGCTTGCGTCCGTCTTCCGGTCGCATCGTCAACGGCGCGCCTGCTGACGAGGCGTGTCCTTTGCACGCTGATTCCGGCCGAAATGAACTGTTTGTATCTGTTGGTCCGACGGCTGGGCCGCATTGGGGAACGCGGCAATGCCCCACCGGGACTGCATCGATTGAGAACGCGGGTTAGGTACCAATTTAATACCATCGTCCATCTGGATGATTGAATTACTTAAATTAAATTATTAATAGTCATTCCAAGCAGGTTCGGCGCTACGCCAACCGCACTGGACGGGGATGGTCTATGCAAGTGATTCTACGCACATGAGTTCCGTTTTGGAGGTTCAGGAGACGGAAGCCCGTTCGGAAGCGGATATGCTGCGCGCCGGGATCGAGCTTGGGGGAACCAAGTGCGTTTGCACGCTCGGGTATGAAGACGGAAAAGTTCTCGACCAGACCACCGTCCCCACCTTGCATCCCGACGAGACCCTGCCGGCGATCGTAGCGATCCTGCAGAGATGGTGGGACACGCATGGCTTCGCGGCGCTTGGTATCGCATCGTTTGGGCCGATCGAACTGAACCCTGAGTCGGACCACTATGGGCAGATCGGCGCGACGACGAAGGCGGGCTGGGCAGGAACCGACGTTCGCGGCATCTTGTCGGCGCCGTTCGACGTCCCGACCGGGTTTGACACTGACGTCAACGGCGCTGCGCTTGCCGAAATGGCATGGGGTTGCGCGGTCGGGATGGACGACTTCGCTTATGTCACCGTAGGGACCGGGATCGGTGTCGGCCTCGTCGTGCACGGTCTGCCGACGCGCGGGATCGGGCACAGCGAACTTGGTCACATCCGCGTTCCGCGCTTGCCGGACGACCGGGTCCCGAGCTTCTGCCGCTTCCACGATGATTGCGTCGAGGGGCTGGCGTCCGGGTCGGCGCTCGCATTGCGGCTGGCAGGGCGATCCGCTGCCGACATTCCCGGCGACGATCCTGTATGGGAGCCGATGGTGCATACGCTCGCCGTTCTGTGCCACACGCTGGTTTGTGCGACCGGACCGCACCGGATTGCGATCGGGGGCGGGGTCGTTACCGGCCAGCCGCATCTGCTCGCTCGGATCGAGGCAACGCTTGTTGCCAGCCTCAACGGTTATATGCGGTTGCCAGCGAAAGGTCCGTATGTGGTAGCACCCGCGCTCGGCGACAAAGCGGGGCCGCTAGGGTCCATCGCGGTCGCCAACCTCGCGCTCGCGGCCGCCTGATCCTTGCGCTGCGCGCGCGTCATTGACGCGCGCGTGTAGCGTTGTGGGAACGCCGCATAGGGCGGCAAGCGGCTGACTCCAGGACCGCGTGTCAGGACGAAGGCGCGCTGAACGCTGTTCGGCTTATCCCTGCCGACGGACCAGAGCGTCGCGCCGCATGCATCGCGGCTTTCGCGTCGGTTTGTACGGGGTTTGGCATAATCGACCGGCGGTCTGCATAAGACCACCGGCGATCTTGCTGCCCCGTCAGGCGGCGGCGGACGTCGTGTCCGCATCGGTCGCCATCAGCGCCCCCAGGAACGTCTCGCGCCACCAGTTGATATCCTGCTGCTCGATCGAGTCCATGCACGCGCGCCAGCGCCGGATCCGCTCGTCGCGGTCCATGCGCAACGCCTTCTGAATCGCGTCCGCCATCTCCTCTGCGCTGTACGGGTTGACCAGCAGCGCCTCGGTCAGCTGCGCGGCGGCACCGGCGAAACGTGAGAGGATCAGCACGCCGGGATCTTCCGGATCCTGCGCGGCGATATATTCCTTGGCGACGAGGTTCATCCCGTCACGGAGCGGCGTGACCAGCCCGATCTTCGACGCGCGATAGATGCCGGCGAGCGTATCGCGGCCATAACCCTGGTTGACGTAGCGGATCGGCACCCAATCGACGTCGGCATAAGCGCCGTTGATCCGTCCCGACAGACTTTCCAGTGTATTGCGAATGCGTTGGTAGCTACCCACTGCGCCACGCGATGGCGGAGCGATCTGCAACAGGAACACTTCCTTGCGCTCTTCCGGATGCTCGACGAGGAACCGTTCGTAGCCGAGGAAGCGCTCTTCCAGCCCCTTGGAATAATCCAGTCGGTCGACGCCGACGATCATGTCGCGCCCGTCCGCGCTGTCGCGCATCCGGCGATAGGTCAGGCGTGCAACCACGCTTCCCGCCTGCTCGGCGAATTCGGGCGCGTCGATCCCGATCGGGCAGGCGAGGACGCGGACGCTGCGATCGCCGAGCGTGACGACGCCGTCCGCGATCGTCGCGCCCATCTCCAAACGCGCGAAATCGAGGAAGCTCTCGAGCCATTCCTCCGTGTGGAAGCCGATCACGTCATAGGCGAACAGCCGCCGCACGAGTTCCTGCGCTTCGGGCAAGATCGACAGCAGTCGACGCGGTGGCCACGGAATGTGGAGGAAGAAGCCGATCCGGTTGTTGCACCCGCGCTTGCGCAACTCGTCGCCGAGCGGGAACATGTGGTAATCCTGGATCCACACGACGTCTTCGGCCTCGATCAGCGGCTGGACGGTGTCGGCGAACCGTTCGTTGACGCGCTGATAGCCACCCGCAAAATCGCGTTCATATTCAGCGAGATCGACGCGGTAGTGGAATAACGGCCACAAGGTGCGGTTGGCGTAGCCGTTGTAATATTCGTCGATGTCCTGGTCTTCCAGGTCGATCGTCGCGGTGGTCACGCCATCGTTGCGATGAAAGTTGATGTCGCCGGTGAAATGGTCGGTGCGTTCGCCCGACCAGCCGAACCAGACGCCGCGATATTGCCGAAGCGCGGATTGGAGGGCGACCGCGAGGCCACCCTGCGCGCCCGATTCCGACCCCTTGGGAGCGGAAACGCGATTTGAGATAATAACCAGCCGTGTCATCGGATTGAGCTCCACGGTTTGCTCAGCAAGGCGGCACAATTGATCATGCCGACGAGCGAATAGGTTTGGGGATAATTGCCCCACAATTCACCGGTTTCCGGTTCGATGTCCTCGGACAACAGGCCAGCAGCGGTCCGGCGGGCGAGCATTTCCTCGAACAACGCGCGGGCATCCTCGCTGCGGCCGGTGAAGTGCAGCGCTTCGATCAGCCAGAAGGTGCAGACGTTGAACGCGGTTTCGGGCATCCCGAAATCGTCCTCGATCGCATAGCGCAGCATGAAGGACCCGCGTCGCAGACCCGCTTCGGCGGCGTTGAGCGTGTCGATGAAGCGCGGATCCTCGGGCTCGAGGAAGCGCAGGTCGAGTAACTGCAACAGGCTCGCGTCGAGGTCGTCACCCGAAAAAGTAGCCGACATCCGCCTGGTTTCAGGCCGCCAGGCAGCGGTTTCGATCCGTTCGCGGATGGTTTTGGCGCGTTCCTGCCACAAATCAGCACGTTCGGTCAGCCCGAGCTTGTGCGCGGCATTCGCAAGCCGATCGCACGCCGCCCAGCACATCGCCGATGAGTAGGTATGGACGCTTTGACGCGTGCGCAACTCCCACAAGCCGGCGTCGGGCTGGTCGTAATTTGCCCAGGCACGCTCGCCGACATGTTCGAGCGATTCGAAATCCTCCATCCCCGCGAGGCGGAAGAGGCGGGTGTCGAAGAAGGCGTGGACGCTGCACAAGACGATCTGGCCATAGGCGTCGTGCTGGATCTGCTCATATGCCTGGTTGCCGACGCGGACCGGGCCCATGCCGCGATAGCCGGGCAGTGCAGGCTCCTCGCGCTCCTCGAGCTGCGCTTCGCCGAGGACGCCGTATAGCGGCTGGATGTGGCCACCCGCGGCCGCATCGACGATGTTGCGCAAATATCCGAGATAGCCTTCGAGCACGTCGAGCGCGCCGAGGCGATTGAGCGCCTGCACCGTATAATAAGCGTCGCGGACCCAGCAGTAGCGATAGTCCCAGTTGCGCTGCGATCCGGCATGTTCGGGGATCGACGTCGTCATCGCGGCGACGATCGCGCCGGTTTCCTCATGCTGGCACAGCTTGAGCGTGATCGCCGAGCGGATCACCACATCCTGCCATTCGAGCGGGACCGCGAGACCGCGGACCCATTCCTGCCAATGCGATGTGGTCTTGGCGAGCATCGCGTCGAGCGTCTCGGCGAGGTCGCCCGCGAAACTCTCGTCCGGCCCGAGGAAGAAGTGCAGTGGACGCTCGACCCGGAACGCAAGCTCGTTCTGGATCATGCCGACCGGCGCGGTCGTGCTGAGGCGCAGCGCCATCGTCTCGAGCAGGAAACGGATGTGGTTCGATCCGCCGATCTTCTCGTTGCACGTGCCGCCCCAGCCGCAGGTCGGGCGAAGCTGGATGCGGACGCGCGGGCTGCCCGCGACCGGACGGATGATCCGCGCGAAGGACACCGGGCGATAGCTGCGCCCGTTGCTGATGAAGCGCGGGCAGAAATCGATCACCTCGATCGCATTGCCTGCGTTGTCGGTGTGGCGCGTGATCAGGATCGGGGTGTTGCGAATGTAATGCTGCTCGACCGAGACGCTGTTCTCGATCGCGATCCCCCAATAGCCGCGTTCCGGTTCATCGCCGCCGAGCAGCGCGGAGAACAGCGGGTCGCCGTCGATCCGCGGGACACAGCCCCAGACGAAGCTGCCCGCACGATCGACGAGCGCGCTGACCTGGCAATTGCCGATCGGCCAGAGATCCAACGAACTCATGCTGCCACCTCGCAAGCCTGTTCGAGCCAAGCAAGCGTCGCGTCGACATTGGGAAGGCGATAGCGTGCGCTGCTATCGCGGGGGGCGCCGATCAGGATGCCTGCACCGCCGAGGTCGGTCGCGGCGACCATTGCGGGCTCGTCGGTATCGTCGTCGCCGAGGAACACCGGTGTGAAGCCCGCCATTGGTGGCGATGCCATCAGCCGTCGCAGCGCCGACCCCTTGTCGCCGCCGCCGACGCGGAGCTCGACCATCATCTTGCCCGTCTGGAGATGCAGCGCGGTTTCATCGGCGAGGGTGCGGGCAAGCGCGTGGGCTTGCGGTTCCATCGCGGGGGCACCGCGATAGTGCAGGGCCGCGCCAAAGGGCTTTTCCTCGACCAGCAGGCCAGGTGTTGTTTTTGCAAAATCTTTCATTGTGTTCAGAATACGATCGAGGGCCGCGGGTCGTTCCGGCAGCGAACGCATTCCGTCGTGCGTTTGCACCTCAAGGCCGTGACTTCCCGCGATCGTGATCGGAAGCGGGCCGAACATGGCAAGAATGCCGTCGACCGATCGGCCGCTGATGATCGCGACGCGGTTGTCGAGCTTCGTGCGGAGCCGGTCGAGCAGGCTGGCGAGCCGCTCGTCGACGCTGACCAGTTCGGGGCGCGCGGCAAGCTCGACGAGCGTGCCGTCGAAATCGAGGAACAGCGCCGCGCCACGCAACAGCGTGACGGGCGGGAGCGAATCCGGGGAGGGGGTCGTCATGCGCGCCCGATAGCAAGGCGGGGGGGCTGGCGTCACCCCAAACCACCTTCGTTGCTTCGGCGGGGGGGCTGTGGACCCTACACCCAGCGTCACCCTGAACGTGTTTCAGGGGCGACCGCGGATCAAGTCCGGTCTGTGCCCGCTGAATGGTGGATGCTGAAACACGTTCAGCATGACGGCGGTTGGTATAGACTTGGGCTGGGTCGTGAACCCTTCATAGGACGCGACTGCTCTCGCCCAATTGCAGACGTTGGCAACGTGATGCATCATTAACGAGTGTTCGGCTTTCACGATCATACGACGGATCCGCGCAGCGGCCGGCCCCAGCCCCACATGTCGTGGCTAGCTGAGCGGCTAATCACGTGGACCGCCTGGGGCTCGGCCGCTGTTTCATTAGTTGGGGCCGTCGCGTACTACCTAAATTGGAATGAGTTGGACGGTACGGCGCAGATGGCGCTCGGGGCGGTGCTGTTCACTGTTATCGCCCTCTGGCGTCAGAATGCGCTTGCCCAAAAACACGCGGCCTACCGCGACGCGGTTTCTGCATACGAGGCCATGCTCGCCAGGCTAGCAAGCTAGCGGCAGTTCTCCACCACAAAGCGACGTTCGGTCCGGTGATCGACTGGACGACCGCTAACGCCCACTTGCAGACCTTCGCGCAATCACTCAACCTCTTCGCGGAAAACGCAACGGGGAGACTGGGTATGCAAGCGGTTCGGCAAATCGTCGGTGCGACGGGGCTGATCTTTGCCGCGATATTTGCTGCATCCTACTGGAAACTCATTCATATTGGCCCGGCCCTCGAAAAAGGCGTCATGATCTGCCTCGTGACGACGCTGCTCGCGCTTACGGCAGTCGAATGGATGATTGCGAAGAAAGCTCGCGCCTGAAGCACGTATCGAACGGCAGCTTTCCACCAAACCACGACATTCGCATCTAGGGGTCTACGGGCCACTACCGTCGCCGGGGTGACGGCACCGCCGCCACCCCGACCCGGCATTACCCGTGCGGGCGCATCACCACCTTGATGACGCCGTCTTCCTTGTCGCGGAACTTCTGGTACATTTCCGGCGCATCCTCGAGCGAGGCAGGGTGCGTCACGACGAAGCTCGGGTCGATGTCGCCTGCCTCGATGCGGGCGAGCAGCGGCTTGGTGTACGCCTGGACGTGGGTCTGGCCCGCCTTGATCGTCAGGCCCTTGTTCATCAGCGCGCCGATCGGGATCTTGTCGCCCATGCCGACATAGACGCCCGGGATCGAGACCGTTCCCCCCATCCGGCAGCTCATGATCGCTTCGCGCAGCACATGGACGCGGTCGGTCGCGAGACCGATCGTCGCCTTGGCCTTGTCGAGCACTGCGTCCGCCGAGCCGTGGCCCGAGGCTTCCGCGCCGACCGCGTCGATGCAGCTGTCGGGGCCGCGGCCCTTGGTGCGATATTGCAGCTCGTCATAGACGTTCTCGACTTCGCTGAAGTCGATCGTCTCCGCGCCGCCGGCTTCCGCCATGCGCAGCCGCTCGGGGACTTCGTCGATCGCGATGACACGGCCTGCGCCGAGCATCAGCGCCGAGCGGATCGCGAACTGGCCGACCGGGCCGCAGCCCCAGATCGCGACCGTGTCGCCGGGCTCGATTTGTGCGTTTTCCGCCGCCATATAGCCGGTCGGGAAAATGTCCGAGAGGAACAGCGCCTGTTCGTCGGTGACGCTATCGGGCACCTTGATCGGGCCGAAATCGGCCATCGGCACGCGCAGATACTCCGCCTGACCACCGCAATAACCCCCGAGCATGTGGCTGAAGCCGAACAGGCCGGCGGGCGAATGGCCCATCGCCTTGATCGCCATCTCGGCATTGGGGTTGGTCGTCGAGCAGGCCGAGAACAGCCCCTTTTTGCAGAACCAGCACTCGCCACAGCTGATCGTGAACGGCACGACGACGCGGTCGCCGATCTTGAGGTTGGTCACTTCGGAGCCGAGGGCTACGACTTCGCCCATGTTCTCATGGCCGAGAATATCACCCGATTCCATCGTCGGCTGGTATCCGTCGAGCAGATGCAGGTCCGACCCGCAGATCGCGCAAGCGGTTACCTTGATGATCGCATCGCGCGGATGCTTGATCTCGGGGTCTGCTACGGTGTCGACGCGAACGTCACCTTTGCCGTGCCAGCATAATGCGCGCATTGTTGATCTCCGTTGGGGATATCGGGTCTGCCGCTGTCAGCAAACCATCCTGCACGGTTAACGAGCGGTAGGATAAAAGGTCCCACGGACGTTGATGATCTACATCAGTATAGCCCGGACGGTTATCCCATCGGTCGACGAATTGACCGCGATTTGCGATACTTGCCCGGAGATGATCTATTCGTCTTGCATGCGCGGCTGGAACAACTTGCCGTTTTCGACGATCAGGATCAGCACCAGCACCGCAACACCGATCGCGAGATAGCCGATCGCGAGCGGGAAGGTCGTGCCGTTGTACGATTGGCCGATCGCGGACCCGACCAGCACCGCGCCGACGCTGGTGATGAACCCCTGCACCGACGAGGCCGTCCCCGCGATATGCCCGACCGGCTCCATCGCCATCGCGCCGAAGTTCGACCCGCACAGCCCGATGCACGTCATGCTCAACGCCTGAAACGCCATGTACGTCACCAGCGTTTCGTCGCCTGCGCCGATCACCACGAGATGCAGCAGCGACAGGCCAATCAACCCGAACACCGCGACTTGCGAGATCAGCCGCGTGCCGAGCCGCTCGACCAGCCGGCTGTTGGCGAAGGATGCGCAGCCCATCGAGAAGGCGCACACCGCGAACAGGACGGTGAACCGGTCACCGGCATGGAATTCCTCGACGAAGATCTGCTGCGAGGATGCGACGAACGCGATGATTCCCCCGAAGGTCAGCGACGCCGCGACCGCATAGCCCGCCGAATAGCGGTTGGTCAGCGTAAGGCGATAGGAAGCGGTGAGCGTCGCGATCGAGATCGGCACGCGCCGTTCGACCGGAAGACTCTCGGGGAGCCGCGCGAACGTCCAGGCGAGCACGAACGCCGCGAACCCCGCCAGCGCGTAGAAGATGAAGCGCCACGGCCCGATCAGGAGCAGCATCTGCCCGAGGCTGGGCGCGAGGATCGGGACGAGGAAGAAGATCATCTGCGCGACCGACAGGGTCCGCGCCATCGTGCGGCCGGAGAAATTGTCCCGCACGATCGCCACCGCGAGGACCCGCGTTGCCGCCGACATCAACCCTTGCAGGATGCGCGCGCCGATCAGCGCGGGGAAGGTCGCGGAACTCGCCGCGAAGATGCTCGCCGCGACGAAGCCGAGCAGCGTGATCAGGAGGATCGGCCTGCGTCCGTAGCGATCGGTGAGGGGGCCATAGGCAAGCTGCCCGACTCCGAAGCCGAGCATGTAGAAGGTGATGATCCACTGCCGGTGGTTGGCGGTCGCGATCGCCAGGTCGCGGCCCATGTCGGCGAGCGCGGGGAGCATCAGGTCGACGCCGAGCGCGTTGACCGCCATCAGCGCCGCGACGAACGCCACGAATTCATGGCGATGCATGGCTGGGGCGGGAGTGGTCGTTGTCATGCGCGCCCGCTTAGTGTGGTGCGGCGGGATAGGCTATCTTTGTCGGTGCCTAAGCAAGAATGGAAAGGCGTGTGCCCGCCTGGCGCGTGTGGCCCCGTTCTTCCTTGTTGCTTCCCCGGCGGAGGCCGGGGCCCAGTAGCGACGGTCGATGTCATTGCGTGCCGCCACCGCCATGCACGGCGCGCGACTGGGCCCCGGCCTTCGCCGGGGAAGTGGCAGGGGGGTGCAGGTGCGCTCGTCCGCTCGTCGCACCGGCAGGGCTTTCCTCGCGCGACGATCCCGCGGTAAGGCGCGCGTTCAACGATAAAACACTCCCGGGGGAAGCATGGCCAGTCTGTTGCGCCGCAAGATCATCAAGACCGGCGCGGAACAGCCCGCCGAACACCAGCTCGCACGAACGCTGTCCTGGCCGCATCTCGTCGCGCTTGGCGTCGGCGCGATTGTGGGCACCGGCATCCTCACGCTGATCGGGGTCGCATCGGACCGTGCGGGGCCTGCGGTGTTGCTGAGCTTCGTCGTGGCGGGCGCGATCTGTGCGTGCGCGGCGCTATGCTATGCCGAGATGGCGACGATGATCCCGGCCTCGGGCAGCGCTTATACCTACAGTTATGCGGTGCTCGGCGAGATCATCGCCTGGGTGGTCGGGTGGAGCCTGATCCTCGAATATTCGCTGGTCGTCTCGGCGGTCGCGGTCGGTTGGTCGAGTTATGCGGTGCGGTTTCTGGCGGGCGTGGGGATCGTCCTGCCCGATGTGTTGACGCACGGCCCCAGCGCCACCGGCGCGTTCGGGATCAACCTGCCGGCGGTATTCATCATCGCGGTCGTTGCGGGGTTGCTTTCGCTCGGCACGCGCGAGAGCGCGCGGATCAACAGCGCGCTGGTGATCCTCAAGATCGTCACGCTGACGCTGTTCGTCATCGTCGCGCTGCCGCATTTCGACGCGGCCAATCTGACGCCGTTCGCGCCTTATGGCTATGGCAGCGTCGCGGGTGCGGACGGCGTGAAGTACGGGATGATGGGCGCCGCCGCGATCATCTTCTTCGCGTTCTACGGGTTCGACGCGATCTCGACCGCGGCGGAGGAAACCAAGAACCCCGAGCGCGATCTTGCGATCGGGATCGTCGGATCGATGGTCGCCTGCACGATCATCTATATCGTTGTTGCGCTCGCCGCGGTCGGCGCGGTCCATTACAGCGTGTTCGGCAAGAGCGCCGAGCCGCTCGCGTTGATCCTCGTCCAGTTGCGCCAGCCCGGTATCGCGACGATCATCGCCGCCGCCGCCGCGATCGCGCTGCCGACCGTGCTGCTCGGTTTCCTGTACGGCCAGAGCCGGATCTTCCTGGTGATGGCGCGCGACGGTTTCCTGCCGCCCGCGCTTGCACGCGTCTCGAAGCGCGGGACGCCCGCGCGGGTGACAATGGTGACTGCGCTGTTCGTCGCGGTGATCGCCGCGCTGATGCCGATCGACGTGATCGCGAGCCTCGCCAATGCGGGCACGCTGTGCGCGTTCGTCGCGGTGGCGGCGTGTGTGCTGGTGTTGCGGCGACGGTCGCCGGATGCGCGGCGGCCGTTCCGGATGCCGATTGCCTGGGTCATCGCGCCGCTCGCGATCCTGGGGTGCGTCTATCTCTTCACCAGCCTGCAGGTGGTGACGCAGCTATCATTCCTTGGTTGGAACGCCTTGGGTCTGGTGGTGTACTTCGTCTACGGCCGTGCGCGCGCGACGATGGTCGTCTGATCGGCGCCGGAACAGGAATAATAAACGATGTCCGCTGCCAAACGAGGCGAATCCAATCTGGTGATCTTCGCCGCCCTCGCGGCGAACCTCGGCATTGCCGTGGCGAAGTTCATCGCGTCGGCGATCACCGGGTCGTCGTCGATGCTGACCGAGGGGTTCCACTCGGTCGTCGACAGTCTCAACCAGGTCCTGCTGCTCTACGGCAAGCACCGCGGGAAGCGGCCGCCCGATACCGCGCACCCATTCGGCTATGGTCGCGAACTGTATTTCTGGAGCTTCGTGGTCGCGATCCTGATCTTCGGGGTCGGCGCGGGGGTGTCGCTCTACGAAGGCTGGGTGCATATCGAGGAACCCGAGCCGCTGCGGGACCCGCTGGTTAATTATGTCGTGCTTGGCGTCGCCTTCCTGATGGAAGGCGGGTCCTGGTTCCTTGCGATGCGCGGTTTCGCGAGCGAGAACCGGGGGCGCGGATGGTGGCAGGCGGTGCGCCGGTCGAAGGATCCGACGGGGTTCATCGTCCTGTTCGAGGATTCGGCGGCACTGGCAGGGCTGGTCGTCGCCGCGATCGGCGTTTGGGCGAGCCATGCCTTCAACGACCCGCGGATCGACGGGATCGCGTCGATCGTCATCGGGGTCATTCTCGGCGTGGTTGCGACGCTGCTCGCGCGTGAAGCGAAGGGATTGCTGATCGGGGAGGGGGCCGACCCGGCGATCGTCGCGCGGGTCGAGGCGATCGTTGCCAATTATCCCGACATTACCGCGGTGAACCATGTCCGCACGATCCATACCGCGCCGCAGAGCATCTTCGTGGCGATCAGCGCGGATTTCCGCGATTCTTTGACGCTGGGGGAGGCGGAGACGCTGATCGAGACGATCGAGACCGCGCTGAAGGCGGCGGAGCCGATGTTGTCTTCGATCTATATCCGGCCGGAGAAGAGCCAGAACGCTGCGACGTTGACGGTGGTGGAGGAGTGACGTTGGTCACATAGCCCCTCCCCTTCAGGGGAGGGGTTGGGGTGGGGCCGTGCCGCGAACACGCAGGTTGGTTTTTGCTGGACGGCCCCACCCCCAACCCCTCCCCTGAAGGGGAGGGGCTTGAGAAGAGGGTTCTTGCGGCGCGACCACCAGAGTGCGGCCACACCGATCGCCGTGAGCATTGCGCCGTACACAGCCCATTGGGTGTGCGCGATCGTGAAGCTCGATGCCGGCCAATGCACCAGTCCGAGCCCCTGACCAATCCACAAAAAGCAAGAATGCGGCGACGCTTAAGGTGGCGGAGGAGGAGCGACGCTGGCCGATTAGCCCCTCCCCTTCAGGGGAGGGGTTGGGGTGGGGCCGTGCCGCGAATACGCAGGTTGGTTTTTGCTGGACGGCCCCACCCCCAACCCCTCCCCTGAAGGGGAGGGGCTTGAGAAGAAGGTTCTAGCGGCGCGACCACCAGAGTGCGGCCACACTGATCGCCGCGAGGATCTTGCCGTACACAGCCCATTGGGTGTGCGCGATCGTGAAGCTCGATGCCAGCCAATGCACCAGCCGAGCCCCTGACCGATCCACAAAAAGCAAGAATGTGGCGACGCTGAAGGTGGCGGAGGAGGAGTGACGCTGGCCGATTAGCCCCTCCCCTTCAGGGGAGGGGTTGGGGTGGGGCCGTGCCGCGAATACGCAGGTTGGTTTCTGCTGGACTGCCCCACCCCCAACCCCTCCCCTGAAGGGGAGGGGCTTAAGAAGAGGGTTCTAGCGGCGCGACCACCAGATTGCGGCCACGCCGATCGCCGCGAGGATCGCGCCGTACACAGCCCATTGGGTCTGCGCGATCATGAAGCTCGACGCCGGCCAATGCACGACCCCGAGCCCCTGACCAATCCACAGCAGCCCCATCAGCGTGGCAAGCACGCCGACAAGGGCCACCAGGGTCTTCACTTACGGTCGCCGAGCGCAACGTAATCGCGCTGCGTCGGGCCGGTGTAGAGCTGCCGCGGACGGCCGATCTTCTGCTCCGGATCCGAGATCATCTCGTTCCACTGCGCGACCCAGCCGACGGTGCGGGCGAGCGCGAACAATGCCGTGAACATCGTCGTCGGGAAACCGATCGCCGAGAGGATCACGCCCGAATAGAAATCGACGTTCGGGAACAGCTTCTTCTCGATGAAGTACGGGTCGCTGAGCGCCATTTCCTCGAGCGCGATCGCGACGTCGAACACCGGATCGGTCACGCCGAGCTCGCCGAGCACCTCGCGCACGGTCTGCTGCATCACGGTCGCACGCGGATCGTAGTTCTTGTAAACGCGGTGACCGAAGCCCATCAGGCGGAACGGATCGTTCTTGTCCTTGGCGCGCGCGATATACTCGGGGATGCGATCGACGGTGCCGATCTCGCGGAGCATGTTCAGCGCCGCCTCATTGGCGCCGCCGTGCGCCGGGCCCCACAGGCAGGCGATGCCCGCCGCGATGCAAGCGAACGGATTGGCACCCGACGAGCCGGCGAGACGAACGGTCGAGGTCGACGCGTTCTGCTCGTGATCGGCGTGGAGGATGAAGATCCGGTCCATCGCCTTTTCGACGACCGGGTTCACCACATACTCTTCCGCGGGGACGCCGAACGTCATCTGCAGGAAGTTGCCGGTGTAGCTCAGGTTGTTCTTGGGGTGCATGAACGGCTGGCCGATGGAATATTTATACGCCATCGCAGCGATCGTCGGCATCTTGGCGATGAGGCGATGGCTCGCGATCATGCGCTGCTGCGGATCGGTGATGTCCGCCGAATCCTGGTAGAAAGCCGACAACGCGCCGACGACGCCGCACATGATCGCCATCGGATGCGCATCGCGACGGAAGCCGCGATAGAAGGTCGCGAGCTGCTCGTGCAGCATCGTGTGGCGGCTGATCGTGTAGCTGAACTTGTCGAGCTCGTCCTGGGTCGGCAGTTCGCCGTTGAGGAGGAGGTGGCACACTTCCATGAAGCTCGACTGTTCGGCCAGTTGGCCGATCGGATAGCCGCGGTGGAGCAGCACGCCTTCGTCACCATCGATATAGGTGATCGCGGAATCGCAGCTTGCGGTCGAGGTGAAGCCCGGATCGTAGGTGAACATACCCGTTTGCGCATAGAGCTTACGGATATCGAGCACGTCGGGACCGACGCTGCCGTGCATGACCTTGAGATCGAGGTCCTTGCCGGCGGCGCTCAGCTTGGCGGTGTCGGTCATCGGTTGTCCTTTCGTGACTTAAGCGATCATCTGGTCGGCAATCCGACCAAGACTTTCGTCGCGCCCGAGCAGGTCGAGCACATCGAAGATTCCAGGCGAGGTCTTGCGCCCGGTGAGCGCAGCGCGCAGCGGCTGCGCGACTTGCCCGAGTTTTACCCCTGCGTCATCGGCGACCTGCCGTACCGCAGTTTCGAGGCTCTCCGTATCCCAGCGTTCGAGCGCGTCAAGCGCTGCGTGCAGCCGGGCGAGGAGCTTGGGAGCATCACCGGAAACGAGCGCGGAGGCATCCCGATCCATTTCCAGCGGACGTTTTCGAAACAGGAAGGCGGCCCCGTTCGCCAGATCCAGAAGATCGGCCGCGCGTGGCTTGAGCGATGCCATGCTTCGGCCAAGAAGGTCGCGCTGCGCGTCCGTGGCTTTGAAATCAAGCCGATCGGCGACGAGCGCGGCAAGCCGTGCATCGTCTGCGACGCGAATGTACTGGCCGTTCAGGTTCTCGAGCTTCTTGAAGTCGAAGCGCGACGGCGACTTGCCGACTCCGGCGAGATCGAACCACTCGACTGCCTGGGTACGGCTGATGATCTCGTCGTCACCATGCCCCCACCCCAGACGCAGCAGATAATTGTCGAGCGCCTCGGGCAGCATGCCGAGTTCGTCGCGATAATATTCCACGCCGACCGCGCCGTGGCGCTTGGACAGTTTCGCGCCGTCCGACCCGTGGATCAGCGGGATGTGTGCATAAACGGGATCGGGCCAGCCGCCTTCTATCGCATCCATTGCGCGAATGATCGGCAATTGGCGGAAAGCGTTGTTGAGATGATCGTCGCCGCGAATCACGTGCGTCACGCCCATGTCGTGATCGTCGACGACGACCGCGAGCATATAGGTGGGCGTCCCGTCCGAGCGCAGCAGGACGAGATCGTCCAGTTCCGCATTCTGGACCGTGACCGACCCCTGAACGCGATCCTCGATCGTGACCGCACCTTCGGTCGGTGCCTTGAGGCGGACAACGAACGGACGGCTGTCGTCGGCTTCGGCGGCCTTGTCGCGCCATGGACTGCGCACGCGCAGCGGCTTCTTGGCGGCTTCGGCCTCGGCGCGCATCGCGGCGAGTTCCTCGGGCGTCAGGTAGCAGCGATAGGCGTGGCCATGCTCGACCATGCGGTGCGCGACTTCGGCGTGACGATCGGCGCGGGCCGACTGATACACTTCGTCGCCGTCCCAATCGAGCCCGAGCCAGCGCAGCGACGTGAGGATCGCGTCGATCGCGGGCTGGGTCGAGCGCGCGCGGTCGGTATCCTCGATCCGCAGCAGGAAGCGGCCGCCGTGATGGCGTGCGTACAGCCAGTTGAACAGCGCGGTGCGCGCGCCGCCAATGTGGAGGAAGCCGGTCGGCGACGGCGCGAAGCGCGTGACCACGGTACCGGCGGAAACGTCGGGCGTGCCGTCGGTCGTTGTGGTGGTTTCAGTGATTGCGCTCAACCGCGCATACTCCCAGACTAGAAATTCGATGGCCGGATCAGCCTGCAGCGCCCCTAGCACGCGCTTTGCCACGCTTCAAACCGGGGTGCGCTGGTGGCTGTCGCAATTTTTCGTTGCTGGACGCGGTATGGCGGACACGTTCGAACGATGGTTGGAGGCGGAACGCGACCAGCTTCCCTTGTGGTTGCCGGTGATGCTGGGGGCCGGGATCGCCTTGTGGTTCCTGTTGCCGAGCCGCGCGGATTGGCAGATCGCGATGCTGGTTGCGGTGTCGGCCGGCCTCGGCTGTGCAGCGCTCGGGCGGTACGGACGCGCGGCACGCAGCCTTGGGGTCGCGGCGCTTGCCGTGGCGCTGGGAATCGGCCTGATCTGGTGGCGGTCTGAGCGCGTCACGCATCCCGTCCTCCAGCGTCCGACGATCGCGACGTTCGTCGCGCGCGTCGAACGGATCGAGCCGTTGCCGGCGCGGGATCTGGTGCGGTTTCGGTTGGCGCCGCTTGCCGTCATCGCGCGGCCCGATGCGAGCGGTCGGCCGCTGCCGGTTCTGCCGAAGCATCTCCGGATCAATCTCGCCACGGTCGACGTCCCCGCCGGGCTGGCGTCGGGTGCGGTGTTGCGGCTGTCGGCCCGCCTGTTGCCGCCGCCCGAGCCTTCGGTGCCGGGGGCGTATGATTATGCGCGCACCGCATGGTTCGACGGGATCGGCGCGACCGGCCGCGGTTTTGCGCCGGTAACGATCGTCGCACCGGGGCGACCGTCGATCCTTCCCGGGCTGCGCGTGGACCTGTCCGGGCATATCCAGGCGCGCGCCGGTGGCGGTGGGGCGGGGGGCATCGCGGCGGCGCTCGCGACGGGGGACCAGGGATCGATCCCGCTCGCCGATACCGAGGCGATGCGCCGTTCCGGGCTGGCGCATCTCCTGTCGGTCAGCGGGTTGCACATCACGGCTGCGGTCGCCGCGACGATGATCGTCGTGACGCGGTTGCTCGCATTAATCCCGTGGCTCGCGCTGCGCTGGCGGTTGCCGTTGGTGGCGGGCGCGGCGGGGGCGCTGGTCGCGATCGGGTACACGATGCTGACCGGGGCGGAGGTGCCGACGATCCGGTCGTGCGTCGCGGCGCTGTGCGTGCTGATTGCCCTCGCGCTGGGACGGGAAGCGCTGACGCTGCGCCTGGTCGCAGCGGGCGCGCTCGTCGTGTTGTTGCTATACCCGGAATCGCTCGCCGGGCCGAGCTTCCAGCTTTCGTTCGCGGCGGTTGCGGCGATCATCGCGTGGAACGACCACCCCGGCATCCGTGCGCTGGTCGCGCCGCGCGAAGAACCGCGCCTCAACCGTGTTGCGCGCAGTATCGGTGCGCTGCTGCTGACCGGACTGGTCGTCGAGGCCGCGCTTCTGCCGATCTCGCTCTACCATTTCCAGAAGGCGGGCATCTACGGCGCGGTCGCCAATATCTGTGCGATCCCGTTGACGACGTTCGTGATCATGCCGCTGGAGGCAGCGGCGCTGTTGTTCGACACGGTCGGGTTGGGGGCACCCTTGTGGTGGGCGACGCGGATGTCGCTCGAGCTGCTGTTGTGGATTGCGCGCACGACGGCGGCGATCCCTGGTTCGGTCGCGCCGTTGCCGGCGATGCCGGGGGGCGCATTTGCCGCGATGGCGATCGGCGGGATCTGGATCGCGCTGTGGCGGACGCGATGGCGACGGCTGGGGATCGGCCCGTTCGTGATCGGTGCGGCGTGGGCGATCGCCACGCCTGCGCCGGATCTGCTGGTGACCGGGGACGGACGCCATGTGGCGATCCGGACGCGAGCGGGTGACGTTGCGCTGCTGCGCGACAGGACGGGCGACTATACCGCGGACATGCTGGCGCAGGGCGGGGGCGTTGCAGGGTTGCCAGTGTTGTGGTCGGATCAGCGGGATGCGCGATGCAGCCGGGACCTGTGCATGGCGGTGAGAACCGTCGGAACACGGCGATGGACCGTGCTGGCGACGCGGAGCGCTTATGCGGTTCCGATCGAAGATCTGGTCCGGGCCTGTGCTGCCGCGGATATCGTGATCAGCGATCGCTGGTTGCCGCGGCGCTGTCGTCCACGCTGGTTGCGGCTCGACCGGAGCTTGCTGGCGCGGACCGGCGGGGTGGCGATCACTTTACCAAGACCGAGCATTTGGTCGACGGTCGCGAGCCACCGCTCCCCCAGCATCCGAACGGTGCGCACGCCAGGAGATGCGCACCCCTGGATCACGCCTGTCGATCCTCGGCAGCGACGGGCCAAACGCTGGCACCGGTCCGATCGTCGGCAACGCGCCAGCGATCAGTCGTAGCGGCGCAGCAACCCGGCCAGCTTGCCCTGCACGCGGACCTGCGCGGGCTTGTACCGCTGCGGATCATAGGCGCGGTTGGCCGGATCGAGCCGCACCATCGCCCCTTCACGGCGGAAGAACTTGAGCGTCGCTTCGCTGTCGTCGATCAAAGCCACGACGATCTCCCCGTCGCGCGCGATTTCCTGACGCTTGATCAGCGCATAGTCGCCATCGAGGATGCCAGCCTCGACCATCGAATCCCCTGCGACCTCGAGCGCATAATGTTCGCCACCACCGAGCAATGCGGCAGGCACCGACAGCATCGACGCGCCCTCGAACGCTTCGATCGGAACACCGGCGGCGATCCGGCCGTGGAGCGGAATTTCGATCACGTCATTTGCGGGCTGCGGGACGACACGCGGGCTGGCCGGTGCGGCGTCCGGCGTCGCCTTTACCGGGGCATTGGTGCCCCGTTCGGGCATCTTGAGCACTTCGAGCGCGCGCGCGCGATTGGGCAGGCGGCGGATGAATGCGCGTTCTTCCAACGCACTGATCAGGCGGTGGACGCCCGACTTGGATTTCAGGTCGAGCGCTTCCTTCATTTCCTCGAACGAGGGCGAGACTCCCGTCTCCTCCAGCCGGTCGTTGATGAAGCAGATCAACTCATGCTGTTTGCGCGTTAGCATTCCGGGCCCTTTCGTCGGAACAGACGACGAACCTATACGGAACATAAAGATGGACGTCAAGCGATCGGCAGGATTTCCACCGAGTCGCCCGCATCGGCCGCCGGGGCGAACGGTGCGCGCACGATCATGCAGTCCGCGCGGGCGAGCGTCGCGAGCAGCGACGAATCCTGGCTGTCGGCAACATAGACGCGCCCGTCGCGGGTGACGGCGCGCATGTAATCCTGACGGCGGTCGTTGGCGCGCAGCGGCGCGCCGAGGATCGCGGGGTAGGCGGTCGGCGACGGGTCGCGCGCGCCCGACATGGCGGCGATCACGGGTTTGAGGAAGATGGCCGCGGTAACATAAGCGGACACCGGATTGCCCGGCAGGCCGAGCACGAGCATCTCGTCGATCTTGCCCGCGAGCATCGGCTTGCCCGGGCGGAGCGCGATCCGCCAGAAGTCGATCGATCCGCCCGCCGCCGCCAGCGCGGGGCGGATCAGGTCGTGATCGCCGACCGATGCGCCGCCGGTGGTGACGAGAATGTCGGCTTCGACGGTGCGGAACGCTTCGGTGATCGTGTCCAGCCGGTCGGGCAGGATGCCGAGATCTACGACGTCGACGGGCAGGTCCGCCAGCATCGCCGCGAGCATCACGCCGTTCGATTCCGGCAAGGTCCGGTCGCTCAGCGGCGCACCCGGCAGGGTGAGTTCGTCGCCGCTCGCGACGATCGCGACACGGATCCGCCGCGCGACGCTGAGCGTCCCGTAACCGCCGCTCGCCGCCAGCGCGATCCGCGCCGGGGTCAGCCGGTCGCCGGTCGCGATCAGCGTCTGGTCCTGCGCGAAGTCGATCCCGGCCCGGCGGATGTTGCCGCCGCGCACCGGACCGTCGCCTGCGAGACGGACCTCGTCCCCCTCGCGTGCGGCTTCCTCCTGGATCAGCACGGCGTCCGCCCCGGGCGGAAGGGCTGCACCGGTGAAGATGCGGACCGTCTCGCCGGCGCCGATCGGGTGGTCGAACGGGTGCCCCGCGGCGCTCTCGCCGACCAAGCGCAGGGGGCCGCCGAGATCGTCGAAGCGAACCGCATAGCCGTCCATCGCGGACAGGTCGCGCGCGGGCTGGGTCCGGCGCGCGACGACGTCCGCCGCCGCCCAGCGCCCCGCGGCGGCGCGCAGCGGGACAGTTTCAGCTGCGATTTTCGGCGCAAGGGCGTGCAGGCGCGTGAGCGCGTCGTCGACGGCGAGCAGGGCAGGGCGTTCGGTCATCGCTTGGTCTCTATCGTTACCGGTCCGGTCGCGTCGACCCCTCATGGCCAAGCTGGGGTGGTGCATCCGGGCAACAGTTGATCGCAGACCTGAGCTTATGCCCTTGTTTGGCCATGCTTTGTCATGAATCAGCAACAATCCGTCCCTAGCGCCGCCGACGGGGAAGCGCTGCCACTCTGAACGAACAGACCTAGATGCGACACCGCTGGTGTTCGCACGGATGTCGGTCGGCGGTGCTCCGGGTACGATCAAGGGGACTATTTGTGAACAAGACCGTCGTAAAGTCGCTGCTGCTGGCGGGAGCCGCAGGCACCGCCCTGTTTGCCACCGGATCCGCGTTGGCACAGACCGCGAGCGATCCCGTTGCGACCGCGACGGTGGGTGCCGCTGCAACCGAGGAAGGTCTGGGCGACATCGTCGTGACCGCCGAACGCCGCACCGAGAATTTGCAGAAGGTGCCGATCTCGGTCGGCGTTGTCGGCGGTGACGATCTGCGCGCGTTCCAGAGCGGCGGTGGTGACGTGCTCGAACTCGCCAACCGCGTGCCCGGCCTGTACGCCGAGACGACCACCGGGCGCATCTTCCCGCGCTTCTATATCCGCGGCCTCGGCAACATCGATTTCTACCTTGGCGCATCGCAGCCGGTGTCGATCATCCAGGACGACGTCGTGCTCGAGCATGTCGTGCTCAAGTCCAACCCGGTGTTCGACGTCCGCCAGGTCGAAGTGCTGCGTGGCCCGCAGGGGACGCTGTTCGGTCGCAACACGACCGCGGGCATCATCAAGTTCGACACCAACCGCCCGACCAACGACTTCCACGGCCGTGCATCGGCGTCCTACGGTAGCTACAATACCGCGACGCTCGACGCTGGCGTCGGCGGGCCGATCGTCAAGGACGTGCTGTCGTTCCGTGTCTCGGGGCTGGTCCAGCACCGCGATAACTGGGTCGACAACACCTACACCGGCGTCAGCGCGGACGGCACGGTCGGCGGCAAGGACAAGCTCGGCGGGTTCGATGAGCGCGACGTCCGCGTCCAGTTGATGCTGACCCCACCCGACACCGGCTTCACCGGCCTGCTGTCGGCACATGCGCGGGATTACAGCGGTACCTCGACGATCTTCCATCGCGGTGCCCTCAAGCGCGGATCGAACGACGTCAGCGACGCGCCGCGCGCGTCGGTCGCGCTCGACGAGGCGGCGAACAACCCGCAGGCGTACAAGACCTATGGCGGCTCGCTGAACCTAAAGAACGATTTCGGCGGCGTCGTGCTGACCTCGATCAGCGCGTGGGAGACGACGTCGGGCTACAGCCGTGGCGATACCGACGGCGGGGCCGCGACCAACTTCGCGGGCGCGCGCTTCTACGGCGAGAGCCAGGGCCGGATCCGCGATCTCGACCAGCTGACGCAGGAAGTCCGGCTGTCGGACGACGGCACCGGGCGGTTCAAGTGGCAGATCGGCGGCATGTACTTCGACTCCCGCGACATCACCGAATTCGCGCAGCGCGGGGTGTTCCTGACGCAGCCCGACCTCAACGGCACGCGCCCCAACCCCAACAACCGCGTGTTGTTGCGCGACATCAACACCTCCTACGCCGGCTTCGGGCAGGTCAGCTACGAGATTGTGCCGAAGCTGACGCTCACCGGCGGCGTGCGCGTCACCAACGATACCAAGTCGACCCGGCTGCTCGTCGCCAACGCCAATGCGGCGGGCGTGTCGAGCTACACCGGGCGCCGCTACGTCCGCCTGTCGGACACGCAGCCGAGCTGGGATGCGAGCGCGCTGTACCAGTTCGACCGCAACGTCAGCGTCTATGCGCGCGTCGCGCGCGGCTTCCGCGGGCCGACGATCCAGGGCCGGTCGGCGGTGTTCAACGCGGACTTCACCACCGCCAATTCCGAAACGATCATGTCGTATGAAGCGGGCGTGAAGTCGAACCTGTTCGGCAACACGCTGCGCTTCAACGCGACCGGCTTCTATTATGAAGTCAGCGACATCCAGCTGAACGGCAACGACTCGTTCGGCAACGGCGTGCTGTTCAACGCGGACAAGGCGAAGGCGTGGGGCGGCGAGGCCGAACTGACGTGGCGTCCGGTGCGCCAGTTGACGCTGGGGCTCGGCGGCAGCGTGCTGCATTCCGAGATCAACGATCCGCGCGTCTATGCGCAGGTCTGCATCCTCGGTGGTGTGATCACCTGCACGGTGCAGGACCCGACGATCCGCGTGGGGGCGAACACCTTTGCGCAGATCGACGGCAACCCATTGCCCAACGCGCCGAAATATCAGCTCAACGGGACCGCACGCTACGACGTGCCGCTCGGCAATGGCGGGTCGCTGTTCCTGGCGGGCGATGCCAATGTGCAGGGGTACACCAGCTTCGTCCTGTACAAGACCGCTGAGTTCACCTCGGACGGCACGTTCGAGGCCGGCCTTAAGGCGGGCTATGTCGCGCCGGACAACAAGTACGAACTCGCGGTGTTCGTGCGGAACCTGACCAATGAGAAGAACCTGAAGGGCGTGATCGAGAATTACAACGCCGCCGTGTACAACGATCCGCGCATCATCGGCGTCTCGTTGGCCGGAAAGTTCTGAGCTTAACGCGTAGGTTACTATCATATGTTCGCCTGCGAAAGCAGGAGCCCAGGGTTGCGGGCCGCAGCGTTCGTTACCCTGGATCCCTGCTTTCGCAGGGATACGTCAGCGCCGGCGGACCCTTGCTCGACTGATGTCGGGCAAGGGCAGGGCGGCGGGGGCGAGTCTGCTGACTGGCACCGGCACGACCGCGGCATTGGCCGCCCGGACGTCGCGCACCGCAGGGCGTGCGGGAAACGTACTGCGCGCCCGCGCGAACAGCGATCGCGCGGCGGCGGCTCCGGGAACGTCCGGACCGGTTCCGACCCAGCGCCAATGCCACGGTTCCCACGTCACCCCTTGCGCGTTGCCCGCGGGAAACGACAGTTCGAACCCGTAATCGGGCGCATGCGCAAGCAGCCATTGCCCCGCGGGGGTCGAGGCGAAGCAGTAATTGACGTCGGGACACGTGCGCGTCGGGCGGAGGCCGAAGTCGATCGCATAGCCCGTGGCATGTTCGCTATACCCCGGCGGCGCGACCGAACGAGCCCGGTCGATCGCGTCGACGCACGCCGCGTGATGCGCGCCGTGACAGAAAACCGCGGTCTGGTGCGCGATGCTGCGATGGCAGGAAATTCCGCGGAGGGTGTTGCCGACGCCGGGGGTATCGACGGCGGCGGTGCGCAGCCGCTCCAAATCGGGCAGCACCGCGCGGTTAAGGCGACAGGTCGCGCCGACCGAGAACCCTGCCGGCACCGCGACCAATTCTCCCGTCGGAACATCGCCATACGGCAAATGCCCGAGCATCCGGCCATCCGCCGCCGCGACCAGCACGGCGGGTTCGGGGGCGCGCGGAGCCGCGCTTGCGGACGGGGGGACAACGACCGGCGCGAGCGCCGCTGCGGCGATCACCGCCGACTTCAACTTCCGCAAAACACGTCTTCTCGCTGCCCGGTGCCGCGGCGGCACTGGCATGACGGGGCTTGCGGTGGCAAGAGGCGCGCATGCTGGTAAATCATGTACTCTTCCTCGACGGCGAGGCGCTCGTCATCGACAAGCCCGCCGGGCTCCCGGTCGACCGTCCCCGCGACGGTTCGTTGAGCCTCGAAAACCACCTCGACGGGCTGACCTTCGGGTTCAAGCGCTGGCCGGTTCCGGTCCACCGGCTCGACCGCGATACGTCGGGCTGCCTGTTGCTGTCGCGCAACCCCAAGGCGCACGCCAAGCTGCAACAGGCGTTCGAGCAGGGACTGGTGCGCAAACGCTATCTCGCGGTGCTCGACGGCGTGGTTGGCGACGGGGTCGAGGGGGCCAGTGGGCTGATCGATCTGGCGCTGGCCAAGGTCAGCACGGTCGAGGACGGCTGGCGCATGGTCGGTGACCCGCAGGCGGCGAAGGGCAGCAAGCCGTCGCGCACGGCATGGCGGCTATTGTCTGTAAAGGACGGTCGCAGCTTCGTTGAATTCATTCCGGAAACCGGTCGTACGCATCAGATCCGCGTGCATGCGCTGGAAGGGCTCGGCGCGCCGGTCGTGGGCGATCCGGTCTATGGCAAGGGCGGGGGGCAGACCTTGCTCCACGCCGCCGAACTGGCGATCCCGCGGGCGGGCAAGGAGCCGATCGTGGCGAAGGCACCGCTGCCCGAGCGGTTCCTGGCGGCGGGGTTCAGCGAGGGCTAAACGCTGGCGGTTCTGTCTTTTGGCGAAGCCGTGGCCCAAACCTTCCGTTCGTCCCGTATCGAAGCATAGGTGCCGCGCGGAACGGTGCTTCGATACGCGCCCTCGATACGCCCCAAGGGGGGCTACTCGGTCGCTACTCAGCACGAACGGGTGGGGGGTGTTCGGGCGGTCGAGGGTCCCGATCAGTCCGTCACCCGGCCCCGCAGCGACTTGACCGTCCCGCGCTTGGTCTTTCCCTCCATCCGCCGGGTCTTGGCGGCCTTGGACGGTTTGGTTGGGCGGCGGCGCTTGGGGACGATCGTGGCTTCGCGGATCATGTCGAGCAGCCGCTCGCGCACTTCCTGGCGGTTGAGCAATTGCGATCGCGCGCCTTCGCTGCGCAGGACCAGCACCCCCTCGCGCGTCAGCCGTGATCCCGCGAGTACCGCGAGCCGGTTCTTGACCGCATCGGGGAGCGTAGGGCACGCGCCCACGTCGAACCGGAGCAGCACTGCGCTGTCGGTGGTGTTGACGTGCTGCCCGCCCGGACCGCCCGCGCGGGTGAACGATTCCTGCAATTCTTCGCTGTCGATGCTGATAGAGCGGGTGACGGGGATGGCGACCATGGGTTGCTCCTAATCCAAAGGCGCGGGCGGGTCGATTGGCTGACGACGGGTTTGGCGGGTTGTTCCGGGCACCGCGCTTTGCCAAGAGCGGACGCGCGCGCAAGGCGAGCCGCGCGACGGAGAAGACGATGTACGAATTTGCGGTGTCCGCGGACTCCAAGGCCGACCTCTTTCGCGACCTGCACGCTGCGCTCGACGCGCTGACCGATGGCGAGCACGATGCGATCGCCAACATGGCGAATGCGGCGGCGCTGATCGCGCAATATCTTCCCGATCTCAACTGGTCGGGCTTCTACCGGCTGGTCGCGGGCGAGCTGGTCGTCGGACCGTTCCTCGGCAAGCCCGCGTGCATCCGCATCGCGGTCGGTGACGGGGTGTGCGGCGCGGCGGCCAAGACGCTGGAGACGCAGCTGGTCGAGGACGTCCATGCGTTCCCGGGGCATATCGCATGCGACGCGGCGAGCCGGTCCGAACTGGTCGTGCCGATCGTGCATGAGGGCCGGTTGATCGGCGTGCTCGACCTCGACAGCCCGAGCGCGGCGCGGTTCGACGCGCAGGATGCCGCCGGGTGCGAGGCGCTGATGGCATTGCTCGCGCCGCGGATCGCGGGCTGACCGGGGCTGGGGTTTACCGAAGTTTCACGTTCCTCCGGCAGGCAGGCCTTGCTGGGAGTAATGTGATGGTACGTCTGGGTGTTTTGGCAGTGACGATTGTGGCGGTGTTCGGCGCGACCGCGGGCGAGGCGCAACGGACGCGCGAACCGGCGCCGCAACAGGATGCGGCGCCGCCGGTGTATGTGGATGCGGGCGAGATCGTACGGGATGCGGCCGACCGTGCCGAGCGGAATGGCGGCTATGGCACGGTGGACGAGCCGCCGGTGGTCGTGATGCCGCCGGTCGTGTCGCGCGGTGGCGTGACCAGTTATGCGACCAACGGGGCGTATCTCGGCGGGGCTGCGCGGCGGTATGACGCCGGGGGGAGCAGCGTTGTTACGGTGCAGAGCGGCGCGTCTTATGGCTATCCGGACGAGATCGTCTCCTCACGGGTGCGGCGCAGGAGCCGCCACAGCAGCCGATCGCGGCGGCGCTAGCGGTAGCCTGCGCTTCGCTTGAGCCCTTGAGCTTTCCTAAACCCTTGCGCTTCCCCGGCGAAGGCCGGGGCCCATTAGCGGGCGGCGGATGGCGGCGGTTGCGCTTCGTTACCACGGCCTTCGCTACTGGGCCCCGGCCTTCGCCGGGGAAGCGGTCCCTAAAATGACGCGGTTCCTGCAATAACGTCAGTTCGCAAAAACCCAGCCTCAGCGCTTGCGCGGCTCCGGCCCGGCGAACGTCACCAGGCTCTCCGCGCCATCCGCGCCGACTGCGCCGACGCCGACGAACGTGTCGTCGACGATCACGTCTTTCAGTACAGCAGTGACGGCGGGCGCGGCCACCTCGACCATTTTCTGCCAGTCCTGCACGTCGTTGCGGCGGTAATGCACGCGGTAGCGCACCGCGCCGGCGACCGGCTCCCACTTGACCGTCGTGTCGGTCGCGAGCGCGCCCGCGATCGTGACGCCGGTCGGCGCGGCGGGGGCGGCGGCGATGCGGCGGATTGTCGCGACGTTGATCGCGGTGACTTTCGCCAGATAGGGGAAGTCCATCTTGTCGACGGTGTCGCCGTAGACCACGCCGTTCTCGGTGCGCAGGTCCTGATGTTGCTGGGTGTAATTCTCCGCCCCGACCGAGAAGCGCACCGCGGGATAGCCGAGCTTCAGGAACGGCTCATGATCGCCGCCGCGCCCGAAGCGATCCGGGCGGCGGTCGAGCATCACGTCGAGCCCGCCGGGGATCCCCTGCGCGACGCCGTCGATCGCCTTTGCGAGACTGCGCGAAGGGCCGTCGTCCTCGCCGCCGTTGCCGCGCCGGGCGATCTGCGCGGGGAGGTCCTCCGACGCGCGGATGCCTTCCGAGAAGACGCGGACCCGGTCGGCGACGCGCACGCCATTCTGCCCGACGGTGTTGCCGACGATGTCGTTGTTGAGCATTGCCGAGACGGTCCAGCCGCGCTGCTTGGCGGTGTCGGCGAGCAGCGTCGCGCCGAGCAAGCCCTGTTCCTCGCCGGTGAACACCGCGTAGACGATCGTCGCGCGGAATTTCTCCTTCGACAGCAGGCGCGCCGCCTCGAGCACCAGCGCCACGCCCGACGCGTCGTCGTTCGCGCCGGGGGCGTCCTTGGTGATGTCCATCACGTCGGTGACGCGGCTGTCGATATGCGCGCCGACGATGACGACGCGCTTGGGGTCGAGCCCCTGCTGGAAGCCGAGCACGTCGACGATGTTGGCACCGTTCGGCGCGCGCGCGTTGGTGACGGTCTGCGCGATGTTGGCGACCGTGATGCAGCCGTTGCAGCTGTCCGCGATGCGGGTGAGTTCGCCGCCCGCCCATTTGCGCGCCGCGCCGATCCCGCGGACGGGGTCGTCGGACGACGAGAGCGTGTGGCGGGTGCCGAAGCTGACGAGCTTCTCGACGCTGGCCTTCAAACGGGCCGGGTCGGGGGCCTGCGAGGGGGCGTTCTGGGCGAAGACGGGGGTGGCGAGGATCGCGAGAGCGAGCAGGGGAAGGGTGCGCATCGGGGTATGGTGGCGGGGAAGCGGCCGCGCATCAAGGGCTTGTGACGGCAAGATGCGACGCACGACCCGCGACGCCATTATTCCGAAGGAGCGCGGCCCCATCCGGCGCGCCCGGCGTTGTGCAGGTCGCAATGGCTTTTCAAGGACATCCGATGGCAGACACCGAAACAGCCGACCTGACGTGCGACGTCGCCGTGATCGGCGCGGGGACCGCGGGGTTGGCCGCCGAGCGCGTTGCGCGCGCAGAGGGCGCGCGGACGCTGCTGATCGACGAAGGCTTTGTCGGGACGACCTGCGCGACCGTCGGGTGCATGCCATCCAAGCTGCTGGTGACGGCCGGGATGGCCGCGAAGTCGGTCCGGCGTGCTTCGGTGTTCGGGATCGACGCTACGCCGGAAATCGACGGTGCGCGCGTGATGGCGCGGGTGCGGCGGGAGCGGGATCATTTCGTGGCGGCGACCAAGAATGGGTTTGACGATCTGCCGGAGGGTGTAGCCGTGCATGGCCGGGCACGGTTCAGCGGCGTTTCCACGCTGACTCTGGACGACGGGCGAACCGTGTCCGCGCGTGCGGTGGTGATCGCGACGGGATCGCGGCCGATCGTGCCCGAGCCGTTTCGCGCATTGGGCGATCTGATCGATACCAACGAGACGATCTTCGAACGCGAAACGCTGCCCAAATCGCTGGGCGTGGTCGGCGGTGGCGCACTCGGGCTCGAGCTTGCGCAGGCCTTTGCGAGCCTCGGCGTTACCGTGTCGGTGTTCGAGAGCGGGGAGCGCATCGGCGGGGTCAAGGACCCGGTGGTACACGACGAACTGCTGCGGATCCTGCGGACGAGCATGACGGTGCATCTTGGCGTCGAGGCGTCGCCTTCGGCGGAAGAGGGGGGTGTCGTGCTTAGCTGGGATGGCGGTCGGGAGCGGTTCGATCGGGTGCTGGTGTCGACCGGGCGCGCGCCCATGCTCGACGGGCTGGGACTCGATCAGACGGGGCTGTCGCTCGATGATCACGCGGTGCCGTGCTTCGACAAGACCACGCTCCAGTGCGGCGATGCGCCGGTGTTCATCGCCGGAGACGCGGATGCGGATCGGCCGGTGCTGCACGAGGCGTCGAATGAGGGAACCATCGCCGGCCGCAACGCTGCGCGCTTCCCGAATGTCGTGCCGGTCGAGCGCGATCTGCCGTTCACGATCACCTTTACCGACCCGCCGGTCGCGGCGCTGGGTGCGCCAGCCGACGAGGACAGCGTGATCGGCTGTGCGCCCTATGACGATCAGGGGCGTGCTCGCGTGATGGCGCAGGCCGAGGGCATGGTGCGGATCTTCGCGAGCAAGCCCGACGGGAAGCTGACGGGGGCCGCGATGATCGGTCCGGGAATGGATCACATCGCGCATCTGCTCGCGCTGGCGATCATGCGCGGGGAGACCGCGACGAGCTTGCTAGAACTGCCCTTCTATCATCCGACGCTGGAGGAAGGGCTCAAGCCTGGGCTCCGCGCGATCTGTCACGAGGTCCACGCGCCGGTGTCGCCGCGCGATCAGGGCGTGCCACCCGGCGCCTGATTTTCCCCTTCTCGAAGGAATTTACCAATGCTGACTCTCCACCATCTCGCCTATTCCCGTTCGCAGCGTATTCTGTGGTTGATCGAGGAGCTGGGGCTTCCGGTCGATCTCATCCGGTACGAGCGTACTGCCGAATTCCGGGCGCCGCCCGAGCTCAAGACGGTCCATCCGCTCGGCAAGTCGCCGGTCATCATGGACGACGACCTGATGCTCGCCGAATCGGCGACGATCCTGCGCCATATCGACGGTCGCTATGGCCAGAGCCGCTTTTCCCCGGAAGCCGGGACGACGGAACACGCGCTGCACGAGGAGTGGCTCGATTTCGTCGAGAGCACCGCGGCAGGTCCCGTGGTGACGGTGCTGCTGGCCAAGCGCGGGGGCGATCAGGCCACCGTCGACCGTACGTTGCCGATGGTGCAGACCACGCTCGGCTACATCGCGGACGGTTTGGGCGAGAAGCCATTCCTGATGGGGCAGCGCCCGATGCTCGCGGACATCCAGATGAGCTATTTTCTCGCAATGGCGCGGATGGCGAAGCTGCTCGACGAATATCCGACGCTCATCGCCTATCTCGATCGGCTCGAGGCACAGCCGGGCTTCCTGCGGGCGCAAGCGCGGGGCGGACCGATGATGCCGGACAAGTTCTGACGGCTCTTGGATGTGTGGAGACTGGTCGGAAGCCTTGCCCGTTCTCCCGCCAAAGCAAAACCTCTGCAAAGGTTGGGTTGCAGACCCGTCATTTGCTGTTTTCCCGCGAAGGCGGGAACCCAGAGCCAAGCAAAGCTGCGACTGACGGTTCTCGCGACTCCTGGACTCCCGCCTTCGCGGGAGAACGCTGATGGTTTCGCAGCGGCCATGTTAAGGCGGGTGGAGAGGACTGTTCGGGATTGTAAGGTGTTGTTGCTTTGCCGTCCGTTCCCGCCTTGGCAGGAAAAGGCAGACGAGGCTGAAATCGGCGCGGGCAAAAAGGCTTGGTCAGCTCAGACGATCGATCGCCTCGCGGTCCAGCGAGCCCGGCACGATCATCAGCGGGATCGGCAATCCGCCCGCATCCTGCCCCGCAAAATGCGCGACCAGCGGCCCCGGCGCGCCCGAGGCTGCGGTCGCCAGCACGAGGGCTGCAATGTCCGGGTTTGCCGCGATCATCTCGCGGATGACCTTCGGCCCTTCGCCTTGGCGGACGGTAATCGAGGGTCGCAGGCCCGATTCCTGGATCAGCGTACCCGCTGCGCCGGTCACTAATGCCTCGGCGTGATCGCGTGCTTCGTCCTCGATCGTCGCCTGGACGCCGCCGAACGGCGTAAATTCGGTAGGGGGCACCAACGCCAGGATTTCCACCCCGCCGCCGGTCTTGACCGCGCGCCGGGCGGCGAAGCGCAGCGCGATGCTGCTTTCAGGTGTTTCGTCGATCACCACCAGATAAATGCGCATTTTCGCCGGCTCTCCCCTGCCGATAAGTGGGGCTAACTGCCGCATGACGCAAGCGTCGGTCTTGACCGGGCGGTGATCGGGCGCGAAGGACTGCGACCATAGGATTCGGTCAAAACAAGGACGTGTCGATGCCGGTCGAGATCAAAATGCCTGCGCTTTCCCCGACGATGGAGGAGGGTACGCTGGCCAAGTGGCTGGTCAAGGAGGGCGATGTCGTCAAATCGGGTGACCTGATGGCGGAAATCGAGACCGACAAGGCGACGATGGAATTCGAAGCGGTCGACGAAGGCACGATCGGGAAGATCCTGGTTGCCGAGGGCACCGATAATGTGAAGGTCGGCACGGTCATCGCGACGCTGCTCGAAGACGGCGAGAGCGCGGGCGACACCACGCCAGAGCCCGCGGCGAAGGAATCCGAGCCCAAGCCGTCGGCGGAAGATCCCAACAAGACCGGCAGCGAAGCCAAGCCCGTCGAGCGCACGACCGAGCAGGCCGAGGATCACGGCAACCCCGAGGGCGGTGCTGCACCGAAGTCGGCCGCGCCTGCGCCGACCCCAGCACCGCGCCAGGATGGCGAGCGCGTCAAGGCAAGCCCGCTCGCGCGCCGTATCGCTGCTGAAAAGAGCATCGATCTCGCGGCGTTGCAGGGTTCGGGCCCGAACGGCCGGATCGTCCGCGCCGATCTAGAAGGCGCCAAGGCCGGTTCGGCCAAGGCCGCTGCGCCTGCGTCGAGCGAAGCTGCTGCCGCACCGGCACCGACCACTGCTGCTCCAACCGCAGCGCCCAAGCCCGCCGCGATCCCGGACATTCCGCACACCGCCGAGAAGCTCAGCAACGTGCGCAAGACGATCGCGCGTCGCCTGACCGAATCGAAGCAGACCGTTCCGCACATCTATCTGACGGTCGATATCCGGCTCGACGCGCTGCTCAAGCTGCGCGGCGACATGAACAAGGGGCTCGAAAGCCGCGGCGTGAAGCTGTCGGTCAACGATCTGCTGATCAAGGCTCTCGCCGCCAGCCTGATGCAGGTGCCCAAGTGCAACGTGATGTTCACGCCCGACCAGCTGATCAGCTTCGAGCGCGCGGATATCTCGGTCGCGGTGTCGACCCCGTCGGGCCTGATCACGCCGATCGTCTCGCACGCCGACACCAAGGGCGTCGCCGCGATCTCGACCCAGATGAAGGACCTGGCCGCGCGGGCCCGCGACAACAAGCTGAAGCCCGAGGAATATCAGGGCGGTACGGCGTCGCTCAGCAACATGGGTATGTACGGGATCAAGCAGTTCGAGGCGGTCATCAACCCGCCGCAGGGCATGATCATGGCGATCGGCGCGGGCGAGAAGCGTCCGTATATCGTCGACGACCAGCTCGGCGTCGCCACCGTGATGTCGGCGACGGGCAGCTTCGATCACCGCGCGATCGACGGTGCGGACGGCGCGCAGTTGATGCAGGCGTTCAAGTCGCTGGTCGAATCGCCGCTGGGGATGCTGGCCTGAGATGATGTGGCGCACCCTGATCGAGGCGCTGTGGGTCGTGGCGGGGCTGATCGGCGCGGTGGTGTTCGCATCGCTCGCGACCTGGTCGGTCCCTCCGGCCCGTGATTCGATCTGGGCGGTCGCTTATGTCTCGATGATCGTGCTGGTGCTGATGGGAATCCGTCCGATCCGTCTGGCGGTTGCCCGGGATCGGGCGGCGCGGGACCCGTCGCGGCATGGCTGAGGCTCCCCCCAGCTCTGCTCCTGCGATCCGCGCGACCGCGATGGCGTGCGATGCCAATCCGTATGGCAAGATCTTCGTGGGCTGGCTGATGGGGCAGATGGCGCTGGCCGCCGGGTCGGTCGCGTCACGCCGTTGCGGCGGGCGCGCGCCGGTCGTCGCAGCGGACGGGTTCAGCTTCACGGCCCCCGTCGCGATCGGTGACGAAGTCAGTTTCCACGCCGAGATAACCGCCACCGGGCGCACCTCGATGACGGTCGCGGTTGCCGTGTGGCGGCGCGACCGGCACGGCGAACATACCGAGCGCGCCGCGAGCGGGCGCTTTACCCTGGTTTCGATGGGCGCGGACGATCGTCCGCAACCCTTGCAAGAAGAAGGATCCTCCCTTGGCTGATACGTTCGATCTCGTCATCCTCGGCTCCGGCCCCGGCGGCTACGTCGCCGCGATCCGCGCGGCGCAGCTTGGCCTCAAGACCGCGATCATCGAGCGCGAGCGCTTGGGCGGCATCTGCCTCAACTGGGGCTGCATCCCGACCAAGGCGCTGCTGCGCACGTCTGAAATCTATCACTACATGCAGAACGCCGAGAGCTACGGCCTCAGCGCGGACAACGTGTCGTTCGATCTGAACAAGGTGGTCGAGCGCAGCCGCAAGGTCGCGGGCCAGCTCAACGCGGGCGTCAAAGGCCTGATGAAGAAGAACAAGATCCAGGTGTTCGAGGGCGTCGGCGCGCTGACGGGCAAGGGCAAGCTGACCGTCAAGCAAGGCGACAAGACGACCGAGCTCGAAGCCAAGCACATCATCGTCGCGACCGGCGCGCGCGCGCGCGACCTGCCGTTCGCCAAGGCGGACGGCGAGCGGATCTGGACCTATCGTCACGCGATGGTCCCGCCCGCAATGCCGACCAAGCTGCTGGTCATCGGATCGGGCGCGATCGGCGTCGAATTCGCGAGCTTCTACAACGACATGGGCGCGGACGTTACGATCGTGGAGATGCTGCCGCGGATCCTGCCGGTCGAGGACGAGGAAGTCTCCGCGTTCATGGACAAGGCATTGACGAAGCAGGGGATCAAGCTGCTGGTCGGGACCGGGCTCGAGGGCATCGAGACCTCCGCCAAGGGCGTTACCGCCAAGATCAAGGGCAAGGACGGTACGGTTACCTCGGCAGAGTATAGCCATGTCATCGTCGCGATCGGGATTGTTCCCAATACCGAGAACATCGGGATCGAGACACTCGGGATCGAGACCGAGCGCGGGCACATCAAGGTCGATGGCTATGCGCGCACTAACGTCGAGGGGATCTACGCGATCGGCGACGTGACCGGCGCACCGTGGCTCGCGCACAAGGCGAGCCATGAGGGCATCGTCTGCGTCGAGGCGATTGCGGGGCTGAAGCCGCATCCGTTCGAGAAGTGGAACATCCCGGGCTGCACCTATTCGCGCCCGCAGGTCGCGAGCGTCGGCTTCACCGAGGCGAAGGCCAAGGAAGCGGGTTACGAGCTCAAGGTCGGGAAATTCCCGTTCATCGGCAACGGCAAGGCGATCGCGCTCGGCGAGGCCGAGGGCTTCGTCAAGACGGTGTTCGACGCCAAGACCGGCGAGCTGCTGGGTGCGCACATGGTCGGCGCGGAAGTGACCGAGCTGATCCAGGGCTATGTCGTCGCGCGTCAGCTCGAGACGACCGAGGCCGAACTGATGGAAACCGTGTTCGCGCATCCGACGCTCAGCGAGATGATGCACGAGAGCGTGCTGGGTGCCTACGGGCGGGCGATCCACTTCTGATATGATCGCTGACCGGTACCGCCCCGCGTTCCTGGCCGGGGTGGCGCTGGTGCTGTGCGTGGCGGCGCTTGGCCTGTTCTGGCCGGGCGTCGCACTTTACGATACCGTCGCGCAATATCGCCAGGTCGTGTCGGGGCAGTTCGATGACTGGCATCCCCCGATCATGGCGCGGCTGTGGCGGGTGATGCACGCCACGTTCGGCGGGGCCGCCGCGCCGATGCTCGTCCTGCAGATGGCGCTGTACTGGGGCGGTCTGGGGCTGCTCGCGTCTTCGCTTGCGCGGACCGGGAAGACGGGGTGCGGCGTCGCGGTGCTCGGGATCGGCGCTATGCCGCTGTTCCTCGGCTGGCAGGGGACGGTGCTCAAGGACGCGCAGATGCTCGGCGCCATGCTCGCGGCGGTCGGCGTGGTCGGCTGGTGGCGATTGCGCGCATTGCGCGTTCCCGGTTGGGCGTGGCTGCTCGTCGCGGTGTTGCTCGGGTACGCAACGCTGGTGCGCGCGAATGCGGTGTTTGCGACGGTTGCGCTGATCGTGATGCTGGTCGGGCCCCGCGACTGGTGGGCGCGCGGGGTCGTCGCACTGGTTGGCGTGGGGGCGGTGCTCGCGGTTTCGCCATGGATCAATCATGGTCTGCTCGGTGCGAGCGACAGCGGTGTCGAACAAACCGAGGCGATCTACGATCTGTCGGCGATTGCGGTGCGCGCGCCCGGGGTCCCGACCGGATTGTCCGCAGCGGCGGTCCGCACGATTGCGGCACGGCATTGCGTCAAACCCTATTTCTGGGATCCGCTCGGTGAGCCGTCGCGCTGCGCCGCGGAGGTTGAGCCGTTGCACGCCTATCCGACCGGGACCTTGTACCGGATGCTGGCGGCGGCGATCGTTCGTGCGCCGGGGGCGTATCTCGCGCACCGGTTGGCGCACTGGAACTCGACCGAGCGCTGGCTTGTCGGGGCAGGGGGGCCGGGTGCGCTTCCGCCGGTCACCAGCGAAGCGAACGCACTGGGGCTTGAAAGCCCCGCGCCGCTTGCGCGGCAATGGCGGCAGTTCGAACAGATCACCGTCGACACGCCGCTCGGCTGGCCGCTCGCATTCCTGTCGGTCGCGGTCGTCAGTCTGGTGGTGGCGATGCGACGGCGCGCGGGGGCGGCGCGGGACCTGGCGTTGGCGCTGCTGGTGTCGGCGGTGTTGCTCGAAACGAGCTTCCTCATGCTGAGCATCGCGTCCGACTTGCGCTATCATTTGTGGTCGATGGTCGCGACGGCGGTTGCGGTCGTCCTGCTCGTGGCGGACCAGACGCCGACGCGGCGCGAATGGCTGGCGGGTGGCGTCGCGCTGATGGTCATCACCGCGAGCGGGACGATTGCCCGAAACGTTCTGCCTCCGGCACCGGCGAGCTACGCCGCGCAACTGTTGTAACGCGACGAAAAACCGTTTCGCGCGTTAAAGTTAAGGGTGATCTGTCGGGCATACCGACGGCGCCTTTTCATCATACCGACGGTTTTCGTCGGCACCGGCCGTTCGGACAGCGGTATCCAAGGAGAGGACCCAAGGCATGAGCGACAATATGCGAGACGCTTTCAACGAGAAGGTCGTCGATCCCGCCAAGAAGGCCGGCGAAGCACTCCGCGACGCCGGCGGCAAGATGGCCGAGAACGGATCGACCGTCAGCCTCAAGATGCTGGACCAGGCCGAAACCAACACCCGCGAAGCGTTCAACGCGATGCGTGCGGCGGCGGCGGCGAAGGATCTGTCTGAGGTGATGAAGATCCAGGGCGACTTCATCCGCGACCAGAGCACTCGCAACATGACGCAGGCCCGCGAGATCGGCGAGTTGATCATGCAGTTCGGGCGCGACACCGTGGGCATGGTGCGCGGCAACAAGGGCTGAGGAAGCGGACATCGGGATCCAGGGAGGACGGTTTTGTCCGTTACCCTGGTACCCTGCAGGTCTGATCAGTCGTTTTCGAGGGGGCTACTGTCACGCGTGATATCTGCGCTGAGCACGGCGAGGTCGTGGAAGACGCCTTCTCGGTCACGGACATGATCACGTAGCAAGGCTTCCGCCCGAAACCCGAGGCTTTCAAACAGCATGACCGACCCGATCTGGTCCGGCGTCATGTTGGCGATCAGCTTGGTCAGGCCGCGATCGCGCGCGATGACATAGATCCCCTCGAGCAGGTCGCGACCGACGCCAGCGCCCCGCCGTGTCGGGGTGACGAGCAGGCGGACCTCCCCGACATGTGCGCTCCATCCGAGCGGGTCGCAGACCAGCGCGGCGGTGCCGACCAGCGTGCCGTCTTCTTCTGCGACAAGGCCATCGATATAGCCTTGAGTCATCGCCTCGACCCAGGCGGCAACGACGCGCGGATGTTTGAGATCCCGCCCCAGGAACAGCAGGTCATGTTCCGGTAATTGCTCGGCAAAGGCGATCATCGCGGGTTGATCAGCGGCAGTAAAACGGCGGATGCGGTGGCTCATATCGGTCGTATCCCAGCCGATCCACCGAGTGGCCAGTACCGCCCGGTCACTATCGCCCCGGTGCAATCCTTACAGCAGCAGCCTGTAAAGTCACCTTATCGTTGGCGTGACACCGCTGGTCGCCTGTTCTGCAACGGGACGCGGCCCGTTTGCGGTCGGGTCGAGCAGCGAGTCGCCACCCAGCACGCGGTACAGCGTCACGAGATTGGTCGCGCCGGTCAGCCGGGTCGTCACCAGCGTCCGCTGTGCCGAGTATAGCGACCGTTGGGCGTCGAGACTCTGCAGGAACGTGTCGATGCCGCCACGGTATCGTGCATCGGATAGCCGGTAATTGTCGGTTGCTGCCGCCGAAAGCGCGACTTGCGCGGCCAGTTGCCGGTCGATCGTACCACGCCGGGCGAGACCGTCGGCGACTTCGCTGAACGCGGTCTGGATCGCTTTCTCATAGGTCGCGAGGGCTGCGTCACGCTGCGCACGCGTCTGCGCCACGCCGGCACGCGCGGCACCGGCCTGGAAGATCGAATAGTTTGCGCTCGGCGACACCGAATAGTTGAACGCGCCTCCGGTAAACAGGCTCGACAACGACGTGCTGGCAAGGCCGGCGAGCGCGGTCAGCGAAATGCGCGGGAACAAGGCGGCGCGCGCGGCCCCGATCTCGGCATTGGTCGCGCGCAGTTCATATTCCGCTTCGAGCACGTCGGGGCGGCGCAGCAGGATCGTCGAGTTGAGCCCGGCGGGCAGTTCGGCGATGGTGGGGGCGACTTCCTCGATCGACTTGGGGAGGAGCGCGGGATCGACCGGCGCGCCGACCAGCAGCTGGAGCGCGTTGACGTCCTGCGCGACCAGCGTCGTCTGTGTCGCGAGATCCGACTGCGCGGTCTGGAGCACGATCAGCGCCTGCGCCAGATCGGTACGCGGTGCGACCCCGCCGTCAAGCCGCATCTTGGTGAGGCTGACGCTGCGCTGTGCACTGGCGGCGGTCTCCTGCGCGATCCGTAACAGGCTCTGGTCCGACGCGTAGGTCAGCCAGGCGGTGGCGATGTCGCCGACCAGCGTCAGCCGGGTCGCGCGTGCGGTCGCTTCGGTCGCGAAGTAGCGGTTCTGCGCTGCGGTGGTGAGCGACCGGATCCGGCCGAACAGATCGACTTCGAACGCGGTGATGCCGACATTGACCGAGAAGCTGCTGCGTGCGCCGCTCCCGGTGGTGATGTTGGTGCCGGTATTGCCGGTTCCGACCCCCGTACCGGTACCGGTGCCGGTGCCAGTGCCGGTGGTCGGGTCGATTGTGCCGACGCCGCCACCGTTTCCGGTGCCCGTGCCGGTGTTGTTGATGACCCCGCCCGATCCATTGTCCCGCCGCTGATAGTTCGCGGTGGCGCCGATTTCGGGAAAGAGCTCGGCGCGCTGGATGCGATATTGCGCGCGGGCGGATTCGATGTTCGCCGCCGCGACGCGCAGATCGCGATTGTTGACCAACGCCTGCGCAATGATTGACTGCAACCGGGGGTCGCGGAAGATGTCGCGGTAGGTGACGCTGGGCAAAGTCGCTTCGCTTTGCCGAAGGTAGGCGTCGCCGGTCGGCCAGCTCGGCGGGACCGGCAGTTCGGGCTGCACGTACTTCGGTGCCATCGAGCAAGCGGAGACCGCGGCAAGCGATACGCCCAGCAGGAGTTTGCGGATCATGCGGTTGCCTCCGGGCGGTTCGACGCATTGGGGGCGGGCGGACCGTATGGCTCCGCAGTCGTCTCGTCGGGCTTGTCGTGGTGGAAGTGCTTGAGCACGTCGCGCGTGCCGCGGCGGATCAGCACGAAGAACAACGGGATGTAGAAGATCGCGAGGATCGTCGCGGTCAGCATCCCGCCGATCACCGCGGTACCGATCGCAATGCGGCTGTTGGCACCCGCGCCGGTCGAGATCGCGAGCGGCAGCACGCCGAAGATGAACGCGAAGCTGGTCATCAGGATCGGGCGCAGTCGGATCCGCGCGGCTTCGAGCGCCGCCTCGATCACACGCTTGCCCGACTTCTCCGATTGCTCGGCGAATTCGATCATCAGGATCGCGTTCTTGGCGGCAAGACCCATCGTCGTGAGCAGCCCGATCTGCAGATACACGTCGTTCTGCAGCCCGCGCAGCGTCACCGCGAACACCGCACCGATCAGACCGAGCGGAATGATCAACAGCACCGCGACCGGGATCGACCAGCTTTCATACAAAGCGGCGAGGCACAGGAACACGACGAGCAGCGAGATCGCGTAGAGATACGGTGCCTGACCCGAGGACAGGCGTTCCTGATACGACAGGCCCGCCCAGGCGACGCTGGTGCCGGGGTATTTCGCGGCGAGTTCGGTCATTCGGTCCATCGCTTGGCCCGAGCTCTGGCCGGGAGCGGCCTGGCCCGAGATTTCATAGGACGAAATCCCCGAGAAGCGCGCAAGCGACGGCGGAGCCTTGCTCCACGAGATGGTCGAGAAGGCGGAGAAGGGCGCCATCGTGCCGGTGGTGCCGCGGACGAACCACTTCGACAGATCGTCGGGCGACGACCGATATTGCGCATCACCCTGCACATAGACGCGCTTGACGCGGCCACGATCGTTGAAGTCGTTGACGTAGGAACCGCCCCATGCGGTCGACAGGGTCGAGTTCACGTTCGCCTGGGTCAGCCCGAGCGTGCTGAGCTTCTGCGAGTCCAGTTCCACCTTGAGCGTCGGCTGATCCTCGAGGTCGGTCGGCCGGATCGCCGCCAGCGTCGCATCCCCACGCGCCGCGGCGAGCAGGCCATCGCGTGCCGCCTTGAACTGTTCGCGGGTCAGGCCGCCCGAATTCTGCAACTCCATCGTGAAGCCATTGGACTGGCCAAGACCGCGCACCGCCGACGGGACGGTCGCGTAGAATTCGACGTCGCGCAGCCCGCTCAGCGCCTTGGTAGCCCGTGAGGTGATGGCGTCGGCACCATTCTCGACGCCCTTGCGATCCGCCCAGTCCTTGAGCGCGATAAACCCGCGGCCGGCGTTCGATCCGCCGCTACCGCCACCGCCGCCCGCAACGGTCAGATAGCCCTCGACGTTGGCGCCTTCCTGTTCCTTGAAGTATTTCTCGATCTGCAACTGCGCGACGCGCGTCTGGTTGAGCGTCGCACCGGGGGCGAGGTTGTACTGGATCTGCGCGATCCCCTGGTCCTCGGTCGGCAAGAAGCCGGTCGGCAATCGGACGAACAGCAGCACGAGGACCGCCATCGTGCCAGCGTAGATCAGCAGGAACAGCCATTTCCGGTTGATCACCTTCTCGACCATATGGCCGTAGCGATCGACGGTGCGGTCGAACCCGTTGTTGAACCAGTCCTTGGCGCGCTGCGACTTGCGCCCGAACCAGCTGTCGGACGTGTGCTCGCTTTTCCGCTTGAGCAGCGTCGCGGTGAGTGCGGGGGTCAGGATCAGCGCCACCACGACCGAAAGCACCATCGCCGAGACGATCGTGATCGAGAACTGGCGGTAGATCACGCCGGTCGACCCGCCGAAGAACGCCATCGGGAGGAACACCGCCGACAGCACGAGCGCGATCGCAATCAGCGCGACGGTGATCTCGTTCATCGACTGGATCGTCGCATCGCGCGGCGACATCTCGGGGTTTTCCTCGAGCAGACGCTCGACGTTCTCGACCACAACGATCGCATCGTCGACCAGCAGGCCGATCGCGAGCACCAGCCCGAACAGTGTCAGCGTGTTGATCGAGAAGCCCGCCAAAGCGAACACGCCGAACGTGCCGAGCAGCACGACGGGGACTGCGATCGTCGGGATCAGCGTCGCGCGCCAGTTCTGCAGGAAGACGAACATCACGATGACGACGAGGATGATCGCCTCGAACAGCGTCTTTTCGACTTCTTCGACAGACAGCTTGATGAACGCGGTGGAATCCTGCGGGAAGCTGTAGGCGTAACCATTCGGGAACGCCTTGGACGAGCGTTCGATCTCGGCCTTGACCAGTTCGGCGGTGCCCAGCGCGTCCGCGCCGGGTGCCAGGCTGACCGCGATGCCTGCGCCGGGATGGCCGTTGACGCGGCTGGTGACGGCGTAGCTTTCCGCGCCGAGCTCGATCCGCCCGACATCCGAAAGCCGGACGGTGGATCCGTCGGTCTGGGTCTTGAGGACGATGTTGCGGAACTGTTCAGGGGTCGACAGGCGCGACTGGGACGTAACGGTGGCGTTGAGGACCTGTTCGGGGGTGTTGGGGACGCCACCGATCTCGCCCGCCGCGACTTCGGCGTTCTGCGCCTGGATCGCGGTGGTCACGTCCGCCGGTATCAGGCTGAAACTGGCGAGGCGGTTCGGGTCGAGCCAGATCCGCATCGCATATTGCGCGCCGAAAACGTTGATGTCGCCGACGCCCTTGATGCGGCCGATCGTATCCTGAAGGTTGGAGACGAGATAATCCGACACGTCCTGGTTGGTCGTCTTGTCGGTCGTATCGTAGATCGCGGCGATCAGCAGGAAGTCCGGGTTGGACTTGGTGACGGTCAGGCCCTGTTGCTGGACCTGTTGTGGCAGGCGCGAGATCGCCTGCTGGACCTTGTTCTGGACCTGCACCTGCGCGATGTCGGGATCGGTGCCCTTGGAGAAGGTCGCGGCGATCGTTACCTGTCCGCGCGACGACGAGCTGGTCGTAAAATACAACAGCCCGTCGATGCCCGTGAGCTGCTGCTCGATCACCTGTGCGACCGAATTCTCCAGCGTTTGCGCATTTGCGCCGGGGTAGGTGGCGCGGATGTTGACTTGCGGCGGCGCGATGTCGGGGAACTGTTCGACCGGGAGCGTGTAGATCGCCCCGATCCCGCCCAGCATGATGATGATCGCGATGACCCAGGCGAAGATCGGCCGGTCGATGAAGATGCGCGAGAGCATGTCGCGTCAGTTCTTTTTCTGGTCGGCGGCGGTGTCTTTGCCCGGTTTGCGGATCTGTTGCGGCGCGTTGGCGGGGACCGGACGAACCTGTTGATCGGGTTTCACCTTGCCGACGCCTTGCGTGATGATCTTGTCGCCAGGCTTGAGCCCGCTGGTCACGACCCAGTTGGTCCCGACGGTACGCGTGGCGGTGATGTTGCGCTGGATCGCCTTGTTACCGGGGCCGACGAGGAAGACGGTCGCATTGCCCTTGGCATCACGCGACACCGATTGCTGCGGGACGAGGAACGCATTGTTGTCGATCGCCTGCGCGAAGCGGGCGCGGACGAACATGCCGGGCAGCAGCAGGCCCTGCGGATTGGGGAAGCGCGCGCGGAGCGTCACCGTCCCGGTGGTCGCGTCGACCATCGCTTCGGAAAACTGCACGTCGCCGACCTGGCCGTAGTCGCTGCCGTCCTCGAGCGTGAGGCGCACGTCTGCACGGCCAGCCGCGGACGAGCCTCCGCCGGCCAGTGCGCGGCGCAGGCGCAACAGGTCTGCGCTTGCCTGCTGGATATCGACGAAGATCGGATCGAGCCGCTGGATGACGGTCAGCGGATCGGTCTGGCTGGAGGTGACAAGCGCGCCCTCGGTGTAGAGCGATCGACCGATCTTGCCGGTGATCGGCGCGGGTACGGTGGTGAACTTGAGGTTGATCTGCGCGGTCTCAAGCGCGGCGCGGGTCTGCTGGACCGAGGCGGCGGCCTGCCGCGCCAGACCCTGCGCGTCGGTGTAATCCTGCGCGGCGACCGCCTGCATGTCGGCGAGCGGCTTGTACCGGTCCGCCTTTGCCTTGGTCGCGGTCGCGTTGGCGGCGGCGCTGGCGAGGTTCGCCGCGGCCTGGTTGGCGGATGCCCGGTACAGGCGCGGGTCGATCTGGTAGAGCGCCTGGCCCTTCTTGACGATCGTCCCTTCGGTGAAGAGCCGCTTGGTGATCAGCCCGGTCACCTGCGGGCGGACTTCCGCCATCTGATAGGCGGAGGTTCGCGCGGCGAGTTCGGTCACCGATGGAACGCTGGACGTCTGGATCTCGATATAGCCGACTTCGGGCGGGCCTTTTGGTCCGCCGCGGCCACCCTTCGTTTCGGTCTTTTGTGCACATCCGCCGATGGCCAGCGCCACCATGCCAAGCGCGCCGACCACGCCCACGGGAAAAGACCGCAATTTCATTCGAGCCGCTGCTCCGCAGGGGAATGCGCCACAGGAGAATACCCTGCGCAACCGTCAACAAACGTCGCCACATAAGGCTTGTTCCGGCGGCCGATCAACTGTCTCGGTACGGACCTATCACCGTACAGCAACGCTAGCGCAACTTGGCGATCGTAAGCCCGTCTACTTTCGCCCGATCCTTGGTCGATTCCTCGCTGCGCTTAAGCGCCTTGGAAATCGCCTTCAGCGCCATGCCCTTCTTGGCAAGCGTGTGCAGCTTCTGGATTTCATCCGTCGTCCAGGGCTGGCGATGGCGTTCGAATCGATCTTCACTCATGGCTGGCAGGCGTATCGCATCGCGGCGCCGCACGCCATTGCCCGATGCCCGACCGGGCGCTAGGCGAAGCGGAAAAGGAGCAGGATATGATCGCCGAAATGGACTTTGCGCTGGGCGAGACCGCGGACATGATTCGCGATACGACGCAGCGTTTTGCAACCGACCGGATCGCGCCGCTGGCGGCGAAGGTCGATGCCGAGGACTGGTTCCCGCAACAACTCTGGCCGGAGATGGGCGAACTGGGGTTGCACGGGATAACCGTGGCCGAGGAAGATGGCGGGCTCGGGCTCGGGTATCTCGACCATGTCATCGCGTGCGAGGAAGTGTCGCGCGCATCGGCGTCGGTTGGCCTCAGCTATGGCGCGCATTCGAATTTGTGCGTCAACCAGATCGCGCGCTGGGCGTCGCCTGGACAGAAGGCGAAGTATCTCCCCAAGCTGATTTCGGGCGAGCATGTCGGCAGTCTGGCGATGTCCGAGGCGGGCGCGGGGTCCGACGTCGTTGGCATGAAGCTCAAGGCGGAGAAGGTGCAGGGGGGCTATGTCCTCAACGGCACGAAATTCTGGATCACCAACGCGGCTTATGCCGATACGCTCGTCGTCTATGCCAAGACCGGCGAGGGATCGCGCGGGATCACGACGTTCCTGATCGAGAAGGACATGCCGGGGTTCGCGATCGGGCAGAAGATCGACAAGATGGGGATGCGCGGCTCGCCGACCGCCGAGCTCGTCTTTACCGATTGCGAGGTGCCCGAAGAGAATATCATGGGGCCGGTGAATGGCGGGGTCGGCGTACTGATGTCGGGGCTCGATTATGAGCGGACGGTGCTGGCCGGGATCCAGCTCGGGATCATGCAGGCGTGTCTCGACGTGGTGGTGCCCTATGTCCGTGAGCGGCGGCAGTTCGGCAAGCCGATCGGCGCGTTCCAGCTGATGCAGGGGAAGATCGCGGACATGTACGTCGCGCTCAATTCTGCGCGGGCCTATGTCTATGCGGTCGCGCGCTCGTGCGATGCCGGGAAGACGACGCGGTTCGATGCGGCGGGGGCGATCCTGCTCGCTAGCGAGAATGCGGTGCGGGTTGCGAACGAGGCGGTGCAGGCGTTGGGTGGCGCTGGCTATACCAAGGACTGGCCGGTCGAGCGGTTCTACCGCGATGCCAAGTTGCTCGACATCGGGGCGGGGACGAACGAGATCCGCCGCATGCTCATCGGGCGGGAGTTGATCGGGCACGACGCGCCGAACGCGCAGTGATATATTTCTCTAAACCTGTTGCACTTCCCCGGCGAAGGCCGGGGCCCAGTCGTGATGTCCGATATTAGGTAGGGCAGCCGTCGCCATTGGCCGCCCTCGACTGGGCCCCGGCCTTCGCCGGGGAAGAGCTGAAAAAGGGGCCGCGTCCTACCAGACGTGGACCCGGTCGGCCGGCGCAAGGTACAATTTGTCGCCAGGTTGCACCTTGTAGGCCGGATACCACGCATCGAGATTGCGCACCGTCAGCACGCGGAACATCGCGGGTGCATGCACATCGGTCGCGATCCGCGCGCGGAGCGCCTTGTCGCGCATCTTGGTGCGCCAGCTCTGCGCGAACGCGAGGAAGAAGCGCTGGTCGCCGGTCATGCCGTCGATGACCGGCGGTTCCTTGCCGCCATACGATGCGCGATACGCCTCGTAAGCTGCTGTTAGGCCAGCGGTATCTGCAATATTCTCGCCCAGTTCCTGGCGGCCCTTGAGCTTGAGGCCCGGGAGCGCCTCATACCCGTCATATTGCGCGACCAGTGCCGCGCCAGCCTGTTCGAACCGTTTGAGATCGGCAGGCGTCCACCAGTTGCGATACTTGCCGGTCGAATCGAAATCCGCGCCGAGATTGTCGAAGCTGTGGCTGATTTCGTGCCCTATCACCGCGCCGATCGCGCCGTAATTGGCAGCCGCATCATATTTCGCGTCGAAATACGGCGCCTGCAGGATCGCCGCGGGGAAGTTGAGCGCGTTCTGCAGCGGCAGGTTGACCGCATTCACCGTTTGCGGGGTCATCCACCATTCGGTCCGGTCGGGGGCCTTGCCGAGCTTGCCGACCTGATAGCGGTAGATCGCGAGATCGGCGCGCTCGAGATTTCCGATCGGGTCCTTCGCATCGACCGCGAACTTGGGGAAGGCGCGCCAGTGATCGGGATAGCCGACGCCGACATACAGCACCGACAGTTTGCGCCGCGCCTCCGCTTTGGTTGCGGGGGCCATCCAGTCGAGCTTACTGATCCGCTGGTCGAATGCGCCGACGATGTTCTTGACCATCGTCTGGATCTCGGCCTTCGATTGCGCCGAGAAATAGCGCGCTGCGTACAGCCGCCCGACCTCGTCGCCGAGCGCTGCGTTGACCGCCGCGATGCTGCGCTTGTCGCGGGTTTGCTGCGCAGTGGTGCCGGTCAGTTGCTTGCTGTAAAAGGCGAAGCGCGCGTCGTCAAACGCCTTGGGCAAGACCGAAGCGACCGCCGAGATGCGGTGCGCGGTGAGCCAGTCCTGCCACGCATCGAGCGGTTCGCTGGCGACGAGCGCGGACAGTTTTGTGATCGCTTCGGGCTGCCACGCGATGAAGTCCTGCTGACCGGCGGGGATGCCCGCAGCGGTCCAATATGCCGCCCAGTCGATCCCGGGGGCCTTGCGCGCGAAGTCGGCGCGGGTCCACGGGTTGTCGCCCTTGCTCGCGTCCTGGCTCGCCTCGATGTCCGTCTGCGCCGCGGCGATCTTCATTTCCAGCGCGAACACGCGCGCGGCGCGGGCGGCGGGGTCGCTCAGCCCGGCCAGGCCGAAGATCTGCGCGAGATACGCCTTATAGCCTTCGCGCAGTTCCGCCATTTGCGGTGACGGCGACAAATAGAAATCCCGGTCGGCCATCCCCAGGCCGCCTTGCATCAGATAGGGGACGTTGCGCTTTGGCTGGTTGAGATCCTGCGACACGAACAGGCCGAACAGGTTGGTCGTGCTGGCGTAATTGTTGACGTTGAACGGGTCGGTGTCGGCGCGCATCTGCGCGCCCATCACCTTCGCGAGCGCCGCCTTGTCGCGCAGCGCGTAATACGGCGCGATCAGCGTCTTGAGGGGTGCCACCCCGCGCGCCTCAATCGCGGCGGTGTCGTTATAGGCGGCGTAATAATCCGCGATCAGGCGCTGGCTGCTCCCCGGTGCGGCATTCGCCTTGGCTGCATCCTGAATGATCGTCGCGTTGCGCATCTCGGCGACCTTCGAGACTTCGATCCCGACCCCGGTGGAGGAACGTGCGGGTTCGATCTCGGCGGTCTTGCGCCATGTGCCGTTGGCGTAATCGTCGAAATTGTCGCCTGGTTTGACGCTCTGGTCGACCAGCGCCTTGTCGACGCCCGACTGAGAGCCGATCGCCTGCGCCGCAAGCCCGGTGCCAATCGCCGACGTCGCGAGCAGCGCGATGGAAAATACGGTCAGGCGTTTCATGGACAAGTATCCTCTGCAACTATCGCTTTGATGCCGCGATATACCTGCGCCGCGGTTCTGCCAATCGGCTTTCCTTCGCTGTCCGGGGTCGCTAGGCAGTTTCAAATGCAACGGATACTGCAAGCAGGAAACCGCCCTTGAGCGCCCCCGTCCTAGATACGAAGATCAGCGTCGACAGCGACGCGTTCCACGCCAATGCCGCGCACAATCGTGCGCTTGTTGAGCGGCTTGAGGCGGACGTCGCGGCCGCCGCACTGGGGGGCAATGCGAAAAGTCGCGAGCGCCATACCGCGCGTGGCAAACTGCTCCCGCGCGACCGGGTCGAGCGGTTGCTCGATCCGGGGTCGCCGTTCCTCGAGATCGGCCAGCTGGCGGCGAACGGCCTGTATGACGACGAGGTGCCGGGGGCTGGCGTGATCGCCGGGATCGGGCGCGTGTCGGGGCGGCAGTGCATGATCCTGTGCAACGATGCGACCGTGAAGGGCGGGACCTATTATCCGCTGACCGTGAAGAAGCATCTGCGCGCGCAGGAGATTGCCGAGGCGAACCATTTGCCGTGCATCTATCTGGTCGACAGCGGTGGCGCGAACCTGCCGCATCAGGCGGAGGTGTTCCCCGACCGCGATCATTTCGGGCGGATTTTTTTCAATCAGGCGAACATGTCGGCGAAGGGCATTCCGCAGATCGCCTGCGTGATGGGGAGCTGCACCGCGGGCGGCGCGTATGTGCCTGCGATGTCGGACGAGACGATCATCGTGCGGGGGCAGGGGACGATCTTCCTCGCCGGGCCGCCGCTGGTGAAGGCTGCGACGGGCGAGGTGATTTCGGCCGAGGAACTGGGCGGCGCGGATACGCATGGGCGCAAGTCGGGCGTGGTCGATCATGTCGCGGAGGATGACGATCATGCTTTGACGATCGTGCGCGATATCGTCTCGATGCTGCCGCCGCAGACAGACGGTGCGGTCAATTACGCCGAGCCGCGGTTGCCGAAGTTCGCGCCCGAGGAATTGTACGGGATCGTGCCCGCCGACGTGCGCGCGCCGTATGACGTGCACGAGATCATCGCGCGTCTGGTCGACGGGTCGGAATTCCACGAGTTCAAGGCGTTGTACGGGACGTCGCTGGTGTGCGGGTTCGCGCATATCTGGGGGATTCCGGTCGCGATCCTCGCCAACAACGGTGTGCTGTTTTCGGAGAGCGCGCAGAAGGGCGCGCATTTCATCGAGCTGGCGTGCCAGCGGAAGATCCCTCTGTTGTTCCTGCAGAACATCTCGGGGTTCATGGTTGGCGGGCGGTACGAGGCGGAGGGGATCGCCAAGCATGGCGCGAAGCTCGTTACCGCTGTTGCTACCGCTACGGTGCCCAAGATTACCGTGCTGATCGGGGGGAGCTTCGGGGCGGGGAATTACGGGATGTGCGGGCGGGCCTATTCGCCGCGCTTCCTGTTCAGCTGGCCCAACAGCCGGATCTCGGTGATGGGGGGCGAGCAGGCGGCGTCGGTGCTGGCGACAGTGCACCGCGATGCGGAGGGTTGGTCCGCGGAGGAAGCGGAGGCGTTCAAGGCACCAATCCGGCAGAAGTACGAGGACGAGGGCAATCCCTGGTATGCGACCGCGCGGTTGTGGGACGACGGGATCATCGACCCGGCGCAGACGCGCGACGTTTTGGGGCTGGCGTTCGCTGCAACGCTGAACGCGCCGATCCCGGAACGGCCGGCGTTTGGCGTGTTCCGGATGTGAGGGGGGTGTTGTCCGCAACACTCCGTCATGCTGAACTCGTTTCAGCATCCACCGAGCGACTGGCCCGGTCCGGACTCGTGGAGGGCTGGATCCTGAAACAAGTTCAGGATGACGGGGTGTGGGTGCGAGGGCGGTCGTTGAGAAACAGAGGCTACGCCTTTGCGCCCCGCCGTCATGCTGAACTCGTTTCAGCATCTACCGTGCCGCCGGGGGCGGACGGTGGCGGCAGGCCCAACCCCGGTGCCAAGTCGAGCCAGTCGGGATTGTCTTGCTCGATCAGGTTCATCTTCCATTCCCGGTGCCAGCGTTTGAGTTGCTTCTCGCGCGCAATGGCGGTGGGCATGTCGGCGAGGAATTCGTATCGGACGAGGCACATCACGCCGTATTTTTTGGTGAAGCCCGGACCATCGACGTTGCGGTGCTGATAGAGGCGGGCAAGCAAATCGGACGTTACGCCGATGTACAGCGTGCCGATCCGGCTGCTTGCCAGGATGTAGACGCAAGGCTGCTTGGACATCGTGCAGTAGCATAGCATGAGTACGTGGCACGGTGGATGCTGAAACAAGTTCAGCATGACGGCGGGTTGGGTTTGGAAGTCGGAAGGAAATGACAATGATCGCGCCATTGCTGCTCGCGCTCGCCGCGCAAATGTCGTCGCAAGTGACGCCGGTGCAACCGATGCCCAAGGGCACCGGCCTGCCGCCCCCCGCGACCGAGGAAGGGCAGGTCCTCGCCCCCGTCACCGCGCTGCTCGCCGGGATCGGCGCGCGCGATGCTGCGCGAATCGGCGAGGCGATGCGCCCAGATGCGACCGCTACCGCCGCGACCGAGAACGCCGACGGCTCACGCACCGTCAAGCACATGACTCGCGCCGAACTGCTCGCGCGCTTCGCCCCCGGCGCGGAGCGGTACGACGAGAAGATCGCCACCCCCGCGATCGAGATCGACGGCGACATCGCCATGGTGTGGGCACCCTATACCTTCAGCATCAACGGCGTGCTCCATCACTGCGGCTACGATCATTTCGATCTGGTCCGCGAGAACGGGCGCTGGCTGGTGCAGAACATTACCTGGTCGTCGCGGACGACGGGTTGCGAGAACTGACGTGATCCAATCGCTGCTCATCGCCAATCGTGGCGAGATCGCCTGCCGTATCATTCGCACCGCACGCCACATGGGCGTGCGGACGATCGCGGTGTATTCCGACGCCGATGCGGGCGCATTGCACGTTCGTGAGGCGGACGAGGCGGTCCACATCGGGCCGAGCCCGGCGCGCGAAAGCTATCTGGTCGGCGACAAGATCATCGCGGCGGCACGCCAGACCGGCGCGGAGGCGATCCATCCGGGCTACGGCTTCCTCTCGGAGAATGCCGACTTCGCGCAAAGCGTGATCGACGCGGGGCTGATCTGGGTGGGCCCCAACCCCGACAGCATTCGTGCGATGGGGCTGAAGGATGCGGCCAAGGCACGGATGATCGAAGCGGGTGTCCCGGTGACGCCCGGCTACCTCGGCGAGGATCAGTCGCCCGAGCGGCTCCGTGCCGAAGCGGATGCGATCGGCTATCCGGTGCTGATCAAGGCGGTCGCTGGCGGGGGCGGCAAGGGGATGCGGCGGGTCGAAAGCGCAGCCGAGTTCGCGGACGGGCTGCTGTCGTGCCAGCGCGAGGCGGCGTCGTCATTCGGCGATGCGCGCGTGCTGATCGAAAAGTACATCCTGTCGCCGCGCCACCTCGAGGTGCAGGTGTTCGGCGACCGCCACGGCAATGTCGTCCATCTGTTCGAGCGGGATTGCTCGCTCCAGCGCCGCCACCAGAAGGTGATCGAGGAAGCGCCGGCCCCCGGGATGACGCCGGCGACGCGTGACGCGATTTGTGCGGCGGCGGTGCGGGCGGCGAAGGCGGTCGATTATGTCGGCGCTGGCACGATCGAGTTTATCGCGGACGCGAGCGAAGGGCTGCGCGCCGACCGCATCTGGTTCATGGAAATGAACACGCGGCTGCAGGTTGAGCATCCCGTCACCGAGGAAATCACCGGGGTCGATCTGGTCGAATGGCAGCTTCTCGTCGCCAGTGGCGAGCCGTTGCCGCGGCAGCAGAACGAGTTGAGCATCAATGGCTGGGCGATGGAAGCACGGCTCTATGCCGAGAATCCGTCGACCGGCTTCCTGCCGTCGACCGGGCCGCTCGATCATCTCGTGCTCCCCGAGGAGGCGCGGGTCGAGACGGGAGTCGAGCAGGGGGGGGCGGTGTCGCCCTTCTACGATCCGATGATCGCCAAGCTGATCGTCCACGCAGCCACGCGCGTCGCCGCGATCGACCGGCTGTGGGACGCGACGACCGATGTCGAGGTGTGGCCGGTCCAGACCAACGCTGGGTTCCTCGGGCGGTTGTGCAGCGACCCCGATTTCCGGTCGGGCGCCGTCGACACCGGGCTGATCGCGCGGCGCGGGGATGAGCTGACCCAGCCGCCGGAAACCGAGCCGGCCGCGTTGCAAGCCGTCGCCGCCGCGCTGATCAGCGCGGACGAGGGCGCGCCGTGGACGGCGGGGAGCGGGTTCCGGCTAAACGGTGCAGCGCGTCGGACCGTCCGGATCGTCGACCAGACGGGCACGGTTCATGCGATCGACGACGTTACCCCCGACGACGATCTGGCCGAGGACGAGATTACGCTGTTCGCGCTGGGCGAGGCGCGGTCGTATCGGTTGTGGCGGCCTTATGGCACCGCTGCGGGGGCGGCGGGCGACGGCGCGATCCTGTCGCCGATGCCGGGGCGGATCATCGCGGTCGACGTTGCGGCGGGGGATGTCGTGACTAAGGGGCAGAAGCTCGTCACGCTCGAAGCGATGAAGATGGAACACAGCCTGACCGCGCCGTTCGACGGCACCGTCGCCGAGCTTTCGGCGGCAAGCGGCGGGCAAGTGAGCGAGGGTACGGTGCTGGTGCGGATCACGCGGAGCGACGCGGCGTAAGCCCCTGTTTGCGCGGCCCTTCATCAAATCTTTCCGGTATGCCGGGCAAGCCTTGGCATTCACCGTGCCGGGCATGTTGCGTCAGGTCCGGTAACGATCCCCGCGGATCCCGGCCCAGCGCCGGGATCCACGGGGGAAATGTTTCCTGCGCGGGCGGCGACCGGCACAATCTTGCGACAACTGCAAAGTACCGCAGCGTTCACCCTGCGCCCCCGTAACCTACCGGAACCCCAATGACGCGATCGACTGTCCTGTTAACGCTCGCGCTCGCAGCGACCCCGAGCTTCGCTTTCGCGCAGCAGGCGACTCCGCCCGCGACACCAGTGACTCCCTCGACCCCCGCGACCGCCGAGCCCGAGACGGGCGGGGGCGCGACCGATGTCGGCGAGGACGGCCCCGACATCGTCGTGCAGGGTTCGCGGCCGCCCGGCTCGGTCGTCGGCGACATTCCGCCCGAACAGCAGTTGAGCCCGGCCGACATCCGCTCCTACGGCGTCGGATCGGTGACCGAATTGCTGGCGGAACTCAGCCCGCAGATCCGCAGCGACCGCGGCAGCGGCGGCGCGCCGGTGGTGCTGATCGACGGCAAGCGCATTTCCGGGTTCCAGGAGATCCGCGACCTGCCGACCGAGGCGATCCAGCGGGTCGACATCCTGCCCGAAGAAGTCGCGCTCAAATACGGCTATCGCGCGGACCAGAAGGTCGTCAATTTCGTGCTCCGCCGCCGCTTCAAGGCGGCGACGGTCGAACTGGCCGATCGCGTTGCGACCGCAGGCGGGCGTAACCAGCCACAGGCCGAACTCGACCTGCTCCAGATCGCCAAGGGCGGGCGGCTCAATCTGCATCTGCAATATCAGGGTGCCGCCGCGTTGACCGAGGACGAGCGCGGGATCGTGCGGACGCCGACGCCTTTTGCGATCGGCGGCAATGTCGTCGGCGTCAACGGCGCGGCGATCGATCCGGCGCTGGGGGGCGCGACGATCGCGGGCGTGACCGGCACCACCCCAACGCTCGGCGATTTCGTCGGCACCGCCGGCAAGGCGAATACGACCGACGTGACGCCGTATCGCACTTTGCTCCCGCAGACGCGGACGTTCAATGCCAACACGACCTATGCGCGCACCTTCGGCAAGGTTTCCGCGACGGTCAATGCGACGCTGGGCACAACGAGCAGCGACGCGATGCTCGGTTTGCCGACGGTCGCGCTGACCTTGCCCGCGGGCAATCCGTTCTCGCCTTTTGCGAACACGGTGGTGGTCGATCGTGCGCTGACCGGCGACTATCTGCCGATCGCGCAGCATGGATCGACCGTGGCGACGCATCTGGGCACGGTGCTCAACGGTGGGCTCGGCGGTTGGCAATGGTCGGTCACGGGTGCCTACGACCATAATGAAGCGAAGACCTTCACCGATACCGGGCTGGATACCGCTGCGTTCCAGGCGCGACTGTTCGCGAACGATCCAAGCGCCAATCCGTTCGGGGTTCTCACCCCGGGGGCGATCGGGCCGCTGCCGTCGAACTTCGGCTATTCGGTGTCGAACGAGACGCAGATCGACGCGTTGCTGACCGGCAGCGTGGTGCGGCTCCCGGCGGGCGAAGTGACGACCAGCGTCCGGGTCGGCGGCGACCTTACCGACTTCAGCAGCCGTTCGCTCCGCGCCGGGCTGACGTCGAGCGGAAACGTGTCGCGCCAGACAGTCAACGGTCAGCTCAACGTCGACGTGCCCCTGACCAGCCGGGCGAAGGACGTGCTCGCTGCGGTCGGTACTTTGTCGGTCAACGGCAATCTCTCGCTCGACCATCTCTCCGACTTCGGCACGCTCAAGACGATCGGCTATGGCGTCAACTGGTCGCCGGTGGTGCCGCTGCGGATCATCGCCTCGGTCACCGATCAGGACGGCGCGCCGACGCCGCAGCAACTCGGCAATCCGCAGATCACGACGCCCAATATCGCGGTGTTCGATTATGTGCTCGGCCAGAATGCGGTCGTCACGACCTTGTCGGGGGGCAACCCCAATCTGCGCGCGAGCAGCAGCCACACGGTCAAGGTGGGGGTGACGCTCAAGCCGTGGAGCGCCAAGCAATTCGCGCTGTCCGCCAATTACGTTCAGGCGCGGGTCGAAAACCCGATCGTCGCCTTCCCGACCGCGACCGCCGCGATCGAGGAAGCGTTCCCGGATCGCTTCACACGCGATACCGGAGGTGTTTTGCAACGCCTTGATACACGGCCAATAAACTTCGCAGAGACAAGCCGGTCGGAGCTGCGCTGGGGTGTGAACTTCTCGGCGCCGCTGAAATCGAAGATCCAGAAGCAGATCGAGGCGTTTCGCGCAGGCACCGGACCCAACCCGTTCGCCGGGTTGCGCCCGCCGGGCGGTGCGCGGCCGGATCAGCAGGGCGGGCCGGGTGGCCCTGGCGCGGGTGCTGGTCGGGGTGGGCCTGGAGGCGGGGGTGGTCCCGGCGGCGGCGGCGGCGGCGGTGGTCGGGGCTTCGGGGGGCGTGGCAATGCCGGCGGGCGGTTGCAGTTCGCTCTGTATCACACTTGGCACTTCACCAACCGCGTGCTGGTGCAGCAGAACGGCCCCGCGCTCGACTTGCTCAACGGCGACGCGATCGGATCGAGCGGCGGGCAGCCGCGGCACGAGCTGGAGGGGCAGGCGGGCTATAACAACAACGGTATCGGCCTGCGCTTCTCGGCCAACTGGCAGAGCGCGACCGACGTCAACGGCGGGACGATCGGCAATCCGCAATCGCTGCGCTTCTCGGGGCTGGGGACGGTCGGCGTGCGGTTGTTCGGCGATCTCGGGCAGCGGCTCGATCTGGTCAAGGCGCACCCGTGGATGCGCGGGATGCGGGTCGCGGTGTCGGTCGACAACCTGTTCGACACGCGTCAGCGCGTGACCGATGCCAACGGCACGACGCCGGTCGCGTATCAGCCGGGGTATCTCAATCCGTTGGGGCGGACCGTGCGCCTGTCGGTCCGCAAGCTGTTTCTGTAGGCGCAGGTTTGGCGAGCGGTTGTTCTGTTTCGCCCACATCTTGCCGTTCAGGCCGGCGATCCTGACTCTCTATAACGGACATTCGTCAAGCGCGACTTTGCTATCCGGGCCATTCGCGGATGCAGATAGAATACTTTGCGTCAGACTTCGTTGTCCGGTCATTTGCATATGCCGCCTGCTGACGCGTAGGATCTGACAGTCTTCGAGGATCGTCACAATGATCACGTCTCTAGTACTCGCGGCTGTGGCGGCCTCAACCCCTCATGCTGACGACGTGTCCGAAACCGTTCAAAACCGAAGCTTTTATGCGATTGGGTGGTCTTGCAATGGCGAAGGATGCCGGTCAAATACGCGCCAGTTAGGTCCTAGTCTACGTTTCAAGGTTTCCGAATCAATAAAGGGTTTTGACAGTGTTAAAATGCTTACCGAAACTTGGAGCGTAATGCTGGACTGTGCGGTTGTAAGGGATCGCCTGGCCAAATGTAAGGTCGTTGACGATACCCCTAGTTCGAGAGAAGCGCGAAACATCGCCCTTAAACTATCGAACTTCTTTCGCGTCCAATCTGAGTACGCAGGAAGAAGGTCGATCCGGCCGCATGCCATCGTCAGTATTCAGTATGAGACGGGCGGTTGCCCAAGCTGGGCATGCACCGTCATACCAGAACCGGCACCGCCCCCGCCAGCATCGACGCCATTTCGATGACGTTCGCCTAACTTCCCGCCTCGTTACGAACTCGACAGGATATTGCATCGAAGAGCGTTGGAAACTGTGTAACCTACCGCTGCCAAAATCGGATGTGGTTCACGCGGCCATCTGGTGCCAATTCCTATCTTGAGGCACAAAAGCGGTCGGTCTGCTGACCACAAACCCGGTCGCTCTTGATGCAAACATCAAAAGTTTTCCATCAGGATCGAAGTGGCAGCAGGTCGACGCTGGGTGCCAGCTTACTGCGCGACAGGCTGGCTTGGCCATTGCCTCTTAGCGGGCGTTCGTTCAGCCTCTTGGCATTCAGAGGGGAACACTATGTTTAGGGTGATTGTCGCATTGATGTCGACGGTGAGCATTCAGGGGCCTATCGCCACGCCACCTGCCTTACCGGCTCCCGACACGGCGCCGAGCATCTCTTCCAACGAACAGCGTCTCATCGAAGCAGCCAGCCTTGGACGATTAATCTATACGTTCGATCGGGCGGCATGGGTAAGTTCTGACGCGTTGACCGCTACCGTTCCCAAGGATCAACTGGGCGGCATCGGCGGGTATATCGTTGAGCCGGCTGATGTTCAGACGCTGCGTGTCACTTATTATCGCGGGAGTGCGGCGGCTGCCCAAGCATTCTTTGTGGCAGATGTGCGCGAGGGGAAGGTCGTGCGCAAGGAACTGTTCGCGACATCCGTTGCTCTAACCGCTAATCAAGTCGCTCTCGCGCGGGCTCGCGATGTCGCGGCGGAGAGGGCTCGCGAGCGATCGTACAAGCCATGTACCCCACTTCCGTTCAATACAGTTGTGGTGCCATCGCGCAACGGCGACCCTGTTGCGGTCTACCTCTTGTCGGCTCAGCAAGATGCGGGGACGTATCCAATGGGTGGAAACTATCGTGTGATTGTTGCGCCGGATGGGACAGTCTTAGCTTCTCGCCCATACAGCGTCAGTTGTCTCAGCTTAACGGTTCCGAAACTGCCGGCTGGGGCAAAGCCGGTTGGGTTCATGGTCAATCACCTTCTCGACCCGGTACCTACCGAAATACATGTTTTTGCGTCTTATAGCCTTCGCATGCCCGTGTTCGTTGCCACGCCGGACAAGCGAGTTTGGGAAGTTCAGGGAAGTAAAATCACATTGTCCTCAGCCAAATAGGAGCGCGTACTGTACTTCCCTCGGACGGCAGCTATCGCCTGTCTCGCACCCGAAAGCCGACGGTCCGGTTTCCACCAAACTGTGACGTATATCGCGCCATTCGGCGCTGACAGACCGTGGCAGTTGGCGCTGATAACTACAGCCTGCGTCAGGCATCGTGGTGTGTATCTTGAGTGCCGCGCACCCCGAGCAATCCTCGCGGGGTCAGAAATCGAAAGCCACGGCTGCGACGACGCTTCCGCCGTGATGATCCTGGCTATTGCGTCCGCGGTAACGCGCATCGACCCATGCAAGCGAGATCGTGGCCGGGCCGGTGCGGGCGTCGGCGCCCAGTAACCAGTCCAGCTTGGGGGTGCCGGTCACCGTGTTCACGCCCGTTTCGCGACCAATATGGCTTCGCACCTTGAGGGGTAGTCCTGGCAATGGCTTCTCGGCTTCGGCAAACATGTACACGCCATTGCCGGGGCCAAGCGCGTCCTGATGGGGCGTGTAACTGATCCCCAACTTCAGGGTCGCATCGCCCACGTCCTTGACACCGGCCAGGTACACCTCCGCACTGCTGACCCCGTTCGCACCCGGGTACAGATAGGAAATGACACCGATGTCGAGATCGATGCTGGACACGTTCGCGCGGTAACCCCCGTAGAAGTCGAGTTCGGCGTGCGCACCCTCATACGCGGCAATGCTCGATCCCCATGTACCGGCATACAAACCGACGGGGCTGGCGACTTCTACGGATCCCTGCACGGCTGCACGGCCTGCCGATTGGGTAACCCCTCGAAAGCGGTAATCGCTTACCACCGAAGCGTTCACGCTGATGTTGATCTTGGTGTCGTTCGTCGCCTTGCCATCGGGAATGGCATCCGGGTTCCGGTTCGGGCGGGGACCGGATGCCTCCGCGGATTCCGCGGTGCCCGGCGTGGGTGCGAAAGACGCGACGAGCGCAGGTCTGGCGTCGAGCATCAGGCCGCCTCCAGTTGACGGAGGAAGCGGTTGATGTCGTCACCGAGGTCGGAAAGGGTGCTGGACAGATCGGTAACGGCTGCGTCCATCTGGTCAGCGGCAGCATTCCCAATTGCGATTGCCGAGCTCGCGTTGGTAACCGCCGCGGCAGTGGCCCTGCTTTCGTCAGCGACTGCCTCAATGCCACCACGGATCATCAAGACACCATCGACCTGACGATGGACCGCCGTCGCGATCACACCGGAGGCCGCTTCTGTTCGGCCGAGGGCCGCCACGATCGTGTCGACCGAGGTCGAAGTGGTGACCGTCTGCACACGAAGCTCATCGAGTTGTCCGGCGACCTGGCGTGTCAGCTCGGCCGTATGATTGGCGAGTGCCTTCACCTCGTTGGCGACAACCGCAAAACCGGCGCCTGCCATGCCCGACCGGGCCGCTTCGATGCTGGCATTGAGCGCCAGCAGGTTCGTCTGCTTCGAGACGCGATCGATGGCATCGACGACGGTTTCGATCTCACCCAATGCCTTGGCCAGAGCGGCAACACTGGCACCCACTTGCTGGCCGTCGCAACTCGCGCGCTTTACTTCGCTCAGCGCGAAGCCGGTCTTATGCTGGATCTCTTGTCCTGCCTCGGCGAACGCAACCGCCTTGGGTACCAGTTCGGTCATGTGCAGATCGGTCTGCGCTGCCGCGCTGGTGGCGACGGTTACCAGCTCCTGAAGCCCGCCGGCTTGATCCCGCACCCGTTTCGAAGCGGTTTCCAATACCCGCCCCTGGTGCCGGATTGTCTTGATGGCAGGTCCGAGCCGTTGCTCGAGCCGCATTCTGGCATCAATCAATGCTGCCTGTCTGGCGGCCTTCAGCCGCTCGTTCAGTTCAGCATTGTCCCGTCGGACTTCGCCGACGGTTGTCTCCAGACGCACACGGGCCGCAGCGTCCGCGTCTGCCGCTTCAGCACGGGCGAGGGTGAGCGCGTCGAGCGCGTTTCGCGCGTCATCTGCATCCGCGGCGGACCTCAGCATTGCTGCATTGGTCTGCTGGATGGCACGACGACAATGCCGCAGAATACGCGCACCGATCAGGCCCAGTACCACCATGATCAGCAGCAGGATCGGCAAGGCGATGTCACGCAACGCGGTTCCGGGAAGCTGGCGGGTCCAGACCAGCTCGCCGATGAACGCACCATCGTACCCCCTGAGTTCAACTTTACCCAGGCGGCTGTCTTCCTGCGTGCCGGAAGGGAGAAAGCGCATCTGCTCAAGGCGACGATCGGCACCGAGGGAGGCGATCTGATCCTGCGTCAGCACGTCGATAAACAGGAGGTATGACGCAGGACCGGCAGGCAGCTTGACCTTGCCCGGATCGGGGATGATCGCGGCAATGCTGAAGACGGCAGGTTGGTTACCGATGCGGATCAAACCGCGGATACGATGATCCTCGCCCGTCGGCGTCTTCCTCAATTCCCCTATCACCTGTTTGAGCGTTGGGCCCATCAGGGTGAACGGGTCCAGCCTGGCCGCATGATCACGATCACTGGCATAAATCGCTTGATCATGGGCATCGATGACGAAGCTGTGTTCGTAGCCCTGGGTGTGAAACAGGTAGGGGCCAATGTTGTCGTTGGCCCAGTCGCGATCCATCGTCAGCACCAGCTTGGCGACGGCATCATCCCATGTTGCGTAATCGCTCTGGTTGCGGACCATGAAGTCGAGGCGGTTCGAGATGACCAGCTTCGCCAGTTCCGTTTCCCGGACGGCTTCTTGCCTGTCAGACTGGACCGTCAACCAGATCAGCAACGTGACCATGATGATGCCGGCAGCCGCCAAGGCGGCGCATAACGGGTAGACGAAATGGCTTCGATAGCTCGGAAGGGGGGCGTCACTCCCTGATTCCCGCCTGTCCCTTCGAGCCGATCGCATCGGCTTGGTCTAGATCGCGACTCTTAAGACGACACTAACTGCCTGAATCGGCTTCGACAGGATGACGGCACTCTCGCGCTGATAGTGTTCGAGCCTGATGGCAGACCAGCGGCAAACGGAAGTTCGATACCACGGCGTCACCTTTGCGCGAACGGTTATTCCGGGATCGCGAAGGCCCCCATCGCTTCCCGTGCGGTAAGCGCATGGCGCGCGGCGGAGAGCGTGCTGCACAGTTTGCGCGCGGATTGCTCCACCCTGTCCAGCATTTCACGCGCATATTGCGGATCGAGATGCTCGACGACTGCCTCGAAATGCGTATGCCCGCCGTCCTGCATCCCGAAGATCGACAACAGGTAGCGATCGAACGCGTGCTGCAGCGCTACCCACTGGCCCTGTTCCTCGAGCCAGGCGCGCGTTGTGGCCGAGGTCGAGAAGGTCGCGAAGGTCCGACCGTCGAGGACGGCATCGGGAATATTCCGCACGATCGAATCCGGGGTCAGTGCGGCCCCCAGCACGCGGTCGACATAGCCCTTGATGATCGCGGGCGGCATGCCGAACCACAAGGGATAGACGAAGACTACGACATCCGCCTCGCGCAGGAACCCCAGTTCGCGCGATACGTCGCTGGTCAGGTGATTGCCGATCGCGCCGGGACGGTGGGTCGCGCGCAGCCGCGGATCGAAATCGAGCGCGTACAGGTCGCGCAGGACCGCTTCCTGCCCGCACGCGCGCACCGCGGTGCAATATTGGTCTGCGATTGCATGATTGAAGCTGTTCTCGGCGGGGTGGCCAAGGATGACGACGTGCCGGAGGGGATGCGCCGTGCTGTTGAACTGGACCATCGCAAATCTCCGGTAACGCCGTGGATGTACTAGGTTTACGCGCCGCCCTGCAGCGATCGCCATCCGTAGAGTTACGCAGCCTGCGCCGTGTGCCCGGTATCACCACGCCAAAAAAAAGCCCCGGTTTCCCGGGGCTTTCAAGTGTATGGTGGACCGCCGAAGATCAGGGTGGGGGGCCGGCGGTCCATTGGGTCGCTGAGCGTCGCTCAGTCGATCCCGACTCCGCGCGAAGCCAGGGGTAGCTTCGGCGAATACTGGGCAGTCTCGATGCGGGCGATCTGGCGGCAATTCTGCGGCTGGAAGATCAAGCCCTTGCCGGACTGCATATGGGGTTGGCGAAGCTGGCAGCGCGCAAAGGCGGCCTGCTCGGCGCGGCTCATGCTCGCGCCGCCAGCGGAAGCCGGGGCTGCAACCAGAGCGAGTGCGGGGACGATGGCGACCGTGAATGCGGTGCGTAGCATGAATGCAGCCTCCGATAGAGTTAGTTGAGCATCATATACGACGCGTCATTTTCCCGCCTTTCGCCAGACTGTGATGAAACGTTGCTCTTGCGGCGCCCTTACGGCACGCTGTGCCGGCGCGTTGACCGCGCAGGCTGGCATCCGTACCGAAGCCCTTCCAACCCCTAAGGTTAGACGTGCTGCTTATGACAACTCCCCCCACGATCGTGCTGGTCGAAGACGACCCCGCTCTGCGCACGCTGACCACCCGCGCGTTGCAAGAGCATGGCTATCTCGTCAGACCCGCGGCTTCCGCGCCCGAGATGTGGCTAGCGATGGAGGCGGGGCCGGTCGATCTGGTTCTGCTCGACATCATGCTGCCCGGCACCGACGGGATCGAGCTGTGCCGCAAGCTGCGCCAGCAAAGCAACGTGCCGATCATCTTCGTCAGTGCGCGCGGCAGCGAGACCGACCGGGTGGTCGGGCTCGAACTCGGCGCGGACGATTATCTCGCCAAGCCGTTCGGCACGCGCGAACTGACCGCGCGGATCCGGGCGGTGCTGCGCCGGGTCGATGCGCCGCGCGAGATGAAGGATCGCGAGCAGGGGCTCATCGCGTTCGACGGCTGGACAGTGAACCTGCCGCGCCGCGAATTGCGCGCGCCCAGCGGTGCGGTGGTCGATCTGACGGGGGCGGAATTCGACCTGCTGACCAGCCTGCTCGACCATGCCGGTCGCGTGATCGCGCGCGAGCGGCTGATCGAATTGTCGCGCACCCGGATGGGCGACAGCACCGATCGCAGCGTCGACGTGCTGGTCAGCCGGTTGCGGCGCAAGCTGTCGGTGGGTGATCAGCCGCCGCCGATCGTGACGGTGCGCGGCGTCGGCTACATGTTCAACGCGACCGTCGAGCGGTCGTAATGACGTTCACGCGACCCTCGCTCGGGCTGATCGGGCGGGTCGTCGCGATCCTGCTGTTCGCGACCCTGGTCGAGTTCGGCATGAGTACCGTGTTGTACGAGCGCGCGAGCCAGTTCTCGGTCCGCGACGACGAGGGGCGACGGCTCGCCGAACATCTGGTCATCGCGCGGCGGTTGATGGCGGACCATCCGCGCTCCGGGCGGGAGGCGATGGCGCGTTCGGTCTCTACCGCGCATTATGCGATGGCGTGGCACACCGAAGCGCCACCGCCGAGCGACCCGGCCTTGTCCGAAATGCGCGCCAAGGTGCTTGCCTGGGAGCCGGTGCTCCAGTCCTCGCCGCTGCGGATGCGGCTCGAGCCTGCGGTGACGGGCTCCTACGTCTCGGGCGCGGCGGGGTTGCCCGATGGCAGCTGGCTCTATTTCCGCACGGCCGAGGCGATCGACAGCCTCGACCAGTCGCGCAATCGCATCCTGATCGCACTCGGGATCGCCGGCGTCGTGATGGCGCTTGGCGGCGGGCTGATCGGGCGGACGTTGCGACCGATGCGGCTGCTCGCAAGTGCGGCGGATCGGTTCGGGACCGCCGAAGCCGCGCCGCTTGCGGAGGAGGGGCCGACCGAGGTCCGCCGCGTGATCACCGCGTTCAACAGGATGCAGGCGCGCATCCAGCAACTCATCACTGATCGCACGCAGGCGCTGGCAGCGGTCGGCCACGATATCCGGACCCCGCTCGCGCGGTTGCGCTTGCGCGCGGAAAGCATTCCCACCGAACCGGTCCGCGACGAGATCCTCGAGGACGTGGCGGAGATGGACGCGATGGTCGGATCGCTCCTCGCGTTCCTCGGCGGCGAGGACGATCCGGAGAAGCCTGTGCTCGCGGATCTGGGTGTGCTGTGCGCCACGCTCGCTGACGACGCCGCCGACCACGGGCGCGCGGTGACCTATGTCGGACCCGATCATCTCGAGCATGTCTTCCGGCAGCTCGGCGTCAAGCGGGCGCTGTCGAACCTGGTCGAGAACGGACTGCATCATGGCGAGCACGTTACGATCGCGCTCAGTCTCGAACCCGATGCGGTGATCGTGCGGGTCGAGGACGACGGTCCCGGCATTCCCGAAGAACAGCTGCGCAGCGTGCTCGAACCGTTCGTCCGGCTCGATACCGCCCGGCGGCGCGATACGCTGGGGCTCGGGCTGGGCCTGGCGATCGTGTGCCGCGCGGTCGAGCTCGAGAAGGGCAACCTCACCCTCAGCAACCGTCTTGAGGGCGGGTTGCGCGCCGAGATCCAGCTGCCACGCACACGCTGACAGGACCGGGATCGTGCCACGGGTTTGCCTTTGAACGGCAATCCTTTTTTACAAACGTGCCGCGTTGCAGCAAGGCGCCACCCGTACCGTTTCCTGTGAAATCCGCGAAATCCATATTGCGGAGCCAACAGCAGGAGCACAGTGCATGAACGAGCTCATCGGTCGCGTCTTCGACTTTCAGAAGAACGTTTTTCCACAGAGGAGCGCGCTCTACCAGAATCTCGCTGCCAATGGGCAAAGCCCCAAGGCGCTGATCATCTCATGCTCGGATTCGCGGGTCGTCCCTGAGGAAATCCTCCAGGCCGCACCGGGCGACCTGTTCGTCTGCCGTAACGCGGGCAACATCGTCCCGCCGTTCAGCAACGCCAATGGCGGCGTGACCTCGACGGTCGAATTCGCGGTGATGGTGCTTGGCGTGCGCGACATTATCATCTGCGGTCACTCCGACTGCGGCGCGATGAAGGCGCTGATGAAGCCGGGTTCGCTCGAAACCATGCCCAACGTCGCCGCCTGGCTGCGCCACAGCGATGCCGCGTTCAGCGTCGTTCGCGACGGTTACTCGGAATTGTCGGGACCGGAGCAGGCACGTGCCGCCGCGCTCGAGAACGTCGTGGTGCAGCTCGCGCATCTGCGGACGCATCCGTCGGTCGCATCGGGGATCGCGCGCGGCGAGATCGCGTTGCATGGCTGGTTCTTCGACATCCACAACGGTGTCGTGCTGGCACTTGATGGTGTGAGTGGTCGTTTCGAAGAGATCAGTGAAGGCAACCCGATGCCGGTCGCCTTGGCTGCACAGAAGCGGTTTGCCGCTGGTGAGCCTCTTCTGGAGGCTGCGGAATGACCAAATTCGGTGTGAAGCTCCCCACGATGGCGGTGGCAACGCGCGATTTCACGGCGTCGATCGTCGTGTTTCTCGTGGCGATGCCGCTCTGTATGGGCATCGCGGTCGCTTCCGGCGTTCCGCCGGAAAAGGGGCTGATCACCGGTATTATCGGCGGCATTGTCGTCGGTGCGTTTTCAGGCTCCCCGTTGCAGGTCTCCGGACCGGCAGCGGGGCTTGCCGTTGTCGTGTTCGAGCTCGTCCGCGACAAGGGTCTTTCGGCGCTTGGTCCGATCCTCATTCTTGCCGGGCTGATCCAGCTGATCGCCGGCATCGCCAAACTCGGCGGATGGTTCCGCGCGATCTCGCCGGCTGTCGTGCACGGCATGTTGGCCGGCATCGGCGTGCTGATCGTCGTCGGCCAGTTCCACGTCCTGTTTGATGCGCGGCCGTTGCCGAGCGGGTTGCAGAACCTTGTGGCAGCGCCCGAACGGTTGATGGGTCTGTCGCCGCTCAACGTCTCCAACGTCGAACATGCGTTCATGATCAGCGTGCTGACGATCCTCGTCATGCTCGGTTGGGAACGTTTTCGTCCCGCTGCGCTGAAGCAGGTGCCTGCCGCGCTGATCGGCGTGCTAATCGGAACGCTGACCGCGTTCGCGCTCGGGCTGCAGATCAACCGCGTTGACGTCCCGCAGTCGATCGTCTCGGCGATCGCGCTGCCGGGACCCGAATTCCTTGCCAAATGGGTCGATCCTTCGATCATCGTCGCGGCGATCGCGATTGCGTTCATCGCCAGCGCGGAAACGCTGCTGTCGGCGGCGGCGGTCGACCGGATGCATGACGGTGTGCGCACCGACTATAACAAGGAATTGCGGGCACAGGGCATCGGCAACCTGCTTTGTGGCGTCGCAGGGGCCCTGCCGATGACGGGCGTGATTGTCCGCAGTTCGGCGAACGTCCAGGCGGGGGCGACATCGCGTCTCTCGACGATGCTGCACGGGGTCTGGATCCTCGGCTTCGTTGCGTTGCTGCCGTGGTTGCTGCGCGAGATCCCGATGGCGGCGCTCGGCGCGGTGCTGGTGATCACCGGCGTCCGTCTGGTCAGCCTGGCGCACGTCAAGCATCTGTTCCACAGCTACGGCGTGCTCCCCGCGTTGATCTGGTTCGTAACGCTCGTCACCGTGGTGACGCAGGACCTGTTGACCGGCGTGTTGATTGGTATCGCGCTATCGGTGCTGGAGCTCTTGCCCCATGCGCGTCGGCTTGGCCTCAATGTCGACCGGACGGCGGGCACGAACGGGACCGACATGGCCTTGTCGGGCAGCGCGACCTTCGTGACGCTGCCCAAACTGTCGGACACGCTGGAATCGCTTCCGTTGCGCGGGCCCGATCACGGGATCGTGCGGATGGACGTATCCGGGCTGACCAAGGTCGACCATACCTGTGCCGAATTGCTCAAGGAGTTCATGTCGCGGCGTCGTGCAGGCGGCAACCCGGTCGAACTCACTGGCGCGTCTCCCAAGCTGGCAGCGATGATGGCCTAACGACCCCACCTCTCAGCAATACTTTGTTACAGAGTAGCAATGTGTCATTGAGGAAGTGGCTGATAGAGGATGCTGGTACGAGTCGACCGTCCACCACTGCCTTCGGGCAGTGAGAGGGGCGGCAGCTCGGCCCCAGGCGGGAACCTTTCCTTGGATCAGAAGGGTATCCCATGTTGCGCTATTGTATTGCCTCAACGCTGTGTCTCGCCGCCGTTCCGGTTGCCGCGCAGGAAACCGCGCCACCTCCGCCGGTGACGGTCACCGGCAATGTTGCCTTGGTATCGGACTATCGTTTCCGCGGCGTTTCCCAATCTGATGAAGAGATTGCCGTCCAGGGCGGCGTCACGATCACGCATGAGAGCGGCTTTTACGGCGGCTTCTGGGGATCGAACCTGTCCGGCTGGGGCACGTTCGGCGGCGCCAATATCGAACTGGATCTGATTGGCGGCTACAAACGCACGATCGGCAACGGCACGGTCGATGTCGGACTCACCTGGTACATGTACCCGGGTGGCGCAGCCAATACCGACTTTGCCGAACCCTATGCCAAGGTGAGCGGGACGCTCGGTCCGGCAACGTTGCTGGCCGGCGTCGCCTATGCGCCCAAGCAGCGGGCGCTGGGCAACTTCTCCAATACGCCGGAAAGCCGTGGCCAGAGCCAGGACAATCTGTACCTGTGGGGCGATACGAGTGTCGGCATTCCCACCACCAAGATGACGGCCAAGGCGCACATCGGATATTCCAAGGGCAATCCCGGCCTTGGGCCAAACGGTACGAGCGTGACCCCGACGGGCGAATATTGGGACTGGCTGGTGGGACTCGACTACGTCGTCGGGCCGCTGACCTTCGGTGCGGCCTATGTCGATACCGACATCAGCAACCGCGAGGCCGCTTACCTGCAGCCGAACTTCTCGCGGACCAAGAACGGCGAATCGATCGCAAACGGGAAAATCCTGTTCTCGATCTCAGCGGCTTTCTGATGATACTGTAACGGATCGGCGAAAGCCGGGTACGGACGCGCGCGGTGTGACGACACCCGCGCGTTTTGTATGTGTAGCGATGTTTCCCGGAGAACTGACGTATGAGCGACCGCATCCTGATCTTCTACGGCTCCTACCGGTCGGATCGCCTGGGCATTCGCCTGGCTGAGTACCTCGTGACGGCGTTCCGTGCGCGTGGCGCGAGCCCCGAACTCATCGATGCAAAGGCGGTCGACCTTCCGATGCTCGATCGCATGTACAAGGAATATCCGACCGGGACCGCACCCGCGGCGATGGAGGCACTCGCGGCCAAGATCCGTGCGGCGGATGCGTTCGTGTTCGTCGCGGGGGAGTATAACTGGAGCGTCCAGCCGGGTCTCAAGAACCTCACCGACCATTTCCTCGAGGAATGGTATTGGCGTCCGGCGGCGATCGCGAGCTATTCGGCGGGGCGCCTGGCGGGTGCGCGTTCGGCGACGGCATGGCACGGGATCCTGTCGGAAATGGGCATGGTCGTTACCTCGACCCCGCTCGCGGTCGGCGGGATCGGCAAGGCGTTCGATGCCGAGGGTAATCCGGTTGGGGAGGGCGGTGCAGCCGCCGCCAAGGCGTTCCCGCGGTTTGCCGACGATCTCGTCTGGTGGACCGAAGCCGCCCGCGCGCAACGCGAGCGGCGCGATCCGCCCTATTGATGCGTCAGGCGGCCCAGGCCGCCAGATCGTCCTGTTCCCCGATCAGCGCGAGGCCATGCGCGATCGACGTCAGCTCACCACCGCTTGCGATGCGATCATCGCCGAAGCGCTCGGTGAACATGCGCCGCACGCGCGGCGTCAATGACGAGCCGCCGGTGAGGAACACGCGGTCGATGGTGGCCGCGGTGGTCGCCGACATTTCGAGCACGTGATCGACCGCGGTTTCGATCCGCGCAATATCGGGGGCGATCCACGTTTCGAATTGCGCGCGGGTGACATCTGCCTCGATCGACAAGCCCCCGCCCTCGAAGTGGAAATGCGCGTGTTCGTTGCGCGAAAGGTCGCGTTTCACGCGCCCGACCGCCTCGTGCAGTGGAAACCCGAGTTCTTCCTCGATCACCGCGATCATCCGCCCGATCGCGTCCGGGTCGAGCGCCGACTTACGCAGCTTCTCTAGCTCCGCAATGGTCCGGCGGTTGCGCATCAGCGCAAGCCGCGACCAGTCCGCGAAATCGGCGAAATAGCCGCGTGGGATTTCGAGGATCTTGTCGAACGAGCGATACGAACCGCCTTCGCCGAGCAACGGCATGACGAGCTGTTCGACGATTCGTGCGTCGAACCGATCGCCCGCGATCCCGACGCCGGCATGGCCGAGCGGTACACAGCGCCGCGCCGCGCCGGGTGCTTCAATCCGCACGACCGAAAAGTCGCTCGTCCCGCCACCAAAATCCGCCACGAGGATCGTCGCAGGATCACTGATCCGCGACGCATAGCTGAACGCCGCGCCGAGCGGTTCGTAGACGTAATGCACTTCCGCGCCGAGCTTGCCGAACATCAGGTCATAGCGTTGCCGCGCCAGCGCCGCGTCGGGGCGGTGCCCGGCATATTCGACCGGACGCCCGACCACGATCCGCGACGCGCGCTCCAGCATCCCGTTCGACCGCGCCGCCATCTTGTCGAGGAACGTCTGGCCGAGATCCTCGAAGCGATACCGCCGATCGAAGATCGTCGCGTGCTCGAACGTCGGGTTGGCCGCCACCGACTTGAACGATTGCAGGAAACGGCTGCCTTGCGGATATTCCAGATATTCGGCGATCGCCCACGGTCCGGCTTCCGCGGCGATCCCGCCTTTGACGGTATCGTCTTCCCAGAAGCACAGGGCGGACCGGAAGGCGGCATCCGGTCCGTCAGGTGCCTCGAGCGAGAGCAGGTCGGACACACCGCCACGCGCGATCGCGGCGACCGAGTTGGTCGTCCCGAAATCGAGGCCTAGCGTGAAGGGGGCGGGGGAGGAACGCGGATCGGACATGCGCGTGCCGCTACACAGGACGGGGCAATAGCGCAAAGCCTGAGCGGTGGATCACGGCCAGTGGATCGGGACGTCGTTGGGCGACCACGGATCGAAACGGACCATGACGGTCTCGAACAGCGCCGATTGCAGGTGGCGCGCGAGCCAGTCCTGTACCCGCGGTAAGGGCTGTTGCGCGAACCAGTCGGGGTCGATCGCGGCGAATTGCCGGACGAACGGCATGATCGCAGCGTCCGTCAGGGAACGCCGGGTCCCGCAGAGGTTATCGTGCCCCGCCAGACGCTGCTCCAGCAGACCGAGCCATTCGACCGCGGCGATGCGGTGCGCGACGGGATCGGACGCGTGGCGTTCGGGGTATTTGGTGCGGTCGAGATGGTGTTTGAACCGGTCGTCGCAGTCCGCAATTAGCGCCGTATCGTCGCCATCGAGCCAGGCTTCGGGATCGTGCCGGTGTAATGCCCACCGCATGATATCGATGCTCTGGTCGATCACGCCACCTCCGGCGAGGAGGAGCACAGGTACGGTCCCCTTGGAGGAGGCCGCAAGCATCGCCTCCGGCTTCGCGCGAAGCCTGATCTCCCGCACTTCGACCCGGACGCCGCTCACCGCAAGCGCGAGCCGCGCCCGCATCGCATAGGGGCAACGGCGGAAGGTGTAGAGCGTATCGACCATCGTCACCGCGCATGAAACCGCGCGAGCGCGATGCCTGCGAGGTTCTGCGTGCGTCGGACGTAGCGGATCGGGGGCAGGGTGCCGCCCGCCAGCGCCAGCAGGGCAGCGCGATGCTCGGCGGATGGGCCGCGGCAGCGGTGCGCATCCGAAGCCTGCGCGATGACGGCGGCGGCGTCTCCGAGCAGGACATAGGCACCACGGGCAAGATCCAAATCGCGGGCGAGCTGCTCGGCCGCTATGAGCGCCAGCCATTCCGCCGTCATGCTCGATCCTTCTCCAAGATCGCGGTGGATGCGCGTCTGCCCCCGCGCAACGACCGCAATCTCCATCCGCCCCGGGTTCGGTTGGCAACCGCCATCGAAGAAGATCTTGATACGGGCGGGCATGGTGGCGGTGTTCTGTCCGGGTTGGTTGCGGCAGGAACCCGATACCGGGGTCGTCCCGAAAGTGCCAGTCAGCTGCGGGGTGCGGGTGGCGATCGAAGGGTCGGGAAGGTTTCGTCGGGGGTATGCTGCTCGGGCAGGATGTAGACGATCCCGTCGGCTGGCCTGAACAATGGCGCGACGACGGTCTCGTAGAAGATACGCGGAACGTTGATGCAGCCGAACGACACGCGATTGTCGTCGGGCGTGGGTGTCGCAAGCCGCGTCAGGCGGTGCTCGATGCGGCTCGTCGTGACGACGCGGTGCAGCGACAGGCCGGTGTCATAGTCGATCCACAGCACGTCTTCGTGCAGGTCCCGTCCGATCCGGGCATCGAACCGGCCCGCTTGGGTGATGCGGTCGGCCGGGCCGATCTGCGCGAGGGTCCGCGATCCGATGCCTGCCGGCGGCACGTCGCCACGCGCCGCCCCGAGCAGCGCGGGCGTGCCGCCGCGCACGGTTCCGTCCGCGTCGTACGCGACCACCCGCGCCGCCACCTTGTCGACGATCAGAAAGGGGCGGCCATGCGTATCCCCGGACGCGACGATCTGCACGGCGAGCGCTTGGATCGCATTCGTCCCGACGGGAACGGAAATTTGCTCTCCTTCGGCGCTGCCCGCCGTTACGGCGAGCAGCAGCGCGACGTACGTGCCGACGCGATGCGATCGACCCCAATGCACGTCAGTTGCGGGCCTGCTTGGGTGGCAGAACGACGGTCGGCCGCGGTGCGGGCGGTGCAGGCAGCGGCGCGGTGGGTTGCGGCGGCGCGACGGGGATCGGCGGCGACAACGTCTCCAACGTCGGCGGCAGGAGCGGGGGGATGATGACGGGCGGTATGAACGGTACGTACGGGCGAAGGGGCGGCTGGACCGGCTGGAGCAGGATCGGCGGTGCAGTCGGGCGGCCGGGTATGACCGGGATCAACGGTACATTGAACGGCGGCGTCTCGGTGACCGGCGGGACGGCGGTGACGGGTGGGGTTTCGACGACCGGGGGGACTACAACGATGGGCGGGGTTTCGACCACCGGGGGGACGACAACGACGGGTGGTGTTTCGACGACCGGCGGGACCACGATGACGGGAGGCGTCTCCTCCACCGGCGGAACGACGACGACGGGCGGCGTTTCGACCGGCGGGACTACCACCGCGGCCGGCGTGATCGTTCCCGATGTCCGGAACGTCGAAACGCAGCACGATCCTGCAAGCGCATATTGCGCGGCATTGGCACCCCCCAGCGAATAGCCCGAGAAAGTGATGCCGATGTTGCTGCCGGCATCCGCACTGTCATAGACCGCGCTGGAATCAGGTCCTGCAAGCAGGGTGATACCGTCCGGCAAGCCGGTAACCGTCGTGCCGTTGAACCCGGCGAGCGTGGTGGCGGTGGTGCCGTCGGCAACCTTGGTGCTGCCGGGGAAGACGAGCATCCGTTGCGTCACCGACGCGCCAAGGCTGAGCGTGAAGAACCCCGAATAGTCGGTCGGTGCCGAATAGGAGACTGGGTTGTAGTTGATCGCCACCGCCGCGTTGGGACCGGTGACGGTGACCGGCGCTGTACCCGGAGCGAAGCTCAGCGTGCCGCCGCCTACGCCGGGCCCCGTGCCCGAAGCCCCCGCGATGATCAGCAACCCCGGATCCAGCCCGAGGCTTTGCGCGGGAATGGTGGTGCCGCGCGTCAGCGTTATCGATGCCGCGATGAACGCATCGACCCCCGCACATAGCGCGATGTTGCCGTCGGTCGTGGTGATCGCGGCGAGTACGTTCACGTTGCGTCCGGCATTCAGCAGGATGCTGCCGTTGGTCGTCGTAAGCGCGGCGTTGACGACGACGTCGCGTCCGCAACAGGCAACGATGTTGCCGTTCGTCGCCGAGACCGAATTGTTGAAGACGACGTCGCGTTCCGCGTTGAGCCGAAGCGTCGTCGTGCTGGGCGTCGCCGTCCAGGCGATCGCGTCGTTGACGATGATGTCGCCATTGCCGGGGGCGGTCGTGCCGATCTCGGTCGTCGGTGGCGTGCCCGGGGTGGTGACCGTTCCGGTAGGCAGCGTGCTGATCGTGACGCTGTTGGTCACCAGCAACGCCGACAGCGTCGATCCGGAAATATTGCCGCCCGCGCCGATGATGAAGTCCTGCGGATCAATCAGCCACAACCCCGTGGTGCCCGACGGTGCCGCGGTGGTGACCCGCGCAGAGTCGGCGATGGTCACGGTCGCGGCGGACGTTTCGATGAAGCCGCCATTGCCGCCGTCGGGTGCGCTCGCGTCGAGCGTTCCGGTCAGCGCCAGCGACCCGTTCTGCATGTCGCCGAGAAGCTTGATCGTCCCGCCGCGCGTGTCGATCGTGCGCGCCTCGACGACTCCGCTGTTGTTGACGACGGTACCGAGCAGCGTGCCCGTACCTTGCGCGGTCATCAGCACGGTCCCGCCGTTCGCGCGGATCAACCCGCCGTTGCGGACCAGTGCGCCGACGGTTCCGGCGTCGACCACGACGTTGAGCAGGCCGTCGCCCGCGACGTCGAGCGTAATTGCTTCCCCGCCCGCCAGCGCAACCGTACCCAGTCGTGCGCTGATCGTGCCGTCATTGCCGACGTGTCCGCCCAGCAAGGCGACATAGCCGCCATCGCCGACGGTAATCGTCCCCTGATTGAGCACCGAGCCCTTGCCCGATCCGCTGAAGGCATATCGGCCCGCCATGAAGTCCGCGTCCGAGACGTTGAGCGTCGAGGCGACCAGCCCCGCGACGTTGACTTGCGACCCCACGCCGAACAGCACGCCGTTCGGGTTGATCAGGAACACCTTGCCGTTGGCGTTCAGGTTGCCGAGGATCTGCGAAGCATCCGGCCCGGTAACGCGGTTGAGCGCGACGGCGTGGCTGTTCGGCTGGACGAAGGTGACGGTGTTGCCCGCAGCGATGTCGAAACTCTGCCAGTTGATCGCGGCGGCGTTGCTCGACTGGGTGACGGTGACGGCGTTCGTACCCGTCGCGATGGCAGCACTGCCCGCGGTGACGGTGCCCCCGGTCGGGAACGGTTGCGTTTGCGCATGGGCCTGTCCGGCTAGACCGATGGTGGCGGCGAAACCGAGTAGGGTGGCGCGGACGATCCCGCGAAGCCCCGTCGTCTCGAGCAGGCGTTGGCGGCAGTGGCGTGTGGTGAATGCATGTCCGATGGTGGTCATGAACGATATCCCGGAAAGAAGGAGCAGACGGCGCCGCGAGGACGCGCGCGCGTCAGAAGGTCTTGGCGACCTGGAACCAGAACTGGCCGTCACGATCGGGGGCGGAGGTTGCCGCGATGTCGCCGATCTTGCGCGCGTACGTGCCGCGCAGCGTGATGTTCTGCGGTCCCATCCACGCCAGCCCGACGCCGTAGCCGCTGCGCTGCCGGTGGTTTCGACCGGAAAACCACTTGTTCTTGGCATATTGGACGTGGCCGGTGTCGACGAACCCGATCAGCTGGAACTGCCCCGGAACGCCGCGCGTCCAGTCGTCTAGCGTCAGCCGCGCTTCGGCGGTCGCGACATAGCCCTGGTCACCGAACGCTTCGCCCTCGGGATAGGCGCGGACGTTATAAGCACCGCCCAATTCCATCTTTTCCGACGGATCGAGATTGTCGAGCGCGACTTGTCCGCGCACCGCACCGTACAGCGAAAACGGTCCGGACACGCTTTGCAGTCGTGCAACGCTGAAGTTGAACTTGTTGAACGTCCCGTCGCTGCGCGCCGCAAGGGCATCCGCGGCGCGATCGAGCGGGGTGCGCAGGTCGAGGTTGCCGATCGTCCAGCCGATCGAGGCGACGTTGACGCCACCCCCGCCCAGGCCATCGCGGCTGTTGCCGTTGAGGCCAAGCGTTGCGGTCTTGCTCATCCGGAACGAGCGGGCATCGGTCAGGTCGATGCGATCGTCATACCATTTCGCATCGAGTTCGCCGACCGCATAGAGATTGGCCGCGCGGGTGCGGATTAGCGGGTAGCTTGCGTACAGCGCCGCAATGTCGGCGGTCCCGTGCGCGTCGAGGCTTTCGAATTCGTGGCTGAGATCGTAGCGGAAGTGCGCAAAAGCCGCCCCGACGGTCAGGTTGCCGACCGGCACCTGCCACGATGCACGCCCATAGGCCATGCCTTCGGTCGACGCGAGCACCCGAACACCGAACGTGTCGCCAAGCCCCGTCGCATTGTTGAGGTTGACCGACCCGCCGCCGCGATACGCGCCGGTGTAGCGGTTGCCGGCGTTATCGACCGACACGTCCCCGGTGATGCGCCGTCCCGGTGCAATCGCGACGTTGAGGTTGGATGCGCCGAAGTCGGTACCGGGGGAGAGCGTCGACTGGACCGCCACCCCCGGAATATCGGACAGGAGGAGCAGACGACGCTCGAGCGGTGCGGCGGCGACGACATCCCCCGTATCGATCCCGCGCAGGATGCGGCGCGGGACTCCGGCATTGAGGTTCGTCGCATTGTCGACCGATATCGCGCCGTAGCGTCCCTCCAGGACCGCAATCGTCACCGATCCGCCCTGCACGTCCTGCGCGGGCAGATAGGCTTGCGCGAGGAAATAGCCGCGCGCCTTGTAGAAGGCAGCCACGCGCGCCGCAGCGGCGCGAAGATCGGCAAGGTTGAGGTCTGACCCGGTCGTGATACCGCTCGCGCGGACCAGGGTTGCTTCGTCGTACAGCGTCTGCCCGCTGATACGCAGCTGCGCGACGCGGATGCGGACGCCCGTCGGATCGGCCGCTGCGGGTTTGGCGGGAACAGCGACCTCCAGGCCCGGATCGTCCCGGGAGGTCATCGGTGCCGGCGGGATCTGCTGGAGCTGACCCCCGACCGTCGGAACTCGTTGCGCCTGCAGGGAGGCGGTGCTCGCTGCCAAAGTCAGCGTCAGATAACCAAACTTCATACACACGCCCTCATACAAGACGGACAACCGCCGGACGCGCCGCTCCCAAATGGACAGGCACGCCGTAAACATCAGGATTTTCGCAGGTTGTCCGATTTTCGTATCGGGACAGGGTAACAACTACCCGTGGCAGTAATTGCCATCACGGTACTGATCGGCCGTGAGTCGTGTAGGTTTGGTTAAAAATCAGGCGATAAATAGCCTGTCATGTACATTTGTTAGGTTCGGAGATTTTGTCTGGAAACATTTTGAGTTGGCCAGCTACAACTGGCGCGAGTCCAGGTCCGCCAAGTGATCACGGCACCGGCCTTATAACGTCGGTCGCGGCTCGACTGCCTAAACGACCCGGCGTTTTTCCAGTTTTCTCGCCAGTGTCCGACGGTGCATCCCCAGCCGCCGCGCCGTTTCCGACACGTTGAAGCCGGTCGCCTCCAGTGTTTCGTTGATCCGTTCCCATTCGATCGTCTTGATCGACGTCTGCCGATTGCTGATCGGAACGTCCGCATCGCCGACGGTCATGCCGAACGCGCGTTCGATGTCGTCAGTGTTGGCGGGCTTGGCGAGGTACGATGTCGCGCCGAGCTTGATCGCCTGGACCGCGGTCGAAATGCTCGCATAGCCGGTCAGGACGACGATGACGGTGTCGGGATCGTGCGCGCGCAATGTCTCGACGCAGGCAAGCCCCGAACTGCTCGCGAGCTTCAGGTCGACGACCGCATAGTCGGGCGTGCGCGATGTCAGCACATCGGCGAGTTCGGCGGGGCCCTCCGCCACGACGACCTCATAGTCGCGGCGCTGGAACGATCGCTGCAACGTGCGCGCGAACGCGGCGTCGTCTTCGATGATGAGCAACAATGGATTGCCGGACATGTCAGTCCCTTCCCAGGGCGATTGCTGCCAGCGGCAGCCGGAACGTGACCTCGGCCCCACTGCGCGGCTGGTTGCGCGCCGTCAGCGCGCCGTCGAGTTTGCGCGCGACATTGCTGGCGAGGAACAGGCCCATGCCACGGCCAAGCTCGGGCTTGGTGCTGTTGTACGGCTTGCCGATGTTGCCGAGCTGTTGCGCTGCGAAGCCGGGGCCGGCGTCGCGGACCGTCAGCACCACGTCGTCGTCATCGCGGGCGAGCGTGATGTCGATCCGCTGCGGCGAATATTCCGCGGCATTGTCGAGCATGTTGAACACCGCCTGCTGCAGAACGAGATCCGATACGATCGGAACGTCCGCGCCGAAGCGGTCGTCATAGGTGGCGTGGGCGAAGCCCCGCGCGGCGATCCAGTCGGCGACCACGCGGTCGACGAACCCGCGCACCGTCGTCGCGGCGGATTGCTCCCCGCGCGCGTCGCCCGACGACAATAGGATGCTCGTCACGATCGCCTTGCAGCGATGGACCTCGGCCTGCATTTCCTCGATGTCGCGCATCAGTTCGGCGTTGCGGGCGACGGTAGGGTTGCGGCGCCAGTCGCCGAGGATCACCGACAGCGACGACAGGGGCGTTCCCAGCTCGTGCGCGGCCCCGGACGCGAGCATGCCGATCCGGACGATATGCTCTTCCTCGACCGCCTGCCGCTCGATATCCGCCAGCCGACTGTCCTGCGCCCGCAGGTTGGTGTTGATCCGGCCGACGAAGGCCACCAGCAGCACGGCGACAAGCGCGAAGCAGACCCACATGCCTTGGACGTGCAACGCAAACAACGACCGGTCGAAGTCGTGGGGCAGGGTGATCGGCCGATAGAATGCCGTCAGGAAAATGAACGACAGGCTCGTCGCGGCAACGATCGTCCAGGCGGACCAGCTTGCCAGCAAGACCGATCCAAGGACGACCTGCAACAGGAACAGCGAGACGAACGGGTTGGTCGCCCCGCCGCTGAAATACAGTTGCGCACTGAGGCCGAGCACATCGAGCAGCAGGCCACCGAACAACGCGCCGTTGGTGATCGGCGATTCCCGCCGGAGGCGCAGCAGGCTGGCGGCATTGAGGATGACCAGCCCGGTCAGCACACTGAGCATCGGCATCATCGGCAGGCGGATGCCGAACACCAGATGCGTCAGCAGGATCGTCGCCAATTGTCCTGCAACCGCCATCCAGCGCAGCTCGACGAGTTGCAGCATGTTGGCGTGGCCCGCGGTCTGCGAGACCGGCACACCGCGCCAGTTCGCCACGGTCGCGCTCATGCCGCGCGATCGTCGGGCCGGTGCCGTTCCTGGCGTATCCAATACACGAATCCGGCGGCGCACATGAGGGCCAGAATGAACCATGTCACCGCATAAACAAGGTGACTGTTGGGAAAGCGCACCACGGTCAGCCCGCCCACCGGCGCACCAGGGCGTTTATCGCCGGCGTCGGCATCGACGAAATAGCTTTGCGTGGGGCCGAGCCCCCGGTGCGCAGCAATCGCCGCAACGTCGCGTGAATACCAGCGGTCGGCCGCGGGCGCGTTGCTGCGCAGGAACCCGCCACCGGGTTCGCTCAGCCGGAGCAATCCGGTTACGCCGACCACACCGGTCGGGGGAGGGAGCGCCTTGCGGTCCGGGACATAGCCGCGGTTGACGAGCAATACCGATCCGTCGGCGCGCCGTAACGGGGTCATCGCCCAATAGCCGGGACCCCGCACGGTGGAGGCCTGAACGAAGGTGTCCTTACCCGCGACGTAGGTCCCTGTGGCCCGGACCCGCAGATAGGAATCGTTTTTGCCCGCGGTATCCGGCGCGGCGACCGGTGGAGCGTGGATGCGCGCTTCTACCCGCGCGATCAGGTCCAGCTTCCAGCTACGCCGCTGGACCTGCCACGTACCAAGCCCGAGCAGCGCCACGATCACGAGCAGCCACGCGGTGATGACCGCGCCGCGTCGGATCCGCTGCCCGGACGTGGTCACCCCATCTGGCTCATGTCTTCGGTCGGCATCATGTTCGCGTTCATGTGATACATGACCCAGAGCGACCCGCTGAGCGCGATCCCGACGATGACGATCGTGAAGATCAGCGCCATGATGGACCAGCCGCCTTCGGCACGACGGTTCATGTGCAGGAAGAAGATCATGTGGACGACCATCTGCACCGCGGCAAACGCCATGATGATCAGCGCGGTCGCCTGGTTGGTCAGCGTCCGCGTCATCACCAGCCAGAACGGGATCGCCGTCAGGATGACCGACAGGCCGAAGCCGATGAAGTAGCTCTTGTACGAGCCATGCGACTCTTCGTGCAGATGCGCGTCGTGATCGTCATGGCCTGCGTGATCGTGCGCGGCGTGGTGGAGGTCAGCGCTCATCGCAGCATTCCCAGCAGATAGACAAAGGTGAAGACGCCGATCCAGATGACGTCGAGGAAGTGCCAGAACAGGCTAAGGCACATCAGGCGGCGCTGGTTGGCGGGGATCAGGCCCTTGACCTGGATCTGCACCATCAGCGTGAACAGCCAGATCAGCCCGAAGGTGACGTGGAGCCCGTGCGTCGCAACCAGCGTGAAGAAGGACGACAGGAACGCACTCTTCTGCGGGGTCGCACCTTCATGGATCAGGTTGGCGAACTCGTAGAGCTCGATGCTGATGAACGCCATGCCGAACAGCGCAGTGACGAACAGCCACAGCTGGGTCGAACGCACCTTCCCGTTGGTCATCGCGAGCATCGCGAAACCGTAGGTGATCGACGAGAACAGCAGCATCGCCGTGTTGACCGCGACCAGCGGCAGCTCGAATAGCTGCTTGGGGCCGGGGCCCCCCGCGTAGCTGGTGCCGAGCACGCCGTAGGTCGCGAACAGCATCGCGAAGATTAGGCAGTCGCTCATCAGGTAGAGCCAGAAGCCGAGCATCGTGCTCGACCCCTCCGGATGATGCGGCTCCTCCGCCAGGTGGAACGTGTCGATATCGTAATCGGACGTGGACGCACTCATGCCTTTGCCTCCGCGAGGGCCGCCGTTCGGGCGTCCTCCTTTGCGGCGACGATCGCCTTCGGGATGTAATAGTCACGCTTGTAGATGAACGTGTGGCCGATCGAGACGCCCAGGATGGCGACGAAGCTGATCGCCGCAAGCCACCAGACGTACCAGATCATGCCGACGCCGAAGGCGACGCACAGACCCGCGAGGATGACACCCGAGCCGGTATTCGAAGGCATGTGGATGTCCTTGAAGCCCGTGATCGGACGCTCATAGGCGCGCGTCTTCATGTCCGCCCACGCATCGCCCTGGTGGATGACCGGGGTGAAGGCGAAGTTGTAATCTGGCGGCGGCGACGAGGTTGCCCATTCGAGCGTACGGCCGTTCCACGGGTCACCGGTGGTGTCGCGCAGCTTCTCGCGATCGCGGATGCTGACCGCGAACTGAAGCAGCATGGCACCGATCCCTGCGGCGATCAGCAACGCGCCGATCCCTGCGATGATGAACCAGATCTGCAGGCTCGGATCCTCGAAGGTCCGCAGGCGACGCGTGACGCCCATCAGGCCGAGCACGTAGAGCGGCATGAACGCGAGGTAGAAGCCCACGACCCAGCACCAGAACGACACCTTGCCCCAGAAGTCGTTGAGGCGGAACCCAAACGCCTTGGGGAACCAGTAGTTGATCCCGGCGAAGGCACCGAACACCACGCCGCCGATGATGACGTTGTGGAAGTGCGCGACGAGGAACAGCGAGTTGTGGAGCACGAAGTCGGCTGGCGGCACTGCGAGCAGGACGCCGGTCATGCCGCCGATCGTGAAGGTGATCATGAACGCGATCGTCCACATCATCGGCAACTCGAAGCGCACCCGGCCACGGTACATGGTGAACAGCCAGTTGAAGATCTTCGCGCCCGTCGGGATCGAGATGATCATCGTGGTGATGCCGAAGAACGAGTTGACGCTCGCGCCCGACCCCATGGTGAAGAAGTGGTGCAGCCAGACGAGGTAGGCGAGCAGGGTGATGACCATGGTCGCATACACCATCGAGGTGTAGCCGAAGATGCGCTTACCCGAGAAGGTCGAGGTGACCTCGCTGAACACGCCGAACATCGGGAGGATTAGGATGTAAACCTCGGGGTGACCCCAGATCCAGATCAGGTTGACGTACATCATCGGGTTGCCGCCGAGCGTGTTCGTGAAGAACGCGGTGTCGACGTAACGGTCGAGGCTGAGCAGCGCGAGCACCGCGGTCAGGACCGGGAAGGCTGCGACGATCAGGATGTTGGTGCAAAGAGCGGTCCAGCAGAAGATCGGCATCTTCATCATGGTCATGCCCGGCGCGCGCATCTTGACGATGGTGGCGATCAGGTTGACGCCCGACAGCAGCGTGCCGACACCCGCGATCTGGAGCGACCAGATGTAATAATCGACACCGACCCCCGGGCTGTAGCCGATCCCCGACAGCGGCGGCATGGCGAGCCAGCCGGTCTGTGCGAACTCACCGACGAACAGGCTCATCATGATGATCACCGCGCCTGCAGTGGTCATCCAGAAGCTGAAGTTGTTGAGGAAGGGGAAGGACACGTCGCGCGCACCGATCTGGAGCGGGACGACGTAGTTCATCAGGCCCGTCACGAACGGCATCGCAACGAAGAAGATCATGATGACACCGTGCGCGGTGAACACCTGGTCATAGTGATGTGCGTTGAGATAGCCTTCGTTGCCGAACGCCATCGCTTGCTGTGCACGCATCATGATCGCGTCGGAGAACCCGCGCAGCAGCATGACGATGCCGAGGACCATGTACATGATCCCGATCTTTTTGTGATCGACGCTGGTGAACCACTCCTTCCAGAGATAGCCCCACAGTTTGAAGTAGGTGAGTGCCGCGAGCAGCGCGATCCCGCCGAGTGCGACGCCACAGAAGGTGGCGACGACGATCGGTTCATGGAGCGGCAGCGACTCAAGCGTAAAGCGGCCGAGGATCGGACTGACGTTGAGGGGTGAAGCTTGCATGGTACTGGCCATTTAGAGGGGGCGCTGCTTGGGCGTATTGGAGTCTTCGGGTTTCGAAGGCCCGCGTTGCGGGACGTCGGACGGGCTTTTCGGCGGTGCCTGCCCGGCGTCACGCGTCGTCAGCGGGGACGAGGTCCGTTTGCCTTCAGCGTTGCCGCTGTTGGGCTTGCCTTCCATCGCCGCGCTGTCCTGCATGTCTTTCTTCATCATCTCGCTCATGCACGTCGTGCCGGGGCGGATGCACTGGTTTACGACGGCGCTGTAGATCGTCGGGTCGACGTTGGCGAAGCGCATCACCGGAACCTTCTCCGACGGCTTTTCAAGCTTGAGATAGTCAGCCCGCGTCAGGTTTCCACCCGCCGCCTTGTTCCGCGCGACCCAGGCGTTGAAGTCGCCATCGGTCATCCCGTAAAACCGGAAGCGCATGTCGGAGAAACCGGCACCCGAGTAGTTTGACGAGAACCCTGCGTAATTGCCGGGCTTGTTGATCACCGCGTTGAGCTGGGTCTCCATCGACGGCATCGCGTAGATCATGCCGGCGAGCGTCGGGATGTAGAAAGCGTTCATCACCGACGACGAGGTCAGGCGGAAATGGATCGGCCGGTCGACCGGTGCCGCGAGCTCGTTGACGGTCGCGAAGCCGTATTCCGGATAGACGAACATCCACTTCCAATCGAGCGCGATCACCTCGACCTCGAGCGGCTTGACGTTCGCCACCAGCGGCTTGCCCGCCGCGATGCGACCGATCGGGCGATACGGATCGAGCAGATGCGTCCCCGTCCACGTCACCGCACCGAGGCAGATCACGATCAGCAGCGGCGCTGCCCAGATCAGCAACTCGAGCTGCGACGAGTGATCCCAGTCAGGATCATAGTCGGTCGTCTCGTTGCTCGCGCGATACTTCCACGCGAACAGGCAGACCAGCCCGATCACCGGCAGCACGATCAGCAACATCAACGCGGTCGAGAAGATGACCAGATCGCGTTGCTGAAGGGCGACGTCGCCGGCGGGGTTCATGACGACCATGTTGCAACCGCCGAGCAGCAGCGCGAGCGCGCCCGCGGCCAGCGTATTGCGAATCGGGCGACGGGGAATCGGGGTGTGACGTAGGGAGGGCATAGCGGCGCGCTATACACAGATGCTGCGCTGCGACATTGGACATTTTGTCCAATGCCATCGCGACATGGTATGAGGCATAGAAGCTGCAATGACCGATCGTCCCGCGGTCCAGGAAGACGCCAACGATGACTGTACAAACCGCATCCCATAATGCCGAACGCGATGCGCGTGCGATCAACGCGCGCCATGCGCACGGCGATGGCCATGTCGATCCGAATGAAATCGCGATCGGCGTCGTCATCGGCCGTACCTCCGAATTCTTCGACTTTTTCGTCTACGCGATCGCGTCGGTGCTGGTGTTCCCGGCGCTGATCTTTCCGTTCGTCGACCGGCTGACCGGTACGCTTTATTCGTTCGCGATCTTCGCGCTGGCATTCGTCGCGCGCCCGATCGGGTCGTTGATCTTCCTCTCGGTCGACCAGGTGCTCGGTCGCGGGACGAAGCTGACGATCGCGCTGTTCCTGCTTGGCGGGTCGACCGCGGCGGTCGCGTTCCTGCCGGGCTATGAGACGATCGGCGGCTGGGCAATCGTATTGCTCGCGCTGTTCCGCATCGGGCAGGGCATCGCGCTCGGCGGGGCATGGGACGGTCTTGCCTCGCTGCTCGCGCTCAATGCTCCGGAGAACAAGCGCGGCTGGTATGCGATGATCCCGCAGCTCGGCGCGCCGCTTGGGCTGATCGTCGCGAGCGCGCTGTTCGCCTTCTTCCTGACCACGCTGTCGCCTGCCGACTTCCTCGATTGGGGCTGGCGCTATCCGTTCTTCGTCGCGTTCGCGATCAACGTCGTCGCGCTGTTCGCGCGTCTGCGTATGGTGTCGACGCCGCATTATGCCGCGATGTTCGAGAGCCGCGAGCTCGAGCCGTCGCATGTCATGGAGACGATCAAGAGCGATTGGCGCAACATCGTCATCGGTGCCTTCGCGCCGCTGGCAAGCTTTGCGCTGTTCCACATGGTCACGGTGTTCCCGCTGTCGTGGGTGCATCTGTTCACCAACCAGAACCCGGAGCGATTCCTCTCGATCGAGATCTTCGGCGGGATCGTCGGCGTCATCGGCGTGATCGCGTCGGGGTTGATCGCGGACCGCGTCGGGCGTCGTTATCTGCTCGGTGTCACGGCGGCCGGGATCGCAGCGTTCAGCGGTTTCGCGCCGCAGTTGCTGTCGGCAGGGTATACCGGTGAATTGACCTTCGTGCTGATCGGCTTCGCGCTGCTTGGTGTGGCTTTCGGTCAGTCCTCGGGCGCGGTCGCGGCGAACTTCGGCAGCACGCGCCGCTATACCGGTGCCGCGCTGACGTCGGATCTGGCGTGGCTGGTCGGGGCAGGGTTCGCGCCGCTGGTCGGCTTGCTGCTCGCCAGCAACTTCGGGCTGATTGCGGCCGGCGGATACCTGCTGTCGGGCGCACTCGCCACGCTGATCGCGCTGGGCGTCAACAAGGAACTGGGTCGCCGGATTTCCTGATCCGGGTCGTCCAAGACCATCAAACGAAACGCCCCCGGCATCCGTGCCGGGGGCGTTTTTGATTCAGGCCAGGTCAGATCGGACCGTTGGGCCGTTCGGTATCAGGCGACCAGTTCCTCCAGCAGTGCCTGCACCCGGCCGGTCCGCGCAGCATCTTCGGTTGGCTCCGTCAGCAGGAAGCGGCCGTTTTTCTCGACCAATCCGGCATCCGCCGTATCCGCGATGAAACCCCGCCGCGGCGTCAGCGCGATTGCCGCCGCGCCCGCGTCGATCCGCTCCACCCGCGCATCGCGCGCAAGCAAGCGCACCCGCGCCCGCGCGAGCAGCGCGACCGCATCGTCCGGCAACGCCCCGAACCGGTCGACCAACTCGTCCTCGAACGCATCGAGCGCGGAATCGTCGGTCACCCGACTGAGCCGGATGTAGAGCGACAAACGGACATCGTCCTCGGGAATCCAGTCGGCCGGGAAACCGCCAGCGGCACCGAGATGAAGTTGCGGCGTCCAGCGTTCGACATCCTCGCCCCGCGCATGGCGCAGCGCACCGCCCAGCAGATGCTGATACAGGTCGATCCCGATCAGCTTGGTATGCCCGGCCTGGGTTTCGCCGAGCAGGTCGCCGGCACCCCGCATATCGAGATCCTGCGCGCTGATGTCGAACCCGGCACCCAATCGGTCGAACGTCGCAAGGGTACGCAACCGCTTGACGGTCCGCTCGGCGATCGCGTCCTCGGAATCGGTGAGCAGGATGACCTGCCCACGCCGGTTGCCGCGCCCGACGCGCCCGCGCAACTGATGCAATTGCGCGAGCCCGAACCGGTCGGCGCGCCACACCACCATCGTGTTCGCGCGCGGCACGTCCAGCCCCGCCTCGATGATGTTGGTGGCGAGCAGCACGTCACCGTCGCCGTCCGAAAACGCCACCATGACTTCGTCGATGTCGGTGGCGGGCATCTTGCCGTGCGCCTCCACGATCTTGAGGTCGGGGGCCGCGCGCCGCAATTTCTCGCCCACGCCCGCCATGTCCTCGATCCGCGGGACGACGACGAAGCTTTGCCCGCCGCGGCCCTTCTCGCGCAGCAGCGCGGTACGGACACGTCCTTCGTCATACTGGTCGAGACTCGTGCGGATCGGCTGGCGGCGCGCGGGCGGGGTCGCGATGATCGAAATCTGCTGCAAGCCGACCAACGCCATCTGAAGCGTGCGGGGGATCGGCGTGGCACTCAGCGTGAGCAAATGGACGTTGCCTGATCCGCGAAGCCGCACCTTGTCGGCCGCACCGAAGCGCTGTTCTTCGTCGATGATGACGAGCCCGAGATTGGCGTAGCTGACGCCCTTCGCCATGACCGCGCCGGTGCCGATCACGACCCGGATCGACCCGTCCGCAAGGCCCGCCTTGGTCGCCTTTTTCTCGGCAGCACTCGACAGGCGCGAGAGACCCGCGACCTTGATCCCTGCCGCCTCGAACCGGCGACGGAAGCTTTCGAGATGCTGGCGGACCAGCACCGTGGTCGGGGCTGCGACAACGACCTGATAGCCCGCGAGCGCGGCGATGCCGGCCGCTCGCAGCGCGACTTCGGTCTTGCCATAGCCGACATCGCCGACGACGAGCCGGTCCATCGGCTTGCCGCGTGCGAGATCGTCGCGCACCGCATGGATTGCGCGGGCCTGATCGGCTGTTTCATTGAACGGGAAGCCGTTGGCGAACCGTTCATACGCAGCGGGATCAGGGGCGAGCACGGGTGCCTCGAGCGTCTCGCGGGTTTCGGCGAGTTCGGTCAGGCCACGCGCACTTTGGGCGATGGCCGCATCGATATCGCCACGGCGTTTCAGCCACGACGATCCGTCGAGCTTGTCGAGCGTAACTGCATCGGCATCGGCACCGTAGCGCCAGATCCGGTCGGCGTCGTCGATCTCGACCAGACGCCGCGCGCCCCCTGCATATTCGAGCGCGATCAACTCGCCCGAGGTCGCCCCGATGCTCGGCGCGGGTTCGAGCCCGAGCACGCGGCCGACGCCATGATCCTCATGCACCACGACATCGCCGACGCGGATTTCGGCACCTCCGGCCAGCGGATTGGCGCTCCCCGCTTCGACATCGTCGAGCATCGCCCGGCTGCCGAGCAAATCGGACGCCGTGATGAGGACGAGCTTGTCGTCGACGAACCCGCAATCGACGGGCATTTCGACCATTGCGGCCTCCCCCGGGGCCAGGTCGCGGAGGTCGCTCCAGTCCTGAACGGTCGTAAATTCGACGCTCAGGCGCTTCGCCACCCGGCCGCGCAGAAACCGCAGGTCACGGCGGCTGCCGGCCAACACCAGCGCATGGTCTGCGAGCAACGGCTTGGTGAACCGCACCAGCTTGGCCAGCGGGGCCTTGACCTCGGCGAACCGGGGAACCGCGTCCACCGCGTCGTCGAACGCGATCGCCTGCCAGTCCTTGAGCGCTGCCTGCCAGTCGGCATCCTCGATCGCATCCACCTTGCCGGTTCCGCGTGCCGCGACGTCGCCAGCAAGCTGCACGAAGCGCAGACGGCGTTGGTCGGCCTTGTCCGCCAGCGCGATCTGGCCGGGCTTGAGATGCATCAGGATGGCCACGGGATCGCTCATCGGCGGTTCCGCCGCACGGCCGACTTCGAGGAAGTCCAGCGAGTCCAGCGTGCGCTGCGTTGCCGGGTCGAAGCAGCGGATCTCCGTGATCTTGCCGTCCACGATATCGATACGCGCAGGCCGCTTGGCATCTGCGGGGAAGATATCGATGACCTCGCCACGGACGGCGACTTCGCCCGGTTCATCGACACGGTCGTCCGCGACATAGCCCAGGTCTGCGATCATCGGTGCGAATGCCGCGACATCGACGGCATCGCCGATCCGCAGCGTCGGCGGTGCGCGGTCGAACGCGGGCGGGGCGGGATAGCGTCGCGCCGCCGCCTCGCCGCTGAGAATGAGCGCGATCCGCTCCCGTTTCTTTTCCGACTGCGCCACCCGCAGCGCATGGAGCGCGGCAACCCGCCGGCCCGCATTGGCAGGCGATGGGGGGGCGACATCGCCGGGAAGCGTGTCGCTCGACGGCACGAAATAAACGCGCGATCTGGCTACGACCGCTTCGAGCGCGCAGCTTATCGCCTCGGCTTGCTGATCATCGTTGGCCAGGAAGATCAGATCGTCCTTCCGCAGCACTTCGGCGATGCGGGTTGCGAGATAGGCGATGTTCATATGGCTTTGCCGCCCTGTTGCGGGGGCAATTCCTGCCGTGCGGGCGTGCGCGGATCCGTCCCGGATCGGTCGATCATCGCCGCTACGGGCGCGATCCATTGGGCAATATGTTCCAGCGGGGTGTCCTTCGTCATTCTACCAGCGAGAAGGAGAACGCACCGACGGACGATGGTGGCATGCCGAGACGGAAAATATCCGCCTGATCCAGAGCAACTCCAGAGCAACTATTGCCGGGCGGCGAATTGCGCGATCAGCCAGCTGCGGAACAGGCTCACCGTCGGATCGGCGAGATCGTCGGCGCGCAGTTTCAGATAATAGCCGAACCCGTCGTCGATCGCGGCATCATAGGGGACGACCAACTGCCCGCCGGCGATCTCGGGCGCGAACATCGCGACGTCGGCGAGCGCAACGCCACCTGATTGGATCGCATAATGCGCGGCCAACGATGCCGTGTCGAAGGCATGACCACGGTTGGTATCGAGCGAAATACCAATCGTCTGCGCGAACGTGCTCCACAACAGTCCGCGCTCCTCGCCCTCCAGCGTGACGTGGAGCAAGTCGTTGTCGGACAGGAAGGCTTCGAGCGACTTGCCCGCATTCGCCTGCGCCAAGGCGGGGGAGCAGACTGGCGCCACACGGACGAGCCACAACAGGTCGGTGATGCGGTCATCGATGTTGGGCCGGTCGAACACGATCGCCATGTCGGTCTCGTGGCTCGGCATGCCGGTGACGGGCGAGCTCGACACATCGATGCGAACGTCGGGATAGGCGCGGTGGAAGTCCCGGATCATCGGCATGACGACCTGTTGCAACAGCGACGGCGGGATGTGGATGCGGATCGGGCGGCCGTTGAGGGGATCCTGGCTGACCGCGGCCATCGTCTGTTCGAGCAGGTCGAACGCGCGACGCACTTCGGGCAGCAGCGCCGCACCCGCCGCGGTCAGGACAAGACGCTGGCCGGAACGGTCGAACAGTTTCTGTCCCAGCACGTCCTCGAGGCTGATGACGTGCCGGCTGACCGCACTTTGCGAGACGTCGAGGTCTTGCGCGCCCGCGGTGAAGCTCATCCGCTGCCCGACCGCATCGAACGCGCGCAGCGCATTGAGCGGGAGCCAGCGACGGTTGATGGTCTTGGACGCGGCGATCGCCTGTACTCCGGACGCGGGCGGGCGGTGGATGCCCGCGCGCATCAATCCGGTTTGTCGGCGAAAGGCAATCCCCACGAGCACGCTTTGCTCTGGTCCCGCTCTTGCACAACCCCGTCGACGCGAACATTGAGGATGCGCGGACACGACGTCCGCGGAGATCGGTTTTTGAGTAGCGAGACGACGCCAACCCTGTCCCCCGCGCGCTGGTATGTCGTGACGATCCTCGCCCTGGTCTATGCGCTCAACATCGCGGACCGTTATGTCGTGTCGACCGTGCTCGAGCCGATCCGCAAGGAATTCGGGCTGAGTGATACCGGGGTCGGCTGGCTGACGGGGGTGTCGCTGGCGTTCTTCTACATCATCGCCGGGCTTCCGATCGCGCGCTATGCCGATCGCGGCAACCGGCGCAACATCGTCGCGGTTGCGCTGGTGACGTGGTCGGGGATGACCGCGCTGCTCGGGCTGACACACAATTTCTGGCAGTTCCTGCTCGCGCGGATCGGGGTCGGGATCGGCGAGGCGGGCTGCACGCCGCCCTCCACCTCGATCATCGCGGACAATTTCCCGCGCGGACGGCGCGCGTTCGCGCTGACCCTCTGGGCGCTGGGGCTTCCGCTCGGCGCGTGGCTCGGATCGAGCGTCGCCGGGGCGATCGTCGACCACTTCCATAGCTGGCGTGCCGCGTTCATCGCGCTGGGTGTCCCAGGCGTGCTGTTCGGGGCGATCATCTTCCTGACGGTGCGCGAGCCGGTGCGCGGGCGGTTCGAGCTGCGCGGCACGGCGGACGACGCGGCGACCTTCGTCGAGACGTGCCGCTTCCTGTGGACCCAGCGATCGGCGTGGCACATCAATGCGGCAGGCGCGGTGATCTGCCTGTGGGGCTGGGGGATGCTGTTCTGGATGCAGACCTATTTCGAGCGCGCCTATGGCCTTTCGACCTCGGAGGCGGGCGCGCGGTTGGGGACGATCTATTTCTGGGCAGGCACGCTAGCGACGATCGCGACCGGCGCGCTGCTAGCGTTGCCGCAGATGCAGGACGTGAAGCGGATCGCCTGGTTCCTCGCTGCTATCGTGATCCTGTCGACGATCCCGTCCTTCCTGATCTTCTGGACGCATTCGCTGAACGTCGCCACCGCGATGCTGTGGATCGTGATCCCGTGCGTCTATCTCTACATGGGGCCGACGATGGCGCTGCTGCTCAACTTCCTGCCGCCGACGATGCGCGCGCAAGGGATGGCGATCAGCCTGCTCGCTGCCAACGTCTGCAACCTGATCGTCGCGCCCACGGTCGTCGGCTGGATCAGCGACACGCTTGCGCCTGGGCTGGGGAGCAATGCGGAGTCGCTGCGCTATGCTTTGCTCGCGCTGTCGCTGACCGGCTTCTGGGCGGGCTATCACTATCTGACGAGCGTGCGGACGTTCGACAGCGACGACGTGCGCCTGGGGCATCCGGGCAAACCCGGCGCCGCTTAGGGATCATTTGGCGGGACCGTTCGGCCACTCTGCGCTTTATGCAATGGAAGGCCGGCCTATAAGCGCCGAGCCCAAAGACCGGAGTATGCCATGAAGACCCGTGCCGCCGTCGCGTTCGAAGCGAAGAAGCCCCTTGAGATCGTCGAACTCGACCTGGAAGGCCCGAAGGCGGGTGAAGTGCTGGTCGAAATCATGGCGACGGGCATCTGCCATACCGACGCCTATACGCTCGACGGGCTCGACAGCGAGGGGCTGTTCCCGAGCGTGCTGGGGCATGAGGGCGCTGGCATCGTCCGCGAGGTCGGGCCGGGCGTCACCTCGGTCAAGCCGGGCGACCATGTCATTCCGCTCTACACGCCCGAATGCCGCCAGTGTAAGTCGTGCCTCAGCGGCAAGACCAACCTGTGCACCGCGATCCGCGCGACGCAGGGGAAGGGGCTGATGCCCGACGGGACGACGCGCTTCTCCTACAAGGGCCAGCCGATCTACCATTATATGGGCTGCTCGACCTTCTCGAACTTCACCGTCCTGCCCGAGATCGCGGTCGCGAAGATTCGCGAAGACGCGCCGTTCAAGACGAGCTGCTACATCGGCTGCGGCGTGACGACGGGCGTCGGCGCGGTGGTCAACACCGCCAAGGTCGAAGTCGGCGATACGGTGATCGTGTTCGGGCTCGGCGGGATCGGGCTTAACGTGCTCCAGGGCGCACGGCTTGCGGGCGCGGCGAAGATCGTCGGGGTCGACATCAACCCGGACCGCGAGGAATGGGGTCGGCGCTTCGGCATGACCGACTTCGTCAACCCCAAGGACGTGAGCGGCGATCTCGTCGCGCATCTGGTCGCGCTAACCGATGGCGGCGCGGACTATACGTTCGATTGCACCGGCAACACGACCGTGATGCGGCAGGCGCTCGAGGCGTGCCATCGCGGCTGGGGCACCTCGATCGTCATCGGCGTGGCGGAAGCGGGCAAGGAAATCAGCACGCGGCCGTTCCAGCTCGTCACCGGGCGCAACTGGCGCGGGACCGCGTTCGGCGGCGCGAAGGGGCGGACCGACGTTCCCAAGATCGTCGACTGGTACATGAACGGGATGATCGAGATCGACCCGATGATCACCCACGTCCTGACGCTCGACGAGATCAACAAGGGGTTCGACCTGATGCATTCGGGCGAGAGCATCCGCAGCGTGGTGCTGTTCTGATGGCGACGGTGAAGACCGTTTCCGAGGTCAAGGCGCATGGCGGGGTGCAGGGCGTCTACAGCCACGCCTCGACCGCGACGGGGACCGAGATGACCTTTTCGGTGTTTGTGCCGGAGCATGCCGAGGGCGAGACGCTGCCGGTGCTGTGGTTCCTCTCGGGGCTGACCTGCACCCAGGCGAACGTGACCGAGAAGGGCGAGTTTCGCGCGGCTTGCGCGGAGCATCGCGTGATCCTCGTCGCGCCCGATACCAGTCCGCGCGGGGACGGCGTGGCGGACGATCCGGACGGCGCGTATGACTTCGGGCTGGGCGCGGGCTTTTACGTCGATGCGACACAGACACCGTTCGCCGAGCATTACCGGATGTGGACCTATGTCACCGAGGAACTCCCGGCGCTGATCGGCGAGACGTTCGCGGCGGACCTGGGCCGTCAGGGGATCATGGGGCATTCGATGGGCGGCCACGGCGCGCTGACGATCGGGCTGACGTTCCCCGATCGCTTCGCGGGCGTGTCCGCGTTCGCGCCGATCGTCGCGCCGTCGCAGGTGCCGTGGGGCGTGAAGGCGCTCGGCGGGTATCTTGGCGAGGACCGGGCGGCGTGGCGGCGACATGATGCGGTTGCGCTTATCGAGGATGGCGCGCGGGTACCGGCGCTGTTGATCGATCAGGGGGAGGCGGACAATTTCCTGGCGGAACAACTCCGTCCGGAATTGCTGCGGGCGGCGTGCAAGGAGGCGGGGATCGACCTGACGCTGCGGATGCAGCCGGGGTATGACCACAGCTATTATTTCATCTCGACGTTCATGGCGGACCATGTCGCGTGGCATGCGGAGCAATTGCGCTTGCGTTCTCCCGCGTAGGCGGGAGTCCAGGGTTCCAGGGTGGTTGGTTTGCAACTCTGGATCCCCGCCTTCGCGGGAAAACAGGGAGAATTCTAAGCGGGTAGTTCATGGCCAAGAAGCGCACGTACCTTACCGCAACGCTCCCCGACGGGTACGTCAAGACGATCGGGCCTACGACCACTGCCTTTACGCATTACTGGCGGATCGTCGCAACGCTGGAGAACGGCAAGACCGAGGTTTTCTGGGGGCATACCAAGTCGCTCGCCGAGGCCAAGCGCAAGACCGCAGCGGCTGGGGAGGCATCCAAGATGCGCGGGTGGCGGGGCTTCGCGCTGGATATTGTCGAGGTTGTAGCGACCGAGGGGTGATGCAAATGTAAAGCCCCTCCCCTTCAGGGGAGGGGTTGGGGGTGGGGCAGTGCCTCGCAGAGAGCAAGGTTCTGCTGGACTGCCCCGCCCCAACCCCTCCCCTGAAGGGGGGGGCTAAGGAAGAAGGGCTCCTTCCCACCCCACTGCGTACTGCAACCCTTTCCCCGGCGGAACATTGGGCGATCGGTGGCAACGGGCACGCTAGCAATGCCCGGCCAAGGAGATCGCTAATGAAAATGCGCAAACTCGGATCACAAGGCCTGGAGGTGTCCGCACTCGGCCTGGGCTGCATGGGCATGTCCGACTTTTACGGCACGCAGGACGACGTCGAGTCCGCAGCCACGATCAATCGTGCGATCGATATGGGTGTCGACTTTCTCGACACCGCCGACATGTACGGCGTCGGGCGCAACGAAGAACTCGTCGGCCGCGTCGTTCGCGAGCGGCGCGAATGGGTCAAGGTCGCCACCAAGTTCGGCAACGTTCGTGGCGCGGACGGGAGCTTCCAGGGCATCAACGGCCGCCCCGAATACGTCCGCCAGGCCTGCGACGCGAGCCTCAAGCGGACCGGGCTCGACCTGTTCGACCTCTATTATCAGCACCGCGTCGACCCCGACGTGCCGATCGAGGAAACCGTCGGCGCGATGGCCGAACTGGTGAAGGCGGGGAAGGTCAAGTATCTCGGCCTGTCAGAAGCCGCGCCCGAGACGATCCGGCGTGCGCATGCGGTCCATCCGATCACCGCGCTCCAGACCGAATATTCGCTGTGGAGCCGTGATCCCGAAGACACGCTGCTCCCGACAGTGCGCGAGCTCGGGATCGGCTTCGTTCCCTATTCGCCGCTAGGGCGCGGGTTCCTGACCGGGCAGTTCAAGACGCCGGACGATCTTCCCGAGGGCGACACCCGGCGCAATCACCCGCGCTTTCAGGGCGAGGCGTTCGCAAAGAACCTCGCGCTCGCGGAGGCGGTCGGCGCGATGGCGAAGGACAAGGGGTGCACGCCCGCGCAACTCGCGCTTGCGTGGGTACTGGCGCAGGGGGATGACATTGTCCCCATCCCCGGCACCAAGCGTCGCCGCTATCTCGAGGACAATCTCGGCGCGCTCGACGTGACGCTGACCAGCGCCGATCTCGAACGGATCGAGTCGATCCTGCCGCCGGGTGCGGCGACCGGAACGCGCTATGCCGCACCGCAGATGGCAGCACTCGACTTATGAGCGCGCTGTCATCGGGTAACCTCGCGATCGTCACCGGTGGCGCGAGCGGGATTGGACTTGCGGCGGCGAAAGCCTTCGCAGGCATGGGAATGCGCGTCGTCATCGTCGACCAACCCGGCGATTCTCTGGACAGCACCGTCGCGGCGTGCGGCGACCAGGCGGTGGGCATGGCGGTCGATGTCAGCGACCGGATCGCGGTCGAGGCGCTCGCCGTTACCGTCGCGGAACACTATGGCCCGGTGTCGGTCCTCATGAACAACGCCGGGGTCGGGGCAGGCGGGGATGTGCTTGCCGATCCTTCCGCATGGGAGCGCGTGCTGGGTGTCAACCTGATGGGTGTGCTCCACGGCATCCAGAGCTTCGTCCCTGCGATGATCGAGAGCGGACAACCCGGGATCGTGATCAACACCGGATCGAAGCAGGGCATCACGCAGCCGCCGGGGAACACCGCGTACAATGTCAGCAAGGCGGGGGTGAAGGCGTTGACCGAGGGGCTGGCGCACACGCTCCGGCAACAAGCGGGCGACCGGGTAACCGCGCATCTGCTGATCCCGGGCTATACGTTCACCGGGATGACCGCCGCCAACACGCCGGACAAGCCTGACGCCGCATGGTCTGCGGAACAGGTGGTAGCGTTCATGCTGGAGGGGATCGGGGCGGGCGATTTCTATCTGCTGTGCCCGGATAACGAGACCACCCCCGAACAGGATCGCAAACGGATCCTGTGGACGGCGGGCGACGTCGCCGAGAACCGACCGGCATTGTCGCGGTGGCATCCGGATTGGAAGGACCAATTCGAAACGTTCATGCGCGGCTAAGCCGATGCGGTCCAAATGAACTTTCGAAGGGGTCGATGGTTGATCGGCCACAGGGTTTAAAGACAGAGGACGACACCATGAAGAAGTTGATGATGGCGGTCATGATGGCTGCAGTGGCACTGCCAGGTCCGGTTCTCGCGGCGCAGGATCGTGATCGCGACGGGTATCGTGATGGCTATCGCGATCGTGACTATCGCGACCGCGGCCGCAACTATCGCGGGCGTGACTCGCGCCGTTACCAGGATTGCAAGCGCAGCAGCGGCACGACCGGTACGCTGGCCGGTGGTGCTGGCGGTGCCGTGCTCGGTAACGTGCTCGGTGGCGGAACGCTGGGGACGGTAGCCGGCGGCGTCGGTGGCGCATTGCTCGGACGTCATCTCGACAAGAAGCATGACGCCTCGCAGAACCGCAAGAACGGTTGCTGATCGGATCTTCCGCGCGCATCACAGCGATGCGCGCGAAATTTCTCTCGAAGACCCCGTTCCCCATTGTGGGAGCGGGGTTTTTTCGTGCTCAACGCGGCGCGAAACGGTCATCCGCGGGCAATATTACGGTGTGTGTCAATCGCTCGTTTACGATCTCCCGCTACACCTGCGTCAGGACCTTCCCGTCCGCGTGGGACGGGATTGTTGGAGACGACCGTGCCACTCGACGACAGAAGCCTGATCGACTGGGCCGTATTTGCCCGCGCGCGTGGTGAACTCGGTGCGGGATTCGTACGGATTCTCGGCTATTTCCGGGAGGACGGGGTGAAATCGGTCGCCGCGATCGAGGCGGCGATGCGGGCGCAGAATGCAGCGGCGCTGGTCATCCCCGCGCATACGCTCAAGGGCGAGGCGCGCCAGTTCGGGGCGGAACCGCTGGGTGAGCTTGCCGAGAAGATCGAAATCGTCGCGCGCGACTGCGTGGAGAGTCACGACACCCCCGATCAGGCGATGGCGGACGTTGCGGCGCTTCGCGGACTGTTCGGTCGGACGCTCGCGATCCTCGAGGCCGAGGCGAACCCGGTCGTCCCGCGTCGGCAGGGGTTTGGGCGCCGGATCGGCTGACGAATAATCGCGGGGCGAATACACGTGACGCGGAAAGCGATCGGTAACACGCACTCTCGCTGAAAGAATTGCGCTTCCCCGGCGAAGGCCGGGGCCCAGTCGTGATGTCCTATATTACAGCGAGCAGCCTTCGCCACCAGCCGCCCTCGACTGGGCCCCGGCCTTCGCCGGGGAAGAGCTGTGTGATCAGGTCCGCAAACGCTCGATCGCCTGTGCCAGCGCGACGTAAAGCTTGCCCATGTCCGACGAAAGCAGCGTCACGCCGAGCGGCGATCCGTCACGACCCGACAGGATCGCGCGCAGCATCGATTCGAAATCGTGGATGTAGCGGTTCACATGCTCACGGAATGCCGCGTCGTCGTCGTAGAGATAGGCGATCTCACGCGCTTCGGTCGTCTCGAGCAACCGCACCGCGCGCCGCGTGAAGACGCCGCGATCGCCCTTGAGATATGCTGGCCACGCGCTGTCGGATACGTCCGCCGAGAAGGTCTTGGCGATATCGATCGACGCCGAGTTGAGCGCCTCGACCAGCAACGAGACGCGGCGCGCCATCGAGTTCTGGTCGGCTTCCTCGCGGTCAAGCCGGTCGTCCTCGAACCGGGCTTCCAGGACCGCAGAGGCATCGGCCAGTGCGGTGATGCGGTCGACAAGCCGCTCGGACGCGCGGGCAGCCGATTCCGCAGCGGTGTCGGCAGCGCTGGCGATCGCCGCGAGCTGCTGTTGGACGGCATGCGTTGCGCCGCGCTCGACGGCGGCAGCGCTATGCTGCTCGATCGCCAGCGCCGCATCGGGGATGACGCTGGCAAGCGTTTCGCGCGCGCGCTCGGCCGCCGCATTGGCGGTGTCGCGAACGCGCAGCAATGCCTCGACCAGTCGCGGTGCGGCTTCGTCGGCGAAGCGGTTGGTCTGGCCGATCGTGTCATCGACGATCTGGCCGAGCGCATCCGCCTTGAGCTTGCCGTCGCTCAACGTGTCGATCAGCGTACCCGCGAGCTTCTCGACCGTATCGTGCTGTGTCGCGACGACATGCGCGATCGCCTCGATCGCGTCGTGCGTGCTTTCGGCAGCGGTGACGAGCGCAAGCAGTTCGGGCTTGGTTGCACCGACATGACGACGCGTATCGCCGACCTTGGTGTCGAGCCGGGTCAGCGCATCGGGCAGCGTCTCGTCGATCTCGCGTGCGGCGGCGTCCAGCGCCAGCAGCAGGCGCTCGGTCGTCTCGATCGCGGTTTGCGCGACGGTGTCACCCATCCGCAGCGCTTCGGTCATCGCATGGGCGGAGCCGCCGAGCGCGCCGATCGACGCGGCAAGCGCCTGGCTGCGATCGATCCCTTGTGCATGGAGCGCATCGAACCGACCCGACACGTGGACGATGTGATGGTCGAGCTCGGCGAAGATTTCGCTGCCCGTACCGCGTTGTGCGTCGAGCCGGGCGGCGACATGCTCGATCAGCCCCTCGATCTCGACGATCCGCGTGGCCAGGCCATCGGCACTGTCATGCGCGACCCGTTCGAGCGCCGCCTGGTTGGTGCCGAGCATCGCGAGCAGTGCGTCGCCCTGCGCGGCGATCCCGCGGCGCGCTTCGTCGATCGCGTCCGCGGTCCGGCCGAGCAGCCCGTCGACCGCGAGCGACATGTCGCCGGTCACCCGCTCGAGCCGCGCTCCGGCGGTCTCGCTGGTCGCTTCCATCCGCGTGATATGTGCCGCGAGCTTCTGCGCGGCACCATTGGCGACCGCATCTGCCTCGCGTCCGCGTTCGGCCAGCGCCGCCAGTTGCGCGTCGAGCGCTGCAGCATGTTCGGTGGCGGTGACACCCGTCGCCTTAAGCAATTGCGCGAGCGCGTCCGTTTCGTGATTTGCGCGTGGCAGGAGCGCGAGCAGGACGTCGAGCCGGGTCTGCGCATTCTCCGCGGCCTTGGCGAGCGTCGTCGCATGCGAGTCTGCCGAGGCGATGTGGTCGCGCAGACCGTTGCCGACGCCTGCGAGCCGCGCAACCGCGCTGTCGCCCAGCGTGCCGAGCCATTCACTCTGTTCGGTAAGCTGAATGCGGTGATCGTCTATCCGGGTAGAAAGCCGGTTGATCGTCCGTTCGAGGTTGGCGGCTTCCGCGCGCATCGCCTGGGCGGTCCGCCCGAAACGGCGCGCTTCCGCGGTGCTGGTGCGCAGCGCGAGCAGCAACAGGATACCGATGAGGGCAGGGGGCACACACAGGCCCGCGACGAAGCTCACCAGCTCGGGAGCGGTCATGTTGGACAGCGACGGCCCAGACAACAGCAGCATCGTGACGATCCAGCCGAGCGACAGCACCACGCCAGCGACCATCAGCCACGGAAAAGGCTTGCCGGGAACCTCGTCTTCGTCCGAAATCACTTCGCTGAAGGCTTCGGGGCGGGAAGGATTTTGCATGGGCACGGTTTCCGCGTCGGACGACAGGGCTTGCGGGTCGGGCAGCAGATCGCCGTGCGGCGCGGAGCCGGGTTTCGGACGATTATTGGGCCGAAGATCGATGATGCGAGAACCCCCGTTCATAAGGGTCGTTTATCATGAAAAGCGCTGACGCAAAGCGAATAGCGAAACCCGACGTTAAGTCCTTGCTCCATACGGTCCGATTCATGGCGTATGAACCGGGTGCAATCGATGCGACGCTGGCGGCGGCAGTGGGCGACGAGCCCATGCTGATCGCTGAATTGCGGGTCGCGTTTCTGGAAAGTGTTCGTCGCGGGCTCCAGGGGCTGGAGATCGCGACGGACGAGGCGGAATGGACAAGCGCGGCTTGGCGGCTGCGCGGGCTCGCGGCGAGTTTCGGCGCGGTGCGGCTGATGGCGCTCGCGACCGAGGCGGCTGATTGCGATGTGCAGGATCCGACACTGATGCGGCGCTTGAGACGCGCGGTCGAGCGGCTTTAATCGTGATCTCATGGCGCGCACCCGTCGTGCGCGATGCTTTGTGCGTCATGGGCATCGCACAACCGTGCGCGGCCTTTGCCAAGCTCATCCGAACGCCGTAACAGCGCGACCATGCTGGCTGGACTGATTTTCACGACCGAAGACGCCGATGATCGGCCTGGGACGCTTGCGGGTACCTTGCCGTTTGGCGGGTTGACGCTGGTGGAATTCCAGGCGCGGCTGCTGGCAGCGGCGGGGGCGACGCAGATCATCCTCGTCGTATCGCGGATGACGCCCGAGTTGCTCGGCGTGATCGGGCGGATTGGACGGCGCGGTGGATCGGTTGATGCGGTGCGAACCGCGCAGGAGGCGGTCGCCAAGCTTCACCCGCTCGCGCGCGTATTGATCGTAGCGGACGGCGTGGTGACGAGCGGCGACATCATTCAGAGCCTCGCATCCGCCGGGCACGATACGCTGGTGATCTGCGATCCCGACGATCACCGCTACGAACGCGTCAGCGCCAAAGCGGCGTGGGCGGGTCTCGCCCTGCTCGAATGCAAGCGGGTCAGCGAAGTCGCCGCGATGCCCCGCGATTATAATTTCCAATCGACGCTCTTGCGTGTCGCGGCGCAGGCCGGGGCGGAGCAAGTCCGTCTCGATCCGCACGACGCCCCCAAACATGCGATCGAACGCAGCGCGGACGCGCTGATCCGGCGCGGGACCAGCACGGTTGCCGCACTCGTCGCCAAACCGGTGCGCTGGGCCGAACGTTTCCTGCTCGCTCCCCTGGTCCGGTTCGCCTTGCCGCCGTTGATGGCGCGCCTCGTCTCGACGCTGGCGCCGCTTGCGATCGGTGGCGCGCTGAGCATCGGTGCGGTGGCGGCGATCTGGGCAAAGCATCCCGTGATCGGGCTGTTGCTCGCGGCACTTGCGCTGGTAAGCGTCAGCATCGCGTCGGCGCTTGGCTGGATCCGTGAGGAGAACCGCATCGCGACGATCGCGACCCATGCGCGCTCCGGGATCGTCGCCTGCGTCGCACTGGCCGTCGGGATACGCGCAGACCCCGTAGCGGGAACGGCACTGGCGGGTGCGCTGGTTGTCGCGGGGGCGTTGCTCGAACGCGCCGCCTTGCCCGCGCTGCTGCGACGCTGGTGGGCGAGCCCGACCGCCTATCTCGTGATCCTGCTGCCGCTGGTGCTCGTGGGGTGGCCGTTGGTCGGCCTGGCGGTGGCCGCACTGTACGGCGCTGGGACACTTGCGGCCGCAATCGAGGCTTTTCGCCAAAAGCCGTAGTCCACCCGTCGCGGCAAACCGCGTAAGCCGCAGTCATGTCGATTGACGGTCGCGATAAGGATTTGGGAGCCACGGAAGGCGTTGCGGTGTTGCTGGCGCGTGCGAGTGCCGCGGAAACACGCACGACGGATCGGCTGTACGGCGCGATCGACGATGTGTTGATGGACGACGCCGTCCGGCTGGATGATCGCACCCGGTTGCGCATGCGCGCCGTACTGGCGCAGCTGGCCGGCGGGATCGAGGCGGCGTTGCGTAGCCACGCTGCACGATTGCTGATCGTGCGGGACGAAGCAGTCCTTGCCGAACGGTTGCGCATCACCGCGGCCCCCGTTTTCGCGCGGCTGAATGCGAGCGGCCTGCTGCGCGATCCCGCGCTGATCCGGGAATTGCTCGGGCGGGTGCGTCAGGATCTGATGGCCGACGCGCTGCCCATCCGTGCGCCCGACGACCCGGACCAGCCGAGCCTGCTGCCCCGGCTGTTGCACCATGTGAACCCGGCGGTCGGCGCAGCGTCGGGGGCGTTGCTCGCTGCCGAAAGCCAACGACGCAGCCATATGCCGATCGGCACGCCGCAATCGAGCGACTTGCCCGCGGACCTCCACCACCACCTCGTGTGGTGGAGCGCGGCGGCGTTGCGGATCGCGGTGGCCGATGCCGGGGACGGAGCGCTGTGGGCGCTCGATCGCGCGCTCGCCGAGGCGGCCGCGCACGAGATTGCCGCGCATGTCGAGGAGGATCGGCTCGAAGCGGTCGCGATGCGGCTGGCGGGCGCCCTGGACCCCGACGCGAAAGCCCGCGCACGGTTGCTGGTCGAGGCATTGTCCGATCGTCGCCTGTCGCTGGTGATCGCGTTGCTCGCGCAGGGGCTTGGGCTCGATTATGCCGACATGCGCGAGATCGTCCTCGATCCGGAAGGCGAGCGCTTGTGGCTGGCGTTGCGCGCGCTCGACCTGGACCGCACGACGGTGGCGCGGATCGGTCTGGCGATGGCGGAGGCGGACCCGCGGCGCGACGTGGACGGTTTCGCCGACGCGCTCGACGAGATCATGGCCACCGATCACGTCGCGGCGTCCAAGGCGCTGGCCCCATTGCTGCTGCACCGCGAGTATCGTGCGGCGCTCAGCGCGATAGAGCGCGGCGTGCGGCGGGCCTGGCCTTCGGCAGGCACGCGGGGGTGAGCCTCGATGACCCGGTGCTATCAACGACGGTGCACGCGACACTGGATGCCGCGGGCCGGCTGGTTGCCGCGGACCGGCGGCTGATCGCACTGAATGCGGGGGCGGGGGGCATGGTCGGAGCGCCCCTTGCGGTTCCCGCGCTGGCCAAGCTGGTGCGGCTGGCGTTGCGTCTGGGCATTCCGGTGGCGCGGACGGTGATCGTCGCGGACGGCGGGGACGATCTCGATCTCTGGGCGCGCGCCGATCCCATCGCGGATGGTGACCGCAAGGGGGTCGACCTTATACTGGTCGGGTGGCGGTTGCGCGATCCGTGGCAGCCCGCTGCATCGCAGGAGACCCGCGACGAGGACTTCCTGCGTAGCGCCGCGCACTGGGTGTGGGAAACCGACTCTGCGTTGGCGCTGACGCATCTGTCGGCGCGCTCACCCGTGTCGCCCGATTTCGACGGGACCACGGTTCTTGGTCAGCCGCTGACCCGATTGTTCGCTCTTGCCGAGGACGACGTCCGCGCCTTGCCGATCCTCAGCGGTCTGGCGCTGCGTCAGCCGTTCGATCGGCAGCGCGCCACGGTTCGCCAGACCGGGCAGGCGGTGCTGCTGTCGGCGATGCCGCGAACTGATGCGCAAGGGGCATTCTGCGGTTTCATGGGCACGGCGAATTGCGACGACGCACCCGACCGCGCCGTCACCGATACGCTGCTGCCTCCGACACCACATGATCTCGCGGGGTTCACCGGCACCATCGCGGAACGGCTGGACCGGACGCTGCGCGTACCGCTCGGCCGGATCATCGCGACGGCGGAAACGATCCGGGCGCAGGCGGACGGACCGCTGCGCCCGGACTATGCAGATTATGCGGCCGATATCGCCAATGCAGGACGCCACCTGGTCGGTCTGGTCGACGATCTGGTCGACCTTCAGACGATCGAACTTCCGGGGTTCACGATCCTGCCGCAGCCCGTCGACCTTGCCGAGATCGCGCGCCGAGCGACCGGGATGTTGCGGATGCGTGCGTCGTCCGCGCGCGTGCAGATCGACGGGCCTTCTGCGGAGCAGGCGGTGCGCGCGATGGGGAATGCACGCCGGGGGTTGCAGATCGTCGTCAATCTCATCGCCAATGCGGTGCGCTATTCGCCGCTCGATGGCATGATCTGGATCCGGGTCGAACGCGAAGGGCATTTCGCCGCGATCATCGTCGGCGATCAGGGCAAGGGGATCGCGGCGGTGGATCAGGCCCGGATTTTCAACAAGTTCGAACGCGTCGATCCGCACGAAGCGGGCGGATCCGGCCTTGGCCTGTACATCGCACGGAGACTGGCGAGGGCGATGGGGGGAGACGTGACGGTCGACAGCGCACCCGGACAGGGGGCACGGTTCGTCTTCACCCTGCCGCGCGATGCGTCGGACATGACATAATCGTCAATTGACGCGGCGCGTCTGCTGGGTAGCTTCGACGCTGCCCAGGTACGGGCGGTTGGTTTTGGGAGTGTTCGTATGCGTAAGCTTATTCTGGCAGCGTCCGTGCTGGCGTTCGCGGTCGGCACCGCGCCAGCCGTGGCGGCACCGTGCAAGGATGCCAAGGGCCGGTTTACCAAATGCCCGACGGTAGCGCCCAAGGCCGGCAAATGCCGCCTCAATGGCAAGTTCGCGAAGTGCGGGACGCCGGGTGCGAAGCCTGCCTGACGGCCTTTAACGCGCTTTACGGCGCAGGCACGATCTCGACGACGTTGAGCAAGGATTCGAACCGGGGCGAGGGCAGGACCATCCGCCATCGTTCCGGCTCGATCCGTTCGACATACCCCGCAAGGTCGCGGTTGCCGTCCCGCCCATAGGCAAGCGGGCGTTGCTCATCGGCGAACAGCATCGTCCCGAGGAACACCGCGCGCGTCGACGTGTCATCATACAGCGTCCCGACGGGGCGTTGTGCCCCATCGACCTTGTAGAGCCAGACGGCACCGTCCGCGACCTCAACCCGGCATTCAACCGGGGGATAGCGCGTCAGGTCGCGCATCGCGGTGCCGTTCGCCCCCAGTTTGATCATCTGGCAGCGATAGCGTCCCGCCGGGGGCGTCGGGTTGGGCAAGGCGTGGTCAGGGTCGAACAGCGTCGGATCGGCCTCGATCGACGCGATCAGCCCGGCACCCCGGACCTTGGCCAGCGCTTCGAGCCATGCACCGCGCCACGATCGTAACCGGGCTCGGTCGGGCGGGGTCGCCACGCGGCGCCAGTCGGTTTGCCGGTCCGCGGGCGGGACGAGCGCGGGCTGCGCGGGCGCCTGTCGTGCACAGCCGCCGAACACGCCGACCATCGTACACAGGATCAGCCCCGATACGCGGGCCAGGCCGTTCACCGGCATAGGGTCATGTTGGGCATCTTGCGGACCGATGGGACATGACCCCCATCAACCACGCTGTTCCAGCAATGCCAAGGACTTCCGTTATCCCCGCGCGTTACGCAGCGGTCAGGCGGCGGTCCAGCCGCCGTCGACCGACAGGTTCGCGCCGGTGATCGCCTTCGCCTCGTCGCGGCACAGGAACAAGGCGAGGGCGGCGACCTGTTCGATCGTGACGAACTCCTTGGTCGGCTGCGCGGCAAGCAGGACGTCGTCCATCACTTGCTCGCGGGTCAGTCCACGCGCCTTCATCGTGTCCGGGATCTGCGCCTCGACCAGCGGGGTCCAGACATAACCGGGCGAAATGCAGTTGACCGTGACGCCGTGGGTCGCGGTTTCGAGCGCGATCGTCTTGGTCAGGCCGGCAAGCCCGTGCTTGGCCATCACGTAGGCCGACTTGTTGGGGCTTGCGACGAGCGAATGCGCCGATGCGGTGGAAATGATCCGGCCCCACCCCGCGGCCTTCATGTGCGGCACCGCGGCCTGCATCATGTACCAGGCGGAATGCAGGTTGATCTGCATGATCGCCTCGAACTTGTCGACGGGGAAGTCCTCGATCGGTGCGACATACTGGATGCCCGCATTGTTGACGATGATGTCGGGTCCGCCGAGTTCCGCATGGCACCGCGCGACCATCGCAGCGATCTGGTCGGGCTTGGTCATGTCGGCGGGGTCGTACAGTGCCTTCGCACCGCTGGTCGCTTCCAGTCTGGCGCGTTCGGCCTCGATTCCGGCGGGGTCGCCGAACCCGTTGATTATTACGCTCGCGCCTTCGGCGGCGAAGACCTTCGCATATTCCAGTCCGATGCCGGAGGTCGATCCGGTCACGATCGCGGTTTTACCCTTGAGGAACATAGCGGGGGTCTCCGATGGTGCGGTGAAGGGTCAGATCGGGCGGGGCGTGATCGGCTGGGTCAGGTCGAAAGCGGCGCTCTTGCCGGTCTCGATATTCTGCGCGATCAATTGCGCGTTGGCCATCGTCTCGGCAACCGCCTTCATGCCCGCATTCCAATGCTCGCGCATCGTCCGCGCAGAAAATTCGAAGTCGCGGCTCCCGCCCTCCCAAGCATTGGCGCGGTGAATGAGGTGGACGAGGTTGACCGGATCCGCATTGGTCCGTGCGGCCAGCGCCATGACGTCGGGATCGTCCCGCATCTCGGCGGGCAGCTTCGCGAGCACCCGACGCGCGAGCTCGCGATCCTTGCGGTCGCGCATCATCATGTCCGACACCTGCCGCGTGCGGCTCGAGAAGCGGATCTCCTTCTCGCGCGCCATCACGTCCATGATCGTACGCGGGCGCTCGGTCGCGGCGGGAAACAGATCGATCTGGAAGGCGAGCAATTCGCCCTGCTGATGCTCGAGCACATGCGTCAGCGGGGTATTCGAGACGAGCCCGCCATCCCACCACAGCCGCCCGTCGATCTCGACCGCGGGCAAGCCCGGCGGCAATGCGCCGGACGCCATGATGTGGCGCGCATCGATCCGCGTCTCGGTGGTGTCGAAATAGGCGAAGTTGCCGCTCTCCACGTCGACCGCGCCAACCGACAGACGCACCGGACCGGTGTTGAGCAGATCCCAGTCAATCAGCCCGTCGAGCGTCGCCTTGAGCGGGGAACTGTCATAGAAGCTCGTCGCTTCCGGCGTACCGGGCAACGCGAGCGTCGGCGGGACGAAACGCGGCGAGAAAAAGCCGGGCACGCCGCCGGCGATCACCGTCGCGGCGGACCATTCGTGGAGAAATTCGCGAATCCGGTCATCGGGAAAGATCGGGAAACTGGGCAACGACCCGGTCATCGTGTCCCAGAATGCCGCAAGCTTCTCGACACGCTTTTCGGGTGGGTTGCCCGCGAAGATCGCCGCGTTGATCGCGCCGATCGAGATGCCCGAGACCCAGTCGACCTCGATCCCGCTCGATGCGAGCCCCTCGATCACCCCGGCCTGATAGCTCCCCAACGCGCCGCCGCCCTGCAACACCAGGGCGACGCATTCGGGTAACGGCAACGACTTTGCCCGCCGTTTCGGTCTGATCGATTCGATATCCGCCATGCACGAGACATGGGGCTGTTGCAGTGCGGGATCAACGCCGGTTGCGGTGAACGTGGCATAACCGGCTACAAAAGAACGCTGCGCGCGACGTCGCTTGCAACAAGCCGGGCCGCCGCGCATTCATGCCGCAACGGCAACGACTTTCGGAATACTCCCGCCATGCGTCTTGATGATTTCGATCCCAACATCAACGTCGAGGACCAGCGCGGGCAGGGCGGCGGCGGCGGTTTCGGCGGTGGCGGCGGCCTGTTGTTCGGGCTGGTGCCGATGATCTTCAGCCGGTTCGGCTGCGGCGGGGTCGCGGTCCTGCTGGCGGTGATGTTCTTCTTGGGTGGTGGTCTCGGGATGCTCGGCGGTGGCGGCGGGCAAAGCGGCGCACCGACGCAGCAAGTCGGCCAGCCCCGCGCGGGCACCGACACGCAGTCGATGTGCTCGGTCAACCCGGAGAGCAAGGCCGCGTGCAATGCGTTCAGCTCGGCGGACAAGACCTGGGCCGCGATCTTCCAGCGCAACGGACAGCAGTTCCAGCAGCCCAAGCTCGTCTTCTACGGCGGCAACGGCCAGTCGGGCTGCGGCGCGGCGCAAAGCGCGATGGGGCCGTTCTATTGCCCGCGTGACCGGGGCGTCTATCTCGACACGAGCTTCTTTGCCGAACTGGCCGACAAGTTCGGTGCCAAGGGCGACTTCGCGCAATATTACGTCATCGCGCATGAATTCGGGCATCACATCCAGAACCTGCTGGGTACGTCCGATCAGGTGTCGCGCATCCAGCGCAGCGGCAGCGAAGTCGAGGGCAACCAGGCGTCGGTAAAGCTCGAGCTGCAGGCCGATTGCTATGCGGGCGTATGGGCGGCGCAAAACCGTGATCGGCTCGAACCCGGCGATATCGAGGAAGGCATGACCGCCGCTCGCGCGATCGGTGACGATACGCTGCAGAAGCAGTCACAGGGGCGCGTTGTTCCCGACAGCTTCACGCATGGTACGTCGGCACAGCGGATGAAGTGGCTGCGGGTCGGCATGGAAAGCGGTGATCCGAATGCGTGCAACACATTCGAGGGCGCGATCTGAGCGATCGCTGACTTTTATCTTTCTTCTGCTTCCCCGGCGAAGGCCGGGGCCCAGTAGCGAGAAGGGGGGTAACGAAGCGCGATCCGACGATCATCATCGTTCCGCTACTGGGCCCCGGCCTTCGCCGGGGAAGCGAAAAAAGAAAGGGGAAGAACGGGAGCGTCGCACCGCGAAGCTCCCGTCCAACCGCTTATAACTTCACCAGCATCTTGCCGGTATTGCCCCCGCTGAACAGCCCCATGAACGCATCCGGCGTCGCATCCAGACCCTCGTGGACGGTATCCTGGCTCTGCAGCGCCCCGGACTTCACCATCGCGGCCATGTCCTCGTAGAACTCGCTCGCCCGCGCGAAATATGGCGTGACGAGGAACCCCTGGATCCGGATGCGCGCAGCGATCACCCGCATCAGATATTTGAGCTGCGTCGGCGTGCTGCTGTTATACCCGTCGATCATTCCGCAGATCGCAAACCGTGCCCCGTCGCGCGCATGCGCGAGCGCGGCATCGAGATGGTCGCCGCCGACATTGTCGAAATAGACGTCGATCCCGTCGGGGGCCGCTGCGCCGAGCGCCTTCACCAGTGGCACGTCGCCTTTGTAATCGATCACATGGTCCGCCCCGAGCGACTTGACCCATGCGCACTTGTCCGCGCCGCCGGCTGAACCGATCACGGTCATGCCCTTGGCCTTGGCGACCTGCACCACGGTCGATCCGACCGCGCCAGCTGCCGCCGACACGAACACGGTTTCGCCCGCCTTTGCCGACGCCACGTCGAGCAGCCCCCAATAAGCGGTCGTCCCCGGCATCCCGAGCATCCCGAGGAACTGCTGCACCGGCACCCCAAGATCAGGGAGCTTCTGCACCTGCGATGCTGGCAGCACTGCTTCGTCACGCCAGCCAAGCATATGCTGGACCATGTCGCCGACCTTGATCGCGTCCGCATTGCTCTCGACCACCTCGCCGATCGCGCCGCCCTGCATCGGCTCGCCCAGCGCGAAGGGGGCAACGTAGGACTTCGTGTCGTTCATGCGGCCGCGCATGTAGGGATCGACCGACAACCACCGATTGGCGACGCGCACTTCGCCGTTGCCGAGCGCGGTCGACGGGGTTTCGCTGAGCGCGAAGTTGTCCGCAGTGGGCATCCCTGCCGGGCGGCTTTTCAAGGTCCAGGAACGGGGCATTGTTACTTACTCCTTGGTGATTTCGAACGGGAGGTATGCCGTGCAAGCGCGGCTGGCAACGAAAAAACCCCTCCCCCGCGATGGCGGGGAAGGGGCCTTCGAAGCGACGCCAAAGTTTGCTGGCGTTACAAAGACCTTAGTAGGTCCCGCCAAAGCTCCGGTTGAGCGTGTGCGGGCCATCGCTGGTCTTGGTGTCGGACGTGCCGGGCTTCTTGTCGTCATCGCCGAACAGTGCCTGGTTACGCTCTTCGTCACGCCAATGCGCCTTGGCTTCGTCGGCGGTCTTCGAGATCGTCACCTTGTCGTCGACGGTCTGCAGCCAGCTCGACGGGATTGAATGATGGCGTCCGCCTGCATCCGAGTCGGTCTTGGTCAGCACGATCCGGTCGCCACGCACCTTGTCGACCGTGCCGACATGCGCGCCGTCCGAACCGACGACTTCCATATGCTCGGTGACCTTGGACAGGGACGAACGCTGCGTCTGACGATTGCTGCGCCACGAGCCAAATTCCGACTCGAACTTGGTACGGTTTTCGCGGCGATACTCGTCATAGTCGCGGTCGAGCGCGTCGATCTGCGACCGGCGCCAGCCAGTGTAGTGATCGTCGTTATGGCTCCGCTCGTTGCCGTAACGCTGGTCGTCGAAACGCGCATCGAATTCACGACGGCGTTGTGCCTCGTCATCGCCGAACCACGAACGAACCTCATCGCCTGCGCGATCGAAGAAGCCGCGGTCGTCATAATCATAGCCCTGCGGCTGGCGACCGTAGCCTTGCTGGCCACCGCCGGACTGCTGGCCCCGACCATAATCCTGGCTGGCACCACGGTTGCCATAGGACTGCTGTCGACCATAATCGCCGCGATTGTCGCCTTGGCCTTGGGAACGACCCTGGAAGCGATCACCGCTGCTGCGGTTCGCACCATAACCACGACCATCATCCTGGCCGTAGGACCGGTCACCGTAGCCGCCTGCACCATAGCGATCGTTGCCGCCCTGGCCCTGGTATCCGCCGCGCTCACGACCGTAGTCACCGCGGTTGTTTTCGGACGATCCGTAATTCTGGTATCGGTCGGACCCGCGTCCGTACGATCCGCGGTCGCCATAGTCGCTCTGGCCGTAGCCGTCGTTCTGGTCGCGGTTGCCGGTACGGTCCGAATACGACCGGGGATAGCGTTCATCTACCATGATAGCGTCCTCCTGAGACAATGGTCATCAAATGGCGCGGCGTTTGTCGCGTCGCATTGACAGGGGGATAAACTCGGGAAAAACCGAACCGGTTCCGCTCTTTGCCGCAGGCTTGGGGCACGTCGTCGCCGCGCGCCCGGAGCATTTCCGAAGATTGCGTATGGCACCGTCGCATTGTCGTTGCGTGCCGCGCAAACCGCGGTTAAGGCGGCAGCACCGCCCACAAGGCGGACGAGGCGTGGTGCGGGGCTGTAGCTCAGATGGGAGAGCGCTGCAATCGCACTGCAGAGGCCAGCGGTTCGATTCCGCTCAGCTCCACCACGCCACTTGCCGCCCGAAAGAATGTCCGAGTACAGCCTTGGTAGGCCCAAACGGCGCTTCAGCGCCGGGCGCGGCAATCTTTCGGCAAGGCTTTCAGCGGGATGCGCGATACCGTCCCGGAGCGCAGGTTGGTCAGCCAGACAGCCTTGTGGCCGACCGACAGCGAATCCCCGCCATCCCCGGTCCACTGACACAGCACGGTCGCGGTGGCGGCATCGACGACCGTCAGCGGGGTCTTCATCATCGTCGTCCAGACCCGTCCCGCGCCGAATGCAATGTCCCCGCCGGGGCCCGGTGTGTTGAGCGGGAGTGTCACCGTCGTCCGGCGTGTCGCGATGTCGATCCGGCTCACGTCGCCGTTGCCCTGGTTGAGCGTCCACACCGCGCCATGACCGGCGGTCACGAAACGCGGAGCCTTGCCGACGGGGATCGACCCCACGATCTTGGACGTGCGCGCATCAACGACCGTCACTTCGCCACCCTCGACCCGGGTGACCCAGACAAAGCCGTCGCTGAATACCGGGTTATAGGAGCCCGGCGGGAGCTGGATCACATTGAGAACCGCTCCGCTGACGGGATCGATCCGCGCGAGCGAACCGGTCTTGTCGGTGACCAGCCAGACGCTGCCCGCGCCGACCGCGATGCTCTGTTCGCCCCGCACCGGCCCCACGTCGAACACGCGATCGAGCACGCGCTTCCTCAAGTCGACCTTAGCGAGTTTCGGCATCGGTCCGCACAATGGCACCCACACGAAGTCCGCGTCCGCGGTAATGCCCGCACACGGACGACCCGGCAGCGCGATCGTCGTGACGCGGTTGGTGCGGGGATCGATCGCATTGACCGAGTTAGGCCCACTGCTGCCGACCCACACGGCGTCCGCGGTGATCGCCACCCAGTCCGCAGTTTTTCCGATCGGGATCGTTGCGGCGATCTTAAGGTCTGTCATCGGCCTGACGATGGGCGGGGATGGCCGCTGCCCCTCTGTTGCGGCGGTTCCGTTCTGGGCGCTCGCACCGCCGGCGTTCGTAACGGCGGCGAGCATGGCGAGGGTCGTGCAGATCGTGCGGCGGCGGAATTGAAGGGCGATCACGGTTTGGTCCTTTTGGATTTCTGGCGCGGTGAATGGTCTCGCGTCTGAGCGTCGATCGCCGCTATGCCGTCGTGACAATGAGATGGGCGGTTCGCGTCGAAAGATGATGGACGCCTAGCGGGCCCGTACTTCGAGAGAGGCGAGCTGAACGCCCGAAAAGAGCAGCCCGATCGGCAGAGGTACGATGGCTTCCCCGCCGGTCCCGCCGTCAGTCTCGCCGACGTGCACCGTGATCGTCCGCGTCAACGGTGGAAACCAAGTGCGGACCGTCTGCAGCGGCACAGCCACACGCCAGGTGCGCGCCCCCGAAACAGGGACGAGATGATCGCCCAGGGTAACCGCCGCCTTGGTATCGGGCCGCCGTCCCGTCACCATCAGGCACGTCTCGGCACCACAGTGTCGCAGATAGGTCCGTGCCTCGACGCGCGGTGCTGCGTCCGCCACGCCGCCCGCCAGGAACGACACGCCAAGCGTACAGAGGAGGCGGATGGGGGGTGGTGCCATGCGCACGGTGATCGAACAGCGTGTCCAAACAGCCCATACGCTTTTTGACGTAGGGCGGGGCGGATGGGCGTTGCTCGTTGCTTGATCCCCGGCAAATCGTTCTTTTGCCACGAGATGTGAGCTTTCGCAGAACTGACGCGTTGTTTGGCGAGAAGCGTGAGGTGGTGTACAGCGTTTGCAAGGTCGTCGCAGAACGATCTTGATACACCGTAGGAGATTGTGATGTTGAAGTTGGCTCTGGGCGCGCTTGCGACCCTCGCGATGGTGCCCGCGGTTTCGGCCGCGGTCCCGGAGAACCCATTGGTAAAGGATGCCGTGGTTCTCGATCTTAAGAACATCGATCTGGCGACGGTAAGCGGTCAGCGGCGCCTTGCGATCCGGATGGATCAGGCGGCGCGCGCGGTATGCGGCTCGGGCCTCGCCACGATCCATCTGGCACTCGAGGAGCAAGCGCGCACGTGCCGCGCAGAAGTCGTCGCCGACGTCCGTTCGCGGATCGAGGCGCGCGGTGCCTCGACCGTTGCCAATGCATCGCTGCCATCGCGCACAGCATTGGCGTCGCTGCGCTAATCGGGCGTCGATGATTGCTCCCCGCGGATACGGGCGTATCCCGGGGAGCATGTCGGGGAGGCGTCCGATGCGCCGGATGCGTCATTGTGCGTATACCCATCGAGCACCCCGTGGCAGACCTCAAGACCGTTCGCGGTTCTGGAGGTAGAGCTATCGTCTGTCATCGTCCCCAAGTCGGCACGCGCGTCGGGTCGATGTGAGCCACGACCCCCGTATCGCCGCGGCGGAAGCGGCGCTCGAACGCGGTGATATTGCCAAGGCCGTCACTTTGGCGTCGGCGCTGTGCGACCAGCGACCCGATCTTCCCGACGGCTGGTATTTGCTTGGTTTGGCCGAAGCCGCTGCCGGCCGTGTCTCTCGTGGGCTTCCGCTGGTGCAGCGTGCGGTCGCGCAGGCACCGACGCCACGACGGCTCGCGCAATATGCACGGCTGCTTAGCCTCGGGCGGCGGGACGGCGAGGCGGGGCGCACGGCGCGCGAGGCACTCGCATCAGGTCCGGAAGATGCGCTGAGCTTCGATACGATCGGGTGCGTGCTGGCGCGGCTTGGCGATCACGAGGGTTCGATCGCCCCCTTCAAGGCGGCGGTGACCCGCGAGCCCGGCGATATCGGCTTTCGCTATAACCTCGCGGCGGCGTGCGGCTTCACCGGTCGTATTGCCGAGGCGCGCGACCATTACGAAGTCCTGCTCAACCGCGAGCCGCGCTACGCCCGCGCGCATTACGCGCTCGCGATCCTCGAGCGGCAGACTGCCAGCAGCAACCACATCGATCGGCTGCGCGCGGTGCTGGCAAGCACGAATGACCCGCTCGATATGATGCGGTTGCGCTATGCGTTGGCGAAGGAACTCGAGGACCTCGGCTGCCACCACGACGCCTATGCGCACCTCGCCATCGCCAACGCCGCGCGGAAGCACGACCTCGGCTATGACTTCGCGAGCGATGCAGCACTGTTCGATGCGCTGGAGACGGGCTTTGCGGCGGATGTCCTGCCGGGGGAGGGACTGGACACGCGTGCCCCGATCTTCGTGGTCGGCATGCCGCGCACCGGCACCACGCTGGTCGACCGGATCCTGTCGTCGCACCCAGACGTGGCGTCGGCGGGCGAGTTGCAGGCGATGCCGCTCGCGGTGAAGGAAGCTGCCGCCACCCCGTCGCGCGTCGTGGTGGACGCGGCCACGATTGCTGCGTCGCTGACAGCGGACCCGCGCGTATTAGGCGAACGCTACATGGCGCGCGCAACCCCGCACTGGCCTGCGGGCAGTTTGCACTTCGTCGACAAATTACCCGCCAACATGCTGTATGTTGGCCATATTGCCCGCGCACTGCCGCATGCGCGGATCGTCTGCCTGCGCCGCAATCCGATGGACACGGTGTGGAGCAACTTCAAGAATCTGTTCGCGCCGGGCTCGCCTTACTACTTCTATTCCAACGATCTGATGGACATCGCGCGTTATTATGCGCGGTTCGATCGGCTGGTTGCGTTCTGGCAGTCCCGCTTCCCCGGCCGCATTCTCGAACTCGGCTATGAGGCGCTCGTCGCCGATCAGGAGGGCGAGACACGACGGTTGCTCGACCATTGCGGTCTCGGCTGGGACGCCGCAACGCTCGCCTTCCACGCAAACACCGCCGCCGTCGCGACACCGAGCGCGGCCCAGGTCCGCCGCCCGATCAACGCCGACGCGGTCAGACGCTGGCGAGTCCACGCCGAGGCGCTGGAACCCGTGCGCCGCTTCTTCGAGGCGAATGGCATCGTCGTGGACTGACGTACCCATGGACGGCAAAGCGCCACCTGATCGTACCGATCAAGTGGCGCCGTGTCTCGTCACGCTTTCTCAGAGATGGACGCGGACCTCCGCACCGACGGTACGCGGCTGGATCACGCCGAAGCCGTAGGAACGGATCTGCACACCATCGTTCTGGCGCGCCATTGTGTAGTCGTTCGCCACGCTGGTGACGGCATATTTGTCGAAGATGTTGTTGGAGAAGATCGACGCTTCCCAATTATCCTTCTTGTAGGTGATCGACGCACGGCTGGTCGAATATCCCGGGATCGCCTCGCCATACCCACGCAGACCCGTGGTGGAATAGGTGTCGCTACGCGCCGCCGTGCTCCACACGAAGCCCAGATCGGCACCGCTCGCCATCGGCACCGAATAGGTGGCGGTGAGCGACCCGGCGTGTCTGGACGACCCAGGCAGACGATCCCCTGAAAACGCATCGCCCGCGCCCGGAACGTTGAAATTGTTGCTCAACCCTCCGATCAGCCCGGGTGCGTCCTGTGTCAGCTTGGCATCGAGATAGGTGTAATTGCCTGACAGGTTGAACTTGCCGCGTGTGAACGACAGCGTTCCCTCTACGCCGCGGCTGCGCGCGCCGCCGGCATTGGCGGTAATGCCCACCGCACCGTTCGCGGTCTGGCTGCCCAACTGGAGGTTCGACCAGTCGATGTTGTAGATGTCGATCGTGCCTTGCAGCATCCGGTTGAGCAGGCTGAACCGCAGACCAACTTCATAATTGGTAGTCTTGTCAGGACCATAGGCCAGTTCGTTCGGAAGAGCGCAGACGTTCTGGCCGGGCGGGAGCGGTACGATGCAAGGGGCAACGCGATTGACGCCGCCGATGCGGTAGCCGGTCGAATAGGTCGCATAGCCAAACACCGTCGGGCTGAACTGATAGGAGACGTTTGCCTTGTAGACGAACCCGTCGTCCGTGGTGGACCCGGTCCGCACGCGCGAGGGATCGAACTGGATCAGCGGATAGGGCGTGCGGCGGCGGCCGCCCGACAGCAGCGGCGTGTCGGTCGCGCCGGAGATGTAGGATTTGTACGTGTAGTAGCGCAGTCCGCCGGTGACTTGCAGCTTGGGCGTGATGTGCCACGTCGCTTCGCCGAACGCCGCATATTCCTTGGTATAGGTGTCGGTGAACGAGATGTATTCCAGCCCGTCCGGCCGGACCAGCCCGCGGTACAGCGTGCCGTACAGGCTGCCGCGACCGGTCGAGTTGGCGGCGCCGAACTCGGGGAAACCGGGGATCCGCTCGGCACTGAACGTGTAGCTCTTATAGTGGTTGTAGAAGCCTCCGAGGATCCAGTTGATCGGCCCGCCGTGGGTCGAAACGAGCCGGAGTTCCTGGTTGAACTGCTTGGGGTCGCTGTCCGACGTGGTCGTGCCCGCAAAGGCCGGGAACAGCTCGTAATCATAATCGAGATCGAGCAGCAGGTCGGCGATGTCGCTCTGGCTGGAGAGATGCTGCTTGGAATAAGCGGTGGCGGAGACAAGCTGCGCAACGCTTCCGATGTCGACTTCGACTTCGGCTGCGAACATGTCGAGCGTGCGGCGTGACGGCTGCTCGACGCGCCCGCCATTTTCGTATCTTCCGGTCCCGAGCACGCCCTGGCAATTGGCATAGACGCATTGCCCGTCAGGGAAGGCGACGCCGTTGCTGTTCAGCGTGTACTTCGCGCCGAAGCCGCCGTTGGTCTGCGTTCCGTGGGTCTTCGTGTCCTGCCGGATGTAGCTGAACGTCGGGCGCAGCCAGCCGAAGTCGAAGCCCAATTGTGCGCGGATGGAATAGGTATTCTCGTCGTTCAGATCCTTGCCGCGGCGCAGGTTGGCCGCCACCGCCGCTGGATCGTTGAAGTCAGGCTGCGGCAACGACACGCCGAGGGTCTTGACCAGATAGGGGGAGTCCATGAACCCCGGATCGCGGTAATAGCCGCCGGTCACACGCAGCGCGACCTTGTCCCGGATGATCGGCAGGTTGATCGTTGCATCGGTGACCGCGCCGACGCCGTCGGAATGCGCGACGTCGTAGATCCGCGCATGACCTGTGGCTTCGATCTTGCTGAAGTTGGGGCGGTTGGGGATGTAGCGGATCGCGCCCGCCAGTGTACCGAGGCCGTACAGCGTCCCCTGCGGCCCGAGCAACGTTTCGACCCGGTTGATGTCGAGGAACTTGAAGTCGACGTAGAGCGGGATCTCGCCCAGATACACGCCGACCGCGGTGCTGCGATTGCTGCCGCCCGGACCACCCGACGTGATGCCGCGCATCACGATGCTGTTGGCCGTACGCGGGCCGGTGTCGGGCACGGTCAGCCCAGGCGTATAGAGCCCGAGGTCGCCGACGTCGTCGAGCCGGTTGCTCTCCAGTGCCGCCCCACCGATTGCCGAGATGTTGATCGGGGCGGTCTGCAACGACACGGCGCGCCGTGTCGCGGTGACCACGATATCGTTCGAACCCTGCGGTTCCTCGGTTTCCGCCGCGATCGCCGTCGCGCTGGGCGTCTCGGCCGCAGATTGCTGCTGCGCGTATGCCGGGCTCATGACGACGCCCGAGAGAATAGTAGCAGATAGCAGCCGTAGCCGCATCCGTGCGCGATCGATCACGATAGTACCCCTTTTGCCCGCCTGATTTGCCTGACTGGCTGTCCCCCCCGGGATATGTGCCGGTGTTTGCGGCTCCATGCCGCATGTGGGTCTTGGCGCAGCGTCTCGGTCTTGTTCATTCAGGCTATGGGGCGGGCAGACTGTAACAAATGGGTTGTTTGACGTAGGGCTGCCAGCGGTCCTGACGATCGAACGCTGGTCAGCTTGCGCGTTCGCTGCGGTCATACCCCGCAGGGTCAGGCTTCGTGTCGCGGCTTAGTGGCTGCATTCGTTGAATAGTGCTGGGGATGATGCGGGTCCGTGGCGAAAGTGCCGCGCGGCGTCGACGATCGTTCAGCGCCGTCAGCTGGGAAATCGAGCGTGTCGAGACGCTTGCCTACGTTAAACGACGTAACGGCAGAATCGCGCATCTCTCATACAAAGCAACAGACACGCAAGAAACGGCTCCAAAAGCTTCATCGAGAGATCTGCCAATGACTGGAACGGTCGCGGTCGAAAGACCCTCCTATATGGTGAGCGCCCCTATCACAGAGGGACTCGACAACCTTGGCCGGGTTGAGGGTGGACCTTTCAAACAGGCGTTCTTCACCCATTTTCAGCCGGTGTTCCTGATCGCGGTGATCGGCTTCTATTATTATGCCCCATCGGCGTGGATCAAACCGTCGGTGACCTTGTGGATCGGCCTGATCGTCAAGTTCATGATGCTGGGCATGGAATGGATCAGCCCCCGCTACAAAAGCTGGGAGCACACGTGGAAGGAGCTCGTCTGCGACACCTTCTACGTCGCGATGGGGATGATGATCGTCCGGGTAGTGTTCGGCCCGATCAACAGCGACGCGATCATCGGCTGGTTCCAGGACAATTTCGACATTGCCAAGTTCGCCTGGTTCATCGGCGCGCCGCTGTTGATCCAAGCGTTCTTGATCTCCTTCATCGGCGATTATTTCCAATATTGGATGCACCGCGGGATGCACAACTGGTATCCGCTGTGGGTTGCGCACGCACCGCACCACTACCTCACCCAGCTCAACGTCCAGAAAGGCAGCGTGGGAAACCCGGTCGAGATCTTCCTGATCGGCCTCGGCGTCGGCGGTCTGTTCGATTTCCTCCCGCGCGCCGCGCTGCTGGCGGGGGCCTTCGGCCTGGCGGTCAGCAGCTATCAGCACTGCAACATCCGTTTCAACACGCCCAAATGGTGGTTCAAGATCTTCAACACGACCGAACATCACAGCCTGCATCACGCGCAGGATTACGAAAGCACGCGCAGCAATTATTCGGGCACGTGGATCTTCATCGATCGCATCCACGGCACTTGCAAGGATGGTGAGGCGGAGCTGCTGGGTCAGGAAGGCGGGCGTCGCATGTCGGTCTGGGAAACGCTGCACTACACGTTCACCGAGCCCTACAAGCTGCTCCGGTCGAAATTCGCCCGCCGCCGCAGCCAGCCGCCGATGGTCGCAGTCCCGGCGGAATGATCAGGGACGTACCGGTCGCGACCGGTACGCCCGCGTTGCGGATTGGTTGGCAGGGGGCGGGGGCTCCGCGGAGTTCCAGGACGTATCGTGAAGTCCCCATTGCATGACGCGTTACTCAGGGGAACATCGTGTGACGTTTCGTTTCATCGACTGGATCTGGCGGATCAGGGGAACGGTCCCGATCGATCCGCCGCAATCCGCAGAGACCGTCTTCGGCAAGCTCGACAGCCTGTTTCAGGAAAAGAACACCACCTACGACGTTGGTGAAGAGACGCTGACGTTCACCAAGAAGGACCAGCTTCCGCAGGACAGGATGTCGGTCTTCGATTCCGGTACGTTGCATGTCGCGGACGGGGTGCTGCGGTACGATATGATCAGCCGCGCGTTGCTGGCGTGCTTCCTTGCGCCGCTGCTGTTCTTTGCGGTCGGCCATGCCGGTGTCGCGCTCGACAAGTGGCGCAACCCGCCCGAAGTGGTCAAGGCAAAGGCCGAAGCCGCAAAGAAGCGATCGCGGATCAAGCCCGAGACCGTGCCGATGAGCGCGGTAGACAAGTTCCTCGGCGCCCCCAAGCCCGAGAAGAAAAAGGGCGACGAGGAGCCCGGCAAGAAAAACCGGAAGCCCACGATGACGACTGCCTATGTCTTCATGGGCATCTTCTTCGCCTTGTGGGTCGCTGGCCGCATCTTCGAGCACGTCCGGATCCATCGGCGGTTCCGCACGATGTTGGCGGAGGAGAGCACCGCCGGCACCGTCGCGAACCCGGAGGACGTTCGGCGTGGCGTGTTTGCGCCGGAATAAGGCTACCCTAATCTCCCGCGGTGCTGGAGCCTAGCACCGCGCGCTTCGTTGCGGCATCATGAACCCGATGTCTCCCGCCGATCGTCTTGCTCGTCCGCTCAAAGGTCTGATCGTCGGGCAGGTGCGGGCCTTGTTCAACGACAAGACACGTGGGGAACGACCCGTCCAGCGGCGGCAGGACGCACTGTTCCCGCCGGACTCGGTGGCATGGCGGGTGCACGGCGACGTGACGTCGATGCTGGTCGGCGGCGTGGCGGCGCTGATGCTTCAGATGCTGCATCCGGCTGTGCTTGCAGGTGTCTGGGATCATTCAGGTTTTCGCGACGACATGCAGGGGCGGCTGCGGCGCACCGCGCGCTTCATCGCCGTCACGACCTATGGTGCGCCGGACGATGCCCGCGCGCTGCTGGCAAAGGTCCGGAAGATCCACGATCACATCGGCGGAACGCTCCCCGACGGCACGCCCTATCGTGCGAGCGAACCCGATCTCCTCGCCTGGGTGCATGTCAGCGAAGTGCTGAGCTTTCTCGACGGTTGGATCCGCTACGGCGAACCCGGCATGAGCCGCGCGGACCAGGACCGCTATGTCGCCGAGATGGCGCGGATCGCGGAGCCGCTGGGTGTCGATCCGATCCCGACGACCCGCGCCGAGGCGGAAGCGATCCAGCGCGCGATGCGGCCGAGCCTGCGGGTGGATGCGCGGACGCGTGACGTGGCGGGGGTGTTGCTCAACCAACCCTCGCCGTCGTTTGCCGCGCGCCCGTTTCAGACGATGACGATGCAGGCCGCGATCGACCTGCTGCCCGGCTGGGCGCGGACGATGCATGGCCTGGAACAGCCCGGCGTCGGGTTACCTCTGTTGCGTGCGGGCACCTTCGGGGTCGCGAGCACGCTGCGCTGGGCGTTCCGGTGATGGCGGAGCGTTCCACGGTGCCGATCCCCGCGGCAACCCTCGTCCTGTTCCGCGAGCGCGCCGGAAAGCCTGAATTACTGTTCGTCGAACGCTCCAAGGCGATGGCGTTTGCGGGCGGTGCATTGGTGTTTCCCGGCGGGCGCGTCGATCCGGGCGATCACGCGCTGGCGACACGGTACGACGGCGATCCGGAGGACGTCGCGGGCCGGATCGCTGCGATCCGCGAGACGCTCGAGGAAGTCGGCGTACCGGTCGGGCTAGGCGCGATGACGGCGGACAGTATCGCGGAAGTGCGTCGGGCGCTGAGTGCCGGGGAACCGCTGGGTACCGTGCTTGCTGCCCACGACCTCGATCTGTCGATCGCGGACCTGGTCCCGTTCGCGCGCTGGTGCCCATCCCATGTCCCGGCGCGGATCTTCGATACGCATTTCTATCTCGCCGAAGTTTCACCGCATGCGCCCGACCCGATCGTAGACGATACCGAGAACGTTCGCGTCTTCTGGGCGACCGCGCAGGCCGTGCTCGACATGGCCGATGCGGGGAGAGCCACGCTGATCTTCCCGACGCGCCGCAATCTGGAACGGCTCGCGCAATTCGACAGCTTCGACGCGGCGAAGGCCGACGCCGCCAACCATCCGATCCGCACGATCACCCCGTGGACCGAGCAGCGCGACGGCGTGCCGCACCTGTGTATCCCGACCGACCTCGGCTATCCTATAACCGAGGAACCCATGACGGACGTGGTCCGCGGCTGACGCGGATCAGTGCGGCAGCGCGGCGGCTTCGACCTTCTCGACCCATTTCGGGAAAAACCCCGGCTGCCGGTTGGACCAGCCCGAAGCCGTCGCCGCCGCTTCGCTGATCGACTGGAGCAACGTGCGGCGCAGCTCAGGGTGAAGATGCGGTAAAGCCGCAGCCGAGCAGAAGGCGGCGGGCAACCACGGTCGCACTTCGGCGCCGATCAGCCGCTCATAGAGAAAGCGATAAGCCGCGAAGGTCGTCAGCCGCCCCTGGCCGAGATCGAACGCCGAAAGCGTGAGCAAAGGCCCCAACACCGGCTCGACGGATTCGAGACCGCCCCCATCGGGCATCGTCATGCGAATGTCGGGGAGGCGGCTATACAACCGGGCCTGCGCGCGAATGCTCGCGGCTTCGATCACGTCGCGTGACCACCGCAGCATCGCATCGTCGCGGTCGAGGCCGATGTCGAGCGAGCGGCGGATATAGCGCTGGGTCGATGCCGCGAACCCGGCGAATTCCTTCATCTCGGCCAGCGTCATCGTGCCGTTGGCAGCTTTCATCCGAGAACCCATCGCGCCACTCCACTACGGTCTTGCAGTCCGGTAATCATGCGCTCCTGGAATTACTCCGTGGTTAACGCCGATCACCGCCGCGACACGAAGCGACCATAATTCGTGTTGCAACGCAACATCCGATGCGACCGAGCGCAGAAAATGCGTTGAAACGATCCCGCACGAAAAAGCCCCGCGCAACCGGGGTTGCGCGGGGCTGGGCGGTGCTGACGGCGATCAGTGCTTTTCGGCGGACCGCTTCGCTTCGTCGTCTTCGTTATAGCCCGAAGACCGCGGCGGCTCGCTGTTATCGCCCGGGCGGCTCGTCGAGGGCGGGTCGGACGCGTCCATCGACTCGTCCAGCGCATTGTCACGCGCGGCATCGGGGCTCGACGGATTGCGCTCCAGACGGTGCGCGATCGACGCGTCCTGGCCGGCGTCCTGCTTGCCGCTGGTCGGCTCTTCGTCGGGATCGCCGGGGGCAACCGAAAGGCTGTCGAGCGCCTTGTCGTCGATCAGCTTGGGGTCGTCGGTCATTATGTCACTCCTGATCGTTAGCATAGGAGAACGACCCGACCCGCTCGCCTGTTCCCTCATTCCAGACGCGTTACCAAAACCCGCTGCGCAACGAAGGCTGCGCGTCCGAACACCGTCATGAACGCAATGTCGGTCGCATCGCGTCCCACGGCGACCCGTACGAGATCCGCACAGCACGCCATCCTGGTCGCATCGACCAGATGCCAGCCGCCGCCGACCCAGAGTTCCGCAACCGCGTGGAAGTCGGGCGGATCGACGCCCGGGGCGTAAGCGGACACGCACCGTGCCGGAATGCCGCCCGCGCGCGCGAGCGCCACCAGCAAATGCGCATAGTCCCGGCACACGCCGTGCCGTTCCGCGAAGGTCATCATCGCGGTGGTCGTGCCGTTCGACGCGCCGCCTTCATACCGCAGGTGTCCGGCAACCCAGTCGACCAGCGCAGCGGCAAGCGGCCCGCCGCGCAATCCCCCAAAATGTTGATCGACGAACCCTTCCAGGCGATCGGACTCGCAATATCGGCTGGGCAACAGATACGGGATCGTCTCGGGCGGCATCATGCGCACCGGCGTGTCGGGCAGGATCGAGAAATCGATGGCAGGCCGGTCGATCCGCACGATCGCGCGATAGTCCGCGCGGAAGGCCCCTTCGCCGCGCGCCCAGCAACGCTGTCCGATCCCGTCTTCGCCACGCACCGCGCGCAGCGGCTCGGGCGAATAGACGCGGAGGTCCTGCATTTCGAGATGTTGATCGGGCTGTTTTGCCGCCTCGATCAGCAGTAGAACGTCCGCCGCCCCGTCGATGGTATAGTCGAGCATGGCCTCGATCGCGATGCGCATGATGGTCCTTTGAAGGGATGGGAGAGCGGTCAAACCAAAAAGGGCCCGATGGCTTTCACCATCGGACCCTTCCCGGAAAAGTCCAGATCTGGTCTGCGCTTAGTTGCGGTTGCCGAACAGGCGTAGGATGAACAGGAACATGTTGATGAAGTCGAGGTACAGGCTCAGCGCCGACATGATCGTCACGCGCTGTTCCATGTCGGTGCCCGCGACCTGTGCGTACAGCGCCTTGGTGCGCTGCGTGTCATAGGCCGTCAGGCCTGCGAACAGCAGGACGCCGACGAAGCTGATGACGAGGGTGATCGCGCTCGACTGGAAGAACAGGTTGAGCAGGCTCGCCACGATCAGGCCGACAAGGCCCATCGTCAGGAACGTACCGAACGCCGACAGGTCACGCTTGGTGGTGTAGCCGTAGAGGCTCAGGCCACCGAACGCCGCTGCCGTCGCGAAGAACGACTGTGCGATCGCGGTTGGGCTGTAGACCAGGAAGATCGTCGAGAGCGACAGGCCCATCGCGACCGCGAAGCCCCAGAACATCATCTGCAGCGTGGAATCCGACATCCGTGCCTGGCCGAAGCTCATGCCGAACACGAAACCGAGCGGGGCGAGGGTAATCACCCACTTGAGGATGCCGGGGCCGCCGAACACGGTCGCCGCTGCGCCACTGGCCACGAAGCCCAGAGCGACGATGCCGGTCAACAGCACCGCGGAGGCCATGTAGTTGTAGACGGACAGCATGTACCGCCGCAGACCGGCGTCATACGCTTCCGAGCGGGTGGTCCCGGCCGTCTGGAACGCGGAGGCGTTCGGACGGGGATCAGACCAGTTTGCCATTACGAAAAGCTCCTTGCAGCCGGCCGTGTGCCGGTTGCCTGGAATATCGGCGCACGGCAGGCGTATTTCAAGCGAATCCGGGCCGCTTCCTGCACCAGCAACATAGCGTAACATGCGTATGCTGGCCGCGGGGCCAGGAACAGCCGCGCCGACACGGCGTCCGGCGTGGCCGAACGGCCCGTACGACCGTGGATGCAGGCCACTGCTAAATCGCTTTCGTAATCAGGGTATGCTCTGCTACGCTCCGGCCAAGAACAGAAAAGTCCGAGAGGAGCCAGCATATGCACACCGGTCCGGCGATCACCGACACGTCCGAATCCGCGCGTGTGTCGCGCTATGCGTGGCTTGTGCTCGGGATCCTGTTTCTGGTGTACGTGCTCAATTTCGTCGACCGGCAGATCATCTCGATCCTTGCCGAAGACATCAAGCGCGACCTCAATTTGAAGGATGAGGATCTCGGTTTCCTGTACGGAACCGCGTTCGGCGTGTTCTACTCGCTGTTTGGCATCCCACTCGGCCGGCTTGCCGATACATGGCATCGCGTTCGGTTGATGACGCTCGGGCTAGGCTTGTGGTCGGCGATGACTGCGGCTTCCGGGCTGGCGCAAAGTGGCGGCGCGCTCGCCGGTGCGCGGATCGGCGTGGGGGTGGGGGAGGCGACCGCGAGTCCCTCGGCCTATTCGCTGATCTCGGATTACTTCCCCAAACGTCTTCGCGCGACCGCGCTCGCGATCTATTCGTCGGGGCTGTACGTCGGTGGCGGATTGTCGCTCGGCGTTGGCGGGCTGATCGTCCAGCGGTGGAATCAGGCCTATCCCGATGGCGGGCCATTCGGGCTGCACGGCTGGCAGGCGGCGTTCATGATCGTCGGCATCCCCGGGCTGTTGCTGGCGGCGGTGGTCGCGACGCTGCGCGAGCCGATCCGCGGCGCGGTCGAAGGGCTTCCGCGGCCCGAACGTCATCCCGCGCCGTTCAGCGCGTTCCTGTCAGAACTGCTCACCATCCTGCCGCCGCTGACGTTGATCGGTGCGGCGCGCGGGGGGATTCAGGCATTTCTCGTCAATATCCTCGCGCTCGGGATCGTCGTCGCCGCAGTCCTCGGCTTGCACGCGGTCGGTGAGCCGTGGCCGCAGTGGATCGCGATCGGGGTGGGCGTCTATGCGGTGTTTTCGTGGGCCGCGGCCCTCAAGCGCCGCGATCCGCCGACCTATCGGCTGATTGTCGGCAATCCTGCATTCCTGTGCATCGTCGTGGCCTACGGTCTTAACGCATTCATGGCCTACGCCATCAGCTTCTGGGCGGCACCGTTCGTGTTGCGGACGCTGGGTGCTACGCCGGCGATGGCGGGGCTGCTGGTCGGATCGACCGGCGCGCTGGCGGGTTTTCTCGGCGTGATGCTCGGGGGTCTGGTCGCGGATCGCCTGCGCCGCCGCAATCCGGCCGGGCGCGTGATCGTCGTGCTGTTCGGCGCGATCGCGCCGATCCCGTTCGTGATCGGGGCGTTCACCGCGACGACGACCGCCGTGTTCTTCCCGTGCTTCTTCATCTCCAGCATCTTCGCGAGCACCGCCTTGGGCGCTGCGGGGGCGACGATGCAGGATCTCGTCCTGCCGCGGATGCGTGGCACCGCGACGGGAACCTTCTTCATCGGAACGACGCTGCTCGGCCTTGCGATGGGGCCATATCTTGCGGGACGCATCTCGACTCTGTCGGGGAGCCTGTCGGTCGGCGTGCTGTCGCTGCTGTTTGCGGCACCGATCACGATCGCAGCGGGAATCGCAGCGTACCGGCTCGTCCCGCGCGCCGAGGCGCAGCGCGAAGTCTGGGCGCGGGCGGCGGGGGAGGATATCTGATCCGTCCCTGACCTGCCGCCCGCGCGCTTCGGCTCAGCTGGTGGCGAACACGCCGCAGGCAACCCGTCCGCCGCTATTGCCCGACGGATCGGTCATCAGGTCGTCCGGATTGGCATGAACCACGAAGGCTGATCCGTCGGTATCGAGCAGCCCCGCCATCGTAGCACCCGGCAGGACCATGCCGATCGTGCCACGTCCGTTGGCCCCGACGATCAGATTGGGCAGATCGCCGGTGTGCGGACCCTGCGGGTTCATCGCGCCATGCTTGGTCGAGGTGGGGTTCCAGTGTCCGCCGGCCGTTGCGAAGTCGGGTGCGTCGCACTTGCCGACCGTGTGGACATGGACGCCGTGCGTTCCTGCGGGCATCCCGGTCACGTCGACCGTGACACGCAGGCCGCCGCCAACCTCGGTAGCAGTTGCACGACCGACGTCCGCGCCGTCCGCGGTGCGCAACATCGCCACCGAACGCGCGCCGTTCGCCATCGGTGCGCCGGTCTTGGGACCAGACTTGTCACATGCCGACAGGCTGAGCGCCGCCAGGGTTGCCGCCGCGAGGATTGGTACGCGCATGGGAAGTCTCCTGATTGTTTCGGTATCGTGTTGCCCATTAACGCGTCGCGCCACAAGCGGACCCGGACGGGGCACAAAAAAAGGGGTCGCGCGAGTGTGATCGCGCGACCCCCATAATGTAACCGTCACGCGTTGGCGTGTCAGTTGGCGTTACTGGTCTTGATGAACCCGTTGACGCCATTGGGGAAGAACCCGCCGCCGACCGTGGCGGACTTGGTCAGGTAGACGATGTTGAGCACGTTCGCCGCAGTACGACTGTAGGCAATGCCCGACGCGTCCGTGGGGACGATGTTCGAGATCGATGAATCTGCGCCCGCGATTCCCTGGTCATCGTCGGTCGAGCCGTCCAGGCTGTCACGCGCGTCGCTGATCATCCGGACCTGATCGAAGATCGAACCCGAGGCAGTACCCGCGTCGAAGCCCTTGCCGTACAGGATCGTACGGATCAAACCCGCGTGATACGCCTCTGCCGCAAGGATGCCTGCTGCAGCATCGAGATAAGTCTTGCTGGTGAGCAACGGTGCCGCGCCCTTATAGGCGCTGACGCCGACGTCCTCGAAGATGAACGCGCCGAGCAGGAAGGCGTTGTCGCTGGCATAGGGATCGAACGTCCCTGTCGCCGAGACGACACCGGCTGCACGTGCGGCTGCGGTAAAGGCACCCGTTGCGCTTCCGTCGATGTTGATCGCGGGCATTGCGACCGCAGCCGACCCGAGCGCGGTGCGCAGGAAGGCGACGTGGGCGATCTCGTCCGCCGCGATTTCACGCGCATATTGCGCCACGATCGGATCGGTGAAGGTCACCTGACGACCACCGGTAACCGCACCCTGCGTTCCGACACCCGTCAACTGCGACGCGGGGAGGCCGGTCCCGTACACCGCGAACGAGTAGAATTGCGCTTCGAGATATTCGAGGTTGAGCGCGAAGTTGAGGATGTCCGCATCGGTTGCAGCCGTTGCGGTTGGCGTGGGGGTAGGGGTGGGTGTCGGCGTCGGGTTGAAGCCCTTCTGCCCGTCATCGCATGCGGCCAGCAGCGAAAGCCCGCCCGCTGCGACGGTCGCCTGACCGGCGACACGGAGGAAGTTGCGGCGCTCGTCGCGGCGACGGTCGCTCGCCTCCAGCACCTGCGTGAGAATATTCGTAGAGTCCATTGCTACTCTCCCTTGGAGAAGGCGTGATGTTGAAAGCGGCTCAATTGGCGCCGCTGAACCGCAGATCGGCGTTCGGGTTGTTCGTCCCGTTGGGGAAGAAGCCGCCTGCCATCACGCGCGCGTTGGTGAGGTACGCAATGTTGTGAACCTGCGCGACGGTGCGCGAGAACGCGATCCCGTTCGCATCGAGCGGTACGATGTTCGATACCAGCGCACCGCTGACCGTGGTCGGCGAGATACCCTGGTCCAGATCGGTCGTGCCATCGAGGCTGTCGCGTGCATTCGAAATCGCATCGGCCGACGTCCGCAATGCCGGCGTTTCGACGCCCTTGCGGTACAGCACGGTCCGGACGAGCGCGGCATGATAGGCCTCGACCGCAAGAATGCCCGCTGCGGCTTCCAGATACGTCTTGTTGGTCAGCAGCGTCGCGCCGCCCTTATAGGCAGTGACGCCGACGTCCTCGAAGATGTACGCGCCGAGCAGGAAGTTGTTGTCGTTCGCATAGACGTCGAACGCCTCGCCCGCGCCGATCAGACCGGCCGCGCGTGCGGCGTTGCTGAAGGCGGAGGTCGCGGTCACGTCGATGTCGATCGCCGGCTGCGAAATCGCAGCGGTGCCGAGCTGGGTGCGCAGGAAGGTAACGTGCGCAAGCTCGTCGCCCGCGATTTCCTTGGCGTAGGCGGCAACGATCGGATCAGTGAAGTTCACCTTGCGACCGCCCGTCACGGCGCCCTGCGTGCCGACGCCGGTCAGCAGGTTCGCGGCAAGGCCGGTACCGTTGGCGGCATAGCTGTAGAATTGCGCCTCGAGATATTCGAGGTTGAGCGCAAAGTTGAGCACGTCGGCATCGCTCGGTGCGGTCTGCGCCTCGGCGCGGCCCGCGAGGCCGATGGCGGCACCGCCTGCGATGCCGGCCACCGCGGCTGCACCGAATGCGGATTTGAAGAAGGCGCGACGATCGTTGCGTCGTTCTACGCGCCGATCGAGGGCTTCGATCAACTGCTGGTTTACATCTTCGGTCATTGAACTCGACCTCCCTGTGGATGGTACTTCGCTAACCCGTACATCGGGAAACGGTTCCAACCCCTTGAGAATAAAGGGAAAAACCGAAATCCAAGGCACGCGCAGACGGTGCCCGGAACCGCATGAACCGAACCCTCTCCCGTCGTGGCGCAGGTACGATCTGTATTTCGCAAGGGACGCACGTCCGATGAAAAATTACGTCGTGTTTCTTCGCGGTAATAGAATGTATCGCTCGGGGTCTGGTTGCACGCGAACAGCAGGCGAACGCAGACGCGCCCTTTCCCCCGCGCAGCCCCCTTGCTAAGGGCACCCCGACTCTTGCATTCGCACAGTCGGTCGCGCCCGCGCGGAGCCCAAACGGTTTCGCCTCCCCGCCGCGGCCCGACGCATAGGGAAGGACCCGCTGCACATGACCGCCATTGGCCAGGACACACTCGGCACGCGCACCACGCTCGACGTTGGTGGCACCGCTTACGACTATTACAGCCTCGCCGCCGCCGCCGAGAAACTGGGCGATATCAGCCGCCTGCCGTTCTCGATGAAGGTACTGCTCGAGAACCTGCTCCGCTTCGAGGATGGCGTCACCGTCACCACCGAGGATCTCCAGGCGATCATCGACTGGCAGCAGGAGCGCAAGTCGGACCGCGAAGTCCAGTATCGCCCCGCGCGCGTGCTGATGCAGGATTTCACCGGCGTCCCGTGCGTCGTCGATCTCGCGGCGATGCGTGACGCGATCACCAAGCTCGGCGGCGACCCGGTCAAGATCAACCCGCTCGTCCCCGTCCACCTCGTCATCGATCACTCGGTCATGGTCGACGAATTCGGCACGCCCAAGGCGTTCGAGGATAACGTCGAGCTCGAATATCAGCGCAACAACGAGCGCTACGAGTTCCTCAAGTGGGGCTCGAAGGCGCTCGACAACTTCAAGGTCGTGCCCCCCGGCACCGGCATCTGCCACCAGGTCAATCTCGAGAACATCGCGCAGGCGGTGTGGTCCTCGACAGCACCCGACGGCAAGACGATCGCCTATCCCGACACCTGCGTCGGTACCGACAGCCACACCACGATGGTCAACGGCCTCGGCGTGCTCGGCTGGGGCGTTGGCGGGATCGAGGCGGAAGCCGCGATGCTCGGCCAGCCGGTCTCGATGCTGATCCCCGAAGTCGTCGGCTTCAAGCTCACCGGCGAACTCGCCGAGGGCATCACCGCGACCGATCTCGTCCTCACCGTCACGCAGATGCTGCGCGCCAAGGGCGTCGTCGGCCGCTTCGTCGAGTTCTACGGCCCGGGCCTCGATGCGCTCAGCCTCGCTGACCGCGCGACGATCGCCAACATGGCACCCGAATATGGCGCGACTTGCGGCTTCTTCCCGGTCGACGACGCAACGCTCGACTACATGCGCCTCACTGGTCGCAGCGAAGAGCAGATCGCGCTCACCGAGGCATATGCCAAGGCACAGGGCATGTGGCGTCTGGCGGATGCGCCCGACCCCGTCTTCACCGACACGCTCGGCCTCGACATGGCGAACGTCGTTCCGTCGCTCGCCGGTCCCAAGCGCCCGCAGGACAAGGTCATCCTCACCGAGGTCGACGACACGTTCAACGCGGATCTCGCCAAGGTCTATGGCCATTCGAACGCCATTCGCGTCCCCGTCGAAGGCCGTGACCATGACATCGGCGACGGCGACGTGGTGATCGCGGCGATCACCAGCTGCACCAACACCTCCAACCCGTCGGTGTTGGTCGCCGCAGGGCTGGTCGCGCGCAAGGCGAACGCGCTGGGCCTCAAGCCCAAGCCGTGGGTCAAGACGTCGCTTGCCCCTGGTTCGCAGGTCGTCACCGACTATCTTGACAAGGCCGGTCTCACGACCGACCTGAACGCGGTCGGCTTCAACCTTGTCGGCTATGGCTGCACCACCTGCATCGGCAATTCGGGCCCGCTCGCGCCTGCGATTTCGGCAGCGATCAACGGCAACGACATCGTCGCGGCCTCGGTCCTGTCGGGCAACCGCAACTTCGAAGGCCGCGTCTCGGCCGACGTGCGCGCGAACTTCCTGGCCTCGCCGCCGCTCGTCGTCGCCTACGCGCTCAAGGGCACGGTGACCGAGGACTTCACCACCACGCCGATCGGCCAGTCGACCGCGGGCGAGGACGTGTATCTCAAGGACATCTGGCCCACGAATGCCGAAGTCCGCGAAGTGATGGACGCCAACATCGACCGCGGCATGTTCCAGTCGCGCTACGCCAGCGTCTTCACGGGCGACGCCAAGTGGCAGGCGATCGATATCGACGGGTCGGACACCTATGCGTGGCCGGCAAGCTCGACCTACATCGCCAACCCGCCGTATTTCGAGGGCATGTCGATGACCCCGGCACCGGTGCAGGACATCATCGAGGCACGCCCGCTCGCGATCCTCGGCGATTCGATCACGACCGACCACATCTCGCCCGCCGGCTCGATCAAGGCGGACAGCCCGGCGGGTGCTTGGCTGATGGAGCGCCAGGTCGCGCGTGCGGACTTCAACAGCTATGGCGCGCGTCGCGGCAACGACAATGTCATGGTCCGCGGCACCTTCGCCAACATCCGCATCAAGAACGAGATGGTCCCGGGTGTCGAGGGCGGCATGTCGTCCTATAAGGGCGAGACGATGCCGATCTATGATGCGGCGATGCGCTTCAAGGAAGACGGCGTTCCGTTGATCGTCATCGCGGGCAAGGAATATGGCACCGGCTCGTCGCGCGACTGGGCGGCGAAGGGCACCAATTTGCTTGGCGTCCGCGTCGTCATTACCGAGAGCTTCGAGCGGATCCATCGCTCGAACCTCGTCGGCATGGGCGTGCTCCCGCTGCAGTTCGCCGAGGGCGTCGATCGCAAGACGCTGAACCTCGACGGGTTGGAAAGCTTCACGATCATGAAGGTCTCCGAAATCCGCCCGCGCCAGAACGTCGAAGTGACGATGACCCGCGCCGACGGCACGGTCGAGACGTTCATGACGCGCTGCCGGATCGATACCGTCAACGAGCTGGAATATTTCCTCAACGGCGGCATCCTGCAATACGTGCTGCGCAAGCTCGCCGCGTAAGCGGGGCGGGCGGGCTTCGGCCCGCCGGTTTTGTGAGGTGCAAGAAGGGGCGGGGAAACCTGCCCCTTTTTCTATGCGTGGCAGAGTTGGCCGTTGTCCACGCTGGTATCCACGCTGGCGCTTCCCCGGTGAAAGCCGGGGCCAGTAGCGGGCGGTAGATGGCGGCGGCAGCGCTCGGTTACAGCGACCTTCACCACTGGGCCCCGGCCTGCGCCGGGGAAGCGCTTTCGTGGCGAGGGAGCAGCGTCCCCGGTGAGGCACAACCCATTGCCCCAGAACGGGAAATGCCCGCCACACTTGCGTGTGGCGGGCATCCTTTCCTCCCCAGGAAACTTTCTTGACCCGTCCCTAGGCGGCGAATCTCACGCGCGTAACGGGGCATCGCATCGCAGTGCGGTCGGCTTGTAACGTTCCGTCGTCAAGCGTACGTACATTTGTAAAGTATTGACGGAATGGAGTCAGGAAGTGGCCGATCGCAAGCTGTTCGCCGGACACGCAGTGCGTCGCTTGCGGCGCGGGGCGGGACTGACCCAGGCCGCGATGGCCGAAGTCCTGACGATTTCGCCCAGCTATCTCAACCTCGTGGAGAAGAACCAGCGTCCGCTGTCGGCGTCGCTGCTGGTCAAGCTGGCCGAGACCTTCGACTTCGATCCGCGCGCACTGGCGGCAGGCGAACCCGGCGGCGGCGAGGCGGCGCTCAGGCGCAGGCTCGCCGACCCGATGTTCGCCGACCTCGAGATTGATCGCAACGAGATCGAGGAGTGGCTCGCCGGCGCACCCGGCGGCGCGGAAGCCTTTGCGCGCGCCTTCGACCGGATCCGCGCGGGCGGGACGCCCGACGATCCCGCCGCGGTCGATCCGATCAGCGAGGTCCGCCGCGAGATCGAGCGCTGGCGCGGCCATTTCCCGGACCTCGATGCGGCGGCCGAGGCGCTCGCGGACGAATTGCGGATGGGCGCGGGGGATCTCTACGGCGCGATCTCGGAACGGTTGCGGGTCAAGCACCAACTGACGATCCGTGTCCTGCCGGTCGACGTGATGCCCGAGCTGCTGCGCCGCACCGATCTGCACGCCCGGCAAGTGCAATTGTCGGAGGTGCTCGACCCCGCCAGCCGCACGTTTGCCGTGGCGGTCCAGCTCGCGCAGATCGAGGCGCGCGACGAGATCGAGGCGCTGGCCAAGGGCGCAGGTTTTGCCGACCGCGCCGCCGAGCGGCTCTACCGCCGCCACCTCGCCAATTATTATGCCGCTGCGCTGATGATGCCCTACGCCCGGTTTCTCCGCGCATGCGAGGCGACGGGTTATGACATCGAACTGTTGCAACGCCGCTTCGGCGCGGGGTTCGAGCAGGTCGCGCATCGTATGACCGCGCTGCAACGCGTCGGCGCGCGTGGGCTGCCGTTCTTTCTAGTGCGGATCGACCGGGCGGGGCAGGCGTCGAAGCGTTTCTCGGGCGCGAGCGCGTCGCCGCTCGCCGAGGCGGAGGCACGCTGCCCGCTATGGCGGCTCCACGCCGCGTTCGAGCGTCCGGGAACGCTCGCGGTGCAACTGGTGGCGCTGGAGGACGGTTCGCGCTGGTTCACGATCGCGCGCACCGTCACCCCGCAAGGGCGGCGGTATGGGACGGTACCCGCGGAGTTCGTCGTCGGGGTCGGCGTTGCCGCCGGGCACGCAGGCGCGCTCGCCGCGGCGCGCGGAGTCGACCTCACAGGGGAGGCGACACCGATCGGGCTGGGATGCCGCGCGTGCGGGCGCGGGCAATGCCCGCAACGGTCGCTGCCGCCGTCGGGTCGCGCGCTGATCGTCAATGAACGGGAGCGCGGGATCAGCGGCTTCTCGTTCGGTGGCGACTAGGCCGTGTGCAGCCTGGGCCAAGGGAGCTTTGCCGTATCTGGCGAGGCGTCCATAGCGTAAGGTGGGCAGGGCCGGGCATCGGTTCCGCGGAGGGAGGGGGCAACAAGATGCCATTCTGCCCGCCCCTTCCTTTGCGATCGGGCACGTTTGCCTGTCAAAATAGTCACAATGTTACAAATGTTCGGCGGAAGATTTGACGCCGTGACGCTGTGCGTCGCGGGTTTTGCGTCCGAGTTCGTGTAAAGAACGCTATTCCGTGGAAATCGCTACACAGTGAGGTCCTCGATGACGTACCAGTCCAGCATCGCTCAAACCAACGCGCTGATCCGCAGCCACAATGGCACCTGGGACGGCATCTCGGCCGAATCGGTCGCGCGGATGCGGCTTCAGAACCGGTTCAAGACCGGGCTGGACATCGCGCGCTATACGGCGGCGATCATGCGCAAGGACATGGCGGCGTATGATGCCGATCCGGCGAACTATACGCAGTCGCTCGGGTGCTGGCACGGGTTCATCGGGCAGCAGAAGATGATCAGCATCAAGAAGCACTTCGGCTCGACCGAGCGGCGCTATCTGTACCTGTCGGGCTGGATGATCGCGGCGCTCCGCAGCGAGTTCGGCCCCTTGCCCGACCAGTCGATGCACGAGAAGACCAGCGTCCCCGCGCTGATCGCGGAACTCTACACCTTCTTGCGCCAGGCCGACGCCCGCGAGCTCGGCATGATGTTCCGTGACATCGATGCGGCCCGCGCTTCGGGCCATGCGATCGAGGAGCAGCGCCTGCTCAACGCGGTCGAGAATTACCAGACGCATGTCGTTCCGATCATTGCCGATATCGACGCCGGCTTCGGCAATGCCGAGGCAACCTATCTGCTTGCGAAGAAGATGATCGAGGCGGGGGCGTGCGCGCTTCAGATCGAGAACCAGGTCAGTGACGAGAAACAGTGCGGCCATCAGGACGGCAAGGTCACCGTCCCGCACGAGGACTTCCTCGCGAAGGTCCGCGCATGCCGTTACGCCTTCCTCGAGCTGGGTGTCGACGACGGCATCATCGTCACGCGCACCGATTCGCTGGGGGCTGGCCTCACCAAACAGATCGCGGTGTCGAAGGAGCCGGGCGACCTCGGCGACCAGTATAACGGTTTCCTTGATTGCGAGGAGATCGACCCCGCAACCGCGCGCAACGGCGACGTCATCCTCAACCGCGACGGCAAGCTGCTGCGCCCCAAGCGGCTGCCCTCCAACCTCTTCCAGTTCCGTGCCGGGTCGGGCGAGGATCGCTGCGTGCTCGATTGCATCACCTCGCTCCAGCACGGTTCGGACCTGTTGTGGATCGAGACCGAGAAGCCGCACATCGAACAGATCGCCGGCATGGTCGATCGTATCCGCGCGGTCATCCCCAACGCCAAGCTGGTCTACAACAACTCGCCCTCGTTCAACTGGACGCTCAACTTCCGCCAGCAAGTCTATGACGCCTGGGCTGCGGAAGGCCGCGACCTGTCGGCGTACGACCGGGCGAAGCTGATGTCGGTCGACTATGACGGCACCGAACTGGCGGACGAGGCGGACGAGCGGATCCGGACCTTCCAGCGCGATGCAGCGGCGCGCGCGGGGATCTTCCATCACCTCATCACGCTGCCAACCTATCACACCGCGGCGCTCTCGACCGACAATCTCGCCCGCGAGTATTTCGGCGAGGCGGGGATGCTCGGCTATGTGAAGGGCGTCCAGCGCAAGGAAATCCGCGAGGGGATCGCCTGCGTCAAGCACCAGAACATGTCGGGCAGCGACATCGGCGACGATCACAAGGAGTATTTCGCAGGCGAGGCCGCGCTCAAGGCCGGCGGCGCGCACAATACGATGAACCAGTTCGCCGCGTGACGCAAACCTCCTTCCCCGGCGAAGGCCGGGGAAGGGAAGTTCAGGCGCCCGCGACCGTCAGCCGGTCCAGTTGCTCGGTGGTCAGCGTCAGGCTCATCGCGCCCAGCAGGTCCTCGACCTGCTCCACCGAAGTAGCGCTCGCGATGGGCGCGGTAACGGCTGGCTGCTCCTTGAGCCACGCCAGTGCGATCTGGGCGAGGCTCGCACCCGTTTCCTCGGCGATCGAGTCCATCGCGGCAAGCACGGCGGGGCCATTGCCATCGAGGAATTCCTGCATCCGCCCGCCGCGGACGCTCTTGCTGAAATCGTCTGCATTCCGGTATTTTCCGGTCAGGAAACCGGACGCAAGGCCATAATATGGCACCACGCCGATGTTGTTTTCGACACAAAACGACTGCAATTCGCCCTCGAATTTGTGGCGGCTGACCAGATTATATTCCGGCTGCAGCACATGATACCGCGGCAAATCCATCTCCCGCGCAACGTCGTTCGCCGATTTCAGCCGCCTGGCATGGAAGTTCGACGCCCCTAACGCCCTGATCTTGCCCGCATCCACAAGCTTTCCGAACGCCGCCAGCACCTCCTCCTGCGGCACCGCCTCATCGTCCTGATGCGCAAAATACAGGTCGATCGTCTCCACCCCAAGCCGCCGAAGCGAAGCATCGCAAGCCGCCGCGATCCGCGCTGGCGCCAGCTTTTCGCCACCGTCGCCGGGTAACATGCCGACTTTGCTGGCAATCTGGACCTGGTCGCGCTTGCCACTGTGCTTGAGCCACGCGCCGATCACGCTTTCCGATTCCCCACCGCTGTGCCCCGGTACCCAGGCGGAATAGGCGTCGGCGGTGTCGATCATCGTGCCGCCGCCCGCGACGAAGGCGTCGAGCACCGCGAAACTGGTGGTCTGGTCCGCGGTCCAGCCGAAGACGTTGCCGCCCAGGACGAGCGGCGCAATACGGAGGTCGGTGGCGCCGAGGCGACGGTGTTCGATCATTGCGGCTTGGCTCCAGGCTCTTCTTCGGTGCCGCCCTCATCGTCGGGGACGATCTCGGCAGCGTTCATGTCGGCACTATTCTCGTCCAGCGATACGGCAGCGGCATTGGACGCAAGATCCTCACTTGCTGCCGTATTGCCACCGCTGGGCGTGCCGCTCGAGCACGCCGCGAGCAGCGCCGCCACCAGCAGGACGCCCCAGCGGATCAATTGTCGATCTCGTTGCCGATGTCACGGGCGGCTTCGCCGGCGCGATCGGCCGCGCGATCTGCCTTGTCGCCGATACGCTGGGCCGCACGGTCGGCGTCTTCGTTCAACCGGCCTGCCTTAGCGTCCACCGTATCCCCGAAATTGTCCATGCGGGATTCTGCCGCGCCAAGCGCTGCGTCCGTGTCGTCCCGCGCCTTGCGCGCGGTCTCGTTGACGTCGCCGGCGATCGAGTTTGCTGCGGTGCTGGCGTCGTTTTGCGCCTTTTCGCTGCAGGCTGACATGCCCGTCGCGGCGATCGCGAGGATCGGCAGGAGGAGGATCGATTTGGTCATAAGAACTCCCGTGAAACAGACGTGGAAGGTATCGAAGGGGTCTAACCCGCGCAATCGTGCAAAGGTCCGTGCACGAGACGACCGGATCGGATCACGCGATACGTTGCGAAAGTCGCACAGAGCGGTGTCGGTCGTTGACCTCATATAAAGATATCTTTATATCCCATCGACGATGACCATCGCCCTCGACATCTTCCGCGCACTTGCGGACGCGACCCGACTGCGGATCGTGGCGTTGCTGCGATCGATGGAGCTGTCCGTCGGCGAACTCGCGCAGGTGCTCGGGCAGAGTCAGCCGCGGGTGTCGCGGCACGTCAAGATCCTGTGCGACGCGGGGTTGGCGGAACGGCGGAAAGAAGGCAGCTGGGTGTTTGTCGCGCTCGGGGAAGGCGCGACGGTCGGACCGGTGCTGGCCGCGCTCGACCAATGGGCGGCGCTGTCGCCGGACCACTGGGCAGTCGCGGATGCGGCGCGGCTTGCGGCGGTGCGCGCGGATCGTGCAGCGTCGGCGGCGAGCTGGTTCGAGGCGAACGCGGGGCAGTGGGACGCGATCCGGTCGCTGCATATCGCGGAAAGCGAAGTCGAGGCGGCGATCTCCGCCGTGCTGGGCGACGCCGCGATCGGGCAGTTGATCGACATCGGGACGGGCACCGGACGGATGCTCGAACTGTTTGCCGGGCGCGCCGATCAGGCGCTCGGGATCGATCGATCGTCCGAAATGCTGCGGCTCGCGCGCGCCAAACTGTCCGAGCGCGGATTGACCAATACCGAATTGCGGCAAGCGGACCTGTACGCCTTGCCGCTCGGCGACGGTGCGGCGGACGTCGCGATCGTGCATCACGTGTTGCATTTCGCGCAGCAGCCGGGGGCCGCCATTGCGGAGGCCGCGCGCGTGCTGACGGTCGGCGGGCGGCTGCTGATCGCAGATTTCGCGGCACACGACCGCGAGGAACTGCGCACGCAGGACGGGCACACCCGGCTCGGCTTTGCCGATGAGCAGATGGCGACGTGGTTCGCCGCTGCCGGTCTGGTGCCGGCGCGGATCGAGACGCTGCAGGGCGGCGAACTGACGGTGAAATTGTGGCTCGCGCGCAAGCGCGGTGCAGAGCGTTCCGGAATACGAGAGGCGATGGCGGCATGACGATTTCGGTAAACCAGCTCGAGGAGGCGCGGCGCGCGCTCGAAGCGCCGCTGTTCGCGGATCTGGCGGGCGACGCGGCGGTGTCGTTCGAATTTTTCCCGCCCAAGACCGAGAAGATGGAAGAGGCGCTATGGGAGACGGTGCGCACGCTCGAACCCTTTGCGCCCGAGTTCGTCTCGGTGACGTACGGCGCTGGCGGGACGACGCGCGACCGGACGCACGCCACCGTCGCGCGGATCGAGCGCGAGACAAGCATGCCGGCGGCGGCGCATCTGACCTGCGTCGAGGCGTCGCGCGGCGAGATCGACGAGATCGCCGAGCAGTACTGGGCGGCGGGCGTTCGGCATATCGTGGCCCTTCGCGGGGATGCGCCGGGGGCGGGGGGCTTCGTCCCGCATGCCGATGGCTATACCAATGCGGCGGATCTGGTGGCGGGGCTCAAGCGGCTCCATCCGTTCGAGATTTCGGTCGCGGCCTATCCTGAATGCCATCCGGATTCGCAGGGCCACAGCGACGATCTCGACAATCTCAAGCGCAAGCTCGATGCAGGCGCGACGCGCGGGATCACGCAATTCTTCTTCGAACCCGAGACCTTCTTCCGTTTTCGCGATCGCGCTGCGGCGGCGGGGATCGATGCGCCGATGGTGCCCGGGATCATGCCGGTCACCAATTTTCAGAGCATCGTGAAGATGTCGGCGATGTGCGGCACCGAGGTTCCGGCGTGGATGGGGCGGTTGTTCGAAGGGCTCGAGGATCATGCGGGCGCGCGCGGGCTGATCGCGGCGACGCTGGCGGCCGAGCTGTGCCGCAAGCTGTATGCGGGCGACGTGCGGAACTTCCATTTCTACACGCTCAACCGTGCCGAACTGAGCTTCGCGATCTGCCATTTGCTGGGGCTGCGGGCGAAGACCGCGGCGAAAGCGGCGGCGGCGTAATTTTCTTAGCCCCTCCCCCTTGGGGGAGGGGTTGGGGTGGGGCCGTGCAGCGGGGGCGCGCTCTCTGCGAGGCACTTCCCCACCCCCAACCCCTCCCCTGAAGGGGAGGGGCTTTAGATAGTGGACCTGTAGTATGACGATCCGTGAAACATTCCTTGCCGAAGCGGCCAAGCGCATCCTCATCACCGACGGCGCGTTCGGCACCGAGATCCAGAACTGGAAGCTGTCCGAAGCGGACTATGCCGGCGACCTCGGCCTCGCCAAGGACCAGAAGGGCAACAACGACATTCTCGCGCTGACCAAGCGCGAAGTGCCCGAAGCGATCCACCGCGCCTATTTCGAGGCAGGCGCGGACATCGCCGAGACCAACACCTTCTCGGCCAACCGCATCAGCCAGGCCGACTACGCCGCCGAGCATCTGGTGCGCGAGATCAACGTCGAGAGCGCGAAGCTCGCGCGTGCGCTGGCGGACGAATATCAGGCGAAGGACGGCCGCCCGCGCTTCGTCGCCGGCGCGATCGGGCCGACCAACAAGACATTGTCGCTCAGCCCCGACGTCAACGATCCGGGCTTCCGCGAGATCGACTTCGATTATCTGAAGGGTGTCTACCGCGAGCAGACCGACGCGCTGATCGAGGGCGGGGCGGACTTCATCCTGGTCGAGACGGTGTTCGATACGCTGAATGCCAAGGCCGCGATCATGGCGGCGCTCGAAGCGGGCGAGGCGCTCGGGCGCGACGTGCCGATCATGTTGTCGATGACGCTGACCGATCTGTCCGGGCGCAACCTGTCGGGGCATACGGTCGAGGCGTTCTGGCACGCGGTGCGGCATGCCAAGCCGGTGACGATCGGGCTCAACTGCTCGTTCGGCGCGGAGCAGTTGCGGCCGCATGTGCGCACGCTCTCCGATATCTGTGATACGCTGATCATGGTCTATCCCAACGCCGGGCTGCCCAACGAACTGGGTGAGTATGACGAAATGCCCGCGACGACCGCCGGGCTGGTCGGCGAGTGGGCGACCGCGGGGCAGGTTAATGTGCTCGGCGGCTGCTGCGGATCGACGCCAGCGCACATCAAGGCGATCGCGGACGGGGTGCGCGGGCTGACGCCGCGCGCGTTGCCGGTGCCGCCGGTGGTGACGCGGCTTGCCGGGCTCGAGCCGATGACGATGGCGGCGTGATCTTTTCTCCCTCTCCCCGCTTGCGGGGAGAGGGTGGCCGAGCGCAGCGAGGTCGGGAGAGGGGCAGTATCGAGCGCCACCTCTTCCCACTGCCCCTCTCCCCGACCCTCTCCCCGCAAGCGGGGAGAGGGAGAAGAAGAACGAAACCATTATGACCACCTCCACCGCCAATTTCGTCAACATCGGTGAGCGCACCAACGTCACCGGTTCGGCGCGCTTCAAGAAGCTCATCATGGCGGGGGATTATCCCGCCGCGGTCGAGGTCGCGCGGCAGCAGGTCGAGAGCGGCGCGCAGGTGCTCGACGTCAACATGGACGAGGGCCTGCTCGACGCCGAATATGCGATGGTCACCTTCCTCAAGCTGATCGCCGCCGAGCCCGACATCGCGCGCATCCCGTTCATGGTCGACAGTTCGAAATGGTCGGTGATCGAGGCGGGGCTCAAGTGCGTCAGCGGCAAGCCGATCGTCAATTCGATCAGCATGAAGGAAGGCGAGGAGCAGTTCCTTACGCAGGCCAGGAAGGTCATGCACTACGGCGCAGCGGTCGTCGTGATGGCGTTCGACACGGTCGGGCAGGCGGACACGCGCGCGCGCAAGCTCGAGATCTGCGGGCGCGCCTATGACCTGCTGATGGGGATCGGCTTTCCCCCTGAGGACATCATCTTCGATCCCAACATCTTCGCGGTCGCGACGGGGATCGAGGAGCATAACAATTACGCGGTCGACTTCATCGAGGCCTGCCGCGACATCAAGGCACGCTGCCCGCACGCGCATATCTCGGGCGGCCTGTCGAACCTGTCGTTCAGCTTCCGCGGCAACGAGCCGGTGCGCCGCGCGATGCACTCGGTGTTCCTTTATTACGCGATCCCCGCCGGGCTCGACATGGCGATCGTCAATGCCGGGCAGCTCGACATCTACGACCAGATCGACCCCAAGCTGCGGCAGGCGTGCGAGGACGTCATCCTCAACAGCGACGATGGCGCGACCGAGCGGCTGATCGCGCTCGCCGAGAGTTTCAAGGGCACCGATGCGGTGGCCGAGAAGGCAGCGGCGGAATGGCGGGGGCTGCCGGTCAACAAGCGGCTCGAATATGCGCTCGTCAAGGGCATCGACATGCACGTGGTCGAGGACACCGAGGAAGCGCGCCAGGCGATCTTCGACAAGGGCGGACGCCCGATCGAGGTCATCGAAGGCCCGCTGATGGACGGGATGAACGTCGTCGGCGACCTGTTCGGATCGGGCAAGATGTTCCTGCCGCAAGTGGTGAAATCGGCGCGCGTGATGAAGAAGGCTGTGGCGCATCTGCTCCCCTTCATCGAGGCGGCGAAGGAGCCCGGCGCACGCGGCAAGGGCAAGATCATCATGGCGACCGTGAAGGGCGACGTGCATGACATCGGCAAGAACATCGTCGGCGTGGTGCTCCAGTGCAACGGCTTCGACGTGGTCGACATGGGGGTGATGGTGCCGTGGTCGGACATCCTGAAAGCCGCGAACGAGAATGACGCGGACATGATCGGCCTGTCGGGGCTGATCACGCCGTCGCTCGACGAGATGGTGACGGTCGCCGAGGAGATGCAGCGGGCGGGCATGACGATGCCGCTGCTGATCGGGGGCGCGACGACGTCCAAGGTCCACACCGCTTTGCGGATCGCGCCCGCGTACAAGGGGCCGGTGGTGCACGTGCTCGACGCGAGCCGCGCGGTCGGGGTGGCGTCGACCTTGGTCAGCGACACGATCCGCGACGAGTTCGTGCAGAAGACGTCGGATGAATATGAGGCGGTGCGCGTGGCGCGCGCGAACAAGGGGCAAAGCGAGCTCGTCCCGATCGAGGTCGCGCGGGCGAACGGGTTCGTGGCCGACATGGCGTTGAAGCCCGCCGCGCCTTTGCAGCCAGGTGTGCATGTGTTCGACGACTGGGATCTGGCGGATCTGCGCGAGCTGATCGACTGGACGCCGTTCTTCCGGGCGTGGGAGCTGGCGGGGAATTACCCAGCGATTCTGGACGACGAGATCGTTGGGGAAAGCGCGCGGTCGCTGTTTGCCGATGCGCAGAAGATGCTCGACCAGATCATTGCGGAGAAGTGGCTGACGGCGAAGGGTGTGGCTGGGCTTTGGCCTTGCCGGCGTGAGGGGGACGATGTGGTGATTTCTTCTACGCCCCTCCCCTTCAGGGGAGGGGTTGGGGGTGGGGCCGTGCCTGCCTCCGACGGCGTGTCTGCTGGACTGCCCCACCCCAACCCCTCCCCTGAAGGGGAGGGGCTATCGGAAGTTCGGATGCCGTTCCTCCGCCAGCAGATCGCGAAGCGCGAGGGGCGGGCGAACATGTGCCTGACCGACTTCATCGATCCCGCAGGCGACTGGATCGGCGGGTTCGCGGTCACCACCGGCCACGGCATCGACGTGCATCTCAAGCGCTTCAAGGCGGATAACGACGACTATTCCGACATCCTGCTGAAAGCGCTCGCCGACCGTCTCGCCGAGGCGTTCGCCGAGCGGCTGCACCAGCATGTCCGCACGACGCTATGGGGCTATGCCGAGGGCGAGCAGCTCACCAACGAGGCGCTGATCCGCGAGCAATATCGCGGCATCCGCCCCGCACCGGGGTATCCCGCGTGCCCCGATCACAGCGAAAAGCCGATGCTGTTCGAGTTGCTCGATGCGACCGCGGCGACGGGCATCACGCTGACCGACAGTTTCGCGATGCTGCCGACCGCGGCGGTGTCGGGCTTCTACTTCGGGCACCCGCAGGCGGAGTATTTCGGCGTGGCGCGCGTCGGGCCCGACCAGTTGCACGAATATGCGACGCGGCGCGGGGTCGATCTGGCGACCGCGACGCGCTGGTTGCGGCCCAACCTGGACTGACGCACGCCTCGCGTTTCCGGGAAGCGCTCTCGCAAGGAGACTGGGGAGGGCGGATCCCCCGTCGCGTCACGGCAGGCGCGTAAAGGTATCCGCTCCCGCGTTGATCGAACTCCATTCATCACCCGGATCGGTTGCACTCGTCATTTGCCACAAGGTGGCGAGTGCGCCGCTGGTCGTATCCTGATGCCCGACCCAGGCGGTGATGGCCTGGAAGTCGTCCCAGTGCACCACGAAGGCGATCAACGCACCGTCGGCCGAACCCTGTAGTGCGCCTGACGTGCTTGAGGTTCCCCCGCTGACTGCGCTGGTATAAATCCCGGTCAGGAGCGTTCCGGCTTGCGCGATTACCATGATCGACCCGAGTTCGTTGACCCATCGTCCCGAGACATCGATCGTCGGCCCGGTGCCGGACAGCGCGGCATGCAGCGGCGGTTGATAGGCCATGACGATGCTCCTGCGATCCGTAGCGCAAGTATAAGCGCGCCGTCCGTTTCCGCGATTAGGGGATGTCCCCTAAAACGGACGGCGCGGGTAGGAACGTCAGCGGCAGGGGCGCCCGTTGTCGGCGAGGTCGAGGCACTTCCCGTCCATCTGCGGCGCCACGATCTTCAACCCGATCTGTCTGGCGAGCGTCGGGGCGATATCCACGGTCTCGATCCCGGCGGGGTGTTCGAACCCGGTCATGCCCTTGCGCCAGAACAGGATCGGCACGCGGCGGTCGTAATCATACGGGCTGCCATGGGTCGCAACCGAGCCCTTGGTGGGGTCGGGGATCGGCGTGATGCGGGGCTTGAGCAGGACGAGCATCTCGCCCGAACGGCCCGCCTTGTACGAAGCCCGCGCCCGCTGCAGCATCGTCCAGCCTTCGGGCGGGCCCTTGGGCGTCGGGGTGGCGGCGATCTGTGCAGCGGTGAAGACCTCGGCGACTTGCGGGTCGGCCTTGTAATAGGCGACCGCGGCGTCCTGCACCGCCTTGCGCTGAACCGGGGTCAGATCGCGTGCGATGTAGATGTCCCCGTTGGGCATGTCGCCGAACAGCACTGACTTGGCGATCCCAAGCTTCGCTGCGATCGCCTTGCCCGCCACGGTGGGGGACAGTGCGATCCGCGCGCGCTGGGCGCCCGGCAGACCCGCGTTGATCTCGCGTTCGGGGATGTCGTTGCCGCCGTGATCCGCGGTCAGCACGACTTCATAATCGACGCCGGTCGAATCGAGCAGGTCGAAGAACGAGCCGAGCGTGGCATCGAGCTGCTGGAGCTGGATGCACATTTCCGCGCCCTCGGTGCCGAAGGTGTGGCCGACGTAATCGGTGGCGGAAGCGCCGACGTCGATGATGTCGGTGGTGTCGCCCTGGCCGAGCTTCATGTCCTGGACGAGCCCCGCCGCAAGCGCGACGATCGCGCCGTCGAAGGCGGGGGACGCACGGAACGCGCTGGCGTTGCCGCCCTCGCGCGCGAAATGGCCTGCGCCGACGCTCTTGCCTTCGCCGATCGACACCGCGACGTCATGCGCCTTGCAGACTTGTGGAACGTCGAGCGCGGGTTGTGGTGCTGCGATGCGCGCGGCAATCGCGGCGTTGGCGCGTGCGACGACCGGCGGGGTCGCGCGCCCGGCGTAGCTGACCATCGCCTTGCCGTTCCACCACCAGAGCTCGTCGACATTGTGCCCGCCCATCATCACCGCGGCGCGGTCCTTGCCCGCGACCGATACGACTCGCACCTTGGGGTTCGCGGCCTTCATCCGTTCGCCAAGCGTGGGGACGAGCAGGTGTTTGTCCGATACCGTGTAGGTGCCAGCGTGGGTGGTACCGGGAACGGTCTCGTCCTCGGCGCAGTAAACCTGCTTGTCCTCGCGCGCGATGCCAAGGTCAGTCCAGGTGTTGGCGATGATGCCGGTGTGCTCGGGGCGGAAACCGGTCAGGATCGTCGAATGGCCGGGGCACGTCTCGGTTGCAGCATGACTTTGATAGCCGCTCGGGAACACCGCGCCCTTCTGCAGCCTTGCCAGGCCCCCCGTGAAGGTGCCGCGATATTCGCCGAACAGGTCGGCGGAGAATTGATCGACCGAAATCGCGACGATCAGTTTGGGCGCGGTGTTAGGCGCGGGAGTTGCGGCTGCAACCGCCTGCGGGGCGGGGGCTGGCGCGGTCTTTGCGGCGATCGGAACACTGGCCAGGCTGAAAGCGATCGCCAGGATGGACGCGTAGCGGTTCAAACGAATTCTCCGAGTTGGACGGCGGGCCGATTTCGCCGCTATGGCCCGAGGGTTCGAGCTCGACAAGGATGTGCGATGCGCTGGTTTCATGACGTCGTTGTTACGCTGCTCGCACTGCTTCTTCTGGGGAGCAGCGCGCAAGCCAGTGCGGCGACCCTCGATCCCGTCGGATCCGGCGCGCACCTGAAGATCACCCTGGTCGCCGAAAGTCGCACGCCAGCCGCAGGGCAGACCGTCACGCTCGCACTGCAGAGCGTGCCCGCGCCCGGATGGCACGGATACTGGCAGAATCCGGGCGATGCGGGCTTTCCCGCGAAGCTCGACTGGACGCTGCCGAAGGGCGTGACTGCGAGCGAGCCTGCCTATCCGGTGCCGGGACGGCTGATCGTCGCGGATTTGATGAATTACGTTTTCGAAAAACCGTATGCGCCGCTCGTGACGCTCAAGATTCCTGCCGGATTGGCGGTCGGCACGGCGTTGCCGGTTCGGTTGAAGACCAACTACCTCGTCTGTTCAGCGGAAGTATGCGTCCCCGAATCGGCTGAGCTTGCGATCGATCTGGTGGTTGGCGACGGCACGATCTCACCGGAAATGCGGGCGCGGTTCGATGCATGGCGCCGCGCGGTGCCCAAGCCGCTCGATGCACAAGCGACGTTCCAGTCGAGCAACGGGCGCATTCGGATCGCGATTCCCTATCCAGCCGGAGCTGCGCTGGGGCAGGCGTATTTCTATCCGATCACCACGGGTGCGCTGGATTATGCCGCCGCGCAGACCGTCACGCAGGACGGCGACCGCATCGTGATCGAGACCAAGGCAGCGGCGAGTCCGGCGGCGGGTACGGGACCGTTGCAGGGGGTATTGCAGATCGGCGCACAACAGGGGCTGGTCGTGACGGCGGGCGCGGGGACGGTTGCCGCTTCGGCAGGTACGTCCGCCACGGCGGCAGGCCTTGGCGGAGCCGGCGTGCTGAGCGCGACACTGATTGCCTTTGCCTGCGCGATGCTCGGCGGGTTGATCCTTAACATCATGCCCTGCGTCTTCCCGATCCTTAGCCTGAAGGCGTTGAGCCTGGCGCGCGGGCATCTCGATGAGCGACATGCGCGGCAGGAGGCCCTGGCTTATGCTGCGGGCGTCGTCGCGGTTTGCGTCGGGCTGGGCGGGGTGATCCTTGCCTTGCGCGCGGGCGGAACCGCGGTCGGCTGGGCGTTCCAGTTGCAGGATCCGCGCGCGATCGTCGTGTTGTTGCTGTTGACGGTTGCGCTGTCGCTCAATTTGAGCGGGCTGTTCGAGATTCCGACGCCCGCCTTCGTCAATCGCAGCGGCGGTGCCGGCGGGGCGTTTGCGACCGGCGCGCTGGCGGCGTTCATCGCAACGCCGTGCACGGGACCGTTCATGGGGGCGGCATTGGGCGCGGCGCTGGTGCTGCCGTGGGTGGCAGCGCTGGCGGTGTTCGCCGGGTTGGGGATCGGACTTGCGTTGCCGTTCCTCGCGCTCGGTTTCGTCCCGGCGCTGCGGCGTCGCTTGCCCAAGCCGGGCTTGTGGATGGAGACGTTCCGGCGCGTTCTTGCGATCCCGATGTGGCTGACAGCGATCGCGCTGGCGTGGGTGCTCGGTCATGAGGCGGGTGTCGACGGCATGGCGATCGGCCTTGTCGTCGCGTTGCTGTTCGCGGTGCTGCTATGGGTTGGCGGTGTGCGGCAGAAGAAAGGGCGGGCGATTGGCGCGGTAATCGTCGTGTCGTTGCTGGCGACGGTTGCCGCAAGCGTCTGGCTGATCGCCGGGCGTCGTCCCGAGAGCGCCGCCATGGCGACGGTGCCGGGGGGCGCTGAGCCGTTCACCGAGGCGCGCCTGGCAGCGCTGCGACAGGCGGGGCGGCCGGTATTCGTCTATTTCACGGCGGACTGGTGCCTGACGTGCAAGGTCAACGAGAAGGCTGCGATCGAAACAGAGGCGACGCGCAAGGCGTTTGCGGACCACAAGGTCGCGGTGCTGATCGGCGACTGGACCAACGGCGATCCCGTGATGGGCCGCTTCATCGAGCAGCATAACCGCGCGGGGGTGCCGCTGTACCTCTATTATGCACCAAATGCTGCCGAGCCACGCGTGTTGCCGCAGGTGCTGACCTCTGCAATGCTGTCCGGATTATGAAACGCCGCATCCTTGCCGCGCTCGTCGCGCCGTTGCTGTTGCTGACCGGGGGCGCCATCGACGCGCCGCCGTCCTGGTCGCAGCCGATCAAGCCGTTCCACATCACCGGACCGGTCTGGTATGTCGGGACACGCGGACTTGCGGCCTATGCGATTGTCGCGCGCGAGGGCACGATCTTGATCAGCGGACCGATGGCGGGCGAGGCGGGGCAGGTGGAACGCAACCTCGCGGCGATCGGCGTGCAGCCGCGGCAGGTGAAGTGGATCCTCAACTCGCACGCGCATTTCGATCATGCCGCCGCCTTCGCCGAATTGCGCCGATGGAGCGGTGCCAAGCTGGTCGCGTCGGCGGGCGACGCCAGTGCTTTGCGGCGCGGGCGGCATGAAGCGGACAACGACAACGGCTTTACCCGATTTCCGCCCGTAGCGGTGGATCGCATCGTCCGCGACGGGGAGCAGGTGCGCACGGGAACACTCGCCGTTACCGCTCTGCTGACGCCGGGCCATACCGCGGGCTGTACAACGTGGCTGCTCCCTGTGACTGAGGGGCGTAAAACGCTGCGGGTTGTGTTCCCGTGCAGCATCACGGTCGCGGGGAATCATCTGTACGGCAACCGCGCCTACCCCACGATCGACGCAGATTATCGCCGTAGTTTCACGCGGCTTGCGGCGGTACATGCCGATATCGTGCTGCCGATGCATCCAGAGATCGCCGATGTGCTGGAACGTGCCGAGCGCCGCGACGCCGGGGATGCGCGTGCCTTCATCGATCCGACGGTGTTGCCGCGGATCGTGGCGGCGGCGCGCAAGGACTATGCCGTGGCATTGGCATCGCAGCGCAAGCACTAGCCACAGTTCGGGACGGTTAACATCCCGACAACAATATCCGCTTGTGCGACGCAACAATCCATCGCAGCATGGAACCCGGACGCAGTTGGAGGCTTTATCGTCACATGGGGATAGGGCGGGCGTTCGACGAAATCATGGGCAAGGGCGGGAGCATGATCCCGCGATCGGAGCTTGCCGCCCTCGGCGAGTGGATCGAAAGCACGCCCTCCAACGAACTGCGCCGTCGGCAGCAGTCTGCGGAAGCGACGTTTCGCCAACTCGGCATTACCTTCGCGGTATACGGCGACAGCGATGCGAGTGAGCGGATCATTCCATTCGACATCGTGCCGCGCATCTTCCTAGCGGATGAATGGACCCGGCTTTCCGAGGGACTCGTCCAGCGGGTCGAGGCGATCAACGCCTTCCTGCACGACATCTACGGCGAGCGTCGCATCCTGGCGGAGGGCGTGCTGCCGGCCGACCTAATTTTCGGCAATCCGCAATTCCGTCCCGAGATCGCCGGGATCCGTCCGCCGCACGACATCTGGGCGCATATTTGCGGGATCGATCTGGTGCGTACCGGGCCGGATGATTTTTACGTGCTCGAAGACAATGCGCGGACGCCGTCGGGTGTCAGCTACATGCTCGAAAACCGCGAGGCGATGCTGCGCCTCTGTCCCGAGCTGTTCCGCTCATTCCGGGTCGCGGCGGTGGATTCCTACCCGGACAAGTTGCTAGAGACGATGAAGTCGGTCGCGCCGGTGGGCGTGGCGGCACCGGTGTGCGTGGTCCTGACGCCGGGGCATTATAATTCGGCGTATTACGAACACAGTTTCCTCGCGGACTCCATGGGCGTCGAACTGGTCGAGGCGGCCGATCTGGTGGTCGATGACGACATCGTCTGGATGCGGACGATCGCGGGGCTGGTGAAGGTCGACGTGATCTATCGTCGCATCGATGACGATTATCTCGACCCGCTGGTGTTCCGGCCGGATTCGATGCTCGGCGTGCCCGGTCTGATCGCAGCCTATGCCGCCGGAAATGTCGCTTTGCTCAATGCGCCCGGCAACGGGATTGCCGACGACAAGGCGATCTATTCGTACATGCCCGAGATCGTGCGGTTCTATTCCGGTGGCGAGCCGAAATTGCCCAACGTCGAGACGTGGCGTTGCCGCGAGCCGCAGGCGTTGAAGTACGTGCTCGACAATCTCAAGGACGTGGTGGTCAAGCTGGTCGACGGCTCAGGCGGCTATGGGATGCTCGTTGGCCCCACCGCGACCAAGGCGGAGATCGAGACCTTCCGCGCGGCGCTGATTGCCGAACCGCACCGCTATATCGCACAGCCTACGCTCGCGCTTTCGACCGTTCCGACGCTGGCGGAAGCAGGTTTGGCGCCGCGCCACGTCGACTTCAGGCCGTTCGTGCTGACCGGATCCAAGGGCGTGCAGGTCGTGCCCGGCGGACTGACGCGGGTCGCGCTCAAGGAAGGGTCGCTCGTGGTCAATTCATCACAGGGCGGCGGTACCAAGGACAGCTTCGTGCTGATGGACAATGGCGCGGGCGAGCCTGGCGAAGGGCTGGAGGCACTGGGCCAGGCGCAGGAGCAGACGCAGAGCCAGACGTTCGGGGGAGCACTCTGATGCTCAGTCGGACCGCTTCCGCTCTGTACTGGCTCGGGCGCTACGTCGAGCGTGCGGACTTCATCGCGCGGCTCGTTGAGGCGACGGTGCGGCTCGACGTATTGTCGCCACGTCCCGCTGGTGAGGCGGCGTGGGCCTCGGCGCTGGCGGTGACCGAGACCGATGCCGCTTTTGCCAAGACCGGTCAGCAGATCAGCAAGACCAACGTCGCACGTTTCCTGACGCTCGATTCGAGCCATCCGGGATCGATCGTCCGGTCGCTCGATATGGCGCGCAACAATGCGCGCGCGGTGCGCACCGCGCTGACGCGTGAGTCCTGGACCGCGATCAACGGCGCGTGGCTGATCTTCGACCGCCGCGCGAGCGCGGGCAGTGCGATGGCGACCTTGAACCTCGTCGAGGCGGTCAAGGCGGAGACGCGCGGGTTCGAAGGCGCGATCCACCGGATGCTGCGCAACCAGACGACGTGGTTCATCCGGCTGGGCCAGGCAATCGAGCGTGCGGACAACACTGCCCGGCTGCTCGACGTCAAATACCATATTTTGCTGCCCGAGGGTGAGCGGGTGGGTGGCGTGGTCGACCGGGACCAGTGGACGACGATCCTGCAGACGGTATCTGCAGTAACCGCGTATCGCTGGCTGTATTCGGAAGGATTGCGCCCCGCCAACGTCATCGACTTGCTCATTGCGCGCTCGGAACTCCCCCGCAGTCTGGCGGCCTCGGTCGAGGAAGCGGTCGACATCCTGAACTTGCTGGCGAAGCGTACCGGTCTTCACGGCGAAGCGGACCGCATGGCGCGCGCGCGCCACACACGGATCGCACGGACCCGATCGGGTCAGGTGATCGCGGGCGGGCTGCACCAGTATCTGCAGGGCTTCATCGGCGAGAACGACCGGCTTCACGAAGCCGTCGGCCGCCAGTTCAAGTTCAGTTGATGCGCCTGTCGGTCGATCATCGGACGATATATCGCTTTTCCGCGCCGCAAGCGCGACTAACCCAACTGCTTCGGCTCATTCCGGAAGATACCCATGACCAATCGGTGACGGGCTGGAACCTGCATGTCGATTGCGATGCGCGAATGCGGCACGGGCGCGACGGGTTCGGCAACCGGGTGACGATGCTGTATGTCGCCGGTCCCATCTCCGACATTGAGATCGCGGTCTCGGGCGAGGTGCTGACCCATCCGTCGAATGGGATCGTCCACGGTGCGCAGGAGCCGCTGCCCCCCGCGCTGTTTCTGCGGGATACGCCGCTGACGCGGGCAGACGCCGAAATCCACGCGTTCGCCGCCGATATTGCAGAGACCGATCCGGTCGCGCGGTTGCACGCGCTCAACATCGCGATCAAGCGGCGGTTCGCGCTGGATCATGGCCGCCCGATCGCCGGACGGACCGCGATCGAAGCGTTTGCCGAAGGGTCGGTAAGTTCGCGCGACATGGCGCAGGTCTTTATTGCGGCGGCCCGGACGCTGGGTGTCGCTGCGCGCTATGTGTCCGGATACAGCCCGGTATGCCAGGCCGAGGCCGACGGGCGTCCCGCGCCGCATGGCTGGGCCGAAGCCTATGTCGACCGGCTCGGCTGGGTGGCGTTCGATCCCTCGACCGGGCTCAGCGCCGACACGGCGTATGTCCGCGTGGCGGTTGCGCTGGATTCGGCGGGCGCAGCCCCGGTGGCGGGATCGCGGTTGGGCGAGGGCGAGGAAACGCTCGACGTGGATCTGCACGTCGGCCGGAACGGGCAGTAAGCGCCTAAAGGAACGCGCTGCGTGTTCTTACCGTGTCTCGATCAGTTGCTCCGCCATCACCGCATACTTCTCTGCAGGGGGCGCGAACTTCGCGTTCTCGTCGATCAGCAAGCTCCAGCCGGTTGGCCCGAGCGCCTCGATCGGGCGATAGCGGATCTTGTACTGCATCCGCGGCGATCCCTTCACCCAATAGCCGAGATAGACATAGGGCAGGCCGACCGCGCGGGCGCGCAGGATGTGATCGAGGATGATCAGGTTACCAAGGCCCCCGCGGGTGGGATGCTCGGTGTCGAAGAAGGAATAGATCATCGACAACCCGTCCGCCTGCTGATCGGTCAGGCACGCGCCGACGAGCTTGCCGCGCTCGCCGTGGCGGGAGGGTTCGCGATATTCGACGATGAAGCTGTTGACCGGCGAATGCTCGACCATGTCGGCATAATCGCCTTCGTCCATCTCGGCCATGCCGCCGCCGGGATGGCGCGATCCGAGGTAGCGGCTGAGCAACTGGAACTGTTCGTCGGTCGCCCAAGGGCGGCAGGCGGTGACCTCAAGATCGCGGTTGCGGCGCAATTGCTTGCGCTGGGTCGCATTGGCCTCGAAGTCGGCGGTGACGACGCGCACCGACACACAGGCCGTGCACCCTGCGCAACTGGGGCGGTAGGCGACCGACTGGCTGCGCCGGAAGCCGATCCGCCCGAGCGCGTCGTTCAAATCGCTTGCCTGTTCTCCGCGCAACTCGGTGAACACCTTTCGCTCCTGCCGGCCCGGAAGATACGGACAGGGGGCAGGGCTGGTGACGAAGAAACGCGGGAAGCGGAAGGGCGCAGTCACCGAGCGGGAGTCCTCTGAAGCGGGAAAGTGCGGTCTGCGATCCCGGCTTGGCATTAGTTATGATGGGTCCTGGTCGCGTTGAAAAGGTCGTATACGAATATTCCGGTCAATCCTGCCCGACCGGCCTCGAACGCGTATACGTACCAATTCCCTCCATCTTCTTAACGGACGTGGCTCAGGCGAGTTCGACCGTCGTCACGGTGTATCCGGCGACCTGCAACGCATCGGTCAACCGGTCGAGATGGGCACGATCGCGCGTCTCGCATTCGACGTCGAGGAACAGCCCCTTCGCCGGGAGCTTCGTGAAGATCCGCTGATGCGACAGTTCGAGGATGTTGACGCGTTGCGCATCGAAGATCCGGGCGACGTTGAACAACGCGCCGGGCTGATCCTGCAGGCGGATGCGCAGCCGGGCCAGCCGTCCCGACCGCGCCAGATCGCGCAGCAGGACGTTTGCCAGCAGGCGCGTGTCGATATTGCCGCCGCATAGCACGACACCGACGGTCCGCCCGGCGAAGCGCTCCGGATGCTGGAGCAACGCGGCCAGCCCTGCGGCACCAGCGCCTTCGACCACGGTCTTCTCGATCTGGAGCAACAGGCTGACCGCCTGTTCGAGACTGCGCTCGCTGACCAGCACGATGTCGTCGACCAGCGCCTCGACCATCTGCGAGGTGATCGCGCCCGGTTCCTTGACCGCAATGCCTTCCGCCAGCGTGTCACCGGCACACGGCATCGTCGTCCCGTTGATGCGGTTGTACATCGAGGGGAACAGCTCGGCCTCGACCCCAACGACTTCGATGCGATGCCCGCCGGGCTTGAGGCTATACGCTTCCGCGACGACCGCCATGCCCGAGATCAGGCCGCCCCCGCCGATCGGCGTCAGGAACGTGTCGATCTGCGGCACGTCCTCGAGCATTTCGAGCGCAACCGTGCCCTGGCCTGCGATGACGCGGGCATCGTCGAACGGATGGACGAAGGTCAGCCCGCATTCGGCTTCGCGCTCGCGCGCATGGGCATAGGCCGCGTCGAACGTGTCGCCGTACAGCACGACCGTCGCGCCGTGTCCCTCGGTCTGCGTGACCTTCACGATCGGCGTGTTGGTGGGCATCACGATCGTGGCCGGTATGCCCAGCCGGTTGGCGTGATAGGCCAGCCCCTGCGCATGATTGCCCGCCGACGCGGCGATGACGCCGGTGGTGTCGGCCGGCAGTTGCAGCAACGTGTTGAGCGCGCCGCGTTCCTTATAGGCCGCGGTGAACTGCAGATTCTCGAACTTGAGATAGACGGTCGCGCCGGTCAGTTCCGACAGCGTGCGGCTGATGAAGCAGGGCGTGCGGACGATCTTGTCCGAAATCCGCATATGGGCCGCCTCGACGTCTGCGAGGATGACGGGGAGGGTTTCGGACTTCGCTTGCGTCGCCATCATTCACTTCCGTTCGCCCTGAGCCTGGAGGGGGCAGCCTTGCTTTCCCTCGCCACGGGTGGGCGGTGCGTCGACAGGCTCGGCACGCGGGAGCGTCCGTCGCCTAGACCATCTGGCGCGATGAAGGAACAAGCCTTATCGCGGGAGCCATGCTCACCACATCCCGTGCCCGCCTCGCCACGTCGCTGCTTTCCGCGCCGACTCTTTATGCCGTTGCGCTTTCCGCATTGATCCTGCCCGGCATTGCCGGCGCCGACGCGCTGATCGACAACGTCAACGGCATTACGCTCGACAAGGACGGCAAGGTGGTCCGCTTTACCGGGTTGCTGATGTCGCCCGACGGCAAAGTCGTGAAGCTGCTTGCCGAGAACGACAAGCGCCCAGCAAAGCTCGACTGGCGCGCGGACGAGCATGGCAAGGTGTTGTTGCCGGGGTTCATCGATGCGCACGGGCATGTGATGGAACTGGGCTTTCGCGCGCTGGAGCTCGACCTGTCGGGCGCGACGTCGCTCGAAGAAGCCAAGGCACGGATCGCCGCCTATGCCGCGGCGAACCCGGATCGCAAATGGATCGTCGGGGGCGGATGGAACCAGGAAGCGTGGGCGCTCGGTCGTTTCCCGACCGCCGCCGATCTGGATGCGGTGGTCAGCGATCGCCCGGTCTGGCTGCAGCGTGCCGATGGTCATGCGGGATGGGCAAACAGTGCCGCGATGAAGGCGGCGGGTATCACCGCCAAGACGCTCGCCCCCGCAGGTGGACGGATCGAGAAGACCGGAACGGTGCCGAACGGCGTGTTCGTCGATTCCGCGCGCGAACTGGTCGAGAAGGCCGCACCGCAGCCGCTGCCCAAGGAACGCGATTTCGCGTTCCTGAAAGCGCAGGAGGCGTTGCTCAGCCACGGCATCACCGCGACCAGCGACATGGGCAGTTCGATGGACGACTGGCTGAGCTATCGCCGGGCGGGCGATAGCGGCGCGCTGCGCGTACGGATCATGAGCTATGCGTTCGGGGTGGATACCGCGATCCGGATCGGCGGCTCCGGGCCGACCCCGTGGCTCTATGCCGACAAGCTGCGGATGGGCGGGGTCAAGCTCTACGCCGATGGCGCATTGGGGTCGCGCGGCGCGTGGCTCAAAGCGCCCTATAGTGACGCGCCAGGGCAGACGGGCGCGGGGTTCATGTCGGACGACGTGATGCGCAACCTGATGAGCCGGGCGGCGGTCGACCATTATCAGGTCGCGGTCCACGCAATCGGCGACCGCGCCAATGCAGAGGTGTTGGGCGCGATCGACGACATGGTCGATACCTACAAGGGCGATCGACGCTGGCGGATCGAACATGCGCAAATTGTTGATCCGGTCGATCTTCCCCGGTTCGGGAAGAACGGCATCATCGCCTCGATGCAGCCGACGCACGAGACGAGCGACCGTACGATGGCGGAAGCCCGGCTAGGGTCCGCACGGCTCGCAGGGGCCTATGCCTGGGCATCGATGCTGCGCAACGGCGCGACGCTTGCGTTCGGATCAGACTATCCGGTCGAGCAGCCCGACGCTTTCGCCGGCTGGGCGGCGGCGTTCACGCGGCAGGGTGCCGACGGGCAGCCCTATGGCGGCTGGCGTCCCGAGGAACGTGTGACGCGCGAGCAAGCGTGGTGGGCGTTTACCGGGGCCGCGGCCTATGCCGGATTCGCGGAGGAGAAGTTCGGGCGTCTTGGCGTCGGCCAGCGCGCGGACTTTATCATCGTCGACCGTGATCCGTTGCTGGCAAGCCCGACCGACCTGCGTGCGACCAAGGTCGAGCAGACCTGGGTAGGGGGTGAGAAGGTGTTCACGCGACCCTGACACCCTGTGTTTCATCTTGGCACGCATACCGAACATGGTAAACGTGACGTACAGTATATGGGGGAGTTGCCATGATGATCGCAAAACGTGCCGTTGCGCTTGGGCTGACAATGGCGGCGCTGACCGCGCAGCCGGTCTCGGCGGCGACCTTCACCAGCCTCCTGGTGTTCGGCGACAGTCTGGTCGATACGGGGAACGCGCAGATCGGATCGCTCGCCGCCGGTTTGCCCGATCCTGCTCCGGCATCGGTCGGGTATTTCAACGGGCGCTTCTCCAACGGCGCGAACTTTGCGGACATCCTTTCCGCCGGTATCGGTGGAGGATTGTCGTCGCCCTATCTGCAAGGCGGCTCCAACTTCGGGGTCGGCGGCGCGCAGGCATATACGGCCGGCGGTGCCATTCCAGGGTTCGCCCAGCAACTTGCGATCTTCGGCAGCCTCAACCAGCCGATCTCAAGCTCAGCCCTGGTACTCGTCACGTTCGGCGGCAATGATGTTCGTGCGACATTGGGCAATACCGGAAACGCCGACTTCAGCGCGTCGATCTCGGCACTGAGCAATGGTCTGAGCGCGCTGATCTCCGCGGGCGCGCGCAATATCGTCGTGACGGGCGTCCCCGACATCGGCGACTTGCCGGGGTCGCGCAAAGTTGCCGACGCGTTGGGCAATCCCTCGATCCTCACGCTGGCTACGGAACGCTCGGCGGCACTGAGCAGCGCCTTTGAAACGACGAGCGCGACCGTGGCGCAAGCCACCGGCGCAAACGTGCAGTTCTTCGACTTGCTGGGCCTGGAAGCGTCGCTCACCGCCGATCCCACGGCGTTCGGGCTGCCATCGACGCTGATCCGCGATACGTCCTGTGTCGCTGCGGGCGCGGTGGCGGAGGGATGTTCGGGGTATCTTTACTTCGACGACCTGCACCCGACGACGCAGATCCACGCGGTCATCGCCAATCGGATCGCGATGCAGGCGGCGGTGCCCGAACCGGCAACCTGGACGATGCTGCTGTTGGGGTTCGCGCTGGTCGGCGGGGCAATGCGTCGCATGCCGCGGCTCCGGATTGCGCGAGCTGCTGCCTAGCGATCAGTCGGCTTCGATATCGCGGTTTGCATCGTTCCTGATGAAGCCGCGGTCATCGGCGACGAAGGTCGCGGCGGGAATTTTGCCCTGATCGATCGCTCGCACTCGCCACATTGGCGCGCCGCCAGCAGGGGCGATGAGCAGGGGCAGCCTTACCGCATTGTCCCAGCAAATGTGCGTCGTCCGGGGGCCTTCGACCAGATCGTACCAGCGACACGCCCGTCCGATCCGCGGCATCCCCGCAGGCGCAGCGCCAGACGCCACCAGGCGGTACGCACCCTTGGGATGGCGCAACCCGTGGCCAAGATCGTACCAGTCGGTGAACTGACCGATCCGGTACAGGTTGGTCCGGTCGATCACCGTGCTGATCCGGCGCTTCAGGTCGAGCACCTTGAGCGTGTAGCCGACCTCTCCCGGTTTCCGCGTGGCATATGTGGCAATCGCGCCATCCGTGACGCGCTTGATGCGGCGGTCGCCGTCGCGCCACACGTCCATCCGGTGGAGTGCGCCGTTGGAAACGTACAGCACCTGATAATGGAGCGACGCGGGCTCGCCCTTTGCCGCGAAGGTAGCGTCGAACGACCCCGCACGCGGGGGCGGGGCGGCCTGAGCCAGCGCCGGGATCAACACAAGCAGGGGAACGATGCGGGAAACGCACATCACTGGCGCGTCGCCTTCGCGTAATCGAAGTAGCGATAGGTCTTGCCGTCGATCGTGAGGTCCTTGACCTGCAACGTGATCGTATAGGTGCCGAGCGGCAGCGATGTGTCGCGGGTCCGTCCGGTCGGATCGAGCGGGGTCTCGAACGAGAGGCCGGTCGCGGGCGCGCTCGGCGAGATCGAGGAGGCTGCCACGGTCGGGGTCGCGCCGCTTGCGGGGGACAACAACGCTTCGTTGATGATGCGCCCGTCGGCCTGCGGCATCGCCAGCCGCAGCAGATAGGCGACGGTCGGCGCGACGTCGACGTTACCCGTCGGCGTCGTCACGGTCGCACCCTTGCGGAACGACGGACCCGACGCGATTAGTGTATTGCGCACGTCGACCGGACTGAAGCTGCCGTGCATCCCGCGCTGTCCGCCGACGCTGGAGAACTCTATTCCGGTCTTGCCGTGGACGACCGCCTGATCGTCCCAGTTGAACGACACGACGACATCGGGCTGGCCGTTGCCGCTGCGGTTGGCGTTCTCCAAATTGACCTGGTTCATCTGCAGCGTGCCGGGGATCGCGCCATAGCGGCTGTCGACGAAGACCGCGCCATATTCCTCGCGTTGCTGCAGGAAGGTGACGAGGTTGCGGATCGTCGTCAGGTCGTGGCTGGGGACATAGAAGTAATCCGATCCGCCGTTCGCTGCGACGACGATGCCGTTGGTCGGCAGGCTGCCGGGGGCAGGGACGCGGAACGTGCCCGTCGCGCTGATCGCCTGATATCGGGTGTTGGCCGCACCACAGACCGAGCCGGACGTATCGAGCCGCACCGGAACGGTGGGCGTGCCGGTCGCCGAGATGCCGTACATCGCGCTGGTCGAGCAGCCTGCACCGTCATACGCGCGGAAGCCGCGATAGGTCAGCAGATCGGCCGAACGGACGTCGCCCGAGAAGGAATATCCCGACGGATTGATCCCGCCGAGGCTCGCCGCGCTGGTGCCGCTGGTCGCGCCGTTGACCGTGGGACCGTTGGGCGCGGATGCCGACGGATTGATCGTCCGCAGCGGATACAGGTTGAGCGGGCCAGACACGCTGGAATGCGCGTGATCGGACACGACGACGATGTTGGTGGTGGTGTCGAGACCCTGCGCCTTGAGCGCCGCCATCAACTCACCGAGCCGCGCATCCTGCGACCGCAGACCCGCGTTCCCGTTCGCGCTGCCGGGGCCATAGCCATGCTCGACATTGTCGGGGGTGCGGAACCAGATCACCGACAGCATCGGCTTCTTCTGCGGCAGGATGTACGACGTGAAGACGTTGAGCATGTACTTGTTGGCGGCATCCTCGGGCGCGCCTTGCGTCTCGTCGCTCGAGTCGCGCGCGGCGATGGCGATCGAGCCGCCGGGATCATACGCGGTGGTGTCGAACGTGACGTAGCCTGCGCGGCCGGTCGGGTTGCCGTTGGTCCCGGCGAGCGTGACGGCTTCGCCGCCTGCGTAGGTGTTGACGACGTTCGCGGGCAGCGGGATGTTCGCCGTCTGCAGTTCGGTTGCGAGGCTGCGCGGCATGACCGTATTCTCGTCGAGGAACAGCCCGCCCTTGCCGAGATCCTGGATGAAGGCTGCCCCCGACTTGCCGATCGCCGCCGTGGTGAGCCCGGCGGCCTGTGCGGTCGCGAACAGGCTCTTCACCAGCAGCAGCTGACCCCCGTAATAGTCGTTCAGCGTCGAGAGGACCTGATAATCCTCGGTAAAGACGGGGTCGCTGTAGCTTTGCGTGGCGCCGGTGGCGGTCTTGCCGGCCGGGATGGTGTTGCCCGTGCCCTGCGGCGGCGTCCAGACGGTGTTGCCGAAGAAGCCCGACGTCTTCGGGAAAGACCCGGTCGCGAACGACGATCCGTTCATCATCGTGAACGTCGGATAGGTCGAGTGGTTGTCCTGGAAGTTGACGCCCCCCTGCTGCAACGCGAGCAGGTTGGGCGTATCGGTTGCATTCACGTCGTCGGGACGCAGCCCATCCCATACCATCACGATCGTGCGGACCGCACCCGCGGCTGGGGTCGGTGTCGGCGTAGGGGCAGGCGCGGGGGCCGGGGCGGGTGTAGCGTCGCTCTCACCGCCGCCACCGCAGCCCGACAGGACGAGACTGGTCGCACACAATGCGGCCCAAGCGGATTGCATCTTCATAGGATAGCCCCAAAAATTCCTGGTCGGCCGCAGTCGATGCGCGGCCGCCGATTTTTACATGCTAGGTTGCGGACATGATCAAAGCGGGACGTATGGTAAACGGAATGTCACGCAAACAGCTGTTTTCGCGTCATAAACCTGGCGGATAAGCAGACGTCTCAGGGGCGCGCGGGAAGTCGCTGCCGGAAGATGATGCGATCATCTTCCGGCCTGGCCGTCCCGTTGAAACTGAAAAGGTACGTTAAGCGACTTCGGCCGAGCTGATCATCTCATCGGGCTCGCGTAGTACGTAGCCACGGCCCCAGACGGTCTCGATGTAGTTTTCGCCTTCGCATGCCATGCTGAGCTTCTTGCGAAGCTTGCAGATGAACACGTCGATGATCTTGAGTTCGGGCTCGTCCATTCCACCATACAGGTGGTTGAGGAACATTTCCTTGGTCAGCGTGGTGCCCTTGCGCAGCGACAGCAGCTCGAGCATCGCATATTCCTTGCCCGTCAGATGCACGCGCGAACCGTCCACCTCGACCGTCTTGGCATCAAGGTTGACCGCAAGCTTGCCGGTCCGGATCACCGACTGGCTGTGACCCTTCGACCGCCGCACAACGGCATGGATCCGCGCCGTCAGTTCCTCGCGGTGGAACGGCTTGGTCACATAATCGTCCGCGCCGAACCCGAACGAGCGGACTTTCGAGTCCATCTCGTTGATGCCTGAGAGAATCAGCACCGGGGTCTGCACGCGTGCGACTCGCAGCCGCTTGAGCACGTCGTAGCCGTGCATGTCGGGCAAGTTGAGATCGAGCAGAATAATGTCGTAATCGTACAATTTGCCAAGATCGAGGCCTTCTTCGCCAAGATCGGTAGTGTAAATATTGAAGCCTTCGGTCGTCAGCATGAGCTCGATCGCCTTGGCGGTCGTCGGCTCGTCTTCGATCAGCAGCACACGCATCTTGCTGTTCCCCGTTCCAAGGCTTCGGTACCTCCCTTGGCCCGACCAACCTTCGCAGTAACTATTAACCTCAACATCAATGAAGGCAAAAGGTTAATTTGCAATTAATCCGGGGCATTACCCGATGCGTTTCGAGTCACGGCTGGACACAGATCTGTTTGAGCCGGTCGGTAAGGAAAGCGATCAATCCCTCCACCCGGGCAGGTCGCAGCGTGCCCGGGGGCGTCATCAGATGCAACGCGCCGGTATGCGGTGCCCAATCCGCCAGGATGATCTCGATTCGGCCCGCCTTGAGATCCTCCGCGACGATGAATTCGGGCAGCATCGCGATCCCGAGCCCGCGACGCAGCGCCGGAAGCATCGCTTCCCCACTGTTGGTCGCGAGCGGCCCGTTGAGCCGGACCGAGACTTCGGTGCCGTCGGCCCCGACGAACCGCCACGGCGCGGTGACGTTTGTATAGGCGAAGCAGCGGTGCTCACCGAGTTGCCCGGGATGCGTCGGGCGTCCATGCAGGGCGAGATAGGCAGGGGCGGCGACCACGTGCATCCGCATGTCCGCGAGCTTGCGCGAGCGCAGTGAACTGTCCGGCAATGTCGCGATTCGCAGCGCGATGTCGAACCCTTCCGCGACGATATCGACGCGCGCATCGGAGAGATGCAGGTCGATCTGGATCCCGGGATTGAGCACGAGAAAGTCCGCGATGACCGGCGCGATCGCGAGCAGGCCGAGCGACATCGGCGCGGCGACCCGGACAAGGCCGGTCGGAGCGTTCGCCGCGTCCAGCGCGGCTTCCTCCGCGGCATTGGCCTCGGCAAGGATCCGCGCGGCATGTTCCGCCAGGCCCTTGCCGTTCTCGGTCAGCGTCAGCCGTCGGGAGGTGCGATGGAATAGCGACTGGCCGAGATGCGCCTCCAGCCGGGTCACCGCCTTCGACACGGTCGCCTTGGAGACGCCGATCGCATCCGCGGCACCGCTGAAGGAACGGTGTTCCACCACGCTCGCGAAGATCGCCCATGCTTCAAGATCGGGCAGACGCATCGTGACCTACTCCCGCAATGACCCCGAAATCTGTAGCTGTGGAAACGATCGGTTTCCAGTGTTTCCATTTACGGCGTGATCGAAACGCCTATCTTGGTTGCAACGGAACACTGGGTTCCTCCCGGAGATGTAGCATGATCGAGAAACGGTCTTTTGAAAGCCTGGGGCACGCCAACCACGGTTGGCTCAATGCGCGCCATCACTTTTCCTTCGCGAACTATTACGAGCCCGCCCGGATGGGCTGGGGTGCGATCCGCGTGTGGAACGACGACGAGATCGCCGCCAACAGCGGCTTTCCCCCGCATCCGCACCGCGACATGGAAATCATCACCTATGTCCGCAAAGGCGCGATCACGCACAAGGACTCGCTTGGCAACGAAGGCCGCACGGGTGCGGGCGACGTTCAGGTGATGAGCGCGGGCACGGGCGTCCGGCATGCCGAATATAATCTCGAGAGCGAACAGACCACGATCTTCCAGATCTGGATCGAGCCGAGCCGTACCGGCGGGTCGCCCTCCTGGGGGGCTAAGCCTTTCCCCAAGGACGATCGTTCGGGCCAGTTCGTTACGCTGGCGAGCGGGTTCTCGGAAGACAAGGACGCGCTGCCGATCCGCGCCGAGGCACGCGTGCTTGCGGCGATGGTCCGCGCTGGCGAGACGATCACGCATGAAGTCCTGCCGGGGCGGCATGCCTATCTCGTTCCGGCGACCGGGGTGATCGAAATCGCTGGCGAGACGTTCAAGGCACGCGATGGCGCTGCGATGGACGGCGGCCAGACCGTGACGATCACCGCGATCGAGGACGCCGAACTGGTTCTCGTCGACTCTCAGTAAGCGTTCTCAAGTCTCTCAATTCAAACAGAAGGAAGCTATCATGGCTAAGGTTCTCGTGCTCTATTATTCGTCCTACGGTCATGTCGAGCAGATGGCCGATGCGGTTGCAGAGGGCGCGCGCTCGGCTGGTGCCGAAGTTGACATTCGCCGCGTCGCCGAAACCGCACCGCAGGACGTCGTTGAAGCCGCCCACTTCAAGACCGACACTGCGCACCCGCTGATCGAAGGCCCCGACGCGCTGGCCAATTACGACGCGATCATCGTCGGTGCGCCGACGCGCTATGGCCGGATGCCCGCGCAGATGGCCCAGTTCTGGGATACGACCGGCGGGCTGTGGTTCGGCGGCAAGCTGATCGGCAAGGTCGGCGGGGCTTTCACCTCGACCGCAAGCCAGCATGGCGGTCAGGAGACGACGTTGTTCTCGATCATCACCAACCTGCTGCACCACGGCATGACGATCGTCGGCCTGGACTATGGGTTCAAGGGGCAGATGGGCGTCGAGAAGGTGCTTGGTGGTACGCCGTATGGCGCGACGACGATCGCCGACGGCGACGGCAGCCGCCAGCCTGCGCAGGAAGAACTGGACGGTGCACGGTATCAGGGCAAGCGTATCGCGGAGACCGCGGCGAAGCTGTTCGGGTGAGAGCGACGGGGGGAGGCGGCTTAGGCTGCCTCTCCTTTCTTTTTGATTGCTAAGCTGCCCAACACTTCGCGCTTCCCCGGCGAAGGCCGGGGCCCAGTAGCGAAGCAGTAGAATGCTGGCTGCATCGCTCCGTTACGTCCACCTGCGCTACTGGGCCCCGGCCTTCGCCGGGGAAGCAATAGGGGGGATGAGGACCGTGCGCCGGCTAGCGCGCCCAGTCGCCCGACTTGCCACCCAGCTTCGTAAGCAACTGGATATCCCGGATCGTCATGCCCTTGTCGATCGCCTTGGCCATGTCGTAGATCGTCAGCAGCGCGACCGTTGCCGCGGTTAGTGCCTCCATCTCGACGCCGGTCTTGCCCTCGGTCGCGGCCGTCGCGGTCGCCACCACGCCTTCGTCGTCGACCACAAGATCGATCGCGACGCGCGTCAGCGGCAACGGGTGGCACAGCGGGATCAGGTCGCTCGTCTTCTTCGCCCCCATGATCCCCGCAACGCGCGCGACCGCAAGCACGTCGCCCTTGATCGCGCTGCCGTCACGGATCGCGCGGACCGCCTCGGGCACCATGTCGATCCGCCCGCGCGCAACGGCCTCGCGGCGAGTCGGCGTCTTGCCGCCGACGTCGACCATATGCGCCGCGCCGGCTTCGTCCAGATGCGTCAGGCCGCTCATCCGACGAGGCTCCGCGTCGCGGCCTCGACGTCGGGCTGGCGCATCAGCGCCTCGCCGATCAGGAAGCAGCGGATGTCATGTTCGGCCATCGCGTCGAGGTCGGCGCGTGTCGTCAGCCCGCTTTCCGCGACAAAAGTGCAATCCTTGGGAGCCTTCGAAACCAGTTCGTAGGTCCGGGCGAAATCCACCGTGAAGGTGCGCAGGTCGCGGTTATTGACCCCGATCAGGCGCGACTTGAGCTTCATCGCGCGCTCCATCTCGTCCTGCGTGTGCACTTCGACCAGCACGTCCATCCCGCACTCGATCGCGCTCGCCTCGATTTCGGCAAGGAGCGTGTCGTCGAGCGCCGCCATGATCAGCAGGATCGCATCCGCGCCGATCCCGCGCGACTCGGGCACTTGCCACGGGTCGACCATGAAGTCCTTGCGCAACACCGGCAGGTCGCACGCGCCGCGCGCCGCGAGCAGATAGGCGTCCGAACCCTGGAACCACGCTTCGTCGGTCAGCACCGACAGGCAGGTGGCACCCCCCGCTGCGTAAGCAGCGGCATGCGCCGGCGGATCGAAATCCTCGCGGATCAGGCCCTTGGAGGGGCTGGCCTTCTTGATTTCAGCGATCAGCGCGAAGCCCGTCTTTGCGCGCGCGTCGAGCGCCGCACGGAAACCGCGCGGTTTGGTCTGCGCGGCGATGCGCGCGTCGAGTTCGGCCATCGGGATCGTCGCTTTACGCGCGGCGACGTCGGCGCGCTTGGTTTCGAGGATGCGGTTGAGGATATCGGTCATGGGTAAGCGATCCAGCGATCAAGCAGGGCGTTTGCAGCGCCGGAATCCAGCGCTTCGGCAGCGATTTGTGCGCCTTCCGGTAAGGTTTGCACGGTTCCGGCGACGATCAGCGCGGCAGCGGCGTTGAGCAGCACCGCGTCGCGATATGCGCCGGTCTCACCGCCCAGCAGGCGGCGCAATGCAGCGGCGTTGTACGCGGGGTCTCCGCCGACGATCGCGCTGATCGGATGGCGCGGCAGTCCCGCATCCTCGGGGCTGATGCGATCGGGAACGCTGGCGCTGCCGATGCTGACGGCGAGCGTCGGGCCAGCGCAGGAAATCTCATCGAGCCCCTCGTCGCCTGAAACGACGATCGCGGCCTCGGTGCCCAGTTGTTCGAGCGCGGCGGCGTAGGTTGTGGCGTAGTCAGGACGTGCAATCCCGATCAACTGCCGCGTGACCCCCGCCGGATTGGCGAGCGGCCCCATCAGGTTGAAGATCGTACGGCGTCCGATCTTCTGCCGGATCGGGGTGATGCGACGCATTGCGGGGTGATGGTTGGCCGCGAACAGGAAGGCGATGCCGATCTCGTGCAGGCTCGCCTCGGCGTTCGCGCCCGCCCGGTCCATGTCGAGCCCGAGCACCTCCAGCGTATCGGCGGCGCCCGCCTTCGACGATGCCGCGCGATTGCCGTGCTTGGCGACGGGAACGCCAGTGCTTGCGACGACGAGCGACACCGCGGTCGACACGTTGAGCGTATGATGCCCGTCGCCGCCCGTGCCGCACACGTCGATCGCGCCGGCCGGAGCGGCAATCGGGATCAACCGATTGCGGAGCGCGCGCGCCGCCTCGGCGATCTCGATGCTGGTCTCGCCGCGTTCGGTCAGGCCGATAAGGAACGTGGCGATCGCCTCGTCGGGGACATGCCCGTCGAGCAGGTCGGCGAACGCCTGTGCCGCGGTTTCACGGCTGAGCGGGCTGGTCGGATCGGGAAGCAGGGCGAGCGTGCTCACGCGGGAGCCTTGGCGGTGATCCCGGCGTCGGCGAGGAAGTTGGCGAGCATCGCGTGGCCGTGCTCGGTCGCGATGCTTTCGGGATGGAACTGGACGCCGTGGATCGGCAGCGTGCGGTGGCGGACGCCCATGACCGAACCGTCATCGGCGTGCGCGTTGGCGAGGAGCGTGTCGGGCATGTCTTCGACAATCAGCGAATGGTAGCGCGTCGCGGTGAACGGCGAGGGGAGGCCAGCAAACACACCGCTGCCGTCATGCGTGACGGGGGAGGTCTTGCCGTGCATCAGGCCGCCGCGCACGACAGATCCGCCGAAATGCTGGCCGATCGCCTGATGCCCGAGACACACACCGAGCAACGGACGCCCCGAGTCCGCGCATGCCGCGACGAGGTCGAGCGACACGCCGGCTTCGGTCGGGGTCTTGGGACCGGGCGAGATGAGGAACCCTTGCGCGTTGCTGGCCATCGCCTCGGCAGCGGTCAGCGCGTCGTTGCGGACGACCTTCACTTCGGTCCCCAACTCCATCAGATAATGGACCAGGTTCCAGGTGAAGCTGTCGTAATTGTCGATGACGAGGATCATCCTCGCGCCGCTACCGTGTTTGGACATATACCACAACGTTTACGCAGCTAGGGACGTCGAACGTATGGTTCAGGGTGGATCAACCTCGCGCGCCACACGTTGATGAACCTTGGGAGAAATGAACATGTTGCGCACTTTTGCCTTGATCGGACTGCTGGCCGCCGCGCCAGTCGCAGGTCCTGCAGTCGCCCAGTCCTCGCCAGCGGCGGCGCAACAGCAGGCCGAGTCGGGGAAGCCGCCGCAGCGAATCCGCTCCGTCACCATTACCGGCAATCAGGCGTGTCCCAAGTCGAGCGATCCCGATGCCGAGATCGTCGTATGCGCACGCCAGGGCGAGCCGTATCGCATTCCGAAGGAATTGCGCGACGACAAGCCGATCGCGGCGCAGAACCAGAGTTGGGTCAATCGCACTGCGGTCGCCGATGATGCCGGTCGTCGCGCCGGTGGATTGCCAGATACGTGTTCGCCGGTCGGATCGGGCGGACAAACCGGCTGCGGGAAGCTTCGGGCCGAGCAGTTTGCAGCGGAACGTGCCGAAGCGCGTCGTCAGGCTGACATCATCCCGTGACCGGATTAGCCCTCCCTCGGCATTGGCCCGGGGAGGGCAAACCCTGAATTCACTGACCGTAATTGCTGTCCACGGCACGCGCGATCGCCTCGCGTGCAGCCGCAAGCAGGGCGCCCGCCTTGGCCTCACATTCGCGCTGTTCGTACGCTGCCTCGCTATCCGCGACGATGCCCGCCCCGGCCTGAACGTGCATCACCCCATCCTTCAACACCGCGGTCCGCAGCACGATGCACGAATCCATCGAACCATCGGGTGAAAAATAGCCGACGCCACCGGCATAGGCCCCGCGCACGGCATCCTCGAGTTCGGCGATGATTTCGCACGCGCGGACCTTGGGAGCCCCCGATACCGTGCCTGCGGGGAAACCCGCAAACAACGCATCGAGCGCGTCCTTGTCGGGGGCGAGTCGCCCGACCACGTTGGACACGATGTGCATCACGTGGCTGTAGAATTCGGTCGTGTAGCTGGCCGTCACGGTGACGCTCCCCGCCTCTGCCACGCGACCCACGTCGTTGCGGCCCAGATCCAGCAACATCAGATGCTCGGCGCGTTCCTTGGGGTCGGCGAGCAGGCTCGTGCGGTTGGCTTCGTCCTCGGCGGCGGTCTTGCCACGCGGACGGGTGCCCGCGATCGGGCGGATCGTCACTTCGCCGTCGCGGACGCGCACCAGGATTTCGGGCGAAGAACCGGTGAGCGTAAAGCCCGGCAGGTCGAGGTGGTACAGGAACGGCGACGGATTGATCCGGCGCAACGCACGATACAATTCGAACGGCGGCAGGGTGAAGGGCGCGGTGAACCGCTGCGCCAGCACGACCTGAAAGATATCGCCCGCGACGATATAGTCCTTCGCACGGGCGACCATCTCGGCATAGCGACCCGGCGCGAGCGTCGAAGTCAGCGCGATCTCGTCGGCGGCATCGGCGCGCACCGGGGCGGGGAGGGATGCCGTTGCCAACCGGGCCGCTACGGAATCGATCCGGTCGAGTCCGTCGGCAACGATCGCGTCCGGTTCCCGCGCCGCATCCGGCCAGACCGGGGACACGAGGAACAACGCATCCGCCAGCCGGTCGAAGATCAGGATCACGGTCGGACGCACGAAGATCATGTCCGGCAGGCTGAGCGCATCGTTCGTCGGGCGCGGGAGGCGCTCGACGAGGCCGATCGTCTCATAGCCGAAATAGCCGACGAGGCAGGCGAGCGCGCGCGGGAGCTCTGCCGGTACATCCATCCGGCATGACGCGACCAGCGTGCGCAACGCGTCCAGCGTCGGTTCTTCGCAGGGGGCGAACGTGTCGCGATCGTGCAGCCACCCGGCGTTGATCTCGGCCTGTGCCCCGTGCGCTCGAAAGACCAGATCGGGTGCTAGCCCGATCAGGCTGTGCCGCCCGCGCGTCTCGCCGCCCTCGACCGACTCCAGCAGGAAATCCCCGCGGCCGGGCTCGATCAGCTTGAGCGCGGCGGCGACGGGGGTTTCAGTGTCGGCGATCTGGCGTTGCCACAGCAGCGCCGGACGCCCCGCCGCGAGCGCGATCCGCGCCGCGGCGGCGCCTGCGCGATCAGGGCTGATCGGCACTGGCGAGACCCAGAAGTTCTGCCTTCAACGACGCAATCGCCTTCGCATTGCGCGTCGTGCCGATCGCATTCTGCACCGCCTTGCCGAACTGCGCGACATATTCGCGCCCGACAACGTTGCCGATGTCGCTTTGCGTTCCGGCGATGACCTTGGCGTTCCCTTGCGCGTTGCCCGGCGTGATGGTGTCGAGGTGGACGATGACCCAGCCCGACTTGTCGGGTGCCTCCAGCAGCTTGGTCGTCTTGGCAGGCATCGCGAACATCAACGCGAGCGGCGGCGGAACGCGCTGTGGGTTGCCGATCAGCGCCGCACGCGGGCCGGTGACAGGCTGCAACGGCGGCAGCTTGAGACCGGTTGCCGACAGCGCCTGCGGCAGCGCGGTGCCGCCGTTGGCAGCAGCAACGACCTTGGCGGCGACGTCATGGGCCGCACGCTGCGCCCGATCGAGCTGGAAGTCGCGGACGACGGTATCCCGGATCTGCGCGAGCGGACGCGGTGCCGCGGGCAGGACCTTGTCGAGCGTGACGAGCGCGAAGCTCCCGTCCTGACCCAGCGGTACGGTCTGCGGCTGATCGCCCGGCGATGCGGCAAACGCAGCGGCCAGGATCGGGGTGAGTGCAGGGTCCGGCTTGGCGGTCGGCGTGTCGAGGTTCTGGCCAGCTGCGGTCAGCGCCGGCGTGGTCTGCGCGGTCAGCTGGTTCTTGGTGACAAGACCCTCGAAGCTGGTCTTGCCCAACGCATCGTCGAACGCATTGCGCTTCTCGGTCAGCAACGCGGTGGTCTTCTGTGGCGCGAGCGAGGCCTTCAGTTCAGGCGTTGCTTCGGCAAGCGACTTGGCGGCCTGCGTGCGGACCGATGCTACCTTGGCAACAACGAAACCGAGTGGTGCGCGGAGCGGTCCGACGACGTCGCCGGTCTTGGCGGCAAATACCGCGTTGGCAATCTCTGGCGAGGACTGTCCGGCGAACGCCGCTTTCTGCGTGTCCTTGACCGTCGCGGGCTCGAGCCCGGCAGCGCGGGCAACCTGCTCGATCGACGCACCGCCCCGCACCTTGGCGGCCAGCGCATTGGCCGACGCCTGGTCACCGACGACGACCTGGACGATCGTGCGCAGCTCGGCGGCGGCGAACTTCTGTGCCTGTGCCTTGTAGGCAGCAGCAATTTCCGCGTCGCTCGGAGCGGCCTGTGCCGCAAGCGATGCTGGGCTGAGCGTAGCGTAGCGCACTACGCGGCGCTCGGGCAGGCGGTACTTGCCAAGGTTACGCGCATAATAGGTCGCGAGTTCGGCATCGGTCGGGGCTGCGCCCGTCGGCATCGCGGCGGCGGGGATGAAGCCGATCTGACCGCTGCGCTTTTCGAGCAACAGATTGGCATAGGGCGTGGCGAGGCCAGCCGGGACCTGTTTCGCCTGGATCGGCGACAGCAGCAATTGCCGCGTCAGCACCTGGTCGGTCGTCTGGAGGCGGACTTCCGCGTCGGTCATCCCGATCTGGCGGAGCACCTGCTCGTACTTTTCCTGGCTGAACTTGCCGTCGAGCCCGGCGAGGCCCGGCTGGCTCGCGATCAGGCCGTCGACCGCGCGCTTGCTGACGACCATGCCCTGCTTCTGCGCGAACTGGCGGAACGCGGTCGAATCGATCAGCCGCTCCAGCGTCGCCTCATATCCCCCGCCTGCCACGAATTGCTGCGTGTCGAGCGTCGGCTGCTGCTGGCGATAAGTGTCGACGTCCCGCGCGACCGCAGCGCGCAGTTCGCTGATCGTGATCGTCTTGTTGCCGACCTTGACCGCGACATCGGCGGCATTGACCGAAGCACCGGTCGCCGTTCCCGAATGATCAGAAAGCACGAACGCGAGTCCGAGCAGGCCAACGAAGCCGAGCGCAACCGCGCCACCAAGCGGGTGGCGGATCATTCGGCGGAAAAAACTCATCATGGTCGGGGGCGGCCGATCTGTCGTGGTAAGGGACGAAGAAGGGTTGCTTTACGGGCAGGTCGGGGCTGCATCAAGCTTGTGCAGCACGCCCGTGACGCTATCGCTGTCCGCAAGACAGAAACGGAGAGACGCGGGATGATGCGACGCAAGCTTGTGGCGGGCAATTGGAAGATGAACGGCAGTCGATCGGCGCTTGCCGAGCTGACGACGATCGCGGCTGCCGCGGATGCCGCGAGTGCGGTCGACGTGTCGATCGCCTTGCCCGCCACGCTGATTGCGCCGGCGGTGGCACTGGTGCCCGGGTTCGCGATCGGCGGGCAGGATGTTCATGCTGCCGAAAGCGGTGCGCATACCGGGTGCCTGTCGGCGTCGATGCTGGTCGAGGCAGGCGCGCGGTTCACGATCGTCGGCCACAGCGAACGCCGCACCGATCAGGGCGAAACCAGCCAGGACGCCTGGGCCAAGGCGAGCGCCGCGCATCGGCACGGGCTGAGCGTCATCCTGTGCGTTGGCGAAACCGATGCCGAGCGCGACGCCGGTCGCGCGGCGCGGGTCGTGCAGGCGCAGATCGAGAAGTCGGTGCCCGATCTGGCGAATGGCGACTGGCTGACGATCGCCTATGAGCCGCGCTGGGCGATCGGCACCGGGCGCACGCCGACGCTCGACGAGATCGCCGAAGTCCATTCGATTGCGCGCGCCAAGCTGCGGACGCTGGTCGGGGATGCGGCGGACGGGATCCGCATCATTTACGGCGGGTCGGTCACGGGGGCGAACGCCGCCGCGATCCTCGAGACCGAGGACGTCGATGGCGCACTGGTCGGTGGTGCCAGTTTGACCGCGGCGAAGTTCGTGCCGATCATCGAGGCGGCATGACCGGGCAGGGGCGGGGATGACGGCGGATCTCACGCCGCAGCGGCTGGAAGCGTGGCTGTCCGCGCGCTCGATCGCGCGTGGCGTCCCTGCGCCGGTTCGGGACCGCGGCGGTTGGCGCGTCGATACCGGGAGCGCGGCGGAACTGTGCCGCTATGTCTTTCTGGAGGCCGATGCGGCCTTCCGGGCTGCCGCCGACGCAATCGATTCGCCCCGCGTCTTCCTCAAGGCGTGCGCCCCGGCGGCGGACGTTCTCTCGATCGTGCCGCCTCGCTGGACGGTGCAGTCGGTCGCCTGGATGATGGTGCAGGACCCGCATTGCGATGATCCGGTGTCGCTCCCGCAGGGCTATACGCTGGACCTGACGACGCAGCGCGACGTGGCGTCCGCGGTGATCGCGGATGCCGCCGGGACCCTGGCGGCGAGCGGCTATGGGGCGATGGCTGGCGGGGTGTTCTGTTACGACCGGATCGTCACCCAGCCCGAACATCGCCGCCGCGGTCTCGGGCGTGCGATCATGAGCGTGCTGGGGCAACGTCAGGCGCCGGAGACGCTCCGGATGTTGGCGGCGACCGATGCCGGGCGGGCGCTGTACGAGACGATGGGGTGGCGCGTGGTTGCGCCTTACACCACGATCGAGATCATCCGCGCCTAGGCAGGCGGCGGGGCCAGGCCGATCAGCTTCATCACGACCGCCTGTATCACCATCGCCACCAGCCAGAACGCTGCATCGCGCGCGATCTGCCCGCCGCGCGCGCCGCGATAGCTTTGCGTGATCGCAACGACCGGCAGGACGAACCCCGCCCAGATCACGACCGCGCTGCCCACCGCCATGATCCACGGTGCCGCCTTGGGCGGCGCGAGGATCAGTGCGCCCGCGAGGATCGACGCGAACCAGAACAGCCCGAGCGTGGCGATCACCAGCGTCAGTACGTTCAACTGAGGTGCGCCCCGGTCGAACGTCGCGCGATACGCCGCGCCGAGCAGCAAGCCGATCGCGGTCGCCACGAGGATCGGGGCAACGTTGATCAGGATGTAGATCATGCCGGATACCGTGCCTTGAGCATCGCCCATGCGGCACGCAAGCCGAGCGCCTCGCCGCCCTTGGGACGCCCCGGCTTGGACGTCGGCCGCCACGCGAAGGTATCGAAATGCGCCCAGGGCGTATCGGCGGGGATGAACCGGCGCAGGAAGAGGGCGGCGGTCACCGACCCGGCGAACCCGCCGTCGGGCGCATTCACCATGTCGGCGATGTCCGAGGCGAGCATGTCGTCATACCCGTCCCACAATGGCAGCCGCCACAGTGGGTCGCCCGTCGCGGTCCCGGCCTCCAGCAGCGCCGCCGCCAGCGCATCGTCATTGGCGAAGGTTGCAGGAAGGTCCGGCCCCAGCGCGACGCGGGCGGCACCGGTGAGCGTCGCGAAATCGAGGATCAGCGTCGGCGCTTCCTCGCCAGCGCGCGTGATCGCGTCGGCGAGGACGAGGCGACCCTCGGCATCGGTGTTGGTGTTCTCAACCGTCACGCCCTTGCGCGTCGCGAGCACGTCGCCCGGGCGGAAGGCGTTGCCCGCGATGCTGTTCTCGACCGCCGGGATCAGCAGATGCAGCCGCACCGGCAGCCGCGCGCCCATGATCAGCCCGGCGAGCGACAGCGCATGCGCCGCGCCGCCCATGTCCTTCTTCATCAGGCGCATCCCCGACGACGGCTTGATATCGAGCCCGCCCGAATCGAAGCACACGCCCTTGCCGATCACCGCGATCCGCGGATGCGCCGGGTTGCCCCATTCGAGCTCGATCAGCCGTGGCTCGCGCCCCTTGGCCGCGGCCTGGCCGACCGCGTGGATCATCGGGTAGCCCGTCACGAGCGGCTCACCCTTGGTGACGGTCAGCGACGCATCGTGCGTCTTGGCGAGCGCGGCGGCTTCGGCCTCCAGGTCCGCGGGGCCGAGATCGGCGGCGGGGGTGTTGACGAGGTCGCGCACCTTGGCGACCGCGCGGGCGATGCGGATCGTTTCGTCGATCCGCGCGGGCTCGCCGGTCAGCAGGACGCTCGGGCCGATGGGCGCGGGGTCCTTGCGGTAGCGATCGAAACGATGCTGGGCGAGGCACCAGCCCAGCATCGCGGCACCCGGTTCGCCTTCGGCAAGGCGGTAGGTGCCCGCGGGCAGCTGCGCGCCGAGTGAGGCGATCCGCCACGGCGAAACGTGGCTTTCGTTGCACACGAGGAGCATCGCCCAGTCGTCGGCCGCGTCTCCCGGCAGGACCGCGCGGTTGCCCGGCTTGCCGGTCAGCCCGTGAGCGGCGACCGCGGCGCGGGTTCGCGTCGGCTGGGTGGAAAGCCAGCTATCCCATTGATCGGGATGGACAACATGGATCGTCCGGGCGCTTTGGCCGCGATCGGGTTGGAGACAGGTGGTGAAATCGATCATGGCTGGGTGGGGGTCACGAGCAATTGCTCGAGCTTTCCGTTGGGGCCGGGTTCGGCGTAGGTGCTGACCGACAGCGTCGTGCCGGGATAGGTGACACGGTAGGAGCGGTTGACGAAGCCGCCGCGCAATCGCGGCTTGCCGGTCTGGACGAAGGCGGTCGGGGTGCCGAGCGGCGCGAGGCTGGTGCGGTAATCGCCCAGCGTCGTCGGGGTGAAGTAGTAACTGGCGTCTTCGGTGAGTTGGCTGCGGTCGAGCGTGCCGTCGCGCAGCTGATCGAACGCAGTGCGGACCCGCGCCAGTGCGGCGGCATCCGCCGGATCGACCGTGTCAGGGCTCAGCACGATCCCGGCTAGCTTCTGCGCGATCGTCTGATAGGCATCGCTCGACCAGCTGTTGATGAGCACCACGATCGCGGCCTTCTGGTCCGGATAGACGATGTTCTCGGACAGGAAACCGACCGCTTCGCCGCTATGTTCGATCGTGCGGCGACCGTTGGCGGTCCCTGTGCTGACGCCCAGCCCGTAGCCGTTGCTGCTCCCGTCGGCGAGCTTGACCGGGGTTTCCTGCGTCGCCCAATCCTCCGGCGTCAGTACCGCGCGATCAAGCCGCGCCACGTCCCACGTCGCGAGCGCCCGCGCGCTCATCGCCAGTTCGCCCGCCGCATAGAGCCACCCGCGCGCCGGCGGTTGGACCGGCCGGACCGGACCGAGCGCTGCGCGACCATAGCCTTGCGGAAAGCCCGGGCCGACTGCGAGATCCTGATCGTAGACGGTGACGCCGAGCGGCTTGAAGATCCGGGCTTTCAGGAAATCGAGCAGCTTCTGCCCCGACACCTTCTCGACGATCATCCCGGCGACGACATAGCCGGTGTTGGAATATTGCCACTGCGTGCCGGGCTTGAAATCGAGCGGCTTCTTCGCCCAGCGATCGACGATCTGCTGCGGCGTGACCGGAGTCGCCATCGCCTTGAAGCTGTAATCCTGTGGCCAGTAATCGCGCAGGCCAGCGGTGTGGCTGAGCAACTGGCGGATCGTGATCGTGTCGCCGTCGGTGATGCCAGGGACATATTTGGAGACGTGATCGTCGAGGCTCAGCTTGCCCTCGCGTTGTAGCAGCAGGATCGCGGCGGCGGTGAACTGCTTGGAGACGGATGCGATCTGATAGGGGGCGTCGTCGCGGGTCGTTCCGGTTTCGGCCTGTTTGCCGTAAGCCTTGGTGTAGACGATCCGGCCACCGCGGACGATCGCGACCGAGGCCGAGGGCACCCCCGATTTGGCGAGCGCATCGGTGACGGTCTTGTCGACCTGGGCAGTTTCCGCCGACGTCAGCGATTGCGCCAACGCCGGGGCAGAGACGGACAGCAAACCTGCCGCCAGACTATAATGGAAGAGCTTCACGAAGGCACGGTCCTCGAGCGATGGAACGACGATATGTCACCGTCCTGCCGCTCAAGGGAAGGGGGCGCTGCCCTCAAACGGTCGGGACGCCGTAAAGATCATGCTCGTCGGCATCTTCGATCGCGACCGCGACGATATCGCCCACGGACAGATGCCCGGCGTCACGCAGGAACACCTCGCCGTCGATCTCGGGCGCATCCGCCTTTGACCGACCGGTCGCGCCGCCCTCTTCATCGACGGCGTCGATGATGACGTCGAGCGTGCGACCGACCTTGGCCTGGAGCTTGTCCGCCGAAATCCGTGCGGTCAGTTCCATCAGGCGGGCATAGCGCTCTTCCTTGATCGCTTCGGGCACATGGTTGGGCAAATCGTTGGCGGCCGCGCCCTCGACCGGCTCGAACCGGAACGCGCCGACGCGGTCGAGCTGCGCTTCTTCCAGCCAGTCCATCAGATAGGCGAAATCGTCCTCGGTCTCACCGGGGAAGCCGACGACGAAGGTCGAGCGGATCGCGATGTCGGGGGCGATCGTGCGCCAGTTCTTGATCCGCTCGAGCACCTTGGTCTCGTTCGCCGGGCGCTTCATCAGCTTGAGCACGTTGCGGCTGGCATGCTGGAACGGAATGTCGAGATAGGGGAGGATCAGCCCCTCGGCCATCAACGGGATGACCTGGTCGACGTGCGGGTAAGGGTAGACATAGTGCAGCCGCACCCACGCGCCGAGCTTGCCGAGTTCGCGCGACAGGTCGGTCATGTGCGCGCGGACTTCCTGCCCGTGCCACATGCGCGGCTGGTGGCGGATGTCGACGCCGTAGGCCGAGGTGTCCTGGCTGATCACGAGCAATTCGCGCGTGCCCGCCTCGATCAATTTCTCGGCTTCGCGCAGGATCGCGTCGGGACGACGGCTGACGAGGTCGCCACGCAAGCTCGGGATGATGCAGAAGGCGCAGCGGTGGTTGCAGCCCTCCGAAATCTTGAGATAGCTGTAATGCCGCGGGGTGAGCTTGAGCCCGCTTTCGGGGACGAGATTGAGGAACGCGCTCGGCGGCATCGGGGCGGCGGTGTGGACCGCGCCGACGACCTCTTCGTACTGATGCGCGCCCGTGACTGCGAGGATGCCCGGGAACTTCGCGCGGATCATCTCCGCTTCCTTGCCCATGCAGCCGGTGACGATGACGCGACCGTTCTCGGCGATCGCCTCGCCGATCGCCTCGAGCGATTCTTCCTTGGCGGAATCGAGGAAGCCGCAGGTGTTGACCAGCACGACGTCCGCGCCCGCATAATCGGGGGACATGGCATAGCCATCGGAGCGCAGCTTGGTCAGGATCCGCTCGCTATCGACCAGATTCTTGGGACAGCCAAGCGAGACCATGCCGATCTTCGGCGGGGAGGGGAGTGTTGTTGCCATGGGAACGGCGGCATGTAGCGATCTTGAGGCGAATTTGCCAGCCGGTTGCTTCCGTGTGAATTCCCCGCAACTCTCCCGCTTCCCCGGCGAAGGCCGGGGCCCAGGAGCGGTGGCGGTCGTCATGGATGAGCAGGCCTATGTTTACATCATGGCGAGCGAGCGAAACGGCACGCTATACCTTGGCTCGACGAACGCTCTCGCACGGCGTGCATGGGAGCATCGGGAAGGTGTCGTTGCGGGTTTCACGAAGCAATATGGCTGCAAGCTGCTGGTCTGGTACGAGCTTCATGGCGTGATTGAATCAGCGCGTTTGCGGGAGTTTCAAATGAAGTCGTGGAAACGGGCGTGGAAAATCCGCGAGATTGAAGGTCTCAACGCGGAGTGGGAAGACCTGTACGACCGGATCGCGCAGCCATGACGGACACCGCTACTGGGCCCCGGCCTTCGCCGGGGAAGGAATATAGGTTGGTCGTGCATCCGGACCGGCCGGCCAGTGTGGTGCGATCGGTCAGCGCGGAAGTGCGTCGGGACGGCGACGAACTGCTTTTGACCTTCACCGTCGAGGGTCTTGACCACGTGACGCTTCCGGACCGAGCGGCTCCCTCGCGCACCGACGGCCTGTGGAAGACCACCTGCTGCGAGCTGTTCCTCACGCCTTCGGGGTCGGACGCTTATTTCGAGTTCAACTATTCCCCCTCGACGCAATGGGCGGCGTATCGGTTCGAGTCCTACCGGGCGGGCGGTTGCGATCTTCCGTTGTCGGTCGCGCCAAATGTTGATCGCGAGTCCGCTAATCTTGCCGAGGTTCGCCAAAACCTGTCCGACCTCCCGCCGGGCCCGCTCCAGATGAGCCTCACCGCGGTGATCGAGGAAACCGACGGCACCAAATCCTATTGGGCGCTTGCCCATGCCCCCGGCCCGCCTGATTTCCACAACCGCGCGTCGTTCATCGCAACCCTGCCGGTGCCAGCGCACCCTTGACCTGCTCTGCTTCCCCGGCGAAGGCCGGGGCCCAGGAGTGAGCCGGTCGAACGCATGGCGCAGCGCGCGGCAACGACCACCTTTGCGACTGGGCCCCGGCCTTCGCCGGGGAAGCAAGACTTTTGGGAATTTTGCCCCATGAACTTCGGTATCGATCGCCTCCTCGCTGACCCCGCCTTGCGCAAGCCGCTCGAAGGCAAGCGCATCGCGCTCCTCGCGCACCCCGCCTCCGTCACCGCCGACCTGACGCATTCGGTCGATGCGTTGATCGCAGTCGGGCTGAACGTCACCGCAATGTTCGGCCCGCAGCACGGCGTGCGCGGCGACCTGCAGGACAATATGATGGAGTCGCCCGACTTCACCGATCCGACCTACGGGATGCCGGTGTTCAGCCTGTATGGCGAAGTCCGCCGCCCGACCGCGGAATCGATGGAGTTGTTCGACGTGATGCTGGTCGACCTGCAGGATCTCGGTACGCGGATCTATACCTTCATCACCACGCTGCGCTACGTGCTCGAAGCCGCCGCCGAGCATCGCAAGGCGGTGTGGGTGCTTGATCGCCCCAACCCCGTTGGCCGACCGGTTGAGGGGCTGACCCTGCTCCCCGGTTGGGAAAGCTTCGTGGGCGCGGGGCCGATGCCGATGCGGCACGGGCTGACGATGGGCGAACTCGGACACTGGTTCGTCGATCTGCTCAAGCTCGACGTCGACTATCAGGTCGTGACGATGGAAGGCTGGCAGCCTGATGCAGCGCCCGGCTTCGGCTGGCCGACCGAGCGGACCTGGATCAACCCCAGTCCCAACGCCCCCAATGTGATGATGGCGCGTGCCTATCCGGGGACGGTGATGCTGGAAGGCACGTCATTGTCGGAAGGGCGCGGGACGACGCGGCCGCTCGAATTGTTCGGCGCCCCCGATATCGCCGCGCGCGCCGTGATCGCCGACATGCACCAACTGGCACCCGAATGGACCGAGGGCTGCCGCCTGCGCGAAATCTGGTTCGAACCGACCTTCCACAAGCATGTCCATCACTTGTGCAACGGCGTGCAGATCCACGCCGAAGGTCCGTCCTATCGCCACGCAGCGTTCAAGCCGTGGCGACTTCAGGCGCTGGCGTTCAAGGCGATCCGCCGGCTGTATCCCGATTATCCGCTGTGGCGGGATTTCCCGTACGAATATGCGTTCGGCAAGTTGCCGATCGACGTGATCAACGGCGGTCCTGGCTTGCGCACCTGGGTCGATGACAGCGCTGCGACCCCGCGTGATCTCGAAGCGATAACGGCGACGGACGAAGCGCATTGGTCCGAACAGCGCCAAAAATCGCTGCTATATTGAACGGCGCAATCCGGACGCCCGTAGTATTACTCCATTGGTCGTAATTGAGTAACCATTCAAGGCTACACCTGTGATTGGCGATGGTGCGATGCAGTACCATGGGTCATGCAGTAACGAGGCGATTCGCGATGGCTGGGGGGCTGTTGCGTCGCTACGGAGGGTAGATCACGTGGAATCGGACCGTCTTTTTTATCAGCGCCGGGTGACGGCAGAACGTCTCGCCGCCGCCCGCGCCATTACCGTCGAGGCACGCGACCGGCGCCTGGTTCTGGTGCGATCTTATCTCGACAAGTTGCAGGCATTGTCGACCGATTTGACGGTCGCCTGATCTAGCGTTTGCGGGTCAGTTCCCGCATCGCTTCGTCGAGTCCGGCGAGCGTGAGCGGATACATGCGGTCGGTCATCAACTCGCGAAGGATTCGCATGCTCTGCGAATAGCCCCATTGTTGTTCGGGGATCGGGTTGAGCCAGACTGCGGCCGGATAGGTCGTGGTCAGCCGCTGCATCCACACCGCGCCGGATTCCTCGTTGAAATGCTCGACCGATCCGCCGGGGTGGCTGATCTCATACGGGCTCATCGACGCGTCGCCGACGAACACGAGTTTATAATCGTGCCCGAACTTGTGGAGCACGTCCCACATCGGGGTGCGTTCGGCAAAGCGGCGGGTGTTGTCCTTCCACACGCCTTCATACGGGCAATTGTGGAAGTAGAAGAACTCGAGGTTCTTGAACTCGGTCGTCGCCGCCGAGAACAATTCCTCGCACAGCTTGACCCACGGATCCATTGATCCGCCGACGTCGAGAAACAGCAACAGCTTGACCGCATTGCGCCGTTCCGCGCGCATCACGACGTCGAGCCAGCCCTGCCGCGCAGTCCCCGCGATCGTCGCGTCGATGTCGAGTTCGTCGGCGGCCCCTTCGCGTGCGAACTTGCGCAGACGGCGGAGCGCCACCTTGATGTTGCGCGTGCCGAGTTCGCGGGTGCTGTCGAGGTTACGGAACTCGCGCTGGTCCCACACCTTTACCGCACGTTGGTGCGTGCTCTCGCCGCCGATGCGGACGCCTTCGGGATTGTAGCCGCTATTGCCATAGGGGGAGGTGCCGCCGGTCCCGACCCATTTGTTGCCGCCCTGGTGGCGCTCCTTCTGCTCGTCGAGCCGTTTCTTGAGCGTCTCCATGATCTCGTCCCACGATCCAAGCGCCTTGATCGCGGCCATCTCCTCCGGGCTGAGATACTTCTCGGCAACCGCGCGCAGCCAGTCCTCGGGGATGTCGGCGGCGGGTTGGCCGAAGGTGGTGGCGATGCCCTTGAACACCTTGGCGAACACTTGGTCGAACCGGTCGAGCAGGCCCTCATCCTTCACGTACACCGCGCGGGAGAGGTAATAGAAATCCTCGGGCGTCCGCTCGATCACCTCGGCGTCGAGCGCCTCAAGCAGCAGCAGATGCTCCTTCAGGCTTGCGGGGATCCCCGCCGTGCGGAGCTCATCGAGAAAGGTGAGAAACATGACGGCATGCTAGGACCGGCGCTCGCTCGGTGTCCAGTGGGTTCCGGCGACACCGCCTGCGATGATGATGCGGCGGTGCCCGTTCGGATGCTCGTATCAGTGCGCGTAGGAATCGATCAGCGCGCCGACATAGTCGGGACTGCGCCCCGTCAGCTCGGCGGCGGTCTGGACGCGCGCCCCGGGGGTCGTCCGCGTTCCGTAAATAAAGCCGTAGGTCGGAAAGACTGATCCGCCGAGCCCCGAATTATCGCGGAACCACACCTTAACCTGGCTCCAGTCGTTCGACGCGGAGACGTCGGTCAAGGTGACGTCCTGTTCGGCATGGCCGCGTTCGCCGTTCATGCGTGACCAATTGGCGTGCGTGACCATCGCGACGCGTGAATCGACGACGCGGCTGATCACGGCGACATGCCCCAGCGGCAGGCGACCCGTCCGCGCGAAGACGAGCACCGCGCCCGGCTGCGGGCGTTCGCCGCGGCGGTAGCGACCTTCCGCCTGGCTCCACCACGTCCACGCATCACCGAACAGCTGGATGCCGGAAGCCGCACGCGCGAACGGGACGCACTGACCGATATAGTCGAGCAACGACGATGCAGACGCCGGCACCGCCATCGCGACCGCGCTCAATCCTGCAAAGATGAATGTCGCTCTACGCATCTCGTATCCCAACGGATGCCCCCAAGGGTTCCGTAACGGCCAGTCGATAACGAAAGGTTACCCCGACCGTGGGGCGTTTGGCAATTCCAGCCGATGCATCGCAGGCTGCGCCGGCTCGAAAGTCAGCCCTTGTTCTGCTGCCGCTTCGCCATGAAGGCGAGGCGTTCGAACAGCATCACGTCCTGTTCGTTCTTGAGCAGCGCGCCATGAAGCGGCGGGATTGCCTTGGTCGGATCGCGGTTCTGCAGCACGTCGAGCGGCATGTCCTCGTGGAGCAGCAACTTCAGCCAGTCGAGCAATTCGCTCGTGCTCGGCTTCTTCTTAAGCCCCGGCACGTCGCGAACGTCGTAGAAGATGTCCATTGCGCGGTTGACCAGGATCTTCTGAATGCCGGGGAAATGGACGTCGACGATCGCCTGCATCGTGTCGCGGTCGGGAAACTTGATATAGTGGAAGAAGCACCGGCGCAGGAAGGCGTCGGGGAGTTCCTTCTCGTTGTTCGACGTGATGATGACGATCGGCCGTTCGACCGCGCGCACCGTCTCGCGCGTTTCGTAGACATGGAACTCCATCCGATCGAGTTCCTGCAACAGATCGTTGGGAAATTCGATGTCGGCCTTGTCGATCTCGTCGATCAGCAGGACGGGCGGCTTGGGACGCGTGAACGCCTCCCACAATTTGCCGCGACGGATGTAATTGCCGATGTCGTGGACGCGCTCGTCGCCCAGTTGGCCGTCGCGCAGGCGGGCGACCGCATCATATTCGTACAGCCCTTGCTGCGCCTTGGTGGTCGACTTGATGTTCCACTCGATCAGCTCGGCATCGAGCGCCTTGGCAATCTCATAGGCGAGCACGGTCTTGCCGGTACCCGGTTCGCCCTTGACCAGCAAAGGGCGGCGGAGCGTAACCGCAGCGTTGACCGCGACCTTGAGGTCAGCGGTGGCGACATAGCCTTGCGTGCCTTCGAAGCGCTTCATTGCGGTCGATCCCGTCCGTTTGAATTCCGGGTACGGCGATAGAGGCAAAGCCCGCTGAAGTGCAAGCCGCTACTGGCGATCGCGTGCCGCGGCGCGGGCCTCGATCAGATCGAGCAGCCCGCGATGTTGCGCGAAGGCCTGTTGCGCACCGAAGCGGATCGCGCGGAGCGCCGCTGCGGGGGTGTCGGGCGAGGCATAGGCCGCGATGACCACGGTTTCGTCGGGCAGCGCGCTGACCGCAGCGGCGATGCCGAGCCGTTCGGCTGCGGTGTCGAAAATTCGTCGAAAGGCTTTCCAGTCGATCAGCAAAGCAATCGCCGCGCCGGTGGCACATCCGGTGCGCTGTGATGTCGCGAGCATGTCGAACGCGTGGCGGATGGCCGCAAACGCGCCATCGCTTTGCGCCTGACCCGGCGTGGAGGGCAGGGGACCGACCGCGGCGGTCAGCGCGGCGAGATACGCCCGCTCGTCCGCGAACGCGGTTGCCGCAGCGACCAGCCAGGACTGGTCGGCACCGGGGATGGGACAGCGGGTGGCAGACAGGAAGAGCGCGGTAGCGCCGCCGTGCGCTGCACAGATGCAGTGGATGGCATCGGCAAGGTCGCGCGCGGACGCCCAGGCGGTCGCGTCGCTCAGGCGAACCAGGAACGGGTGGCCCGCACATCCGTCGTTTGCGGCGAGCTGAGCGATACCAAGCGCACCTTCATCCTGTGTCGGCGTGTCTGGCGATCGGGTTGGCATGGGTCCTGACAAGTCCTCGTGCCGGTTCCGCGTGGGCAGTTCACGCGTGCTGCGGCACATCTGTGGAGGAACAACTAAACCAAAGATCGTAAACACTTTGTTTAAAGCGACTTGCAGGACTTGGCGTAGACCCGACGAGCCAACGCACGGCCATGAACGGTACCGAAAAGCATAAATGCCAGAGGACCCGAGAGTATATAAAATTGTCATGCGCAACAGAGACTTAAGGTGGTTCCGGCGTTGAGTTGCACCGAACAGGAACTGCGGCTGCCAAGCACGCGATCGTCGACGAAATACTTTGGTGGATCCGCTTGGCCAGAACCCGAAAGGTCATGATCTTCACAGGACCAGACATGGGTTCGGCCAATTTGCACTTCGGGACCCCGGGGACAGCGGATCTCCGACGAGCTGCAAATCAGGGGATGGCCGCACCATCGTCCCGCCCGATCAGCGCTACCCCGTCATCATACCGAACGATCGTCCAACCGATCGTTCTGCCAGGAGGTGTGAGGGAAGACAGGCGAACCACGACTTCCAGTCCCGCAGCCGGTCCCTCGCGTAGAACGTCCCGCACCAGCGCATAGTCGTTCGCGGCCAGAATACCCTCCAATCGTTGGCCGCACTGAATGAGGGTGCCGAATTGCGCGCGCGCGGTCCGGCTCGTGGCGGCGATGATGCCTGCTGCGTCCGCCGCTATCACGAGATCGGAAACCGCATCGATCATATCGTCCGCGCCGGCCATTGAAGCCATCCCCGATGCGGCCCGTGCAAGCAGCGCATTCCAGTGATCGATCGACACGAGAACATGCCGCGGTCGGTTATGCTGCACGATCGTGACCGGCGCGTGCAAGGCGCGTTGTCCCCACACGCCAAAATGCCGGACCAATATGGAGGATGTTACGATGTCCTGACCGGCCCAGGGCTCGGCAGGATCAGCGAAGAAGGACGGCGGTGCACGCATTGCGCGGTGATCGCTGGTTCACGCCGCCGGCGCCATCGATTGCCGCCAGAATGGATGCAATTACAGAAACGGCGACGATGGCGTTTGCTCCATCGTCGCCGCTCTTGTCGTCGTCGGACGGTGCTTACTGGTCGAGGAACGACCGCATCTTGCGGCTGCGGCTCGGGTGCTTCAGCTTGCGCAGCGCCTTGGCTTCGATCTGGCGAATACGCTCGCGCGTCACCGAGAATTGCTGGCCGACTTCCTCGAGCGTGTGATCGGTGTTCATCCCGATCCCGAAGCGCATGCGCAACACGCGCTCCTCGCGCGGCGTCAGCGACGCCAGCACGCGCGTGACCGTCTCCTTGAGGTTCGCCTGGATCGCGGCATCCACCGGGATGATCGCGTTCTTGTCCTCGATGAAATCTCCGAGATGCGAATCCTCCTCGTCGCCGATCGGCGTTTCGAGCGAGATCGGCTCCTTGGCGATCTTCATCACCTTGCGGACCTTCTCGAGCGGCATCGACAGACGCTCGGCCATTTCCTCGGGCGTGGGCTCGCGGCCTTGCTCGTGGAGGAACTGGCGGCTGGTGCGGACCAGCTTGTTGATCGTCTCGATCATGTGGACCGGGATACGGATCGTCCGCGCCTGATCCGCGATCGAGCGGGTGATTGCCTGACGGATCCACCAGGTCGCATAGGTCGAGAACTTGTAACCGCGGCGATACTCGAACTTGTCGACCGCCTTCATCAGGCCGATGTTGCCCTCCTGGATGAGATCCAGGAACTGCAGACCGCGGTTGGTGTATTTCTTGGCGATCGAGATGACGAGCCGCAGGTTCGCCTCGACCATTTCCTTCTTGGCGATACGCGCCTCGCGCTCGCCCTTCTGGACCATGTTGACGATCCGGCGGAACTCGCCGAGCGCCATGCCGGTCGCCTGGCTGATCTCGCTGATCTCGACGCGGATGCGATCGACTGCCTCGCCCTCGTTGGTGACGAACGCGGTCCACTTCTTGTCGAGCTTGGCGACGCTCGGCAGGAACTGCTCATCGAGCTCATGGCCGATGTAGCGGTCGAGGAAGTCCTTGCGCGGCACCTTGTGACGCTCGGCGAGGCGCAGCATCTGGCCCCCCAGCGCGGTCAGGCGACGGTTGAAGGCATAGAGCTGGTCGACCAGATATTCGATCTTGGCGTTGTGGAACTGGACGCTCTCGACTTCCGCCGTGAGTTCCTCGCGAAGCTTGTGATACTTCTTCTCGTCCGCATTCGACAGCTCGCCGCCGCCCGCCATCGCGTCGAGACGCGCTTGCTGGACCTTGGAGAACTTCTTGTAGAGCGCGGTGATGTTGGCGAAGCGTTCGAGCGCGATCGGCTTAAGCTGCTCTTCCATCTGCGCGAGGCTGAGGGTGTTATCCTCTTCCTCATCGTCCGAAGCGCGCGGGGTACGGCGCTCGCCGTCCTCGTCATCGTCGACCGACGGTTCCTCGGGCTCGGCTTCTTCCTTGAACGAGGGGCCTGCGTTCTTTTCCGAAATCTCGCCGTCGCCATCCTCGGCTTCGGCCATTGCTTCGGGTGCCGGGTCCTTCGACAGCATCGCGTCGAGATCCATGATCTCGCGCAGCTGCATCGTGCCTTCGTTGAGCGCGGTCGACCAGTCGATGATCGCGTTGAAGGTGATCGGCGATTCGCACAGACCCAGGATCATCGTGTCGCGACCGGCTTCGATCCGCTTGGCGATGGCGATTTCGCCCTCACGGCTGAGCAACTCGACCGCACCCATCTCGCGCAGGTACATGCGGACGGGGTCGTCGGTACGGTCGACGACTTCCTTTTTCTTGACGTCGAGCGCGGGGCCCGCATCTTCGGACGCGTCTACCGGCTCCGCATCATCGTCGTCCTCGGCCTTGGCCGGCTCGTCGCCGTCCTCGCCTTGCTCGTCATTCTCGACGATGTTGATGCCCATCTCGCTGAGCGCGGCACTGATGTCCTCGATCTGGTCGGACGACATCTCGCCCTGCGGCAGCGCTTCGTTGAGCTGCTCATAGGTGATGTACCCGCGCTTCTTGGCACGAGCGATGACCTTCTTGATCGAAGCATCGTTCAAATCGATCAGCGGTGCGTCGCTCGACTCGGTCGTATCCGCAACGTCCGCCATATCCGTCTTCGCCATCAACTGCCCTCGGTCATAAAGCTTCTTGCGTCTTCGTTCGACTGCACCAGATTTGCAAGTCGCGCGTCGAGCGTCTGTTTTTCCTTCACCAACGCCACCTGGCGGGCAAAGGCCTCATCCGAATAGTCCGACTGCATGGCAGCGGTCGCCTCAGCCAGCGCGGCGTCGACTTCGGGTCGCGCCACCAGGATCGCGATCGCCTCATCGAGGTCCTCGCGCGCCCGGGCCGGCTCGGCATCCTTCTGCGTGAACGAACACGACAATCGGTCGGGTCGCAGCAGATCATGCGCGATACTGTCAAATCCGGATGAAGCCAATATGGTGAGCAACCGGTCACTATCAAGCACATGGTCTTCGACCGCGAGATCGACGACGGCTTCGAACAACCGCCCGAGCGCGTCGTCGGCGAGTTTGAGGCTGCCAAGCACTTCCATATGCCGTGCGATTTCCGCCGGATGGCGGATCAGCCCGGCCAACACCGCCTTGGCGAGGATCGGGTCGATCCCGCGGGTCCGTACCGCTTTGACACCATCGCCGACGGGAAGATGCGGCGCCTTATACGGTTTGCCGGGCTTGCCGCGCTGGAATGGCTGGAACGGCGCGCGGGGTTCGAACGCCTTTCGCTGGGGGCGGAACGCTTCGTCGAAGCGGGTGCGGAACTCGGCCTGATATTCGTGCGCGACGTTGCTGTCGGCGATCGTCTTGGCGAGCTCGGCGAGCCGCGCCTTGAGGCCAGCCTTCTGCTCGGGCGTGTCGAGCGGTTCGGCGGCGAGTTCGCTTTTCCACAGCCGGTCGACCAGCGGTTCGGTCTGTTGGAGCAACGCCTCGAACGCGCCCGGGCCGTGCGCGCGGACGAGATCGTCGGGATCCTGACCCGCGGGCAGGGTGACGAAGGCAAGACTCCGACCCGGCTGGAGCAGCGGCAGCGCGCGGTGTGCGGCACGCAAAGCCGCCTTCTGCCCCGCGCTGTCGCCGTCGAAACACAGGATCGGCACTTCGCACAACCGCCACAGCCGCTCGAGCTGCGGCTCGGTCAGCGCGGTGCCGAGCGGCGCGACCGCCTCGCCGAACCCCGCCTGCGCGAGCGCGATCACGTCCATATACCCCTCGACCACCAGCACGCGCCCCGTCTTGCGCGAGGCGGGCGCGGCACGATCGAGATTGTAGAGCGTGCGGCCCTTGTCGAACAAAGGGGTTTCGGGGGAATTGAGGTATTTGGGCTCGCCGTCGCCGATGATGCGGCCACCGAACGCGATCGTGCGCCCGCGTGGATCGCGGATCGGGATCATCAGTCGCCCACGAAAGCGATCGTACGGGACCTTGTCGTCGACCTTGATCAGCAACCCGGCCTCGATCAGCAGCGGATCGCCATAGTCCTTGAGCGCGGTCTTGAGTCCCCCGCGCGAATCGGGGGAGAAGCCGAGCCCGAAGGTCCGCGCGGTCTCGGGCTTGATCCCACGCTTGGCGAGCACCCCGCGCGCAGTCGCGCCGGCGAGACCGTCGAGCTGCTCGGTGAACCAGGTCGCGGCATCGCTGCATGCTTCGTGGAGGCCCTTGGCGGCTTCCGCTTTCTCCGCGGCGCGCGGGTCCATTGCGGGGAGCTCCATGCCTGCGGTCTGGGCGAGTTCCTTGACCGCATCCATGAACGGCAACCCGCGCTGCTCGGTCATCCAGCGGATCGCGTCGCCATGCGCCGAACAGCCGAAGCAATGGTAGAAGCCCTTGTCGTCGTTGACGTAGAAGCTCGGGGTCTTCTCATTGTGGAACGGGCAGCACGCCCGCCATTCGCGGCCCGCCTTCTGGAGCTTGGTGGTCTTGCCGATCAGGCCGGACAGGAGCGTGCGGCTGCGGAGTTCGTCGAGGAATTGGGGGGATAGGGTCATGCGTCCGCCGTCCCCGTATCGGGATCGATCGGCCCCGAATCCTCCCCTCCCGCCCGCGGGAGGGGGTAGGGGGTGGGCGCGCGCTCTCCGCGAAGCGCAGCGTCAGCAATCATTTCCAATACGCCCGTCATGTTCGAAGTCAGATCATTGTTCCAGAACCGGATAACCCGGTATCCCGCGCGTTCGATCGCACGGGTCCGGGCTTCATCATAGGGCATAGCGTCCGCGTGCTGGCTCCCGTCAACTTCGACGACCAGCTTGGCCGCGCGACATACGAAGTCAGCCTTATACCCTGCGATCGGCATTTGCCGAATGAACTTCAGCCCGTTCAAACGCCGCCCCTGCAGATGACGCCATAGCAAAACTTCGTGCACCGTCGCCGCATTACGCAGGGCACGCGCTTCGGCAGTCGGTCGGCTTAGTTTGAACCGCGCGCCCACCCCTCGGTCCCCTCCCGCGAGCGGGAGGGGAGGAAGAAGGGGCGCGCCCTCGTCCATTACGCCAGCGCAGCCTTCACCGCAGCGCTCGCCTTGCTCATGTCGATCTCGCTCGCATGGCGCGCCTTTAGCTCCGCCATCACGCGGCCCATGTCCTTCATGCCCGTAGCCCCAAGCTCGGACTTGATCGCCTCGATCGCCGCCGCGGTCTGCGCTTCGTCCAGTTGTGCGGGCAGGAACTGCTCGATCACCGCGATTTCCGCGCTCTCGGCATCCGCCAGTTCCTGGCGTCCGCCCTTCACGTACATCTCGATCGACTCGCGGCGCTGCTTGATCATCTTCTGCAACACCTCGACCACGAGCACATTGTCGTCGTCCGGGGCCTTGCCCTCGCGCGATTGCGGCGCGCGCGCCTCGATGTCGCGGTTCTTGATCGAGGACTGCACCAGCCGGAGGGTCGCGGTGCCAGCCTTGTCGCCGCCCTTCATCGCGGTGATCAATGCAGCCTTGATGTCGTCTCGAATCATGTGTCGTCCTTTTGCTGGGGCAGGAGGGTAGCGGGTTTATCCGATTGACGCACTGCCCATCCCCCTCTAGCTCCCGGCGCTTAGCGACATCGAAACGAAAAACGGAGTGCCCGCCGCAATGGCCGACGCCAATCCCATGACTGTGCCCGACGGAGCTACCGGCGTATTGGTGCTGTCCACCGGCGAATGCGTGTGGGGCAGGGGCTTCGGCGCGGCAGGCGTCGCCGTCGGCGAAGTCTGCTTCCACACCGCGATGACCGGTTACCAGGAAATCATGACCGACCCGAGCTTTGCGGGCCAGATGATCACCTTCACCTTCCCGCATATCGGCAACGTCGGCGCGAATGCCGACGACGTCGAGGCGAACGATCCGCACGCCTTGGGCATGATCGTGCGCGAGGACGTGACCGAGCCGAGCAATTTTCGCAGCACCGAGCGACTCGACGCGTGGATGGCGAAGCACGGGCGAATCGGCCTGTCGGGCGTCGACACGCGCGCGCTGACGCGCCGGATCCGTAACGGCGGCGCACCCAATGGCGTGATCGCGCATGCGCCGGACGGCGTGTTCGACGTTGCCAAGCTGCTCGAGATGGCGCGCGCGTGGCCGGGGCTCGAGGGCATGGACCTCGCGCTCGGGGTGAGCACCGAGATGCATTATGGCTGGGATGGCGGCGTGTGGAAGCTCGGCGCAGGCTATGACACTTCTTCTCCCCTCCCCTTCAGGGGAGGGGCCGGGGGTGGGGCCGTGCAGCCAACCGACCCCGCGATTGCACAGGACAGCCCCACCCCAAACCCCTCCCCTGAAGGGGAGGGGCTTAAGAAGACGCGCCCCCACGTCGTCGCGATCGATTACGGCTCGAAGCGCAACATCTTCCGCAACCTAGCGCACGCCGGAGCGAACGTCTCGGTCGTCCCCGCGCAGGCAAGCTTCGACGAGATCATGGCGCTCGCGCCCGACGGCATCTTCCTGTCGAACGGCCCGGGCGACCCCGCCGCGACCGGCGAATACGCCGTACCCGTGATCCGCCAGCTGCTCGACACCGGCAAGCCGCTGTTCGGCATCTGCCTCGGCCACCAGCTCCTCGCGCTCGCGGTCGGCGCGAGCACGACCAAGATGTTCCAGGGCCACCGCGGCGCCAACCACCCGGTCCAGCGCCTCAGCGACGGCGCAGTCGAGATCACTTCGATGAACCACGGCTTCGCGGTCGAGCGCGCCACCCTGCCGCCGACCGCGCGCGAGACGCACGTCTCGCTGTTCGACGGCTCGAACGCCGGGATCGAACTCACCGACCGCCCCGCGTTCAGCGTGCAATACCACCCCGAAGCGAGCCCCGGCCCGCAGGACAGCCTGTATCTGTTCGAGAAATTCGTCTCATCTCTGAAAGCACCGGCATGATGAACCTCCCAGAAGTCCCGCCCGCCCGGCTCGAAGAAGAATGGGCCGCCGACAAGGACGTGCTCGCCAACCTCAAGGAAAGCGGCGACATCGCGCATCTCGTCCGCCCGGTCGACGTAAGTTTCCGCGGCGATGACGCTGCGCTCGACAAGCTCGAGGCGGATGCCGAGGAACTCGGCTTCGAAGTGATCGAGCGCGAAGAGGATGAGGACGGCGAAATGTGCCTGTTCCTCGGTCGCGAACAGGCGGCGGACGAAACCTCGATCCGCGCGCTGACGCGCAAGTGCGTCCAGATCGAAATGGCCTACGGCGTCGAATATGACGGCTGGGGCTGCACGTCCGAGGACGGCACCGACGACGAAGAAGACACCGAAGAAACCGGACAAGCACACTAATGCCAAAACGTACCGACATCTCCTCGATCCTCGTCGTCGGCGCGGGGCCGATCGTTATCGGGCAGGCGTGCGAGTTCGATTATTCGGGCACGCAGGCGATCAAGGCGCTCAAGGAAGATGGCTATCGCATCATCCTGGTGAACTCGAACCCCGCCACGATCATGACCGATCCCGAGCTGGCGGACGCGACCTATGTCGAGCCGATCACGCCCGAGATCGTCGCCAAGATCATCGAGAAGGAGCGCCCCGACGCGATCCTGCCGACGATGGGCGGGCAGACCGCGCTCAACACCGCGCTCGCCTTGTTCAACGACGGCACGCTAGAAAAGTACGGCGTCGAGATGATCGGGGCGGATGCCGAGGCGATCGACAAGGCCGAGGACCGGATGAAGTTCCGCGACGCGATGACCAAGATCGGTCTCGAAAGCGCGCGCTCCGGCATCGCACACAGCCTCACCGAAGCGTTCGAAGTGCTTGAACGGACAGGACTTCCGTCGATCATCCGGCCGAGCTTCACGATGGGCGGCACCGGCGGCGGGATCGCGTACAATCGCGAGGAATTCGAGACGATCGTCCGCTCGGGGCTCGACGCCTCGCCGACGACCGAAGTGCTGATCGAGGAATCGCTGATCGGCTGGAAGGAATATGAGATGGAAGTCGTGCGCGACCGCGCCGACAACGCCATCATCATCTGCTCCATTGAGAACATCGATCCGATGGGCGTCCACACGGGCGATTCGATCACCGTCGCGCCCGCGCTGACGCTGACCGACAAGGAATATCAGATCATGCGCAACGCGAGCATCGCTTGCCTGCGTGAAATCGGTGTCGAAACAGGTGGTTCGAACGTTCAGTTCGCGGTTAACCCCAAGGACGGCCGCCTGATCGTGATCGAGATGAACCCGCGCGTGTCGCGGTCGTCGGCGCTCGCGTCCAAGGCGACCGGTTTCCCGATCGCCAAGGTCGCCGCCAAGCTGGCGGTCGGCTATACGCTCGACGAGATCATGAACGACATCACCGGCGCGACCCCTGCGTCGTTCGAGCCGACGATCGATTACGTCGTCACCAAGATCCCGCGTTTCGCATTCGAGAAGTTCAAGGGTGCCGAAGCCGTGCTGTCGACCGCGATGAAGTCGGTCGGCGAAGTCATGGCGATCGGCCGCAACATCCACGAGAGCCTGCAGAAGGCGCTCCGCGGGCTCGAGACCGGGCTGTCGGGCTTCAACATGATCGACCGCCTCGAAGGTGCCCCGCGCGCCGAGATCGAGGCCGCGCTCGCGATCGCGACGCCGGACCGGTTGCTCGTCGCAGCCCAGGCGCTGCGCGAAGGCTTCACCGTCGCCGAAGTGCATGCGCTGGCGAAGTTCGACCCGTGGTTCATCGAACGCATCGCCGAGATCGTCGCAGCCGAGGAGCAGATCTGCGGCAACGGCCTGCCGATCGACGCTGCGGGCATGCGCCGCCTCAAGTCGATGGGGTTCAGTGACAAGCGTCTCGCCTATCTCGCTCTGAAATCAGCGAATTTGCGGGGAAACGCCCGCGGCATCGCGCGTGGGTCGGGGCTGGTCCACGATGCGATCGTCGCGATGACCGGCGGCGTGACCGAGGCCGAAGTGCGCGCGCTGCGGCACCGCCTTGGCGTGCGCCCTGTGTTCAAGCGGATCGACACCTGCGCGGCGGAATTCAACGCCAAGACGCCGTACATGTACTCGACCTACGAAGCCCCGAGCTTCGGCGAGCCCGAGTGCGAGAGCCAGCCGACCGACCGGCGCAAGATCGTCATCCTCGGTGGCGGGCCGAACCGGATCGGGCAGGGGATCGAGTTCGATTATTGCTGCTGCCATGCGTGCTTCGCGCTTGCGGATGCGGGCTATGAGACGATCATGGTCAACTGCAACCCGGAGACGGTGTCGACCGACTATGACACGTCCGACCGCCTCTACTTCGAACCGCTGACCGCCGAGGACGTGCTCGAGATCCTCCACGTCGAACAGCAGAACGGCACGCTGGTCGGCGTGATCGTCCAGTTCGGCGGGCAGACCCCGCTCAACCTCGCGCAGGCGCTCCAGGACGCGGGGATCCCGATCCTCGGCACCTCACCCGACGCGATCGACCTGGCGGAGGACCGCGAGCGGTTCGCGGCCCTCATCAACAAGCTCGGCCTGCTCCAGCCCGCCAACGGCATCGCGCGCAGCCGTGACGAGGCGATCGCGGTCGCCGAGCGGATCGGCTACCCCGTGCTGATGCGCCCGAGCTACGTGCTCGGCGGGCGCGCGATGGAGATCGTCGACGGGCCGCTTCAGCTCGACGACTATATCCAGACCGCGGTCCAGGTGTCTGGCGATTCGCCGGTGCTGATCGACCAGTATCTCCGCGATGCGATCGAAGTCGATGTCGACGCCATCTCGGACGGCACCGATGTCGTCGTAGCTGGCGTGCTCCAGCATATCGAGGAAGCCGGGGTCCATTCGGGCGACAGCGCCTGCTCGATCCCGCCGTACAGCCTGACGCCCGCGATCATTGCCGAGATCGAGAAGCAGACCGCCGCGCTCGCCAAGGCGCTGTCGGTCGTCGGGCTCATGAATATCCAGTTCGCGGTCAAGGGCGGGCAGGTCTATCTCATCGAGGTCAACCCGCGTGCCAGCCGCACCGTGCCGTTCGTCGCCAAAGCGATCGGCGCGCCGATCGCCAAGATCGCCGCGCGCGTGATGGCGGGGGAGAAGCTCGCCAACCTGCCGCTGATCGATCGCCACATCGATTATTACGCGGTCAAGGAAGCGGTGTTCCCGTTCAACCGCTTCCCCGGCGTCGATCCGGTGCTGTCGCCCGAAATGAAGAGCACGGGCGAGGTGATGGGGATCGACCCCGATTTCACGCTCGCCTTCGCCAAGTCGCAGCTTGGCGCGGGGACGATCCTGCCCAAGGCGGGCGCGGTGTTCGTCAGCGTCAAGGATACCGACAAGCCGGTGATCCTGCCGGGCGTGCGCGCGCTGGCCGAGCATGGCTTTACGATCGTCGCGACCGGCGGCACCGCGGATTATCTCGCGGGGCAGGGCGTGCCGGTCGAGCGCGTCAACAAGGTCGCGCAGGGGCGGCCGCATATCGTCGACCGGATCAAGGACGGCGGGATCGCGCTGATCTTCAACACGACGGAAGGCTGGCAGAGCCTCAAGGACTCGCAACCGATCCGCGCCTCGGCGCTGCAGTTGAAGATTCCCTACTTCACCACGGCGCCCGCAAGCGTCGAGGCGGCACAGGCAATCGTCGCGCTTTCGACGCGCAGTCTTGAAGTGCGACCGTTACAATCCTATTATTCCTCTTCGCACCATTGATCCCGACATATTGAAACAGTGCGGGCGGGCCCTCTCCGGAGGGTTCGCTTGATAAGGGATTGTTCGAAGACAAAGGGTTTAAGGGATGGCTACCGTCGAAAAGATGCCGATGCTGCAGGAAGGCTATGAAACGCTGAATGCAGACCTGAAACGGCTGAAGGCGGAACGCCCGACGATCGTGGATGCGATCGAAGAGGCGCGCGCGCATGGCGACCTTTCGGAAAACGCCGAATATCACGCCGCCAAGGAGCGTCAGGGCCAGATCGAGGCGTCGATCAGCGATATCGAGGACAAGCTGGCGCGGGCACAGGTCATCGATCCGCGCGACCTGTCGGGCGACAAGGTCGTGTTCGGCGCGACCGTCACGCTGATGGACGAGGACGACAAGCCCGTCACCTACCAGATCGTCGGCCAGACCGAGGCGAACGCCAAGGGCGGTCGCATCTCGTACAATTCGCCGCTCGGGCGTGCGCTGATCGGGCGGAAGCTCGATGACGAGGTCGAAGTGACCGTTCCGTCGGGCGATCGCTACTACGTCGTCTCGAAGATCGAGTTCATCTAACAAAAAGGCCCGCCGTGCAGATGCATGGCGGGCCTTTTTTGATTCAGGCAGCGGTGCCTGGCTTGAGCAGATCTGGCTCCAGCAGACGGTGCAGGTGCACCACGACGAATTTCATCTCTGCATCATCGACCGTGCGCTGCGCCGCGGCGCGCCACGCCTTCTCGGCACTCGCATAATCCGGATAGACACCGACGATTTCGATCGACGCGGTATCGACAAAGTCGACTCCGCGCGGATCACGGACGCGGCCGCCGAAGACTAGGTGAAGCTTGCTCATGATATCAGGTTCCCGAAGACAGCAGGGTCGCGCTTCTCATAGGCACGCGCTGCCGCTTCGGGAACCTTCGATCGCGGATTAATTGGTGGACGTACCCGATTTCGCGTCGCCCTGCGGCTTCGCTTGCGTCGACGTTGCAGACGTGTTGCCCGATGGCGTCGAACCCTGTCCGGACTTGGTCGCATCAGCCTTGGCCGTTTCTGCCTGGGCGGCATTCGCGGTCATTGCGGCGGTGCCCGCTGCGGCCAGTGCGTTGATCACGCCGCCGAGCAACTTGCCGACCTGGTCCTTCGCCGCATGGCGCGAAAGGCCGAGACCGTCGAATTCGGACCGGGCGGTGTCCTTGGCCGCATCCACGGCACCCTTGGCCGTGTCCGTCAGGCGACGTCCGACTGGAGCGAGCAGGCGTGCTTCGCCCGACGTGCGCGGCAGCAACGAGCCGGTCAGCATCCCGAGCGCTAGACCACCGACAAGCACGCCCAGCGGGCTTTTCTCGATTGCGGCGGCGGCACGCTCGCCAAGATCGTGCGCTGCGTGCGACGTGGTGTCGATCGCCTTGCCAGCGCCTTCGCGCACGGCCTCGACGGCCTTGCCGGTGCTGTCACGCACGGTCTCGACCGCACGCTCGGTACCATCGCGTGCGGTTTCGAGCGCCTTGCCCGCACCGTCACGGGCGGTTTCGAGCGCATGACGTGCCTTGTCCGAGGCAGCGGTGGCACCGGAGTGGAGGGTTTCTGCTACAGTCACTTCATCTTCTCCTGAATACAATTAGCGTTTCATTCGGTCGGGTTTGCGGCGGAACAGCCGGAAGATCGGCCCGCGTGCAAGGAACAGCCCGGTCAGCACGACCCCGATCCCGGCAGCGACCGGGTTCTCGCGTGCGGTACCGACCGCGCCGTGGACCGCATCCGTGCCACGAACCTTCAGATTGGCAGCGAGATCCGATGCCAAGGTCTGCGGGTTCGTGCGCCGTTGCAGCGCGCTGAACGTGCTCGAAAGCTGCGCGCGCGCCGCCGCGGCGCGGGCTTGTGCGGCGATGACCGCCGGGCTTTCGTCGGTGGTCATGCTGCGTCTCCGGCAGGGGCCGACATCGTCTTGAACCGCCCGATCCCGATCATCGCGAACACCCCGGCCAGCACGAGCAATACGCCGACGACGATCACCGTCGCCCAGATCGGCCCAACCAGCGGCGTCAGGATCATCAGCACGCCCACCACCAGGGCAATGAGCGCGAGCAACCCCAACACCGCGGCGACGAGGATCATCACGACCCCCGCCTTCGCGGCACCTACCTTGGCGAACAGCTTCGCCTTGCGCAGGTCGATCTCGGCACGCGCAACCTGCTCGGCGTCGGACACGACCCGCGACAGCAAGCTCATGATGCCATCATCCGCCGGGGCAGGGCTGGCTTCGTTCACGAAATCCCTCATCGCGGGCTCCGTCACGCTGCGATCAGGCCTTGGTGTCGCTGTCGACCGCCAGACCCGACTGGATCAGGCGAACGAGCACGAACCCGAGCGCGGCGGCAGTACCGATCGCGATCGCAGGGCTCTTCTGGACGAAGCCGCGCGCGTCCTCGATCAGATCGTCGAGTTCCTTGGCCTTCAAGCCTTCCGAGAACCCCTGGACCTTGTCGGCTGCGGTGCGGGCATATTGGCCATATTGCGAGCCGAGCTTTTCATCGACGGTACCAGCGGCATCGTTGATCATCTGGACGATCTCGTCGAGTGCGGTCCCGGCGCGTTCCTTGCCGTCGGCGGCGTAGGTCTTCGCACGGTCGACGACTTCCTTGCCGAGCTTGTCGGTGCTGTCCTTGAACATCTGTGCGGCGCCGCTGCCGATCTTGCCGGCCTCATCGCGCACCGACGCTGCGGCGTCCTTGGCGGCACCGGTCGCTGCGTCGATCTTCTCGCTGCTGGTCGCGCCAGGGTTGCCGTTCGGCGAATTCGGGGTCGTGGCCATCGTATATGCCCTCCAATAGTTGCACTTCGACAATAAAGCGGTCCGGGCCGCGCCTAGTTCCATCGCGCACACACGATTTGCCGATACCCGGCTTAGGCGATAGAGGCAGCCGCGACCCCATTCCCAAATCGGTAGAAGGATCGTTCCGTGACCGCAATCATCGACATTCATGCTCGCACGATCATCGACAGCCGCGGCAATCCCACCGTCGAAGTCGATGTGATGCTCGAGGACGGCAGCTTCGGCCGCGCCGCGGTTCCCTCGGGCGCCTCCACCGGCGCGCATGAGGCGGTCGAGAAGCGCGACGGTGACAAGAGCCGCTGGGGCGGCAAGGGCGTCGATCAGGCGGTCGAGGCGGTCAATCGCGAAATCGCCGACGCGGTACTCGGGCTCGAAGCCGAGGACCAGCGCGACGTCGACCACACGATGATCGAGCTCGACGGGACCGACAACAAGAGCCGTCTGGGCGCGAATGCGATCCTCGGCGTCTCGCTTGCGGTGGCCAAGGCATCGGCGGATGCGCGCAGCCTGCCGCTGTACCGCTATGTCGGCGGGGTTGCCGCTCATGTCCTGCCGGTGCCGATGATGAACATCATCAACGGCGGCGAACACGCTGACAATCCTATTGATTTTCAGGAATTCATGATCGTGCCCGTGGGCGCATCGACGATTTTCGAGGCGGTGCGCTGCGGGTCGGAAATCTTCCACACGCTCAAGAAGGGCCTGCACGACAAGGGTCTGTCGACCTCGGTCGGCGACGAGGGCGGCTTCGCGCCCAACATCGCGTCGAACGACGAGGCGATCGAATTCATCCTGCGCTCGATCGAGACCGCCGGGTACAAGCCCGGCGAAGACGTGATGCTCGCGCTCGATTGCGCGGCGACCGAATTCTACAAGAACGGCAAGTATGAGATTTCGGGTGAGGGCAAGAGCCTGAGCAGCCATGAAATGGCCGAGTATCTCGCCGATCTCGCGCGGCGCTACCCGATCTTCTCGATCGAGGACGGCATGGGCGAGGACGATTTCGAGGGCTGGAAGGCGCTCACCGACCTGTGCGGCGACAAGGTCCAGCTGGTCGGCGACGATCTGTTTGTAACCAACCCAAAGCGGCTCGGGCAGGGGATCAAGGACGGTCTCGCCAACTCGCTGCTGGTCAAGGTCAACCAGATCGGCACGCTGACCGAGACGCTCGAGGCGGTGTCGATGGCCAACCGTGCGGGCTACACCGCGGTGATGTCGCATCGTTCGGGTGAAACCGAGGATTCGACGATCGCGGATCTCGCGGTCGCCACCAACTGCGGTCAGATCAAGACGGGCAGCCTAGCACGCTCGGACCGGCTCGCGAAGTATAACCAGCTGATCCGCATTGAAGAGGAGCTGGAGGGTGCTGCGCTCTATGCCGGGCGGTCGATCCTGCGGGTATAAAATTTCCTGAAAATACACCTTGATCCACGAGTCGCGATGCGCGAGAATCGCGACCGTGATCAAGCGCCGCTCCAATGTCCGAATGATGCTCCGCCGCGCCGTCGCGCCGGCGGCGTTGATGATCGTCGGGCTGTTTTTCGGCGGTTACGCAATCTTTGGCCCGAACGGCGCGCTGGCGTATGGCGATGTCGAGCGGCAGCTTGCGGTCAAGCAGCGGCAACTGGCGTCGCTTGACCGCAATCGCAATGAATTGAAGAACCGGGTCGCGTTGCTCGACCCGCGCCATGCCGATCCTGACTTGGCCGACGAACTCGCGCGCAAGGATTTGGGTGTCGTGCATCAGGACGAAGTGATCGTCCCACTTAACTGACGCCATGTGTTACTTAGAAGCCCCTCCCCTTCAGGGGAGGGGTTGGAGTGGGGCCGTGCAGCACGCCCGCCATCCGGCAGGGTCTCTGCGAGGCTTCCCCCACCCCCAACCCCTCCCCTGAAGGGGAGGGGCGAAGAACAGAAGCGGCGGGAGCATCTCGACGGAGATGGGTAACCGCCACCTAAAAACCCCTCCCCCTCAGGGGAGGGGCGAGGCACGGAAGCGCCAGGAGCCGTCGCCAAAGATGGGTAATCGCAACCTAAAAGCCCCTCCCCTTCAGGGGAGGGGTTGAAGTGGGGCCGTGCAGCACGCCCGCCATCCGGCAGGGTCTCTGCGAGGCTCCCCCCACCCCCATCCCCTCCCCTGAAGGGGAGGGGCGATAAAGGGAGCTTACCGCCCCAGGAACGTCAGCAGATCATTCGTGAACCGGTCGCTGTCAGTAATCGTAAGACCATGCGGCGCGCCCTCATACTCAACCAGTTGCGCACTCGCGATGCCCTCAGCCGCCCGACGCGCGGTTGCATCGATCGGGACGGTCTGGTCGCTCGTCCCGTGAATAATCAGCGTCGGCACGCGGAACGCAGGAAGATCAGGCCGGAAGTCGGTGTGGCCAAACGACTGCGCACACGCCAGGATCGGCTTCAACCCCGCCAGATTGGTCTGCGACCACGCCCAATCGACCGTCTCACTGCTGACCGGCGAGGAAATGAACCCGACGCCGAGGAACTGCTTCATGAACGTCTGGAAGAAACCGTAGCGATCCTTCCCGATCCCCTCGGCAATCGCTGCAAGCTTTTCCTCCGGAACGCCGTGCGGATTGTCCTCGGTCTGGAGCATGTAGGGCACCACCGATGCGATCAGACCGGCTGCGACGACACCCTTGCCCTCATGCCGGCTCATGTAGCGCGCGACTTCGCCGCCGCCCATCGAGAAGCCGACGATGGTGGCATCCGCGGCACCCGTCTGCTCCAGCACGTCCGCGAGATCGTCGGTCAGCGTGTCATAGTCATAACCGCTCCACGGCTGGCCTGACCGGCCGAACCCGCGGCGATCGTAGGCGATCACACGGAAACCCGCGTCGGCGAGCGCCATTGCCTGCGCGTCCCAACTGTCGGCATTGAGCGGCCAGCCGTGCACGAGGACGACCGGACGTCCGCTGCCCCAATCCTTGACGTAAAGGTCGGTGCCGTCGCGTGTCTTGATATAGGGCATGGGAACATCCTCAGCTTTGATGACGGGTATCAGAACGACGCGTGGCGCGCCGCGTTCCGTCGCAGGGGTGGCGCCGGACGTTCCAAACTGTCAGCTTGCCGCCGCGGACGAATCCGCCCCGAAGACCGATCAAGGAGCTGGAATGCGGAATATTTGGCTGACAGGCATAGCGGCGCTCGCTGTCGCATCCTGTACCGCGGAGGCTCCGGCCCCGAAATCGACGGCGATCGCACTGACCGCGTTGCCGACGACCGACTGGAAGAGCTTTCGCGATACCTTCATCGAGGACTGGTTCAAGGTCTCGCCCGCCGATGCCGTCTATCAGGGCCGCCACGATTACGATGGCGGCCTCGGTGACTGGTCTCCCGCTGGCCTGAAACGCCAGGGCGACTTCCTGCGTGACGCGATCGCCAAGGCCAAGGCGTTCGATCCCGCCAAGCTCGACAAGCAGGCCGCGTTCGAGCGCGATTATCTGGTGACGGTCGCCTCGGGGAAGCTGTTCTGGCTCGAGGATGCCGATTTCCCGCATCGCAATCCGTCCTGGTACGTCAACGCCGGGCTCGACCCCAACGTCTATATCGCGCGCAATTACGCGGATGCGCCGACGCGGATGCGCGCAATGGTGTCGTTCCTGCGCAAGATCCCCACCGCCACCGCGCAGATCCGCGAGAACCTCAAGGCACCGCTGCCGCTCAGCTACATCAACTTCGGGGTCGCGGCGTTCAACGGGTTCGGGGACTATTACACCGGCGACGCCAAGAAGGCGTTCGCCGACGTGAAGAGCCCCGCCTTGCAGGAAGAGTTCGACAAGGCGGCGACCGCGGCGTCCAAATCGATGCACGATCTCGGCACATGGCTGGAAGGCCAGCGCGGATCGGCGACGCAGGACTTTGCGCTCGGCGCGGACAAGTTCTCGCGGATGATCAAGCAAACCGAGGGCGTCGACGTGCCGCTCGCAACGCTTGAAGCCGCCGGGCGCGCGGACATGCTGCGCAACCAGCAGGCGCTGGTCGCGGCGTGCGCCAAGTTCGCCCCGGGCGCGAGTGTGCCCGCGTGCATGGCCAAGATGAACGCCAACAAGCCGATCAACGACGATCCGGTTGCGGAGGCGCGCAAGCAGATCCCCGAACTGCGCGCGTTCGTGCTCAAGAGCGACGTGGTCACCATCCCCGACCAGGAACAGGCGCTGGTCGAGGAAAGCCCGCCGTACAACCGACAGAACTCCGCCTATATCGACCCGCCCGGGCCGTTCGAGAAGGGCATCCCCTCGGTCTATTACATCTCGCCGCCGGACCCCTCGTGGAGCAAGGCCGAGCAGGACGGGTTCATCCCCGGCAAGAACGACCTGCTGTTCACCTCGGTGCATGAAGTCATGCCCGGGCATTTCCTCCAGTTCCGCCACGCCAACGCGTCACCCTCTTTGTTCGGGCGGCTGTTCGTCGGCTACGCCTTCGCCGAGGGCTGGGCGCATTATGCCGAGGAAATGATGTGGGAAGCCGGGCTCCACGACGGTGACCCTGAGACGCATGTCGGGCAGTTGTCCAACGCGCTGCTGCGCGATTGTCGGTATCTCTCCGCAATCGGGCTCCACGCACAGGGGATGACGCAGGAACAGTCGCGCAAGATGTTCGTCGAGCAATGCTACCAGGACGAGGGCAACGCGAAACAGCAGTCCGCGCGCGGCACCTATGATCCGGCGTATCTCAACTACACGATGGGCAAGCTGATGATCCGCAAGCTCCGCACCGACTGGACCGCGACGCATGGCGGGCGGGCAGGGTGGAAGGCGTTCCACGACCAGTTGCTAAGCTTCGGTGGCCCGCCGATCCCGCTCGTCCGCAAGGCGATGCTCGGCGGCGACGGCAAGGCGGTGTTCTGACGCCAGAATCGGCAGGGCCGCCAGCCTGGTGGCTGACGGCCCTGCTTTCAAATGCGTCGATCGATCAGGCGTAGGTGACCTTGGCCGCGGCCCGGCGATTGCGGAGCGCGACGCCCATCATGCCGAAGCCCGTGATCATCATCGCCCAGGTCATCGGTTCCGGCACCGCGGACAGCGACACGCTGTCGATATACCCGCCGAGCGAGTCGCTCCTGCCCAGCGCTGCGAAGGTCAGCGTGGTCGGTGCAGCGGCGGTGAAGGCAAAGGTCTGCAACGACCAGTTGGTGTTGGCACCGCCAGCGCCACCCGCCGACGTGAACACCGACGACCCGTTGAGCAGGACGCTGATGCCGTTGGAATTCGCCGGGACATTGGGGCGATCCGAATACCAGTAGCGCAGGATGTAGCTGCCGGCGTCGATCATCCGGCTCATCGAGCTGTTGGCATTGGTATCGAGCTCGACGAAGTTCGCGCCCGAGAATGGTGCGCCGGCAACGTTGTTATACTGAACTTCGATCCCGTTGGCGCCGCCCGTCCAGCCTTCGTACGAGGACAGCGTCGTGAACCCGGCCCCGGGGCCGAAATTGGTGCTGTCGAAGTTCGTGCTGAACGTCGTGGCTGCAAGGACCGGGGTTGCGGCGGTCAGTACTGCAGCGACGGCAACGGCCTTAAGTGTGTTGGTAATACGCATGGCATTTCCTTTCCCTGTTTACTCGGAATGGAAATCATTCTTTAGTATCAAGATACTAACTCAATACTCCGAGCATCTTCCTCTTAGCATGAGGCGTGCCAAATCGTGATCACAGTGATTTAGTTGGTTAACGCAGTCGGAGGTGTAATCCCGGGCGACAATGCGTCGCTGAACGGTCTTTAGCGAACCGAACTGGCGGGCTGGACGTCGGCTGCTTCAACGGTCGCGGGCGTCCTGATCGACGGACGCAACCGCGCAAGACTGCACAGCCCCGCGACGAAGGCGAGCCCGGCGGCGACCAGCGGCGGGGTCGCCCCGCCGCCGATCCCGAGCGCGAGCAATGCCGCGACCAGCGTCGCACCCGTCGTCTGGCCGAGCAATCGCGTGGTCGAGACGAGGCCACCCGCCGCCGCGGCGCGTTCGCGCGGCGCACTGCCGATGATGAGCCGTGCGTTGGGCGGCAGGAACGTCCCGAACCCCGCGCCGCACAGCGCCATCCGCCACACGACGTCGAAATGGCTTGGGTGCGGTGGCATATAGGCGATCAGCACCAGCGCGACGATCGAGATCGCCATTCCGATCCCGCCAAGCACGCCCGCCGGGATACGGCTCGACAGCCAGCCCGACAGCGGCGCGACGACGATGTTGGTCAGCGGCCAGGGGGCCATCAGCAGCCCCATCTCGGTCGGCGTGAAGCCGAACTCGCTCTGCAGCCGGAAAGGCATTGAGATGATCAGCGTCATCGATGCGATGAACGCGGTATAGGCTCCCACCACCGACAACCGCAGCACGGGGCGCGCAAGCAGGTCGATCGGCAGGATCGGATCGCGTTCGCCTTTCTCGCGACGAACGAACAATATGCCGACCGCGACGCCCGTCAGCACGATCGCGGCGGAAACGACCGGACTATCGCCATGCACCGCGCTTTCGAGCCCGCCGATGACGAGACCGAACATCGCCGCGCACATCACCGCGCCGATGACGTCGAACGGCGTATCGCGTGGCGGCGTATCGGGAAGCGCACGTCCGAGCAGCAGCGATCCGATCGCGAAAGGCACCGCACTGGCGAACACCCACGGCCACGGCGCGACCCCGAGAATGAACCCGCCCAACGACGGCGCGAGCGCCGCGCCTGCGGAAACGATCGCGCTGTTGATGCCGAGCCCGCTGCCCAACTGGTTGGACGGATAGGTCGACCGGATCAGCGCGGAGGACACGCTCAATGCCGCCGCCGCCCCGATCGCCTGCACGGCGCGGACGATCAGCAGGAACGGAAGGCTCTTCGCAAAGAAGCACAACAGCGTCGCGACCGCAAAGACGAGCTGCCCGATCTGGTACATACGCTTGAGCCCGATCCGCTCGCCAAGACCGGCGAACGGCAGCAACAGCATCACCAGCATCAACTGGTAGATCGTCACGACCGACACGACCGCAGACCGGTCGATCCCCAGATCGCGCGCGATCGTCGGCAGCGCGATGTTGGCCACCCCGCCGTCGATGATGATCAGCGCCGTGCCGAGACACAGCGTCGCGATCGCGGCATAGCGGCGGGGGAGGGGCAGGCCGTCCGTCATTGGCGCCGTGTCTGGCGATGCGACGCGCGTTGTCTGTCGTGTCAACCGAGCGACACCTCGGCGACCTTGTCCTTGTAATCCTCCTTGGGATCGATCCCGAGCAGGAGCTTGACGCCCGCGACCATGCTGGAGGCGTCGACCCAGATCTGCGCGCGTTCGGCGTCCAGCCGGATCAGTTGCAGCTTGGGGTCATCCTTGCCGCCTTCGAACCACGCCGCGACGAAGCGATTCCACAACCGGTCGATCGTCGCGCGATCGTCATCCAGCGTGAGCGTACCGTGAACCGCCGCGAAGATATCATTGCCCTTCGATGCGAACGTCGCGACCGCGCGTGCGCCATTCCTCAGGTCCGCGACCAGTTCGGTTTCCTTCGACGAGAAGAAGTAGATCGGGCCACGATCCTCATCGCCGTCCAGCTGCGCGGTCATCGGGCGGGTGTGCCCCTCGTCGACCCCGACAAGCCCGAGCATCATCGTCATGTCCGACCGCAGCGCTTTCCAGAACTTGCGTTCGATTTCGACCTGATCCGTCATGCCAATCTCCTTCCCACGCGCAACGGGTAGTATGCGCGGCGGTTCCGGTCCGGTGCGTCGCGGCGCAGATGGCGGACATAGGCAACCGGGCGCATGCCAAATTCCGTTCGGCGCGGATCCCATTTCGAGATCCGAACGTTACTTGCTGCAACGCACCATTTTTGGTACAACGTTGTCATGAAATATCCCGACGAACAGGGCGAAACCGCAATGCCGACCGGGCCTGTCCCAACGGTCTTCGAGGCGATCGTTCGCAAGAAGTGCCTGACCGCGACCTACAACAAGTTGCCGATCGTGCTGGCGCCGCACATCATCTTCACCCGGCACGGGGAAATGTACGTCGACGGCGTGGTGCTGGAGCGCGAGGGCAAGCCGCCGCGCGAGTTCAAGGTCGGGACCTTCAAGCTGATCGGCCTCGTTGATCTAGCACTCGTGGACCGCAATTTTCAGGTCAGCGAGCTGTTCTCGCCGAGCGATCCCAAATATGCCGACAACGCGCTGATGGCGGTCGAGCACGCCTAACGCCGGGCGGGCTGTCTGGTCATCGAACCGGGCAGCCGCCGCCGCACTACGGTGACGATTGCCAGCGCTATCAGCGCAACCGACGCACCGGCAAGCATATCCGCCAGATAATGCGTGCCCTCCACTGGGGTCGCCAGCAGCATCGCCACATTGACGATCACGATCGGCTTGCGGATCCGTGCGAACGGCCACGCCGCGACGATGTACAGGACAGCGCTGGCCGTATGGAAGCTCGGTGCCTCGACCAGTCCACGCAACGCACCCAGATCGACCTCGCGCATCACATGCGCGCGCAGCAATGGTACCAGTTGCGATTCATACAGACCGCTCTCGGTCATGTACGGGGCAGGGCCATGCCATAGCATCGCAAACGGGCCATAAGCCGGCCAGCAGCGGAACAGGCAGAGCGCGATGACCGCCGCCACCCAAAAACTTGCGATCAGCCCGCGGGCCGCCGCCCGCTTGTCCGCCCAGGCACAATATCCGAGAATGATCGCCGGGCTGACATAGATGCTCTGATACGCCGCCGCACCGAGGATCTGCAGCGCACGGTGGTCTGCAACCACTTGATACCAGGCGAGCCAGTCGAAATGGAGCGCGACGTCGATCTGTTGAAGAACCCCGTCGATCGTCCCGTTGGTCTCCGCCGCGATCGGATAGGTTGCGACCGCACCCATCAGCGACACGGCGGTGAACAGGCCAAAGGTTTCACCGACGTCGCGGATGACGCGTTGTGCCGGGTTGTTCGGGGCGCGGAAGATGATCCGCAGGCTGAGGGCAAGCGCAAACACCCCGAGATAGATCAGCGTGCGCGGCGCGGTGGGATCGATCGTGATGCCGGTGTCGAACAACAATGCGGCAAGGCAGGCGGCACTCATCGCAGCGCCGACGACCAGCCAGCTACCCGGGATCAGGCCGGCGTGCGACCGTCCGACGGGATAGACCGGCGCCGGCGGCGCAAAGGGGAAGACGGTGGAATTGAACAAACGGCTGCGCCTGGAAAGGACGATGGACCCGATCGCCGCAGGATCGGGTCCAATACCCGATCGTGCTCATCCATGCCGTGAAGACTTTATGACGTAAAGGTTACATCGCTCCCGGCGCGCCGAGTAGAGTGGAAGGGGCGCTCGGGCGCCCCTTCCTTGCCGGATCAGCGGCAGATCTGCACGCGGCGATGGTTACGCCAGTCGGTCCGGCAGTTGCGTCCGCGGTTGTTGTATCCATCGTGCCGGCGATTGCGGCCATAATAGCGGTCGCCGCCCCGACGGTCGCCACGCCAGTTCCGGTGATCGCCGCGATGATCGCCACGGCGATCGTCATAGCGGTGATCGTACCGACCACGATCGCCGCGATAATCCTGTGCCGATGCGGTGGTCGAGACGCCGATGCCGGCGATCAGGCTTGCGGCAGCGAGAATGTGCGCGATCTTCATAATCTGTCCTTTCGGCCCGTCGATCGGGCTTGATCACCGCTATGGGACGCAGCGCCGGTATCGATGCTGAACACGACCGACAGCGCGCGTACATATTTGCCGTGGCCCGAAGACGTCGCCGAAGGACCGCCCGATTTACAACCCGATGCCGAAGCGCGGCGCGATCGCGACCATCCCGGCGTACAGCGCGATCGTCAGCGCACAGCCAAGCCCCAGCGTCGGCCAGAACCCCACCCCGCTCCGCAACAGCGCCGGCATCACGATAAACATCGGCAAGGACGGCAGGATGTACCAGAAGGTCGCGCCGACGTGGCTTGCCATGTTGGCCGCGTCCGGTTTCTCGCCCCACAGCCAGATCATCCCCAGTACCGACACCAGCGGCAACGAAGCGACCAGTGCGCCGAACCCCGGGTAGCGTTTGGCGAGCGTCGAGGCTGCCGCGATCAGGATCCCGGAAATCAGGGCTTTGAGCGCGAGGAAAAGCATCGTTCGGTCATCCGATATTCGGGAGCGTCGCCATGCGGCGCGGATCAGCCAATGGTCACGAAACTGTCCATCACGCGCTTGCGCCCCGCGCTCTCGAAGTCGATCTCGAGCTTGTTGCCCTCGATCTCGGCAATCAGGCCATAGCCGAACTTCTGGTGGAACACGCGCATCCCGATCGCGACGTCGCTCCGCCCCTTGTTGCCGAGGCTGATCGCGGAAGACCGCGACTCCTGCACGCGGCTGGGTTCGCGCGAGAAGGTCCGGCTGGTGAACTCCCCGCCGGGCTTCCCCGACGCAGCGCCGACTCCCGCCGCACGCTGCCAGCCGGGGCCGCGCCCGGTGCCGCGCGCGACGTCGGCGAAGGGGTCGGCGCGTTCGGACCAGTTGGCGCGCCACAGGCTTTCGCCGCCCGCCATGCTGCTCTCCGCCTCGACATGTTCGGGCGGCAGTTCGCCCACGAACCGGCTCGGGATGCTGCTGGTCCACTGACCGTAGATGCGGCGGTTGGCAGCGTGGAGGATCGTCGCGCGGCGGCGTGCGCGCGTGATCGCGACATAAGCGAGACGGCGTTCCTCCTCCAGGCTTGCGGTCCCGCCCTCATCGAGCGATCGCTGCGAGGGGAACAGTCCTTCTTCCCAGCCGACCAGGAAGACGGTGTCATATTCGAGTCCCTTGGCGGCGTGGATCGTCATGATCGTGACCTTGGGGTCCTCGGCGGCGGCCTCATTGTCCATGACGAGGCTGACATGCTCGAGGAACGCGCCGAGCGTCTCATATTCCTCCATCGCGCGGACAAGTTCGGTCAGGTTCTCGAGCCTGCCGGCTGCTTCCACCGATTTCTCGGCCTGGAGCATTCCCGTATAACCGCTTTCGTCGAGGATGATCCGCGCAAGATCGCCATGCGACAGCTCGGTCACCTGCGCCCGCCACCGCGCCATGTCGATGACGAGATTGCTGAGCGATTTCCGCGCGGCGCCCGTCAGCTCATCAGTGTCGAGCAGCCGCGCCGCGGCGGTGACGAGCGGGATGCCCTGCGCGCGGGCAAGCTGGTGGACCTTGGACACCGCCTTGTCGCCGAGCCCGCGCTTGGGGACGTTGACGATCCGGTCGAACGCCAGGTCGTCCGCAGGCTGCGCGACGACTCGAAGGTACGCCAGCGCATCGCGGATCTCGGCGCGTTCGTAGAAACGGAAGCCGCCGACGATGCGGTAGTTGATCCCGGTCGCGATGAAGCGGTCCTCGAACTCGCGGGTCTGGTGCTGTGCGCGAACGAGGATCGCGACCTCGTCGAGCGACGTGCCCGCGCGCTGCGCCGATTCGATTTCCTCGCTGACGCGGCGTGCTTCCTCGGGGCCATCCCAGACGCCGAGCACCTTGACCTTCTCGCCGACGTCGAGCTCGGTCCACAGCTGCTTGCCGAGCCGCCCGCTGTTGTTGGCGATCACGCCCGAGGCCGCGCCCAGGATGTGCGGGGTCGAGCGGTAATTCTGTTCGAGCCGGATGATCTTCGCGCCCGGAAAGTCCTTTTCGAATTTCAGGATGTTTTCGACCTGCGCGCCACGCCACGAATAAATCGACTGGTCGTCGTCGCCGACGCACGCGATGTTCTTGCGCTCCTGCGCGAGCAGCCGGAGCCAAAGATACTGGACACTGTTGGTATCCTGATATTCGTCGACCATAATGTACTTAAATCGGCGCTGATACTCGGCCAGAACGTCTCGATCGCGCTGCAAAATGACTAACATATGGAGCAAAAGGTCTCCAAAATCGCACGCGTTGAGCGCCGCAAGGCGAGTCTGGTAGGCGGCGTAAAGCTCCTGTCCGCGGCCATTGGCGTAGAGTTCGCTTTCGCCCGCATCGATCTGCGCGGGCGTCAAACCCTTGTTTTTCCACCCGTCGATCAGCCCCGCGAGTTGCCGCGCAGGCCAGCGTTTCTCGTCGAGATCGGCCGCCTGGATCAGCTGCTTGAGCAACCGCAACTGGTCGTCGGTATCGAGGATCGTGAAATTGCTTTGCAAACCAACGAGTTCGGCATGCCGCCTGAGCATCTTGGCGCCGATCGCGTGGAACGTGCCGAGCCACGGCATCCCCTCGACCACATCGCCCACGAGCCGCCCGACTCGCTCCCGCATCTCCCGCGCGGCCTTGTTCGTGAAGGTGACGCTGAGGATCTCGCTCGGCCAAGCCTTTCTAGTATTGAGCAAATGCGCGAGTCGCGCGGTCAGCGCGGCGGTCTTGCCGGTGCCTGCCCCCGCCAGCACCAGAACCGGACCCTCGGTGGTCAACACCGCATCGCGCTGCGGATCATTCAGTCCGCGCAGATAAGGCGGATCGGCGGGCGCTGGCGCGTGCTGGGAAACGGGAAGACTCATCGGTGAACAGGTAGGGAACGCGAGCGATCGGGGCAAGCACGGGGTTTCGCGCCAGTGCGGTCAACGCGCGGCGGTGGCAACCGGTGCGGGGTAGATTGCAAGCGTTTCCCGGGACATATCGACGGACCGTGCCTCGGTAAGTTGGCGCACCAAAGCTATGTAGAGCACACTGGCGCGATCGACCGTATACTGTGCGGCGGCGGTGCGGCGGGCCGCGATCACGGATGCCGGCTCGGGCAAGACCGCCACCGCCATCGCCTCCGCCAGCGCGGCGGGATCGCCAACCGGGACGATTCGCCCGTAGGCGCCGTGCCCGACCAGATCGTCCATCGAAACGCAGCAACGGGTCGAGACGATCGGAATGCCGGCGGCCAACGCCTCGATCAGGACCGCCGGAACACCCTCATAATCCGACGAGAGCACCAGCGCATCGGCGTCCGCCAGCCATGCCTCGGTCGTCGCAACATGCCCCGGCAAACGGACACGACCGGCGATGCCGAGCGACCACGCCTTCGTTTCGAGCATCGCGCGTTCGGCACCTTCCCCTAGAATAGTTAGTTGGTCGTCGGGGGTGGAGAATCGCGCAAACGCATCGATTAGCAGCGAAAAGTTCTTCTGCGGCGCGAGACGCCCGACCGCCAGATAGTGCCGCCCGCGACGGTCCCTCGGGCTGGTATCGCGCAGGCTCGCGAGCCGCTCGAGGTCGTCCGCCCCCAGCGCCGGGTCCTCGATCACGCTGATCCGGTCATGCGGTACGCCGATCAACCCTGCGATCTCGTCACGCATCGCAGGGGCAAGGCCGACGAAGTGATCGATCCAGCGCCCCTGCAGCCGCAACCACGCGCGATAGAACCACCGCAACAACGGCGGCATGTCGTTCCGGACCAGGCAGTTGCTGATCTTTGCGATGATCGGCGGGCAGGTGGGGCCGACCAGCAACCGCAACATGACTGCAACCGATGTGTAGGTGTTGCCGGCGCAAAACACCGCATCGGGGCGGTCGTCCCGCACCCGGCGACGCAAAGCGAGCACCAGCAGCGCAAAGGCGATCAGTCCGCGCGAATGCGACCGATTACCGGCGCGGGTGACATATGAGAGCGCAAGCGGCGGCGGCGTGCGCGAATCGGCGACGACGATTTCGGATCGCACGCCCAGATCGACCCATGCGGCATGCAGGCGCGCGGCGATGCGTTCGACTCCCCCCGGCGCGAATCCGTACAGCATCGTAACGATCTTAACTGGCGGACAGCCGTTTGCGATCGCCGTCGCTGCCGACGGCTCCGCAACAGCGCCACGCGTCCCAGACGCGACCGGCATCGTATAAAGCTCCCCCCGACGCCCCCCTCGGCGTCACGACCGTCCTACGCCGCGGCTGCGAGGCGAGCAACCAGCCTGTGTTCTACGGCAAGGTGCAAGCCCAGACGGTCGTCAATTGCGACACGGTCGCGTGTCCCGACTATGGAACGAATGCCGCCGCGTCCCTACCTTCCGAATGGTTCGGGCTGGTCTTTGGCGTCGGACACCGCTATCGGCGCGCAACACCTGTACATCTGAACCACCCGTAACCAACCGAGTGAAGGCCTTTCACAGCCATGGCTACTACCTTGTCGGCGCCTCTCGAATCCGAGGTCGCGAGCGGCCCCCGGTTGGATCATCAACTGTTCCCTGCGGGGCGTTGGCTGTTCCTGGGAATCATGGTGGCGGGGCTGGCCTTCGCAGGCTTCAGCATCTTTACCGATACCAAGCAGGTCGGCGAGGGACTCGCGGTCGGTACGTTCGCGTTCCTTGCACTTGCCTTGTTGATCGCGCTTGGTTTCGAATTCGTTAACGGGTTCCATGACACCGCCAATGCCGTCGCCACCGTCATCTACACGCACGCGATGCCGGCGCCGCTCGCAGTGGTATGGTCGGGCTTCTTCAACTTCCTCGGCGTCATGGCGTCGAGCGGGGCGGTTGCGTATTCGATCATCACGCTGCTGCCGGTCGACCTCATCCTGCACGTAGGAAGCAGCGCCGGGTTCGCGATGATCTTCGCGTTGTTGCTTGCAGCGGTGTTGTGGAACCTTGCGACGTGGTTCGTCGGATTGCCGAACTCGTCGAGCCACGCGTTGATCGGGTCGATCCTCGGCGTGGGCTTCGCGAATCAGCTGATGTCGTCGGGTACCGGCGGCACGTCGGGCGTCGACTGGAGCCAGGCGACCAAGGTGCTGACCGGGCTGTGGATGGCACCGCTGATCGGCTTTGGTGCAGCGGCCCTGTTGCTGGTCGTGATGAAGTTCGTGCTCAAGAACCCGAAACTGTACAAGGAGCCGGAGGGCAACGCCCCGCCGCCCAAGGGCGTTCGGGCGTTGCTGATCTTTACCTGCACCGCCGTCAGCTTTGCGCATGGCGGCAATGACGGGCAGAAGGGCATGGGGCTGATCATGCTGATCCTGATCGGCTGCGCACCCACCGCCTACGCGCTCAACCGCACGATGCCCGAAAGCCAGACGCCGGCGTTCGTCGCAAGCGCGAATGCTGCGTCCAATGCGTTCTCGGTCCATGCCGCGGGCGCGACCATGACGACGGTAGACGAGGCGCGCGACGTGCTGACCGGCGCGCTCAAGGAACGCAAGGCATCGACCCCACGCGTATATGCGGCGGCGTCGTCGCTGTCGCGCGATCTTGGCCAGCGGATCGGCGCGTTCGGGTCGCTCAACAAGGTCTCGGCGGCGGCGACCCCCAATCTGCGCAACGACATGTATTTGGTGCTTGATACCACGCGTCTCGCCACCAAGGACAAGAAGGCCGCGGCCGCGATCTTCAGCGAGCCCGAACTCAAAGCGATTACCGGTTATCAGACCAATCTCGAGAAGGGCACGCGCTACATCCCGACCTGGGTGAAGATCACCGTCGCGCTCGCCTTGGGGTTGGGGACGATGGTCGGCTGGCGGCGGATCGTCATCACGGTCGGCGAGAAGATCGGCAAGACCCACCTGACGTACGGCATGGGCGCGTCCGCTGAGCTCGTCGCGGCAGGGACGATCATGGCGGCGGAAGTCTATGGCCTGCCGGTTTCGACAACGCATATCCTGTCGTCAGGCGTGGCCGGTGCCTCGGTCGCCAACGGGGCCGGGCTGCAGGGACGCACCGTCATCAACATGGCACTGGCGTGGGTGCTGACGCTGCCGGTGGCGATGGCGCTGTCCGGCGGGCTGTACGTCCTGTTCGTGGCGATCACGAAAATGTGATTGCGATGGGGGCTGTCTGCGGTCTCTTCGCAGGTGGTCTTCGCCCGTTCGGGCGGGTCGTCTGGCGAGACGGATCGGGTAGCCTCGCCATCGGACGTTCCCCCGCGAAGGCGGGAATCCAGAGTCGAGCAGAACAGCGGCTTACAGTGCGCGCGACTCCTGGACTCCCGCCTTTGCGGGAGAACAGGTGTGTTTCGCAGCGGCCATGCTTTGGCGGGAAACAGCAGGGGTATTGAATGCCCTGCCTAAAGGCTTCACCCCCGCCGCAGGAGCGTCAGCCGTGCCTTGCCGTGGACTCGTGTCACGTCCTCGACGAACCCTGCCACTTCGATCCGGTCGGGCTTGGCGGTCTCGATGCTGATCCACGTCGCATCGCCGACCCAGCCAAGCCGCGCGAGCTTGTCGAGCGCGACCGCGCCCGCATTGCTGTCATAGGGCGGGTCCATCAAAATCAGGTCGAGCGGCGCGACCGCATGGCCGAGCGCAAGTACCGACTGCGCACGGACGTCCGCCTTGGCGGACAATTTGGCGATGTTGGTGCGGAGCGCGTCGAGCGCTGGCTTGTCCTGTTCAACGAAAACGCACGACGCGGCACCGCGCGACAGCGCTTCGAGACCCAGCGCGCCCGATCCCGCAAAGAGATCCGCAACGCTCAGGTCCTCGAAACTGCCCAAACGGCTTGCCAGCATCGAGAACAGGGCCTCGCGAACCCGGTCCGCGGTCGGACGCGTCGCGTCTCCCTTGGGGGCGACGAGCGGGCGGCCGCGCCATGCTCCGGCGATAATGCGCATTACTTACGAGTCCGTGGTGGGCGTGGGTTGGTCGGGCGAGGGGTCGAGCGATCGCCGGTCGGCCGCGCGGTTCCGGGCCGAGCAGCCCCTGGTCCGGCAGCACCGGGCCGCGCAGCATTAGGACGTACACCGACAGGACGCGCAGATGGTCGGGCCGAAGCGTCGCTGCTGGCACCGCGTGGGGTCTTGGCGCGGACGTTGCGGCCGAGTTCGGGATTGAACACGCGCGCGGGGCGCCCGTCGGGCGTTCGCGCCGGGGTTGTCGCGGCGGGGGCACCCGCCTTGGGTTTGGCGTCGTAGAAGCGCTTTACCTTGGGCGCCTTGGTCACGACGATCCCCTCGCGCCGCGGGTCGGCCGACGCCCGGCGGGGCTCGGCGAACGCTGCGCGATCGCTGTCGTTCGCAACGGCGCGCGTGATCCGTGTCGCGCTCGGGCGGGACGCGGGGCGGGCGCTGCGCTGCGGACGCTCGGGCACAGGCGTTGCCTGGGGTTTGGGACGATCCCCCGACGGACCCTTGATCCGCTCGGGCTGGAGCATCCGCTTGGGATCTTTACGGAACGCGGCAACATCATGCGCGCGGACCTCGCCGATCGCGCCGGGCGACAGGTCACCGAGCAGGAACGGCCCGTAGCGCGTGCGAATGAGGCGCGAGACCTTGAGCCCGAGGAATTCCAAGACACGGCGAACTTCGCGGTTCTTGCCCTCGGTCAGGATCATCTCGATCCACACGTTCGCGCCGGTGCGGCGTTCGAGATTGGCGTTGATCGACCCGTAGCGAACACCTTCGATCTCGATCCCGTGGATCAGTTCCTCGAGCTGCTCCTGCGTCACCTGGCCATAGGCGCGCGCACGATACGCACGCTCCACGCCGGTCGCGGGCAGTTCGAGCTGGCGCTTCAATTCGCCGTCGGTGGTGAGAAGCAACAGCCCCTCCGTGTTGAGATCTAGCCGACCGACCGGGACCAGCCGCGGCAGATCCTGCGGCAAGCGATCGTAGATCGTCGGACGGCCCGCGGGATCGCGCTCGGTCACGAGCAGCCCGGACGGCTTGTGGTAGAGGAACAGGCGCGCATCGGCTGGCGCGGCGACGGGGTTGCCGTCGACCGTCACGCCGTCGAGCGAAGCGAGGATCGTCGCGGGCGTATCAATGACGACGCCGTGGCGCGCGACGCGTCCCTCGGCGATCATGCGTTCGACTTCACGGCGCGAAGCTATGCCCGCGCGGGCCAGCAGCTTGGCGATCCGTTGCTCGTCTTCGGCGCGCTCGCGAGGGGTGGTTGCGGCGCCCGGCGCGGCAGTTTTTGGGGGACGGTATTTTGACACGTCGCCCTGATACCCAAATTCGTCCTCGTGTGTTGAACAAAAAGATTTGCGCCCGATCTTGTAGTCGAGCGTTAAGGCACGGGTGCGTAACGAGGGCGGTACGCACGACGCCATTTTCGGCGCGGTACAGAAGGTGGGGCACCGAACATGCTGTTCGGACGTAAAAAGCGGCGGATCTGCAAGCTGCTGCTCGTCGAGGACGAGCCGCTGGTCGCGTTCGATACTGAACATTGTCTGCGGGATGCAGAATATGAGATCGTTGCGACGGTCGACCGCGTCACGGATGCAATGGCGGTGATCGATTCCGGCGTCGAACTCGACTTGGTACTTCTCGACATCAGTCTTGCGGACGGTAGCGGCGTGGATGTCGCCCATGCAGCGCATGCTAAGGGCATCGCAGTCCTGTTCGTCACGGGTCAGTGCCCGCAAGGTGCGCGCGAGGTCGCCAATGGCTGTCTCGCCAAGCCCTATGCGCAACGCGATCTGCTCGCGTCGATCTCTGCGATCGAGGCGGTGCTGGACGGCAAGGCACCCAAGCGCATGCCGTCGGGCTTCAGTCTGTTCGCGAAGGCCGCCTGACGCGTCGGCGGACGGCGCGATCCGGTCCGCTCTTCCGCTGCGCGTTTTAGACGTTAGGGTCGCCCGCGACGGCAACCGACTTACGCGGCAGGGGCACGATACGCATGGATGGCACGAGCGGGCGCGACCCGAGCTGGTCGGATGGCATCCGCCCGTATTTCGAAAAAGCGCCGTTGGCGGCACTGGCGCTCGGGATTTCGTCGGGCTTTCCGTTCGCGATGATTGGCGCGACGCTGACGACGCGCCTCGCGCAGAGCGGGATCACCAAGTCGACCGTCACGGCATTCAGCCTGGCGTTCCTCGTCTATAATCTAAAATGGCTGTGGGCGTGGATCGTCGATGGCGTGCGGTTGCCGCTGATCGGCGCGCTCGGCCAGCGTGTATCGTGGCTGCTCGTTGCGGGGACGCTGGTGATTGCGGCGGTCGCGCATCTCGCGCTGATCGATCCGAAGGCGGACATCTTTGCAACCGCGGTTGCCGCAATCCTGGTCGGCGCAGCGGGCGCGACCTTCGACATCGTGATCGACGCCTATCGCATCGAACTGCTCGAGCCACGCCAGTTGGGCATTGGATCGGGCATGTCGCAATATGGCTGGCGGCTCGGGTCGGCAGGGGCGGGGGCGGTCGCGCTGGTCGTGGCAGCGCGGTTCGGCTGGGCCAATGCCTATCTCGTGTGCGCGGCCTTCGCCTTGCCTGCCATGCTTGCGGGGCTGATCTGCGGCGAACCGACGAACCGGCGTGCGCCGGAGAAGCGTCGTCCCGGCCTCGCCAGCCTTGGCACGTCTATCCTCGGGCCGTTCCTGCAGTTCTTCCAGCGGCGTGGCGCAGTGCTGGTGCTGTTGTTCATCCTGATTCACAAGATTGGCGACACGCTGGCGAACCTGACTTTCCGGCTGTTGTTCGATTCGCTCCAGTTCACCAATGACGAGATCGCTTTCTACGACGTGTGGGTCGGGTTTCTCGCCTTCATGGTGGGCATCTTCGTCGGCGGCATGTTGTACACGCGGCTCGGGCTCAAGCGTTCGGTGCTGGCATCGTTGGTGCTGATGATGCTTTCCAACCTGAGCTTCGCCGGGCTTGCTGCGGCAGGGCATTCGAACCTCGGCATGGCGAGCGCGATCGGGTTCGAGAATTTCTCGAGCGGGATCGGCGGCGTGACCGTGGTCGCCTATTTCTCCGCGCTGACCAATTCGCGCTTTACCGCCGCGCAATATGCGCTGATTTCGGCGGCTGCGAGCATCGTCGGGCGCTTCGTGACGGGGACCACCGCGGGCGGGCTGATCGACTCTATGGGCTATGTGAACTTCTACCTACTCACGACGCTCGCTGCGCTGCCGGGGGTGCTGCTGTTCTGGTGGATGAGCCGGGCCGGGCTGATCGATGCGTCGATCGGTGCGACGGAGGGCGACGTCACTCCGCGGTAATCGGCCGTCCCGCGTCGGCGAAGGCTTGTGCGACGACCGTGATGCTCGCCAGCACGCCATCGGGCTGGCGCGCGCCGATCAGGTCGGCGAGCAACAGGTGCGCGCTGTCGGGTGCGGTTTCCGCGCGCGCGACGATCGTCAGCATCGCGTGTTCGGCATGCGTCATCCGGCGGCAGCAGCACGGTGCGATCGAGATCGCGCAGGATGCACCGCCGGCAATGTCCGCCATCATCGCGCGCAGCAGCGTCAGCGGACGGCGGAACTCGGTGCCGAACGCCTGCATCAACGCCTGCGCGGCATGCGCGTCCTTGAGGCCGTGCGCGCCCATCCGTCGGAAGGCGAACAACAACAGTCGCGCGTTTGGATCCTCCGGCAGCAGGTGCGGGAGGGCAGCAGGCAGGGCGAGCGCAGCGGAATGATTCGCAGTCATAAGGGGATGCTCCGTGGGGGTGGAAGCATCCTCTTCCAGTCGCTATTGCAAGTCAATCGCAATAATATCGGTCAGTCCGGCAGTTCGCCGTTCGCGCGGAGCACTTCACCCGCGAGGTAGAGCGAACCCAAGATCAGCACGATCGGCGGCTCGGCCACATCGGCGATCTCGACGATATCGCGTAAGGCATCGGCGATGCCGTCGGCGGTGTGCGCCGCGATCCCGAGCGTATGTGCGACCGTCGCGAGTGCGTGCGGCGCGTGGTGTTCGTGGTTCGCGATCGGGACCGCGTGAAGCGTCGTTGCGATCTCCGCGAACGGGCTCAGTAACCCGGCCGGATCTTTGTTCGACAGCATCCCGAGAACAAGATGGACGTCGCTTCGTCCGATGCCGGGTGTGGCGATCTCCCGCATCGTTGCAGCGATCGCTCCCGCTGCCGCGGGGTTGTGCCCGCCGTCCAGCCACAGCTGGCTACCGGGCGGGAGCAGATTGACGAGGGGCCCGGGGTGGAGCCGTTGCATGCGGGCGGGCCAATGTGTCTTACGCGCGGCGTGGGCAAAGGCTTCCTCCGGCACCGGTAACAGCTTCTGGTGGCGTATCATCGCGATCGCCAACGCCAAATTGCCCGGTTGATGCGGCCCGGCCATCGCGGGGAGCGGAATATGGACGCTCCCGACGGCGTCTTCGTACCGCAGGGTCGTCGCGTCGGTCGACATGTGCCAGGACGTACCGAGGGCGACCACCGGCGCGTCCGCCTGCATCGCAACCTGCGCAACACGCGCCGCAAGGTCGGGTTCGTAATGCATCGTGACGAGCGCCGCACCGGATTTGGCGATTCCCGCTTTCTCGCCTGCGATCCCGACCGCACTGTCGCCGAGGAAGCTTTGGTGATCGATCCCGAGTTGGGCGATACCGGTCACGAGCGGGTGCGCAATGACATTGGTCGCGTCAAGCCGTCCCCCAAGGCCGACCTCGATCACGCACGCATCCGCCGGGGTGCGTGCGAAGGCGAGAAACGCGACGGCGGTGGTGACTTCGAAGAAGCTTGCGCCGATGTCGCCGCCCGCATCGAGGACTTCGGCGAGGAGTGCGGCAAGCATCGCATCGTCGATCAGTTGCCCCGCGACGCGAATGCGTTCGTTGAAGCGGACGAGGTGTGGGCTGGTGTAGGCGTGGACCGTGTATCCCGCGGCTTCGAGCGCACTGCGCAGGAACGCACAGGTCGATCCCTTGCCGTTGGTGCCGGCGACGTGGAACACCGGCGGCAAGCGGTCCTGCGGGTTGCCAAGTCGGTCGAGCAGGAGCGTGATCCGTTCGAGACCGAGGATGTCGGCACCGGGGGACAGCGCCCACAACCGGTCGAGCTGTGCCTGAACGGCGGTGTCAGTGGAGACGGCGTGGTCCATCTTCTTCTCCCTCTCCCCGCTTGCGGGGAGAGGGCCGGGGAGAGGGGCGGTCCAGCACGCCACCCCAACCGTACTGCCCCTTTCCCTCGCTTCGGCTTCGCCTCGCTTGCCCTCTCCCCGCAAGCGGGGAGAGGGAGATTTACGCCGCTGCGCTCTTGCTGCCGAGATAGTCGATCAGGCTCGCGAGCGTCGTGCGCAGGTCGCGGCGGTGCTTCACCATGTCGATCATGCCGTGTTCGAGCAGATATTCGGCGCGCTGGAACCCGTCGGGCAGTTTCTCGCGGATCGTCTGCTCGATCACGCGTTGCCCGGCAAAGCCGATCAACGCGCCCGGTTCGGCGATCTGAACGTCGCCCAGCATCGCATAGCTGGCGGTCACGCCACCCGTGGTCGGATCGGTCAGCACGACGATATAGGGCAGCCCCGCATCGTGCAGCATCTGGATCGCCACCGTCGCGCGCGGCATCTGCATCAGTGAGAGAATGCCCTCCTGCATCCGCGCACCGCCGGCAGCGGTGAAGATGATGTACGGGCAATTGTCCTGGATCGCGGTCTCGACCCCGCGCACGAACGCCTCGCCGACCGCCAGACCCATCGATCCGCCCATGAATGCGAAGTCCTGGACACCGATGACCGCACGACGGCCATCGATCGTCCCGCGCGCGGTGATCAGCGCATCGCCCTCGGACGTTGCTGCGCGCGCCGCCTTGATCCGGTCGACATAGCGTTTGGTATCGCGGAACTTGAGTGGGTCGTCGGGGACCTTGGGGAGCGGGACGATCGTGTAAGAGCCAGCATCAAAGACATATTGGAAGCGCAGGATCGGCCCGATCCGTTCGTGGTGGTCGCAATGCGGGCAGACGTGGAGATTGTCTTCCAGCTCCTTGACGAACAGCATCTGTCCGCAGCCCTTGCACTTGTGCCAGAGCGTGTCGGGCGTCTCCTTCTTGATCGGGACGACGAGCGAGAGCGCGTTGCGGACGCTGGTGATCCAGGTCATGCGGGAACTCCTTTGCGGGCGGCGTGGACGGCCGTCGACAGGGATTGGATATAGCTGCGCACCGCGTCGGGCGCAGCCGCGCCATGCTGCGCGACCAGTTCTACGATCGCCGAGCCAACGACGACGCCGTCCGCGACCTTCGCGATGGCCGCCGCCTGATCCGGCGTACGAACGCCGAAGCCGACCGCGATCGGCAAGTCGGTCGATGCTTTCAGACGCGCGACGGCGGCTTCGATCGATCCTTGGACTGCCTGTTGCAGACCGGTGATCCCGGCGACCGAGACGTAATAGACGAAGCCGCTCGCGCCATCGAGCACCGCGGGCAGGCGCGCCGCGTCGGTCGTCGGGGTGGCGAGCCGGATCGGATCGATCCCGGCGGCGCGAAGCGATGGCCCGAGTTCGGCGTCTTCCTCGGGTGGGATATCGACGCAAATCACGCCGTCCACGCCCGCATCACGCGCGGCGGCAGCGAACCAGTCGCCACCGCGGATCGTCATCGGGTTGGCATAGCCCATCAGCACCAGCGGCGTATCCGGGTGCCGTGTACGGAAAGCCTTGGCGATGCCGAGGATATCTGCGGTGCGCGTGCCCGCGAGCAGGCTGCGGATGTTCGCGGCCTGGATCGCGGGACCATCGGCCATCGGATCGGTGAACGGCATGCCGAGCTCGATCACGTCGGCACCACCCTCGACAAGCGCGTCGAGGATCGCGCCGGTGGCGGCGGGGGTGGGGTCGCCCGCAGTGACGAACGCGACAAGCGCGGGGTGGCCCTTGGCAAAGGCGGCGGAAAGGCGGGTTCCAGCAACTGGAGTCATCGTCCCGACCTCCAGTTGCCGAAGAGGTTGCTCGCGGCTCCCGCAATCGCACCAATCTTCGCCGAGTCCAGCGCACGTGGGACGTGCAGCGTCCAGCGCTGGACGTCGATGCCGAACGCACTGACCTCACGCACGATCAGCGCGACGACCGCACCGACCACCGCAGCGGTGACGACGTCCGAAAGGCCGCTCCCACGCGCGCTCAAATCGCCACCCCGAGCGCTTCCGCGACGGTGAAGATGTCCTTGTCGCCACGCCCGCACAGATTGGCGAGGATGATCTGGTCGCGATCCATATCGCGCGCGCGCTTGGCGACTGCGGCGATCGCGTGGGCCGGTTCGAGCGCGGGGATGATGCCTTCGGTGCGGCACAGCAGCTGGAACGCATCCAGCGCCTCGGTGTCGCCGATCGCGGTATATTCGACCCGCCCGATCTCGTGCAGCCAGCTATGCTCGGGGCCGATGCCCGGATAGTCGAGACCCGCCGAGATCGAATGCGCCTCGGTGATCTGGCCGTCCTCGTCCTGCAGCAAATAGGTCTTGTTGCCGTGAAGGATGCCCGGCGCGCCGCCGGCAAGCGATGCCGCATGTTCCTTGTCGAGCCCGCGACCCGCCGCTTCGACGCCCAGCATTTTGACGTCTGCGTCGTCGAGGAACGGGTGGAACAGCCCGATCGCGTTCGACCCGCCACCGATCGCCGCGACGAGCAGGTCGGGCAGGCGGTCGATCCGCGACAGCATCTGCGCGCGCGCTTCCTTGCCGATTACGCTCTGGAAGTCGCGAACGAGTTCCGGATAGGGATGGGGCCCTGCGGCGGTGCCGATTATGTAGAAGGTGTCGTGGACGTTCGCGACCCAGTCGCGCATCCCTTCGTTCATCGCGTCCTTGAGCGAATGCGAGCCGCTCGTCACCGGGCGCACTTCCGCGCCGAGCAGCTTCATGCGGAACACGTTGGGGGCCTGCCGCGCAATGTCCTTTGCACCCATGTAGATCACGCACGGCAGACCGAAGCGCGCACAGACCGTTGCGGTGGCGACACCGTGCTGACCCGCGCCGGTCTCGGCGATGATCCGCGTCTTGCCCATCCGCATCGCAAGCAGGATCTGCCCGATGCAATTGTTGATTTTGTGCGCGCCGGTGTGGTTGAGTTCGTCGCGCTTGAACCAGATCTGCGCGCCTTTCCCCTCGGCTGCGGACTCGCGCAGCGTCTCGGTCAGGCGTTCGGCATAGTACAGCGGGCTCGGGCGGCCGACATAATGTTCCAGCAGATCGTCGAACTGCGCCTGAAAAGCCGGGTCGGCCTTGGCCGCGCGATACGCTTGGTCGAGCTCTAGCACGAGCGGCATCAGCGTCTCGGCGACGTAGCGGCCACCGAACTGGCCGAAATGCCCGTTGTCATCGGGTTGCTGGCGCAGGCTGTTGGCCTGCGCGAGCGGCGGGGTGGTGTCGGAAAGCAGGGTCATCGCGCCAGCGTTTAGCAGGAAGCGAGCGCGTTCCAAGGGGGTTTGCCGAGACCGCGGTCATCACGATACCGGGCAGCGCGACTGCTTATGGGTTTTCGGGCCGTCGCCGATCGAACAGCAGGAACAAGGTCAATCCGACTCCGCCGATCGCAGCGCCGATCACACTGGTCAGGCCCCATCCGCCCGACGCCACGCTGGCGCTGCCAATCACCGATCCCGTCGCACCGAAGACGAAGACGATCGTCATATAAGCAGCGTTGATCCGTCCGCCGGCATTGGGGTCCAGCCCGAAGATGATCCGCTGCCCCGAGATCTGGTTGAGTTGCACCGCCGCATCGATGAGCACCGCGCTGACCCCGAATGCGATCAGGCTACCCGCGGCGACGACCATGTCGGATCCGAGGAACGACAACGTCAACAGCATGAGCCCCCCGAACGTCGTGCTGCGCGACAGCCCGTGGTCCGCCAGCCATCCGGCGACGGGGGCGATCAGCGCGCCGCCTGCACCGGCTAGCGCGAACAGCGCGACGCCGTTCGCGCCAAGCCCGAACCGCTGGGTCAGCACGATCGGCGCTGCGGTCCAGAACATGTTGAACGCGATGAACAGCAACGCCTGATAGGCGGCGCGCAACCGCAGCACGGGATAGCGTCGCAGCAGGTCGACCGACGATGCCAGCAGCGCACCATAACGCAATGTGCTGTCGGGGCGTCGCGCAGGCAGCATCGTCAGCAGCGCGACGCCGACCAGTGCGGTGATCCCGGCGGACAGGAAGAACATCGCGCGCCACCCTGCCAATCCGGCGACGAAGCTGGCGATCGGGCGCGCGAGCATGATGCCGGTCAACAGGCCGCTCATCACCAGTCCGATCGTGCGGCCTTGCCGCGCCTGGCTGCTGAGCTTCGCGGCGAGCGGCACGAGGACCTGTACGCCGACTGAGCAAACCCCCGTCACCAAGGCTGCGGCGAGGAACGTCACCGGGCCTTTCGCGAGCGCGATCCCGAGCGAGCCGAGCACTGCGCCCGCGGTCGAAATGAGAATAAGGCGTTTGTTCTCGACCAGATCCGACAATGGCACGATGAACGCGAGCCCCAGTCCGTAGCCCAACTGCGTCAGCGTCACGATCGTCCCCGCCAATCCCGCGGACAGGCCGATGTCGACCCCGATCTGTTCGATCAGCGTCTGTGCGTAATACAGGTTGGCAACCATCGCCCCGCAGGCGACCGCCATGAGCAGCGTTACTGCGGGTGAGAGATCGTGGGTGTCGGCTTGGCTCATCGGAGCGCGAAAACGCTGCCCCGCCTGAAATAGCAAGAGCTAAGCCGCTGAATTGGCCTCGCTGAGGGAATGGCGCGTTGCAGTCGCGCGGGCGGCTGGGTATCACGCCGCCAAACATTCTCGTGGAGGACCCAAACCATGACGCCAGCCGTCCAAGCCATTCTCGACAAGTACGAATCGGACAGTCCCGCAACCAAGACCAACCTTGGCCGCATCCTGATGCAGGGCAAGCTGGGCGGGACCGGCAAGCTCGTTATCCTGCCTGTCGACCAGGGCTTCGAACATGGCCCGGCGCGCAGTTTCGCGGTCAACCCCGCTGCATACGACCCCCATTACCACTATCAGCTCGCGATCGACGCAGGGCTTTCGGCCTATGCCGCGCCGCTCGGGATGCTCGAAGCAGGCGCAGGGACGTTCGCTGGGCAGATCCCGACGATCCTCAAGGTCAACAGCTCGAACAGCTGGGCGCAGGGTGCCAATCAGGCCGTAACCGCCTCGGTCGAGGATGCGGTCCGCCTGGGTTGTGCCGCGATCGGCTTTACCATCTATCCGGGGTCGGACGATCTGTTCGACATGATCGGCCAGATCCGCGAAATGTCCGCCGAGGCCAAGTCGGTCGGCATCGCAACCGTCATCTGGTCCTATCCGCGCGGCGGGATGCTGCCCAAGTCGGGCGAGCTCGCGCTCGATGTCGGTGCCTATGCCGCGCACATGGCGGCATTGCTGGGCGCGCACATCATCAAGGTGAAGCTGCCGAGCGATCATATCGAGCAGAAGGACGCCAAGCCGATGTACGAGGGCACCGACTGGTCCAACCAGGCGGACCGTGTCCGTCACGTCGTGCAGTCGAGCTTCGCCGGACGCCGGATCGTCGTCTTCTCGGGTGGTGCGTCCAAGGGGTCGGATGCGGTCTATCAGGATGCGCGCGACATTCTCGCAGGCGGTGGCAACGGGTCGATCATCGGCCGCAACACCTTCCAGCGCCCGCGCGCGGAGGCACTGGAAATGCTCGCCAAGATCATCGCGATCTACAAGGGCGAGGCGTAAGACACAGCGGCGTTCGCCTATCATCGGAGCCTCGGTCCGATGATAGGCGTGCTGCTCGGGATCGCGGTGGTCGAGATGCTCGTCGTGCATCTAGTGCTGGTCGCGGCGTTCGGGTGGACCGTCGCGATCCTCGTCGGCGTCGTCGACGTTGCCGCGGTTCTTGATCTCACGTTGCTGTTGCGGTCGTTCAAACGGTTGCCGGTCGTTTTGACGGCTGACGTGCTGATGATGCGGACGGGGTTCCTGAAATCGCTGACGGTCCCGTCGCGCAGATCGCCGGGAAAGGCCGGACTTGGGATGCCGCCACACTTAAGCAGCGGGGCGTCGTCAACTTCGCACTGATCGGTTGGCCGAATGTCTGGCTCGACCTCGACCCGCCGGTCCAGCATCGTCGCGGCACGCCTGTATCGGCGATTGCGCACAAGCTTGATGATCCCGTGGCTTTCCATGCCGCGATCGCGGCGCTATCGGCAGCGCATGGACATTGAAGACCCGCTCGGCCCGCTCGACCCCAATTTCGGTGCGCAATTCCAGCGCGACTACCGGCGCCCACCGTGTCAGCTGTATCTCGTCTCGCCGCTGGACGTCGGCGGCGCGTTTCCCGATCGGCTGAAGCGCGCGCTCGAGGCGGGGCCTGTCGCCGCGTTCCAGTTCCGCGTGAAGGACATCGACCAGCACAGCGCGGCTGCGCTTGCCGAGCCGTTGCAGCGGATATGCGCGGATGCCGACGTCGCGTTCATCGTCAACGACAGCATCGCATTGGCCAAGCGCCTTGGTGCGGACGGCGTGCACCTCGGGCAGGGGGACGGTGATCCGCAGGAAGCCCGCAGCGAACTGGGTGCGGCGGCGCAGATCGGCGTTACGTGTCACGCCAGCCGCCATCTTGCGATGGAAGCCGGCGAGGCGGGGGCGGACTATGTTGCGTTCGGCGCGTTCCATCCGACGGTGACGAAAACGACCGAACATGTCGCTGATCCCGTTTTGCTCAGCTGGTGGTCGACCGTGTTCGAAATCCCGTGCGTCGCGATCGGCGGGATCACGCCGGTTACTGCGCCGGCCCTCGTCACGGCGGGAGCGGACTTCCTCGCCGTGTCACACGCCGTCTGGGGCGGGGATGAAGCCGCCGCAGTGCAAGCATTCGAGGCGGCACTGGCCCGGTAACGAACCGGTGCCAGCTGGCTACGGATCCCTCCGTTTGCGCTGAGCAGGGTCGACCTCTCGACGGCGTTCAGGGCAAACGGGATGGACAGCCTACCAGTGCCGTACCCGTCCGGTGTCGACGTGGACGAAACCATCGCGCGGATAATAGCCGACACCCCCGCCACCCAGGGCAAGCGCTGCGCCCCGCAGGCGGTCGAGCGAAACGCCCGGCACGACGATGTCGGTCGCCTTGCCGAGCATGTGCTGGCTCATATGGGCGACGCCGGTGTGCTTGCCACCCGCAGACCGGAGCCGGGCATTGGTCTTGGGTGACCGATAGCCGGAGATCAGGTCGATCTTGCGATTGCCACTGAGTTCCAGCTTCTGTCGAAGCGAGACCAGCAGAGCGAGCAGGCGGCGGTCCATTCCGATCGTTTCGCCGGTGCGCCAATCGCGCAGGCCGTGGTTCAGTTCGGCAAGTCCCGCGGCCACGAACTGACCCGATCGTGCAAACACCGCATCAACCGTCTCGTTGGTGTGGACGTTGCGGATCGCAAGCCGCCATTCGATCCCCTTGGCCATGGCGGGTAGGGGCAGCGCCATGGCCGTAGCGCCCATGATCGCGCCGCCCAGAACAGCGCGCCGGGAAAGCGGCTCCAGACATTTCGTATTCGTAACGGAGCCAAGTGGTCGATCTGTCGTTATGTCCATGGCGTTGCATGTAGGGGACTGAAACCGTGCTAAAAACCTTCACCGGATTGGCTTGTCTGGCCTTGGCCCCGGTTGGTCTCATGAGTGCCACCGCGGCAGGAACAAATGCGCCTCAGGCCAATCCGTCGACCCCGACCCGGCTCGATCTGTCGATCCTTCACGCGCAGGTGATTCTCGACCATCTAGGGTTTTCGCCGGGGGTCCTCGACGGACGCGAAGGCAAGTCGCTCGCGGCGGCGCTGAACGGTTTTCAGGAAGTGCAGGGGTTGCCCAAGACTGGCAAGCTTGATCAGAAAACGCTGCAGGCGCTGTATCCGCATCGGGCGTTTCGCCCGACGCAGCGGATCACGCTGAATGATGCAATCCTTGCAGGGCCCTACACCAACCCGTTGCCGAAGGACCCGGCACTCCAGTCGAAGCTCCCCGCGCTCGGATACAAGACCGTGATGGAGAAGCTGGGCGAGATGTTCCACACGACCCCTGCGGTGCTGCTCGAACTCAACAGCCCAAATACGAAGCTGACCGCCGGAACGCAGATCGTCGTTCCCAACGCCATCACGACGGGGCGCGCCTACGACGCCAAGCTGCCCGAGGCATGGCGCAAGACACTCACGGACCTCAACGTCGACTCGACCCAGCCGGTCGGGGCAAAAATCGTCGTTTCGAAGTCGAAGGAAGTTCTGCGCGTACTCGACAAGGACGGAAAGCTGGTCGCGCAGTTCATGGCGACCATGGGGAGCACGCATGATCCGCTTCCAATCGGGACGTGGAAGGTGAAGGGCGCGTCGTATAACCCCGAGTTCCACTTCAACCCGGACCTGTTCTGGGACGCGAAGAAGAGCGCCAAGCAGGCGCTCCTTCCCCCGGGGCCGAATGGTCCGGTCGGTGTTGTCTGGCTTGATTTGTCCAAGCCGCATTACGGCATACACGGCACGCCTTCTCCCGAGACGATCGGGCGGGCGGAAAGCCACGGTTGCATCCGGTTGACCAACTGGGATGCCGCGCGACTCGCGATGATGGTCAAGCCCGGTACGCCGGCCGTGTTCCAGAGCTGATCGGGCTTCGGTATGCGGCGGTTCGGTTTGCTCGCGCTCGGGCTGCTGGTTGCGGTCGTCGGGCTCTGGATTGGCGCGCTGGTCCTGTTGCCGGACGCGCCGGCGGGAATGCCTGAAACTGCGCAAGGGCCACTCGCGCGGTTGCGGCTGGCAGTACGATGGCAGCCGCAACCGGTTGATATTGGCGCGGGGCGGGGCAGGGCAATCCTGCTCGGTATGCCGGTGTCGGGTGTTGCGCGGAGCGACATTCACGATTCCTGGGGCGACGCGCGCGAAGACGGCGCACGCGAGCATCATGGCACCGACGTGATGGCTGCTGCTAATACGCCAGTGGTTGCAGCCGCGCCGGGGGTGGTCGAGAAATTGTGGAATAGTGGTGCAGGGGGCATCACCGTCTATGTTCGATCCCCGGCACGGACGTGGACGCATTATTATGCGCACCTCGCCGCATATGCGCCCGGATTGCACGAGGGGCAGTCGATCGCCAACGGTCAGCTGCTGGGATATGTCGGGGATACCGGCAACGCGGGGGCAGGGAATTATCATCTTCATTTCGGCCTGACCCGAACCGATCCCGCGCAAAATTGGTACGAGGGGACCGACGTCGATCCGTTCCCCTATCTTGCCGGGAAGCCGCTGCCCGGCTAAGGCCTCGCGCCACGGAGGCGCATAAATGCGTCTCCTCTTTGGCTCTTTGCAACGCAGGCTCACCCCATGAAGATCAACGCGGTCGAAATCCGTCCCGGCAACATTCTCGAATATGAAGGCGGCATCTGGCGTGCGGTGAAGATCCAGCACACCCAGCCCGGCAAGGGCGGCGCTTATATGCAGGTCGAGCTGAAAAACCTGATCGACGGCCGCAAGAACAACGTCCGCTTCCGCTCGGCCGAGAGCCTCGAGAAGGTCCGGCTCGACACGGTCGACTTCCAGTTCCTGTTCCGCGAGGGCGACACGCTGACCTTTATGGACAAGATCAATTACGAGCAGATCACGCTCGACGCGGACATTCTCGGGGACGCGGCGGCATTCCTGCAGGACGGCATGGATGTCGTGATGGAATTGTGGGAGGAGCGCCCGATCTCGGTGCAGCTCCCCGACACCATCGAGGCGTTGATCGTCGAGGCGGATGCGGTGGTGAAGGGGCAGACCGCCTCGTCGAGCTACAAGCCCGCGATCCTTGAGAATGGCGTCCGCGTGATGGTCCCGCCGCATATCGGCGCAGGGACGCGGATCGTCGTCGATGTCTACGAACAGACTTATGTGAAGCGCGCCGAATAACGCTTCTCCCTCTCCGCGCATGCGGGGAGAGGGTGGCCGAACGAAGCGAGGACGGGAGAGGGGCAGTATCGTAGCGCCCCGCACTGTACTGCCCCTCTCCCCGACCCTCTCCCCGCAAGCGGGGAGAGGGAGAAGAAAGAAAAAGATATGCCCTCCCATTCCGGTCTGATGACCGTCATCGATCGCGCCGCCCGCAAGGCCGGCCCGCGCTTGCGCCGCGATTTCAACGAGGTTCAGCAGCTGCAGGTCAGCCGCAAGGGCCCGGCCGATTTCGTGACGATCGCCGACCAGCGCGCCGAGCAGACGCTCTACGAGGAACTGTCGCGCGCACGCCCCGACTGGGGCTTCCTGATGGAAGAGCGCGGCGAAGTCGCCGGCGACCCCAACAAGCCGCGCTTCATCGTCGATCCGCTCGATGGCACGACCAACTTCCTCCACGGCATCCCGCATTTCGCGATCTCGATTGCGGTCGAGGAGCCGATGCCCAACGGCAAGCGCGAGATCACCTCGGCGATGGTCTATCAGCCGATCACAGACGAAGCGTTCTGGGCCGAGAAGGGCCGGGGCGCGTGGGTGCAGGAACAGCGGTTGCGCGTTTCGGCACGGCGTGACCTTGCCGACTCGCTGATCGCGACGGGAATCCCGTTCCTCGGCCACGGCAATTTCGCCGAATGGTCGCGCATCTTCGGCGCGATCGCGCCTGAAGTCGCCGGGATCCGGCGGATGGGATCGGCCGCGCTCGATCTCGCCTGGGTCGCGGCCGGACGGTACGACGGCTATTGGGAATCGGGTCTCAAGGCGTGGGATGCTGCGGCCGGCTTGTTGCTGGTCAAGGAAGCGGGCGGATTCGTCACCGACTTCCGCGGCGGTGAGAAGATGATGGAACGCAGCGAGTTCCTCGCGGCGAACGACGGGTTGCAAACCCGGCTCCACAAACTGCTGGCCGGCGCGCTGCGCTGAGGGGCGGGGGTGCGGTTGCGCTCCCCGACTCCGTCATCCCCGCGCAGGCGGGGATCCATACTCGCTGGCCTCGGTCGCCCTTGCCGCCGCTGCATCAAGAGATTTCCGCCTGCGCGAGAATGACGGAAGTTAGTCGGCGGTGTTACGGCGCTGTTAGAAACCCCTTCCAAACGCCTGTTGCGATTCATTCTCACACCCGCAACCCTTGCCCCTAAAAGCCCATGGTCCTAAAGCCCTCGGCATCCCTTCGCACATGCGAGAACACCCTTGGTTGACCTGTCACAATATCTGCCGATCCTGCTGTTCCTCGGCGTCGCGCTCGTGCTGTCCAGCGCGTTCGTGTTTCTGCCGATGCTCGTTGCGCGCCTGACCGGGGCGCACAAACCGACCGCGGAGAAACTGTCCGAATATGAATGCGGCTTTCCCGCATTCGAAGATCCGCGCAGCCAGTTCGACGTTCGGTTCTATCTGGTCGCGATCCTGTTCATCATCTTCGATCTCGAAGCGGCGTTTCTATACCCGTGGGCGGTCAGCGTGTTCCAGCTCGGCTGGGTCGCGTGGGGCTCGATGATGCTGTTTATTGCCGAACTCGCGCTCGGCCTTGTTTACGCGTGGAAGAAGGGAGCTCTCGAATGGGAGTAGAACTCACTCATCCGACGACTGGCCTGCCGGGCCAGGATCTGGTCAAGCCCGACGCCGCGTTCTTCAACGATCTGAACGGCGAGCTTGGCGACAAGGGTTTCCTCGTCACGTCGACCGAGGACCTGTTCCAGTGGGCGCGTACGGGCTCGCTGTGGTGGATGACCTTCGGGCTCGCGTGCTGCGCGGTCGAGATGATCCACGTCAACATGCCGCGCTACGATCTCGAACGCTTCGGCGCCGCGCCACGCGCGTCACCGCGCCAGTCGGACGTGATGATCGTCGCGGGCACGCTGTGCAACAAGATGGCCCCGGCGCTTCGCAAGGTCTATGACCAGATGTCCGAGCCGAAGTACGTCATCTCGATGGGCTCGTGTGCCAATGGTGGCGGCTATTACCACTACAGCTATTCTGTCGTTCGTGGCTGTGACCGGATCGTTCCGGTCGACATCTATGTTCCCGGCTGCCCGCCGACCGCGGAAGCGTTGCTGTATGGGATCATGCAGTTGCAACGGAAGATCCGTCGCGTCGGGACGATCGAACGATGAAGGCGCCGGCACCTGCCTATGTCGCCAATGACGGCGTGATCGATGCGGCGGCTGCGGCGCTTGGTGGCCGTCTGCTGCATTCGCTCGATGCGGTTGGCGAAGTCGCGCTGCACGTCGATCGCGTCTCGCTGGTCGAGACGATGATCGCGCTGCGCGACACGCCGGGGCTTGAATATCAGCAGCTCATGGAAATCGCGGGCGTCGATTATCCCGACCGCGGTGTCGAGCGGTTCGAGGTCGTCTATTGCCTGTTGTCGCTGACGCGCAACCACCGCATCCGCGTGCACGTCCAGACCGACGATGAGAAGCCTGTGCCTTCCGTCACGGGCATCTGGCCGGTCGCGGGCTGGCTCGAGCGTGAAGTGTACGACATGTACGGCGTGCTGTTCTCGGGCAATTCGGACTTGCGTCGAATCCTGACCGATTACGGATTCCGTGGGCATCCGCAGCGCAAGGACTTCCCGCTGACGGGCTATGTCGAACTGCGCTACTCCGAGGAAGCCAAGCGCGTGGTCTATGAACCTGTTGCACTGGCGCAGGATTTCCGCAGCTTCGACTTCATGAGCCCGTGGGAGGGCGCCGAATACGTGCTCCCGGGCGACGAGAAGGCGAAGGTTCCGGAGGCCAAGGGCGCCCCGACGCCGCTAAAGGCTGACGACATCGTCAAGGCCGATGCGGCATCATCGCCGACTCAGGCGCCGAGCGACCCGAAGGTTACCGAAAACACCAGCCAATCCGGCGCGGGTAAGTCCGGCCCCGGAGCAGGTGAAAAGCCGGCCGATCCAGCCGTCATGCCGAGCCCCGGCAGCGGCGGCGGATCTGGTGGAGGACAGAACCAGTGAGCGAGTATCTCGATCAGCTCGAACGTCACACCGACGGCGAAAAGCCCGAGGTCGGCGACGTCGAGATCCAGAATTACACGATCAACTTCGGACCGCAGCATCCCGCCGCGCACGGCGTTCTTCGTCTCGTGATGGAGCTTGACGGCGAAATCGTCGAACGCGTCGATCCGCACGTCGGGCTGCTCCATCGCGGCACTGAGAAGCTGATCGAATATAAGACCTACATGCAGGCGCTGCCGTATTTCGACCGGCTCGACTATTGCTCGCCGCTCTGCATGGAGCACAGCTATGTGCTCGCGGTCGAGAAGCTGCTCGATCTCGAAGTGCCGATCCGCGCACAGTATCTTCGCGTGCTGTTTGCTGAACTGACGCGCATTTCGAACCACATGCTCAACTTGGGCTCGCACGTCATGGACGTCGGCGCGATGACCCCGAACCTGTGGCTGTTCGAGATCCGCGAGGATTGCATGAACTTCTACGAGCGGATTTCGGGCGCGCGGATGCATGCGGCGTGGTTCCGGCCGGGCGGCGTTCATCAGGACGCACCGGTCAAGCTGCTCGCCGACATCGCTGACTGGCTCGACACGCGCCTGCCGCGTTTGTTCGAGGATGCGATTTCGCTCGTCGCGGACAACCGCATCTTCAAGCAGCGCAACGTCGATATCGCGGTGGTCAGCCGTGACGATGCGATCAAATGGGGCTTCTCCGGCCCGATGATCCGCGGTTCGGGCATCGCCTGGGATCTGCGCAAGTCGCAGCCGTATGACGTGTACGACCGGATGGAGTTTGACGTGCCGGTCGGTACGCGGGGCGATTGCTATGACCGGTTCATGGTGCGCGTCGAAGAAGTCCGTCAGTCCGCGAAGATCATGAAGCAGTGCCTCCGCGACATGCCCGAGGGGCCGATTGCGTCGCTCGATCGCAAGGTCGTGCCCCCCAAGCGTGCCGAAATGAAGCGGTCGATGGAAGCGCTGATCCATCACTTCAAGCTGTACACCGAAGGCTTCCACGTGCCGGCGGGTGACGTCTATGTCGCGACCGAAAGCCCCAAGGGCGAGTTCGGCGTGTATCTGGTCGCCGATGGCAGCAACAAGCCGTACCGCTGCAAGATCCGCCCGACGGCGTTCTCGCATCTGCAGGCGATGGACTTCATGTCGAAGGGCCACATGCTCGCGGATACGACGGCGATCCTCGGCGCGATGGATATCGTTTTTGGTGAATGTGACCGATAATGGCTGAAGCCCCCAAGATCCCCGACGAAGCCGAGACCCGCGCCCGCTGGGGCGCGTTCGCGTGGAACGACGAGAACCAGAAGAAGGCGAACGAGATCCTCGGTCGCTATCCTAAGGGCCGCGAGCAATCCGCGTCGATCCCGTTCCTCGATCTGGCGCAGCGTCAGGTCGGCGAAGAGACGCAGACGCAGGGCTGGTTGCCCGTTCCGGTGATCGAGTTCGTCGCGCGCCAGATCGGCGTGCCGTACATGCGCGTCTATGAGGTCGCGACCTTCTACACGATGTTCAACATGGCGCCGGTTGGCCGCTTCCACGTCCAGGTCTGCGGCACGACGCCATGCCTGCTCGGCGGCAGCGACGATGTTCTGGCGGCTTGCAAGAACAAGGGGCTGATCAAGGGGCGCACGACCCCGGACGGCATGTTCACGCTGACCGAAGTCGAGTGCCTGGGCGCCTGCGCCAATGCGCCGATGGTCCAGATCAACGACGATAATTTCGAAGATCTCGATTACGACCGGACGAGCGCCTTGCTCGAGGCGCTTGCCAACGGCACGCCGGTCACGCCTGGATCGCAGACCGGGCGGCGCGACAGCTGCGCGGCAGGCGGCCCGACCAACCTCGTCGCGATGGTCGACGAGAACCATGACTATCGGGGGGAGTGGGCCTGATGCTCGCCGATAAGGACCGCATTTTCACCAACGTCTACGGCTTCCAGCCGTGGAACCTCCAGGCCGCGATCAAGCGTGGCGATTGGGACGACACCAAGGGCCTGATGGCGCGCGGGCAGGATGCTCTGATCGACGCGGTCAAGGCATCGGGCTTGCGCGGCCGTGGTGGTGCTGGTTTCCCGACCGGCACCAAATGGTCGTTCATGCCGAAGGAGCCCAAGCCTGACCGGCCGAACTTCCTCGTCATCAACGCCGATGAATCCGAGCCGGGCTCGTGCAAGGACCGCGAGATCATTCGCCACGATCCGCACAAGCTCATCGAGGGCGCGCTGATCGCCGGCTATGCGATGCGCGCGCGCGCCGCGTACATCTACATCCGCGGCGAATACATCCGCGAGGCCGAAGTCCTTTTCGCCGCGGTCGCAGAGGCGTATGACAAGGGCCTGATCGGCAAGAATGCCAGCGGGTCGGGCTATGACTTCGACGTCTTCGTCCACCGCGGCGCGGGCGCCTACATCTGCGGCGAAGAAACCGCGATGCTCGAGAGCCTCGAGGGCAAGAAGGGCCAGCCGCGGCTCAAGCCGCCGTTCCCGGCTGGGGCAGGGCTCTATGGCTGCCCGACCACGGTCAACAATGTCGAGTCGATCGCGGTCGTCCCGACGATCCTGCGCCGCTCGCCCGAGTGGTTCGCGAGCTTCGGCGCCGAGGGCAATCGCGGCACCAAGCTGTTCCAGATCAGCGGGCATGTGAACAAGCCGTGCGTGGTCGAGGAGGCGATGAGCATCACCTTCCGCGAACTGATCGAGACGCATTGCGGTGGGATCCGTGGCGGGTGGGACAATCTGCTCGCGGTCATCCCGGGCGGGTCGTCGGTGCCGCTCGTTCCGGCTGCCGAGATCATGGACTGCCCGATGGACTTCGACGGCCTCAAGAAGGTCGGTTCGGGTCTGGGCACCGCGGCGATCATCGTCATGGACAAGTCGACCGACATCGTCCGCGCGATCAGCCGTCTCTCTTACTTCTACAAGCATGAGAGCTGCGGCCAGTGCACGCCGTGCCGCGAGGGCACCGGCTGGATGTGGCGCGTGATGGAGCGGATGCGCACCGGCGACGCGGACATTTCCGAGATCGATACGCTGTATCAGGTGACCAAGCAGGTCGAGGGCCACACGATCTGTGCGCTCGGCGATGCGGCGGCATGGCCGATCCAAGGCCTGATCAAGCACTTCCGCCCCGAGATGGAGCGGCGGATCACCGAGAAGCGTGGCGGCGGGCTGAGCCCGATGATGGAAGCGGCTGAATAATGCCTATTGTCAAAGTCGACGGCGTCGAAGTCGAAGTGCCCGCTGGTGCCACCGTGCTCCAGGCGTGCGAGATCGCCGGCAAGGAAATCCCGCGCTTCTGCTATCATGAGCGCCTGAGCATTGCGGGCAATTGCCGCATGTGCCTGGTCGAGGTGAAGCCCGGACCGCCGAAGCCGCAGGCATCGTGCGCGCTGCCGGCGGCGGACAAGCAGGAGATCTTCACCAACTCGCCGATGGTCAAGAACGCGCGCGAAGGGGTGATGGAGTTCCTCCTGATCAACCATCCGCTCGATTGCCCGATCTGCGATCAGGGTGGCGAATGCGACCTGCAGGACCAGAGCCTCGCTTATGGGCGCGGCCAGTCGCGCTATGACGAGAACAAGCGCGCGGTCACCGAGAAGTACATGGGGCCGATCGTCAAGACGGTGATGACGCGGTGCATCCAGTGCACGCGCTGCATTCGTTTTGCCGAGGAAGTCGCGGGCGTCGAGGAAATCGGCGCGATCGGTCGTGGCGAGGACATGCAGATCGTGTCCTATCTCGAACATGCCGTGACGAGCGAACTGTCGGGCAACGTCGTCGATCTCTGCCCGGTCGGTGCGCTGACCTCCAAGCCGTACGCGTTCGAGGCGCGTCCGTGGGAACTGCGCAAGACGCTGACGATCGACGTGATGGACGCGGTCGGCACCAACATCCGGCTCGACAGCCGGGGTCGCCAGGTGCTTCGCGCCGTGCCGCGGATCAACGAGGACGTGAACGAAGAATGGGCGAGCGACAAGACGCGCCATGCGGTTGACGGCCTGGTCCGTCGCCGTCTCGACAAGCCATATATCCGTAAAGGCGGCCGCCTGACCGAAGCCTCGTGGGATGCCGCGTTCCTCGCGATTTCGCAGGTCGATGCGGGTTCGAGCATTGCGGCGATCGCGGGTGATCTGGTCGATTGCGAGACGATGTATGCCGCCAAGGCGCTGCTGGGCAGCTTGGGGTCGACCCTGCTCGAAGGCCGCCAGACCGGCATGGATTACGACACGACCAATCTGGCCGCGGTCAATTTCAACACGACGATCGCAGGCACCGAACAGGCCGACGTGATCCTGATCGTGGGCAGCAACGTGCGCTGGGAAGCGCCGCTGGTAAACACGCGGATTCGGAAAGCCATCAAGCGCGGGGCCAAGGTCTTCGCGATCGGGCCGGAAACCGAGCTGACCTATAAGGTCGAATGGCTCGGCGAGGATCTCGGCGTGCTCGGTAATCTGCCGGAGGCCGTGACCGAGGCGTTCGCCAAGGCCGAGCGTCCGATGATGATCGTCGGCGGGGCGGCACTCAAGTCGCTGGGTGCGGCGCTCGCGCTGGTTTCGCCGCTGGGTCTGGTCAAGGACGGGTGGAACGGCTTCAACGTGCTCCACATGGCGGCGAGCCGCATGGGCGGGTTGATGCTCGGTTATGCGCAGAAGGGCGGCATCGCGGATGTTGTCGCTGCCAAGCCCAAGCTCGCCTTCTTCCTGGGCGCGGACGAGGTCGATTTTGGCGCGTTCGAAGGCACGTTCAAGGTGTACATCGGCCATCATGGCGACAAGGGCGCGGCGTCTGCCGACGTCGTTTTGCCGGGTGCTAGCTATGCCGAGAAGTCGGGGACCTACGTCAACCTCGAGGGTCGCGTTCAGCGTGGCGAACGTGCGGTGTTCCCGCCGGGCGACGCGCGCGAGGACTGGACGATCCTGCGCGCCTTGTCGGGCATGATGGGCAAAACGCTGCCCTTCGACACGATCGAGCAGCTTCGCGCGAACATGGCGACCGATACGCCCGCCCTTGCGACGCTCGGCCTGGCCACGTTCGACTGGGCACCGCCTGCGCTCAACGCAGCGGCCTCGGGCATGCTTACCGGCTATCCCATCAAGGACTTCTACCTCACCAACGCGATCTGCCGGGCAAGCCCGACGATGCAGCGGTGTTCGGCGGAACTGGTTCATGGGCAGGAATTCGCGGAGGCAGCGGAATGACTTTTGCTACTTCGCTTTCTTCTTCTCCGGCGAAGGCCGGGGCCCAATTGTGGGCAGCCGATCGGCTGGACACAGCGCGCGGTAACGACAACCTTCCCGACCGGGCCCCGGCCCGCGTCGGGGAAGGGGAATTGGCAGCATGACCTCTTTCTTCACCTATCGCTTCGGCCTGCCCTACGGCTGGGCGTGGACGCTCGCCACGCTCATGGACATCCTGCTGATCGCGTTGCCGCTCATGCTCGCGGTCGCGATGATCATCTACGCCGATCGCAAGATCTGGGCTGCGATGGCGCTGCGTCGTGGCCCGAACGTCGTCGGTCCGCTCGGGCTGCTTCAGTCGTTCGCTGACGGCCTCAAGGTCTTCCTTCAGGAAACCATCATCCCGTCGGCAGCGAACAGGACGCTGTTCCTGATCGCGCCGATCATCACCTTTACGGTCGCGCTGATCGTCTGGGCGGTCGTGCCGTTCGACGCGCGCGCGGCGCTTGCTGACATCAACGTCGGGCTGCTCTACGTGCTCGCGGCGTCGTCGCTGGGCGTTTACGGCATCATCCTCGCCGGCTGGTCTTCCAACTCGAAGTACCCGTTCTATTCGGCAATCCGCGCTGCGGCGCAGATGGTGTCGTACGAAGTCGCGATCGGCTTCGTGCTCATCTCGATCGTGCTGTGGAGCGGCAGCTTCAACCTGACCAACATCGTCGAAGCGCAGAAAAGCGTGCTGGGGACGCCGGTCAACGGCTTCTTCCTCAACCCGTTGCTGTTCCCGATGGCGGTGGTGTTCTTCATCTCGTCGCTGGCGGAAACGCAGCGGGCACCGTTCGATCTGACCGAGGCGGAGAGCGAGCTGGTCGCCGGGTACCAGACCGAATATTCGTCGATGTCGTTCGCACTCTACTGGCTTGGCGAATATGCCAACGTCATCCTGATGTGCGCACTCAATGCGACGTTGTTCTGGGGCGGGTATCTGCCGCCGTTCGATTGGGCACCGCTGTACGTCGTTCCGGGGATCCTCTGGCTGTTCGCCAAGATGCTGTTCTTCTTCTTCCTGTTCAGTTGGGTGAAGGCGACCGTCCCGCGTTATCGCTATGACCAGCTAATGCGGCTGGGTTGGAAGATTTTCCTCCCGCTGTCGCTGTTCTGGGTGTTCATGGTGTCGGGCGTGCTGATGTTCACGCGCGTCGGTACCGACTGCGCTCCCGAGAACCGGGTCTATACCAAGCAATATCTCTACGATGATGGCCGTCCGCGCTATCCAACCGATGGCGTGTGCCAGGCCGCGTCCGTGAACCAGATGGAGAAGCGCTCGTGAGCGTCGCCCAGATCATCAAGTCCTATACGCTTTGGGAATTCGTCAAGGCGCACGCCTTGACCCTGAAATACTTTTTCAAGGCGAAAGCGACGATCAACTACCCGTTCGAGAAGAACCCGATCAGCCCGCGGTTCCGCGGCGAGCACGTGCTTCGTCGTTACCCGAACGGCGAGGAACGCTGCATCGCGTGCAAGCTGTGCGAGGCCGTATGCCCCGCGCAGGCGATCACGATCGAGGCCGAACCGCGGGACGACGGCTCGCGCCGCACGACGCGCTACGACATCGACATGACCAAGTGCATCTTCTGCGGCCTGTGCCAGGAAGCCTGCCCGGTCGACGCGGTGGTTGAGGGTCCGAACTTCGAATATTCGACCGAGACGCGCGAAGAACTGATTTATGACAAGGCGAAGCTGCTCGCGAACGGCGATCGGTGGGAAAGTGCCATTGCGGCAAACCTTGCCGCCGACGCACCGTACCGTTAAGCGCCGCACCGACTCTGAGGGGCCGTAGAAAACCGTGATCCAGGCACTCGCCTTTTATCTCTTCGCAGCGATCGTGATCGTGTCAGCCGCGCTGACCATCACCTCGCGCAACCCGGTTCATGCCGTGTTGTGGCTGATTCTGGCCTTCTTCAACGCAGCCGGGCTGATGGTGATCGTCGGCGCCGAGTTCATCGCGATGCTGCTCGTCATCGTGTACGTCGGTGCAGTCGCTGTGCTGTTCCTGTTCGTCGTGATGATGCTCAACATTGATTTCGCCGAGCTGCGCGCCGGGTTCGCGCGCTATGCGGCAATCGGCGCGGTGTTCGCGGTTGGCCTTGCCGCCGAGATCATGCTCGCCTTCGGTGCCTGGAGTGCCGGCACGATCGAACTCGCGCGCCGGGCTGCACCCACGCCGACGACGATCTCGAACATCCAGGCGCTCGGCATGGTACTCTACACGCGCTATCTGTTCGTGTTCGAAGGGGCTGGCCTCGTCCTGCTGGTCGCCATGATCGGCGCGATCGTACTGACGCACCGTGAACGCAAGGGTGCCCGCGCCCAGAACGTCTCGCGCCAGAACGCGCGGCGTCCGCAGGATGCCACGCGCAACATGCAACCAACCGTCGGTAAGGGGATCGACCTGTGATTGGCCTGGGCCATTATCTCGTGGTCGGGGCGATCCTGTTCGCGCTCGGCGTGCTTGGCATCATCGCCAACCGCAAGAACCTCATCGTCATGCTGATGGCGGTCGAGCTGATCCTGCTCGCGGTGAACCTCAACTTCGTCGCCTTCTCGGGCTATCTCCACGATCTCGTCGGCCAGGTGTTCGCGATGTTCGTGCTGACGGTCGCGGCGGGTGAGGCGGCCATCGGGCTTGCCATCCTCGTTATCTATTTCCGTAGCCGCGGGACGATCTCGGTCGACGACGCCAACCGGATGCAGGGGTAAGTTACGTGCATTCGATTCTTCTCATCGTCTTCCTGCCGCTGCTCGCGTCGCTGATCGCAGGGTTTGCGAATAAGGGCTTCGGCACCGCGCTTCCCAAGATCGTCACGACCGGCGCGCTGTTTGCGTCGTGCGCACTGAGCTGGCCGATCTTCATCCACTATCTCGGTGGTGGCGAAGCGACGGTCGTGCCGGTGCTCGACTGGATCCATTCCGGCGACATGGTGATCGATTGGTCGCTGCGCGTCGACGCGCTGACCGCGGTCATGCTCGTTGTCATCACGTCGGTGTCTGCACTCGTCCATCTGTATAGCTGGGGCTATATGGAGGAAGACCCGGACCAGCCGCGCTTCTTCGCGTATCTGTCGCTGTTCACCTTCGCGATGCTGATGCTGGTGACCGCGGACAACCTTGTTCAGATGTTCTTCGGCTGGGAAGGCGTGGGTCTCGCATCCTACCTCCTGATCGGGTTCTGGTTCCGCAAGCCCAGCGCCAATGCGGCAGCCATCAAGGCGTTCGTCGTCAACCGCGTCGGCGATCTCGGGTTCATGCTCGGCATCTTCGGCACCTACTTGGTGTTCAACACCGTCTCGATCCCCGAAATCCTGCGGCTCGCGCCCGGGATGGCCGGTTCGACGATCGGCTTCTTCGGCGGCCGCTTCGACACGATGACGGTGCTGTGCCTGCTGCTGTTCGTCGGCGCGATGGGCAAGTCCGCACAGCTCGGCCTCCACACGTGGTTGCCGGACGCGATGGAAGGCCCGACCCCGGTGTCGGCGCTGATCCACGCGGCGACGATGGTCACTGCGGGCGTGTTCATGGTCTGCCGCCTGTCGCCGATGTTCGAGACGTCGCCGTTCGCGCTGACGGTCGTAATGACGGTCGGAGCTGCGACCTGCCTGTTCGCGGCAACCGTTGGGCTGGTGCAGACCGACATTAAGCGCGTCATCGCTTATTCGACCTGCTCGCAGCTCGGCTACATGTTCTTCGCGGCGGGGTGCGGTGCCTATGGCGCGGCGATGTTCCACCTGTTCACGCACGCCTTCTTCAAGGCGCTGTTGTTCCTTGGTGCCGGTTCGGTGATCCATTCGATGCATCACGAGCAGGACATGCGCTATTATGGCGGCCTGCGGAAAAGCATCCCGATTACCTTCTGGGGGATGATGATGGGCACGCTGGCCATCACCGGCGTCGGTATCCCCGCGGTGTTCGGCAACACGCTCGCGATCGGTTTCGCAGGCTTCCACTCGAAGGACGCGATCATCGAGGCGGCCTGGGCTTCGGGCAATCACGGCGCGTCGATCGTCGGGATCATCGTTGCGCTACTGACGAGCTTCTACTCGTGGCGGCTGATGTTCCTCACCTTCTGGGGCAAGCCGCGCTGGGAGCAATCCGAGCATATCCAGCACGCCATTCATGACGCCCATGGCCACGGCCATGACGCGGTCCATGCTGGCCATGACGATCACGGCACCACTGCTGCGCACGCGCATCACGGGGAAGCCGCAGAGGAAGGGCAGGGCAGCGAGCCCGATACGCACGGTGCACACGGTCATGCCGTTCCGCTGCACCCGGTGTTCACGACCAAGGGCGACGGCACGGGTGGCTATCATCCGCACGAGAGCCCGTTCCCGATCCTGATCCCGCTGATTGTCCTGTCGATCGGCGCGATCGCGGCAGGGTTCGTCTTCCACGGCGCGTTCATCGAACCCACTGCCGGCGAGGAATATTGGCGTGGTGCGATCGCCTTCCGCGAGCACCTGATGCACGAAATGCATGAGGTCCCGCTGCTGGTGAAGCTGTCGGCAACGATCGCTATGCTGACGGGTCTGATCGGTGCGTACATCTTCTACATCCGCTCGCCGGGTGTTTCGCAGAAACTCGCCGAGACCTACGCGCCGATCTACGATTTCCTGCTCCACAAATGGTATTTCGACGAATTGTACGATCTGCTGTTCGTGAAGCCGGCGTTCGCTATCGGCCGCCTTTTCTGGCACCGTGGTGACGAGAAGACGATCGATCGCTTCGGGCCGAACGGTTCGGCATGGATCGTCGAGCGGAGTTCGCGTGTCGCTGGTCGGATCCAGTCGGGATATGTCTACACTTATGCGTTCGTCATGCTGCTCGGTCTGACCGGAGCCGTGACCTGGGCGATCAACATCTGGGCGACGAGCAAGTGAGCGGCTTTCCTATCCTTTCGATCATGCTCGCGATCCCTGCGATCGCGGCCGTGGCCTGTCTCTTCACCAGCGCGCAGGGCGCGCGCTGGATCGCGCTGATCGCGACACTGATCGATCTCGTCCTCGGGATCGGGCTGTGGACCAGCTACGATATCGGCGGGGCGCAGTGGCAGTTCGTCGAGAATGCCGGTAACCTCGGCATCTTTAGCTGGAAGCTCGGCCTCGATGGCTTCGCGCTTCTGCTGGTGATGCTCAGCGTGTTCCTGATGCCGGTGTGCATCGGGGCGAGCTGGGTCGCGGTGACCAATCGCGTCCAGGAATATATGGCGGCGTTCCTGTTCACCGAAGTGCTGATGATCGGCACCTTTGCGGCACAGGACCTGTTCCTGTTCTACATCTTCTTCGAAGCCGGCCTGATCCCGATGTATTTGATCATCGGCATCTGGGGTGGCGTGAACCGCATCTACGCCTCGTACAAATTCTTCCTCTACACGCTGCTCGGCTCTGTGCTGATGCTGGTGGCGATGCTGTGGATGGCGAATTTCGCAGGCACCAGCGACATCCCGACGCTGCTCCAGACCGACTTCCCGGTCCGTGCGCAGACCTTCCTGTGGCTCGCGTTCTTCGCGTCGTTCGCAGTCAAGATGCCGATGTGGCCGTTCCATACCTGGCTTCCCGACGCGCACGTCCAGGCGCCGACCGCTGGCTCGGTGATCCTTGCGGGCGTTCTGCTCAAGCTCGGCGGATACGGCTTCCTGCGCTTCTCGCTACCGATGTTCCCCGAAGCGTCGGCGCAGCTGACGTGGCTGGTGCTCGGCCTGTCGGCGATCGCAGTGATCTACACCTCGCTGGTGGCCCTCGTGCAGTCGGACATGAAGAAGCTGATCGCTTATTCCTCGGTCGCGCATATGGCGATCGTGACGATCGGACTGTTCGCGTTCAACCGCCAGGGGATCGAGGGCGCGATGATCGTCATGCTGTCGCATGGCCTCGTTTCGGCCGCGTTGTTTCTGTGCGTCGGCGTGATCTACGACCGGCTCCATACCCGCGAGATCTCGCGTTATGGTGGTCTCGCGATCAACATGCCACGCTACGCTCTGCTGTTCCTGTTCTTCACGATGGCATCAATCGGGCTTCCGGGCACGAGCGGGTTCGTTGGCGAGTTCCTCAGCCTGGCGGGGACGTATCAGGTTTCGACCGCTATCACGCTACTGTGCACCACCGGGATCATCCTCGGGGCTGCTTATATGCTTTACCTCTACCGCCGTGTCGTATTCGGCGATCTGACCAAGGACGATGTGCGCGCAATGCCCGATCTTTCGCTGCGTGAAATTGCGCTGCTTGCCCCGATTGCAGCGGTAGCGCTGTGGATGGGCGTGTATCCCGAGAGCTTCCTCGCGCCGATGCGCAAGGATGTCGCCACGCTGGAAGCGCGCATCTCGCTTGCCACCCCGGCGGGTGATTCGCTGCCGACGCCGGGCAAGGCTATTGCGCTGCCCGTCCATCATGCGGAGGCACGGCCATGAACTCGTCGATGCTGATGGTTCTTCCCGAGGCGATTCTCGCCTTGGGCGCGATTGCTCTGATGCTGGTGTCGGCTTGGGGTGGCCAGGCATCGACCAGGATGGTGTCGATCGCGGCGGTTGCGGTCCTTGTGGGCGCGATGATCGCGCTGACCGGGCCTGCCTCTTATGGCGGTGCGGCATTCGGCGGGCTGGTGAACGCCGATGCGTTCGGCGCGTTTGCCAAGGTCCTGATCTTCGGCGCTTCGGCCATTGCGATCCTGATCGCGCCGCGCTTCTTCGCGGCTGGCCGGGGCGACGATCTCCGTCCGGAATATCCGGTGCTGATCCTGCTCTCCGCAGCAGGCATGAGCATGATGGTGTCGGCGGGTGACCTTCTGACGCTGTATGTCGGTCTCGAGCTGCAGAGCCTTGCCGCCTATGTGCTCGCAAGCTTCATGCGGCGCGACACGCGTTCGGCTGAGGCAGGCCTGAAGTATTTCGTGCTCGGCGCGCTCGCGAGCGGAATCCTGCTGTACGGCATCTCGCTGGTGTACGGGTTCAGCGGCACGACGATGTTCTCGTCGATCGCGACCGCTTATGGCGCTGGCCGTTCGCTTGGGCTGACCTTCGGCCTCGTGTTCGTCTTCGCTGGCCTCGCGTTCAAGATGAGCGTCGTTCCGTTCCACATGTGGACCCCGGATGTGTACGAAGGCGCGCCGACCCCGGTGACGACCTTCTTCGCCTCCGCCCCCAAGGTGGCAGCGGTCGCTTTGTCGGTCCGCGTCGCAGTCGAGGCGATGGGTCCGGCGACCGACCAGTGGCGGCAGATCGTGATCTTCGCGGCCCTCGCGTCGATCATCTTCGGGGCGGTCGCGGCGATCGGGCAGACCAACATCAAGCGGCTGCTGGCTTATTCGTCGATCAACAACGTCGGCTTCGTGCTGATCGGTCTCGCGGCCGGCACGCAGGCGGGTGTTGCGGCGGTGCTGTTCTACCTGACCGTCTATGTCGTGATGACGCTGGGCAGCTTCCTGATCGTCCTTCAGATGAAGGATGCAGCCGGGCAGCCGGTTGAGAGCATCACCGCGCTCGCTGGCCTGTCGCGGACTCGGCCTGGTCTGGCCCTGGCGATGGCGATCTTCATGTTCTCGCTCGCAGGCATCCCGCCGATGCTCGGCTTTAACGCCAAGGTCGCGGTGTTCCAGGCGGCGATCGTTGCCGGGCTGTACCCGCTGGCGGTGGTTGGCTTCGTCGCTTCGGTGATCGGTGCCTTCTATTACCTGCGCGTCGTCAAGGTGATGTACATCGATGCGCCTGCTGAGACGGTTGAGGGCGCACCACTCGCAGTGCGGACCGACCCGGTTGAGGGCGGGCTGATCGCGGTGATGGCGGCAGCGATCTCGCCGCTCGGCTGGCTTGGCCTCGCCAGCCTCGGTGGCGCGACGATGGTTGCGGCAAAGGCGCTGTTCTGAGCGAGCGGGTTCGTACCGTCGCGGAGACGGGATCTACCAATGCCGACATGCTAGCGCTGGCGCGCAGCGGGATCCCCGAGGGGATCTGGCTGCGCGCCGAGCGGCAGACCGGCGGACGCGGGCGGCAAGGGCGGCTCTGGGTTTCTCCGGTCGGGAATTTCTACGGGTCTAGCGTTGTGCGCGTGCGGGGCGGGGATCCTGCGGCGGCTACACTCGCGCTGGTGGCTGCGGTTGCGCTGGAAGAGGTGGTCCGGGCGTACCTCCCTCCGCACTCCCCACTCTCTTCGCACTTCCCACTTCCTCGACGCTTCCCCGGCGAAGGCCGGGGCCCAGTCGCGCTGGCCGATGTAACGGACCGAAGCGATCGACCTTCCAACGTTCCACTCCAGGGCCCCGGCCTTCGCCGAGGAAGCGGTAATGGGGAGGGGTTGGTCCTGAAATGGCCCAACGACCTCCTCATCGATGGCGCGAAGATTTCCGGCATCCTTCTAGAGCGCACCGGCGATGCGATCGTCGTCGGGATCGGCGTCAACCTCGCGCACCACCCGACCGACACAGACCGCATCGCCACCAGCCTCGCCATACACGGCGCAACCCCCGACCCGGCCGACTTCGCCGAAACTCTCGCGGACACCTTCGCCCGCTGGGTGAGCATCTGGCGCGGGCAGGGCATCGCGCCAATACGCACCCGCTGGCTCGAACGCGCGCACCCGATCGGCACTGCGCTCACCGCGCGGCTCCCCGACGGCAGTGCGACCGATGGCCTGTTCAACGGGCTCGACAGTGACGGCGCGCTCATCCTGCGCTTGGCGGATGGCACCGCGCGTGTCATTCACGCGGGCGACGTGTTCCTCCTCTGAAGGGCTTCTCTCCAGCCATGCTGCTCGCCATCGACGCCGGGAACACCAACATCGTCTTCGCTTTGCTCGAAGGCACGACGATCAAGGCACGCTGGCGCATCGCCACCGATCCGCGCCGCACCGCTGACGAATATGCGGTATGGCTCAGCCAGTTGCTCAACCTCGAAGGTTATGACCGCAAGCAAGTGACGGGCGTCATCATCGCGACCGTCGTCCCGCGCGCACTCCACAACCTCCAGACGCTCGCGCGCAAATATTTCGACAGCGAGCCGCTGATCGCGGGCCAGGCCCCGGTGGAATGGGGCATGCAGCTCGACGTGCTCGAGCCCAAGAGCGTCGGGGCGGACCGCGCCGTCACGATGATCGCGGCGCACGCGCGGCATTCCGGCGACCTGATCGTGATCGACTTCGGCACCGCCGCGACCTTCGACGTGGTGGACTATACCGGCGCGTATAAGGGCGGGATCATTGCCCCCGGCATCAACCTGTCGCTCGACGCGCTCGTTACCGCCGCCGCCAAGCTCCCGCGCATCGCGATCGAGGCGCCCAGCGACACCAGCGTTATCGGGCGCGATACGGTCACGCAAATGCACATCGGCATCTACTGGGGCTATGTCGCGATGATCGAGGGGCTGGTCGCGCGGATGAAGGCGGAGGTCAGTCGCCCGTGCACCGTGGTTGCGACCGGCGGGCTCGCGGTGCTGTTCGAACAGCATACCGACGCGTTCGACGCGATCGAACCCGATCTCACCATTCAGGGGCTGGCGATTTTGTGGGAACGCGCCCATATACAGGCCTAGAGTCCATGCGTGCGTGCGCCGACCTCGGTGCCCCGCTTCCCAGACCTCTACGATATTCATCGCGCCTCACCAGCGCACCCTCCCTGCGCCGCTTGTGAAGCTGGCGGCGTCCAATTGAAAGAACAAAGCGTTAGTGACTACTCCTAAGAAAGAACTGCTGTTCCTGGCTCTCGGTGGGTCGGGCGAGATTGGCATGAACGTCAATCTGTACGGCTGCAACGGCAAGTGGCTGATGGTCGATTGCGGCATCACCTTCGCCGATCCGCAATATCCGGGCATCGACGTCATCCTGCCCGACCTGCAATTCATCGAGGAACGCCTCGACGATCTGATCGGGATCGTGCTGACTCATGGTCACGAGGATCATATCGGCGCGCTGCCGTATCTTGCCGAGGACCTCGGCGTGCCGCTGTATGCGACGCCATTCACCGCGGGCCTGATCCGCGGCAAGCTCGAGGAAGAAGGCAACGCCAGCCGCGTCAAGCTACGCGTGATCCAGCCGGATGCGCCGTTCGACCTCGGGCCGTTCGGCATCACCTTCGTGCCGATGTCGCATTCGATCCCCGAAGCGAGCGCACTGCTGATCGATACGCCGTACGGCCGTATCTTCCACACCGGCGACTGGAAGCTCGATGCGCGGCCGGTCATCGGCAGCCCCGCGACCCCCGACCAGCTTGCGGCGATCGGCAAGGATGGCGTGCTCGCGCTGGTGTGCGATTCGACCAACGTGTTCAATAACGACGCGTCGGGTTCCGAGAGCGACGTGCTGGCGGGCCTGATGGACGTGATCGGCAAGGCCAAGGGCCGCGTGCTGGTGACGTCGTTCGCGTCCAACGCCGCGCGTCTCCACACGCTCGGCAAGGTCGCGATCGAGACCGGGCGGAAATTGTCGGTCCAGGGGCGGTCGCTCGACCGCATCCTCAAGGTCGCGCGTGCGACGGGCTATCTCAAGGACTTCCCCGATACGATCGACGCAGAGGCAGCGATGCGGCTGCCGCGCGACAAGGTGCTGGTCATCGCGACCGGCGGGCAGGGCGAGGACCGCGCGGCGCTCGCGCGTGTCGCGAACGGCCAGCATCCGATTTCGCTCGACCAGGGCGATACGGTTGTCTTCTCGTCCAAGCAGATCCCGGGCAACGAAGTCGCGATCGGGCGGATCCAGAATCAGCTAGCGGCCAAGGGCGTGATCATGATCACCGACCGCCAGGCGCATGTCCATGTGTCGGGCCATCCGGGTCGCCCCGAGCTGCTCCAGATGTACAAGTGGATGAAGCCCGAGATCCTGATGCCGGTGCATGGTGAAATGCGCCATTTGATGGAGCAGGCGCGCTTTGCCTTGTCCGAGGGCGTGCCGCGCGCCGTGGTGCAGACCAACGGCGACATCATCCGCCTTGCGCCGGGCAACCCGACCAAGATCGGCAATGCCGCGGTCGGTCGTCTCGTGCTCGATGGCGACGTGATCCTGCCGGGCGACGGCTCGACGATCAACGAGCGCCGCAAGCTCGGCCTGTTCGGTCAGATCTCGGTCGCGGTCGCGGTCGGGCAGCGCGGGATGATCGGCCAGCCGCAGGTCCGCATTCAGGGCATCCCGGTCGAGGAAGACCGCGAGCCGTTCCTCGACGAGACGATCGGCGCGGTGATCGCGGCGGTCAAGCAGGGCGGGCGTGACCGCGACAAGATGCGCGAGCAGATCCGTCTGGCGACCCGCAAGGTCGCGACGCGCTGGACCGGCAAGAAGCCGATCGTCGACGTGTTGCTGATCGAAGCCTGACCTCAGGCGCTGGGACGGGAAGGAGAACGGCATGCGGTGGACTTCGGCGCTGGCGATCTACTTCCTGTTCTGGGCGTTTTCGGTGTTCTTCGTCCTGCCGTTCGGGGTCAAGACCGCCGACGAGGCAGGCGTCGAGCGCGTGCCCGGCCAGGCCGACAGCGCGCCGCACGAGTTTCGCGCGGGGCGGATCGCGCTGCGGGTGACGATCGTGGCGACCGTGTTGTGGGGGCTTTATATGCTCAACTTCACCTACGGCTGGCTGACGCCGAAGATGCTGGATTTCTGGGGGGCGTGGAAGGACGTGGAGTAGGGGCGCTTGCTCCCTTTTACCGCGCTTCCCTTTGTAACGGCGCTTCCCCTTATATTTGCCTACCCCGGCGAAGGCCGGGGCCCAGTAGCGATGGCCGAGGTAACTTGGCGCAGCGGTCAGCAAACGTCTGCCTCGCTACTGGGCCCCGGCCTTCGCCGGGGAAGGGGCAGTAGGGGGAAGCGCCAGTAGGGGAAGGAAACCCCTTACCCCTCCGCGTCGGCAGGCCGGCTCTGCAGCTGAACGTAATTCTCGATCCCCATCCGCGCGATCATCTCGAACTGGCGTTCCAGCGTATCGACATGCTCTTCCTCGCTGTCGAGGATGCGGCGGAACAGATCGCGGCTGACATAGTCGCGGACCTTCTCGCAATGTTCGATCGCGTCGCGCAGCGGCGGAAGCGCCTCCATCTCGAGCGCGAGATCGGCCTTCAGCACTTCCTCGACCGTCTCGCCGATCCGCAACCGCCCGAGCAGCTGGAAGTTGGGCAGACCGTCGAGGAACAGGATCCGCTCCGACAGCCAGTCGGCATGCTTCATTTCGTCGATCGATTCCTCGCGCTCGAACGCCGCTAGCTTGCGCACGCCCCAATGGTCGTACAGCCGGTAATGCAGCCAATATTGGTTAACCGCGGTCAGCTCGTTCTTGAGTGCCAGATTGAGGTATTCGATGACCTTGATATCGCCCTGCATGGAACGCCCCTCACATTGAAATCGTCGGGCGACCTTAGGCGACTGCGCGCTCTTCGTCGATGATGGCGCGGGCGACGGGCACGCATTGGCCACATTTCGCCTCGCAGCCCATCGTACGATAGGCCTGGCAGGCCGTGCGGGACCCGTTGCGGGCAGCGGTGCGGACGTCGCGTTCGCGGATAGCATTGCAGATGCAGACGACCATAAGCACTCCCTTCGGATGCCGATGATCTATCGCTAATGAGAATGGGTCGCAAGCATTAATGCGACCCATTCTCAAAATATCAGTTCTCGACCGGCGCCACGTCGCCCATCAGCTTGGGGAAGAAGCCCTCGTGGGCGGTACGCAGCTCGGTCAGCGTCACGACATGATCGTCGTCGGGCAGCTCGAAGATCAGCCGGTTGGCGATCGTCCGGCCGATCCGCTCGATCTCGACCCCGGCGGCGTCCGCCGCAGTCAGCGTCTCGAGCAGCAGGTGATCCGCAACGGTCGCGACGTACAGCCCCTGATCCTCGCCGAACAACGCGCAGGCGATGCCGCATGGCAGCGGCGCATGCATCATTGCGCCGACATTCCCGGCGAGCGCCATCTCGGCGATCGTCACCGCGATGCCGCCGTCGGACACGTCATGCACCGCGGTCAGCGCGCCGGTCGCGATATGCGCGCGGACGAATTCGCTGTTGCGGCGCTCGGCTTCGAGATCGACCGGGGGCGGGGCGCCTTCCTCGCGGCCATGGACTTCGCGCAGCCACAGCGATTGCCCGAGATGCCCCGAGCGCTCACCGATCAGCACGATCACGTCGCCAGTGCCCTTGAATGCGATCGTCGCGGACTTGGACCAATCGGCAAGCAAGCCGATCGCGCCGATTGCCGGCGTGGGCAGGATCGCCGAGCCACCGCCAGTCGCCTTGCTCTCGTTATACAGCGAGACGTTGCCCGACACGATCGGGAAGTCGAGCGCGCGGCAGGCGTCGCCCATGCCGTCGAGACAGCCGACGAACTGCGCCATGATTTCGGGGCGCTGCGGGTTGGCGAAGTTGAGGCAGTTGGTGACGGCAAGCGGGGTCGCACCGACTGCCGAGAGGTTGCGATAACACTCTGCAATCGCCTGCTTGCCGCCTTCATAGGGGTCGGCATAGCAATAGCGCGGGGTGCAATCGGTGCTCATCGCCAGCCCCTTCTGCGTGCCGTGGACGCGCACGACCGCGGCGTCGCCACCGGGGCGCTGGATCGTGTCCGCGCCGACCTGCGTGTCATATTGCTCCCAGATCCAGCGGCGCGAGGCGACGTCGGGGGAGGCCATCAGCGTCAGCAAGTCGGCGGCGACGTTCGGCGTCTGCGGGATCTCGCCGAGCGGCGCGACCTTGGCCCAGGCCCGATATTCTTTCTTCGTCGCAGCCGGGCGGTCGTACAAAGGGGCTTCGTCGGCGAGCGGGGCGAGCGGGATGTCGCACACCGTTTCGCCGTGGAACTTGAGCACCATGTGGCCCGTGTCGGTCACCTGCCCGATCACCGCGAAATCCAGCTCCCATTTGTGGAAGATCGCTTCGGCGAAATCCTCGCGGCCGGGCTTGAGCACCATGAGCATCCGCTCCTGGCTTTCGCTCAGCATCATCTCATAGGGCGTCATGCCGGTTTCGCGCTGCGGCACCGCATTCATGTTGAGCTCGATCCCGACCCCGCCCTTGGACGCCATCTCGACCGCGGAGGAGGTGAGGCCTGCCGCACCCATGTCCTGAATCGCGACGATCGCGTCCGACGCCATCAGCTCGAGGCACGCCTCGATCAGCAGCTTCTCGGTGAAGGGATCGCCGACCTGGACGGTCGGGCGCTTCGACTCCGAATCCTCGCCGAAGTCTGCAGACGCCATCGTCGCGCCGTGGATCCCGTCGCGGCCGGTCTTGGAGCCGACATAGACGATCGAATTGCCGATCCCGGAGGCGGCGGAATAGAAGATCTTGTCGGTCTCGGCGACGCCGACCGTCATCGCGTTGACGAGGATGTTGCCGTCATAGGCGGGGTGGAAGTTCACCTCGCCGCCGACCGTGGGCACGCCGACGCAATTGCCGTAGCCGCCGATCCCGTGGACCACGCCCGAGATCAGGTGACGCATCTTGGGATGATCGGGCCGCCCGAAGCGCAGCGCGTTGAGGTTGGCGACCGGGCGCGCGCCCATCGTGAAGACGTCGCGCAGGATTCCGCCGACGCCGGTCGCGGCCCCCTGATAGGGTTCGATGTAGGAGGGGTGGTTGTGGCTCTCCATCTTGAAGATCGCCGCCTGGCCATCGCCGATGTCGACGACGCCGGCATTCTCGCCGGGGCCGCAGATCACTTGCGGGCCGGTGGTGGGGAGCTTTTTCAGATGGATACGCGAGGATTTGTACGAGCAATGCTCGGACCACATCACCGAGAAAATGCCGAGCTCGGTCAGATTGGGCTCGCGGCCGAGCGCGTGGAGGACGCGGTCATATTCTTCGGTGGAAAGCCCGTGCTGGGCGACGATCTCGGGGGTGATGTCGGTCATGGCCTGAGCCTTTAACGCGGTGGTGCGGCGCCGTCACCTCATCGCGTGGCGCTCGCGTATAGGGTTACCGCATTTTTCCGGTAGAACGCATGGGGCCGTTCCGCTCGTGGCCATCACTCGTTAACCTCTGCTGCGCACAACAGGGTAATGATCGCTCTCGTGCTCTGCTGGATTGTCGCGATAAATGGCTGGACCGTTCTACGGTTCTGGCAGGATAAGCAGCGCGCCATTGCCGGTTCCCGTCGCATACCCGAAGCCAATCTGCTCGGCCTCGCCCTGATGGGTGGCTCCCCGGGAGCGTTCGCTGCGCGCAAGCTCTTTCGCCACAAGACGCGCAAGGAGCCTTTTTCGACCGAGCTGATGCTCATCGCAGCGATCCAGTTGGGCGCGGGTTGTGGGCTTCTCCTGTTCTGAACGGAAGACCCTGTAAGAAGGCGTCCAGGTCGCGCGTGCTGTCGTCGGGGCGTTCCTCCATCGGCAGATGCCCGGTGCCGGGATAGACGATCAGCTTGCTACCCGGAATGCGCGCGTGGAGCCAGTCGCCTGAATTGCGCGGGATCAACTGGTCCTTGGCACCCCACAGGATCAGCACGGGGAGCTTGAGCGCTGCCAGTTGCGCCGCCGTCGCGCTGTCAGGCGGCAGTGCGAACCGGTCGAGCGTCGCGGCGCGATTACCCGGATAGCGGAGCAACTCCCAATAGCGATCGACCATCGCGGCATCCGCAAGCTTCGGGTTGCCGAACACGCCCGGCAGGCTGTCCGCGATCAGGCTGCGCGGGGTAATTGCGGCGGCGATGTCGCGTAGCACGGGCAGGCGTGCGATGCGGAAGGCGAGCGGCGGCTTGCTGTTGCCCGGCTCGGGCTGGCCGACCGAATCGATCAGGACGAGCGAACGGACATGATCGGAATGCGCCAGCGCATAATGCCATGCCACCCCGCCGCCCATAGAATTACCTGCCAACACAATGTGATCGACGCCGAGTTTCACGCGAAGTCGCTCAACCACCGCGGCATAGGCGGCGTTGTCATAGGCGCGCTGTGGGCTGGGTCCGGTCAGGCCGTGCCCCGGCAAATCCATGCGGATGATGCGATACCGCGCGCCCAGCCGCTCCGCCCATGGCTCCCACGTTTGGAGCGACGCATTCGAGCCATGGATCAGCATAAGCACCGGCGCATCGCGGGGGCCGGTGTCGCGCAGGTGGACGTTTAGGCCTTCGCCGAGGTCGACGAACTGCGAGGGCGGCGCACCGTATTTGGCGCGCATTGTGGCTGGGTCGGTATCGGGGGTGCGATAATGGAAGAACAGGGTGGTGAGCAGCGCGCCGACGGCGAGCACGCCATAGCCGATGATGCGCCAGACCATTGCTTTGCCCCCCTTTCGGTGTCCGCCCTGTGTCCGGGCGATGTCGGGGGAAAGATTGCCGGTTTCACAGCCGCTGGCAAGCGATGCGGTGCGGGCATCTGACGCGTGCCGTCGCACCCTCCATCATTCCGGGCTTGGCCACTGCGAAACCAAGCTGTTCTCCCGCGAAGGCGGGAGTCCAGGGGGCTCGAGAACTATACGCCGTTGTCTTGCTTGACCCTGGATTCCCGCCTTCGCGGGAAAACAGCAGACGAAGGGTCCCAGACCGATTTTCGCACAGGGCTCGAGAAGGGAGGAGTTCAGGGTTACGCGAGGCAGCCCGCGCAATCCTGAACTCCTGTTTCTGCCGTCACGCCTCGCGCGCGAGCCATTCCTCGAGCCACTTGATCGTATAGTCGCCCGCCTGGAACTCGGGATCCTCGATCAGTGCCTGATGCAGCGGGATCGTCGTCGTCGGTCCCTCGATCACCATTTCCTCGAGCGCACGGCGCAACCGTCGGATCGCGCCGGCGCGGGTGGTGCCGTAGACGATCAGCTTGGCGATCATCGAATCGTAATACGGCGGGACGCGGTAACCCGCGTACAGACCGCTATCGACGCGGACGTTCATCCCGCCCGGCGCGTGATAGGCCTTCACCAGCCCCGGCGACGGCGCGAAGGTACGTGGGTCCTCGGCGTTGATGCGGCATTCGATCGCATGACCGCGGAACTGCACGTCTTCCTGCCGCAGCGTGAGGCCGTGGCCCTCGGCGATGCGGATCTGTTCGCGCACCAGATCAAGCCCGGTGATCGCCTCGGTCACGGGATGCTCGACCTGCAGCCGCGTGTTCATTTCGATGAAATAGAACTCGCCGTTTTCCCACAGGAATTCGATCGTGCCCGCACCACGATAGCCCATGTCTGCCATCGCCTTGGCGCAGATCCCACCCATCCGCGCACGGTCTTCCGCACCGAGCACGGGCGAAGGGGCCTCCTCGAGCACTTTCTGGTGGCGGCGCTGGAGCGAGCAGTCGCGCTCGCCCAGATGGATCGCATTGCCTTCGCCGTCGCCGAATACCTGGAATTCGATGTGGCGCGGGTTGCCGAGGTACTTTTCGAGATAGACCGTGGCATCGCCGAACGCGGCCTTCGCCTCGCTCCCGGCCTGCTGCATCAGCGTCTCGAGCTGGTCCTCGGAGGTGCAAACCTTCATGCCCCGGCCGCCGCCGCCCGATGCCGCCTTGATGATGACGGGATAACCCGCCGCCGCCGCAATCTCCTTGGCTTCGGCGAGGTCGCTGATCGGCCCGGCCGACCCGGGAACGAGCGGAAGACCCAGGGCACCAGCGGTGCGCTTGGCCTCGATCTTGTCCCCCATTGTGCGGATGTGTTCGGGTTTGGGGCCCACGAAGATGATGTCGTGCGCTTCAACAATCTCGGCGAACTTGGCGTTTTCGCTCAGGAAACCGTAACCCGGATGGATCGCGTCGGCGCCCGAGATTTCGGCCGCCGAGATGATGTTCGGGATGTTGAGATAGCTTTCGGTCGCCGACGGCGGGCCGATGCAGATCGCCTGATCGGCAAGCCGCACGTGCATCGCGTCCGCATCCGCAGTCGAATGGACCGCAACCGTCTGAATGCCCATTTCGTGGCAGGCGCGGTGGATTCGGAGCGCGATCTCGCCGCGGTTGGCGATCAACAGCTTCTTGATGTCGGCCATGATTATTCGACGACCACCAGCGGCTGGTCGAACTCGACCGGCTGCCCGCTCGTCACCAGCACCGCCGATACACGGCCTGCGCTCGGCGCGAGAATGGGGTTCATCACCTTCATCGCCTCGACGATCAGCAGCGTATCACCGGCTGCGACCGTATGGCCGACGTTGACGAACGCCTTCGCTTCGGGGTTGGGCGACAGATAGGCGGTGCCAACCATCGGCGACTTGACCGCATTGACCATCGACGGCGGAGCCGCGACGATCTCGGCGGACGGCGCGCTGTTGGGCACGGCGGGCGTCGGTGCGGGTGCGGGCGCGTAGTGCACCGGTGCGGCAGCGGCGGCAGCCGCCTTGCGCGCGATGCGGATCTTGCGACCGCCGTCCTCGACCTCGATCTCGGTCAGCGAGGTGTCGTCGAGCAATTGTGCGAGCTGACGAACCAGATCGACGTCGATCCGCATTGCGTCGGCAGTAATATCGTCGGGCATAAGTCCCCTATGCTCCCAGTTTTTCGTGCGTGCGTCCTGTCAGAGACGCGCCGCGGCTTCAAGCGCCAGCAGATAGGATAACGCGCCGAACCCGCTGATCGTCCCTTTTACCCCAGGCGAGATACGGCTGACGTGGCGAAAAGCCTCGCGCGCGTGCGGGTTGGACAGATGGACCTCGATCACCGGCGTGCGCACCGCCTTGATCGCGTCAAGCACGGCGACCGACGTATGCGTGAACGCCGCAGCGTTGAGAATCACCGCCTTGGCCGGCAATGCCTGCGCCTCGTGGATCCAGTCAACCAGATGGCCTTCATGGTTCGATTGCCGCAGATCAATCGCCAGGCCGAGTTCGCGGGCGCGATCCTCCATCTGACCCGCGATGTCGTCGAGCGTGGTGTCGCCATAGATTTCCGGCTCGCGCGTGCCGAGCAGATTCAGGTTGGGGCCGTTCAGGACGAAAATCGTTTCGGGCATCGGGAGCAGGCTTTCGGTTGCGGGTCGCGCGGCCGGGCTTATATCGCCCTGTGACCCGTTCTTACCCGTTCGTGCCGAGCGAAGTCGAGACATCGGTGCCAAGGCGAGCGGCAAGAGCGGCGCAACGGAAGGTTTTTGTCACGTGCACACCGATGGAACTGTCAGCATTCAGGTCAATGGCGAGCACCGCCGCGTCCGTGCGGGGCTGAGCCTCGCCGATCTCGCCGCGGATCTCGGGCTGATGCCGGAAAAGGTCGCGGTCGAGCGCAATCTGGCGGTGGTGCCGCGTTCGACGCTGGCGGAGGTCATGGTCGAGGATGGCGACGAGCTGGAGATCGTGCATTTCGTCGGGGGTGGCGATCACGCGCCTGCGATTACGGCGGATACCTGGACCGTCGCGGGGCGCACGTTCCGGTCGCGGCTGATCGTCGGGACGGGCAAGTACAAGGATTTCGCGCAAAACGCCGCCGCGCTCGAGGCATCCGGCGCGGAGATCGTCACCGTCGCGGTGCGGCGCGTCAACGTCAGCGATCCGAACGCGCCGATGTTGACCGATTTCATCGATCCCAGGAAGGTCACCTATCTGCCGAACACCGCAGGTTGTTTCGATGCCGAATCGGCGATTCGCACGCTGCGGCTAGCGCGCGAGGCTGGCGGTTGGGATCTGGTGAAGCTCGAGGTGCTGGGCGAGGCCCGGACGCTGTATCCCGACATGGTCGAGACTTTGCGCGCGACCGAAGTGCTCGCAAATGAGGGATTCCTGCCGATGGTGTACTGCGTCGACGATCCCATCGCGGCGAAGCGGCTGGAGAATGCGGGTGCAGTCGCGATCATGCCGCTTGGCGCGCCGATCGGATCGGGGCTGGGGATCCAGAACCGCGTCACGATCCGCCTGATCGTCGAGGGCGCGAGCGTCCCGGTGCTGGTCGATGCGGGTGTCGGGTCGGCGTCGGATGCCGCGGTCGCGATGGAGCTTGGCTGCGACGGGGTGCTGATGAACACCGCGATCGCCGAAGCGAAGGACCCGATCATGATGGCGGCAGCGATGAAGTCCGCGGTCGAGGCGGGGCGTTTGTCGTATCGCGCGGGGCGGATGGGGATGCGGCGCTACGCCGATCCGTCGAGCCCGCTGGCGGGGCTGATTTGATTGGAGGGGTGGGGGTCGCCGCCGCCGCCCCACCACCACACGCCGTCATGCTGAACTTGTTTCAGCATCCACCGCTCAACTAGCCCGGTCCGCATTGTCGCGCGGTGGACCCTGAAACGAGTTAGGGTGACGGTGTTAGAAAGTGATTAGCACCAGAAACTTACGCGGCGGTTGTGGCACGCTGTGCGAACCATGCCGCCGCTACGGATAATCCGCCCGCAGGAAAAACAGTCCATCAGGCGGCGCATTGAACCCCAGCGCGGTCCGGTCGCGCGCCTCCAGCGCAGCCGAAAGATCGTCCGGCGACCATTTCCCTTCGCCGACCAGTGCCAGGCACCCGACCATCGAGCGCACCTGATGATGCAGGAACGACCGCGCCGAGGCGAACACGCTGATCCGGTCCCCGTCCGCAACCACATCAAGCCGGTCGAGCGTCCGCAGCGGGCTGTCCGCCTGGCAATGCGCCGAGCGAAAGGTGGTGAAGTCGTGCCGCCCGACCAGCCGCGCGGCCCCCTCGGCCATCGCGCCCGCATCCACGGCGTTGGGGATCCGCCACGCAAGCCCGCGTTCGAACGTCAACGGCGCGCGGCGAAGGACGATGCGATATTCGTAATGCCGCCCGACGCACGAGAAGCGCGCATGCCAATCGTCGCCCACGATCTCGCACGCGGTGATCGCGACCGGGTCGGGGCGCAGTTTGGCATTGAGCGCTTCCATCAGCCGGAACGGCGTCAGATCGCGTTCCAGATCGAGATGCGCGCGCATCGCGATGCCATGAACCCCCGCGTCGGTCCGCCCCGCGGCATGGACCGCGACCGTTTCCCCGGTGATCGCCTTCACCGCGCGTTCGATCGACGCCTGAACGGTCGGGCCGTGGTGCTGACGCTGCCACCCCATGAACGGACGTCCGTCGAATTCCACTGTAATAGCAAAGCGTTTCAAAGCACCGTTCCAACCGGGACGGAGAAGCCGCGGAGCAGTTCGGAGGCAGCCATCGCGCCACGCCCGGCCCGCTGGAGCACCACCGGCCGGATCGCTCCGTCCGCGCACGCGATCGTCAGCCGATCGTCGAGCACCGTCCCGGGCGCGCCCGAAACCTCCGGCAGCACCTCCACCGACAACAGCTTGATCCGCTCGCCCGCAATCTCGACGAACGCGCCGGGGACCGGATTGAACGCGCGGACCTGCCGCTCGACCGCGGCGGCATCCTGCGTCAGGTCGATCCGCGCCTCGGGCTTGTCGATCTTCGCGGCATAGGTGACGCCGTCGTCCGGCTGCGGTTCGGGCGCAAACGCGGCGAGATCGGCGAGCGTGGCGATCATCAGCCGCGCGCCCATCGCGCTCAGTTCGTCGGTCAGCGCGCCTGCGGTCTTGCGATCGATCGACGTCTCGTCGCGCAACAGGACCGGCCCGGTGTCGAGCCCGGCCTCCATCTGCATGATGCACACGCCGGTGGCGGCATCCCCGGCGAGGATCGCGCGCTGGATCGGCGCAGCGCCGCGCCAGCGGGGCAGGAGCGAGGCATGGACGTTGAGGCACCCGTGCGTCGGCGCGTCGAGCACCGCGCGCGGGAGGATCAAGCCATAAGCGGCGACCACCGCGATCTCCGCACCGAAACCGGCGAATTCCGCCTGTGCCTCGGGGTCGCGCAGGGTCACGGGCGTACGCACCGCGATCCCAAGCGACTCCGCGCGGGCATGCACAGGAGTAGGCGTCAACGCCTTGCCGCGCCCCGATCGACGCGGCGGCTGGCTGTACGATGCGACGACGTCGTGGCCCGCATCGACCAGCGCCTGAAGGATCGGGACCGAGAAGTCGGGCGTGCCCATGAAGATGATACGCATAGCCCGATGCTCTGGCCGCTTGCGCAGGCGCAAGGCAACCCCCTATCTGTTCTCGATGGCCTCTCCCGAAATCGACGCGCTGACCCAGGCGCTTGCCAAGCTCCCCGGGCTTGGTCCGCGCTCGGCGCGGCGCGCGGTGCTGCATTTGCTCAAGAAGCGCGAGGCGGCGCTCGGGCCGTTGCTCAATGCTTTGATGGCGGTCGAGGAGAACCTCGCAACCTGTTCAATTTGTGGCAATGTCGATACAACCGACCCGTGCGGCGTGTGCGCCGACCAACGCCGCGATCCGCGCGCCCTCTGCGTCGTGGAGGAGGTCGCCGATCTATGGGCGCTCGATCGCTCGCGGCTGTTTCCGGGACGCTTCCATGTGCTCGGCGGGCGGCTGTCGGCGCTGGAGGGGGTGCGCCCCGAGGATCTCGCAATCGACTCGCTGGTGCGGCGGATTGCGGATGGCGGGATCGACGAGGTCGTGCTCGCGATGAATGCGACGCTCGAGGGGCAGACCACCGCGCATTACATCGCCGAGCGGATCGAGCGGTTCCCGGTGCGGATCACCCAGCTTGCGCACGGACTGCCCGTCGGCGGCGAACTCGACTATCTCGACGAGGGCACACTGGCACAGGCGCTGCGAGCAAGGCGGCCTGTCGCCTGAACTATGCTTTCAGGGCTAACTCGTTCTTATCTTTGTGACTTCGTGCCTTTGTGCGCAAAAAGCTTTCTCGCACGAAGCCACAAAGCCACGAAGAAGGAAGGGCACCACCTTGACGCACCGCGCGGGCTTTCCTAGCTCGCGAGAATGGCTGTCCTAGAAATTCTTGAAGTACCGCATCCCGGTCTCCGCGCCGTTGCCGAACCGGTCGAGCACGTGGATGATTCCGTGCGCGCGATCGTCCGCGACATGTTCGACACTATGTACGACGCGCGTGGCATCGGCCTCGCCGCGACTCAGGTCGCGATCGAGCAGCGGATCGTCGTGATCGATTTGCAGGAGCCCGAAGGCGAGGGCGAAGACGCCAAGCCGGTGCGCAAGCCGCTCGTCTTCATCAATCCCGAGCTGCTGTCGGTGAGCGACGAAATGTCGGTCTATGCCGAAGGGTGCCTGTCGATCCCCGAGCAATATGCCGATGTCGAGCGCCCCGCGCGCTGCCGCGCGACGTGGCTCGACGAACAGGGGGGAGTGCAGGAAGGCGATATGGACGGGCTGCTCGCGACCGCGTTCCAGCATGAGATCGATCATTTGAACGGCGTGCTGTTCATCGATCACATCTCGAAGCTCAAGCGCGACATGTTGATGAAGAAGCTGACCAAGATGCGCAAGGCGGGCTGAAACCCGCCTTCTGAGTGCTCCTGCGAAGGCAGGAGCCCAGAGTTGCATAGACCAGCACTCGTAACCCTGGACTCCTGCTTTCGCAGGAGAACAGTGGGGGGAAGGGGCGCCCTACGAGGCCCTTAAAACAGCCCCTCGATCTCGCCCCCGGCCCCGAAGCGAATCGCTTCCGCCGCCGGCACGCGCGGGAGACCCGGCATCGTCATGATCTCCCCGCAGATCGCGACGACGAACCCTGCGCCCGCGCTCAACCGCACTTCGCGCACCGGCACGACATGCCCGGTCGGCGCGCCGAGCTTCGACGGGTCGGTGGTAAAGCTGTACTGCGTCTTCGCCATGCATACCGGCAGATGGCCGAACCCCGCTTCCTCCCACCGTGCGAGTTGCGCGAGCACCAACGGATCGGCAATCGCTTCCTCGGCGCGATAGATCCGCGTCGCGACGGTGTTGATCTTGTCGAACAGCGACAGATCGTCGGCATAGAGCGGCGCGAACTGCCCGACCGAACGATCGCACAAACCGACGACCGCGTCCGCCAGCGCCTCGGCCCCCGCGCCACCGTCCGCCCAATGCGTGCACAGCACCGCCTCGCAGCCTTGCGCGGTCGCAATCTCGCGGATTGCCGCGAATTCCTCGGGCGTGTCGCTGTCGAAGCGGTTGACCGCGACCACCACGGGAACCCCGAACGCGCGGACATTCTCGATATGACGCGCAAGGTTCACCCCGCCGCGCCGCACCGCATCGACGTCGGGCGCGGACAGATCGCCCTTTGCCACGCCGCCGTTCATCTTGAGCGCGCGTACCGTCACGACGATGACGGTCGCGTCCGGCTTCAGCCCTGCCTGGCGGCATTTGATATCGAAGAACTTCTCCGCCCCCAGATCCGCGCCGAAGCCCGCTTCGGTCACGACATAATCGGCGAGCCCGAGCGCGGTGCGCGTCGCGATCACCGAGTTGCAGCCATGCGCGATATTGGCGAACGGCCCGCCGTGAATGAGCGCGGGCGTGCCCTCGAGCGTCTGGACGAGGTTGGGCTTGATCGCCTGCGCGAGCAGCACTGCCATCGCGCCGTCGGCCTTGAGGTCCTTCGCGGTCACCGGCTGCCGGTCGCGCGTATACGCAACGACGATCCGTCCCAGCCGCGCTTCGAGATCGTGGAGGTCGGACGCCAGGCACAGGATCGCCATCACTTCGGACGCGACGGTGATGTCGAACCCGCTTTCGCGCGGATATCCGTTCGCGGGGCCGCCGAGCGATTGCGCGATGTCGCGCAAGGCGCGGTCGTTCATGTCGAGCACGCGCCGCCACACGATCCGCCGTACGTCGATATCGAGCGTGTTGCCCCAATGAACGTGGTTGTCGATCATCGCCGCGAGCAGATTGTGCGCCGAGGTAATCGCGTGGAAATCGCCGGTGAAGTGGAGGTTGATGTCCTCCATCGGCACGACCTGCGCATAGCCGCCCCCGGTCGCGCCGCCCTTGGTGCCGAAGCAGGGTCCGAGCGAGGGTTCGCGCAACGCCAGCATCGTCTGCCGCCCGGTTCGGTTGAGCGCGTCGGCGAGGCCAACCGAGGTGGTCGACTTACCTTCGCCTGCGGGCGTCGGGTTGATGGCGGTGACGAGGACCAGCTTGCCGGTCTTGGTCGGTGACGGAAGGCGCGCTAGGTCGATCTTCGCCTTGTGATGGCCATAGGGCTCGACCGCCTCGGCGGGAATGCCCGCCGTGCTGGCGATGGCGCCGATGGGTTGCAGGGTGGCGGCGCGCGAGATCGCGATATCGGAGAGCATGATCGCGCCTTTAGCGGGAGAAGTGGGCGAGGGGGAGGGGTAAGCAGCGATCGAATGCGATGCCGTGTTCCTGCGCAGGCAGGAACCCAGAGCCGCGCGAGCCAACGTTGGGTGGCGCGTGCAACCCTGGGCTCCTGCCTTCGCAGGAGCACGCGCGGACAAAGCTGGCGGAACCAGCCCCGCTTTGCGACGGGGTGCGCTTGTCCGCACGCGCCACGGCGGGTAAGGTTCGTGAAATGTTCCAGCGAGACCCGTTATGAATGGCCTGATGATTTCTCTGCTTGCGATCGGCGCGATGCTGGTCGGACTTGCGATCGGCTGGGTGCTCGGCAATCGCCCGGTCGCCGCCGCGCGGGCGGATGCGACTGCGCGTGAGGCGGACTTCCGCCGTGCGATTACCGATCTCGCCGGGGCCGAACAGCGCGCGCGCGATGCCGATCAACTGCGCGCCGAACTCATCGTCATCCGCGACGAGCGCGACGGCGCGCGGCTGGAAAACAGTGCGCTCAGGACGCAGAGCGTCGCGTTTGAAAACCGTCTCGCCGAGTTGCAGGCCAGTGCCGACGCGCGGCAGAAGGCGGATCGTGATGCCTATGAAGCGCGGATCGTCGAACTCCACCAGACCACGGCGGCGCGCGAGAAGATGGTCGGCGACGCGCACGCCACGCGCGTGGCGGAACTGCTCCACGCGAAGGACCTGCTCGCGACGCAATTCGCCGAGGTCTCGAACAAGCTGCTTAATGATGCGCAGGAGGTGTTCCTCAAGCGTGCAGACGAACGTTTCCGCCAGTCCGAGGAAACCGCCGGGCACAACCTCAAGTCGATGCTCCAGCCGGTCAGCGATCGCCTGCTCAAATATGAGGAAGCGGTGACTCGTGTCGAGGGCGAACGGCTGAGCGCGTTCGACCAGTTGAAGGGGCAGCTCGAGGGCTTGCGGGTCGGGCAGGAGAAGGTGTCGACCGAAGCCGCCAAGCTCGTCAATTCGCTTCGCAACGCCCCCAAGTCGCGCGGCCGCTGGGGCGAGCAGCAGCTGAAGAATGTGTTGGAAACCTGTGGGTTATCAGAACATACCGATTTCCAGACGGAAGTATCGGTAGCGGTCGGCGACGAAGGCGCGCGGTTGCGGCCGGATGCGATCGTCACCGTGCCGGGCGGGCGGAGCCTGGTGATCGACGCCAAGGTCTCGCTCAACGCCTATCAGGATGCGTTCGGCGCGGTCGACGAGACGGAGCGCAACAAGGGGCTGGCGATGCACGCCGCCGCAATGCGCGCGCACGTCAACGGTTTGGGCAACAAGGCGTATTGGAGCCAGTTCGCCGATGCGCCCGACTATGTCATCATGTTCGTCCCCGGCGAGCATTTCCTGACCGCGGCGCTCGAACAGGATCCGACGCTGTGGGACTTTGCGTTCGACAAGCGCGTGCTGCTCGCGACGCCGACCAATCTTATCGCGATTGCGCGGACGGTGGCGGCGGTGTGGCGGCAGGAGCGGCTTGCCAAGGAAGCACGGCAGATTGGTGAACTGGGCAAGGAATTGTACGAACGGATCGCCAAGGCGGCGGGCGACTTGCGCAAGGTCGGCAGTGGGCTGACGAGCGCGGTCAACAATTACAACACGTTCGTGTCCAGTTTTGAAAGTCGCGTGCTGGTCAGCGGACGCAAGTTCCGCGATCTCAACATCGAAACCACCGCGCGGGAGATCGACGACGTTCCTCCGGTCGAGGCGCTCGCGCGCTATGGCGAGACGGCGGCGCTGCCGGAGCCTACCGACGCGGCTTAGGCTGGGCGAACCGTCCTTCTGGCCGCTTCCCCGGCGAAGGCCGGGGCCTAAGAGGACAGGTTTTTGAAACTGCGCGCTGCGCAACCAATCATGGCCCTACTCCTGGGCCCCGGCCTTCGCCGGGGAAGCGCAGTCAAGGGAACGTTGGCGATCTTCTAGTCCCCGCATCCCAGCATCGCGATCGTTTCCCGAGCCGCGCGCACGCCGCTGTCGTGCGCACCGTGCGCGGTGCTGAAGTCGGTCGGATTGGTCGCCTCGCCTGCGAAGAAGACGCGGTCGTCATAAGGTAGCGCGAGCAACCCCCGCGCCGCCGCGTGCCCCGGCAAAGCGCAACTATACGCGCCGCCGATCCGAACGTCCGCACTCCACGCCGAAGCAGCCAGCGGGCGCAACATCCGCCGCACATCCGACCCGAACAGTGCAACTAGATCGTCGACCACATGCGCAAAGGCCGCGTCCGCCCCCTCCGCTTCGGCAATCCGCGCACCGTCCCCGCCAAGGAAGGATTCGATGACCGGCCAACCCAATGGCCGGATATAATGCGACCCACTGGTAGGATCGCCCGGCCGTCCCAGGACCTGCGTCTCGTCCTCGAACGGCCCTTTGCCGGAGATGGCAAGGAACAGCTTCTCGTTGCGCCCGAGCGGTAGACACGCCGCCGCCCCGCGCCACGGATCGAGCGCGGCGGGGAGGGCGATCGTCTCGCCCGCCAGCACCGCGGTGGAAACGGTCAGGATTACCGCCCGCGCCGAAATGTCCCCCGAAGCCGTCGTCAGCGTGACGCCGTCCGCCGTCAGCGCCAGACGCTCCACCGGCGTCGACAGGAAAACGGCAAACCCTTGCGGCAAACTGTCCGTCACCAACGTGCCGTACCCATCGGGCAACCGCCAGTTGCACTCACTCGCGGCGGCCTCATACGCCAGATAGTCTGCGACCGAGATCCGGTCGGGCCCGACCCCGCTGATAAAGCCGGTCATCACGGCGATGTGACCGTTCCACGCGCAGTCCGGCAGCAAGGCGTCGGAAGCACGGTCACTCGGTGGCGGCGATGCCTCCATCCGTCCGATCCACGCCTCGAACGCGGCCCGCGCAGCGCGTTGATCCGAAGGTGCGAAGCCGAGGTCGTGGAACTGTTGCCCCCAGGCGGGCGGGCGGCGGTCGATCGCAACCCCCGCTTCCTCCGCAATCGCGGTCCAGGCGTTGCGCTCGCCCGAATGCAGCCATCCGCACCCGAGATCGAGCGCATGTCCATCATGCGTCTCGCTATGCGCACGCCCGCCAAGGCGCGGTCCCGCCTCGAGCAGGACCGCGCTCAGCCCGACACCGGCGAGCGTGCGGGCGGCAGCGATCCCCGCCGCGCCGCCGCCCACGATGACCACGTCATACCCGCTCGCCACGAACCGAACGCCTGAAGTCAGGCGACCGGCGGCATCTTGTCGAGCATCTTGTCGAGCGTGACAGGATAGTCGCGGATGCGGATACCCGTCGCGTTATACGCCGCGTTCGCAATCGCCGCGCCGACGCCGCACAACCCAAGCTCGCCCACGCCCTTCGCCTTCATCGGCGAGGTGGTCGGGTCGGTCTCCTCGAGGAAGATCACGTCCTGATGCGGAATGTCGGCATGCACCGGCACTTCATATTGCGCGAGGTCGTGGTTGACGAAGAAGCCGAAGCGCTTGTCGACCGCGAGTTCCTCCATCAGCGCGGAACCCACACCCATCGTCATTGCGCCGATCACCTGGCTGCGCGCAGACTTGGGGTTGAGGATGCGGCCCGCCGCACAGACCGCGAGCATCCGGCGGATGCGGACTTCGCCCGTATACATGTCGACGCCCACTTCGACGAAATGCCCCGCGAAGGTCGACTGCTGATACGTCTTGGCCAGATCGCCATAGTCGATCGTGTCTTCGGCGGTCAGTCCGGCGTCGCCCGCCGCCTCGGCGAGCGCAACGCTGCGGTTGCCCGAACGCACCTTACCGTTGGCGAATTCGACGTCGCCCGAGTTGAACCCGAGCTTCTGCGCAACCGCCTCCCGCAACTTGACGCACGCCGCATAGACACCCGCGGTGGAGCTGTTCGCGCCCCATTGGCCACCCGAACCCGACGAAACCGGCGAGTCCGAATCACCGAGCCGCACCACGACGCGGTCCATATCCACTCCCATCATCTCTGCAGCGGTCTGCGCGATGATCGTGTAGGAGCCGGTGCCGATGTCGGTCATGTCGGTGTAAACCGTGACGATCCCCTTGCGATCGATCGAGACCTTGGCGCCGGACTTCATGTTCATGTTGTTGCGAAAGCCCGCAGCCACGCCCATGCCGACCAGCCATTTCCCATCGCGCACCTGCGCTGGTTTAGCGTTGCGCTTGTCCCAGCCGAACGCCTTCGCGCCGTCCTGCAACGCCTTGATCAACTGCCGCTGCGAGAAACGCCGCTCGGGCTTCTCGGGGTCGACTTGCGTATCGTTGGCGATGCGGAACGCGATCGGGTCCATGCCGAGCTTCTCGGCCATTTCGTCCATCGCGATTTCGAGCGCCATCAGCCCCGGAGCCTCACCCGGCGCACGCATTGCATTGCCCTCGGGCAAGTCGAGCACGGCGAGACGCATCGATGTCATCCGGTTCGCGCCCGCGTACAGCAGCTTGGTCTGCGAGACCGCCGTCTCGGGCCCGCCACCGGGGAGATCGCCCGAACCGCTCTCGTGCGCGATCGCGGTGATCTTGCCGCTGCGGTCGGTGCCGATGCGGATCCGCTGCGTCGTGGCAGGGCGGTGCGTCGTGTTGTTGAACATCATCGGCCGCGCGAGCGCGACCTTGACCGGACGGCCCGCCGCGCGTGCGCCAAGTGCCGCCATGATCGCATCGGTGCGGACGAACAGCTTGCCGCCGAAACCACCGCCGACATAGGGCGAGATCAGCCGGACGTTCTCCTTGGGGATGCCGAGCGTCTTGGCGACGTCGCCCTTGCCCCAGGCGATCATCTGGTTCGACGTCCACACCGTCAGCTTGTCGCCGTCCCAGCGCGCCAACGAAGCATGCGGCTCCATCATCGCATGGCTGTGATCGGGCGTGGTGTAGCGCGCGTCGAGCTTGACCGCCGCCTTGGCAAACGCACCCTCGAAGTCGCCGACCCGGTCGACTGGCGGCGCTTTGCTGCCTTCGCCGCTGTCATTGCCCTTGAGCGGCGCCGTCTTGAGCGCCTCGTCGAGGTCGAAGCGACCCTTGCCGCGCTCATAATCCACCCGGACGAGGTTGGCCGCGGTGCGCGCCTGCTCGAACGTCTCGGCAACGACGATCGCGATCGCCTGGTGGTAATGCTGGATCTCCGGCCCGCCGAGCAGCATCGCGGTGTTGAAATCGCCCTTGGTCAGCTTGCCCGCTTCGGCAGCGGTGACGATCGTGATGACACCGGGCGCGGCCTTCGCCTCCGCCAAATGCATCGCGCCGATCCGCCCCTTGGCGATCGCCGCGTGGACGATGTAGCCATAGGCCGGGTTGGCGACGACATCATGCCGTTCATAGGCATAAGGCGCGGTGCCGGTGGTCTTGAACTTGCCGTCGATGCGGTCGTGCGGCTTGCCGACGACCTTGCCCTGGTCGATCGGATTCTGGCCTGCGGGGGTCGTGAACTTCATGCGCGTGTCTCCGCCAGCACCGCGGCGAGCGTACGCTCGACCAGCGGGACCTTGAATGCATTGTCTTCGGTCGGCCGTGCGCCCGCCAGCAGCGGGGCGACCACTGCCTTCGATCCGTTGCGCAACTGCGCATCGGCGGCATCGATTCGCCACGGACGCGGCGCGATCCCGCCGATCGCGACGCGACCGCTGCCGTCCGGCTGGACGATCGCCGCGACCGAGACGAGCGCATAGGCGTAGGACGCACGGTCCCGCACCTTGCGATACACATGCGTCCCGCCGAGCGGCTTGGGCAAGGTCACCGCAGTGATCAGCTCGCCACGCTGCAACGCGTTCTCGACGTGCGGGGTGGTGCCGGGCAGCTTGTGGAAGTCGGCGATCGGGATCGTCCGCGCCTGGCCGGTCGGGTTGATCGTCTCGATCTGCGCATCGAGCAGCCGCATCGCGACCGCCATGTCACCCGGATAGGTCGCGATGCACGCATCGCTCGTCCCGATGATGCCGAGCTGGCGGCTATAGCCGCCAAGTGCAGCACACCCCGAACCGGGCTTGCGCTTGTTGCACGCCTGGTTGGTGTCGTAGAAATACGGGCAACGCGTCCGCTGGAGCAGGTTGCCCGCGGTCGTCGCCTTGTTGCGCAACTGGCCCGAGGCCCCCGCGACGATCGCGCGGCTGAGCACGCCGTAATCGCGCCGCACGCGTGCGTCGGAGGCAAGCGCGGTGTTCGACACGAACGCCCCAACGCGGAGGCCGCCGTCCTGCGTCGGTTCGATCTTGTCGAGCTTCAACTCCTGCACGTCGATCAGATGCGTCGGCGTCTCGATCTCGAGCTTCATCAGATCAAGCAGGTTGGTCCCGCCCGCGATGAACTTCGCGCCGGGGGTGCGCGCGACCGCAGCCGCAGCAGCGGCGGGGGAGGTGGCGCGTTCGTAGGTAAAGGGCTTCATGCGCGCGTCTCCGCAACTTCGGTCATCGCTTCGAGGATGTTCGAATAGGCACCGCAACGGCAGATGTTGCCGCTCATCCGCTCGCGCATCTCTGCGTTCGAGATCGGCGTCTTGGCGTTGAGGTCGCCCGTCACATGGCTGGGAACGCCCGCACGGATTTCCTCGATCACCGCAACCGCCGAGCAGATCTGCCCCGGCGTGCAGTAACCGCACTGATAGCCGTCATGCTTGATGAAGGCCGCCTGCATCGGATGCAGCTTGTCGGGGGTGCCGAGACCCTCGATCGTCGTGATCTTGTCGCCCTGGTGCATGACCGCGAGGCTGAGGCACGAATTGATGCGCTTGCCATCGACCATCACGGTGCAAGCACCGCACTGGCCGTGATCGCAACCCTTCTTGGTGCCGATCAGGTGCAGATGCTCACGCAATGCATCGAGCAGCGTCGTTCGGGTGTCGAGCTCCATCGTCTGGCGCTTGCCGTTGACGGTCATTGCGACCTTGGCAATAGTCGGTGCCTGCGCGGCGCGTGCTGCGGTCTGTGCCTCGGCGAGGGGAACCTGCGTTACCACCACAGCGGCCGCTCCACCGGCAAGAATACCCCGGCGCGAGATCTCGGGTGATCCGCTATCCTTCATTGCAAAGCTCCGTCCGTGCGCCGGAACCCATGTCCCGGCTGCTGATAATAGATGATGTCTGCCAGTCCTGAAGGGACGGCGGAAATAGGTGAAATGCTCCCGGAGCCCGCGTACGCGCAGTGTTCCAAATGCCAGAACGCAACGATAGCGATCCGCGTTCCCGTTTCTGTAACAAATCGTCTCGATCAGCACGATCGATAAACCCATCATCGGATGAGCGGACGGGGCAGGGGCCGGGGCGATCGATCGCCCGGCCCGGATCCGCCGAATCAGGCGTCGGCGGCGATGATCTTTGACAGCTCGGCATCGATCAGATCACCGACATAGGTTGCAAGCCGTTCGTAATCCAGCTGCGGGTCGGAGATCTTGCGCAGCCATACGCCGTGCCCGACCGCCATGATGAAATCGGCCAGCTGACGCCGCCGCTGCGCTTTCGACTCGCCGGGAGCGAGGAAGTCGAGCGCGGTCAGGATGCTGTCGCGCACGCGCTTGTCGATCCCGCGGACGATCTCGGCGACCCGCGGGTTGCGTGTTGCCTCGGAGATGGTCTCCGCGATCAGCGCACAATCGTCCTCGAGTTCGGGATCGTCTTCCATGAACCGTTCGATCCAGCGGCGGACCATCGCGAAGTCGCGCGCCGCGACCGCGTCGCTCAACGCTCGGTGTTCGAGGAAACTGATGACGTCGGCCTCGACGAGTGCAGCGACGATATCCTCCTTGCACGCGAAGTCGCGGTACAACTGGCCGACCTTCACCCCCGAGTCGTGCGCGATCTGCGCGACGCCGGTGCCGTGAAAACCGTGCCGCATGAACAGGTTTCGTGCTGCGGCCAAAATTCGTTCGCGACGCTCGTCTGCCTTGGAAGCACGATTTTCCAGCGGTTTAACGTATTCCAAGAGATCTGCTGTCATTGTCATCCTGTCCTTAGAACTTGTTTTTCGCGTTTTTGATAGCTAGGCGGCGCGAGCGAAACGTGAGTGATCGATCGCTCACACATTAGACATTGGAAGCAGCGTGCGCAAATCCTCCCCTCTGATCGTGCTCACAGCGGTTGTTCTGGCCGGGTGCGGCAGCGGAAAGCAGCAGCAACCCCCGGCACCGCCGACACCCCAGGTGGGTTTCGTGACAGTCTCGCCACAGTCGGTCACGCTCAGCACCGAACTCGCGGCGCGCACCGCCGCTTATGAGACGTCGGAGATCCGGCCGCAGGTCAACGGGCTGATCACCGCGCGCCTGTTCCAGGAAGGCGACGAGGTCCGCGCGGGCCAGCCGCTCTACCGGATCGACCCGCAGCCATATCAGGCACAGGTCGCGAGCGCGCGGGCTGCTCTCGCTCGCGCCAAGGCGGCGATTGCCTCGAACGACGCGCTGGCTCGCCGGTATGGCGAACTCGTCAAGATCAACGCGATCGCGCGGCAGGATTACGAGAACGCGATCACCACCGCACAGCAGGCACACGCCGACGTTGCCGCGCAGGAGGCGGCACTCCGCACCGCGACGATCGATCTCGGCCGCACCACGGTCAAGGCGCCGATCTCCGGGCGGATCGGGCGCTCGGCCGTGACGACGGGCGGTCTGGTCACCGCGTCGCAGACCACCGCGCTCAGCACCATCCAGCGTCTCGATCCGATTTACGTCGATATCACGCAATCGAGTGTCGATCAGTTGCGGCTTCGTAAGCAATTGCTTGAAGGCAATCTTTCGCGTGGTGCCAACGCCGCGCGGATCCGCCTGAAGCTCGAGGATGGCACGCTCTATCCGGTCGAGGGCATCGTCAAGTTCGCCGACGTCACGGTCGATCCGGCGACGGGCAGCCAGACGATCCGCGCGCAATTCTCCAACCCCAACCGCTTGCTGCTGCCCGGCATGTACGTGACCGCGCAGTTCGTCGAGGGCACGCAGGCAAACGCCTTGCTCGTGCCGCAGCGCGCGGTGAGCCGTGATGAAAAGGGCAATGCGGTCGTCATGGTCGTCGGCCCGGGCAATAAGATCGTGCCCAAGACGCTGACCGCACCGCGCACGATCGGCGACAACTGGCTGGTGACGGCAGGGCTCGCCGCGGGTGACCGCGTGATCGTCGAGGGCGCGCAGAACCTCCAGCCCGGCACCCCGGTCAAGCCGGTCCAGTGGACCGACAAGGCCGCCAAGCCCGGTGCCCAGCAACCCGCCAACGCTTCGGCCGCCGGCAAGGGACAGTAACGCCCATGTCGCGTTTTTTCATCGAACGACCCATCTTCGCATGGGTCATCGCGATCATCCTGATGGTCGGTGGGTTCATCGCGATCCGCAGCCTGCCGATCGCGCAGTTCCCCTCGATCGCGCCACCGTCGGTCAGCATCACCGCGACCTATCCGGGTGCCGACGCGCAGACGCTCGAGAATACGACGACGCAGATCATCGAGCAGCAGATGAAGGGCATCGACGACCTTCGCTACTTCTCGTCGTCGTCGAGCTCGGCGGGCACCGTCACGATCACGCTGACCTTCGAACAGGGCACCGACCCCGACATCGCGCAGGTCCAGGTCCAGAACAAGCTTCAGGCCGCGACTCCGCTGCTGCCGCAGGAAGTCCAGCAACAGGGCATCCAGGTCGCCAAGGCGACGTCGAACTTCCTGCTGATCATCGGCGTCTATTCGCAGGACGAGCGGCATAGCGCGTCCGATCTTGCCGATCTGCTCGCGTCCAAGGTCCAGGATCCGCTCAGCCGCATCAACGGCGTCGGCGATACGCAGTTGTTCGGCGCGCAATATGCGATGCGCGTGTGGATCGATCCGCTCAAGCTTAACGGCTACCAGCTGACGATCGCGGACGTCACCGCCGCGCTCCAGGCGCAGAACGCGCAGGTCTCCGCAGGCCAGCTCGGCGCGCAGCCGGCGCCCGCCAGCCAGATGCTCAACGCGACCGTCTCGATCCAGTCGCGCCTCAACACGCCCGAACAGTTCGGCAACATCCGTCTGAAGACCGACGCCACCGGAGCCGTCGTGCGCCTCAACGACGTCGCGCGGGTCGAACTCGGCGCGGCCGACTATGGCTTCAGCACGCTCTACAACGGCAAGCCCGCCGCCGGGATCGGGATCAAGCTCGCGCCGGGCGCGAATGCGCTCGCCACCGTCGATGCGGTCAAGGCGCGGATCGGCGAGATGTCCAAGACCTTCCCGTCGGACGTCAAGGTCATCTATCCGTACGATTCGACCCCGTTCGTCCGTCTGTCGATCGAACAGGTCGTCCACACGCTGATCGAGGCGGTCGTTCTCGTGTTCCTCGTCATGTACCTGTTCCTCCAGAACTGGCGCGCGACGCTGATCCCCACGATCGCGGTTCCGGTGGTGTTGCTCGGCACGTTCGCCGTGCTCGCGGTCGCTGGCTATTCGATCAACACGCTGACCTTGTTCGGCATGGTGCTGGCGATCGGTCTGCTCGTCGATGACGCGATCGTCGTGGTCGAGAACGTCGAACGCCTGATCACCACCGAACATCTCTCTCCACGCGAAGCTGCCCGCAAGTCGATGGACGAGATTAGCAGCGCGCTGGTCGGCATCGGCCTTGTGTTGTCCGCGGTGTTCCTGCCGATGGCCTTCTTCGGCGGGTCGACGGGCGTGATCTACCGCCAGTTCTCGATCACGATCGTCTCGGCGATGGCGCTGTCAGTGCTGGTCGCGTTGATCCTGACGCCGGCTTTGTGCGCGACGATCCTCAAGCCGCACGATCCCGACAAGGCGGAAGGCAACGGCCCGCTGTCGCGCTTCTTCCGCTGGTTCAACCGGACGTTCGACCGCGGCACGAGGAAGTATGAGAAGGGCGTGCGCAGCACCGCGCACCGCTGGGGCCGGTCGATGATCGCGTTCCTTGCGATCGCCGGGCTGATGGCCTTCCTGTTCATTCGCTTGCCGACCGGCTTCCTGCCCGACGAGGATCAGGGCACCGTGATCGCGCTGGTGCAGGGCCCATCGGGCGCCACCACCGCGCGCACCGACGCAGGGCTCGCGCAGGTCCGCGACTATTTCATGAACAAGGAAAAAGCGAACGTCGAAGGCGTCTTCACGATCAGCGGGTTCAGCTTCGCCGGTGCGGGGCAGAACGCCGGTCTCGCGTTCGTCCCGCTCAAGGGCTGGGAGGACCGCTCAGGTGCTGCCAACAAGGCGCAGGCGATCGCGAGGCGCGCGATGGGCGCGTTCTCGCAGTTCCACGACGCGATGATCTTCGCGATCGTGCCGCCCGCGGTCCAGGAACTGGGCAACGCGACCGGCTTCGACCTCCAGCTGGTCGACACGGTCGGCATGGGGCATGAAAAGCTCGTCCAGATGCGCAACATGATGCTGGGCATGGCGATGCAGGACAAGCGCCTCGCGCAGGTCCGCCCGATGTCGCTGGAGGACGCGCCGCAGCTCAAGATCGACGTCGATCAGGACAAGGCGCGTGCGCTCGGGCTCGACCTGGGAGAAGTCAACCAGACGATCTCGACCGCCTGGGGAAGCCAGTATGTCAACGACTTCATCGACCGCGGCCGCGTCAAGCGCGTGTTCGTCCAGGCCGATGCGCCGTTCCGCCTCAAGCCCGAGGATCTCGACAAATATTACGTCCGCGGCGCGAACGGCGCGATGGTCCCCTACAGCGCCTTCACAACGCTGCGCTGGACCCAGGCACCCGTCCAGCTGACTCGCTACAACGGCCAGCCCGCGATGGAATTGCAGGGTGGTTCGGCGCCGGGGCTCAGCACGGGTGCCGCGCTCGAAGCGATGCAGGAAATCCACGCCAAGCTTCCGCCCGGCACCGATCTCGAATGGACCGGCCTGTCGTATGAGGAAAAGCTGTCGGGCGGTCAGGCACCGTCGCTCTACGGGCTGTCGCTGCTGATCGTGTTCCTGTGTCTTGCCGCGCTGTACGAAAGCTGGTCGGTGCCGATCTCGGTGCTGCTGGTGGTGCCGCTCGGTGTGGTCGGTGCGTTGCTTGCCGCGCTGATCACCGGGCTCAACAACGACATCTATCTGCAGGTCGGCCTGATCACCACGATCGGCGTCTCGGCGAAGAACGCGATCCTGATCGTGGAGTTCGCCGAGGAACGGATGCGCGAAGGCATGACCGCCTTCGACGCCGCGATCGAAGCCGCGAAGACCCGGTTGCGACCGATCCTGATGACCAGCCTCGCGTTCATCTTCGGCGTGTTGCCGCTCGCGATCTCGACCGGCGCGGGTGCCGGCGGGCAGAATGCGATCGGTCGCGCGGTGGTCGGCGGGATGCTGACCGCGACGATCCTCGGGATCTTCTTCATCCCGATGTTCTTCGTCGTCGTCCGCGCGGTGTTCGCAGGTCGCAAGAAGAAGAACAGCGACGGGACCCCCAGGGCTGGCGACGATCGTGACGCCGCCCCGATGGGTCCGCCCGCCCCCAATAGCGCGCCCCAGGGAGCATGAAGATGACGACGACGATCCGCACCGTCGCGGTGCTGCTGGCGACGGCTGCTCTCGCAGGGTGCAACATGGCGCCGAACTACGTCCGTCCGCAGGGCGCCGTACCCGTCGCGCTGCCGCAGGGCGGACCCTATCCGGTCGCGCCGAGCGACGCGCCGGACGTGACCAAGATCGGCTGGCGGACGTTCTTCACCGACCCCAAGCTGCGCGACGTGATCGCGCTGGGGCTGGAGAACAACCGCGACCTGCGCCTCGCGGCGGCGAACGTGCAGCAAGCGCGCGCGCAATATCGCGTCCAGCGCTCGGGTCAGCTGCCCGCCATCTCTGCTAACGGAACGGCATTCTATTCGAATGCGCTGGGCGCGGCGACGGCTGGCGGCGGTGGTGGTATCGGCGGCGGCGGTATTGGCGGCGGTGGTATCGGGACGGGGACGGGGACCGGGACCGGTACTGGCACTGGAACCGGAACCGGAACGGGTACCGGAACCGGCACAGGCACTGGTGTCGGCACCGGCGTCGGCACGACCACGAGCTCCAACATCGAATTCTACTCGGCGAATGTCGGTATCTCGCAGTTCGAGCTCGACCTGTGGGGCCGCCTGCGCAACCTCAGCGAAAGCGCGCTTCAGCAGTATTTCGCGACCGAGGAAGCGCAACGCTCGACCCGGATCAGCCTGATCTCGGAGATCGCCTCCGCCTATCTCACGCTCGCGTCCGATCAGGAGCTGCTCGGCGTGTCGCAGGAAACGCTGGCGAGCTTCGAGCAGTCGCTCCAGCTGACCCGTGCGCAATTCCGCATCGGGGTTCAGTCCGAGCTGGTCGTGCGCCAGGCCGAGACCAATTACGAAGCCGCCGCCAACGACATCGCCGCGCGGCGTGCGCAGATCGCGCAGGACCGCAACGCGCTCGACCTGCTGGTCGGGACGACGACCCCGGCGGCGCTGCTGCCGCAAATGCTGGGGACGCAGGACCGGACGCTGAGTGCGCTCCCCGGCAATCTGGAATCCGCGGTGCTGTTGCGCCGCCCGGACGTGCTTGAGGCCGAGCATCAATTGATCGCGCAAAACGCCAATATCGGGGCCGCGCGTGCTGCGATGTTCCCGACGATTTCACTGACCACCAGCTTCGGCACGGTGAGCAGTGCGCTGACCGGCTTGTTCGGCGCGAACAGCGAAAGCTGGTCGGCGACGCCGGGGGCGACCTTCCCGATCTTCGACTTCGGCCGTCGCAAGGGCAACCTCCAACTCGCGCGTGCACAGCAGCAAGGCGCGGTCGCGACCTATGAGAAGACGTTGCAGACCGCCTTCCGCGAAGTCGCCGACGCGCTCGCCACGCGCGGAACGATCGACGCGCAGCTCGGCGCGCGAACGCGACGCGCGGAGGCGGCGCTGGTCGGCGCGCGCCTGTCCGATGCGCGGTATCGGGCAGGGGTGGACTCGTTCCTGACTTCGCTCGATTCGCAACGCACGGCGTACGGTGCACGCCAGGATCTGGTGACGACCCGCCTCGCGCGCGCGAACAACCTCGTCACGCTGTACCGCGTGCTAGGCGGCGGCCTGAACTGACGGACTTCCACCCCTCCCCTTCAGGGGAGGGGCCGGGGGTGGGGCCGTGCAGCAGAGCGGACCCCACAATTACGCAGGTCGTCCCCACCCCAACCCCTCCCCTGAAGGAGAGGGGCTAGCGTTTGTTGTTTCCGCCACGCCCCAAACCCAAGCGCGCGCCCCTTTCACCCCTCCCCTTCAGGGGAGGGGCCGGGGGTGGGGCAATGCAGCAAACCGGCCCCCGCAATCACACACGCCAGCCCCATCCCAACCCCTCCCCTGAAGGGGAGGGGCTAGCGCGTGATGTTCCCGCCACGCCCAAACCCAAGAGCACGCCTCTTCTTCACCCCTCCCCTTCAGGGGAGGGGCCGGGGGTGGGGCGGTGCAGCAAACCGGACCCTGCAATCACGCAGGCCAGCCCCACCCCAACCCCTCCCCTGAAGGGGAGGGGCTAGCGCCCGTTGTTCCCGATGTACCCCAAACCCAAGCGCGCGCCCCTTTCACCCCTCCCCTTCAGGGGAGGGGCCGGGGGTGGGGCCGTGCAGCAAACCGGCCCCCGCAATCGCGCAGGCCAGCCCCACCCCAACCCCCCCCCTGAAGGGGAGGGGCTAGCGCCCGTTGTTCCCGCAACGCCCCAAACCCAAGGGCTCGCCTCTTCCACCCCTCCCCTTCAGGGGAGGGGCCGGGGGTGGGGCAGCGCAGCAAAACGAACCCCGCAATCGCGCACGCAAACCCACCCCAAACCCTTCCACCGACGAAGCGGGCCTTAATCTCCACCCCCCACCTCGACCCAGCCGCACGCATCCCCATATACCCCCCATGACGGACCTCACGGTATGGTATGACGGCGGATGCCCCCTGTGCCGGCGCGAGATCGCGCTGATGCAGCGGCTCGATCGCGCGCAGGCGATCACCTTCGTCGATGTCGACAAGGCCGACGGCGGCAGTTGCCCGATCGATCGCGCCGACCTGCTCGCGCGCTTCCATGCCCGTGAGGACGGTGTCCTGCTCTCGGGAGCCGCCGCCTTCGCCGCGATGTGGCGCGCGATCCCGCGGTTGCGCTGGCTCGGGCTCGCCGCAAGAGCGCCCGGCATGCTCCCGCTGCTGGAACACGCCTATCGCGCATTCCTCCGCATCCGCCCCCGGCTGCAACGCCTTGCCCGCAGGGCCGAACAGAACGCCGCGTGACGGCACCCCAACTTCCGACGAAAGACACGGCGTGAGCGACGATCGCAGCAAAGGACGATCCGTACCGAGTGGCCGCCTCGCGCGGCTCGGCGTGTTCGGGCGGATGGCGGGTGGGGTCGCGGGCAACGTGATGGCCGAAGGCGCGCGACGGCTCGCCAGCGGCGAGGTCCCCAAGATGGGCGACCTGTTGCTCACCCCCGCCAATGCGATGCGCGTCGCGGACCAATTGTCGCATCTGCGTGGTGCTGCGATGAAGCTCGGGCAGATGATTTCGATGGACGCGGGCGACATGCTTCCGCCCGAACTCGCGACGATCATGGGGCGGCTGCGCGACAATGCGCACCACATGCCGCCGCAGCAGCTCGATACGGTGCTGGCGAAGGAATGGGGCAAGGACTGGCGTCGCCGCTTCGCGCATTTCCAGGCGCATCCGATCGCCGCCGCCTCGATCGGCCAGGTCCATCGCGCCCGCCTGCCGGGTGGCCGCGAGCTCGCGATCAAGGTGCAATATCCCGGCGTCAAGGACAGCATCGATTCGGACGTTGACAATGTCGCGACGCTGCTCCGGGTATCGGGCGTGCTCCCCAAGACGCTCGACATCGCCCCGCTTCTCGCCGAGGCGAAGCGCCAGCTGCACGAGGAGGCCGACTATCTGCGCGAAGGCGAAATGCTCGCGCGCTTCGGCGACCTGTTGCGCGATGAACCACAGTTCCTCGTCCCCGCGCTCCATCCCGATCTGACGACGCCGCACGTGCTGGCGATGGACTATGTCGCGGGCGTCCCGATCGAAACGCTCGAGACGGCCCCGCAGGCGCTGCGCGACCGCGTGATGGCCAATCTCATCGATCTGGTCCTGCGTGAAATGCTCGACTGGGGGCTGATGCAAACCGACCCCAATTTCGGCAATTATCGCTGGCAACCCGACACGGAACGGATGATTCTGCTTGATTTCGGTGCGGCGCGTGCCGTGCCGGACGAGACCGCGACCGGTTATCGCACATTGTTGCAGGCCGGGCTGGCGGGCGACCGCGATGCCGTCCGCGAGGCGGCGGTCGCGGCGGGGTTCCTCGGGCCAGCCGCCGTCACCGCGCACCGCGATCTGGTCGACCGGATGATCGACGTGGTGATCGGCGAACTCGGCAAGGCCGGGCCGTTCGACTTTGGCGATCGCGCGTTCGTCGGCGTGCTGCGCGATCAGGGGATCGACATGGCGCGCGACCGGTCGACCTGGCACGTGCCCCCGGTCGACACGCTGTTCGTCCAGCGCAAGATCAGCGGCACCGCATTGCTCGCTGCCCGACTGAAGGCGCGGGTCGACGTGCGCAGCCTTGCCGAGACCTATCTCGCCCGGACGACCGGCTAGCGCCCCGCGCGGGAACGGAACGCCCGTTCAGCCGCTTCATTGGCTGATCGATGATAGCGGTGAGGCGTGCGATGACCCAGGAAGACGAAAAGTGGATGCGGCGCGCGATCGAGATTGCGCGGTCCAAGGGCTCCGACCCGTCCACTTCGCCGCTGGGGTCGGTGATCGTGCTCGACGGCAAGGTCATCTCGGAAGAACGCAACCAGACGCACGAACTTCCCGACGCGACCGCGCACGCCGAAATGATGGCGATCCGCCGCGCATGCGAGGCGACGGGCGAACTGGAGCTGCGCGGCGCGACGCTGTACTCGACACTGCAACCGTGCGGGATGTGTACGATGGCGTCGATCTGGTCGAAGGTGGGCCGGGTAGTCTATGGTGCCGAAGCCGCCGACGTCCATCCGATGTACTTCGAGGCGCGCCACACCGACACGCTCGATTTCGTCCGCAACGCCTACCGCGACGACATCGTGTTCGAGGGCGGATGCCTGCGGGCCGAATGTGCCGAACTCTATTACGGCCCCGACGACGACCTCCCACGGGATGAGCAGGCGAACCTGTAAGCCATTGTTATGATACGGTTACGCGACGGCGGAGCGGTGCGCCACGCAGCGCACACGTGTGCAACCTTGACCATCTTGGAGACCCGATGGAACCCGCCGACGCCAAGGACCTGATCGACGAGGCGATCGAGCGGGCGGAGGAAAGCTCCAACGCTGCCGATCGTCAGGAGCGGGAGAGCGAGCGCCGCTTCCGCGATCGCGTCTCGCTGCTGGTCGGCGGGTTCGCTGTGGCGCTCGCGATCGTCCACATGAACGCCGCCGGAGCACAGCGCGAGAGCGTCCTCCAGCACATCGCCGCCTCCGACAGCTTCGCCTACATGCAGGCCAAGATCGTCCGCGAAACCGTCCTCAAGACCGCCGCCGCGCAACCCGACGCGACGCTTGCCGACCGAAGCGACTGGGCGCGCGAAGCCGCACGCTTGCGCACCCCCGACCACGCTGGCCACGCGATCGGCCAGCTCGAACAGGCCGGCGCCGAGCAACGCGCCGCCGGCGAACGCGCCGCGCACCGCGGGGAGGGGTTCGAACTCGGCGAGACCGCCTTGCAGCTTGCGATCGTGCTGCTGTCGATCGCAATGGTTGCGCGGTCCCAATGGATCACGCTTGGTGCGTGTGTCGTGGCAGGCTGTGGCGTCGCGCTGGCCGTGGCCACCGGGCTGGGGTTGTCCGGGTAGAGGCCCGTCCGCTCAGTCGAGCATCTCCAGGAAGTTCGTAAGCTCCAGTCGACGCCGCGCCTCGTCGGCGAATTCGCGATCGATCCCCAAACTCCAGTACAGTGCACGATGGTCGGGCCTGTCGTGCAACGCGTCGAGCAGCGCGGCACGCGCCTCGACCGCGTGCGTGTCGTCCGCAAGGCCTGCCTCGACCAGCGCATCCGCCTGACGCCGGAGCGCGATCGCGATTTCGCCGAGCGCGAGTTCCGGGTGGTATTGCACCCCCCAGAAGATCCCACCGTCGTGGCGGATCTCGGCCGCCTGTACGGTCGTCACCGCGTTACTTGCGAGCAAGGTTGCATCGTCGGGCAGCCGCTCCACCTCGTCACCGTGGATCGCAGGCGCATCCCAGCTCGCCGCCCGCCCGGCCAGCAGCGGATGGCTGCGCCCCGCTTCGGTCGCGGTAATGCGACGCGCGATCCCCGCCTCCATCCGATCGGGCATCTTGCGCACGGCCCCGCCCGCCGCCGCCACCGCCAGTTGCAGGCCCGCGCACGACCCGAACGAACGCGTGCGCGACGCGAAAACGGTGCGCATGAAGGCAAGTTGCCGCGCAACTTCGGGCGTGTCGTCATAGACGTGCAGCGGCGACCCGGTCACGAACACCGCGTCGAACGCAGCGATCGTCTCCGCCGAATAGACCTGCGCGTCCTCATCCGCCGGCGCGACGATCGTGATTTCGGCATCCGGGCGAAGCTGCTTCAGGGTGGCGGCGTAGGTTTCGCCCGAACTCTTGCCCGCATGCTCACGGCGGGCTTCACGTTCTTCGGGGGTTTCGCTCTCGGCGACGAGATAATGGGGCAAGATCAGTCCTTGGTCGATGCGGGATCGGCGGCACGGCGTCGCGCTATCAGGACCGCGGCGACTCCGCCGATCCCCGCCAGCGTGATCGCCTGGATCGCGCGTGGATGGCGCTGCGCGGCGGTGTAAATGCTGGTCTTGCGACCCGGCTGAACACCCGAGCGTTCCTGCCCGCGTTGCGTCGGTGCGAAGATCGTCGTCGACTGCGTCTTCGGACGGGTCTTGTCCGACATCACCGGGACCATCAGCCCCGCCATCCGGTCGAGCAGCGCGGGGAAGTGCGTCCCCAGCAGCACCTGCAACCGCCCGGCGCCGCCAACGGTGATCTCGCGCCGGACATTCTGCGCGGCGTCGAGGATCGCCGTCGCGACCAGTTCGGGGTCATAGACCGGGGGCGGGATCAGGCCTTCGCCATCCACATGGTTCGCAGCGTGCTGGGCAATTGGCGTGTCGATCCCGGATGGCTTGATCAGCGTGATTGCGATCGGCAGCGCGTCCGCGGTCAACTCCATCCGCAAGGCGTCCACGAACCCCTTGGCCGCATGTTTCGACGCCGAATAGGCGCTGAGAATGGGGGAAGGGAGTTCGGAGGCGATCGACCCGACGGTGATGATCGCGCCGCCTTTCTCCCGCAAATGCTCGACCGCGGTCAGCGCGCCGTGCACCGCCCCGAAATAGTTGGTGCGGAACAGCTGCTCATGCTCGTCCAGCGGGGTGTCGATCAGCTTGCCGTAGATCGCGGTACCCGCGTTGTTGACCCATGTGTCGATCCGTCCGTAGCGCGTGCGCGCGGCGGCAGCGGCAGTGCGGACCGCCTTGATGTCGCCGACGTCCGCGACCGCGAAAATCGCGTCCCCGCCCGCGGCGGTGATGCCCTCGACCGCTTCGCGCAGTGATGCTTCGTTGCGCGCGACCAGGACGACCTTGGCACCCTCGGCAGCCGCACGTTTGGCGGTGACAAGGCCGATCCCCGAACTTGCGCCGGTAATAACGATGACCTGCTCGGCAAGCGGCTTCAGCGTGATCTTCATGGTGATGTCGTGCTCCGGCAATTCGCGGTTCTGACACGGTAAACGGTCGATGCGGTCGATCGGTCCCGCAGCACAGTCAAACGACTTCGGTTGCGGGGTTGCGGATCGCGGCGACTTCGTGGCAGCGTTCGTGCGACACGGCGCAACCGCGCAGAATGATCTTGGGGGCACAATGAAATATCGGGTTACGGCGGCGGTTGCCGCAGCGTTGCTGGCAAGCGAAGTGTTCGCGCAGGTCAACCCCCAACCCGTACCCAAGCCCACGCCAGACCAGACGCAGGCACCCGAGAATCAGGCAAGCGATCCGCTCAAGCCAGCCGAAACGGCCACCGCGCCCGCGCAGCAAACCAACCCCGCCCCGACGACGGCACCCGCGGCGACTGCGCCCAAGAAGCCCAAGTGGAACGTCGAAGCCCCGCCGGGGATGCGCACCCGCGAAGTCCCGATTAAGGTCGACAATGGCAGCTGGATGAACGTCGACGTCTCGCGCGACGGCAGGCTCATTGCGTTCGATCTGCTCGGCGACATCTACACCATGCCGATCGCGGGCGGCACGCCGACGCGGATCGCGCAGGGATTGTCCTACGAACATCAGCCGCGCTTCTCGCCCGACGGCAGGCGGATCGCCTTCACCTCGGATCGCGGCGGCGGCGACAACATCTGGATCATGAACGTCGACGGCAGCGACAAGCGGCAGCTGACCAAGGAAGACTTCCGCCTGCTCAACCAGCCGACCTGGTCGCCCGACGGTCGCTTCATCGTCGCCAAGAAACATTTCACCACCGGCCGTTCGCTCGGCACCGGCGAGTTGTGGCTCTACCACGTCTCGGGCGGGGCAGGGGTTCAGCTCGTCAAGCGCGCGAGCGAGGAGCTGCAGAAGGAACTCGGCGAACCGATCTACGCGCCTGACGGCAAGGGCATCTATTACACCCGCAACGTCTCGCCCGGCCCGATCTTCGAATATGCACAGAATTCGCGGACCGATTTGTTCAACATCGAACGCTACGATATCGACACGGGCGAAGTGACGACCGCGGTCTCGGGCGTCGGCGGATCGGTCCGTCCGACCCCGTCGCCCGACGGCAAGAAGATCGCCTTCGTCCGTCGCGACCACGGCAAGACGACCTTGTGGGTCAAGACGCTGGAGAGCGGCGACGAACGCCGGATCTACGACGCGCTCGACCGCGACGTGCAGGAGACGTGGGCGGTGACCGGGGTCTATCCCAACATGGCGTGGACCCCCGACAGCAAGACGATGGTGTTCTGGGCGGGCGGCAAGCTTAACCGCGTCGGCGCGGACGGCAGCGCAGGGGCGGTGATCCCGTTCCGGATCGACGATACCCGCGTCGTGATCGACGCGACCCATCCGCAAGTCGCGGTCGCGCCCGACCGGTTCGCCACCAAGATGCCGCGCTGGGCGAGCGTGTCACCCGATGGCCGTACAATCGTGTTCGAAACGCTCGGCAAATTGTGGACCAAGCCGGTCACGGGCGGCACTGCGCGGCGGCTGGTCAAGGGCGACGAAGCGAGCATGGAATTGTGGCCGAGCTGGTCGCGCGACGGGCGCTCGATCGTGTTCGTCGACTGGACCGACGCCGCGCTCGGCTCGATCCGCATTGTTCCCGCAGGTGGCGGTGTGGCGCGCGCAGTGACGAGCGTCGCGGGGCACTATGCCCGCCCGCGCTTCTCGCCCGATGGCAAGACGATCGCGTTCGAGCGTGGCGGCGGCGGCTATCTGACCGCGGCGCGCGGCGGCGGCGATACCGGCGTCTACCGCGTCGCGACCGCAGGCGGCGCGATCAGCCGCGTGTCGAAGGATGGCAGCGCGCCGCAGTTCGGCGCGTCCAATGACCGGCTGTTCATGCTCGCCAAGGACAAGGGCAAGAGCCAGCTCGTCAGCACCGACCTGACCGGCGAGGCCAAGCACGTCCATGCGACGGGCGAGCTGGTCAACGACTATGTCGTCTCGCCGAACGGCGAGTATGTCGCGTTCCGGCAGAATTATCAGGGCTTCGTCATGCCGTTGTTGCCCGGCACGCAGGGGGTCGAGGTCGACAAGAAGGGCGGACCGCTCCCCGCGACGCAGGTGAGCTCGGAAGGCGCGGATTTCCTCAACTGGTCGAACGACGGGACACAGCTCCACTGGAGCATGGGCCCGACGCTCTACACCGCCAAGACCGCGGACCTGTTCCGCGTCGCGCCCGCGGATGAGGACGCGCCCAAGTACCCGGCCCCCAAGACGGGCGTTTCGCTGTCGATGGACGTCGCCGCGGACAAGCCCGGCGGCACCGTCGCGCTGGTCGGCGCGCGGATCGTGTCGATGGCGGCGAAGGACGGCGGGATCATCGACGACGGCGCGATCGTCATTCGTGGCGACCGCATCGTCGCGGTCGGCCCGCGCGCCGCGGTGCAGATCGCGGCGGGCGCGAAGGTCGTCGACGTCGCGGGCAAGACGATCATCCCGGGGCTGGTCGATGCCCATGCGCACGGGCCGCAGGGCGAGGACGATCTGATCCCGCAACAGAACTGGTCGTCGATCGTCAATCTCGCGATGGGCGCGACGACGATCCACGATCCATCCTCGCGCGCGGCAGAAATCTTCGTCGCGTCCGAAATGCAGCGCACCGGCAAGATCATCGCGCCGCGCATCTTCTCGACCGGTGAGGTGATCTACGGCGCGAAATCGCCCGAGGTCTATGCCGAGATCAACAGCTATGAGGATGCGCTCGCGGACGTAAGGCGGCTCAAGGCGGAGGGCGCGCACAGCGTCAAGAACTACAACCAGCCACGCCGCGAACAGCGCCAAATGGTCGTCGCGGCGGCGCAGGCCGAGCAGATGGAAGTCGTCCCCGAGGGCGGGTCGCTCTACGCGATGGACGTCTCGCTGATCCAGGACGGCAATTCCACGGTCGAGCACAACATCCCGCTCGAGCATTTCTACGACGACCTCGTCAGCCTGTGGAGCCAGACCAAGACCAACTACACCCCCACGCTGGTCGTCACCTACGGTGGCCCCGCGGGCGATCCGTACTGGCGGCAGCATATGGATGTGTGGAAACATCCTTTGCTTTCGCGCCACGCGCCGCCTGCGCTGCTCGAGGCGCAGAACGCCCGCCGCACGATGGCGCCCGAGGAGGATTACGTCGACGGCGAAAGCGCGCGCGAGGCCAAGAAGCTCGCCGATCGCGGGATCCAGGTGTCGATCGGCGCGCATGGCCAGCAAGCCGGGCTCGGCCCGCATTGGGAGTTGTGGAGCTTCGTCCGCGGCGGCTGGTCGCCGATCGAGGCGTTGCGCGCGGGCACGATCATGTCGGCGACCTCGCTTGGCTATGCCAAGGACGTGGGGTCGCTCGAAGTCGGCAAGCTCGCCGATCTGCTCGTGCTCGATGCCGACCCGAGCGTCGACATCCGCAACAGCGACAAGATCAACCGCGTGATGCTCGGCGGTCGGCTGTACGACCCGCTGACGATGGACGAGGTCGTCACCGGTACCCGCAAGCGCGCGCCCTACTGGTGGACGGGGTCGAACGGCAGCGCGATGGGATCGGCTTACACGATCGGCGACAGCGTGACCGGCGGCGACTGAGCGCCGCCGGTCGCGTCATTTCGGCGGGGCGGCGAGCGGGGCGGCGGGCTGGGCGGCGGGTTTGCGGTTCGCATCGAACCACCCGCCGTCCGCCAGCCAGTCGGCGAGCCGATCGGGCCAGTGCAGGATCGAGATCCGCTCGCTCTCGTCCAGGTTGAAGGCATGGCCGCTGTCCGCGAACATGTGCAACTCGGCGGAAACGCCCGCGGTGCGAAACTGCTCGTACAGTGCCACCGAAGGCGCCGCGCAACACGGATCGCGGCTCCCCGCAACGATGAACGCGGGCGGCGCACTCGCGATCGCCTTGGCCGGAATGCCTCGCGGTCCGGGGAAAACGAGCACCTGAAAATCCGGCCGCGCGGAATGGCGGTCGATTGCGTCGCTCGCCGGGCGACCGGCGGGTTCGGGATTGTCCGCGATCAGCGACACCAGTTCCCCGCCCGCCGAAAAGCCCATCACGCCGACGCGGTGCGGATCGATCCCGTAATCCGCGGCATGCGCCCTCACCCAGCGCAGCGCGCGCCGCGCATCGTCCGCCGCATCGCCCTCGACCGAATACGGCGATCCCGGTTCGTTCGCGAGCCGGTATTTCAGGACGAACGCCGACACCCCCATCCGGTTGAGCGCAGTCGCGACCTTGGTCCCCTCGTTGGTCCAGACGAGCAATTTGTGCCCGCCGCCGGGGAAGATCACGACCGCAGACCCGTTATTGTGCGCGGCCTTGGCAGGGTAGGCGATCAGCGACGGTTCGCGGATGTTGCGCACCCAATAATCCCGACCCACCTCGGCGCTCGGCGGACGCTTGTCCGTGCCCGGCGCGCCGTTCGGCCAGAGCTTGATCGTTGTCAGGACGGGCGGGGTCTCGGGTGCCGGATCCTGCGCGGTGGCCGCGCCCGACAATAGCGCAAGGCACAAGCATGCTGTCCACGCAGTCGCTCTCATCATCGCTCTCCTGTCCGCCATTCGTTCGTCAAAGCGGTATCGTTATCATTGCCACGCGCGCAGTGGCGGCGGAAGCGGTAAAACGATCTCGCTCGATCCGCTTGCGCCGTCGCGAAAGTTCGTTAGCTTCCAGATGATTGCGTTAGCATAACCGCGCCATCAGGACGCGGGGTGAGAGGATGGACATGGCATATACGGCACGACGGCACCTGCGCGTTCGGATCCTTCCGATGGTCGCGCTGACGGTACTGGCAACCGGCATGCCCTCCGTCGCCAGCGCGATGCAGGCGGCACCTCCGGCTGCCTCCACCCCGCCGCCCGGAACGATCGACACCGGGCACACCGACAAGCCGCTCGGCCCGATCAAGCGGTTCCCCGGCGACGGTTCGGGCGCGGTCAAGACCGGCCAGTATCGCAATCTCTTCGCCGAACAGCTCGGTGTGTCGGAGGCGCAGACCAAGGCCAAGATCGACGCGGTGTTCAACCAGCTGTTCTACGGCGACGGGCAGGAGGAGCGCATCTATTTCGAGAGCGGTGCCAACGCCAACGGCCCGCTTGCCTACATCACCGATTGGGCGAACAACGACGCGCGCACCGAAGGCATGAGCTACGGCATGATGATCGCCGTCCAGCTCGGCAAGAAGCGCGAGTTCGATGCGCTGTGGAACTGGTCGAAGACGCACATGCAGATTACCGACCCGAAGAACCCCTCGGTCGGCTATTTCGCCTGGTCGATGGGGACGGATGGATCGCCCCGCTCGGTCGGTGCCGCGCCGGATGGGGAGGAATATTACGCAATGGCGCTCTATTTCGCGTCAAAACGGTGGGGAAACAGCAGCGGAATCTACAATTATCAGGCCGAAGCCGACACGATTCTGCGCGCAATGCGGCATCATCCGGTGATGACAGGGACCACCCCGTTCCGCATCCACCCCGACGACAAACCATTCGAAATGCCCGCTGCCCCCTGGCCGAGCATCAACAACCGCGCGATGGCAGCGCAAGCCGCCAAGGACGGCAAGCCGTGGCCGCCCTATCGTCCGAATAACCGCCCCCGCCAGGCGACGGTCGGCCCGATGGTCGACGAAGCGCACGCGATGATCCGCTTCGTCGCCGAAACCAGTGTCGGCGGCACCGATGCGTCCTATCATTTGCCCGCCTTTTACGAGCTTTGGTCGCGTTGGGGCCCGGTCGAGGATCGCGCGTTCTGGGCAAAAGCAGCAGACGTCAGCCGCGACCTGTTCGTGCGAGTCACCGGGCCAAAGACCGCACTTGCACCCGATCGCAGTCACTTCGACGGCACCACGATGCTGACCCGCGACGGCACGCCCGATCCGTTCGGCTATGACAGCTGGCGGACCGTTAGCAACTGGTCGGTCGATTACAGCTGGTGGGGCAAGGACCCGCGCCAGCGCGTGCTCAGCGACCGGATCCAGACGTTCCTGGCGGGGGAGGGGATCGACCGAATGGCGGATCGCTACACGCTCGACGGCAAGCCCTTGTCGACGCGGCATTCCCCCGGAATGGTCGCGGCAACGGCGGTCGGTGCGTTCGCGGCGACGCCGGGGGCGAATTCTAAGGCGTTCCTGAAGGCGCTGTGGGACATGCCGGTCCCGACCGGCGAGCAACGCTATTTCGACGGCATGCTGCAGATGATGAGCCTGATGCACTGCAGCGGTCAGTTCCGCGTCGTGGATGGGCCGGCTTCATAAGCGTCGTTCTCCCGCGAAAGCGGGAGTCCAGGGTTGCAAGCGCCACGCTCGTAACCCTGGACTCGCGCTTTCGCGGGAGAACGTGGATCAGCGTAACGGCATCTCGAACGGACCCGCAGGAAGCCCGGCATCGTCGACCAGATTGACCACCGGAAAATCCGCCCAGGCATAGCGCACCCGCGTCGCGGGTTTTCCATCCCCCGCCAACATCACGCGATTGCCCGACACCCTCGCCGTGACATAGCGGCACGACCCCGCCTCGGCCCCGCACAGTTCGAACCCAATCGCCTGCGCCGCGCTCCGCGCATGGAGCGCACCGGTCACGCCGTCGAACGTCACCGTCGCACCGCCGCTTGCGTCCCGCGCCGCCTGGGTCACCCGCGGCCCCGATGCGGAGGCAGGTGAACCATAAGCCATCGCCCCCATCGCGCGCGCCAGACGCCGCCCGACTTCGTGCTTCTCGCCCGGATGGATGTCGAGTGGATCCCCGAGGTCGATCGCCACGGCGAGCGCGGCATGGCCATCGGTTTCGGCAACTTGCCGCATGTCCTCGCGAACCTGCGCCGTCCCGCTTTCGCCGGGCGTCACCGCAGGCTTGCCGAAGCCGGGGAGCGACACGATCGCAAAGGGCAGCTGCGCCACGCCGACCTGCGCGCGCCATTCCGCCATCATCGCCTTCAAACGCCCCGCATAGCCCGGATAAGCGGTGTCGGACTCGCCCTGATACCAGGCCACGCCCGCCATTCCCGTCTGCCCGAGCGGCTTGATCATCGCATTGTAGATCGTGCCCGCGCCGGTGATCTCGTCCCACGGCACGCGCGGCGTCGTTCCCGCGACGCGCTTCGCCAAGGCATAGCGCCACCCATCTGAGATCGGCACGCTGCTGCCATCGGCGAAGGTCAGCTTCATCGCCTCGGCAGGGCCGGGCATGCCGCCGGGCGAATAGGCGTTCTCGACGTTGATCGTGATGACGTTGCTGCCCGCCTGCAGCGTCCCAGGCGCCACAGGATAGGAACGCGCGTCCCATCCGCCGCGCCCACCGACGGGCTTGCCGTTGATCCAGGTGCGGTCCGCGTCGTCGATCGCGCCGATCGAGATCGTCGCCAACTGCCGCGCCTGCTCGGCGGTCAGCGTCACGGTCTTCTGGTACCACAGCATGCCGAGATAGGTTTCGAGCGCGGGAACGCCCCAATTCTCGTAAAACGTGATCCGCGGCACGGGCTTCCAGTCGAGCGCTACCTGCGGCTGCCACGGTTCCTGCCCCGGCTTGTCGCCGGTCTTCGCGCGCCACCAGCTTTCCCACGCCAGCCCCGCGTTACGGTTCGCGGCGGCGGGGTCGCGGGCGTACAGGTCGAGCAGGTCAGCTTGCGCCCCGCGCCCAGACGCACGCTGCGCGGTCTCGCCCATCCAGGCGGCGATCTGCGATCCGCCCCAGCTCGAATGGATCGCGCCAATCGGCACCTTGGCGGTCTTGCGCAACTCCTGCACCATGTAGAAGCACGACGCCGAGAAGCCGCCCGTCGTCTTGGGACCGGCTGCGGCCCAGGCGGGTTGCGTGGCAAAGCGATCGAGCGGCTTGACCGACGTCTGCTTGGCGATCGTGACCAGCCGGAGCTGATCGTCCGCCGACCCCATCGTCTGGCCGAACCCGTCCTGCGCGCGGTCGACCGTCATCTCCATGTTACTCTGGCCCGAGCACAGGAACACGTCGCCGATGAGCACGTCGTGGAGTTCGGTCGTCCCGCTCGGGGCCATGACGAGCAGATCGTACGGCCCGCCTGCCGGAAGTGCGGGCAGGGTGACCCGGAAGCTCCCATCGCGCGCGGCCTTTGCTTGCGCCGACCGACCGCCGAGCACGACCGAGACGGCTTCGCCCGGGATCGCCTCGCCGGTCACGACGATCGGCTGGTCGCGCTGGACGACCGCATGGTCGCCCATCAGCCCGCCGACTTTGGGAGCGGCCGTTGCGGGATAAGAGAGCGTGCCGGCGACCAGCGCCCCCACGCCAATCGCCAGCGTGCGCATCAGCGTGCGCTTACCGAGAAGCGATACACGATCACGTTGCGATACGCCTGGCCCGGATCGAGCCGCGCCGACCCCAGCACGGGCTGGTTCGGCGTATCGGGGAAGACCTGCGGTTCGAGCGCGATTGCATCGCCCTGGCGATAGGCGCGGCCCGATTTGCCGACTGCGGTGCCGTCGAGGAAGTTGCCGGTGTAGAGCTGCACGCCGGGCTGGTTCGACAGCACTTCCATCGTGCGCCCGGTCGCCGGGTCCTCGACCCGCGCAGCGAGGCGGGGCGTCTTGCTCAGGTCGCGCGCGATCACGTAATTCTCGTCATACCCCTGTCCGAAGAGGATCTGGGAATCGCTCGCGTCGCGGATCCGGCTACCGATGACGGTCGGTTTGCGGAAGTCGAGCGGGGTGCCTTGGACCGGCCGGAACGTCCCGTCGGGGATCAAGGTCGCGTCGACCGGCGTCGTGGTTTCCGCCGGGATCGTCAGCACCGCGTCATAGATAGAGCGCTGCGACGCTTCGCCGCCCAGGTTGAAGAAGCTGTGGTTGGTGATGTTGACGATCGTCGGCTTGTTGGTCGTCGCACGGTAATCGACCGTCAGTTCGTTGGCATCGTTGAGCGAATAGGTCGCGGTGACCTTGAGTTCGCCGGGATAGCCCTCTTCGCCGTCCGCGGCCGTGTAGGCGAGCGTCACGTGGCTGGTGGCACCACCGGTAACCTCGACGACTTTCCACAACCGCTTGTCGAAGCCCTGAACGCCGCCATGCAATGCGTTGGTCTTGTTGTTGAGCGCGAGCGAATAGCTCTTGCCGTCTAGCGTAAACTTGCCCGCCTTGATGCGGTTCGCATAACGCCCGACGGTTGCGCCAAAGTAATTGGGGGCCGCCAGATAGCCGCGCATGTCGGTGTAGCCGAGCGTCACATCCGCCATCTTGCCGTCGCGGTCGGGCACGTCGACGCCCTGCAGGATCGCGCCGTAGCTAAGGATCCGGGCTTTCATCCCCTTGGCATTGGTCAGCGTAATCACCTCGACCGGCTGGCCATTGGCGAGCTTCCCGAACGGAGCACGATCGGCGGTGCCGGCATAAGCAGCCGCGGGCGCGAGCAAGCAAAGGGAAAGCGTCGTCGTTGCGAGGGTCTTAAGCATAGGAATCCTTCTCCGCGGGCGGGGTGTCCGCGCCGAAACATGCGCCGTTGACGTCACGGCTTGGCACTTATACTCAGACAATATCGGTCAAAGAGCAACCCCTCGAGCAAGGGTGAAGCCTGATATCGGAGAAGGACCCTCGCCATGTTGAAACGTGCCCGTCTAACCTTGTGCCTGACCGCAAGTGTTCTTGCCGCATCTGTCGCAACCGCGCAGCAGGCTCCGACCGAGTCCGCGACCGCGACGATCCAGGCCGACAAGCCGGGACCACGCATGAACCGGCAGGTTTTCGGGCAGTTCGCCGAACATCTCGGGCACGGCATCTACGATGGCATCTGGGTCGGCGAGAAGTCGAAAATCCCCAACGACCACGGCTATCGCCGCGACGTGCTGGAGGCGCTGAAGGCGATCAAGGTGCCGATGGTGCGCTGGCCCGGCGGCTGTTTCGCGGACGAATATCACTGGCGTGACGGGATCGGCCCGCGCGCCAAGCGCCCGGTCAAGATCAACACCAATTGGGGCGGCGTGAACGAGGACAACGCGTTCGGCACCAACGAATATATGGGCTTCGTCGAACGTCTCGGCGCGGAGGCCTATGTCTCCGCCAATCTCGGCAGCGCGCCGCCGAGCGAGACCGCGCAGTGGATCGAGTATATGACCTCGCCGAACGGCTCGACGCTGGCGAAGGAGCGTGCCGCCAACGGCCATCCCGCGCCGTTCAAGCTGCAATACATCGGCATCGGTAACGAGCTGTGGGGCTGCGGCGGGAACATGCGCGCGGAATATGCCGCCGACCTGACCAACCGCTACGCACAGTTCGCCAAGGCAAGCGGTACGACCAAGATGCTCAAGATCGCCAGCGGCCCGACCGACGTCGACTATGCCTGGACCGACACTATGATGCGGATCGCAGGCAAGAACATCGACGGCCTCGCGCTCCATTACTACACCCGCCCGCGCGACAAGAACTGGAGCGACAAGGGCGCGGCGCTCGGCTTCCCCGAGAGCGAATGGGCCTCGACCATGGCGCATACGCTGCGGATGGAGGAGTTCGTCACCAAGCATTCCGAGGTGATGGACAAATATGATCCGGCCAAGAAGACATGGCTGGTCGTAGACGAATGGGGCACCTGGTTCGATCCCGCGCCCGGCAGCAATCCGGGCTTTCTGATCCAGCAGAACAGCGTCCGCGACGCGGTCGTCGCGGGGATCAACCTCAACATCTTCGCGCATCATGCCGACCGCGTGAAGATGGCGGCAATCGCGCAGATGGTGAACGTATTGCAGGCGATGCTGCTCACCGACGGCGCGAAGATGGTCAAGACGCCGACCTATTGGGTGTTCGACCTGTACAAGCCGTGGCAGGACGCGACCACGCTGCCGATCGAGCTGAAGACGCCTTACTATCACAAGGACGAGTTCGCCTTGCCCGCGATCAGTGCGTCGGCGGTGCGCGATACGGCGGGGCAGGTGCATGTGGCTCTGGTCAACCTCGATCCGCATCGCGCGATCCCATTGTCGGTCGCGATGAGCGGTGCGACCGCGGGGAGTGTCTCGGGCCGGATCGTCACGGGTGCGACGATGGATGCGCACAACAGCTTCGAGCAGCCCGATGTCGTCAAACCCGAAGCCTTCACCGGCGCGCAGGTTTCGGGCGGCACGCTGACCGCGACGCTGCCGCCGATGTCGGTGGTCGTGCTCGACCTGCGCTGACCACCAGCCCTTCCGACAGGAAACGACCATGCGTAATGTGACCCAACGACGCCTGCGTCGGTTCCTGCTCGGCGCGGCGAGCCTCGGCGCAACGCTTGCGCCGACGTTCGCGCTGGCGGACGACCTCGCGCCGACCGGGCGGTGGAGCGCCAACACCGCGGGGGCCGCGCAATTGCCGCCGATGGGGTGGAACAGCTGGAACGCCTTTTACACCGACGTCAGCGAGGAGAAGGTGCTCGCCAGCGCCAAGATCATCGCGGACAGCGGGTTGCAGGCGAAGGGCTATCGCTACATCGATATCGACGACGGCTGGTGGCTCAAGCGGCGCCAGCCCGACGGTCGGATGATCATCCGCACCGCGACCTTCCCCTCGGCCAAGGGCGCGGGGCCGGGCGGCGAGACGAGCTTCAAGCCGTTCACAGACAGGCTCCATGCGCTCGGGTTCAAGGCCGGGATCTATTCCGACATCGGGCGCAATTCGTGCGGTCAGGTGTTCACCTCGACCATGCCCAACCAGCCCGAAGGCACCGTCGCCGAGCGCGAGATCGGGCTGTACGGGCATGTCGACCAGGATATCCGGCTCTACTTCGCCGAATGGGGCTTCGACCTGATCAAGGTCGACGGCTGCGGCGTGCGAGGTCTCCCTGCGACCAACCCTGCGGTGATCGCCGGCAAGTATCGCGCGTTCCCGCCGATCGTTGATGCGGACTCGCTCGGCCGGACCAACATCCCGGCCGTGCGCGCGCTGTATCAGGAAGTCGGCGACGCGTTGAAGCGTCACAACCCCGACATGGATTATCTCTACTCGATCTGCCTGTGGGGATCGTCCGACGTCCGCGCCTGGGGCAAGAACCTCGGCAACATATCGCGCACCAGCGAGGATATTTCCGCAAGCTGGACCCGGATGCTGCACAATTTCGACACCGTCTCGCGGCGTGCGCTCTACGCGCATCCGGGCGGCTGGAACGACCCCGACATGCTGTTCGTCGGCACCGGCGACTTCGAGATGACGCATCTGGAGGAAGCGCGCTCGCACTTCGCCTTGTGGGCGATGGAGAATGCGCCGCTGTTCATCGGCTATGATCTGCGCAAGGCGTCGAAGCCGATGATCGACCTGCTCGGCAATGCGCGGATCATCGCGGTCAATCAGGATCCGGCGGGCAATCAGGCGGTGCTGGCGTATGACACTGACGACGTCCAGATCCTCGTCAAGACGCTCGCCAACGGCGACAAGGCTGTTGCGCTGTTCAACCGCAACGCGGTGCCGACCGATGCCGTGCTGACCTCGGAGCATCTGAAGTTCACGACCGACGGCACGATCGCGCTGGAAGACCTGTGGGCCGGCAGGAAACAGGACTTCCGCGGCGAAACCAAGATGACGCTCGCTCCGCACCAGACGATGATCTTTACAGCGCATGGACCCCGGCAACTTCCCGCTGGCTTGTATCTGTCCGAACAGCCGGGCAGCGTGAACCCAGCGGTCGACGGCGTGACCGTGCCGGAGCACGAACCGCTGGTGCACCGTGCGGTCTCCGGCTGGAACAGCACACGCGGCGGCGGCGATCGCCCGCGCTACGGCGGCTGGGGCGGCGCGCAGGCCGACACGACCCCTTACGGCGAAACGTTGCAGATCGGCGGCAAGCGCTTCACGACCGGGCTCGGCGTGCTCGCCAATTCGCGGCTGGAGGTGCGCAATCGGGGGTTTGCGCGCTTCACCACGATGGTCGGGCTGGACGATTCCGCGCGCGACCGCAGCCAGCCGGTGCGGTTTGCGGTCTATGGCGACGGCAAATTGCTGCAACAGTCCAAGCCCCTGCGGTTCGGTGATGCCGCGGTGCCGATGTCCGTCCCGGTCCAGGGCGTCAAGATCATCGAACTCGTCGTACGCACCGCGCAGCCGATGCGCTTCCCCGACCCCGCCACCTGGGCCGACGCAGCCCTCACGCGCTAATCAAAGCGGCTGCTCAGGCCGCCTCGAGTGATCGCGCGGCGTCCACCGGCGTCATGTCCGCAACCAGATTGCAGGCATGAAGGACACGCGCGCTGTGCGTCACGATCAGCGCCCCCTGGCCAGTTGCGTCGAGCCGTGCCGAAACCCGCGCCAGCACGGCCTCTTCGGTCGCGGGATCGAGCCCCTCGGTCGGCTCGTCGAGCAGCAGCCACGGCGCGCGCGCCAGCAACGCGCGTGCAAGCGAGAGCCGCCGTCGTTCCCCACCGGAAAGACACGCGCCATTCTCCCCGATCCACGTGTCCAGCCCCAGCGCCAGTGCGGCGACACGGTCATCGAGCGCCGCATCGTGAAGTGCGGCCCACAAACGTGCGTCGTCCGCCGCCGGATCGGCAAGCAGCAGATTGTCGCGCACCGTTCCCGCGATCAGATGTGCATCCTGCGGCGATAGCGCGCAGATCGTGCGGAGCCGGTCAGGCGCGATATCGACGCCGTCGACGCCGCCGATCCTGATCGCACCACGCGCGCCCTCACGCAGGCCGAGCAGCGTCTCGATCAGGCTCGTCTTGCCACAGCCGGACTTGCCGACGAGCGCCACGCGGTCGCCGCGACCGAAAGTCTGCCACCCGAACGCCGCGAACGACAGATCGAGCGCTTGCGGGACGTCGTTCTGTGACGGGCAATGTCCGTCGGCCGGTTGGCGCAGTATCTCGTCAAGCCGGTCGGTCGCCACCGCGACGCTCGCGCGTTGCGCGAGGTCGCGCAGGAACGGCGCGGCCCCATCCACCGCCATCGCCGCTGCGAGCCCCGCAAGCGCCGCGATCGGGGCGCCTGACGGCATCGCGAGTAAGAACGCGACCGCCGCGGCGAGCGCCAGCGCGACGGATTGCAAAAGATCGAGCCAGCTCGCAGCGTCCACGCCGCCGAGTTGCCCCTTCGCCAGAACGGCACCCGCTTGCGCAACGTCCGCGCCTGCGCGATCCTCGAGATCATAGCAGCGCAACTCGGCGGCAGCGGAACCATAGAGCCCCACGATGTCCTTCAGCGTGCCGTTCGCCAGCAGGACGGCACGGGCCGGACGCGCCATCGCGCGCGCAACCACCGCGGCCAGCGCAACCGTCGCGAGGACGGTCACGCCGACCGATACCACCGGGCCCCAGCCACCGAGCAATGTCAGCGCCCCCGCGGACCCCATTGCGCCCAGCAGCGACCAAGGCGCGGATCGCCGAACGACCGCAGCCTCGATGACGGAGACGTCCTGCACCAGTCGCGCGCTGGCCTCGCCGGTCGAGAAACCGAACGTCCGCGCCGGTCGCGCAATCGCAATCGCGCGGAACAGCACCGGCCGAACGCGCGCCATCATGCCGAGCGCTGCATCGTGCCCGGTCAGGCGCTCGCCATAGCGTGCGCCGGTGCGCACGATCGCGAGCAGGCGGATCGCAACGGCGGGAAGCATGTAGTTGAAGACATGGGCGGACCCCATCACCGCTGCGAGCGCGGCGGCGGTCAGGAACCAGCCCGACAGGCCCAGCAGCAGCACCGTCGCCGCAGCCACCGCAAAACCAGCCGCCGCCGCGCGCCGAAGCGACCGTCGATGCTCGGAAGCCGCATGGCGCAAGATCGATGCAATGCTCTGTGGCGAACCCGGGGTCATATCGTATCCATCCGGATGATGCGGTCCGCGATGGCGGCAAGCGCAGGGCTATGCGTGGCGATCAGCACGGTGCGCCCGATGCAGGCGCGCCGGATCGTCTCGATCATCGTGGTTTCGGCGGCCGCATCCAGATGCGCGGTCGGTTCGTCGAGCAACAGCAACGGTGCCGGTTTGAGGATCGCGCGCGCCAGCCCGATCCGACGACGCTCCCCGCCCGAGAGCCCGCTGCCTAGCGCATCAAGGTCGGTATCGATCCCCTGGGCACGCAGCGCGAGCGCGGGTGCGAGCCCGGCGCGGGTCGCGGCCTGCTCAATCGCGTGCCGCGCAGCTGACGGGTCGGACAAGGCGATATTCTCCGCGATCGTACCCGCAAGCAGCAACGGGTTCTGCCCCGACCAGGCGGCGATCCGCGCCATGCTCGCGTGTTCCGGCAGCCACGCCCCGTCGATCCCGATCCGTCCCGCAGTCGCCGGGACGAGCCCGAGCAGGAGATGCAGCAAGCTCGACTTGCCACAGCCCGAACGGCCTTCGAGGGCGACGATCTCCCCCGCCGCGACGTCCAGCGAGAAGTCTGAAACCACCGCCACGTCCGTCTCCGGATAGCGGATCGTCACCCGGTCGAACGTCACGCGGGGTGGACCGTCGCCGGCGCGCGCCCAATGCGGTGCCGCGGGAGCCTGCGCCGCGATGACCGCGTCAAGCCGCGCGCTCGCGGTCTCGGCTGCCTGCCGGTCATGATAGGCCGCCGCGAGCCGCCGCATCGGCGCGTAGAATTCGGGTGCCAGCGCCAGCGCAAAGAACGCCCGCCCAAGCGTCAGATGTTCAGGCACCGCTGACGGAAGCAAACCCAGCAGATTGAACCCCGCGTAGACCGCGACCAGCGCGACCGACAGCGCAGCAAAGAATTCGAGCGATGCCGACGACAGGAACGCCACGCGCAGCACTCGCATCGTCCGCGCGGCCACCGCGTCGGACGCCACCGCAATGCCCGCGGTCTCACGCTCGACCGCCCCGAAGGCGAGGATGACCGGCAGCGCGCGGAGCCGGTCGGCGAAGCGGATCGACAGCCGGGCAAGCGCTTCGAACTGCCGCTTCGATTCCGCGGCGGCGGCACCGCCCGCAAGCGCCATCGCCGCGATGAACGGCAACAACGTAAGGAGCAGGATGATAGCCGAGATCGGGCTGGCGAAAGCGATGGCGACACACACCAGGATCGGGGCGATCGCAGCGGCGCGGCGCGCGGGCAGGAACCGCGCGACATAGCCGTCGACCGCTTCCACCTCGTCGACCGCGCTGGTCAGCGTCGCGCCGGTCAGCCCGTCGCCAGCAAGCGGACGGAACAGCGCCGTCACGACGTTCAGACGCAGCGCCTTCTTGGTTGCGGCGGCATCTCGCGCCCCGGTACGGAGGGATGCCATCGACGCGCCGCCACGAACGGCCCCGGCAACCAGCATCAACGCGATCCATCCGGCCACATCCGACGACCCTGCCGCCACCGTCGCAACCGCGCCCGCCAGTCCCGCCGCAAAGCCGATCGCACCGCCTGTATCAATCAACAACAGTAACGACGGCAGGCGAGAGACACGATCCGCAAGTGTCGCCAGAAGCGCGCGGTGCGGGGGCAGGGTAAGGGCGGCAGTGGTCATGGTCGCTGCCTAGGACACCGACCGCCGCGATCGAATACGGGAAACCGCGTATTCCTGGAAACACCCCCGGGCGGTTAGCCGAACTGGCAGGGGTGGCTCGCTTCACGCAGAGCCAGGAGGTATCATCATGGACTTCAGTGTCGTCGATCTATCGCGACTACAATTTGCGCTGACCGCGCTCTATCACTTTCTGTTCGTGCCGCTGACGCTCGGGCTCAGCTTCATGCTGGTTATCATGGAGTCCTTGTACGTCATGACCAACCGGCCAATCTGGCGGGTCGTCACGCGCTTCTGGGCGAAGATCTTCGGGATCAACTTCGTCCTCGGTGTCGCCACCGGGCTGACGATGGAATTCCAGTTCGGCACCAACTGGTCGTATTTCTCGCAATATGTCGGAGACGTGTTCGGCGCGCCGCTCGCGATCGAGGGGTTGATGGCGTTCTTCCTCGAGGCGACCTTCGTCGGGCTGATGTTCTTCGGCTGGGAGAAGCTGAGCAAGCGCCAGCATCTGTTCGTCACCTTCATGGTCGCGGTCGGCACCAACCTGTCCGCGCTGTGGATTCTGATCGCGAACGGCTGGATGCAGAACCCGGTCGGCGCGCGCTTCAATACCGACACGATGCGGATGGAAGTCACCGACTTCGGCGCGGTGCTGTTCAACCCGGTCGCGCAGGCCAAGTTCGTCCACACCGTGAGCGCGGGCTATGTGATCGCCTCGGTGCTCGTGCTGGGCGTGTCCGCTTTCTATCTCCTCAAAGGCCGCTGGACCCAGTTCGCCAAGCGTTCGATGACGGTGGCGGCGGCATTCGGGCTTGCCTCGTCGCTGTCAGTCGTCGTGCTCGGCGATGAGAGCGGTTACGCGCTGACCGACAACCAGAAGATGAAACTCGCCGCGATCGAGGCGGCCTGGCATACCGCACCCGCGCCTGCCGGTATGACGCTGATCGGCTTGCCCGATTTCGAGACCCGGACGACGCGCTATCAGGTCGAGGTGCCATGGGTGCTTGGCCTGATCGCGACGCGCAGCGTATCGGGTGAAGTCACCGGCATGTCGGAGCTGGTGCTCAAGGCGCACGAGCGGATCACGTCGGGCCAGATCGCCTATCAGGCGGTGCAAGTGCTCAAGCGCACCCCAACCGATCCTGCGGCCCGCGCCGCGTTCGAGATGCACAAGCGCGATCTCGGCTATGCCTTGCTGCTCAAGCGCTACGTCGCCGATCCGGCGACCGCGACGCCCGCAATGATTGATACCGCCGCCTGGGATACGGTGCCGAGCGTCTCGCTGATGTTCTGGTCGTTCCGCGCGATGGCGGGGATCGGGTTCCTGATGATCGCGCTGTTCACCGCGGCTTTCCTGATCTCGACCGCGCGGCGGCATGAGCAATATCGCTGGTTCCTCCGCATCGCGGTGGCGGCGATCCCTTTGCCGTGGCTTGCGGCGGAACTCGGCTGGGTCGTCGCCGAACTCGGGCGCCAGCCTTGGGCGATCGATGGCGTGCTGCCGACGTTCCTCGCGACGTCGTCGCTGACGCCCGCGCTGCTGATCACGACGATCGTGGGCTTCACCGCCTTGTACGGGACGCTGGCGGTGATCGAGGTGCGGCTGATCCTCGCCGCGATCGCACACGGCCCGATCGAGGACCTGCCCGAACCCGCGCCGGTCTCGACGCTGCCCATTCCCCAGCTTGCTGCCTGAAGGACACTCCGATCATGGCTTTTCTCGATTATGAAGTCCTCCGCCTGATCTGGTGGGCGCTGCTCGGCGTGCTGCTGATTGGTTTCGCGATTACCGACGGGTTCGATCTCGGCGTTGCGGCGCTGCTGCCGTTCATCGCGCGCGACGATGTCGAGCGGCGGCTCGTCATCAACGCGGTCGCACCGACGTGGGAGGGGAACCAGGTGTGGTTCATCCTCGGCGGCGGCGCGATCTTCGCCGCCTGGCCGCTGGTCTATGCGATCAGCTTCTCGGGCTTCTACCTCGCAATGTTCCTCGTGCTCGCGGCGCTGATCCTGCGACCGGTCGCGTTCAAATATCGCTCCAAGTCGCCCGATCCGAAATGGCGAGCGCGGTGGGACTGGGCGTTGTTCGTCAGCGGCCTCGTACCTGCGCTGGTCTTCGGCGTCGCGGTCGGCAACGTGCTGCAGGGCGCGCCGTTCAAGATCGACGACGATCTGCGCGCGACCTATGTCGGCGGCCTGCTTGGTCTGTTCACGCCATTCACGATCGTCTGCGGCTTGCTGTCGGTGGCTATGCTCGTGCTCCACGGCAGCGCGTGGCTCGCGGTCAAGGTCGAGCATGGCGCAGTGCATTACCGCGCGCGCGCCGTGGGTGCGGGGGCAGCAATCGTCTCGCTCGCTTTGTTCGCGATCGGCTGGGGCTTTGTCGCGCACGGTACCGGCTATGCGATAGAGGGCAGCGCGGATGCGTTCGGTCCGTCGAACCCAACGCGGATGACGACGGTGGTCGAGACCGGCGCATGGCTCGCCAATTACGGTCGGCATCCGTGGATGATGATTGCACCCGTGCTCGGCTTCGGCGGCACCGCGCTCGCGCTGGCGGGCATCCTGTTCCGGCGCGAGGCGGCCGCGCTCGCCGGGTCGTCGCTTGCCGCGGCGGGGATCATCGCGACCGTCGGCGTATCGATGTTCCCGTTCATCCTGCCGTCGAGCATCGACCCGCATTCGAGCCTGACCGTCTGGAACGCCTCGTCCAGCGCGTCCACGCTCGCGCTGATGCTCGGCGTGACGGTCGTCTTGCTGCCGATCGTGCTGCTCTACACCGCCTGGGCATACCGCGTGATGTTCGGCCGCGTGACCACCGCGCAGGTCGTAGCCAACGTCGACCTGTACTGACACCCCCGCACGAGGAGAATGACATGTGGTATTTCAGCTGGGTTCTCGGCCTCGGCCTCGCGGTCGCCTTCGGGATTCTCAACGGCCTGTGGCACGAACTGGAGTTGCCCGCCGACGATTGAGCGAGCGTAATCTGCCGATACCAAAACGGCCGCTCCGGGAAACCGGAGCGGCCGTTTTGGTGTGTGGCGAGGATCGGTTGGGGGCTCAGTGCGCCTCGGGCGGCTGCCGCGGGTCGCGGTCGGTGAGGGCGGCCCACATCAGCACCAGCGTGAACCCTGCCATCGCGGCGATCACGAGATAGAGAAACCAGTCGTTGTCGTGCGGCATCGTCCTGCTCCTTGGGGTACAGCCGAATGTCGCATGGATCGCGCCGCTGACGTTTGACGCACGTCAAACCGCACGACCGAGGTCGTGCGGTTTCCGGTAGTGTCACGCGTGCCTGGCAAGCGGTCGGATCAGAGGCGGATCCCCAGCCCGATCCCCGCGACGATCGGGTCGATATGGACCCGGGACTGATTGAGCGCGGCGCCGGTGGTGAGCCGTGCCGTGCTGTCGATGTCGATATACTTCACGTCGAGATTGACGAACACGCGCTTCGACACGTCGACGTCGATCCCCGCCTGCAACGCATAGCCGATGCTGTCCTTCAGGTGCACCTTGGTCGGCCCGATCGCCTTGACCAGCGAGTCGCTCGCCTTGGCGTTGTAGAAGATCGTGTAGTTGATCCCGGCCCCGAGATAGGGGCGGACATGCCCCTTGGGTGCGAAGTGATATTGCAGCGTTAGCGTCGGCGGCAGTACCCAGGTGCTCGCGACCTTGTCGAGCGCAGCGATCGTCCCGCGTCCGGCAACGTCGTGCTTGGTCGTCGCGAGGATCAACTCGGTGCCGATATGGTCGGTCAGCATATAGGTGAAGTCGACCTCGGGGGCGTAACTGTTATCGACCCCCAGCTTGCTGCCAGGAAAACCCGGCGTCACGGGACCACTGCTCTCGTTGGGCGCGACCAGAATGGCACGCGCGCGGACGAGCACATCGCCCTTGGCGATCTGTGCTTGCGCGGGGAAGGCAAGCGCGGTGCTGAGCGCCGCGCCGATGATCAAGGTAAGCCGCATGATGTTCCTCCGATGTTCGTACCGGGAACCGCCTAGCGGGAGGATGCCGTCGTCGATTTGCGCACCGACAAGCGCAGTCCTACGTAAGATTACGGCGATCGTTGCGGGGCCGATGGTCTTATCGTGTGGGCGGAAGGGACGCTCATGCAACTTCAATCCCCACGCGATGACATGGACGCGGCCATGTCGTGCAACACGTGCCCGGTTGCGGACCCTGCGATCTGCGCTCACCTGCCGCCGTCGCAGCGGATCGCACTCGCCGCATTGCGCCGGACCGAGACGCTGCGCGCCGGCGAAACCTTCGCCTGGGAAGGGGCGGAGTCGGTGGTCGTCGCAACGATCCGGGCTGGGGTGTTCAAACGCAGCCTGATGCTGTCCGACGGACGCGAACAGTTGGTCGGGCTGGCGTTTCCGGGCGACATGGTCGGTCGGCTGTTCGGCCCCGTCTGCGACCATAGCCTCACCGCGATCACTGATGCAGTGCTGTGCGTCTTCCCGCGCGCCGCGTTCGAGCGGCTTGCGGGAACGACCCCGGAACTTGAACACGCCCTGCTCGTCCAGGCACTGGCGGACTTGTCGCGCGCGCAACGGCAGATGCTGATGCTGGCGCGGCTGTCCGCGCCGCAACGCGTCGCCACCTTCCTGCTCGAACTCGCCGACCGCAGTCAGGCGGATGCCGCCGGACGGATCGCGATCCCGCTCAGCCGGCAGCAGCTGGGCGATCTGCTCGGGCTGTCGATCGAGACGGTCAGCCGCAAATTGCGCGACTTCGAACGCTCGGGGCATATCGCGCTTCCCGACTACCGCTCGCTGGTCGTGCGCGACGGACCCGGTCTTGCCGCGCTTGCGGCGGCGTAGCGCGCCGACCCTCGGGAAAGTTCGTATGGCGCGCGGGCGCGGGACGATCGACGATGCGGGAAACCTCGATCGACGGCCGACCCATGCATCATTCCATCGTTTATCTCAGTACGCCGACATTCACCCCCGAACAGGCCGCCAGTACCGTTCGCGCGATCGTCGGCGGGGCGCGAGAGCGTAACGCGACGTTCGGCATCACCGGCACGCTGATCGCAACCGAACATCATTTCGCGCAGGTGATCGAGGGGCGGCGCGAGGCGATCGCCCCGCTGATGGCGAACATCCTGCGCGATCCGCGCCATAGCGACGTGACGATCCTGCGGCACGAAACCATTGCCCCGCGGCGCTTCACCGGCTGGTCGCTCGCCTACCAGGGGCGCTCGGCCTACTTCGAGAGTTTCATCCGGGTACTCGCCTCGGCCAGCGAACCCCAGCCGCGCGACGTCGCCCGGCTCGTCGACCTGATGGTCCGGCTCGCGGCACCACATCCACGACAACCTTCGCGCAACCTGGGCTCTGCGTGATACTACGTAGATATCCGGGAACAGGCGTCGCGGTAGAGCCGGGATGCAGTGGGAACAACAATGCCATCCGAAGATCCGTCAAAAGCCGCGAACGCGCGCGTCATTCCTCCCCTCCCTGAAAGGGAGGGGCTGGGGGTGGGTTCGCATGGGGAGAGTGCGGCGTCCGTCATCAGCACCAGCGCTAGCACCAACACCATGTCTGCTTTGCCCAGCCTGATCGCCGCACTGCCCGATCATGCCATCGTGCGACTGGATTACGCGGGGCACGTCAATGGGTGGAGTGCCGCCGCAGATCGCCTGTTCGGCTGGACGTTCGAGCAAATCGACGGCGAAACCGTCGAGCGGTTGCTCGCCCCCAGCGCGGGCGCTGCCATGCGCAATCACCTCACCGCCATGCCCGCGACCGAGCGCAAGACCGCGGACGACCTCTGCCGCCACAAGACCGGCAGCCTGTTCCGCGCGACGACCGCACTGACCGCGATCGCCGGCACGGACGGCTCGGTCGACGGCTTCTGGCTGGTGGTCCGCGACGTGACCGCGGAGCGTGCGTCCGCCAGTTCGATCGAGGCGAGCGCGATCCTGCTCAATTCGATCCTAGAGACTGTCCCCGATGCAATGATCGTGATCGACGACCACGGCGTGATCCAGTCGTTCAGCGCCGCCGCGGAGCGGCTGTTCGGTTATGGCGAGCACGAGGTGATCGGCCGCAACGTCTCGATGCTGATGACGACGCCGGACCGCGAAGCCCATGACCGCTATCTGTCGCGCTATCTCGATACGGGCGAGCGCCGTATCATCGGCAAGGCGCGCCGCGTCATCGGGTTGCGCAAGGACGGAACGACCTTCGCGCACGAACTCGCGATCGGCGAGGCGCGCGGGCGCGGGCGGCGGGTGTTTACCGGGTTTATCCGCGATCTCACCGAACGCGAGAGCGCTGCCGCCCAACTCGCCGAACTCCAGTCCGAACTGCTCCACATCTCGCGCGTCACCGCGATGGGGACGATGGCGTCGACGCTGGCGCATGAACTCAACCAGCCGGTCACTGCGGTCGCCAATTACGTCGAGACGTCGCTTGCGCTGCTGCAGGAGGGCGCACCGGGCAGCGCTGCGATCGTCGAGGAAGCGCTTGCCGAAGCCGCTGCGGAGGCGCTTCGCGCCGGGAAGATCGTGCGTCGGCTGCGCGATTTCGTCGCCCGCGGCGAACTCGACAAGTCGGTCGAGACGGTCGGCGATATCGTCGACGATGCGTGCGCGCTGGGGCGCGTCGGCGCGGCGACGCCCACGATCCGGATCGATCGCGCGATCGACCCGGCGACCGGACCAGTGCTGGTCGATCGGGTCCAGATCCAGCAAGTGCTGATCAACCTGTTGCGCAATGCGGTCGAGGCGATCCCGGCCGACCCCGGCGGGATCGTCCGGGTCTCGGCGCGGCGGCAGGGCGACTTCGCGCAAGTCACCGTCACCGACAGCGGCAGCGGGCTCGATCCGGCGATCGTCGGCAACATGTTCGGGGCCTTCGCCAGCACCAAGCGCGACGGGATGGGGCTTGGCCTGTCGATCTGCCGGACGATCATCGAGGCGCATGGCGGGCGGATCTGGGCGGAATCCCGTCCGGTCGGCACCGCCTTCCACTTCACCATCCCGCTCGCACAGCCGGAGGCCCGCGATGACTGAACGACCCGTGGTCCACATCGTCGACGACGAGGAAGCGATCCGCAAGTCCGCGGGCTTCATGCTGCGGACCGCGGGCTATGCGGTGCATACCTGGCCGAGCGGGGTCGCGTTCCTCAAGGAAGCGCGTCATGCCCCGATGGGGTGCATCCTGCTCGACGTGCGCATGCCCGAGATGGACGGGCTGGAGGTCCAGGCGGCGCTGGCAGAGCGCGGGATCGCGATGCCCGTCATCATTTTGACCGGGCACGGTGACGTCGGCACCGCGGTCCGCGCGATGAAGGGCGGGGCGGTCGATTTCCTCGAGAAGCCGTTCGAACGCGCGGTCCTGCTCGGAATGGTCGAGGCGGCGATCGGGCGGATCGAGGATGCCGACCGCCACGCCGCTGAGGCCGACGCCGCGCGCGTGCGGATCGCTGCGCTGACGCCACGCGAACGCGACGTGTTGCAGCAACTCGCGCACGGCCTGCCCAACAAGACGATCGCGTTCGATTTCGGCATCAGCCCGCGCACGGTCGAGGTCCACCGCGCCAATCTGATGGCGAAGCTCGACGTGCCGAGCTTCCCCGATGCGCTGCGGATCGCCTTCGCGGCAGGGCTGGGGCCGCAATCGGGGGAGTAGTTTTAAGCGACGGGTAGATCGTCACTGCGCCCCCCCAAGCTGCCGTCATGCTGAACTTGTTTCAGCATCCACCGCGCATCCGGCATCGTCCGGACTCGCGGAGGGCTGGATCCTGAAACAAGTTCAGGATGACGGACGGATTTGCAGAACGCCCCCTTTCTGCAAACCGCCGTTCCGCTATGGTCGGATCTGCTCTTCGCCAGGACAAAACCACCCCTGTCCCGAACGGACAGGCGCGGTTTCGCAACGCGTTTCCGCCTTGTCTTTTGCGCCCCGACCTACCGCGCCACCACGATCGTCGACGCCTTGACCGGTGCCGCCATCGTGAACGCCACGGTCTGCCCCGCGCTATCGACAATGCTCGCTACCCCCTTGCCGTTCACCGTCGCGGTCGCAGCCGTCGACCACCCATGAACCGTCACGGTCACTTGCGACCACCACGGCTTGAAGCTCCCCTCGCGCGTGTCGAACGCGATCGACAGCCCGTTCGGTGTCATGGCGCACGTGACCTTCTGCCGCAGGAAGCCACGGCGCTGATAGGCGAGCGTCGTGCCGTCATCCTCATACAGCGTGCCGGCGCACTCCGCGCCCGGATAGACGTCGAGCATCAGCGGCCCCGAAGGCGTCTGCGCGGTGCTCTGGACGAGCGGCTGGCGCGGCAGGATCGTGCCCGCCCGGACGAACACCGGCAAGCGGTCGAGCCGCGGCGTTTCGCTGACGCGGTCGCCGTTGCTGCGCGCGGTCGGGACCGCCTGGGTTGCGGACTGGATCGGGCCCTGCGTGGTCGGCTCGGGTGTACCGGTGCGCAGGCCGGTCCAGTAATCGTACCAGCCCCCGGCGGGCAGGCAGACGTCATAGGTCTGCGGCGATTCGGGGCTGGGCGGCGGCGCGATCAGCAGCGCCTTGCCGAGTGTGAACGCCATCGACTGGTTGCAGCTCGCAGACGCGGCACTCGGATAATCGTAGAACACCGGGCGCATGATCGGATCGCCCAGCCGGCTGTTCTGGTCGGCCAGCGCGTAGAAATACGGCATCAACCGATACCGCTCCTCGACGAAGCGGCGGCGGATCGCGAGATGGTCGGGCCCGTCGACCCACGGCTCGACGCGCGGCGTGCCCGTCGCCGAGTGATCGCGGAAGACCGGCGTGAATGCGCCGATCTCGAACCAGCGGGTGAGCAGATCGGGGCTTGGCCCGCCCGCAAACCCGCTGACGTCGGCGGCGCTATAGGCGAAGCCCGACAGGCCGAGGTTGATGATCTGGTGGACCGACAGCTTGAGGTGATCCCAGGTCGCGAGATTGTCGCCGGTCCAGGTCACCGAATAGCGTTGCCCGCCCGCATAGCTCGCGCGGGTCATGACGAACGGGCGCTCGTTCGGGCGCAGCGCGAGCAGGCCGTCATAGGTCGCCCGCGTGTTCTGCATCCCGTAGACATTGTGGATCTCGCGGTGATCGCCGGTGCGGGGCGCGAAGTCGTCGCTGTCGATGCGATGGACCGTATCGAGCGGCATCGTCTTGGTCGGCGTATTGAAGATCGCCGGCTCGTTCATGTCGTTCCAGAAGCCCGCAACGCCCGCGTCGAGGAACCCCTTGTACAGCGTTCCCCACCAGGTCCGCGCCTTGGTCGTCGTGAAGTCCGGGAACACCGAGTCCCCCGGCCACACCGGCGCGACATAGTCGCTGCCGTCTGGGTTCTTGACGAACGCGTCGATCCGCTTGCCAGTGGTGTAGGGCGCATAGCCGGTGTCGGCCTTGGCGATGTGGAGGTCGGTGATCGCGATCAGCTTGATCCCTTCCGCCTTCATGTCCTTCACCAGACCCGGCAGTTCCGGGAACGTCTTCGGGTTGGTCGTAAACGGCCGGTTGCGATCCTGATAATCGATGTCGAGCCAGATCACGTCGGTCGGTACCCGGTCCGCGCGCAGGTGGCGCGCGATGTCGCGGACTTCGTCGGCGGACATGTAGCTGTAGCGAGACTGCTGATAGCCGAGCGCCCATTTCGGCGCGAGCGGCGCGCGACCGGTCAGCCCGGCATAGCGGCGCGTGACTTCGGCGAGGCTGGGGCCGTTGACGAAGTAATAGTCGATCGGGCCATCGGGGCCACCAAACGTCAGCGTCTCGGCATCGCGGTGCCCAAAGTCGAACCAGGTGCGATACGTGTTGTCGAGCAACACGCCATAGCTGCCCCCCGCGCCGCCCGTGGAGGCGAAGAACGGGATCGACTTGTAGATCGGGTCGTCCCCGCTGGTGAAGCCGAACGCGTCGGTGTTCCAGTCGACGAATTCCTTCCCACGCCGGTCCAGCCCGCCGGTCTTGTCACCGAGGCCGTAGAAATGCTCGGTGACGGGGAGCGTCTTGGCGATCTTGAACGCCTTGCCGTCAATCGTAACGGGCGCCGCCTCGGCGGAGATGATCTTGCCGTCGAGTGTCTCGAACGTCACCGCGCCGCCAGCGCCGATACGGACGCGAAGGTGCGCGGTGGTGAAGCCGTCCGGGGTCGCCGTGACCTTCGCGCGGCTCTTGCGCTGCGCGGGCAAGACCGCCCAACTCGCATCCTCGGGATAGACGCCATCGCGTGCGATCCGGACGCGGACGAGGTCGTCCGAGAGCGCGATCAGCTTCATCTTCAGCGTGCCGGCGGTGACGTCTACGCCATTGCTTTGCGCGGCCAGCGTGGGGGCGGCGGCGGCGGTCTGGGCGTGGGCGGCGGTAGCGGTCAGCGGCAGCGCGACAGACGCGAGCAACAGCGCGAGGGGGAGGCGTTTCATCAAAGGTCTTTCAGGTAATCGGCCGGGGGAGGCAGGTCTGGTGGGGCGGAAAGTTGAGCGCGCAGCGGCGCAGACAATCGTCGATCCGGTCCATGTCGATCCGGTCGATATCCGGGCCGGGCGGGACCAGCCGCGCATTGTTGGGGAAGGTGCCATAGCCCGCGAACAGGCAATGCCAGCTGATCGCGTTATAGTAGCGCGCGATGTCTAGCCGATCGATCTCGGCGACGAGGTCCGCACCGGTGAACCAGGCCGACATGACGCGTTTGAGCGTATCCGACGGCTCGACCTTGCGGGCTGCCGCCCAATAGCCGTGGGGATCGGCATGGCGCTGGTTGAGCCGGTAATGCGCAACGATGTAATCGCGCACGCCGTCATACCGCGCCGCGATCCGCGCGTTGAACGGCACGCACGCGGCTTCGGTGAAGCCATCCGCATCGACCGCGTCGAGAAAGGCTTCCACCGTCGCGATCACGAGATGCAGCGCCGTCGCCTCGAGCGGTTCGAGGAACCCCTGCGCGAGCCCGACCGCCAGGGCGTTGTACGACCAGCTTTCCGCGACCCGCCCGACGCGCATCTTCAAATGCCGCGCGGTGCCCGCCTCGCCAACCCCGAGATGCGCGCGCAGTTCGGCCTCGGCCTGCTCCGGCGTCAGATGGCGGCTGGAATAGACATAGCCGTTGCCGGTGCGGCTGGTGAGCGGGATGTCCCACGCCCATCCCGCCGACAAGGCGGTCGCGCGGGTCTGGCTTGGCAGCGGTGCGGCGGAATCGCGTGGTGTGGGGAGGACCACCGCGCGATCGTTGAAGAGCGTGTCGGCATAACCGACGAAGCGCACGCCGAGCGTCTGCTCGAACAGCACGCTGCGAAAGCCGCTGCTGTCGACGAAGAAGTCGCCCGTGATGCTGGCACCGTCGTCGCATAGCAGCGCGGCAATCCCGCCATCCGTGCGCCGGTCCACCCGCGTCACGCGCCGCTGAAGATGCGTCACGCCGAGTTTGCCAACCGCGTGCTGCGCGAGAAACGCGCCGACCTTATACGCATCGAAATGATAGCCGTAGCTGACCTCGAACGGGAAGTGCTCGTCAGGCTGCGGTGCGCGCGCGTCCGCTGCGAGCCGGGCGGGGAGGAGGAAGCGGTCGGGGTGCGCGACCACGTCACGCCCGGTGCGGCGCGCGCGGGTGTTGTAGAAGAACGAGCCCGCCGTATGGCTGTCGAGTGCGGTCGGGAAGGGGTGGAAATATCGCTCGAACCCCGCCCGATCCGACCAGCCCGCGAAGTCGATCCCGAGCTTGTAGGTCGCATCGCAGGCGGGCATCCATTCCGCCTCGTCCACCCCGATCGCGTCGAAGAACGCCTTCAACTGCGGGGTCGAGCCTTCGCCCACCCCGACGATCCCGATCTCGGGGCTTTCGACCAAAGTCACGCGCGCATCGGGCCAGCGATGCGCGATCAGGCACGCCGCGATCCAGCCAGCCGTGCCCCCGCCGAGGATCACGATCGCTTTCGCGTCGCTTCGGTCCCCGGCGGGCGACGTCACCGGCGCAGCACCATAGCAGCGAACGGAGCAAGGCTGTCGATCGCGTCCTGCGTACCGATCAGGACGGACCCGTCCTGACTGACCCCTTCGGGCCAGGCGCGCGCGGTATCGCCGAAGTTGAACACGCACAGCAACCACTCGCCGTCGCCCTCGCGTTCGAACACGAGCAGCGCGTCGTCATTGTACAGCATGCGCAGATCGCCGTTGCGCAAGGCGCGGTGCGCGTTGCGGGTCGCGACTACGCGGCGCGTCCAGTTGAGCAACGACCCCGCGTCCGCATCCTGCACGTCGATCGCAAGCGCGCCGTGATCGCCGCCGAACGGAAGCCACGGCGTCTCGCTCCCGAACCCCAGATCGGGCGCGTTGCCGACCCACGGCATCGGCGTCCGCGCGCCATCGCGCGACAAGGTCATCGGCCAGTTGGCGATCGCTTCCGGGTCGAGCAGATCCTCGAACGCGATGTCGACTTGGGTCAGTCCGAGTTCCTCGCCCTGATACAGGAAGATGTTGCCGCGCAGGCACGCCAGCAGCAGCAGCTTCATCCGCGCAAAGGCGTTCGCGTGCTGTGGCGTCGTCCAGCGCGACACCGCGCGTGGCGCATCGTGATTCTCGAACGCCCAGCTCGGCCAGCCGATCGTCGGATCGTTCGGCCAGCGCGCGAGCGAATCCGCGACGAGATCGGGCGTCAACGCATCGGCATAAAGGAAGTCGAAGCTGTACGCGCTGTCGAGCCGCTTGCCGCCCGCCGTGAACAGCTTCATCTCGCGGTCGCTATCCTCGCCACCGATTTCGGCGACGGTGAAGCCAGCACCATAGGCGTCGGTCAGCGCGCGGATGCGTTCGAGGAATGCCGGAATATCGGCATGGCTCTGGTTGTGCAGCTTGAGCTGGAAATCGAACGAGCGTGTCCGCGCGCGGTTGGTCGCGGGGGCAGGTGGGTTGTCGGTCAGCGCAGGGTTATGCATCGCGAAGTTGATCGCATCCAGCCGGAAGCCATCGACCCCGCGATCGAGCCAGAAGCGCGCGGTATCGAGCAGTTCCTGCTGCACCGCCGGATTGTGCCCGTTGAGCTGCGGCTGTTCCTTGAGGAAGTTGTGCAGATAATATTGCTGGCGGCGCGCGTCCCACGTCCATGCCGGGCCACCGAACACCGATTGCCAGTTGGACGGCGGGCTGCCGTCGGGCTTGGCATCCGCCCAGACATACCAGTCCGCCTTGTCGCCCGACCGGCTCGCACGGCTTGCCTGAAACCAGGGGTGGTCGTCCGACGTGTGCGAATAGACCTGATCGATGATGATCCGCAGCCCGAGCTCGTGCGCCCGCGCGATCAACGCGTCGAAATCGTCGAGCGTGCCGAAGATCGGGTCGACGTCGCGGTAATCCGCCACGTCATAGCCGAAATCCTTCATCGGCGAGGTGAAGAACGGCGACAACCACACCGCATCCATCCCGAGCGATGCGACATGGTCGAGATGTGCGGTTATGCCCGCAAGATCCCCGATCCCGTCCCCGTTCGAATCGGCGAAGCTGCGCGGATAGATCTGATAAATGGCTGCGCCCTTCCACCACGGATCGGTGGCGGACGGGTCGGACTGGACGATGGCGGCGGTCATGAGGCTCATTTGCTGGGGAGGCGGGCAGGGGCGGCGGCGCAGATCGCGTAGCCGAGCGGTGGGAGCGTTATCATCAGCGCGCCGGGCGCGATCACGCGGGCGGGGCAGCTTCCGGCGAGCGTCGCAAACCCGGCCGATTGCGCGCCGACTTCGACGTTCGCGGTAACGGGCTGGCTGGATGTGTTGAGCGCGACGAAGACTTCGTGCCCGTCATCGTCGCCGCGCGTGAAGGCGAGCAGACCGGGCTTGTCCGATGCCGCACGGACGACGGTGCGACCGTGGCGCAATTGCGGGTGATCGCGGCGGATCTGCGAAAGCTTCGCGATCGTCTGGAAGATCGGATTGTCCGTCCCGAAATGCTCGGTCGCGGTGGTGGTGGTCGTGCCGATCAGCCGGTTGTCGTTATAGGTCTCGACCTTGCTGGCGAACATGTCCTCGCGCGAGTCCTGGTCGCCGCCATGGCCGGTAAAGCCCTGTTCGTCGCCCGAATAGATCGTCGGCACGCCCCGCGCCGACAACAGCAAGACATGCGCCAGCGTCATCCGCTGAAGCCGCTCGGCCTCGCTCGCCTTGGGCCACGCCTCGTCGAGCATATGGCCCATCCGCCCCATGTCGTGATTTCCGAGGAACGTCGGCAGCCGCAGCGCGGTCGCGTCGCCGCCTTCGTACAGCACGTCCCCGTCGATCAGCTTGGCGAACACGTCGGTCCCGGCCTTGCCGCTGAGCATCGCGCGCGCCGCCGCCTGGAACGAGAAATCGAGCACTTCGGGATATTTGTCACGCCGCGTGAACTGCGCAGTGTAACCGGGGTCGACCGCTTCCGAATAGACTTCGCCGAAGATCGGGAAGTTGGGGATGCCGCGCGCCGCCGCGCGGGACTGCATCGCGGGAACGAACTGCTGCCAGAATTCGGGGTTCACGTGGCGCGCGGTGTCGATGCGGAAGCCGTCGACCCCGAACCGGTCGATCCAGCTGCCATAAATGCTGATGAACCCTGCAACCACGCGCGGATCCTCGGTCATCAGATCGTCGAGACCGGCAAAATCGCCATAGCGCGCGGACTCGCCCGTGAAGGTCGTATCCCCGCGGTTATGGTAATATTTCGGGTCGTTGAGCCACGCGGGCACCTTCACGCTCGCCTCCGCTGCGGGCACGAACGGCGTGTAGGCATAGGCCGGGTCGGTCAGCTTCGCGAAGTTCTCGGGTGTCTGGACCGCATCGCCCGCGAACCCGGGGTTGATCGGCTTGCCGTTCACGCCGCCACGCCGCTGATAGGGATAGTCGCCCTTGCTACGATACGTGCACGGCTTGTTGGTGCATTCGCGGTACTGGATCACGTCCGCCGTGTGGTTGGCGATGATGTCCATATAGACCTTCATGCCGCGCGCATGGGCTGCGTCGACGAACGCCGCAAACTCGGCGTCGGTGCCGAAATGCGGATCGACCTTGGTAAAGTCGGTGATCCAATAACCGTGATAGCCCGCGCTCTCATTGCCTTTGCCGCCCTGGACCGCCTTGTTCTTGATGATCGGCGCGACCCAGATCGCGGTGACGCCAAGCGACTGGATGTAATCGAGCCGCTGCATCAGGCCCTTGATGTCGCCGCCGTGGTAGAAGCCCTTGGACGTGGGATCATAGCCGGTGGTCAGCCGGTCGCCGCTCAACCCGCCCTTGTCGTTCGCCGGATCGCCATTCTCGAACCGGTCGGGCAGGACGAAGTAGATCACTTCGTCCTCGGCCTTGCGCGCGCGGACCTGTTCGATCGGGACTGCGGCAGGAACCGCCGCGGGCGCGGCAGCCTGGCCTGCGAGCGCGAGCAGCAATGCCGTCGCGATGCTCATGCCGTCACCGGCCCAGTAACGGGAGCGGGCGCGGCGCAGTGGCGCGCGATGAAATCGGCATGGCTTGGCATCTGGGCAACCTCACGGGCGTTGAGCTGGTCGATAGTGTCGAGAAATTCCGCCAGATCCGTCGCCGGGATCGCATCGGCGAGCGGATGGTATCCGGCGGGCATCACGCCTTGTCCGGCGAGCACCTGGAACCAGCCGACTTCGGTGAACAGTTCCTCATGCTCGCGCGTGATGTGGCCGTTACCGCGCCACAGCGCGAGCTTGGCGGAGAGCGTTTCGGGCAGCGCCTGTCCGCGGCACATCTTCCAGAACGGCTCGCTCCGGTCGTTCGCGTGATAATGCAGGATGATGAAGTCGCGGATCCGTTCGTATTCGAAGTCGCTCTGGCGATTGAACTCGACGCGGTCCGCTTCGGCGACGGTGCGGCCGGGGAGCAGCTTCATCAACCGTGCGATCGCGGACTGGATCAGATGGATGCTGGTCGACTCGAGCGGTTCGAGAAACCCGCCCGACAGTCCGATCGCGACGACGTTGCGGTTCCACATCTTGCGGCGCTTACCGGTCGTGAACTGGATCGGGCGCGGATCGGCGAGTGCTTCCCCGTCGAGCCCGGCAAGCAAGGTCGCCGTCGCCTCGTCATCACTCAGATGTTGTGAGGAATAGACCAGCCCATTGCCCGTGCGATGCTGCAACGGAATGCGCCACTGCCAGCCCGCCGCCTTGGCGGTTGAGCGGGTGTAGGGCGTGAACGCGGCGCTGCGTTCGGATGGCACCGCGATCGCACGGTTCGCGGGGAGCCAGTGCGTCCAGTCTTCATAGCCGGTCTTGAGCGTCTGCTCGATCAGCAGCCCGCGAAAGCCGGTGCAATCGATATAGAGATCCGCCGATAGCGTCGTGCCGTTCTCGAGCACGACAGCGGACACGTCGCCGCTCGCATCCTGTTCGACGCGCGCGACCTTGCCTTCGATCCGGTTGATCCCGCGCGTCTCGCTGTAGCGCCCCAGATGCCGCGCATAGAGTCCGGCGTCGAAGTGGAAGGCGGACGGCATGTCGGGGAGCACCCGCGCAGTGCGCGCGGGGCCACGCTGCATCCGGTCCGCCAGAGCGGCCTGATTGTTGAGCGAATAGGCGGTCAGGTCCTTGGCAGTGCCAAGCGCCTTCGCCCGCAACCAATATTGGTGGAACGGCAGCAACCCGACATCGCGCCCGACATCGCCGAACGCATGCATATAGCGATGCCCCGGCCGTAGCCAATCGACGAATTCGATCCCGAGTTTGTACGTCCCCTGCGTCGCGCGCAGGAACGCATCCTCGTCCAGTCCGAGCGCATCGTTGAACAGCCGGATCTGCGGGATCGTCGCCTCGCCGACGCCGACCGTGCCGATTTCGTCGGACTCGACCAGATCGATCTCGAACCCGACTTCGAGGAACCGGGCGAAGGTCGCCGCGGTCATCCATCCGGCGGTCCCGCCACCGACGATGACGATCCGGATCGGTCCAGGCTGTTCAGTCATGATCGGCGTCCCCGCTTCTACACTAACAGGCAGCGGATCGGCCGACGGCGAAGAAGGTTCGCCGTCGGCCGTCAGCCGCGTTCAGAACTTGTACGTGACGCCCACGTAATAGTCCCGACCATAGCGCTGGTAATCGTTGACCTTGCGCGGGTCGTTGTCCTGGTACGTCACGAACGGACGATCGGTCAGGTTCTTCGCCTGTGCCAGGATCGCGAAGTTCTTGAGGAACCCGCTCTGGAACTCATAGCCGATCTGCGCATCGAGGATCGCCTCGGCGCGCGCGGTCCGGTACGTCGGGTTCGCCGACAGACCGGCGACTTCGGCGAGGAAGCTCGAGCGGTAGCGATAGTTCGCGCGCACCTGGAAGCCACGCTTCTCGAAGTAGATCGTCCCGCTGCCGGTCCACGCCGACAGACCGGGCAGGGTGATCGCCTGGGTCGGGTTGCTCGCGTACTTGATCGTCGACTCGGTGTAGTTGCCGCTTGCGAAGACTCCGAACCCGTCCAGCGCGGACGTGATCGCCTTGAACGGCAGCGACAGCGTCGCTTCGACCCCGAGCACTTCGCCGCGCCCGGTATTGGCGGGCGTCGAGACGTTGCCGGTGGTCTGGCCCGCGGCGATGACCTGCGCCTGCTGCGCCGGCGTCAGCGCCGGGAGCAGTGCCGAGAAGTCATAGGGCAGCGAGTTGTTCGGATCGACGAAGTCGGTCAAGTGCTTGAAGTAGCCCGACAACGCGACATAACCGCCCGCGTTGAAATACTTCTCGAACGACAGGTCGATGTTGGTCGACTTGTACGGCTTCAAATTGACGTTGCCGCCGGTCGAGGTGAACACCGGGAACAGGCCCGCGGGCGTCTGGCCGATATTCCCCGGGTTGATCGCCACGTCCTGCGTGACGCGCTCCTGGTCGAGCCGCGGACGGATCATCGTCTGCGACGCGCCCATCTTGACGAAGCCCAGCGGGATCAGCTCGAGCGACATCGTCGCCGAGGGCAGAACGTTGGTGTAGCGATAGGTCTGCGTCACCGGTGCGATCGTAACGACGCCGCCCACGACGCTGGCGATCTGCCCGGACGAGCTCTGGTCCGAATGGATGACCTGAGTCCCGATCGAGCCCTTGAGCGGCTTGTCGCCGACCATTCCGTCGATCGTGACCTTGGCGTAGCCGGTCCAGATCTTCTCGGTCACGCTATTGTCCCGCACCAGTGCGGACGGACGGCCGTCGAACGCCGAATTGAGCGTGTTGTTGTAGAGGTACAGCGGATCGAGCGTCAGCATCTGCGGGATGCCGAGGTAACCGAGCGCGACGTTCGTCCCGAGCAGCGCGTCCGCAGGAACAGTGCTGCTGAGCGGCGAACCGCTTGCCACCGTGCAATTCGTGCCGCCGCCGGGCGGGCAGAGGAAGTAGGACGTGTAGGCGCTGGTCTTCTTGCGCTGGCTGTAGTTGACGCCAGCTTCCCAGCCCTTGACGACGCTGTCCGAGAACTCGCCGTTGAGGTTCGCGCGGAGCGACTTCAGGTCGTCCTTGAAGCTCGGGCGGTTGAGGAAGCCCGTCTGGACCACCGGCTGGTTGCCGTTGTTGCCCCAGCCCTGCGGATCGGTCAGCTTGAAGACGTTGGTGTTGGTGTAATCGAGCGTCGGGGAGAAGGTGTAGGTCCCGTTGCCGTTCTGCTTGACCGTGACCGTGTCGGCCGGACCGCTCTTGGCGAAGCCGGTGCCGGTGTTGGTTTCGAGCAGGAAGTCGGTGCGGTCGGCATGGCTCCAGCTCGCATCGACGTTGAGGTGGATCGAGTCGGTCAGCTTGAGGTCATTGTTCCAGCCGAGCGAGAAATTCTCCGCCTTGCGCTGGTTATAATCGTTGCGCTGGACGCCGAAGACGTTGCCGAAGGTCGCCTGGGTGCCAAAGCCGTTGTTGACCGTCACGCCCGAAACCGTCGTCCCGGTGGCACCGAGCTGCCCGGCGAGCGGAAATTCGATCCCGCGCAGGATCTGCGTTTCCTCAAAGTGCGAATACAGCGCGTCGAAGGTCGAATGGAAGGTGTCGGACGGCCGCCACTCGATCGTCGCGACACCGCCGTAGCGCTTCAGCAGGTTCGACTGGACATACGGTTTCGCGCCATTGAGCAGGAACGGGCTGGCCTCCGTGCCGGCACCGCTATAGCCCCAGGCGTTGTAGCGCTCGTCCTGCGACGGCGTCTGCGTCGCGGAAACGCCGAGCGCGATCCCCAGCGTGTCGCCCGCGAACTTGTCGACATAGGTCGCCGACGCGCGATAGCCGTAGCGCGTGCCGTCGGGGTTGAGCTTGTCGATCCCGTTCATCTGGCCGCGCGCGCTGACCGCGAGGATGCGCTTGCCCTGGTCGAGCGGGCGCAGCATCCGCAGGTCGACCGTGCCGGCGATACCAGCCGCGATCAGCGAGGCGTCCGCCGACTTGTAGACGTTGACGTTCTTGAAGAATTCCGACGGATATTGGTCGAACTCGACGCCGCGATTGTCACCCGTCGTGACCTGCTCGCGCCCGTTGAGCAGCGTGGTCGAAAAGTCGGGGCCGAGGCCGCGGATCGACAGGCGCTGGTCGCGGCCCTCGAGCCGCTGCGCAGTGACACCGGGAAGACGCGCGAGCGAATCCGCGATCGACACGTCGGGCAGCTTGCCGACGTCCTCGGCGGAAACGGAGTCGACGATCAGCACCGACTGGCGCTTGATCTTCGCCGAGCTGGCAAGACCTGCGCGGATGCCGGTGACGACGATATTCTCGTCGACGGGCGCGGCAGCAGCTTCGGTCGGGGTCTCGGCGGGCGCGGCGGGTGCCGGCGTCGGCTCGGCCTGGGTCGTCGTCGCCTCGACCTGCGCCTTGGCGGTCGGGTTGGCGTTGGCGGTCGTTGCTGCGTCCTGCGCAAACGCGACGCCTGGCGTAACAAGCGCAGCGGCAAGCGCGATCACGCTCACACGGCGGCCGATCAGCGTCTCGGACAGCAGGCGTGCGGGTGCGGTCGCGCTCATGGCGCGGCTCATCGCTTGTTCGGTCATTTGGTGGCGTTCCCTTTCGAGCGGGCCCAGCCCGCAGATCCTCACGTACAGTTTCGTCGACGTCGTGATTCAGCGTCGATTGCCCTGGCGCCGCTATATTTCGAACCGCGAGTTTGCAGAAGGATCGGGCATACGTATTCTCGAAAGGCTTTCCGGTGTAGCGTGTCCGCGCACGTCGGCATCAGGCCGGGCGCTTATCTGGACGGTTGCAACGATGGCGAGACGGCCGACTTCCCTTGATATCGCACAGCTCGCCGGCGTGTCGCAGCCGACGGTTTCGCGCGCTTTACGGGGGGTTAAGACGGTTAACCCGCAGACCCGGGCGCGGATCGAGGCGATCGCGCGGAAGCTCAATTATGCGGTCGACAAGAACGCCTCGAGCCTGCGGAGTCAGGCCACGCATACGCTTGCATTGCTGTTCTTCGAGGAGGCGGCGGAGGAGGATGGCGCTATAAACCCATTCTTTTTATCGATGCTGGGGTCGATCACGCGGGCGTCGGCCAAAGCCGGTTACGATCTCTTGATCTCGTTCCAGCAGCTGTCGGGCGACTGGCATGTCGATTATCAGGACAGCCACAAGGCCGACGGGATCATCCTGCTCGGCTATGGCGATTACGATACGTATCGCGTGCGGCTCGATCATCTCGCCGAGCAAGGATCGCATGTCGTCCGCTGGGGCGCAGTGGGGACGGGGCCCGGTGCGATCACGGTTGGGTCGGACAATCGCGACGGTGGCGCACAGGCGACCGCGCACCTGATCGCCCGCGGTCGGCGACGGATTGCATTTCTGGGTACGGCGGACAGCCGCTACCCCGAAGTCGAGGAGCGGTATCGTGGTTATTGCCAGGCCCTCGCCGAAGCGGGGCTGGAGGTCGACGCGACGTTGCGAGTCGATGCGCTGACGCTCGAGGACTCGGGGCTGGAAGCGATCGCGGAATTGTCGCGGCGCGGTGCTTCCTACGACGCGATCTTCGCCGCGAGCGACAGCATCGCGATCGGTGCGATGCGCGCGCTGGCGGCGGCGGGGCGGCGGGTGCCGGACGACGTCGCGATCGTCGGCTTCGACGATATTCCGTCCGCGTCGCTGACCAGCCCGCCGCTCTCCACGGTCGCGCAGGATGCGCGGCAAGCGGGCGAGGTGCTCGTCGCGACATTGCTGGCGCGGCTGCACGGCGACGCGGTCACGCCAGCGCCACTTGCGACGCGGTTGGTCGTGCGGGCGAGTAGCGGGGGGTAGGGCGGCGCCATCGGGGGGAGCAGCGCCAGACGCGGTACCCCCTTTCTACTGCTTCCCCGGCGAAGGCCGGGGCGCAGAAGTTAGCGGCGCTGTGCCCAGTTTGCAAAACCCGTCCTCCTGGGCCCCGGCCTTCGCCGGGGAAGCGTTAGTCGGGGGGTGGCGGTAGTGCAGGAAGGTCGTGGCGGGTAGGGCGGGGGTGCCGGCAGAATCGGCCATACCGACGCGCCAGTTCCGTCGTTCATGTCCCTCGACTTCTACTGCTTCCCCGGCGAAGGCCGGGGCCCAGGAGGTGCGCAGAAGTTCGCTGCGCTGTGCCCAGTTTGAAAAGCCTGTCCTCCTGGGCCCCGGCCTTCGCCGGGGAAGCGCAAGATTAAGGGGCGACCCTATCCGTCCACCCTCACTCGTCAAACAGGAACACATTCAACGTCAACCGCCCCACCAGCGGATCCCCGCTCAACACCACCTCGGGCGGCAGATCCGCGCAGTGCAACGTGTTCCCTGCATAGACCAGCGCCCGATTATACGCCCCCGGCTGCACCGCGATCCGCTCGTACAAGGGCGTATCGCCCGCAATATACGCCGCCTCGGGCATCCCGTGCGCCCGCACGCCGTCCGCAAGCGCGCCCCTGAACCGCTCCAGCCGCGCCGCATCCACGCTCTCGAACCCCGTCTCGCGCTGGCGGTAAAATGCCGTCCCACCCTGCGCGCCATGCCCGAGGAACAGCAGCACCGCGATCCGGCGCGCTTCCACCCCATCGAAATGCGGCAACCGCTGGATCGGCGCGAGCCGCGCAGGGTCGGTCGTGACGAGCGAATAATAGGCTTCCGACACGCGCGGTGCCGGGTCGAGCCCGAAATGCTCGGCCAGCAAGGGGGCCACTTTTCGACGGATCGTCTCCGCCAGCCGCGGCGGGACTTCGGCGCGGATACCCGGGTAATGCGGGCCGATCTCGCCCATCCGCAGGGACGCCGCGTCTTCACGCAGCATTTCGGGATCGGGCCAGAAATCGTCGATCACCAGCAGCGGATTCTGTTCCCGGCCCTGCCGGTGGAGGCGTGGAGTCTGCATCAGCCGTGTCTTGGAACCGCACGGGGCCGTCATGCAAGCCTTGCCCTGACCCACTGTCCCACGCTGCATTCGTATGCATCGCCCGGTGCCCTTGTGCGCGCCGCGGCTTGTCGGCACTCAGGCCCGTGACAAGCCCGGCCGTCGCGACGAACCGGGCATGAGAGGGACGACGTGAACGAAAAACCGGTGCAGGGCTTCGGCGGCCTGTGGAACATCAGCTTCGGCTTCTTCGGGATCCAGATCGGCTTCGCGCTCCAGAACGCGAACATGAGCCGCATCTTCCAGACGCTCGGCGGATCGCTGGACGACCTGTCCTATCTGTGGATCGCCGCCCCGCTCACCGGGCTGCTCGTCCAGCCGATCATCGGCCATTACAGCGACCGGACGTGGAACCGCTTCGGCCGTCGTCGGCCGTATTTCTTCGCAGGCGCGGTGCTTGCGGCGCTGGCGTTGTTCGTCATGCCCGAGGCCAGAGCATTATGGCTGGCGGCGCTGACCTTGTGGGTGCTCGACGCCTCGATCAACGTATCGATGGAGCCGTTCCGCGCGTTCGTCGGCGATATGTTGCGCAAGGACCAGCATAGCGCCGGCTATGCGCTCCAGACCGTCTTCATCGGGGCGGGGGCCGTCGTTGGCTCGATCTTCCCGTTCGTGCTCGCGCATCTCGGCGTGTCGGAGACCGCGCTCGACGGCGTGCCCGATACGGTGCGGTTCAGCTTCTGGGCGGGGGGGGGCGCGCTGTTGCTCGCGGTGTTGTGGACCGTCGGCAGCACGCGCGAATACAGCCCCGAACAAATGGCGTCGTTCGGCGAGCGCGACGCCGCCGAGGATCTCGCCCAGCCGATGCGCGCGCTCGCCGCGCGCGGGCTCGGACGAAGCGCGGCTTGGATCGTGGCGGGCGTTGCGATCCTCGTCGCGGTGCCGACCCTCGCGCTGCAGAAGGAAGTCTATCTGCTCGGCGGACTGCTCGTCGCCTACGGTCTGGCGAGCGCGGTCGCGATCCGGCGCGCGCGCAGCGGCGATACCGACAATGCGCTGAGCATGATCGTCGACGACTTTTCGGCGATGCCCGTGGTGATGAAGCGTCTGGCGCTGGTCCAGTTCTTCAGCTGGTCCGCGCTGTTCATCATGTGGATCTATTCGACCCCGGTGGTCGCGCAATATGCGTTCGGATCGAGCGATCCCACCAGCGCGGCGTATAATGCGGCGGGGGACTGGGTCGGCGTCCTGTTTGCGGTCTATAACGGCGTCGCCGCGCTGATCGCGTTGCTCGTGCTCCCGCGCGTTGCCGCAAAGATCGGCAAGGTGCGGACGCATATCGCGGGCCTGCTGTGCGGGGCCGCCGCCTTCGCCAGCTTCTTCGTCATTCGCGACCCGCACTGGCTGATCCTCAGCGAAGTCGGCGTCGGCATCGCCTGGGCGTCGATCCTCGCTATGCCATATGCGATCCTCGCATCGAGCCTGCCGCAAGCGAAGCTCGGGATTTATATGGGGCTTTTCAACGTGTTCATCGTCATTCCGCAGTTGCTCGTGGCAACCGTAATGGGATCGGTGCTGCGCGCCTTCTTCCCGACCGAACCGATCTGGACGATGGCCGTTGGGGCGGCGGTGATGGCGCTGGCCGCGCTGGCGATGCTGCGCGTTCCCGATACCGGCCCCGATACTGGCAAGGCTTGAGAAGAGCGAAACCACCGCTTTCCCGCGCGCAAGAATTCGCGCGGGGGGCGCTGGCGCATTTTCGCTGCGCATGCCGGTCCGACGCTTTATAGGGAGCACCAGCATAGCCGCATCAATCTGGGATCCCCGCCTTTTGCCCCCGCCAACGACCATCTTCGAACGCCAGTCGCGGCTCGCGCAGGACCTCGGCGCGATCAATCTGGGGCAGGGTTTCCCCGACATGGCGCGTATCGGCCACGGCCCTGCCGAGCTGCTCGATGCCGCCGCGCGCGCACTGACCGAGCGATCGAGTCAATATCCGCCGATGCGGGGCCTCCCGGCGCTGCGGTCCGCGATCGTGGATTATTATCAGCGCGAACAGCGGCTTGCGGTCAACACCGATGAAGTCGTCGTAACCTCGGGCGCGACCGAGGCGCTTGCCGCGGCGTTGCTCGCGCTGGTTCGCCCCGGCGATGAAGTCGTTCTGGTTCAGCCCCTGTACGACGCGTATCTCCCGCTCGTGCAACGCGCAGGCGGGATCGCACGGCTGGTCGACCTGACGCCGCCCGACTGGCATCTGCCGATCGCGGCGCTCGCCGAGGCGATCACCGACAAGACCGCGGTATTGCTGCTCAACATCCCCAACAACCCGACCGGAAGCGCGATCGGCGCGGAGGACTGGGCCGCGATCGCCGAGCTGTGCGTGCGGCATGACGTCACGCTGATCTGCGACGAGGTGTGGGAGGCGATGATGTTCGAGGGCGAGCATGTCTCTCCGATGACGATCCCCGCGCTGCGCGACCGGACGATCAAGATCGGATCGGCGGGCAAGATCTTCTCGCTCACCGGGTGGAAGGTCGGCTGGGCGATCGCCGCGCCGCCGCTTGCCGACGCAATTGCCGCGACGCACCAGTTCCTCACCTTCACCACCGCGACCCCGCTGCAATGGGCGGTCGCGGAAGGACTGGCGCTGCCGTCCGAATGGCACGCCGAGCACCGCGACATCTATCGGCAGGCGCGGACTTTCCTCGCCGAGCGACTGGCTGCTGCGGGCTATGCGGTGATGCCGGGTGGGGCGACGTGGTTCCTGATCGTCGATCTCGCAGCGTCGGGGATCACGATAAGTGACGAGGAGTTCGCGCACCGGCTGCTGGTCGAGGCAGGGGTCGCGACCATCCCCGTCTCGGCCTTCTACGCCGAGCGCGCGCAGACGGGCTATGTCCGCTTCTGCTTCGCCAAGGACGAAGCGACGCTGGCGCTTGCCGCCGACCGCGTCGCCGATTTCCGCAAGAAGCTCCTCGCATGACGTTCGACGAAGCCACCGACGCGATCATCGCGGCGGGCAACCGGCTCGACCGCGCGGGTCTCGCGCCCGCGACCGCAGGAAACTATTCGGCGCGCCTGCCGGATGGAACGCTCGCGCTGACCGTCTCCGGCGGCCACAAGGGGCGGCTCGCGCCCGAACAGATCATGCGCGCCACCGCCCAGGGCGTCTCGCTCGACGGCAAGCGCCCGTCTGCGGAGACGTTGCTGCATTGCCTGATCTACGCGGTCGATCCTGGGGCGGGGGGGATCCTCCACACCCATTCGGTGCCGGGTGTCGTGCTCAGCCGCGCGCTTGCCGGTTCGCGCGAGATCGTGTTCGACGGCTATGAACTGCTCAAGATCTTCCCCGGCGTCGATACACACGAAGCGCGGGTCGCGATCCCGCTGGTCGAGAACAGCCAGGACATGGCGGCGATGGCCGAGATCCTGCGGCCGCTGCTGGTCGCGCAAGCGCCGATCGTCCCCGCCTTCTACATCCGTGGCCACGGGCTGTACGCCTGGGGCCGCACGATCGCCGAAGCCGAACACGTGACCGAAGCGGTCGAGTATCTTCTCGCCTGCGAGTGGGAAACGCTCAAACTCGAAAGGTGCGGAGCATGACGACGCTGACCCTCTACGACCTGGCGGCCCCGCATGCGGTGCGATCGGAAACGACCGACGCGGGCGAGATCGCGACCCGGCTGGCCCCGCTCGGCATCACGTTCGAACGCTGGGCGGCGAGCGTCACCTTGCCCGAGGACGCAAGCGACACCGACGTGATCGCGGCGTATCGCGACGACATCGACCGGCTGATGGCAGAGGGCGGCTACCGCTCGTGCGACGTCATCCGCCTGCTCCCCGACAATCCCGCGCGCGAGACGCTGCGCACCAAGTTCCTCGACGAGCATACCCATGGCGAGGACGAGGTCCGCTTCTTCGTCGAGGGATCGGGCGTCTTCTACATCCGCGGCGACGACGCGGTCTATGCGCTGGAATGCACCCGCGACGATCTGATCGCAGTGCCCGAGGGCACGCGCCACTGGTTCGACATGGGACCGGCCCCGCGCTTCACCGCGATCCGCCTGTTCGCCGAACCCGACGGCTGGGTCGCCAGTTTCACCGGCGACACGATCGCACGCGGCGTGCCGCTGTACGCGGGGGCTGCGTGATCGTCCGCGCGATCGTCACCGATATCGAAGGCACGACGTCGAGCATCGCGTTCGTCCACGACGTGCTGTTCCCTTATGCCCGCGCGCGGCTTGCGGCGTTCGTTGCCGCCAATGCCGACCGGCTCGCTGCCGAACTGCAGGCCGTGCGCGATGCTGCGAAGGAACCGGCGCTCGACGTGCCGGGCGCGATCGCGCAGTTGCTGGAATGGCAGGACGAGGACCGCAAGATTGCCCCGCTCAAGACGATCCAGGGGATGATCTGGGCGCAAGGCTATGCCGACGGCAGCCTGATCGGCCATGTCTATTCCGATGCGATCACGGGCCTCCAGCGCTGGCACGCGCAGGGCCTGCCGCTGTACGTCTATTCCTCCGGGTCGGTCGCGGCGCAGAAACTGCTGTTCGCGCACACTGCGGCGGGCGACCTGACGCCGCTGTTTGCAGGGAATTTCGACACAGCAGTCGGCGCCAAACGCGACGCGGCATCCTATCGCACGATCGCTGACCGCATCGGGGTCCCCGCTGCGGAAATCCTGTTCCTCTCCGACATCGCGGAGGAACTCGCGGCGGCGTCTGCCGCGGGGATGCAGGTCACGCTGCTCGTACGCGACACGCCCGACGAAACCAGCGCCTATCCCGTCGCGACCAGCTTCGACACGATCCTCCCCGAAAAGGTGACCGCATGATCCTCGCCGGAACCCGGACGCGCTCGATCTGGGTCAATCCCGATGGCTGGAGCGTCGGCATCTTCGACCAGCGCAAACTGCCCTGGTCGGTCGAGCCGATGCGCCTGACCACCGCCGACGATTGTGCACACGCGATCGCCGACATGGCGACACGCGGCGCGCCGTTGATCGGCGCGGTCGCGGCATACGGGCTCGCGCTGGCGCTGCGGGTCGATGCGGGCGACGAAGCGCTCGACCGCGCTTATCGCCAGTTGCTTGCGACGCGCCCGACCGCGGTCAATCTGAAATGGGCGCTCGACCGCGTTCGCGCGGTCGTGATCCGCATGCCCGAACAGGACCGCGCCGCTGCCGCCTATGCCGATGCTGCCGCATTGTGCGACGAGGATGTCGCGATCAACGAGGCGATTGGACGGGCAGGGCTGGAAATCCTAAAGGATCTGGCCGCGCGCAACCCCGACAGGCCGCTCAACATCCTGACGCATTGCAACGCGGGCTGGCTCGCGACGGTCGACTGGGGCACCGCGACCGCGCCGCTCTACATGGCGCACGATCTCGGCATCCCGCTCCACGTCTGGGTTGACGAAACCCGCCCGCGCAACCAGGGCGCGCTCACCGCGCTCGAACTCGCGGGGCACGGCGTGCCGCACAGCTATATCGTCGACAATGCCGGCGGGCTGCTGATGCAGCGCGGACAGGTCGATCTTGTCATCGTCGGCACCGACCGCGTCACGCGTAACGGCGACGTCTGCAACAAGATCGGGACGTATCTGAAGGCGCTGGCGGCGCACGACAACGGCATCCCGTTCGTGGTCGCGCTCCCGTCCTCGACCTATGATGCGAACACCGCCGACGGGGCGTCGGTCCATGTCGAGGAACGCGTCGCCAGCGAAGTCCTGTCGATCGAAGGCCCGGATCAGGACGGCGTGTTGCGGCGGATCGCGGTGACGGCGTCCCCCGCGGCAAACCCCGCGTTCGACATCACCCCCGCGCGGCTGGTCAGCGAGTACATCACCGACAAGGGCCGGATCGTCGGTGCAGCTGCACTGGCGGCGGCGTTCGGCGGATAGGCCGGGCGCAAGACTTAGGCCGTCATCCCCGCGCAGGCGGGGATCCATTCGTTCCGCCGTGTCGTAAACGGGCACAAGCTGTGGCAATGGATTCCCGCCTGCGCGGGAATGACGGCAGGATGTAGCAAGGAACCCCCGTCACCCCCCGTACCGCACCTCGATCTCATCGAACCGCTTCCACCGGAATACCGCCCAGCTGACGATCCAGCACAACGCGAACACTCCGATAATCCCGAAGCCCAACAGGTTGAACCGCCCCCCCAAATCGCTCGCCGCCGACCACACGCCACCGTGCAGCCCGAGCTTGTCCGCAATCAGCGCGAGCGTCTCGATCCCGCCGATCACGATCGCCACGAACGCGGAAACCGCAGTGATCGTAATGTTGTAGTACAGCTTGCGGATCGGCTTGACGAACGCCCACTCATACGCGCCAAGCATCAGGATGCCGTCGGTTGTATCGACCAGCGCCATCCCCGCCGCGAACAGCGCAGGCAGCACCAGCACCGGTCCCAGAGCAAAATCATGAGCCGCCTGCGCCGCCGACAACCCCAGGATCGCAACCTCGGTCGCGGTATCGAACCCCAGCCCGAACAAAAACCCGAGCGGTGCCATGTGCCAGCTCCGCGACACCAGCCGGAACAGCGGACGGAAGATGCGCGACAGCAACCCGCGCCCGCCGAGCAGCATGTCGAGATCCTCGTCGACATACGCCCCACCGCTGCGGACATGCTGGAACGTCCGCCAGACCGAGCGCAGGATGACCAGGTTCATCGCGGCGATGGTGAACAGGAACGCCGCCGACACGATCGTCGCGATCACCCCGCCGCTCGCCTTCAGCGCCTCGAACCCCGACAGTGCAGACGCCGTGAACGCAACAGCGACAGAGGCCAGCAGGATGATCATGCTGTGTCCGATCGCGAACCAGAAGCCGACCGCCATCGGTCGCTGCCCGTCCTGCATCAGCTTGCGCGTGACGTTGTCGATCGCGGCGATGTGATCCGCATCGACCGCGTGGCGCAACCCCAGCCCCCAGGCGAGCAGCGCGGTGCCTAGCATCAGCGGTTGCGCGTGGAACAGCGCCAGCGCCCAAATCCACGCCCCGACGTTCGCGCCGATCAGCAGGACGTACACCAGCCCGATCCGTCGCCTGAGCGTCGGACGGTCGATCGGCGACGGCACCGGAGACGCGGCAGGCGCGCGCTGGGGATCACGCTTCGACAAGATAGCCCTCCGGCGGCGTGCGCGCGATGAAATGGCCCTTGATGCCCTGCGGCCAGTCCTTGAATGGAACGCGCCCCTCCGCGCTGCCGGCGTAATGGACCGCGTAATCGAGGATCGCGCGCGCCGCGTCCGCATCGGGGGTGAAGCGCCCGAGCAGATAGCCGACCTTGCCGGGCGCGCGCAGGTGCACCGAGCAATGCTCGCTGCACGAGAACAGGCACGGCATCTGCTGGATCGCGACATCGGCATAGCGGGGATCGGCGGCCTTCGCGGCTTCCAGCGCCGCCACCAGCAATGCGCCACCACGCACGCCGTCGGCGTCCTCCCGGGCATCTGCGGAAACGCGGCAGGTGTTGCACGCAACGACGGAAAGGGCCTTCTCGACCGGGATCAGCATGGGGTTAGTTCCAATGGGGTGGAGGGAAGGGAAGTCATCGTTCCAGCGTCCGGACTGCGACCGGCTCGCGCGCTTGCCAGCCGCGCCGTTCGAGTTCGGGGATGTCGGAAGGGTCCAGCGGATAGCCGAGACACAGCAGCGCGATCAGGCTCCACTGCGGCGGCACGTCGAGCAGTTCGGTGACGACGGATGGCTCGAGGATCGACACCCAGCCGAGCCCGATCCCGTGTGCGCGCGCCGCCAGCCACAGCGTGTGGATCGCCATCACGGTCGAATAGCGCAGCATCTCGGGCATCGTGGTGCGGCCCAGCGTATGGCCCGCGAAGGGTTCCTCGTCGCAGAACACCGCGATCAGCTCGGGCGCCTCGCGAATGCCGTGCAGCTTGAGCGCGCGATAGCGATCCCGGCGTTCTGTGTCGTGGATCGCCATTGCGGCTTTTGCGGACACGTCATCGACATGCGCGACGATCGTTTCGCGGAGCGGCAGCGAGCGGATGCGGACGAACCGCCAGGGCTGCGCATTGCCCACCGACGGCGCGAGCGCCGCGGTTTCGAGCAAGCCCTGTATGACTGCCTCCGACAACGGGCGCGGGTCGAAATGCCGGACGTCCCGGCGCCAGCGCAGCAGCGTTTCGAAGCGATCGGCGAACTCCGGATCGAACTCGGGCGCGGTCATGCCGCCACCCCGCGGCGCAGCAAATACGTGTCCATGATCCAGCCATGCTCGGCGCGCAGCATTGCCCGGCGCGCGACGATCGTCTCCGCGACCTCGGCCAGCGGCCCGGCGATCAGCGCCTCGTGCGGCATCCCGAGATACGCACCCCACCAGATCGTGATCACGTCCGGATCGAGCATGGTGAACGCACAATCCCCGTCGAGCATCACCGCCAGCGTATCGACGCCATCGGGCCAGCCTTCCGCCCGCAACCGCCGCCCGGTCGTGATCAGGACCGGCGCACCGAGCCTATTGAGCGGGATCGCGTGCGCCGCGGTCAGCGCCTGCAAGCTGGTGATGCCGGGCACGACGTGGACGCGCAGCGCGACCCCGTCCGCGCGCAGCCGCTCGGCGATCCGCAGGCTGCTGTCGTACAGCGACGGATCACCCCACACGAGCAGCGCAAACCTGCCCCCGTCCGGAAGCTGCGCGGCGATCTGCGTGGCCCAGCACGCGGCGATCGCGTCATGCCAATCGCCGACTGCGGCGAGATACGCGCTCTTTCCATCACGTTCGGGCAAGTCGAACTCGACCACCCGCGTCGCCCCCGTCAACACGCGTGCGCAGATCTCCCGCCGCAGCACGATCAGGTCGGACGCCGCTTCGCGCTTGCGCGGGAGGAGGATCACGTCGGCGGCATTCATTGCGGCTTCCGCGGCCCGCGTCAGATGGTCCAGGTTGCCCGTGCCGATCCCGATCAGGTGGAGGTCGATGACGGGGCGCTCAGGCATCGGGCGCGATCAGGTGGAAGAAGGTGCCCGTCACGCGGTCGCGATACGATCCGGTCTCCGCCACAGCGGTGCCTTCCGCATCGACGACATGCGCCAGCGCCGGGTCGGGCTGGTCGAGGATTGTCGAATAATGGAACTCGTGCCCCCGCAGCGCCGTGCCGATGCCCGCACCCGCCATCGGCGCGACCAGCGTCGCGTGGCGATAGCCGAGATGCATCTTGCGCCGCTCATAGCTCGTCACCAGTCCGAGCAGCCCCGCCATCGCATGCCGCACGCCGTCCGCGTCGATCAGCCCCTGGCCGAGCGCCATATAGCCGCCGCACTCGCCGTGGACCGGTCGCGTCTGCGCGTGCGCGATTAGTCCCGCCCGGAAATGCTCGGCGGCGGCAAGCCGTCCGGCATGGAGTTCGGGATAGCCGCCGGGCAACCACACCAGATCCGCGTCCCCCGCCGGAGCCTCGTCGGCCAGCGGCGAGAAAGGCAGGATCTCCGCCCCCGCGTGGCGCCATGCAGCGAGCATGTGCGGATAAACGAACGAAAACGCCGCGTCCTGCGCCAGCGCGATCCGTTGGGCGGGTGGCGCGAGACGGGGCGCTTCCACCGCCCCGGTCGGGGCGCCGACCGCCCGTGCCGCCGCACGCAACGCGTCCAGATCGACATGCTCGCGCAGGAACGTAGCATAATCCGCGATCCGCGCGTCGAGATCGGGATGTTCGGACGCCTGGACCAGCCCGAGGTGCCGCTCGGGCAGCTTGAGGTCGCCACGCCGCGGCAATGCCCCGAACACGCGAAGCCCGACCGCCGCCATCCCGCTGCGCGCCAGCCGCTCGTGGCGCGGGCTAGCGACCCGGTTGAGGATCACGCCCGCAATCTCGACGTCCGGATCGTAGCGCGCGAAGCCGAGCGCGGTGGCGGCGGCGGATTGCGCCTGGCCCGATACGTCGATCACCAGCACGACCGGCCAGCCCATCCGGCGAGCCACGTCCGCGCTCGCCCCGTTCCCGGTCGCGCCCGGCGTCGCGACACCGTCGAACAGCCCCATCGATCCTTCCGCCAGGACCAGATCGGCATCGCTCGCCTTCGCGCCAAGCCCGTGCAGCATCCCCGCCGACATCGCCCAGCTATCGAGATTGAACGACGGTCGCCCGCTCGCCGCGCGGTGGAAGGCGGGGTCGATATAGTCCGGGCCGCTCTTGAACGGCTGCACCCGCAACCCGGCATCGCGAAACGCGCGCAGCAGGCCAAGCATCACCGTGGTCTTGCCCGTGCCCGAGGCTGGGGCGGCGATCATCAGTCCGGGCGTCATGCCTCGGTCCCGGCGAACCGCGACTGCGGCGTGGTCGGTCGGAAGCGACGGTCGTAGTCCGCTGCGTACAGGCTGCTCTCGCCAAAATCGCCGGGGGCCAGCACCCGCCCAACGAGGATCAGCGCGGTCCGCTCCGGCCCGTCCGCTGCCGCTGCGACGATCGTTTCGAGCGTCGCGCGCACGATCCGCTCGTCCGGCCAGCTCGCCCGCCACACGATCGCGACCGGGCAATCTGCGCCGTAGGCCGGGGTCAGCTCGGCGACGACCCGATCGAGCAAGTGGATCGACAGATGGATCGCCAGCGTCGCGCCCGTCGCCGCGAAGGCGGGCAGCGCCTCGGCATCGGGCATCGCGCTCGCGCGACCCGAGGTGCGGGTCAGCACGACCGACTGGGTCAGCCCGGGCAGCGTCAGTTCCGCCTCCAGCACCGCCGCCGCCGCCGCGAACGCCGGAACGCCGGGCGTGATGCTCACCGGGATCCCCAGCGCGCGCAGGCGGCGCAGTTGCTCGCCCATCGCCGACCAGATCGACAGGTCCCCCGAATGGAGCCGCGCAACGTCATGCCCCGCCGCGTGCGCGCTCGCGATCTCGGCGATGATCTGGTCGAGCGACAAGGGCGCTGTGTTGACGATCCGCGCCCCCGCCGGACAATGGTCGAGCAGCGCCGCGGGCACCAGCGATCCCGCATACAGGCACACCGGTGACCCCGCGATCAGGTCTCGCCCGCGCAGCGTGAGCAGGTCTGGCGCGCCGGGCCCCGCGCCGATGAAGTGAACGGTCATGTGCTGGGTCCTTCTGCGATGGCACAAGTCGCCATCCGGTCGGGGGAAATGCAGCGCCGCACGATCACCCGCGCGCCGGTCCCGGCCGCGGCGAGGGCTGCGGCTTCGGCAACGCTCCCGGTACCGCGCGCGGCGAGACTGGCGCTCGACTGCGTCGGCGTCTCGACGTGCAGCAGCCGTTCGGGTGCAAGCGCGATCAGCGCGATCCCGCGCGTGGCGGCGAGCGGGGCGAGCAGGGGGGCCTTGTCGGCAAGCGTCGCAAGCGCGGTGACACGCCGCTGCCCCAGCTCCGCCTGCACCAGCGCCGCCTCGCACGCCGCCAGCGTCGCCGCGTGCCGAAACCCGAAGCCCGCGACGATCACAGCGTCACGCTCCACTGCACGATCGGATAGTGTGCCCGCCACCCACGCCGCGTCCCGATCGGCGCCACCTCGGACAGCGCAATGCGGAGCAGATCGCCGCCCCTCAGGCCCTGCCACTGCGCGAGCAGCGCCTCGGACTCGAGCGTCACCGCATTGGCGACCAACCGCGTGCCCGGCGGAAGGTGCGCCCACAGCCAGTCGAGCATCGCCGCCGAAAGCCCCCCACCGATGAACACCGCATCGGGTAAGGGATGCCCCGCCAACCCCTCCGGCGCGCGCGCCACGGCGACGCCCAGCCGATCCACGCCCAGCGCCTCCGCATTGCCCCGCATCCGGTCAGCGCGCACCGGATCCGCCTCGAACGCCACCGCCTGCGTCGTCGGATGTGCGAGCAGCCATTCGATCGCGATCGACCCGGACCCCGCACCGATATCCCACAAGGTCTCGAACGGTCGCGGTGCAAGCGCCGACAGCGTCAGTGCGCGCACCGGGCGCTTGGTGATCTGCCCGTCATGCGCGAACAAGGCGTCGGGCCGCCCCGCAACGGTCGGAACCACCGCGCCCGCGCCCGCGACCAGCACCCCCACCGCAACCGGATGCGCGATATCGCCAAGCGCGAACCCCGCCGCCGTCACGCGCCGCACCCGCTCCCGCGGTCCCCCCAGCGCCTCCAGCACCCACAGGTCGCTCTCGCCAAACCCCAGCGCCGCCAGATACCCCGCCAGCGCCGCCACCGCCGCGCCATCGCGCAACAGTACGATCGCCCGGACCCCCGGCGCCACCACGGTGCGCAACCGCGCAAGCGGCGCGGCATGGAGCCCGAGGCACGCGGTCGTCTCGATCGCCCACCCCAGTCGTGCCGCCGCCAGCGCAAAGGTCGAGGACACCGGATGCGCGACCCATTCGCCGGGAAGAAGCGCCCGCGTCACCACCGATCCCGCCCCGAACCAGAACGGATCGCCCGACACCAGCACCACCACCCGCTGCCCCCGCCGCGCCAGCAACGGTGCGATCCCGTCCGCGAACGGCACCGGCCACGGGGCAACGTCCGCCGCCAGATCGCCCAGCAACTCCGCCAGCAACGCGAGATGCCGCGCCGCCCCCGTCACCCATTCCGCGCGCGCCAGTGCATCGCGGCTTGCGGGGGACAGCCCCGCTGGTCCATCCTCGCCGATCCCGACGATCGTCAGCCACGCTTCCCCGAGTTCATCCGCCATGCCGAACATCCTGATCCTCGGCGGCACGACCGAGGCGAGCGCGCTCGCGCAGGCGGTCGCCGCACGCGGGCTGCGCGCCACGCTGAGCTACGCCGGGCGCGTCGCCAGTCCGAAGCCGCAACCCGTCGCCGTCCGCATCGGCGGGTTCGGCGGCGTCGCAGGCCTGACCAAGTATCTGCGGGACGAGGCGATCACCCATCTGGTCGACGCGACCCACCCCTTCGCCGCGCAGATGAGCCACAACGCAGTCCTCGCCGCCACAGCCGCCAACGTGCCCCTTATCGCGCTGACTCGCCCCGCCTGGACTCCCGAACCCGGCGACAGCTGGCACAGCGTTCCCGATGTCGCGGCGGCGGTAGCGGCGCTTGCTGGCGCGCGGCAGAACGTCATGCTTGCGCTCGGACGGATGCACGTCGCCGCCTTCGCCGCGCAGCCGCAGCACCGCTACCTCCTGCGCTACGTCGATCCGCCCGAAACGCCGCCGCAGCTCCCCGATCACCACATCGTCGTCGATCGCGGCCCGTTCACCGCCGCGGGCGACGAAGTGCTGCTCCGCGCCCACGCGATCGATCTGGTCGTGTGCAAGAACGCAGGCGGCAGCGGCGCGCAAGCCAAGCTGATCGCCGCCCGCGCGCTCGCTTTGCCGGTGCTGATGATCGACCGCCCCGCGCTGCCCGACCGGCATCAGGTCGCGGAGATCGCGGCGGTGCTGCACTGGATCGCTCACGACGCCGACCGCGGCGTATAGAGGATCGGCGGGCCGTCCCGGAGGATCGTCCGCGTCGTGCTCGACCCGACGATCACCACCGTCCGCATGTCCGCCATCTCGGGCGTCGCGTCGGGCAGCGGCACGATCCGCAGATTCTCCTCCGCCGTCGTCACCGCACGCGCGAACAGCACCGGCCGGTCGTCGCCACATTCCTCCCGCAGGATCGCAAGCGCGCGCCCGAACCCTTCAGGCCGGGCGCGCGAGCGTGGATTATAAAAGGCGATCGCGAAATCCGCCTGCGCCGCAAGCCGCACGCGCCGCTCGATCAGCGCCTGCGGCTTGAGATTGTCCGACAGGTTGATCGCGCAGAAATCATGCCCGAGCGGCGCACCCGCCCGCGCCGCGGCGGCGAGCATCGCGGTGATCCCGGGCAGCACGCGAACGTCGACCCCGCGCCACGCCGCCGGACCGTGATCGATCGCCTCGAACACCGCCGCCGCCATCGCGAACACCCCCGGATCGCCCGACGATACGACCACCACCCGCTGTCCCGCCAACGCGAGCGTCAGCGCATGGCCAGCGCGGTCCAGCTCCACCCGATTGTCGGAAGGATGCAGCGTCAGGCCTTCCCGTGGCGCAACCCGCGCGACATAAGGAATATAGCCGATCACGTCGGTCGCCGCGGCAAGCGCAGCAGTCACCTCAGGCGTCACCAGCGCCGCATCCCCCGGCCCGAGCCCCGCGATCGCGATCCACCCGCTCATGGCCGCCGCCCCTGACCGTGGATCAGCAGGATCGCAAAATAGGGCGCGATCCCCTCGACATCGGCCAGCCGCGTGACGCGCTGCTCGGGCATCGCGGCATATTCGACCAGCCACGCCCCCTCCGTCCGCCCCGCCGCTGCGACCGCGCGGCGCAGTTTGCCCAGGTGCCGCCCGATCTTCATCACCACCAGCGCATCGGTATCGCGGATCCGCCGGGTCAACGCGTCCTCGCCCATCGTCGCGGTCAGGACGGTCAGCACGTCCTCGCCCCAGGTGATCGGAATGTCGCTCGCGGTCCACGCGCCCGACATGCCGGTGATCCCTGGGACGACCCGCACCGGCGCGACCCCCGCCAGCCGGCTGTGGAGGTGCATGAACGATCCATAGAAGAACGGGTCGCCCTCGCACAGCACGACGACATCCTCGCCCGCCGCCGAAAGCGCCGCGAGATGCGCGGTACAGTCGGTGTAAAAGCCGCACAGTCGATCGGCATAGCGCGGATCGGATGTCGGAATTTCGGTCGTGACGGGATATTCCATCGCGAATTCGACCGCGTCCGGATGGAGCATTCCGTCGACGATCCGCCGCGCGTGGCCGGGCTTCCCCGCCTTGCGGAAGAAGGCGACATGCTGCGCGCCACGCACCAGCCGGTCCGCGCGCACGCTCATCAGATCCTGCGCACCGGGGCCGAGCCCGACGCCGTGGATGATGCCCGGGGGAAGCGGCTCGGTCATTCCGCGCGGCTCGCGAGCGCGTTGATCGCTGCGACGGTGATCGCACTCCCGCCCAATCGGCCTTCGACCACGACGCACGGCACCGGCTGTTCCGCCCACAACGCCGCCTTGGACTCGACCGCCCCGACGAAGCCGACCGGGCAGCCGATGATCGCCGCGGGGCGCGGGCAGGCAGGGTCCTCGAGCATGTTGAGCAAATGGAACAGCGCGGTCGGCGCATTGCCGATCGCAACCACCGCGCCCGCCAGATGCGGTCGCCACAGCTCCAGTGCGGCGGCGGAGCGCGTGTTGTGCATCGTGCGGGCGAGCTCGATCGTCGCGGGATCATGCAGCGTACAGATCACCGGATTGTCCGCAGGGAGGCGTCCGCGCGTGATCCCTTCGGTCACCATCCGCGCATCGCACAGGATCGGCGCGCCCCCCGCCAGCGCCGCGCGGGCAGCGCGCGCGAAGTCGGGCGAGAAGCGGATCTGCGCCGCCAGTTCGACCAGACCCGCGGCATGGATCATCCGCACCGCGACGGGTTCCTCCTCGGGGGTGAAGCGATCGAGCTCGGCTTCGGCGCGGATCGTGGCGAAGGACTGGCGATAGATCGCCGCACCGTCGGTTTGGTAGACATGCGGCATCAGGAAACTCCGAAATGGGTGAGAAGCCGGTTTTGGTCGAACCCGATGAGGGCAGGCGGGTCGCCAGCGCGCGCGTCGAACGCGACGTCGAAGCGCCCGTCGCGCCCGGTGAGAACGACGTCCGCAGGCCGCGACCGCGCGCACCCCTTGGCGCAACCCGAGACGTGCAGCCGTCCCGCGACATGCGGCGCGAGCCGCAGCGCCAGCGCGCGTGTCTCGACGCTCGCCTGCGGGCAGTCGGGCGCGCCGACGCAGGCGTCCACGGCGATGCCGACCGGGTCGGGGGTGGTGGGAGCCGTACCCCCCTCAACGATCACGCGACGCCACGGCGTGATCCGCAACGCGCTGACGCCCGGCGTCGTCAGCGAAGCTAGCGTTCTCGCGTCTATCCGCCCGAACGCGACGCCATGCACAGCGCCGAGACCATGCGCACCAGCCGCGAGCATCGGTACGGACGCTGCCGGAAGAGCGTCGCCACGCGCCCAGTCGGGGAGGGGGGCGGCATGACGCGCCATCCGCCCCGCGGTAACGCCGCCGCTCGCGACGAACCATTCCGCCAGCGCGTTCATTGCGGCAACCGCGTCGCCCGGCGCGATGCGCACCCCAGTCGCACGACCGTCCGCGCGCAGGATCAGCCCGCCGTCTGCGCCACGCTCGACCCGAATGTCGGCAGGGTCGTCGCGCAGCACCGGCGCGGCCCCTGCATCGATCGCAAACCCGAACTTGCCCGGCAGATCGGGAAAGTTGGCTAGACGCGCGATCACGTCGCTGGCGATGCGATGCGTCTCGTCGCCCGAACGCCAGTCAGGCGCGACTAGCACCGCATGGCGGGCTTCCATCGTCGGATCGGGGTCGACCAGACCGAGGCCGCACAATTCGTCGATCAGCGCGGGCCAACTGTCTTCGCAGACGCCGCGGATCTGCAGATTGCCGCGGTTGGTCAGGTCGATCTGCCCGTTGCCATGCGTGCTCGCCGCCTCACACAGGCCCAGCACCTGCGCACGCGTCAACCGCGCCAGCCGCGGGCGGACCCGCACGATCAGCCCGTCCCCCGCCGCCATCGGGCGATGCGCGGTCGGGCACCAGCCTCGGACGACGCTCACGTCCGGTCCTCCAGCCACGCGAGCGTCGAATTACGCCTCGTAGCCCACAGCCCCGCCGCATGAAGCGCCGCAAACCGCGCTTCCATCGCCGCAAGCGCCAGCGGATTGGCCTCGGCCATGAAGGCGCGAACCTCATCCTGCGCGAGCGTCGCATCGTAATAGAGATCGATCGTCTCCGGCGTCACGACATCGGCGAGCGACGCGAAGCTCCCGAGATGATCGAGCGTCGCCGCAATCTCGGCAGCCCCCCGGAACCCGTGGCGCAGCATCCCCGCGATCCACCCGGGATGCGCCGCCCGCGCCCGCACGACCCGCGCGATTTCCTCCGCCAGCGGACGGGCACGCGGCCGTGCCGGATCGGTCGCGTCGAGATGGTACAGCGCCGCCTTGCCCCCGACCACGCCCAGCGCCGCCGCAAACCCTGCTTCGTGCGCCGCATAGTCCGCCGCAAGCAACAGGTCGGTCTCGGGCAGGTCCTGGACGTGGACGAAGCCGTCCGCAGCGGCGACCCGCGCGGCAATGCCTGCGGCGTCGGCGTGCGCATCCCCCGCATCGAGCGCAAAGCCCGACGCGGCGAGCCACGCCGTGCCCGCCCCGATCCGCGCCTCGGGCGTATAGGTGTCCGCCGCATCGCCCAAGCCGATGCCGTAGCTGCCCGGACACGGGCCATAGACGCGCGGCCCCGGCGCGGTTCCGACGAACGGATTGCGATCGGCGGGCTCATCGCGCTGCGCAAGGGCGCGAATGGCCTGTCCAAACAGCGCACAAAGCGTGGGAAAAGCGTCTCGAAACAGTCCCGAAACGCGTAAAGTGACGTCAATTCGGGGACGATCCAGCGTCATTAAGGGCAGGATTTCGATCCCCGTCACCCGATCCGTGGCATGATCCCACACCGGTTCGACCCCGAGCAGGTGGAGCGCCATCGCAAATTCCTCACCCGCGGTGCGCATCGTCGCCGACCCCCACAGGTCGACCACCAGCCCGCGCGGATAGTCGCCATGATCCTGCAAATGCCGCCGGATCAATTCGTTGGCGAGCAGAACACCTTGCGCCCGCGCCGAGCGCGACGGCACCGCGCGCGGATCGGTCGTGTACAGGTTGCGCCCGGTCGGCAGCACATCCTGTCGTCCACGCCACGGCGACCCCGATGGCCCGGGTGGAACCCGCTCTCCGGCCAGCGCGCGCAACAGCCCGTCGCGTTCCGCCGGCCCCTGTTCGCCCCGCCCGAAGACATGGAGCCCGTCGCCAAATTGGCTGTCTTTCACGTCACATACGAAGGTGTCGATCCGCGTGATGGCATCGGCCTGCGACGCCGCAGCGTCGAGCCCCAGCACCGCATCCAACCCGAGCGACCGCGCCTCGTCCGCAATATCGCCCCGCAATCGATCGCGCCTCGCCGGATCGAGCCCGTCCGCGTTCGAGAATTCGTCGAGCAACGCCTCCAGCCGCCCCAGCCCCGCGCCGCTGCGCGTGGCGACGAGCGGGGGCGGGACGTGACCAATCGTCACCGCACCGATCCGGCGCTTTGCTTGCGCGGCTTCACCCGGATCGTTGACAATGAACGGATAAATGACCGGCATCGCGCCCGTAAGCGCGGCGGGCCAGCAGTCGTCCGACAGCGCAACCGCCTTGCCGGGCAGCCATTCGAGCGTCCCATGCGCACCGACATGCACCAGCGCATCGATCCCAAGCGTCCGCAGCCACAGATAGAAGGCGACATACCCATGCCGCGGGCAGCGCGTAAGATCGTGATATCGCTCGGCCCGCATCTGCGGATCGCCGCGTTCGGGCTGAAGCGCGATCAGGCCAGCGCCGGTGTCGATCGCCGCAAAATGGAAGGCATCGCCGCGGACGGCACGGTCGGTCTCCGGCAAGCCCCAGGCGTCGCACAGGTCGGCCTGCAGTCGTGCCGGAAGGTCGGCCAATGCCTTGCGGTAGGCCGCAACCGCCCAAGTCATTGTATTATCGAGAACATCACCCGCAACGTTCGTCACTTTCGCCGGATCGACCGCATAGCCCGCCACCGCCAGATCCCCCAGCATAGCGCCCACCGACGCAATCGCATCGAGCCCCACCGCATGCGCCATCTGATGCGCCTTGCCGGGATAGGTCGACAGAACGATCGCGATCCGTCGTTCCGCAACCGGCGTGGCGGCAAGCCGCGCCCACCCGTCCACCTGTGCAACGATCGCTATGATCCGCGCCGGATCAGGCCGGTGCTCGCGCCGCGCATATTGCAGATCGGCGTCGCGCGGCGCGGCCTCCTTGAAGCTCGCAACGCCTGCAAAGACGCGCCCATCCACCTCAGGCAGAACGACATGCATCGCCAGATCCGCCGGAGACAACCCGCGCGGCGCGTCCAGCCAAGCCGCGCGATCCGACGTCGCCAGCGCCACCTGAAACACCGGCACCCCGGCCCCGTCGAGCGGCGTCACGCCCGCCGCATCGCTCGCCGAGAAAGCGGTCGCGTTGACCATCGCAACCGGCCCCAGCGCCGCCACCCACCGAGCGATCCAGCCGCGCGCGCCTGCCTCCTTGAGCGAGGGGACGAACAGCCCGATCGCGTCATATCCCTTGGCGGCGAACGCCGCGTGCAGCGCCGCAATCGGCGCGACATCGGCGGCCAGCAGGTACGATCGATAGAAGACCAGCAGCACCCGCGGCTTGCGCGCCGTGATCGCGAACGCGGCGGGGCAGGAGGCCCCCGTGTCGGGTTGCCACCCACCAACCGCTGCGATCACTGGCGGGGTCGCGGCAAGGTCGTCAGCCAGCCCCGCCGCTGCCGCGAGTCCCTCGATCGCGGCCCGTGCAGCGTGTGCGCCGCCAAGATCGCACAGCCCCGCCAGTCTTCGCAGCGTCGCGACGGGCAGCGTCGAGGCCGCATCCAGCCGCGCATCCACGCGCCCGTCCGCGGGCAGCACCGCCAGTGCGATCCCGCGCTGCCGGGCGAGCGCGGCGACCTGCTGGACGCCGTAAGACCAATAAGCGGTACCCCCGATCAACCGGATTAGGATCCCCCTGGCCGCACCGAGCGTCCGTTCGACATAGGTATCGACCGAAAGCGGATGCGTCAGCTCGGCGAGATTGGCGAGCCGCAGCGTCGGCAGCGCAGGCCCCGCCGCCCGCCATCCAGCCGCGAACGCGCCGAGATCGCTGTCCGAGAAGGACAGCACTACTAGATCCGCGGCATCCTGCCCCAGATCGCGCGGGGTCGCCGCGTCGTCGATGCCATGCGTTTCGCGAAAGGCGACGTGCATCGTCGCTCAGCCGATCAGCGCCGCCCTGATTGCCACAGGATCCAGCCGATCGCGCTCTGCAATCACCACGAGTTGCGACGTGCGCGCTTCGTCGCTGCGCCACAGCCGATCATAATGCGTCCGCACCCGCGCCCCGACCGCCTGCACGAGCAACCGCATCGGTTTCCCTGCCACTGCCGCATACCCCTTGACCCGCAGCACGTCGCCCTGCGCAGCAAGCGCCTCGATCCGCGATGCCAGTTCGGCGGGGTCGGCAATCTCGGGCCATGCCACGACGATGCTGTCGAAGTCGTCATGCTCATGCTCATCCTCGCCGTCATGATGCGACGGGCGCGCGGCGATATCGTCCTCCGCCGCGGCACCCAGCCCGAGCACGATCCGCGGATCGATCACGCCGTCGACGAGCTCAATCACGGGGAGCGTGCGTCGCATCTCGGCAGCGATCAACTTGCGCGCAACCACAACCGCGTCTACCCCGGCGAGGTCGCATTTAGTCAGCAGCACCAGGTCCGCGCACGCGAGCTGATCCTCGAACACTTCGGACAAGGGCGTCTCGTGGTCGATACTGGGGTCAGCCGCGCGCTGCGCATCGATCGCATCCAGGTCGGGCGCGAACCGCCCCGCCGCGACGGCCTCCGCGTCGGCGAGCGTGATGACCCCATCGACGGTAATCCGCGACCGGATCGCAGGCCAGTCGAATGCCTTGAGCAAAGGCTTTGGCAATGCCAGCCCCGATGTCTCGATCAGGATATGGTCGGGCCGGGGATCGAGCGCGAGCAACGTTTCGATCGTCGGGATGAAATCGTCCGCGACCGTGCAGCAGATACAGCCATTGGCAAGCTCGACGATGTTCTCCGCCGGGCAATCGGGGATCGCGCAGCCCTTCAGGATGTCGCCATCGACCCCGAGGGTGCCGAATTCGTTGACCACGACCGCGAGGCGTCTGCCACCAGCGGAACGGATCAGATGGCTGATCAACGTCGTCTTGCCTGCTCCCAGGAAGCCGGTGACGATGGTGACGGGAACTTTGGATAGATCGGACATGCTCTTCCCCGCGGCGCGACAGCAACGAACGGAAGGGGCCGATTACGGACGGCGCGCGACGGCGGACGAGCGCCGAATGCCGCCCGAGCCACGCACCGATGCAGCCCCAGCCGCATAGGCTCGTCGCTCAGACGGAGAACCGTGCCGCGGCCATCCCCTGGGCCAAGGCAAGAGCGACCTTATCGCCGGCAGGTCTCCTGGCTCGCGGGTCATCGCTCGAGCATCGCCTTCCCAGACGTCCGGTCCGAAGACCGGTGCAGTCCAGTGGCCGCCCGCTCCGAGTGGAGGGGGCATGACGCTTTCGCTCACCGCTTACAGTTGCAGGGACAGCCGCGGATTTGGGGGAAGCCCCCGCACCGCATTCCCATTCAAGCCCCTCGCGGGGCACCGGCGCGATCAACGAGAACCGTTTAACGGTTCTCGACTATGACTGTAGCGCAGACCGCCGGACTTGCCAATTCGCTTGTCGTTGGATCGGTAAGGCGTGTCCCCTCGCGCAGGATCGCGGTGGTCGACCGCCCGGCCAGCATCGGTGCGATGAACACCGTGCCCCCGCCGGACCGTACCAGATCCGCGCCGACGATATCATGCAGCGCATAGTCGCCGCCTTTGACGAGAACGTCCGGCCTGATGACGCGGATCAGCTCGAGCGGCGTGTCCTGCTCGAACGCGACGACGTGATCGACCGAAGCTAGTCCGCTCAGGACCTCGGCGCGATCAGCCAAAGCGTTGACCGGTCGCGTCGGGCCTTTCAGGCGCGTGACCGATGCGTCGTCGTTAAGCCCGACGACCAGCACGTCGCCCTGTCGTCGCGCCAGGTCGAGCAGTCGGACATGTCCGGCGTGAAGCACGTCGAAACACCCGTTGGCGAACACGATCCGCGCGCCCGTCTCGCGCGCATGCGCGAGCTTTGCGGCGAGCAGCGGCAACGGCACCAGCTTGGTCATGGCATGGTCGCGGCGGTACAACCGTTCTTCCAGGTCACCGCGCGAGACGACGCAGGTTCCCGGGCGGGAAACCGCGATGCCCGCGGCGACGTTCGCCTGATCAATCGCTGCGGCGATCGGCAGACCCTCGACGATTCCGACGACGAGCGCCGCCATGATGGTGTCGCCTGCGCCCGTCACGTCGAAGACCTGCAAAGCCTCGGTCGGATGGTCGACGACGTCGCCATCGCGCGACACCATCAAAATGCCCTTCGCCCCGCGCGTCACGACGAGATATTCCAGCGCCATCGCGTCGAGCACGGTTGCGGCGCGATCAGCGATGCGGTCGTCGGCGCAGTCGCCGAATAGCGCGTGAAATTCGCGCGCGTTGGGTTTGAGCAGGAATGCGCCCGTGTACCGCGCGCGGTCGGCGCACTTCGGGTCGACGAACGTCGGTACGCCGTGCTCCCGCGCGATTGCCAACAACGTCGGCAGATCGGTGAGTGCGCCTTTATCATAGTCGGAGAAGATAACCGCGCGGACGCCGTCCAACCGTGCCTCGAAGCGCCGCGCAAGTTCGTTTCGCGCGGCTTCGCCGACGCTGCCGTCATGGTCGATCCGCGCGATCTGCTGCACGCCCGATATCACGCGGGTCTTCTGCGTGGTGTGTCGTCCCGGGTCGAAGACGCAGTCGAGCACCACCTTGTAGTGTTCCATCATCCGACCAAGGTCCTGCCCGGCAGCATCGTCCCCGCAGATTGTCAGCAGGGTGCAGCGTTGTCCCAGCGCTACCACGTTCGCCGCCACGTTCGCCGCACCACCGGGACGGATATCTTCGCGCGCCGCCCTGATGACGGGCACGGGGGCTTCGGGCGAGATTCGGGTGGTTTCGCCGATTATGTAGCGATCGACCATCGCATCGCCGACGACGAGAATTGAGGGCGCAAGTGCGTCGGTCATCCGATTAGCCCTCTCATGTCAGCGCCATCCTGCGATCTGCGAAAGCTCGCTTCGCGCGGCGAGCGCCGGCCAGCGACTCGCCCAGCCGCTGCCGTGATCCTGGCCGGCAACGATGACGATGGACGCATGCGTGGTGGGCCCCATCCGGGCGACGAAGCTCCGCGCGACCGACGAGTCGACGACCTTGTCCTCCGACCCGACGAAGTGAATCTGTGGCAGGTTCGAAATCACAGCCGCATCCGTCGCGGGATCGATCGAGCGGGACAGCGGGGTCAAATGCCGGGCGCGGACCCATTGCGCGAGGTCGAGATTGGCCGCGACGGTGATCAACCCGGCGACATCCTGACGTCGTTCCGCCAGCAGTGCCGCCAGCGCGCCACCGCCCGAGTAGCCGACCAGGATGATCCGCGGCCTGTTCGTCTCGCGCTTGAGCCGGTCCAGCGCCACGTTCGCGCTGTCGATGACGTCGACCGACAGGCGCGCGATGCTCCAGTAATCGCTGTGACAGGTGCGACCGCGCGGATGATATTGGCAGGGGCGCGCAAGCCACGCCACCGCCCCCCTGCCGGGGTGCTGCAGCGCCAGCCGCAGCGCCAGTGGGTCGGTCGGCGTGGGATCGAGCGAACGTCGCCCCTCGCGCGTATAAGCCAGGCCGTCGCCCTCGATATAGACGACCATGACACCCGATCGATCGCTGCCTTGGCGCCATGCCGCAGCGAGGTCGAAATCGGCGGCCGGGATCACCTCCCACTGCCATTTCGCCTGCCGCGCAAGCCGTTGCGCCGACGGACGCGCATCTGACGCACATCCGGCAAAGAGCAAGAGCAAGACGGCAAGGTACCGCGCAGTTCGAAGGACACGATGCATGCACATCCTCTCCATGAGGGCAGTAACATACCTGTATACCCATTGAGCCCTGTCGCATTCAAGGATGCGTATTATCCATGAGGGATGATGACCTTGCGATGACTGGCGCTGCATTTCTCGACCGCGACGGTGTATTGATCTCCGACTGTCGGTATTTAGCTGATCCTGGGCAGATTCAGTGGATTGACGGGGCAAAGCTTGCCCTGTCGCGATTGGCACGGGCGGGCTTTCGCCGCTTCGTCGTAACCAATCAGTCGGGGGTAGCGCGCGGGTATTTCGAAGAGGCGGCGATCTTGCGGGTGCATGCCGCACTGCAGGAGGCACTGCCCGAAGAGTCGCGGATCGATGCGTTCGCTTATTGTCCGCATCATCCCGATGGGGTGATCGCCACCTACGCACGACCTTGCGATTGCCGTAAGCCCGCGCCCGGTATGGTCGACCGGCTGATCGCGGATCACGGGGTCGATCGCGCGCACAGCTTCCTCATCGGCGACAAGGAAAGCGATCTTCAGGCTGCCGAACGCGCCGGGATCGTCGGGTATCTGTTCAAAGGCGGCGATCTTGATGCATTCGTGGCACGGATCCTGGATCGGATATGACGCCGGGTGATCCCGCCTGGTGGATCGATTGGCTATCCACCCGCGCGCTCCCCTTGTGGAGCACCGCTGGGTTCGACGCCGAGACCGCCAGTTTCGTAGAACGGCTGGCGCTGGATGGCAGCCCGCAACTGGACGTACCGCGGCGGTTGATGGTGCAGGCCCGGCAGGTGCATGCCTTTGCGACCGCCGCCCGCAACGGCTGGCTTGCAGGCGGAGAAGAACTTGCCCTGTGCGCGGGGGAGACGATGATCGCACGATATCATGCGCGGGGCGGCACGGAGGGGTGGGCTTTCTCCATCGATCGGTCGGGCGCGGTCGTCGACGGACGCCGTGATCTGTATGCACACGCGTTCGTCCTGCTGGCATTGTCTGCGCTCGTTCGGATCGACGCCAAGCCACGATATTGCGAACTCATCCACCGCACGATGGCGTTCCTTGACCGCGAGATGGCGCATCCCGCGGGCGGCTATGTCGAGCAATGGCCTGTGGCGGTTCTGCCGCGGCGCCAAAACCCCCACATGCATTTGCTCGAAGCGTTCCTGTCGCTGCAGGAAACCGCCGGCTGCGGGGATTTTCGCGCCCGGATCGCAACAATGGTTGATCTGATGGACCGACGTTTCTGTCCGGCCGACCGTTCCGACCTGCGGGAATATTACGATGACGATTGGACGGCCGTTGGAGAATCGCAGTTCGAGCCGGGGCACCATTTCGAATGGGTTTGGTTGCTCACGCGATACGCGGGCTCGAGCGGTATCGCCGTTGAGGATCGGATCGACCGGCTGATGCGGACGGCGTTGCGCGGTGTCGATGCCCGCGGGCGCGTGGTGGAACATGTCTCCGCAGATGGTGCGGCAGCCCCGACCTGCCGGTTGTGGGCGGCAATGGAAGCCGCCAAGGCTTTCGCGACACCGCAGGGGCGTGCGGTTCGACCGACAGGGGTGTCGGATGCGCTGGCTGCTGGTTGGCACGCATTCTGTCGCCCGTCGTTCCCTGGCGGTTGGTGGGACCGGGTCGCGACGACCGGGGTCATGCTCGACGCTTATATTCCCGCCAGTTCGCTATACCATATATGTACCGCCCTGGAGTTCATTGCCGAAAACAGATGTGTGGCAGTTCAGCAGCAATACTCACGATGACGAAAGCGTAGTGAACTGTAGTAATACTTAAAGGGCAGTGACAGTACTGCTATAGTACCAACTCCTACCCTATACAGGCTTCATTATGGAGTAAACGTCGCCGAAGCGTCCCGTACGCGTGGCGGCAAGACAGGGGAACCGGTGGTGCTGAACGGCGATACGTCCGAGCGGACCAGACGAACCCGAAACCTCCAAACCGGTATTTCGCTGCTTGCAATCAGTGCCGGGCTGATCTTGCCGCAACCATCGCTGGCAGACACGACCATTTCGGGAACGACGGTCGGCGCGCAGGTCATCAACAGCTCGATCGGACAGTTCTCGATCACCGGAACGGGCACGGTCACGACCACGCTGACCGCAGCGGTCTACAACGACGGCACGATCGGCACGCTGACCAACCAGGGCCAGATCAGCAATACCGGCCAGTTGTTTTACGGGTTGATCAACGCTAATTCGATCGGGTCGGTCGTCAACAGCGGGACGATCCGCGGGCTTGGCGGGGGGATCGTGATCACCCGCAGTACCGCCAATTCGCCGACGGTTCCGGTCATTGGCGCGATCACCAATACCGGTCTGATCCTGGGTGCCACGACGGGTGCGTTCCTCAATATTGGCGGAACGGTCGGGACGCTGACCAACAACGGTACGATCACCGGACCCATGGCGATCTACAACACGTCGGACGGGACATCTTCCGGTTCGATCGGAACGATCGTCAATACCGGGCTGATCGCGGGGAACATCGTCAACGATACCGGTATTATAACGATCAGGGGCGGCAGCGGCGCGACGATTGGCACACTCACCGGGTCGATTCCCGGATCGATCGGGACGATTTCCACCGGTGGCGATATCGTCTTCGCTTCGGGCAATCTGCTGCTCAACGACCGCATCGCCGCGTCCGGCAAGACCGTCACGAACAGTGGCGCGTCGCTGACCCTGACGACGCTGATCGGCGTCACCGGTACCTATGCGCAGTCGGCTGGCAGGCTCATGCTCGGAACCGCGGGGGCGTTGTCGGTGTCCGGGGTTGCAAGCCTGACTGGGGGGACGGTGCAGGCGCTCCTGTCGAACACGGGAAACTATTTCGCCGGAACGCTCGCCACTTTGGTGCAGTCCACTGGAACCGCGGACTATACCGGTGTCACGGTCGGGACGTCTCTGGCAACCGGTTTGAAGACCTCGGGCAGCGTATCGGGCAACCAGTTGCTGCTGCTGGCGACCAATGATTATGTCGGCGGCACGCTGGCGACGCTCAACAATAGCGGAACCATCAACAGCGCGGGGGCCGGCGTCTACGTCGCCGCGACCGGGACGATCGATACGCTAGTCAACTCGGGGACCGTGTTCGGGGCGACCCGCGGGGTCTACCTTGTCTTCGGTGCCCATATCGGCACGATCAGCAACAGCGGCGTGATCGCCGCGGGGACCTTGGGCGGCGCGGCAGCGGGCGGAATCGCCAATAGCGCGGTGATCGACACGATCATCAACAACGGCACGATTCTGAGCAGCAAGAGCAGCGGGATCGGCAACAACTTCGGCAACGCGTCGATCGGCCGTCTGATTAACAACGGCCTGTTGAGCGGCGCCACCGGTGGTATCTATACCGAGGGGACGATCGACGCGGTCATCAATACCGGTCGGATCATCGGGGCGCAGGCCGGCATCAACTTCAACGGCGGCACGATCGGGACGATCGACAACAGCGGGACGATCTCGGGTCCACTCGCATTGTCGATCGCCTCCGGCAGCACGATCAGCGGGATCGGTAACCGGGGTCTGATCTCGGGCAACATCCTCAACGGCAGCGCCAACACGCTGACCATCACCGGCGGCACGGCGGGAACGGTGGGGACGCTGACCGGCCAGTCGGGCAAGGGGACGATCACCAATACGGCGGGCAATCTGGTGTTCGCGTCGGGCGACCTGCTGCTCAACGACAATATCGTTGCGACCGGTCGGACCGTCAGCAACAGCGGCGCTGGCCTGATGCTCGGCACCCTCATCAACCTGACGGGCAATTACAGCCAGTCCGGCGGGACGTTGACGATCGACCCGACGAAGGGCGGCCTGATCGTCAGCGGCACCGCGGCGATCAGCGGCGGCACGGTCAGTTCGACTCTGCTGAGCACCGCGAACTATCTGCAAGGCGGCTACACGCTCGTCAGCGGATCGACCCTCAATCTGGCCGGCGCGACCGTGACGGTCAACGATATCACTGGCCTCGCCAAATCGACGAGCACGGTCAGCAACAGGCTGCTGCTATCGATCGACAACGATTATGTCGGCGGGACGCTGGCCACGCTGTCCAATAGCGCCGCGATCACCGGCAGCTACACCGGACTGTACGTTGCAACTACCGGCAGCATCGGCACGGTGACCAATAGCGGGACGTTCGGCGGCGCACAATTCGGGGTCAACAATCGCGGCACAATCGGCACCTTCGCCAATCTCGGGGTAATCACCAACGCGAACTTCACCGCCTTCTGGAACCAGGGCAGCATCGGCCAGCTGACCAACAGCGGGACGATCACCAACAGCAGTTGGGCGATCCTGAACAGCGCGACGATCGGCACCCTCACCAATAACGGCATCATCGCTGGCGGGGGCAATGCGGTTCAAAACAATGGCGTCATCACGCTGATCGACAACCGCGGGACGATGTCCGGTGGCAGCAACGCACTTGCCGGCTTTTTCCAGACCATCGTCAACAGCGGTGTCATTCGCGGCAACGTCAACCAGTCCAACGGGTCAATCGGGACGATCAATGGCGGCACCAACGGAACGATCGGCACGCTGACCGGCTTCTCCGGGTCGACCCTGGGCACGCTCGGCGCGGGCGACCAGCTCACGTTCGCATCCGGGGCCTTGCTGCTCAACGATAATATCATCGCGGTCGGAACGACGTCTGCCGCCACCACCATCAGCAATACGGGGGCAGACATTGCCCTGTCGACGATCGTCACGATCGACGCCAACTTCCGCCAGACCGCGGGTTTGCTCAACCTCGGCGCTGCGGGGAGGTTGGTGGTAACGCAAGCCGCGACTTTCACGGACGGCACGATCAGCGCCGATGTCAGTAGTGTCTCGGCAAATGCGACCTATCGAGTTGGGGACTCGATTGGCGGCAATCTCGTCAGCGGCGGCATGGGGTCGAGCTACAGCGGTGTGAGCGTCGTAGCGACCGGCGGCGTTACCGGTCTGGCTGCGACCGCAGGCACCAGAGGGACCAATCTCGCGCTGCTGGCCGCCAACATCTATATCGGTGATACGCAAGCGACGGTCACCAATGCAGGGACGATCGCCGGCGTTACCTATCCGCTGTATGTCGCCAACACCGGCACGGTCGGGACGCTGACCAACAGCGGCGCGCTCAGCGGCACCGCCGATGGGCTCAATACCAACGGCAGCATCGGTACGCTCAACAACAGCGGTCTTATTTCCGGTGCGCAGAAGGGATTGGGCAACCAGTCGACGATCGCCACCCTGATCAACGCCGCGGGCGGGACGATCCTGGGCGGCACCGCGGCCGGGCTGCAGAACGACACGTCGCTCGGCACGCTGACCAACGCCGGGTATATTTCTTCGGGGTCCGCAGGTTTCGCCAATTACGGCACGTTGGGGGTGCTGGCGAATAGCGGGACGATCAATGGCGGCCCGCAAGGCATTTACAACGCCGGTAGCATCGCGACGATCGCGAACAGTGGGTCGATCATCTCGGGACAAAGCGCGCTAGGCCTGGGCGGCGTAGTGACCGTACTCACCAACAGCGGTTTCATCGGCAACGCGACCAACGCGATCAACCTATCCGACACGCTGGGTACGCTGAACAACCAGGCCGGGGCGACCATCAGCGGTAATAACGCCCTGTATCTGCAGGGGACGCTCGGGCGGCTTGCCAATAGCGGCATCATCCGTGGCGCGATCCGCAACGATACGGCCAACGTGCTGACGATAACCGGCGGTGCGGCGGGTACGATCGGCACGCTGACGGGGCAATCGGGCAGGGGAACGATCACCAACACGCTCAGCAATCTGGTGTTCGCGTCGGGCAACTTGCTGCTCAATGATCATATTGTGGCAACCGGTCGGACCGTCGGCAACCTTGGTGCCAATCTTAAGCTCAGCACGATCATCAACCTTACGGGCAATTACAGCCAGACCGGCGGCACGCTGACGGTCGACCCGCTCTTGGCAGGGCTAGTCGTCAGCGGCACCGCGGCGATCAGTGGCGGCACGGTTCAGTCCGATCTGTCCAGTACTGGCAACTACTTGCCTGGCACCTATACGCTCGTCAGCGCGTCCGCCCTGAACCTCACCGGGGCGACTATATCGGTCAGCACGGTGACCGGGCTGTCCAGATCCACGAGTACCGTCGGCAACAAGATCCTGCTGTCGCTCAACAACGATTATGTCGGTGGGACGCTGGCCACGCTTGCTAATAGCGCCTCGCTCACCGCCGCCTCGACCGCGCTGTACGTCGCCACCACGGGCCGCATCGGAACGGTCACCAACACCGGGACGTTCGGCGGCGCGCAATTCGGCGTCAACAATCGCGGTACGATCGGTACCTTTTCCAACGCGGGGCTCATCACCAACGCCAATTTCACCGCTTTGTGGAATCAGGGCAGCATCGGCCAACTCACCAACAGCGGCACGATCACGAACAGCAGCTGGGCGATCCTCAACAGCGGCACGATCGGAACGCTGACCAACAGCGGCGTCATCTCAGGCGGAGGCGTCGCGGTGCAAAACAACGCCGTGATCACCGTGCTGGACAATCGCGGCACGTTATCCGGGGGCACGAACGCGCTTTCGGGTACGTATGCGACGATCGCCAACAGCGGTATCATCCGCGGCAACATCAATCCGGCCGGCGGGACGATCGGGACGATCATCGGCGGTAGCGGCGGAACGATCGGGACGCTGACCGGGACCTCCGGAACGGTCCAGGGCACACTTGGCGTCAGCACCAACCTGACCTTCGCATCCGGTGCCCTGCTGCTCAACGATAAGATCCTCGCCGTCGGCCCCCCGCCGAGCAGCGTGACGATCAGCAACGTGGGGGCGGATATGGCCTTGGCCACGATCGTCACGATTGGCGCCAATTATCTGCAGACCGCGGGTGTGCTGAACCTGGGGAGCAACGGCAGGCTCGTCGTCACGCAGGCCGCCGTCCTGTCGGGTGGCACGATCTCCGCCAATTTTGACGGTTTGTCCCCGGCGGCCACCTATCGCGTCGGGTCCGCCGCTGGCGGAACACTGGTCTCGGGGGGCTCCGGGTCCAGTTATACCGGCGTTGACTTGAACGTTCCCGGCAGCATTGCCGGGCTCAAACTGTCGGCGATCACCAGCGGCACGAACCTGATCGTTGCGGCGGGTAACGACTATATTGGCGATACCCAAGCCACGCTCACGAACGACGCGACGATCACCGGTGCGACCTATGCACTGTATGTCGCAGGGTCAGGGACCATCGGTAGTCTGACCAACAACGGCGTTCTCGATGGGGCTGCCAGCGGTCTCTACAATGTAGGACGTATCGGGACGCTGATAAACTACGGATGGACCGGCGGTCCCATCGGAATTCACAATCTTACGACGATCGAGGCTCTGGGCAACGCGGGAACGGTATTCGGCACAGGCGGTGCGACGGGTACGGGCGTGCTCAACGCAGGGTCTATCGGCATACTGTTGAACGTCGGACTGATTGGTGGCGGGACGGCGACCAATGCGAGTTACGGCATCGACAACGTCGGGCGGATCGGCACGCTGGTAAACAGTGCTGACGGGATCATCAGCAATAGTGCCGGAAATGGCGCGGGCCTCTCGAACGGCGGAACGATCGGTAACCTGTCGAATGCCGGACTGATGACGGGCAGCGGCGCCGGGGTAAGCAACGCTGGAACGATCGACCGCTTCGCGAACAGCGGTACGATCCGGACCAACGACGACCAGCGCATGACGGGGCTGTACAACGGCGGCACGATCGGCACGCTCACGAACAGCGGCGTGATCGGCAACAACATCGGGATTTACAACGCGGGCGGATCGATCGGCTTCCTCATCAACGCGCCTAGCGGGACGATCGGCGGTGTGGTCGGGATCTTTGATACCGGCAATGTCGGTATGCTGAGCAACAGTGGAACGATCACCGGAACTTCGAAGGGGCTGTATGCATCAGGCACGATCGGCACCTTGCTCAACGCAGGCGTCCTGACCGCAAGTGCAGGCCCGGCAATCACGATCACCACCGCCGGACACATTGGCGGGATCGGCAACAGCGGGCTGATCCGTGGCGACATCGTCAACGCCAGCGCGAACGACCTGACCTTTACCGGCGGATTTGACACGCTGGTGGGCACGCTCACCGGCAATATTGGGCGCGGGTTGATCGACAATAATGCGAGCAGCCTGACGTTCATCAGCGGCGCGCTGCTGCTGAACGACGACATTATCGTCGGAAACAGTCACACGGTGACCAATCTGGGCGCCAATCTGACGCTCGGCGGCATGACGACGATCATGGGGAATTATAGCCAGACGGGCGGGATCCTATCCTTCGTTCCAGGGACCAGCGGCTTGACCGTGAGCGGTGCCGCGGCATTGTCCGGCGGAACCGTGACGGCCTCCTTGTCGAATACCGGCAATTATCTGGCTGGTGATAATGTCGTCCTGATTTCCGCAGGAACCGGTTCGAATTATGCCGGCGTGACGGTCAACGGCGCACCCACGGGCTTGCTTGCCACACAAGGGACAGTCGGCTCGTCGCTGATCGATACGTTTGGCAATACGTACATAGGCGGCACACTGTCGACACTGACGAACAGCGGTGAACTGAATGCACCAACCGCAATCTACATCGCGGGCACCGGCAATCTGGGGACGCTATCGAACAGCGGGATGGTCCGGGGCGACATCGTCAACCTGTCCGCCAATGCGGTGACGATCGTGGGCGGTACGAACGGTGCGGTCGGGACGTTCACCGGTCAGTCCGGCCAGGGCAGGATCGTGAGCACAATCGGGAATGTCGTCCTGGCCTCGGGCAGCATGCTGCTCGACGATGCGGTCGACGTTGGGTCCGGTACGCTTGCCAATATCGGCGCGGCGGTAGCCGTGACGGGCGCGGTAAGCGTCACCGGCGCGTTTGCTCAGACAGGCGGCACGCTGTCCCTGGCCAACGGCACCGGCCAGGTGATCGCCAGCGGGGCGGCGTCACTGACGGGGGGCACGATCGAACTGATCGGCATCTCCGCGGCCGGGAATTATCAGGCGGGAGACAGCAGCGGGACGGTGGTGCAGGGCGGTGCCGGGTCGGCCTATACCAACCTGTCCTACGCATCCGGTGTCACCGGGTTGCAACTGGTAGGAACCACGCAAGGCAATGCGTTGCGGGTCGACTTTGCCAATTATTATGTCGGCGGTTCGCTGGGGTCGATCGTCAATGTCCAAAACCTTGCCGTTCCGACGTCCGTATACGTCAGCGCCACCGGCACGCTCGGCACGCTGACCAACAATGGGAGCCTGACGGGGCAGATCGGTGTCGTTAATAACGGCATCGTTGGTGCGATCATTAATGCCGGAACGTTCGATGTCGGCACGACCGGTATTTCCAATACCGGTTCGATCGGCCTGGTTTCGAACGGTGGAGTGCTGTCCGGGCCGGTAGCGGTCGACAATGCGGGCGCGCTCGGCACCATTTGGAACAGCGGCACGTTTGCCGGCAACATCATCAATCGTTCGATGCAGGATCTGGTGTTTGCCGGGAGTGGTGCCGGGTTCGGAACGCTTACCGGTTACGTCCCGGGCAGTCAGGGAACGATTACCAACACGCTGGGAAACGTCGTCCTCGCGTCGGGTGGCATCGTCCTGAACGATACGGTCGTTTTGGGTACGGGAACGCTCGTCAACGATGGTGCGTTGGTCCAACTCCAGGAATTGGTCAACGTAGTCGGCAATTACGCGCAGGGATCGGGCACGCTCGCCTTGGGTATGGCGTTGCTGCTGGTCAGCGGTGTCGCGAGCATCACCGGCGGGTTGATTACCAGTGATCAGCTTGACAGCACGGCGAACTATAGCGCCGGCAGCGGGGGCGGAACGCTTGTTCGCGCGGGTGCCGGGTCGAGGTACGATGGTGTCTCGGTCGCGTCGGGCGTCACCGGACTGGCGATTGCCGCGGCCACCGGGACGATCGGCGGCAACGTGGATTTGTTGTTAACGATCAATAATGACTATGTCGGCGGTACGCTCGGAACTCTGGTCAACAGCGGAACGATCACGGGGGTCTCGACCGCCGCTTATGTCGCGGCGAGCGGCCGCCTTGGCACGCTCGGGAACAGCGGCACACTGGAGGGCAGCCGGTTCGGCGTGCGCAATCTCGGGGTCATCGACCGGATCGAGAATGACGGCGTCATCGGCGGTACGGTCGGGCTGTACAACGGCGGCACGATCGGGACGATCCTCAATAGCGGAAGCATTATCGACACACCCGTCGTCTTGGCGGCGGGCCTCGCCAATGACGGCGTCATCGATGCGGTCCTCAATGCAGGCTTGATCAGCGGAACGTCCCGCGGTCTGTACAACACCGCTACGATCGGTCGGATCGTCAACAGTGGCACGATCGCGGGTCTGCTTGCGCTCTACAATGGGGGTAGCATCGGAACGATCGACAACAGCGGTCTGATCACCGACTCGCAAGGTCCGGCCAGTGCAGGCTTGAACAATGGCGGCCAGCTCGACGTGTTGCGTAATAACGGCACAATCTCCGGCGAGACCTACGGTCTCGTCAACACCGGATCACTCGGTCGGGTGACCAACCTCGGGCTGATCACTGGTGCCACCGCGATCTACGCCGCCGCAACGGGCACGCTCGGACCGATCGACAATGGCGGGATGATCGCCGGCAATATCGATAACCAAACTGCGCAGGCGCTGACCATCACCGGCGGCACGTTCCAGACCGCAGGCACGCTGACGGGCTTCGGAGGCGGACGCGGAACGATATCGAGCCTATTGGCCGATGTGGTGTTCAGTTCGGGCTTTCAATTGCTCGACGACGATATCGTCGCAACGGGACATGTTGTCTCGAATGCTGGCGCAACCCTCGGACTTCTTACTTCTGCGAACATTACCGGCGGCTACAGTCAGACCGCCGGCGCACTATACGTCCTGAACGGTGCACAGCTTGTGGTCAGCGGGGCCGCCAACCTGACCGGCGGGGCGGTGGTGACGCAGTTCGACCCGACCGCCAATTACCTCGCGAACGAAAACGCTGGAACGTTGGTGCGCGGCGGCGTGGGATCGAGTTACGACGGCGTGAACGTCGACACCGGCAATATCGACGGGCTGGCGCTGACCTCGAACATGGCCGGTACCAACCTCGTCGTGACCGCGCGGAACACATACATCGGGGGCAGTCTCGGCAGCGTCGCGAACGTGGGTTCATTGGCAGCCGACTATCCCGTCTACATCGCAGCGACCGGCACGCTCGGAAGCCTCACCAATAGCGGCACGCTCAGCGGCGCGATCGCCGCGATCTACAACGCGGGTACGCTCGGGCCGATCACCAACAGCGGCATCATCGCTGGCAATATCGACAACCGATCGACGCAGGCGCTGACCATCACCGGCGGCACGTTCGAGACCGCCGGCACGCTGACGGGCTTCGGGGGGGCGCGCGGAACGATATCGAGCACGTCGGCCGATGTGGTGTTCGGCGCGGGCGTGCAGTTGCTCAACGACGACATCGTCGCGACGGGACACGTCGTATCGAATGTGGGTGCAACTCTCGGGATCCTGACTTCTGCAAGCATTACCGGTGGCTACAGTCAGACCGCAGGCGCGCTTTACGTCCAGAACGGCGCACAGCTTGCGGTGAGCGGGGCCGCCAACCTAACGGGCGGTGCGGTGGTGACGCAGTTCGACCCGACCGCCAATTACCTCGCGAACGAGAACGCCGGCACGTTGGTCCGCGGCGGCGCGGGATCGAGCTACGACGGCGTGAACGTCGATACGGGCAATATCGATGGGCTTGCGCTGACCTCGAACACTGCCGGAACCGACCTCGTCGTGACCGCGCTGAACACGTACATCGGGGGAAGCCTCGGCAGCGTCGCCAACACTGGCGCGTTGACGGCGGACTATCCCGTCTACATTGCTCAGACCGGCGCGCTGGGGGCGCTCAACAACAGCGGCACCCTCAGCGGCGCGATCGCGGCGATCTACAATGCCGGAACGCTCGGGCAGATCACCAACAGCGGCGTGATCGCGGGCAATATCGGCAATCGTGCGGCGCAGGCGTTGAGCATCTCCGGCGGAACGCTGACAGGATATGCGCCCGGCAGCCAGGGAACGATCTTCAGCGGCAACGGTGACGTCGTCCTCACGAACGCCATTGCGCTTAACGATGCGTTCGATGTCGGCACGAATACCGTGGTCAATGCCGGCGCATCGCTGTCGCTTCTCAGCGGGGTCAGCATCCAGGGTAACTTCAGTCAGGACAGCGGTCTGCTGGCAATCGGAAGCACATCCGGGCTGGTGGTCAGCGGGTCGGCGCTTCTGACGGGCGGTACCGTTTCGACCGACATCGTGACTGCGGCGACCTATCTGGCCGGCGCAGCCGTCGGGACTTTGGTCCAGGGCGGCACGGGATCGCGCTATGCCGGGGTCGAGGTGATCACAGGCAACACGCCGGGACTGGCGCTCACCGCAGGCGCGAGCGGAAGCAATCTCGTGGTGACCGCGAACAACAACTATATTGGCAGCACTCTGGCGAGCCTGTCGAACAGCAATGCCATTACTGCCGACTATCCAGTGTATGTTGCGGCGACCGGCACGTTGGGAAGCCTCACCAACAGCGGCACGCTCAGCGGCGCGATCGCGGCGATCTACAATGCGGGTACGCTTGGGCCGATCACCAACAGCGGCGTGATTGCGGGCAACATCGACAATCGTTCGACGCAGGCGCTGACGATCACTGGCGGCACTTTCGAAACCGCCGGTACGCTGACGGGCTTCGGGGGGGCGCGCGGAACGATATCGAGCACGTCGGCCGATGTGGCGTTCGGCGCGGGCGTGCAGTTGCTCAACGACGACATCGTCGCGACGGGACACGTAGTATCGAATGCGGGTGCAACCCTCGGACTTCTCACGTCGGCGAGCATTACCGGTGGCTACAGTCAGACCGCAGGCGCCCTATACGTCCAGAACGGCGCGCAGCTCGCAGTGAGCGGGGCTGCGAACCTGACGGGGGGTGCGGTGGTGACGCGGTTCGACCCGACCGCCAACTATCTCGCAAACGAAAACGCCGGCACGTTGGTCCGCGGCGGCGCGGGGTCGAGCTACGCCGGTGTGAACGTCGATACGGGCAATATCGATGGGCTGGCGCTGACCTGGAACGCTGCCGGAACCGACCTCGTCGTGACCGCGCGGAACACCTATATCGGGGGGAGCTTCGGCAGCGTCGCCAACACCGGCGCGTTGACCGCGGACTATCCCGTCTACATTGCTCAGAACGGCGCGCTGGGGGCGCTCAACAACAGCGGCACCCTCAGCGGCGCGATCGCGGCGATCTACAATGCCGGAACGCTCGGACAGATCACCAACAGCGGCGTTATCGCGGGTAATATCGACAATCTCGCGGCGCAGGCGTTAAGCATCTCCGGCGGAACGCTGACAGGATATGCGCCCGGCAGCCAGGGAACGATCTCCAGCGCCAACGGTGACGTCGTCCTCACGAACGCCATTGCACTCAACGATGCGTTCGATGTCGGCACGAATACCGTGGTCAATGCTGGCGCATCGCTGTCGCTTCTCAATGGGGTCAGCATCCAGGGCAACTTCAGTCAGGACAGCGGTCTGCTGGCGCTTGGAGGCACATCCGGGCTGGTGGTCAGCGGGTCGGCGCTTCTGACGGGCGGTACCGTTTCGACCGGCATCGTGACTGCGGCGACCTATCTGGCCGGCGCAGCCGTCGGCACGCTGGTCCAGGGCGGCACGGGATCGCGCTATGCCGGGGTCGAGGTGATCACAGGCAACACGCCGGGGCTGGCGCTGAGCGCGGGCGCGAGCGGAAGCAATCTCGTGGTAACCGCGAACAACAACTACATCGGCAGCACTCTGGCGAGCCTGTCGAACAGCGATGCCTTCACTGCCGCCTATCCAGTGTATGTCGCCTCCACCGGCAGCCTCGGCGGTCTGGCCAACACCGGCACGCTCGGCGGTACTATCGCGGCGATCTACAACGCAGGAAAGCTGGGGCCGATCACGAACAGTGGCCTGATCGCAGGGGATATCGAGAACTGGGCTGCGCAAACGCTGACGATCTCGGGCGGAACAGGGACCGAAATCGGTACATTGACGGGCTTCGGCGGGGCGCGCGGTGTGATTCTGAGTCCGGGCGGCGATGTGGAATTCGCGGGGGGGACGCTCGCGGTCAACGACGATATCATCGCTACCGGGCATGTCGTATCGAACAAGGGCGCGGATCTGCTGCTCGCGTCCAGTACGAGCGTGACTGGCGGGTACGGTCAGACGGCGGGATCACTCACTCTCGCGAAGGACGCGAAACTCGTCGTCAGCGACGCCGCGACGCTGAGCGGTGGAACGATATCGACGAGCTTCTCGCCAACTGCCAACTATCTGGTCGGTGCTACGGCTGGAACTCTGGTTCAGGCTGGTATGGGTTCGAGCTATACCGGCGTAACCGTCTCGGTCGGATCGACGCCCCAGCTTGAGCTTACGTCCGCGACGGCTGGAACGAATTTAATCGTGACCGCGCAGAACAATTTCGTCGGCGCGAACCTTGCCAGCCTGACCAACAGTGGCAACCTCTCGACGCGTTATCCCCTCTACATTGCAGCGACCGGCACGCTTGGCAGCCTGACCAACAGCGGCACGCTAAGCGGATCGGATGCTGCGATCCGCAATCTCGGTGCGATCGGACCGATCGGCAACACCGGCGTGATTGCCGGCAACATCGTCAGCGACGCCGCCGCGGCATTGGCGATCACCGGCGGCAGCGGGACGGTGTTCGGGACGTTGACCGGCTATGCCGCGGGTAGCCAGGGAACGATCGTCAACCCCGGTGGCAATCTGCTGCTCGCCGGCAACATCCTGCTCAACGATGCGGTCGACGTGGGCAGCCGGGCGGTGATCGCCGATGGTGCCACGCTTGCCGTCAACGCACCGGTCGGGATTACCGGGAGTTACAGCCAGACCGGCGGCAAGTTGCTGATCGGAGTCACGTCGAGCGCGGCCTATGGTCAGCTCTCGGTCACGGGCGCGGCAAACCTGACGGGCACGAACGTCACGTTGGTCAAATTGGGGTCCGCGACACTGGCGGCAGGGCAGGCCTATACGGTGGTGAAGGCCGGCGGCGCGCTGACGTTCAGCAACCTGACCTCGTCTGTAACCGGGCTGGACGGCGCTTTCTCCAGCGTCGCCAGCGGTGGTGCGACGGGTCTTGTCCTTACGCTGAGCAACCCCGCGGGCACGATCACGCCGCCGCCCCCAACGAGCTTTACCGGCACTGGCATCGTGGCGGGTGGTCCAGGCGTCGGCACGGGCGCGGCGCTGGATGCGATTGCCGACCTCGGCGGACCGGCGGCGACCCCGGTTATCACCAATGTCCTGCTGCCGCTGTCACAATTGCCCGTGACGCAGCAGCGGACGGCGATCGTCCAACTCGCGCCGACGCAACTAACGCCGCAAGTCATCGCGGTTGCCGTATCCCCCGCGGTCAACGCGATCGTACAGCATCAGGAAGTGCTTGCCGCAGCCGTGACTGGCCGTGAGGAACGTGGCCTTGCTGCGGGATCGCAAGGGCAGCGCGGCGCGATCTGGGGGCAGTTCCTGATCAATTCGGCAACCCGTGCGGCGGTGGCGGCCGCATCGCCGTATCAAGCCAGCAGCTATGGTGTCATGGTCGGCGCAGACCTGATCGGCACGCCGAACCTGATGGCGGGGGGGGCGATCAGCTGGATCAACAGCACAGCGCACGGACGCGGCAATATCAGCGGCAGCTCGACGACGCTCAACAGCTTCCAGGCGACGGGATACTTCTCGTGGCAACCGGGCGATCCCGAAACCGCTGGTTTCGCAATCGATGGCCAACTCGGCTTTGGGTACAACAAGTACGACCAGCGGCGGCGGATCGACTTCCTCGGCGTCAGCGCGCGCGCATCGTACGACGGCCAGCAATATCTGGGGAACCTCCGCGCGAGCTACACGATCCCCTTGTCCACCAGCGCTTCGGTCATGCCCTTCGCCAGCCTTCGCGAAGTGCATCTGCACAATGCCGGATACCAGGAGCGCGACGCCGCGTCCGCCAATCTGAAGGTCTCGAGCCTCGACGTGGATTCGCTCAGTCACGAGATCGGCTTCCAGGGTGCGGGTGTGTTCGAGGCGACCTCGGGTCGTTTCGCCCCGCTGCTGAAGCTCGGCTGGGTCCATACCTACACCAATGGTCCGATCCCGCTGACCGCCGTGCTTGGAGGCGTTGCGTTTACCAGCACGTCCGCCCGCGGTGCGCGCGACGGGCTGACGGTTGGGGCAGGGCTATCCTTTATGCAGACCGAGCGGTTCCGGATCGGCGTGCAATATGACGGCGATTTGCGCCGTGATTTCAAGAGCCACTCGGGAACTGTCAGGATGACGTTCAGCCTGTGACCAAGCGATCCCTGACCAAGCAACCCAAAAGAGGGAGTGTCGCATGAGCGATCCCGCACCGACCGGCATAACGATCGAGCAGGCGCTGGGGCAGGCCAGTGCGCATTGGAACGCGGGGCAGGCGGACCAGGCCGAACGCCTGTGCCAGCACGTCCTGGCGGTCTGGCCCGGGCAATCCGACGCGCATCATCTCCTGGGGTTGATAGCGCACGCCTATGGAAACCTCGACAGCGCGATCGACCATCTCCGTCGCGCCTGTCAGGCACCGCGGGTGCAAGCGATTTATCTCAGCAATTTAGGCGAGATGTGTCGCCAGAAGGGGTTGCTGGTCGAAGCCGAGGAGGCCGCCCGCCGCGCCGTGACGATGGATGCCACGATGGTTGCCGGGTGGAACAACCTCGGGATCATCCTGCAGGAAGAGGGCAAGCTCGACGACAGCCTGTCTTGTCTCGAACGCGTCGTGTCGTTGCAGCCCAACTATGCCGAGGCGCACAACAATCTTGGCAACACGCTGAAACGGTTGGGACGGCTGGACCAAGCACGCCGGCATTACGCGCGCGCGTTGGAGCTGACGCCCGGCTATGCCGAGGCGCTGAGCAACATGTCGCATTTGCTCAACGATCTTGGCGATCTCGATCAGGCGATGACCTTCGCGCGCCGCGCGATCGACGCCAATCCGCGCCTGTCCGACGCTTACATAAATGCGGCCGCAGTCGAGGTCGCGCGGGACCGCTATGCGGAAGCGCTTCGCTGGATCGATGCGCTGCTCAGTTTCGCACCGCTACACGTGGGAGCGCTGGGTGTGCGAGCGACGGCGCTGCGGCAGCTCGGGCGGCTCGATGAGGCGCTGGCCGAAGCGCGGCGCGCCGCAGCAGCCGCGCCGAACGATGGCGAAATCCAGAACATCTTGGGCGAAGTCCTGCAGGCGCAGAACAAATTGCCCGAAGCGCTCGCAGCATTCGACCGCGCCGCCCTGTCCACCGGATTTGCACCCGAGAAAGCGCTCGTTAATCGCGGGATTGCGTTGATGGAACAGGGCCATAAGGGCGATGCCGAGGCGGTGTTCGAAAACATTCTGGCGCACAACCCACGCTCGGTACCCGCATGGTTCAACTTCGCCGATCTCCACTGTTTTCACCCCGGTGATCCTCGGATTCCGGCGATGGAGGCCTTGCTTGCGCCGGGGGGGATCGAGGGCAAGGCGGATCGTACCGCATTGCATTTTGCCTTGGGCAAGGCTTGGCTCGACGTTGGAAACCCCGAGCGCGCTTTTGCGCATCTCGATGACGGTAATCGCCGCAAACGCGCGAGTTTTTCTTATGACGCGGCAGCAACCGATCGGTGGATAGACGAGATCATCACGGCGTTTCCGTCCGAGCGTTTTCAACATTCTAGGGCAGGAACTTCCGGAAGCGACCTAGCGGTGTTCGTCGTTGGCATGCCCCGATCGGGCACTACGCTCGTCGAACAGATCCTCGCGTCGCATCCTGACATCTTCGGTGCGGGTGAGATGTCCGCGCTGCAAGTGGCGGTTAACACTGCCGGACTGTATCCGGCATCGGCGGCGAAGTTCACGGTGGAGGAGGAAGCGGCGCTGGGTGCGCAGTATCTCGAGGCTATTCGACCGCTTGCGCTGCAACATCGTCGGGTCGTCGACAAGATGCCCTCCAACTTCCTGTTTGCAGGGCTGATTCATCGGATCCTGCCCGATGCGCGGATCATCCATGTTCGCCGCGATCCGGTCGATACCTGCCTGTCCTGCTATACCAAATTGTTCACTCGCGAGCAGCAATTCGCCTATGATCAGACCGAACTCGGACGGTTTTACCGCAGTTACGACCGGCTTTTAGACCATTGGCGTACGGTTTTACCGGCCGATCGTTTCATCGAAGTGCGGTACGAGGACATCGTCGGCGATATCGAGAGGGAAAGTCGACGGATGCTCGCGTTCTGCGGGCTCGATTGGGATCCGGCCTGCCTCGACTTCTATCACACCGCGCGGATCATTCGCACCGCCAGCCTCAATCAGGTCCGGCAACCGCTTCACGCCGATAGCATCGGGCGGTGGCGACCCTATGCGCAGTATCTTGCGCCGCTGCTCGATGCGCTGGGGATCAGTGCGGCCCCCGCGGTGGAGACGATCGTCAGAGACGTGCCCAAGGTTCGCGCAAAGCGTGGCCCGCGACTGGTGGCGGGATGACCGGGCCGGTCCTCGACCTTCAAGCCCTCGAAGTCGAGCTACGGCCGCTGCTGCAGGCGGGGCGTGGACGCGAGGTGGAGATGCGAGTTCGCCCCTTGTTGTCAAACGGCTCGGGGCCGGTGGCGCTGTGGGCACTGCTGGCGCAGGCGTTGCGGGTCCAGGGCCGGGTGCAGGAGGCTCGACCGATCCAGGAAATGCTGGTGGACGCGCTGCCCGGGCATGTGTCGACGCGCTTCGACCTGTCCGAAACGCTGCTGTTGCTCGGCGAATTCGACCGTGGGTGGCGCGAGTACAGCCATCGGTACAGCCTTGCGCACACCACCCGGATCGAACGCAAGGTGCAGCGACCGCGTTGGGACGGCCGCGCCATTCCCGGGCAGACGCTGCTGATCCATGATGAGCAAGGCTATGGCGATACCTTCCAGTTCATGCGGATGGTAGGGTGGGCCAAGGCGCGCAGTCAGGCGACGGTCGTGCTCGAAATCAATCACGAGACCGCTTCGCTCGCGAGGCGCATGGCGGGGTTCGACGCGATCACCTTGCGGGGAGAAATTCCGCCGAGGTTCGACGTGCATTGCGAGATGATGAGCTTGCCGCACGCGATGGGGCTGACGCTGGACGATCTGCCGGGGTCGCCCATGCCCTATCTGTCGGCACTGCCCGAGCGGCGTGCGGTCTGGCGCAGTCGGCTTGCGCCGTATCGCGGGCTCAAAGTCGCGTTCCTGTGGGCAGGGCGCCCGACGCACTTCAACGATGCCAACCGCTCGATGACGCTGGCGCAGTTGCAGCCCCTCGCACAGGACGGGGTGACGTTCTTCTCGATCCAGAAAGGGCCGACCGAGGGGCAGGCGCTGACGCCGCCGACCGGAATGGATGTCGTCAGTCTTAGTCCTCAAATCAACGACTTCGAGGATACTGCCGCAATCCTGTGCGAAGTCGACCTGCTGATCTCGATCGACAGTTCCCCGGTTCATCTGGCGGGTGCGCTCGGTTGTTCGGCGTGGGTGATGCTGCCGTTGCTGCCGGACTGGCGCTGGTTGCAGCATCGCACCGACAGCCCGTGGTATCCCTCCGTCCGGCTATTCCGCCAGCGGGAATGGGGGCGCTGGGATCAGGTGATCGATGATGTCGCAACCGCGCTTACGCTGGAAGCCGCCCGTCATCGCGCTACGGCAGCATCGCCGGTCGAGCGGGTTGAACCGCTGCGGGTCAGGCGTTCAGGTTGATCGGGCACGACCAGTTCGCCGGGTCGATCGGCAGTGCACTCTCGACGGTGACATTCACCTCGCGCGGCAGGCACAGCATGTTGATCGATACCGTACCGGGCCAGACGTTCTGCGGATTGCCGCGGAAGTTATCGGGCGAGAACAGGTTCGGAAGATGCCAGTACAGGCAATAGTCGAGATCCGCGATCGCCGTGATCACGGCTTGCTGGTTCGCCGCGCGGTCGTTCTCGATGTAGATCGTGGGACGGCATCGGCGGATGGTCTTGACGGCGCCTTGCAACACAGCGGGTTCGAACCCCTCGACATCGATCTTGAGCAGCCCGCACGCGTCCACGCCCAGCCCGTCCAGCGTCCGAACCCGGACTTTGCGGCCACTGCCCTGACTTTGCAGTGAAACCCCGCCGAAGTTGCCGCCAGCGGCATAATTGATCGCGGGAATAATCGCCTCGCCCTCGTCTGCGCCGCAAGCGTCGGGGAAGGCGACGGCATTCGTGACGTTATTCATCGCGAGATTGCCGCACAGGATCTGGAACAGCAGTTGCTGCGGCTCGAACGCGTAGAACGGGCCGGGGGCGCAGGCACGTGCCATGTCGACGCTGTGCGATCCCATGTTCGCGCCGATCTCGACCACGGTCATACCCGGACGGATCAGCTGTCGCAGCATTCGCCATTCATCCGGCGCATATTCGCCGTAGAGATCCAGCGCCCGCGTGACATATTGGTCGCCTGCTAGCGCGAGCATCGGCCCCGAACGGGTGGCGTACGTCCTGATCACGGGTTCGCGCATGGACCCTGCTCCTGATCGCGAGGGGACGATGACGCGGTTCGATACAGGAGCCGATCGGAGAGTATCGCTTCACCGCGAAAACCCAAAGGAAAAGCGACGGTTTCAGGCTTCGGGTTCAACCAGCGGTCGGTTCGCTGCTACCAGTTCGATCCGCTGCGGGATCGTGCCGATGTCGATGCCTTCTACGCGGAAGCGTTGCAGCAGGGTCATCAGCACTGCGCTACGGGCGCTGTACGCGGCACGCGGGTGTGCGACATGGCCGAAGCAATTGAACGTGATCCGCCCATTGACGAGACCGTCGATGAACACCGCGGGGGCAGGGTCCGACAGAACCGCACTCTCGCCCGCAAAGGCTTCCTGCACCATCGTCCTGACCGCCTGGGCGTCGCTGTCGAGCGGGACCGAGAACTGGATCTGGATGCGCCCCAGCGGGTTGGCCATCGTCTTGTTGAGCACGGATTTTGTGATCAGTTCGGAATTGGGGACGATCAGCGTCGAATGGTCCGCCAGTTCGATCTCGGTCGAACGTACGCTGATCCGCTTGACGTCGCCTTCATCGGTTCCAACCCGAACGAGGTCGCCGATCTTGATCGGGCGTTCCGCCAGCAGGATCAGCCCCGACACGAAGTTCTGCGTGATCGCCTGCAGACCGAAGCCGATCCCGACCGACAAAGCCGACAACAGCAAGGCCACGCGTTCGACGCCGATGCCGAGCGACGCCAGCGCCCAGATGAACGCCAGCGCGATCCCGACATAGCGCGCGACGAGGCTGACCGAATTTCGCCCGCTGCCGTCGAGGTCGGTGATCGGCAGATAGCGCGTCTCCAGCCAGCCCATGAAGCCGCGGACGAGCGCCAGGCCGACGAACAGCACGATCATCCCCCGCAGGATATTGGCCGGGGAAATCGACACGCCGCCGAACTCGACGCCTTGCGCAAGCACGCCGAGCCGGCCGAACATCGTGCCGATCCCGTTGCCGCCGCTGAACGGGGTCGCCAGCAAACCCAGCGCCAGCAGGACAAGCGCAATCCGCAGCACCGCCGAAAGCAGCACGCCGAACTGGTCGACCATGCTCGGCCGCACCCCCAGCGCGCGGGTGACGGTCACGCCGAGCGGGCTGTCCCGCACGAACATGCTCGTCGACACGTCGTCCACCGCGGCCATCAGCAGATACAGGGTGGTCCCCAGGATCGTCGCCCAGCACACCACCCAGGCGATGAACAGGCTGAGGGCGATATAGCCGAGCAGCAGCGCGACGAACGCAAACGCGACCAGCGCCCAGGCGAGCAAGGTTCCAAGACCGATCCCTGCGCTCGTCTTGACGTATTCGATCGGCTCGGTGCCCGCCCGCTTGGCCCGCAGCCGACCCAGTACGATCAGGAAGACGGCGATCAGCACCAGACGTAGCGACGCATTGAGCGTCTGCGTCGCCACAAGTGCCGGCTGGCTCGTTCCGATCGCGGTCGTGATCGCGCTGAGCAGGATGCTTGCGAACGAGAGCCCCGCCAATACCCAGGAGAGCGGTCGCAACGCCGAGGCGGTATCATCGTCGAGCGGGGCGACGCGCCACGAAGCCCCGTTGCGCATCAGCAGCGCGCCGCAAACGGCTGCGGTATAGGCACTGAACCCGATCGTCATGACGAACGCGTCGAGGACACTGCTCCACCGCGTCGGGAGCAGCCCCGACCAGCGCAGTCCCTGCACCAGTGCGACCGCGGCGAGCAGCGGCGCAAGCGTTCCCACAAACACGCGCCACATCGCGTTGGCCGATCGACGAACCCGGTGTCCGGGCGCACCTTCGACCAGGAGGCGTTGTCCGAACTGTCGTGCGCGAACCCGTACCGGGAACAACAGGACCAGCCCCAGCAAAATCCCGAGGATCATCGGCCAGGGCAAGCTGCCATGCCATTGCGCGCCGATCTGGCGGGTGCCTTGCGCCAGGAACAACTCGGTACGGCGGAGATCTCGTGGCAGTGCCTGGACGATTGCGCGCCAATAGGCGGGTGTGAGGGGAGAGGCGACCTTGGCGGTGATCTTCTCGTTGAACTGTTGCGCTCGACTACGGTCGAGTTCCTCAATCAACTGTTCCGCTTCGACGTTGGCCAGCCCGCCCCGCTTGATCGCGGAGTCGATCGATGAGCGTTGGCGCGCGAGGACCGTCCGTTGTGTGCTGATCTCGACCGGTTCGGAAACGCCCGCGGTAACGGGCCCAAGCCCGGCGATCCGTGCATCGATCAACGTCTGCTGCTGCCGCAATTGCTCGGTCACGTCGGTGGCGATTTGTTGCGCGGCCAGCGTGCGATTGCGGAGCGTTTTCTGGTCGTCGGCATCGACACGCTCGTCGAGCTGTCCGTCCACTGCGCGCAACTCGGTCTCCGCGCGTCCGAGCTGTTGCGAGAGGGCGGCGACCGACGGGGTCTGCGCAAGTGCAGCCGCTCCGGTCATGACGAGCAGCACCGCGAGGATCGCTCGGAGCAGGAACATTGGGGATGGCATCACCATCGCCATAAACACGCGTTGATGCCGCGGCAACGCGACCAGCATGGTTCTTGCGGGATACTGTGTTCGTTCTGCGATCTGCGCGTCCGTCCGTACCTCCATTGAGCCACGGACGGACGCGCATATCCGATGGTGTCAGGCGGACTGGGGAATGATGCTGATCATTTCGTCTTCACTGGGCTGCTTGGCGGGCTTCAGCTTGAGCGCCTGGTCCGCCTCGACCCGCCGGCTGCGCGTTGCGGGTTCGAGCGTGATGGTTTCGCCCTGCTCGAGCGATTGCTCGATCGCTGCGAGGACCCGCATGTCCATCAGACCTTCCTCGCCATCGGCTTCCGGATGCAGATCCTTCAGGATGCAGTCGGAGAAATACTGCGTCTCGTTGCCGAACTGTTCGACCGGGTCGAAGCTGTGCTCCTTGCTGCCGTCCGCGGTACGCTCGACATAGGCGATGCCGACCTTCGGCCCGAACATGAACGCGGGATTGGCGTGGATGCTCGCCTCGGTCCCGACCAGCTCAAAGAATTCCGACGACGCCGTGGCATAGCTGACGGTGAACTGCGCGACGCGCGCGTCCGCGAACCCCAAGGTGACGGCGACCGTGTCATGGAAGTTGAACCCGCGCCCCGGTGACTTGATGCCGACCGCGTGAACCGAAATGGGTTCCTGGCCGAACAGGTTGCGCACTGCGTTCAGCGGATAGGTGCCCATGTCCGGCACCGGGCCGCCCCAATAACCGTTATGGCCGCGCGAGTTCGCCTCTGCGACATTCTGTGCGAAGACCGACACGAAGCTGCGCAAGTCCCCGAAGTCGCCGTTGCGGGCACGCGTGATCATGTCGACCGTGCCGGGCTCGTTATGCAGGCGATACGCGATCATCAGCTTGGCGCCGCCCTTTTGCTGTGCCGCGATGATCTGTTCGGCTTCCGCCACGCTCGATGCCATCGGCTTTTCGAGCAGGACATGGATCCCGGCCTCCAGTGCCGGCACCGCATATTGCAGGTGCAGGAAGTTCGGGGTCGCGATGTAGACGGCATCGATCTCGCCTGACTTGAGCAGCGCGTCATAGTCGTCGTAGGACCAGGCCTTGATGCTGTAGAGCTTGGCGAGCTTGTCGGCCTTGACCGGATCGCCCGTGACCAGCGCGGTCATCTCGGAATTGTCGGTCCGCGCAACGCCGGGCATGAATGCCTGCTGTGAGATCTGGCCGCCGCCGACGACGGCGTAACGTACCTTTTTCGTGTGTCCGAACATATCGGTCCTTCGATTTACCGGGGGGAAGTCCCGCAAACGATGGTAGCCCGGGATCGTTGCATGGCGCGGCAGGCACGCGTCGCTCGCGCGCATGATCGCCATCGCGCGTCACGGTGCCCGATCCCTGTTGCTCCGCTGTGGAAATTGGCTAGGCACGAGGCATCGGGGTTAGGGTGAGGGCGAGCGAACTTGGCACGGAAGGCGGCACCCGGACGCAACACGACGATCGTGGACGTGGCGGCAAAGGCCGGCGTCTCCGCGATGACGGTGTCGCGCGTCATCAATGGTCAGCCGGGTGTGGGGCCGGACACGCGCGCGACCGTCAACGACGCCATTCGCGAACTGGGCTATCGCCCCAACCAGACCGCCCGGAACCTTGTCACGTCGACCGAATTGCGGATCGGCGTCGTCTATTCCAATCCCAGCGCGGCGTTCATGAGCGACTTCCTGACTGGCGTATTCGAGGAGGCATCGGCCCGCGGCGCGCGGCTGATTCTCGTCAAGGGCGAGGGCGGGCGGGCGCCCCCGCTCGAGGCGATCGAGGCGTTGGGAACGTCGGGCGTATCGGGCGTGATCCTCACGCCCCCGTTGAGCGAATCCCCGACGGTCTTGCGGGTCTTGCGGGACGCAGGGGTCCCGATCGCGTCGGTCGGCGCGCATCAGGTTGCGGGGGCGATCTGCGTGCGGATCGACGATCGTCAGGGTGCGTATGAAATGACCCGCGACCTGATCGCCCTGGGGCACCGGAACCTGGGCTTCGTCGTCGGCAACCCCGATCAGGCGGCAAGCGCGGAACGCCTGGCGGGGTTTCATGCGGCGGTGCGCGAAAGCGACGGGATCCATACCACCGTCGCGCAGGGTGATTTCAGCTACGCCTCCGGGCTGGTGGCGGGCGAGCAACTGCTCGACGCGCCCCAGCCGCCGACTGCCATCTTCGCGAGCAACGACGACATGGCGGCGGCAATCGTGTCAGTCGCGCATCGGCGGCAACTGGGCGTTCCCGGCGAACTGACCGTCGTGGGGTTCGACGATACCACCGTAGCAGTGACCTTGTGGCCGCCGCTGACCACGGTGCATCAGCCGGTCCGTCAACTGGCGGCGGAGGCGCTGGGTCTGCTCGTCACCGAGATTGCCGCTCCAGCGCGTCCGTCGGATCGGATCGACCGGGTGCTGCCGCACCGCATCGTCCGCCGCCAATCGACGGCGGTGCCACGGCGGGATTGACCGCGCGACGACGGAACCCTCGATCCTAGTCGTCGCGCCCTTCGTAGCGGAAGAAGGCGAAGTCCGCGGGGAGGGCGGTGCCGGCCATATCCTGGCACGCCATGCCGACGAAAGTGCCCGTAAAATTGGGCAGGCCGGGCAACGATGCCTCGTCCGAGAGGATGCTCGCATCGTGAACGCGGTCGCACCACGTCCAGTCCGCTGCATCGATCGGCTCGCCCAGGTCGCCTAGCCGCCAGGCAAAACGGAGCCGGTCGAGATCCACATCGACGCGCAGATCGATCACCCCATCGGGCAAATGATCGACCACAGTGATGACGCTGCAGCTTCCGGTATCCGGCGATGCGGTCATCACCTGCAATTGCCGCGTGGAGCCATCGTGCGTGACGTTTAGGTAATGGAATTTGGTGGCGTTGTAATAACAGATGAGCCCCGCCGCCTGCTGGAAATGGGTCGGCGCATAATCGATCCGCGTCGTGGCGGAATAGGACAAGTGCTCCTGACGCCGCGCGACGAGCGCTTGGGCGAAATGGCTCCCGACCGTCTCGCGGCCGTACAGCCGCAGGAAGCCCGGCCGTGCGGTCAGGCTGAACAGCGCATCGGGCTCGGGTGTCCGCAGCCACTGGAATTCGGGCGGCAACGTATCGGTGTCAAACCGGTCATCGGAAGGGGCAACCGGCCACGGGGCGGGGGGCAGTGACGGTGCCGCTGGCTCGGCGTCGGGCATCGCATCGCCAGCGACCGTCCGGAGCCAGCCGTCGTCACCCCAGACCATCGGCTGCAACGCGGTTTCGCGTCCCAGCATGCAGCGTTCGCGGGTCGGCAGCGGTCGCCCGCACAGATACGCGATCCAGGTCGTCCCGTCCGCGAGGTCCATCAGGTCGGCATGCCCAGCGCGTGTCAGCGGTCCGTCGCGGCGTCCGGCAGCGGTCAGCACCGCGACGTCCGGGTGGACTTCGTACGGCCCGAACAGCGAGCGCGACCGTGCCATTGTGACCGCATGGTCCCATCCGGTGCCGCCCTCCGCAACGAGCAGGTGATACCAGCCATCGCGCTTGTACAGATGCGGCCCTTCGGTGAACCCGATGTCGGTGCCGTGAAAGATCGTGTGGCGTTCGCCGATCAATCGCAACGTCGCGCGATCCAGTTCCTGAACGACGATACCCCCGAACCGCGGGTGCCCCGGGCGGTGATCCCACAGCATGTTGAGCAACCACGTCCGGCCATCGTCGTCGTGGAACAGCGCCGGGTCAAAGCCGCTGCTGTTGAGGAAGACGGGATCGGACCATTCGCCGTCGATCGTGTCGCACGTCACGAGATAATTGTGGAAATCGCGCAAAGATGCGCCCGATGCGCCGTTGACGGTCGTCTGTCCGTAGCGCTTGACGTCGGTGTAGGCGAGCCAGAACCGTCCATCGGCATGGCTCAGGTCAGGAGCCCAGACACCGCACGAATCGGGGTCTCCACGCATGTCGAGCTGGGTCGCACGCGTCAGCGGTCGCGTCGCCAGCCGCCAGTGGACCAGATCCCGGCTATGGTGGATCTGGATGCCCGGATACCATTCGAAGGTGGACGTCGCGATATAGATGTCGTCGCCGACCCGGACGATCGACGGGTCGGGATTGAAGCCACGAAGTACGGGATTACGAAGCTGCGTCATGCGGGTTTGCGCACCAAGGTCCAGAGGATGGCGGCACCGATCAGATCGAGCACGCCCAATACGATGAAGAACGGAACATAGCCGACCTGATCGACCAGTCGACCGAGCGACAGCGTGAAGACCAGCACGCCGAGATTGGCGGCAAGGCCAGCGATGCCCGTCACGGTCGCGACTTCTTCGCGGTGGAACAGGTCGGATGCCATGGTGATGACGGTCACCGACAGCGTCTGGTGGGCAAACCCGCCGAGGCACAGCAAGGCAATCGCGACATACGGGTTGGTTGCCAGTCCGACGAACGCCATTCCCATCATCATCACCGCGCCAAGCGTGAAGGCCCATCGCCGGGCATCGATGAGGGATACGCCACGTCGTTGCAGGAGCGCAACGACCCCAGGGCCGAAAAGGCATCCCAGGTCGGCGGCAAGGAAGGGGAGCCACGCAAAGATCGCGATCTGCGCAAGGTCGAACCCACGTTCGCGCGCAAGGTACAGCGGCATCCAGAAGGACAGCATCCCCCATACAGGATCAGCCAGCAAGCGGGGTAGCGCGATGCCCCACAGATTGCGCCGACGGAGCAACGCGCCGATTGGCTGGCGCTTTCTGGTGCCGGTGGGACGGGCGACTTGTCCCGCCTCGATATGACGGCGCTCGTCACTGCCGAGCCGTGGGTGCCGTGCCGGGACACGGTACCACAGCAACCACGCGACGCACCAGACGAGCCCGAGCCCGCCGGTCACCACGAAGGCCAGCCGCCAGCTTTGCGTCATCACCGCCCAGGCAATCAGCGGCGGCGCAAGCACCGCGCCGAAGGACGCGCCGATATTGTAGATCCCGCCGGCCACCCCGCGTTCGCGCGCGGGAAACCATTCGGCAATCAGCTTCTGGCCCGCCGGTTGCGCCGATCCCTCCGCAAGACCCAGCGCAAGCCGAAGGCCGGCAAAGGAGAACCAGCCTTGTGCCAGCACATGCGCGATCGTGATCAGCGACCAGATCGCGACGCAAAGCGTAAAGCCAAGACGCAGACCGAAGCCATCGAGGAAATAGCCGATCAGCGGCTGGAACATCACGCCCAACTGGAACGCACTGGTCACCCAGCTATATTGTTCGCTCGATATGCCCTGTTCAATCAGGATGACGGGTGCCGCGACACCCAGCACCGATCGCGCCAGATAATTCAGGATCATCGCACCGACGAACACAGCGATGATCGTCCAGCGGATGTAAGGGAAAGGACGCCTCATTCGGCCCTGACCGGCTGCGGATTCCTCCTCCATGTCACCCCTTATACGTTAACGTTATCGGACACTACGGCGAATGTCGCGCTTCACGCTTCAAGCCAGCGCTAACCGTCAATATCCACCACCGACAAGCATTCTCCTTACCGGAAGTTTTGCGATAATCCATCCCTCAGTTGTCGATCAACTCCGACTATTGACTAGAGTAACGCGACTCAATACGACGGCGCGGTAACGTTAACGTAGCTGACGGCAAACGTCGTCAATGACGTGGAATACCAGGCGTAAAAGCGCTGATCGTCAATCACAACGGGGAGAGGTGCCATGAAAACGGCCCGACGGACGCACATTTCACGACGGACCTTCAACGTGGCAACGGGGGAAGGCGCGCCGGCCATGGCCCGACCAGGCGGAATGGATGCGCTGCGCCAGCGCGTCCGTCTGTCCGCAGGCATCCTTGCACTGTCCTGCGCGATGAGCGCGACCGCGGCATTCGGCCAGGTCGCCGAAGGAACCACCGCGCCCGATCCCACGCCGGCGCCGGTTGCACCACCTGCCGCGCAAGTCCCGCCCGGCACGGTCGACCCGACGGCTGCAACCGCGCCCGACGCCGCCAGCGGTGATAGTGGCGACATCGTCGTCACCGGCTCGCGCATCGTTTCCAACGGGTTCGCCGCGCCGACGCCGACCACCGTGATCGGGGCCGCGCAGATCCAGGGCAATGCGCAACCCAACGTCTTCACGACGATCGCGCAGCTACCGTCGCTGCAAGGGTCGAGCGGATCCGCAACCAACACCTTCAGCACCTCCAGCGGCCAGCAAGGGCTGAGTTCGCTGTCGTTGCGTGGTCTCGGACCGATCCGCACCCTGACGCTTCTCGACGGACAGCGGGTGGTCGGTGCCTATTACACCGGCGTGACCGACGTCAGCCAGTTCCCGCAATTGCTGATCCAGCGCGTCGACGTCGTCAACGGTGGCGCGTCGGCTTCCTACGGGTCGGATGCGGTCGGCGGCGTCGTCAACTTCATCACCGATACGCGGTTCAAGGGCATCAAGGGCAATGTCCAGGGCGGCATTACGACGTACGGCGACAATGCGCAGGGCCTGATCCAGCTTGCCGCCGGACGCAGCTTCTTCAACGATCGGCTGCATGTCGTCGCCAGCGGCGAATTCGCCAAGGAGGAAGGCGTCGGGGCAGGGGACTTCGGACTGGGTCTCGCCGGGGGACGCACGTGGTTCACGCAAACCTCGCTGGTCAACCGCAACGTCGTCAATGACGGATCACCGCAATATCTGTTGCTCGACAACGTCCAGAGCACCGGCTTCACCAAATACGGCCTGATCACCGCAGGGCCATTGCAGGGAACAGCGTTCGACAAGAATGGCGCACCGTTCGCCTTCCAGTACGGATCGAACGGAACGCCGGCCCGCAACGCGGCGGGTACGGTCAATGGTTGCTATCCGGGCTTCTGCGTCGGTGGCGACACGTCGGGCAACATCGACACCGGCCGGTCGCTGCAATCCGCGATCCAGCGCGTCGTGGGCTATGGTCGGATCGGCTATGACTTTGCCGACGACAACGAAATTTACGCCACCGTCAACGTCGCGCAGGTGACGACCAACAACCAGCCGACCAACGGGGCCAACCGCCCGGGGCTGACGATGCAATGCGCCAATCCGTATGTGCCCGCTTCGGTCAAGGCGGCGTGCGCAACCGCCGGGATCACCAGCTTCCAATATGGCACCAGCAACGCGATCCTGCCCAACACGCGGGTGTTCACGGATCGTCGCCAGTATCGCTACGTCGTCGGCGCGAAGGGCAAGGTGTCGATCGGCGGATCGAAGTGGACCTACGACGCTTATTACGAGCGCGGCATCAACAACATCGCGGTCGACGTCAACAACGTCCTGCTCACCCCGCACTTCAACCAGGCGATCCAAGCGGTCGAGCTGAACGGCGCGATCGTCTGCGCCAGCGCGGTTGCGCGGGCGAATGGGTGCCAGCCAATCAACATCTTCGGCGGGGCGGAGCCTTCGGCCGCAGCCAAGGAATATGTCAGCCCGGCGAACGGCCCGTTACAGCGGATGCGGCTGACGCAGGACGTCGTCAGCGTCAACTTCTCCGGATCGCCGATCGATCTGTGGGCCGGGCCGCTCGCGGTCGCGTTCGGTGGCGAGTATCGCAAGGAATATTACACGGTACGCGCCGACGCCTATGGCGCCGGGGTAAGCAGCATCAGCCCGAACACGGCAGAATATCCGGCGGATCCGACCCTGCTGGCGGGCGGCAACAACTGGTATGCAGGCAATTACAAGAACGGCAACGGCGCGTTCGACGTCAAGGAAGCCTATGCCGAGCTCGATCTTCCGATCATCAATTCCGAAACGCTCGGGCGTGCCAACCTCAACGGTGCGGCGCGTGTGACCGAATACAGCACGTCCGGCACCGCGTGGACGTGGAAGATCGGCGGCACCTGGGACACGCCGATCAACGGCCTTCGCCTGCGGGCGGTGACGTCGCGCGACGTGCGTGCGCCTAACCTGTCGGAGCTGTTCGCTGCGCCGGTCACGACCACGCTTCCCAACTTCCTCGATCCGGTGCGCAACGTGAACGTCGTCGCGATCCAGAACCAGGTCGGCAACCCCAATCTGACACCTGAAATCGCGCGCAACACGTCGTTCGGTGCGGTCCTGTCCAACCCGGCGTGGCTTCCGGGTTTCAGCATCTCGTTCGATTACTACAAGATCAAAATTGACGATGTCGTCTCCAGCCTCGGCGCGGCGCAGATCGTCGATCTGTGCTTCCGCAACATCCTGCCCGAGACGTGCAGCGCGTATAATCTGAACAACCAGGATGGCCCCAACTTCGTCAACGTCCAGTCGTTCAACCTCGCGTCGATCAAGACGAGCGGGTTCGACATCGAGGCGAGCTATCGTTGGCAGCGCCCGCTTGGCTTGCCGGGCAATTTCACGGTGCGCGGTCTTGCCACACATATTCGGGAATTCATCACCGACACCGGCTTGCCGGGCACGATCCCGACCGACGGTGCAGGCGTGAACCTTGGCTCGACGCCGGACTGGAAATGGCTGGCGGTGCAAACCTACGAGAACGACCAGTTCAGCCTGCTGGTGCAGGAACGTTGGTTCAGCGACGGCACCATCGGCGATCAATATGTCGAATGTGCGCCCGGCAGTTGCCCGCTCTCGACCCCCAACGCGCCGACCGTCGACACGCGCTTCATGCCCGGGTCGTTCTACATCGATATCGGGGGAACCTATAATTTCACCAAGAAGGTCAGCGGTTATTTCAAGGTCGACAATCTGTTCGACAAGGATCCGGCCCGCTCGCCGTTCAATGCCAATCCCGCGCTGTACGACATCATCGGTCGCACCTATCGCGTCGGTGTGCGCTTCAACTTCTAGGTCAACCTGGCTCTACCGGTGCCTACGTCGGCATCGGTAGAGCACGAGGCGAAGCGACGCGGGACCGCGGTCCCGCGTCGTCTTTGCGTCAGGCCTTCAGGCCCTTCGCCATGTTCAGATGCGCGGTCACGGTCGGCACCAGGGTCGACGCGAACGTCTTCAGGGCCGGAACATCGCCGGTCGCCGCATAGGACTTGAGCGCGTCGAGCGTCTGCTGGTGTCCTGCCGTCTGCGCCGCGATATAAGCCGTGTCGAAATCGGCACCCGACTTGCTCTTGAGCGAGTCTACCGTCTGCTGCTGCGTGGCGCTCAACGTCGCATCCGGCGCGATCGGCGGCGTCAGGCCGCTGACGGCGGTGGTCAGCTTGGCGGTCGACTGGGTGTGTGCGTCGATCATCTTCTGCGCATACTTCTTGACCGAAGCCGACGACGACTTGGTCAGCGCCATCTGCGACGTCGCGATCTCGAACGCATCGCTTGCCGCCGCCGTGTTCGCGAAGGTCTGGCCTGCGCTCGGCGCGACCGTCGTTGCGGTCGTCATCTCGGTGTTGGTCGTCGTGGCGGTCGTGTTTTCGGTGGTGGTCGTCTTCTGACCGCACGCCGCCAAGGCGAGCGTTCCAGCGGATAACAAAGCAATATATGGCGTCTTCATGGACGTTCCTCCTGTCGCGAACCTAATCGGCACGCGTCCTCAACCACCGCTGGCAAGGGACGTTCCCGCGGATGCATCAACCGACGCGACGTTTTGATCGACCGGAGATGCGGTCGTCTGGACCTTTGCACCCGTTGCGCCGTTAACGCCGGGCACGGCAATCGCCGTTTCGCAGGCTATTTCGAGGAGTGATCCGAATGAGCATTTTCGGCAATATCATGAGCAAGATCTTCCACCACGGTTCGGCAAAGGCCGCAGCGCCTGCCGCCGCAGCGCCCGCGCAGGCCGCACCTACCCCGGCCGCAGCCCCGGCACCCGCTGCCGCACCGACCCCCGCGACACCAGAGCCAACGCAGGCGGTCGACGTCGGCGCGGTCCTGTCCGAGATGGCATCGATGAAGGATGGCGGCGGCAACTATCAGTCGTCGATCGTCGACCTGCTGAAGCTGCTCGACCTCGATTCCAGCCTCACTGCCCGCAAGGAACTGGGGAGCGAGCTCGGCGTCCATGCCGGTGCCGATGGCACCCCGGAACAGAATATCGCGCTGCATAAGGCCGTGATGGCGAGGCTGGCCGAAAACGGTGGCGTCGTTCCCGACTCGCTGCGCAACTGATACGATTTGGTGCGAGCCCGATCCGGGCTCGCACCATCGCAGCGTTTGCTGCATTGGCGGTGATGCCATCGCCCGGACCGGGCGGCGGCATCACTTTCCCCACGAAAGGGTCGCCGATGATCGTGCACACGGACGAAACGCTGACTGTCGACGTGCCCGGATCGGGCGCCATGCGGGCACATGTCTTTCGTCCCGCGGTCGAGGGTCGGTTCCCGGGCGTAATGCTGTTTTCAGAGATTTATCAGGTAACCGCGCCGATCCGCAGGTTGGCGACGATGATCGCGGGCAATGGCTACCTGGTTGCGGTTCCCGAGGTGTATCATGAGTACGAACCGGCCGGCACCGTGCTGGCGTACGACCCGGCCGGCACCGATCGCGGTAATGCGCTCAAGATCACCAAGCTCTTGTCGGCGTTCGATGCGGACGCCGAAGCAGCGCTGACCGCACTCGTCGCGCACCCGGCCTGTGACGGCAAGCTCGCGACGTTCGGCGTTTGCCTTGGTGGCCATCTGGCCTATCGGGCGGCATTCGACCCGCGCGTCTCGGCTGCCGCCTGCTTCTATCCGACCGACATTCATTCCGGCTCGCTCGGCGAGGGCAAGTCGGACGACAGTCTGGCACGCGTCGGCGACCTCAAAGCCGAAATGATGTTCGTGTGGGGACGGCAGGACCCGCATGTGCCGTTCGCGGGGCGGGAAACAATCAGGGCGGGTCTCGAAGCCGCCGCCGTGCCGTACGAATGGCATGAGCTGAATGCGCAGCACGCGTTCCTGCGGGACGAGGGGCCGCGCTACGATCCGGCGTTGTTCCTGCAATCGATAGCACTGACGCTGGACTTCTACCGTCGCACCTTGCGGGGATAGCGTTTGTGAAGCGCGCCGAACGCGGCGCGAAATTGGCAATTCGGACCGACCTTTTCGGGCCATCGGGCAGGGTTTGCTTGCGCCGAGCGTCCAAACGCCCCATTTAAGGGCTGAAACCGGCCGCACGTTACGAATGAAGTTGGTCGAGAAACCATAGCTTTGGGAGAGGTCTTTCGACACGCGTTCGTGCGTGGCCCGGTGGCCGTCGACGGTTCCGGACCGTCGAGCGCGTCAGTGTGGCGCCGTCCTCTGAAACCGGCGTGTAACCGCGCGCCCATCGCTTTTGATCGATGCGGCATGCAAAGATTTGAAGGATGGCGACAGCATGGCGCTCCGGAACGGCCCAAACGACGACAATCTTACCGACGCAGCAAAATCCGGCGTTACCCGACGCGGCGTGATCGGCTCGGCACTGGTCGCGGGCAGTGCGGCGATGCTCCCGGTCGATGTGGCGGGTGCCCCCGCCGAACGAACCGTCGACGTGCTGCTGATCGGCGGTGGGATCATGAGCGCGACGCTCGGGGTGTTGCTGCGCCAGTTGGAGCCGAGCTGGACGATCGAGATCGTCGAGCGGCTGGATCAGGTCGCGGACGAAAGCTCGAACGGCTGGAACAACGCAGGCACGGGGCATTCCGCGCTGTGCGAGCTCAATTATACCCCTGTGAACGCCGCCGATGGTAAGGTCGAGATCGCGAAGGCGATCGAGATCAACGAGCAGTTCCAGGTCACCCGTCAGTTCCTCAGCCATCAGGTCGAGGCCGGTGTTCTCAAAAACCCGCGGTCGTTCATCAACTCGACCCCGCACATGAACCTGGTGTGGGGCGACGCCAACGTCGCCTTCCTGCGCAAGCGGCACGCCGCACTGCAGGCGAGCCCGCTGTTCTCGGGCATGGAATTCTCGACCGATCCCGCGCAGATCACGAAATGGGTGCCGCTGATGATGCAGGGGCGCCCGGCGATGAAGCTTGCCGCCACGCGCTCGCCGCTGGGGACGGATTGCGACTGGGGCGAAGTGACGCGGCAGTATATCACCGCGCTGCGCGGGCAGCCGGGGGTTACGCTGACCACCGGGCACGAAGTCCGGTCGCTCGAACGCAATGCCGACAAGAGCTGGCGGGTCACCGCGCGCAACCGGAAGACCGATGACAAGCGCATCATCAACGCGCGCTTCGTCTTTGCGGGTGCCGGGGGCGGCGCGCTGCCGATCCTGCAGAAGTCGGGCATTCCCGAGGGCGACGACTATGCCGGCTTCCCAGTGGGCGGATCGTTCCTGGTCACCGAGACCCCCGCGGTTGCGCACCGGCATCTTGCCAAGGTGTACGGCAAGGCAGCGGTCGGATCGCCCCCGATGTCGGTCCCGCATCTTGATACGCGCTATCTCGATGGCAAGCAGGCGCTGCTGTTCGGCCCGTTCGCGACCTTCTCGACCAAGTTCCTCAAGCAAGGCTCGTATTTCGATCTGCCCGCGTCGGTGACCCTCGACAATTTCCGGCCGATGGTTGCCGTCGGCTGGGATGATTTCGACCTGGTCGAATATCTCGCTGGCCAGCTGATCATGTCGCAGGAAGACCGGATGAACGCGCTGCGCGAATATTTGCCCACCGCAAAGGACGGCGATTGGCGTCTGTGGCAGGCGGGGCAACGCGTCCAGATCATCAAGCGCGATCCCAAGAAGGGCGGCGTGCTGAAGCTCGGGACTGAAATCGTTTCCTCGAAGGACGGCTCGATCGCGGCGTTGCTGGGTGCATCGCCCGGCGCATCGACCGCGCCGTCGATCATGCTCGACCTGCTGAAGAAGGTGTTCCCGGCCAAGCTCGCCACGCCGGAATGGCAGGCAAAGATACGCGACATCGTGCCGAGCTACGGTATCGCGCTCAACGACCAGACCGAGCGGTTGGCGCAGCAATGGGAATCGACCGCCAACACCCTGCAACTCGCGATCGCCCCACCCGCGGTCACCGTCCCGACCGTTCCGCGGCCGGCGGCTACGCGGGTCAAGGTCGACCGGCACCCGGACCTCGCGCTCTAGTCGCCATTCGGTCGCGTCTCGGCCTCTGACGCGACCAAACGGCGGCGGGGCTTGCCGGTCGCGTCCAACTGCCCGATGCTGATCGCGTCGTATCGCCAACGGGTGAGCGGCGGCGCGATCACGGAGGGGGGACGATGTCGGGCAAGAGAATAGCGGGGATATTGGCTGCGGCGTTGCTTGCCTCCGCTTCGACTGCGGCGGGACCCTGGACGGCCGTACAGGACCATGCCGACATGATGCGCCAGCTTGGCATCGCCAAGCTGCGTCCCGGTGCGAACGGCGATCCGGCTGCGGCGGACTCCGCCAATTACGATCAGGCAAAGGCCAACCCTTACCCAGTCTGGCCAACTCTGCTGACGATGGTAGACGGTCGGCCGGTCAAGACCGCCGCGATTTGGCGGCAGGCGCGCCGCCCGGAACTGATCGAGCTGTTCGAGCGTGAAGTTTACGGGCGCATTCCGGCGAACGTACCCGGCGTGACGTGGCGGATCGATACGGTCGATCGCGAGTATTTCGGTGGCCGGCCGGTATTGGCGCAACAGCTCGTCGGCCATGTCGATAACCGTGCAGCGCCGGGGCTTGCGGTCGACATCCGCGCCACACTGGTGCTGCCGGCCAATGCCAAGGGTGCAGTTCCTCTGCTCGTGATGTTCGGGCCCGCGCGCTATCCGTCTCCTAGCCAACCCGACGCCGCCGAAGCTGCCCGGCTCGACGCCGCGATGAAGGCGACGCTGATTGCACGCGATCCGTCATTTTCGACGATCTTCGCGAAGCATCCCGGGTTTGAACTTGTCAAACCCGGCGGCTTCTTTGCGCCACCCCCTAGCGACGACCGCATCACCCAATTGATTGCCGCCGGCTGGGGCGTCGCCTTGCTCGATACCGCCACCATTCAGGCCGATACCGGCGCGGGGCTGCGCGAGGGGATCATCGGTCTCGTCAACGACGGTGCGCCGCGCACGCCCGAACAATGGGGTGCGTTGCGGGCATGGGGCTGGGGGGCAAGCCGGTTGCTCGATTATCTCGTCAAGCGTCCCGAAGTCGACGCGCGGCACGTCGGCATCGAAGGCGTATCGCGCTGGGGCAAGGCAGCGTTGGTCACCGCGGCGTTCGACGAGCGGTTCGCGATGGTGCTGATCGGTTCATCGGGGGAGGGCGGGGTCAAGCCGCACCGACGCAACTTCGGGGAACAAGTCGAGAACCTGACGAGCGCCGGGGAGTATCACTGGATGGCGGGCAACTTCCTGAAATACGGGACCGAGAACGGTCGGCTCGGTCGCAGGACGGCGGGGGATCTGCCGGTGGATTCGCACCAACTGCTCGCGCTGGTGGCACCGCGGCTTGCCTTCGTCAGCTACGGCGTACCCGAACAGGGCGACGCCAATTGGCTCGACCAGCAGGGCAGCTACATGGCAACCGTCGCCGCTGGACGTGCGTGGACGCTGCTCGGAAAGCGTGATCTGGGGCGGGGCGACGATTACCGTACGGCGCAGATGCCGCCGCAGGGCACCGACCTGCTCGAAGGAGAACTGGCCTGGCGCCAGCATGACGGCGGGCACACCGATGCGCCCAACATGCGCCATTTCGTCACATGGGCTAACGCCAAGATCGGCTACGCCCCGGCGCGATGAGCCGGGTCATCGGCGACCCCGTTCAGCCCCGTCGCGCTCGCGCTTCCTGGCCGCCGATCGTTTCGAGCAATTCGCGGTTGGGCAGCAGCTCGCGTTTCGCCCGATCGCCGAGCGACCGGATCCGCGCGAACTGTCGGTCCGCCATTTCCGCGTTCGCCAGCCGGTTGAGGCCGGACGGCAAGGCGGCATCCTCGTTCATGCCGTAAAGGACGTATTGATAGTTGAAATAGGCGAAGGTCTCGGTGTCGAGCGCAAGGTCGAACCGTCCCGGCGCACGATAGCGCCACTGGTCGATCAACTCCCCCAGCCGGACGGGCCAACTCGCGCGATCGGCATTGTCGCGCCAGAACGGTTCGCGGCGGCGGCTGAGACAATAATGCAGCTTCAGGAAGGTCACGACATTGTCGTAGCGCGCGCGCATCAAAGCGTTGAAGCGTGCGGCGGGGGCGTCGATCGGCCCGCCGTGCGGCAGCATCTCGGCGATCATTGCCACCGCTGCTTCGATCATCACGATTCCGGTGGCCTCGAGCGGTTCGAGGAACCCGCCCGCAAGACCCACCGCAACGCAATTGCCGATCCACTGCCGTTCGCGATAGCCGGGCTCGAACTCGAGTAGCCGCGTCGGCACACTTCCGGGCTCCATGCCGAGGTACGCGTGGAGGATCTCCGCGGCACGTGCATCGTCGATATGCGCGCTGGAATAGACGCAGCCGACGCCGTGCGCGTGAGCGAGCCCGATGTCCCAGAACCACCCCGCCTCATGGGCCGTCGCACCGGTGAAACTCGGGAGCGGGGACCGTGCCCGGTCATAGGGTAGCTTGGCGGTGATCGCGCGGTCGGTGAACAGGTGCGCGCGGACCGACCTGAGCGGCTCACCGAGCGCCCCGCCGATCAGTTCGGCACGAAACCCGCTGCAGTCGATGAACAGGTCGGCGTCGAGCACACCGTTATCGCGCGTCGCCACCCCCGCAATGCGCCCGTCGGGGCCGACATCGACACGCGTGACCAGATCACTGAGGTGCGTCACGCCCCCCGCAGTCGCATGGCGCGCCAGCAACGCCGCGAATTTCACCGCATCGAAATGATAGGCATAGGCCAGCGGCCCATCGAACGGATCGTCCCGCGAGGCCTTGGGACCGCGCCCGGCGGCACCGACGCGGCTCTGGATCGTGACGGCTTCGGCGAACGTATCGCGCATGCGGGGATCCTGTGCGAGCCAATAGGGGGCAAGGCTGCCGAGATCGCTATGGGTGGGGGCCTCGAACGGATGGAGATATTCGTGCCGCGTGTCGCCGTCGGGCGCGTGCAGCCAGTCGACGAACCGGATGCCCTGCTTGAACGTCGCCGACGTCTCGCGCAAAAACTCGCCTTCGTCGATGCCGAGGAATTTGAGCGTCGCGCGGATCGTGGGGAAGGTGCCTTCCCCGACGCCGACGATCCCGACTTCGGGCGATTCGAGCAAGGTGATCTGCGCCGCGCCCGCTGGAGAACAGGCAAGCGCCTTGGCAAGGTAGGCCGCCGCCAGCCAGCCGGCGGTCCCGCCACCAACGATCAGGATCCTCCGCGTGGCTGTCATGATGTGATCCTAGCCACGTCAGGCGCGCACGAACAGCGTCTTGAGCCAGTGCGGCTCGGTTCGGCTGGCGCGACGCCAGTCGAGGTCGTCCTCCGCGGTCCACTGCCACGGGTCGAGCAGCTTGAGCTTCGGGGATTTGAACGCCGCGGTACGACGCGTGGCAAGCGTCATGCCGCGGTCGAGCGCGGTGGCGGCGACGAGCGCGTCGCGCGGGTCGGACACCGTCACCGCACGCCTGCGGGCGATGATCGCCGCATCAAGCGGGACGATGCGCCCTGCAAAGGCGGTCAGCACCTGTTCGTCGATCCAGCGTTGCACCCGCGCGGTCTGAGCCTTGTCGCGCGGCGCCCGGCGTATTGCGGCATTCTCGAGATCGATCAACGACACGGCTGAAAGGAAAAGCTGCTCGGGCGCGAGCGTGCCGGCCCATGCCGCCACCGCCGCGTCGGCCTGTGTCCCCCGTCGGAGTTCGGCCACCACATCGGTATCGAGCAGGAACATCAGCGCGGACCGGTCCACGCAGCACCATCCGCCGACAGGTCGAGCGGCGCGGTATCATCGTCGCGCATCGCCAGAAGGTCGACGATTGTCTCGCGCGCACCCGACAGGCGCTGGAACGCCTCGATGCTCAGCAGCACGTGAGTCGGCGTGCCGCGGTCGGTGATCCACACCGGCGCGAGTCGCGCGGCACGCTTCGCCAGGCTGACATCCTGGTTGAATTCCCGGCTGGTCATGACCTTCACGCTAGCGTTCCCACTGCTCTACAAACCTACGTTTCGCAGGCTCGACTGTAGGCATGTTACTACAACGTGGCACGGCTGCAACAGATCGGGTGAAGACCCTCGAAATCGACCGGCTACCCGTAATTTGCGATTGCGCGGGGTCCCGGATTTGCCGTTGGTCAACGTCTTCGAGCGTGCCGCCGAACCAAGGCCGCGCCGATCCGGGGGGATGTATGACAGGAATATTGGACAGCTTCTGGTCTACGCTTGGCGGTGTATTGTCACCGCACGGGCCAGCCGCAGTCGCCGCGGCGAAAAGCTATGCGCCGGGCGACTTCTCGATCCATTTCTTCCTCCAGCTTGCGATCATCCTGATCGCGTGTCGCGTCGTCGGGTGGCTGGGCCAGAAGTTCCTCGGCCAGCCACAGGTGGTCGGCGAGATGATTGCGGGCGTCGTGCTCGGGCCATCGCTGCTCGGGATGCTGTGGCCCGACCTGCAGGGAGCGATCTTCGCCAAGGAGACGCGCAACGTGCTCTATGCCGGCGCGCAGCTTGGCGTCGGGCTGTACATGTTCCTCGTCGGCACGACCCTGCGGATCGACCATTTCAAGGCCAAGGCGCGGAGTGCCGCAGGCGTCTCGTTTGCCGGGATCGCTGCGCCATTCGCGGTGGCAATCCTGATCACGCCGTTCCTTCTGACCGTTCCCGGGCTGTTCGCGCCGGGCATATCGACGATCAACGCGACACTGTTCATGGGCGCGTGCATCGCGCTGACCGCATTCCCGATGTTGGCGCGGATCATCAACGAGCGCGGGCTTGCCGACAGTTCGCTCGGCACCCTGTCGCTGACGGCAGGCGCGTTCGACGACGTATGTTCTTGGTGCGTGCTGGCGATCGTGCTTGCCGCGTTCGGGGGCGGGGCGGGCGTCGCGATCCTCGCGATCGGCGGCGGGCTGTTGTGGGCGGTCATCGTGCTGATCTTCGGACCACGCATCTTCGCGCCGCTCGCGCGCCGGGTAGAGCGCGAGGGCGAGATGAATTATACGGTCCTGGCCCTCACGCTCGCCGCGTTCTGCACCTCGGCATTCCTGATGGACATGGTCGGCATTCATGCGATCTTCGGCGGTTTCCTGCTGGGTGTGGTGATGCCGCGCGGGCTCTTCTCCGACGAGATCAAGCGCAAGATCGAGCCGCTCGCGGTGGTGCTGCTGCTGCCGATGTTCTTCACCTATTCGGGGCTCAATACCCGGCTCGACATGGTCAACTCGCCGTCGTTGCTGTTGATCGCGCTGGGCGTGCTGGTCGCGTCGATCCTTGCCAAGGGCGGCGCCTGCTACCTTGCCGCACGGCTGGCCGGGGAGGACAATCGTACCGCGCTCGGCATCGGTGCGCTGATGAACTCGCGCGGGCTGATGGAGCTGATTATCATCAACATCGGGTTGCAGAAGGGCATCATCGGACCGACGCTGTTCTCGATGCTGGTGCTGATGGCGATTGTCACGACGATGATGGCGGGGCCGCTGTTTGAGCTGGTGTATGGCCGGAAAGCGCGCGAAAGCGGCGAACTGCGCGCGATCGACGCGCGCGTCGCAGCGGAATAATCCAATGACTATCAAGCAAATGCGAGCCGCAGCGCTCGCCACGGTGGCGTTGTGCGCCGCGTCGGGGGCAAAGGCACAGGATGTCACGGTCAAGCCGCTGATCGATGCACGGCTGCGCTGGGAGGACGTCGATCAGGACGGCCTGCCCAAGACCGCAGACGCCGTCACGCTGCGCGTGCGCAGCGGTGTCGAGGCGAGCGCCGGCCCCTGGTCGGGGTTGGTCGAGAGCGAGGCAACGGTCGGTATCGTCCAGAATTACAACGACGGGCTGAACGCACGCGCGGGGTATCCCACCATCGCCGATCCGCAGAACATCGAGCTCAACCGCGCGCAACTGCGCTATGCCGTACCGACGGCGAGCATCACCGTCGGACGCCAGGTGCTCGAGTTTGCGGATCAGCGGTTCGTCGGGTCGTCCTCGTTCCGCCAGAACCAGCAGACCTACGACGCCGTGCACATCACGTGGAGCCCGACGCCCAAGCTGGCGATCGACGCGGCCTATGCTTGGAGCGACCGCACCATCAACGGTATCGACGGTTTCGGCGCGCGTCCTCAGGCGATCAGCGGCAGCAACTGGTTCGGGACGATCGCCTACACCACGCCGGTCGGCACGATCGCGCCCTTCGCCTATCTGGTCGATCAGGATGACGTCGCCGTGCAGGGCTTCCGGCTTGCGAGCCAGACCTACGGCGCGCGCTTCACCGGCACGCGTCCCATCGGAGGCCTGTGGAAGCTCGGGTACACCGCGAGCTACGCGCGCCAGAGCGACTATCACCGCAACCCGAACGATTATGCGGCAAGCTATGCCCTCGGCGAGGTGACGGTTGCGCGCAAGTTGTTGCTGGCGACCGTCGGCTACGAGGTCCTCGGGGCCGACCAAGGCGCCGCGTTGACCAGCGTCCAGACGCCATTCTCCTCGCTGTTCAAGTTCCAGGGCTGGGCCGATAAGTTCACCACCACGCCGCCCGACGGTATCCGCGACCTGTACGGTTCGCTGGGTTATGGCTGGAAACAGGCAGGACCGCTTGCGAACGTGGCACTATCCGCCGTTTACCATCGCTTCGAGAGCGACCGGCTCGTGCGGCATTATGGCGACGAAATCGACCTGCTGGCCACCGCCAGGATTCATACCACGAACGTGTCGCTGCGTTACGCGCACTATCAGGCGGATCGCCTGTTCACCGACACGTCGAAGCTCTGGGTGGCGGTCGAATGGGCAATTCACTGAGGATCTGGCGTCACCCGGTTCTGCGACCCATCAGGGAATAGGACAGGAAGCCACGCGCCTTGTGGAATAGGCGGAAGCAATAGAACCGGCGTACCCCCGCATGGGTCGTCACCGGACGGAGAAGGTCGAGCCGCACATCTCCGACGTCCGCGAGCAGCATCCGCCGCGCGCGCCGGTCGGTGCGCCAATGCTTGGCATATAACGCCCCGTCGCCGAAGCTGTAGCCCGCGAGCAGGCGGGTCTCGTCGGCGACGTCGCGTCTTCCGTGGTGATGATCGACGACGATCGACGGATCGTACAGCAACTGGATTCCCAGCCCGCTCGCGCGGAAGAGGAAGTCGGTGTCCTCCGCCGCGACGAACGGCGCGCCCGCGCCGAAGCGTTCGTCGAACGGCCCCACCGCGGCGAGCACGTCCGCCCCGAAGGCAAGGTTCGCGCCCATCACGAAGCCACCGGGGAACCCGCCGGGCGGCGCGACCATCGGGTGATCCTCGAGCTTGACCGTCACGGGCAGGTCGGCGGGGTTGCCGAGCAGGATCCGCCCTCCGATGATCGCGGGGCCCTCGGCCTTGGCGAAGGCGGCGATCAGACGGACGAAATAATCGGCGTGGAGGATGCAGTCGTCATCCGTCATCGCAATGATCGGGCCGGTGCAATGCGCCAGCCCGCTGTTGCGCGCGCGCGCGAGCCCGGGACGCGGTTCCTCGACCAAAGATACGCGAAACGGCTGGTCTTGCGACCACTGCGCGATCAGGTCCGGGGTGCCGTCGGTCGAGCCATTGTCGACCAAAATGACCTCGATCCTTACGCCCCTTTCGCGGCCTGCCGCGGCGGCGAGGGTGACCGAGTCGAGCGTCGCGGCAAGCGAAGCACAGCGATTGCGCGTGCAGATCAGGAGGGTGAGGGCAACCTTGCGCATTACGGGCGTTCGGCCACCAGCAATGCTGCGGCTGGGGTCGTCGCGCGTGCGATCACGGTAGCAGGCGGCCAGGCGTCGAGATACGCCGCCAGCTTGCCGTAATCATTGTCGAGCGCGACATGCGGCACGCTGAGCAGGTCGGCCAGGATATGGCCGTGCAGCCGATCGGTCACGAGCACACGCCCGCGCGACAGCAACCGCAAACCGCGCGTGACGCGGTTGGCGGCTTGCGCATGGCGGGCCGCAGGATCGCTGCCGGATGGAACGTCGGGACCGTCATCCAGCCAGTCGACGATCGTCGCCCGTTCCGGGGCGGGCAGGGCATAGCCCACGCTTTCATCGTCCGTGCGCAGCAGCATCAGCACCTCGCAATCCGCGGTACCGCGCGGTTGCGGCCCGAGCGCATAGGCGGAGTCCGGCGCAAGCTGCGTCTCGCAGGCAAAGCGCTGTTGCGCGAACTGGAGACTGCGGGCGTCCCGAACGTAGAGCGTGAAATCCGGGTGCGCGCTCGCCAGCATCGCAAACCGGTCAGCTTCGGCGGAGGACCGGAAATGGATCGACTGCGGTAACTGCACCACCGGCCGGTCGTCGATCGTCGCCAGAACGGTTTCGCGGAACCGCTGGTGGTGCGGCCAGATGTCGCCAAGATTACCGCCACCGTGGAGGAACAGCGTTCCACCGGGGCAGGCCTGTCGAAACGCCGCCTCGTCGAAATCATGCCAGGTAGAGACGTAATCCGGGTCGCGCCCGGTCAGCGCGCGCAGCAGCGTCACTTCGCCGAGCCAGATCGCACTATCGCCGACATTGGCATGATCGGGGAAATCGACCAGCGCATAGGCGTCACCGGGGGCTACGTGCCTACGGTACAAGGCACGGAGCGCCGCCTGTTGCGCGGCGATGCGGTCGACCATCATGTGTCTGCATCCACCCGGTCGGCGATGACGTCGCGGTACAGCGCCTCGCACCCGTCGAGCCAGACGTCATGCGTAAACAAGGCTTCAACGCGCGCGCGTTGCGCCTTGCGCGGAAGCATGGCGGCCGCAGTGATCGCTTCGGCGAGCGCAGCGACATCGCCCATCGGCGCGAAGCACCCGCCCGCGCCAATCACTTCGCGCGCCGCGCCCATGTCGAACGCCGCGACCGGGACCCCGCACGCCATCGCCTCGACCGCGACCAGCCCGAAGGGTTCGTCCCAGCACGGCGTGAAGACGAACACCGACGCGCGTCCGATTGCGGCTGGCAGCATCGTGCCGTCGATATGCCCGCCATAGCGGATCGTGTCGTCCAGTAGCGGCACGACCTTAGTCGCCCAATAGCCGGGGTCCTCGATCGCGCCGAACAGCATCAGCGGGATTCCCGCCAGACGTGCGGCCTGGGCGGCGAGATGCGGGCCCTTGTCGGGGGTCATCCGCCCACACCACACCGCCTGTCCATCACCCTGCGGAACGAACGGCCACAGCGTGGGATCGATGCCGTTGTACAGCACCGTGGCTTGCGGCGGCGCGCCGTCCGGCCACCATGCGTTCAGCTGGCGCTGCGAGGTGACGGTCAGGCGGTGGCCCGGCACCGCGCTTGCGTGGACGAACCAGCGCAGCGCGTCATAGGGCGGGACGTGGAGCGACGTGACGGTCGGCACCCTGGCCGTGCGACCCGGTTCGATCGGGAAGCGGTGGAGGCTGTTGTTGTGCACCACGTCGAACCCGCCGCCGGCGATCCGGTCGCACGCGGCTTCATAGCCTGCGTCGATATGCGCGATCAGCGGGGCGTAGCCGCGATGCTCGGCACCCGGGAACGCCTTTTCGTAATGGACCGGCAGGACCGGATCGAGCGTCAGGCCGAGGTCGCTGTCGCCGGACGCGAACAGCACGACGTCATGCCCGCGCGCCTGCAACCCGGTCGCGAGATGCCAGCAGTGCGATTCCATCCCGCCCGCAAAGGGCTGTCCGATGCGTTGTCGGACATGCCCGAGGACCGCGATCCTCATCCGGTCGACCGCGCTTGCTCGGACGCCGCGAGGCGGTCCTCCAGCAAACGGATGACGGTGGTGGTATTGGCATAGGGCTGGTGGCTCTGCTGCCCGGTCAACGCGCGATCGGCGTCGTCCGGGCGGCGCAGGATGCGAATCGGCTGCCCCGGCGCGAGATCGACCAGACCCATCAGGCGGAACGCCTGCAGCCAGTGGCCCATCGTGCGATAGCCCCATTTGGCTTCGAACACTTCGGCATTGCGAACGACGCTGTCGAGATGGTGGACCGGCGGCATGTGGTGCGGATGATATTGATGATAGGCGAGCCCGCCCTTGATCCACGCGATCGGGATGCCCGCAGTGTCGACCACCTTGCCAAAGTCGGTATCCTCGCCGCCATAACCTGAATAGCGTTCGTCGAACCCGCCGAGCGACAGGAACGTCGCGCGCCGCATCGCGAAGTTGAGCGACCAGAAGCAACGATAATCGTTGCAGATCTCGATCCCCTCGTGCGGCGGGCCGCGCCGGTCGGAATGTTTGACCGCAACCTTGGCGAAGGCGTCATACGACCAGTCGCCGTCGGTCGCCCCGCCCGGCAGGTACAGCACTTCGCCCATCAACAGGCCGTCGAGGTCCGCGATGAACCCGGCATAGTCGGCGAGCAGCGTTGGCGTCGGGATACAGTCCATATCGAGGAAGACGAGCACGTCCCCGGTTGCCGCACGCGCCGCGACGTTGCGCGCTTCGGCCAGCGGCAGCGCGTCGGCGACGACCTTGATCTGCCGGATCGGGAAGGGGGTGTCGGGGAGGTCGTACAGATCGTCCTGCATCACCGCGACGATCAGCTCGGCGGGCGGCAGGGTCTGGCGCATCAACCCGCGCACGACGTTGACGAGATGATCCGGGCGCCCTTTTCCCAGCGTGACGACAGAAACTTCGGTCATGAAGAAAGCTCGGTTGGAGGAGGATCGAACGACAAGGATCCGACGCTGCATTTTGGCATCCGGGGGGCGGAGTCAATCACGATGCCGTATCCGGCGACAATCAGCCGTCGAAAAGCCGTTCGGCCTCCACCGCACGAACCGCCGTCTCCATCGCTTCGAGCGATCCGAACTGGAAACCGAGCTGTGAAGTATAGGCCGCGCACATCGCTATCCGCGCGGCCCGGTCGGCGTCATCGAGCGGATGGACGAGGGCCGGCCGGTCGGTCCTGCGATCCGCGGCACGGGTCAGGTACGGCCAATCCTCCCACAACAATATCGGCGCACCGCACGTTTCGAGTGCGTCGCGGACCAGCCAATGGTCTACATGATTGCCGATCGCGAGCGGCCCGAGCAGAAGGTCGGGGGATAGCAGGGCGATCTGCTCGGCAAGCGCCGCGCTCAACGGCGCGAGCATGGCGTCATCGTCCCGCCGCGCGGCGAACAGTTCTGGTGCGCTCGCATAGCCGCGATGGGGTGCCTCGAGCAGTGGCAGATGGACCGCGGTTGCACCGATCACCGCGCACGCGGCATGATCCTCGGCACGGCGCAGCGCCATGTAATCGACCTCCGGTCCGAGCCCCTTGTCGAGCTGGCAGGCAAGCGCGAAGCCGGTCGGCTCGGCGACGTTGCCGGTGAAACAGGTGACGATCGTCACCCGGTCCCCCGCGCGCGCACGCGACGCGAGCAAACCCCCGACCGAAAAGGCGGCATCGTCGAGATGCGGCGAGATCGCGACAATGTGCGTCACAGCAGGTGCGGTTCGGCACGGAAGTGGCACGGGGCGATCGCGATGTGCGGATCGATCCCCTGCGCCGGCCGGGTGCCGCGCAGATCCTGGTAGATCTGCCGGATCTGCTTGCCCACCGCGTCCCAGCTATAGACCCGGCGACATTCTTCCAGCGCCGCGTGCGACAGTCGCCGGCGCAGCGTGGCATCGGTGACGAGCCGCGACAGCGCGGCGGTCTGCGCGGGGATATCGCCTGCTTCGACCAGCAGCCCGTTCTCGCCATCGCGGATGCAATCCACCACCCCGACCGAGCGACACGACAGCACCGCGTGCCCGCATGCCATCGCCTCCAGGATGGTGTTCGAAAACCCCTCGGCATAGGTCGGCGACACGAACACGTCATGCGCGCGGTACAGCACGGGAACGGCGTCATATTCGGCATAGCCGGTGAAGGTCACACGGTCGCCGAGCCCAAGCTTTGCGGAGAGCGCGCGTGCAGGTTCGTAATCCGGGCCGATCCCCGACACCGTGCAGCGCCAGTCGCCTGCGACATCCGGCAGCGCATGCAGCATGTCGAGCACGCCTTTGCGCCGGTCGACCCGGCCATGATAAAACAGCCGCACGGGACCCATGGGATCGGGCTCGCCGGGAGTGAAGCGGTCGGTATCGACCGCGCCGGGAACGATCGTGAAGCGGTCGAGCGGGGTTCCAAGCCGGTCATGGACTTCTCCCGCAAAACTGTTGCCGCCGATCAGCAACGCGCCCGCATGATCGAGCACGCGCTCCATCGCGATGCGGTGGGTGTCGCAGCACGAGCCGACCCAATGCCCGTCGCCACCCTGGATCGAGACGACGCACGGGACACCCAGCCGCTCTGCCGCGAGCAGCGTCGCCCAGCCGGTCGGATAGCCATATTGCGCATGGAGCACATCGAACGGCGCGCGCGCGTGCTCGGCGGAGATCGCTTCGATCAGCGCGTCGACGTCGCGTTCGAAGTCGCCCCCGGCCTGCTCGCCGAGCGCTTCCATCCCGATCACGCGCACCCCCGGCACCGCGGGCGGCGGGCCGCCGCCATAGACCGAGGCGCGCGCCGGATCGCCGTAATATTGGCTCACCATCGTCACGTCGTCGCCCGCCGCGACCAGTTGGCGCAGCAGGTTGATCGCATAGATCGACATGCCCGAGATCGCCGGAAAGAACCGGCGCGAGACGAAGCAGATTCTCATGCCGCGATGCTCCGCAGATAGGCGATCGATTCCGGAATGGCGGCATGCGCGCGCGGGCTTTCACGCGACAGTTCGACGCAGACCAGCCGCGTGAATCCGATCGCTTCCAGTGCAGCGAGGACCGCGGGCATGTCCATGTCGCCCTCACCGAAGGGCAGGTGCGTATGGTCACCGCGGCGCATGTCCTCGACCGCAACGGTGCCGATCCGCGCGGCATAGCGCCGGATCGCCTCCGCGGGGTCGATATCCTGCGTGACGAGGCAATGCCCCGTATCGAGCGCAAGCCTGAGCCGCGGATGGCGTGCGACCAGCGTGTCGTAGTCGCCGACGGTCTCGATCAGCATACCCGGCTCGGGTTCGAAGCTTGCGTCGACGCCGACCCGCTCGGCATGGTCGAGCACCTGCTCCAGCCCCGCATCGAGCCACGACCGCGCCTCGGCGGGATCGACGCCCGTCTTTGGAACGCCCGCCCAGAACGACACGGTCTCGCTGCCGAGCCGTGCCGCCACGTCGAGCGCGCGGCACAGGAACGCGACACGCCGCGCCCGCCCGTCGGCATCGGGGGTGACCAGCGTCGGTTCATGCTTCTGGCGCGGATCCAGCAGATAGCGCGCGCCGGTCTCGATCACGCTGCCGAGCGACAATGTGCGAAGCAACGCGGCGACGCGGTCCGCTTCCTGTTCCCAGCGCGGCGCGAACGGATCGAGGTGATGATGATCGAGCGTCAGCGCGACCCCGGCATAGCCCGCATCCGCGATCAGCCGCAGCGCATCGTCGAGCCGGTGGTTCGCCGCGCCGTTGGTGTTGTAGGCATAGCGCAGGCTCATGCGACCCCCCGGTCGCCGACGAAGGCGACGTGATGCGCCTCGGGCTCGCGGTAGAGCGGGTAGAGCGGCCCGACGAGCGCATCGGCGGCGGCGGTATCGAACAGCGGATGGCCAAGGCGTTCGGCATCCGTGGGAGTCAGCCGGATGCGGCGCAGCGTCTCGCTCTCCTCCGCGCCGAACCGGATCAGCGGGGAATCGAGCGCGAGCAGCTTCTCGGTGTTGCGCGCGCCAATCCGGTAATAGCTCATCGTCTCGACCTCCATCCCGGGGACGATGACCTTGACCACCGAGATCGCGCGGTCGGCGGGCGACATGTCGACATAGAGCACATCGAACCCCGCCGCCTCGACCGCGGCGCGGGCGGCAGCGGCACGCGCATGGCCATCGGGTGCGGGGAGCGTGGGCAAGGCGTCGAAGCGGTGCGATCCACGTTCTGACAGCACCGAGTCCGCGAGCCACCCTCGCAGAGTCGCGGCATCGCGCCCGGTCCAGTCACGCATCGCCTCGAACGCGCGGCTGTCGCTCGATTTGGCGGCACCCCCGGCCTGCGCCATGAACCGCGCGACGTAGCCCGCGGGCGCGACCTGCGCGACGAGATCGGCGGGGCCGTGCGCGAAGGCTTTGCGTGCGCGGCTTGCGGCAAATTCGGTCAGGCATTTGTCGAGCGCGGCGGTGCGGTCCGAATGGCACGCCTCGCCGCACGCGGTCACCATGATCGGCGCGGCGGGGGGCATGCGTTCGTCGACCCCGACGCAATAGAGGTTGGGCATCCCGAACTGGTCGGTCGCGAACTTGGGCATCGCGCGGATCCCCGCCGCCTCGAACCGCTCGAGGATCGCGGTGGTCGAGGGCGCGAGGCTGGTGTCGAGATCGAGCATCACCCCGCGGTCGAGCGCGCGGAACAGTAGCCCGTTGCCGTCGCGCTGGAGGATCTCGCACAGCCCGTGCCCGATCGCCCAGTCGAGGTCGGGGCCGGCGCCCATCCCGTTCGAGATGATCGTCGTGAACGGCTGGTAACCGGCGGTCAGCTCCTTCGAGGAATAAGCCGCGAGGTCGATCGGCACGAGCACGCTGGAGCCATCCGCCCAGCGCCTGGCTTCCACCCATTCGAGCACCGTCGCGTGATCGACCGGCGACCCCGCGGGCAGGCACAAGGTCAGCGGATCGGCAACAGCGCGCGCGCCGAGGCTGCGGACCAGATCGGCATAGCTCCCGCGCGTCTTGCGGCGCGCGCCGAGCGTCAGCGTCGGCCACACCATCTCGGCGATCTCGCCAAGCCCGCCGAGCACCGCGGCTTCGTCGGTCGCGCCATAGCCGACGCCGTACGGCATGATCCCGCCAAGCGCGGGATCTTCCGGGAACAGCGCGACGACCCAGACGGGAAGGCCGAGCCGGTCGAGCGGGTGGATCGGGAAGGCGACGACATCGCCCTTGGGGAACGCATCGAGATACGCGTGCGCGGCGGGGCCGAGATCGGCGGGGAGTCCGGTCCTCACAGCGCGAGCTTCCGCACGCCGGGTGCCCGCGCGAGCCCATCGTCGAGCGCGGCAAGCGTCACCGCGCGATTGACCTCGGGGGCATATTCGAACGGGGTCAGAACCGCGTCGAACTCGAGCGGGGCGATGGCGTCGCGATAGCGGCGGAGTTCGGCGTGAGTCAGCGGAATATCCTTGTGGAACGCCTTGTGGCTTGAAATCGCGTGCGAGCGGCCGGCGGGGTCCTGGTCGATCTTGAACATGTCGCCGCAGAACAGCCGGCGTCCCGGCGCATCGTGGAGCGCGGCCTGCCCCTCATAATGTCCGCCGACATGATGCAGCGTGTAGCCCGGTGCGAGTTCGAGCGTGTCGTCGAACGGCATGGTGACGCGGAACGCCTTGGTCAGCTGCAGATCGTCGCGCTGGATCGCGACCACCGCGGGGTCGAACCGGCGCTGAAGCTGGAATAGCGCGCCATAGCCGTGCGCATGGCTTGCCGCGAGAAACGCGATCCCGCCGAGCGCTTCGATCTGGTCGAGCATCGCGTCCGAATAATAGGGTGCTGCTTCGAACGCGATGTTGCCGCCGTCGCGCACGATCAGCCAGCCGGTACCGGCGAGCCCCAGCGCGGGGGTGGTGGTGAACGCCCACAGGCCGGGCGCGACTTCGCGCGCGGCTCCGTCGTGCGTTGCGGCGACGTCGGACTCGGGGAGGAACCGCCAGCCGTCCTCGGGCAGATCGTTGCGGACATCGGTGCAGACCGGGCAATCTGGCGGCGCGAAATGGCGCTGCCAGAACCCGCAATTGGCGCAGGCGAACCAGCTCAGAGGCATGATCGTGCTTCCTGATAGGCCCGGTCGAACAGGCGCATCAGCGCCAGATCGCGGGGCATCGAAAAATCATGCGGCCCGCCGCGTGCCGCCGCCATGAACGCAGCGGCCTGCGCGGCGAAGGGCGAGGTCGCGGTGTCGAAGGCGAGCGGGGTCTGCGCGCCGGTGCTGCCGCATTGTTGGACCAGCATGCCGCCAGCGGTCTGGCCCATGGTGTCGGTCGCGATCAGCAATCCGCGCTCGCCCAGCACCTCGAGCCGACGGCGCGGCAGGTTCTCCGCGCAGTTATAGGCAACGTGGCTCTGGAACAGCACACCCGAGGCGGAGCGGGCGCTCAGCATCCCGCCGTCGTCGACCGCATAGGCGTGAATCCGGCGTTGCAGCGCGATCGACAGGTCGACCAGCGGTTCCCCCAGCAAGCGCTCGGCGAGGTCGAGCCCGTGGAGCGCAAGATCGATCACCGCGCCGCCGCCTGCACGGACCGGATCGGCGCGCCAATTGTCGTGCGCGCCGCCGTCGGGGGTCCAGTCAGGGTCGACCCAGCAGGCGTAGAGGATACGGATCGCGACCGGGCGACCGATCGCATCATCCGCGACCGCCTCCGCGATCCGGCGATGCGCGGGGTGATGCCGCTGGTCGAACGCAGTGCCGTACAGCGGGCCGTCCGCGACCGCGGCCGCCATCGCCTCGCCCTGCTCGAGCGACGCGGCGATCGGCTTCTCGCACAGCATCGGAATCCCCGCCGCCGCACACGCGCGGACGGGCGCGAGATGCGCATCGTTGGGAGTCGCGATATAGACGAGGTCGCACAGTCCCGACGCCAGCATCGCCTCGGTCGTCTCGAACGCGGCGATCCCCAGTCGTTCCGCCCGCGCGCGCGATTCCGGGGAGGGGTCGGCCACCGCCGTCACCGTCCCGCCCGCCGCGACGATACCGGGTGCCATGTAATCGCGTGCTACCCAGCCGAAGCCTACAATTCCCCACCGCATCACCATCGCTCCGGCAGATCGACAAGGCGCCGCAGGCGGATGTCGTCCGCCTTGAAGGGCAAGGCGTCGGCAGGGCGTGCCCAGAAGCAGCCCGCAGCATATTCGTCCTGATAGCGCGTCGACGGCCAGCGGACGGATCCATCGTCGCCGAGCAGCGGATTGCGCTGCAGCACGGCCCCGGCCGGCGGCATCGCCAGCCCACGTGCGACCGGACGCGGCGGTCCCGCACCTTCGACAAGCGACCACGCTTCAACAGCGGGTTCCGGTGCCCAGCCACTCGGGGCGGCGACCGTGCCCCCGAGCAACGCGACGAGCAACGCGCGTTCATCATAAACCTGTGCGTCGGGAAAAAGCGCAGCCCAGCCCGAGGCGGACAGTGCCGGCCCCATTGCGCCTCCGGCGTGCCCCGCATTGTGCAGATGACTGATTGCGAGCGTGCCTCCTGCGGTGCGGGCGGCGCGCAGCCGGGCGGCGACCTCCGCCTGGTCGGGGAGGAAGTAGAAGGCGTCGTGGCACATCACCAGGTCGAACCGCGCGTCGGCAATCGGCCACGGCGCGGCGGCGTCGAACACGACGTAGTTCGCATCGGGCGCGACCCAGTGTTTGGCGAGCCAGCATTTGGCGAACACCACGTCTGCACCGAGGCATTCGGTCCCGCGGCGCGTCAGTTCCCGCAGGTAATGGCCAATCCCGCAGGCAAGTTCGAAGGCGCTGGCGGGGGTAGCGTCGTGCGTCTCGAGCAGCGCCAGTCCCGCGAGATACGTGGGATCGCTCCAACGATAGGCAAAGTAATCCGCCACCGGGCCAAGCCGCAGCAACCCCATCGCCGCGCGCAGCGACAGCGTGTCGCGCTCGCGCGCCAGTTGCTTGAGCTCCGCGAGGTCGGTTGCCGGCCCGGTCCACCACGAATCCTGATCGGTCAGCAGCGCGACGAGCGCGTCGTCCGGGCACCCCGCATCGAGATGATCGAGCGCAACCGCGGCAAGACCTTCGCTGTCGACCCTGAGATAGGGGATGCCGTCGACCACCGGCCAGCGTTCGCACGCCGCGGCGAGCGAATGTGGCGTATCATAGGCAAGCGGCAGCCCGGTGCGCGGCGAGCGCAACGGCATGTCGGGAAAGACCTTAGCCGGCATCAGGCCAGACCGGCGTCAGCGAGGATGCGGTCGTGGAATGCCTTGACCGGGCCGTCATGGACCAGGCCGTAAGCACCGAGCACGACGTCCATCGTTACCGCCGCGGCACGCAGATGCTGTTCGATTTCGAGGACTCGGTCGAGCACGTCGGCAACGTGGAAGGCGCGCGCTTCGGGGGTGGTGTCGCCCGCGATCGGAGCAAGCGCGTCGGCGATGGTCGTAGCCAACACGGGGTTTGCCGCCGCGAGTTCGTCCAGGCAGGCAGCGCGCGCGGTCTCGATCGCCGTATCGAGCCGGTCGCCGAGCAGCATCTCGCCCGAATAGCCGCTGTCGGGCATGTCGGCATTGTGGAAGTGGTGCGCCATGCCCGCAAGGAACACCGCAACCGGATCAGCGCCGTGCCATGCGCTGGCGAGCACACCGTAGACCGCGACCATCAGGCAATGTTCGGCGTGGTTCTCGGCGGGCTGGAGCAGGATGCGCGGTTGCCCGGGAGAGGTCACGCCCGCACGCGGCTGGCGCGCGAGCTTACCGACGAAACTGGGCACAGCACCCGGCGCGGGACGCCCGTGCACAAGTGCCGTACGCAGTCGCTGTGCGAGTGCTGGATCGAGATCGCCGGTCACTTCATCGAATGCGCGTTGCAGCACCGGCACCGCATCCGGGCCGAGCCCGAGCCGGGTCAGCCTCGCCAGATCAAGATCGCCGAGACGCGCCGATACCAGCGCGGCGCCAACGATCTGTTCCATCACGACAGCGGGTTGGTCGCCTCGCAGCAACGCCCCCCATCCAAGCGCGAACAGCCGTTCCGCGATCGACCCCGGGGCCTCTGCCGAATGGATACGCTTCAGGTCGCCCAATTCGCGCAGGAACGGCAGTGCGGCGGGGGTCAACCCGACGGAGGGCACGAGGGCCTCCGCCGGGGTGGACAAGGGGGCTGGGCTCACGCGGTCTTGCCGTCGAGCCAGTGATCGAGGATCGCCTGCTGCTCTGGGACGGCATGGACCGGCTTGCGACCGCCGCTTGTCTGCGGCAGCTTGAAGAACAGCCCCATCTGGTCCTGCACGCCGCCTTCGCCACGCTGTTGCGCAAGGTCGAGGCAACGCGCGATCTCGATCGCGAGTGGCGCGGCGAGGATCGAGTCCTTGCACAGGAAATTGAGCTTGAGCTGCATCTTCTGGCCCATGAAGCCGGTCAGATCGATGTTGTCCCACGCTTCCTTGTCGTCGCCGCGCGGGCGATAATAATGGATCATGATGATGTGATCCTCGACCGGATAGCCGAGGATGTCGTTGAGCACGCTGCCCTTGGTGCCAAGCTTCGACGCCAGCGACTTGGGATCGTCGAGCGCCAGCCCGTCCGAGTTGCCGAGGATGTTGGTCGAGAACCAGCCGTCGACATGGAGCGCGCGATCGCGCAGCGCAGGCGCGATCACCGTCTTCATGAAGGTCTGGCCGGTCTTGCCGTCCTTGCCCGCAACGGGAACGTTGCGCTCCTCAGCGAACTCCGCGAGCGGCGCGATGTCGGCGGCGACCGAAGGCGTGAAATTGGCGTAGGGCGTGCCCGAGTCGATCGCAGCATAAGCGTAGAGCATCGCCGGACTGATCGCGGCGTCATCCTCATCGAGCCCGCGCTCGAACGCTTCGCGCGATTGCAGCGCGGCATCGTCGGCGTGCGGGACACGCTCGGTCGACGCGAGGTTGACGACGACGACCCGATCGAGCCCCTTTTCCGCACAGAAGCGCCGCAGATCGGACTGGATCTGCTGGATGGCAGCGCGGTGGCCGCTCTCGAGCTTGTTGCTGCCGTCGATATTGGCGCAATATCCGGTGCTGCCCGCCGCCTTCCACGGGCGCATCGTGTTGAGTGCGGCGGCACCGTCGGCAAGTTCCTTGTCGCCGATCACGCCGTGCCGCAGCGCGCACGCGCCGAGCGACTCCTCGGTCAGATCCCATCCGCCGAATTCCAGATCGCGGTATGCGACCATGCCGGCCACGTCGCGGTCGGCGAGGGGAAGCCCGTTGAGGCTGTTCGACCCTGCCTTGATCATCTCGATACCCGCGATCGCGGTGGTGGCGACGGCGCCACCCACACCTACAATCGCCACGCCAAGCCGTTCTGCCATGTCTCAATCCCTACATCCGCCCGCTACGGGCCAGGGGATCGTTAACCAGATGGCAGGGATGGACTTCGTAGAATCGAGCGCGCGGCGCGAAAAAGCCCGTTGGCAGTCACATATGTTCCCGCACGCGCGTTTCGGAGTGATCCATGTCACCCCGTGCGCCGACCGGGGGCAACCAATCGGTCGCGACCTCGCCATGGCGATCGTGGAAATCGACGAGTTCGGCGAGCCTATCGACATCGTTGATGCGGATCACGCGCGCGTTGCGCTCGACCAGCCCGGTTTCCTCCAGCGCCTTGAGCGAGCGACTGACATGCGTCTTGGTCAGCCCGACCGCGTCGCCAAGATCCTGCTGGGTCAGCGGAAGCTCGAAGGTCGATCCGGCAAGCCCATCGACCACACGCAATCGCGACCGGATGTCGAGCAGCAGCGTGGCGATCCGCGTGAACCCGTCGGTCCGCCCGACCGACGTCAGCCGGTCCGCCATCGCAACTTGCTCCGACGCCGCGACTGCGAACAGCAGCGCGCCCAGCCGGGGATGATCACGAAACAGCCGCCCGAACGCGGCCTTGGGCATTTCATAGAGCGTCGTGTCGCTGACTGCACGCAGCGTGGCGGCGCTATATCCCCAGGCGATCGAGAAGGTCGCGGTAATGTCGCCGACGAAATAGAAGCGCAGGATCTGCCGCCCGCCGTCCTTGAGCTTGACCGAGCCGTGCAGCCAACCGCTCGCGACGATATACAGGCTGTCACTCTCCTCGCCCTCATGGACCACGACATCGCCTGCGCGGAACGACCGCTCGCGCCGCTCGAGCCAGCGCAACGCATCGCGTTCGGAGAAGGTCAGCGTGAGATGCCGCGACAGGCGGGCTTCGAGAGGACTTTCAAGCATAAGGTGCCATCGACAAGCTGTTGAACGCCCCGCGTATCCCAGTTGCTCGCCGGTTGAAAGCGCGCAACCTGCGGTACTGTGGGGGTCGGGGTAGGGCGGGTTTGGTGGGAATGACGTATGCACACGGTCAGACGTCGCATCGTGCCTGTTCGCAAGCATCCGTTCGCGGTCGACCAAGCGTGCACGGCGCGTAGCCGATGCGAGGATGGTTCACCTTTCGGTAAGCCGGGCGTGCGACTGTGTGGTTGGATATTCGGGAGGGTCGCAATGCACCAGTTGATCGTCGCTGCTGCCGTCGTATTCCCGCTCATGGCCGGCGCTCTGGTAGCGTGGATCGCGCAGTTCGAGGGCCGGGGATAGACGAACCGACATCGAGGACGATGCTGGGATCACTAGGCTCTGCGGTGTGAACCACCGAAAACCTGGGTGGCTAGCGCGAGTCAGACCCTACCGAACAGTTTGAGTTGAAAGAGACGGTGAAGCATTCTGGCCTGATGAAGAGCGATGCGCGTCGCCACACTGTCGAGTGGCAAACGACATTTCACCGCCCAAATTCATTCGCTAGTGACCTCACCATTGTTCCGATCCGCGGGCTGCAGTGCTGCGGCCTTCGCTGCAATACGCTCATCTCGTGTCGCTAACGCGGCATAAGCGTCGGCTGACCGCTGTTCCCGAATCCGAACGTTCTCCAGCGTTGCTGACGTTGCGGCCGCCTGGGCGATCTCCGCATTCTCTCGGTTCGTTTTAAACGCCATCGCACGGTCCCCTTCAACACGACATCTAGGAGGTCACCCAAGGTTTTGCCATCCTGGGCAACGCCACACGGCCACATTCAGGCATGGCGCGTTGGGAATACCGGCCCGCGAACCTTCATACGTTCGGCTGCGTAGGGTTGTTGCAGGGCCACAACGTCGTCGTAGCTGCCGCGCAACCAACGATCGTGGTCCTCTGGGTTCAGGACGGTGATCATCGCTTTCGGATGGATCGGCGCAACGAGGTCGTTTGGGTTACACGTCACCATGGTGAAGCCATTGCCCTTGGCGGTTGGCTGCCAGAAGCCGGCGACGGCGAACAGCGGCTGATCGGTTACCTGGAACCACATTTCCCCCTTTAGCGGCTTCTTGCCGTCACCAAGATCGTGCGCCTCCGGTGTCCATTCGCAGAACTCGCTCAGCGGCACCAAACAGCGGTTTTCCGGCTTAGCGGCGAGGGCGCGCCACTGCGCTAGGCCAAGGTTGCGCACGTTTGTCATCGGCCACGCCGCACCACCGCCAAGAACGTCCCAACGCATCACATCCAGGTGTCGACCGCGATCCGTCTCGCGGATCACGTAAGCCCGGCTACGGGGCATGAGTTCGGTTGGATTGAAGCGATTGTCCATCGGGCGATCGACGGCGAAGATTGTCCCGAAGTGCGTATGGAGCGCCTCGGGCTCGTAGCTGTTGCGTGCACGGTTACACATCATCGCAGCCTGCAACAGTTGCATCACGGTGTCGATACGACCCGGCCTGAGTATGGATCGATCGACGCCGATCGAACCCATCGCGGCAGCTGTGTTGCTGGCGGCATTTTCGTGTCGTTAAACCAAACGTCGAATTCGAACTCAGCTGCTGCGGCCCACGAGTACGCCGGGCAGATCATTCCCGTCGGCGTCGATCAGATTGAAAATCAGTCCGACTTCAACCGCCGAAGGACCGTAGAGTCTGCCGTGGAAGACGCCGATGTACGCCCCATCTGATGTACGCGCGACACCGTCTAGCCGACCCGTCGATGCGTCTAACGTGCCTTGGAAAGTTACACTCACGTCAATCGGTTTGCCGGTCAGGGCAACAGAGACCGATCCTGTCACGCGTCGGTTCATACCGTCGACGACTAGGGTCTGGCCTGTGGGCGATGTGCCTATCTGCGCGACAGTAACACGGTAGGTCGATGTAGCCGTTAGAGGCAACTCCGCTGCCAGCGTCGGCGCTCCAACCAAGGCATAGCGCGTAATCTGGACGGGCTTCACGAGCTCGTCCTGTCGTAGGTAGCTAACGTACATAGCATCTGACGATGCTCGATAGATACCAAGGGTCGCGCCGGATGTGGCGGTCATATAAGTGTAAATCAGATTTGCATCGGTCCTCGCCAGCGTTGCCCCCATCTGACCCGGTACGATCGTCGTTCCAAACGCAGATAAGGCTTGATTGGCGGCGATGTAGGTAATCGTCCCAGAGTCCAGGCCGCCATACGCGAGGTGAGCAGGGACTGTCTGAGTCGTACTCGCAGTAATGAGCCCGTCGAAAACGCGATCGCCCTGGAAGTCGAACGAAGTCCGGTAAGATATCGGGGTCGGGGTCGGCGTTGGGGTCGGCGCTGGTGCTGGGGGCGGTGTTGGTGTTGCGACCGGCGTGATCGGTGCTGTACCAGTTCCATCGGCGGCGCTGCCGTTATCCGACCCACACGAAGTCAGGGCCAACGCGACAACGGTGACGTAGAAACAACGCATAGCTACCCCTGGTAATCTAAGGAAAGTCCTCGGCCCTTTTGGGGGTACTAGCGCTCTCCTGCCAAACGTCCATAGCGCCATCTTCGACGTCGTCGGCCTGCCCAAAGATATGCCGGTCACCGGCTTCCGGCATGGCGGCATTGGCGACGTGGGCGAAGGCGAAGTGCGCCCGGTCTGCGGTCACAAGACGCTCGCTGTCAATCGAAGGCGAACGCCGAATAGGCGCGTCGGATCGCTGGCGGACGACGCAGCTATAACGCCGCGATCGGGTTTCTTGACGAAGCCAGAACGAAATGAGTGTGTCGGAAAGCGTGCCGGAGCGCTCGCGCGCTTCGACCAAAAACCTAACGATTTCAATATAAGGAGTGGTGGACGCACTTGGGCTCGAACCAAGGACCCGCTGATTAAGAGTCAGCTGCTCTACCAACTGAGCTATGCGTCCATTCCCGCTTGGTAGGGGCAGTGCCGAAGCGCTGTCGTTGCCGGGAGGCGGTCGGTTAGCAGTGTGGGCGGAGGTTGCAAACCCTTTTTTACACCGCACCGCAAAAAAACTACCAGCGCGTCTCTTTTCTGCGGTTTGATCGGTCGATCGACATCAGGATCCCCAGGCACAGCATGAAGGTCATCTGGCTCGACCCGCCGTTGCTGATCAGCGGCAGCGGCACGCCGACCACCGGCGCCATGCCCATCACCATCGCCATGTTGATCGCGACATAATAGAAGATCGTCGCAGCCAGTCCCGCGGCGGTCAGCTTGGCGAAGCGCGATTGCGCCTGCAGCGCGGTCGACACGCCCCATTGCACGATCAGCACGAACGCGACGATCAACAGCACTCCGCCGACCAGCCCCCATTCCTCCATCATCGTCGCCAGTGCGAAGTCAGTGTGGCCCTCGGGAAGATAGTCCAGATGGCTCTGAGTGCCGTTGAGGAACCCCTTGCCGAAGATCCCGCCCGATCCGATCGCAATCTTGGACTGGCTGATGTGATAGCCGATTCCGAGCGGATCGCTTTCGGGATCGAGGAAGACGAGGATGCGGTTGCGCTGATATTCGTGCAGTACGAAGTTGAATGCGATCGGCACCGCCGCGCCGAGTGCGAGCGCTCCCCCGATAAACAAGCGCAGCGGGACGCCGGCGAGGAACATCACCGTGATCCCGCCGATCGTGATCATCAGTGCGGTACCGAGGTCGGGCTGTTTCATCACCAGCGCCGCGGGCAGCAGGATCAGGATCGCCGCGGGCCAGATCGCGCTGAACCGCCTGGTTTCATTGGGCGGCAGCATGTCGTAGAATTTGGCGCAGGCCAGCACGATGCACGGCTTCATCAGCTCGGATGGTTGCAGGCGCATGAACCCGACGTCGAGCCAGCGCTGGCCGCCGCCGCGCACCGCCCCGACCAGTTCGACCAGCACCAGCATGATGCACAGCAAGACATAGGCCGGCAGCGCGCCGGTCTGCCACCAGCGTTCCGGGACGCGCGCCAGCGCGAGTGCGCCGCCCAGCAGCATGAAGAAACGGATCCCCTGCGACATCGCCCACGGCTTGATGCTGCCGCCCGCGGCAGAATAGAGGATCAGGAGGTCGAAACACCCGATCGCCAGCACCAGCAGAATGATCTTCCACGGGAGCTGGATCAGCGGGGCGGGGACGATGCTGCGGCTGCTCATTCCAGGTCGTGCTCCGTGCTGCCCGACTCCGCAACCGTATTGCCCGCCGCCGCGGAGTTGGCGAGCGCCTCTGCCGCCGCTGCGTCGGCCGCCGCCGCGGCACGGACGGCAGGGGCGTCTGTCGGCGCGGGGGCACCGAGCTCGGTCTGGACCGCCGCGGGCTTGGGCGCATTGGCTGCGCGGTAAGCCGCGCTCTCGGCAGCCATGCGCGTACGAATGTCGCCGCCCCAGGTCGGCTCGGCCTCCGCCAGCGATGCGATCGCGCGGTCGCGGTCGAACAGCCACGTCATGATGTCGCGGCCGATCAACGGTGAATCGAGATTGCGTACGGTATGGCCGCCATGCTCCAGCACGACGCTGGCGGCGTACCGCGGATTGTCGGCTGGCGCGAAGCACACGAACAACGCGTGATCGCGTAGCTTGAACGGCAGCGACGCGTTCTTGAGCACGCCGGATCCACGCTCTGCCATCGAGATGCGGCGGACCTGCGCGGTGCCGGTCTTCGCCGCGATCGACACGCCCGGGATCAGCATGCGCGCCGCGCCGCCGGTGCCGCCTTGGTTGACGACGCCGTACATCGCGTCGCGGACCAGCGCGAGATGCGCGGCGTCATAGGGCAGGGGTGCCGCGTTATGATGGATCCGGCTGGCCAGAATGCTGGGTTCGAGGTGTTTGCCAGACGCCAGCCGAGCCGCCATCACCGCCAGTTGCAGCGGATTGGACAGCACATAGCCCTGGCCGATCGACGCGTTGAGCGAATCCGCAACGGTCCAGTCCGCCTTGTATTTCCGTAACTTCCACGCAGGATCCGGCATCGTGCCATAGCGTTGCGAACCGAACGGCAGGTCGAATTTCTGTCCCAGCCCGACCGTCCGCGCGATCGGCGCGATCCGGTCGTAGCCGAGCCGGCGGACCATCTCGTAGAAATAGATGTCGCAGCTCTGCATCACCGCATTCTTCATGTCGAGCGGACCGTGCCCACGCTTCTTGTGGCAATGGAACACCCCGGTCCCGAGCCGCATCGCGCCGGTGCAGTTGATCCGCTGACGCGGATCCACGCCCGCCTCGAGCAACGCCAGCGCGTTCATCGGCTTGACCGTCGATCCCGGCGGATACAGCCCCTGCAGAACCTTGTTCATCAACGGAACATGGTCGTTATCCGACAGCATCTTCCATTCGAGATGGCTGATCCCGTCGGAGAAGGCATTGGGATCATAGGCCGGCATCGAGACCATCGCGAGCATCTCGCCGGTCAGGCAATCGATCACGACGACCGATCCCGAATTGGTCCCCAGGCGCCGTGCGGCATATTCCTGCAACCCAGCGTCGATCGTAAGGCGCGTGTTCTGGCCGGGCTGGTCAGGCCGGGTAGCAAGCTCGGCGACCAGCTTGCCGCGCGCGGTTACCTCGACGCGCTTTTGTCCCGCGACGCCGCGCAAGGTCTTTTCCAGCGTTTTTTCAAGGCCATCCTTGCCGAGCTTGAATCCCGGTGTGACCATCAATTGATCGTGCGTCTGCTTGTACTGATCGGCCGAAGCCGCACCGACATAGCCCGTCAGATGCGCGACCGCCGCCGCAGCCGGATAGCTGCGCGAAAAGCCCCGCGTCGGGGCGACGCCCGGGAGCTCGGGCAGCCGCACGCTGACCGCGGCGAACCGCTCCCAGTCGAGGTTCTCGGCTACCTGCACGGGCTGGAAGCCCGCCGCATGGGCGAGGTCCGCATTGAGCCGTTCCATCTCCTCGGGCGGCAACCGCAGGATATCACGCAGCAACGCGAGCACACGGTCCTTGTCCTCGAGCCGGTCCGGGATGATGTCGACCCGGAAATCGGTACGGTTGTTGGCGATCGGCGCACCGTGGCGATCGACGATCCAGCCCCGCCGCGGCGGCACCAGCGTCATGTTGACGCGGTTGCTCTCCGACAGGGTGGTGTAATGCTCGTTCTCGGCCACCGACAGCCACGCCATGCGTCCCGCCAGCGCCAGACCCACCGCACCCTGGCCGAAGCCGAGCAGCACCGCACGCCGCGAAAAGCTGAAACTTTGCGCGGCTTCGGTCATCATCTTGTTCGAATTGCCGAAGGTCGGCCCGTTCACACCGTTTCCTCCTCGCGCGTGAGCATCGTGCAGATGCGCGTCGCGAGGGGAAACAACAAGGTGGTTACCGCAATCTGCAGCATCAAAAGCGTGTCGACGTGCGCGGCAAGCGGCGAAGCGACGAGCCGACCGAGGATCAGGCAGAAGCAAATCGACCCACCCGCGATCAGCCAGTCCTGCCAGAAATCGCGAAACACGACGCGTTGGTCGATCAGGTCGATCATGAAGAAGCACAAGGTCCAGAACAGCATCGCATTGCCCAGCGGTTGTCCACTCAGCAGATCGTCATACAGCCCGAGCGGTAACGCCGCCCATACCGGCAGGCTCAGCGGGCGCGACAGCCGCCAGCCGAGCAGCATCAGCAGCCCGAGCGGGGGAAACACCGGGAAGCTTGCGATCACGGGCCACACCGCGAAGGTGGAGGCGATCACGACCGACAGCGCGGGCACGAAGCGCGAGAAGCTCGTATCTGGTGGCTCGTCGAAGGGGCCGCGGATCTGGCTCATCGTGTGGCTGGCTTCGCAGCAGTCGGTGTGGGCTTTGGCTTGGGGGTCGGCTTGGGCGCGGGCTTGGGGACCGTCAGCGGGGGTGGGGCGGGCATGAAGGCGCGCTCGACCATCGCATAGTCGAGCGTGTCGGGCTGCGCATAGGTTCGCGCAAGACCGGCTTCGCGGCCACGGCGGATGACGTGCGCGACCGGAACGTCGGGGGGATAGATCCCGCCGATACCCGAAGTCACGAAGACGTCGCCCGGTCCGAACGGCGCGGTTGCGGTTGCGACCGAGCGGATGTCGACCAGCCCGTCGCCGCGCCCGGCCGCAAGCGCGGGCATGCCGTCGCGGGTCCGGCGGACCGGCACGACGCTTTCCGGATCGGTCAGCAACAACACGCGTGCGCTGTTGGGCCCCGTCTCCAGGACGCGACCCACCAATCCATCCGGCCCGACGACCGGCTGGCTCGATGCGACTCCCTGCCAGGATCCGGCATTGAGCACTGCGAAGCGACGCGTGCTTGTGGCCGACGAACTCACTAGGCGCGCAGTGACGACGGGCTCGGCGATGCGCTCGCGCAGCCGCAGCAGCGCGGTCAGGCGGCGATTCTCATAGCCGAGCGAACGCGCGCGCATGAACAGCGCGTGCTGGTCGCGCAGTTGCTTGTGCAGGCGCTCGTTCTCGGCCTTCACTCCGAAGTAACTGCCGACGCTTCCGGGAATTGCGCCGAACCACTGGCCGACGCTCGATAGGCCCGACGATATGGGCGTCGTCACTTCCGCGACGCTCGCGCGCAGGACCGCGAATGCCGGCGGATCGATCGCCGACAGCGCCAACAGCACCGCAGCGACCAGCGAACCGGCGGCGGCAATTACATAGCCGAGAAACAAACCATATTGCGCCCGCCGCGAAAAACCCGGGCGCCGATTGCGAGGCGGCGCCATGTTACCCCCATCCAAAGGCCCAAGGGCCGCCTGATGCTACGATCTGTAGCGATGGCCGTCTGCGCTGCGTAGGGTTTCGCGAACCCGTCCTCGCAAACGAACCATATGTCTCAAACAGCGACCACAGCCGCCGTACGCCTCATGCGCTGTGCAACACACCACGGTAGATCGGATCCTCGAGCGCACGCCCGGTGCCGAGCGCGACGCAGGTGAGGGGGTCGTCCGCGATTGTGACGGGCAGCCCGGTCTCGTCGCGCAGAACCTCGTCGATGCCCTTGAGCAGCGCGCCGCCGCCGGTGAGGACGATGCCCTGATCAACGATATCCGCTGCCAGCTCGGGCGCGGTATTCTCGAGCGCGATGCGGACACCCTCGACGATCTGGCCGACCGGTTCGCTGAGCGCCTCGGCGATCTGGCCCTGGTTGATCTGGATTTCCTTGGGCACGCCATTCACGAGATCTCGGCCCTTGACGTGGATCGTCAGGCCGATCCCGTCGAGCGGCGGTTTGGCGACGCCGACTTCCTGCTTGATCCGCTCCGCGGTCGCATCGCCAATCAGCAGGTTGTGGTTGCGACGGACGTAGGAGACGATCGCCTCGTCCATCTTGTCGCCGCCGACGCGCACCGACGTGGTGTAGGCGAGACCGCGCAGCGACAGCACCGCGACTTCGGTCGTGCCGCCGCCGATGTCGACGACCATCGAGCCGATCGGCTCGGTCACGGGCATGTCCGCCCCGATCGCGGCGGCCATCGGCTCCTCGATAAGCCAGACCTGCGACGCGCCAGCGTTCGACGCGGCATCGCGGATCGCGCGGCGCTCGACCGAGGTCGAACCCGAGGGAACGCAAATGACGATCTGCGGCCAGCGCATGAAGCGTCGCTGCCCGCCGTGAACCTTGCGGATAAAGTGGGCGATCATCTGTTCGGCCACGTCGATATCGGCGATGACGCCGTCGCGAAGCGGGCGGATCGCCTGAATGCTGTCCGGGGTCTTGCCCATCATCAGCTTGGCGTCGTCACCGACGGCCTTGACGCGCTTGACGCCGTTCAGCGTCTCGACCGCGACGACCGAGGGCTCGTTGAGCACGATGCCGCGCCCACGCAGATAGACGACCGTATTGGCGGTCCCCAAATCGATCGCCATGTCGTGCGAGGAAAAGCGAAAAAGATTCGAGAAAAAGCCCATGGATCGTTCCGTTTCACGCCGGGTGCGGTGGCTTCCGGCAGGTCGCATTTCGCCCCCGCGAAGTGCTTAAACCCATGGCTTTCAGAGCGACGCTCACGCCCTGGTTAAGTCACGGATACAGCTCGCGGGATGCCGTCGCTTGGGCTAGAGCTTAAGGCATGTCAATACGCCGCCTCCCCGAACATCTCGTCAATCGTATCGCTGCCGGTGAAGTGGTGGAACGGCCAGCCAGCGCGTTGAAGGAGCTGGTCGAGAATGCGATCGACGCGGGCGCGACGCGGATCGCGGTGCGGCTGGCGGGGGGCGGGACCGACCTGGTCGAAGTGACCGATGACGGCTGTGGGATGAACCCCGCCGACATGGCGCTCGCGCTCGAACGCCATGCGACGTCGAAGCTTCCGGACGAGGCGATCGAAGCGGTCAGCACGCTCGGTTTTCGCGGCGAGGCGTTGCCGTCGATTGCGAGCGTTGCGCGGATGACGCTCGAGAGCCGCATGCCCGGTGTGGAAGGTTGGTCGCGCGTGATCGACAATGGCGTGCTGGAGTCGGAAGGCCCCGCCGCGATCCCGCCGGGGACTCGGGTGCGGGTCGAGGCACTGTTCGCCCGCGTGCCGGCGCGGCGCAAGTTCCTGCGCTCGCCGCGCGCTGAGTTCGCGGCGTGCATGGACGTGGTGCGGCGTCTCGCGATGGCGCGGCCTGACGTCGGCTTCTCGGTCGAGCACGACGGACGGCGGTCGCTGTCCGTCAGCGCGGACGAGACCTTGCCCGACCGCGTCGCGGGGCTGACCGATCGCGGGCTGGTCGAGAATGGCGTGGGGATCGATTTCGTCCGTGAGGGGATCGGGCTTGGCGGGATTGCCGGGCTGCCGACCTTCAATCGCGGAATCGCGGATCACCAATATCTGTTCGTCAACGGGCGTCCGGTAAAGGATCGTCTGCTGATCGGCGCGATCCGCGGTGCCTATGCCGAGATGATGCCGCGCGACCGGCATGCGGTGGTGGCGCTGTTCCTCGACGTTCCGCCCGATGCGGTCGACGTCAACGTGCATCCGGCGAAGACCGAAGTGCGGTTTCGCGACCCCGCGCTGGTGCGCGGGCTGATTGTCAGCGGGTTACGCCGGGCCCTGGACGAGGCGGGGCATCGCAGCCAGCGCCCAACCGAGAGTGCGCTAGCGGCATGGACTCGAGAATCTAGCCCCTCCCCTTCAGGGGAGGGGTTGGGGTGGGGAAGTCCAGCAGAACTCCGGCTCGGTGAGACACCCCCCACCCCCCACCCCTCCCCTGAAGGGGAGGGGCTATCCTTGGATCAACGCTCCTACTCCCTCAACGACCGCCGCGCCTTCTTCACCCCACCCCCACTAGCCCGCGCCGAACCCGCCTACGCCCCACCCCCGGAAACGGTCGACTTCCCCTTGGGCGTAGCCCGCGGTCAGGTCGCCAAGACCTACATCGTCGCCGAGGCGCAGGACGGGCTGATCCTCGTGGACCAGCACGCCGCGCATGAACGCCTCGTGCTCGAACGGATGCGCAAGGCGATGGCGTCCGGCGGAGTCGCCAGTCAGGCGCTACTGCTCCCCGAAGTCATCGAGCTGGAGGAAACCGCCTGTGACCGGCTCGAGGCACGCGCTGCCGAGCTCAGCGACTTCGGCCTCGACCTCGACCGTTTCGGCCCGCGCGCAATGCTCGTCCGCGGTGTGCCTGCGATGCTCGGGCAGAGCGACGTCACCGGACTGGTGACCGATCTCGCCGACGAGCTCGCCGCGTTCGACGAGGCCTTGTCGTTGCGGGAACGACTCGATTACGTCGCCGCGACGATGGCGTGTCACGGTTCGGTGCGGGCAGGGCGGATCCTGTCGGTCGCCGAGATGAACGCGCTGCTCCGCGAAATGGAAGTCACCCCGCATTCGGGGCAGTGCAACCACGGGCGCCCAACATGGGTGAAGCTGGCGCATGGCGACATCGAACGGCTATTCGGCCGGAAATAGCCGCGGCTCGCTACTGTTCGTTTCGCGCGTGGTCGAGACGAACCGTGCGGGGGAAGGTGAAACCCGGCGTTTCGTTCATCTGGCGGACACAAATGCCGAGCGGTGCATTTACACGACAACAGCCCCCATCGCCGTATCGGATCTCCCCATGACCAAAGTTCTTCCCGTCGTCTTCGCCCTCATCCCGCTCGCAGCGCTTGTCGGGGCGTGCGCGGTCACCGGCTAAGCCTGACCCAAGTCGGCCGAGCGACACCCGGCAGACAAACGAAAAAGGGCCGCCCGGATCACTCCGGACGGCCCTTTTCGTATCGTAACCGAGTGACTTAAGCCGCGGCAGGTGCCTCAGCGTCGTCCTGGTTCGACGAAACCTCGGCGGTCGCGCCGGGCTCTGCGTTGGGATCGTAATCCTCAACGAAGCCAGCCTCGTCCTTTTCGAACATGGCTTCCATGACGTTGACGCCCTCGGCCTGCATCTTCGCCTCTTCGGGCGAGCGTGCAATGTTGACCTTGATCGTCACCGACACTTCCGGGTGCAGCGAAACCTTGACCTCATAGAGGCCAATGGCCTTGATCGGCTTGTTGAGCACGATCGCCGACTTCGACACCTTGTGGCCTTCGGCCTCGAGGATCTCGATCAGATCGCGAACCGCAACCGAGCCGTACAGCTGGCCGGTGTTCGATGCCTGACGGATCAACGTCACGGTCGTGCCGTCGATGTCCTTGGCTTCGACTTCCGCTTCCGAACGACGCGCTGCGTTCTCGGCAACGATGTTCTCGCGGTTCTTCTCGAAGACCTTGCGGTTGGCTTCGTTGGAGCGAAGCGCCTTCTTGTTCGGCAGGAGGAAGTTGCGGGCGAACCCGTCCTTCACCTTGACGACGTCGCCGATGTTGCCGAGCTTGTCGACGCGTTCCAGCAGGATGACATCCATCTCAGCCGCTCCTTACTTAACGATGTAGGGCAGAAGGCCCAGATGACGCGAACGCTTGATCGCCTGGGCGAGTTCGCGCTGCTTCTTAGCGCTCACCGAAGTGATGCGCGACGGGACGATCTTGCCACGCTCGGACACGAAGCCCTGGAGCAACCGGACGTCTTTGTAATCGATCCGGGGAGCGTCTTTTGCGGAGAACGGGCAGCTCTTGCGGCGGCGGAAAAATGGGCGTGCCATGGTCTATACGTCCTTATTCGCTATCGAAGTCACGACGCGGGCGGTCGCCACGGTCAGGACGATCGCCACGGCCTTCACGGCCGCCTTCGCGGTCGCCACGACGCTCACGGTCGCGCTCGGACTTGCGCATCATCACGGTCGGGCCCTCTTCGAGCGCGTCGACCTTGACGGTCATGTAGCGGATGATGTCTTCGTTGATCTGCGTCTGGCGCTCGAGCTCGGCGACGACACCGGCAGGGGCGTCGATTTCGAGCATCACGTAATGCGCCTTACGGTTCTTGGCGATCTTGTACGCCAGGCTACGCAGACCCCAGCTCTCGGTCTTGACGACCCGGCCTTCGTTATCGTTCACGATCTTGGTGGCGGTTTCCGCCAGGGCGTCCACCTGCGCTTGTGCCAGATCCTGGCGCGCAAGGAACACGTGCTCGTATAGAGCCATGTGTCTCGTCTCTCTCTTTTGGCCGATCGCTGACGCCGCACCATGCGGACGCCCCTCCGGCTGTCGTCTCGGGAATCACATACGACGACCATCTCTGGCCGCAGCACGGGCGAGCCCTTTGCCCGATCTGCCGCCTGAGCACAAGCAACATGTTTGGGGGTGCCGTGCTGGGTGTAACAAACCCTGCGGCGTAATCTGAAACGATTACAGCGTGGTGCGCATGGTATCGGGCGTTACTACTCCATCCTTAGTACAACCTATACACGATCTGCCGTATTTTTGTTTAATCGAGGGGAATGTAAGAGATGAAGGCAGGAGGGTTCCTTTAATGATCCTACTAATCCAGCTGTTCATCGGCACCACACTTTTCTCTCTGGGATTTGTCGTTGGCTGTTTTTGGAGTACAAACTTCGTTCGGGACAGGATGGAGCGCAACAACGCGCTGGGTGGGGGCGTACGAGTAGCCGATCCACAACACATACGGTCGAATGAACCGGTGTTTTCATTCGTGGGTGGGGAAAGGACTTCAGGTCAATGACGGCAAGAGTCGCAATTCGATCGGATCACTTACAGCTTTACCAAGCCTGTAATATCCATGCCCCGGTATCCGACCGATACCTGGCAACGTTTGACCTAGACGCCGACGGCGTATTGTTGGGCTGTAATGCGGTGGGCCAGCATATGCTCGACCGGGGGAATATCCTCCGCGGCGCATTGCAACACCCGGTTTCGTGGGCTTCGACCGATCTCAGCGAGAAGATGAACGCGGCGCTCGGCGAACGCGGGGGTGATGTCTTGCTGGTGTCGGTGATGGACACGACCGGCGCGCGTCATGCCATTCTCGTCGCGCGCGATACCGCGATCGGCACGTTTCGCGCATCGACCCGAACACGAATGGTCGTCCGCGACCTGCTCGCATGGGCCGAATCCGAGATCCTCGTGCCATCGCGCGTGTATCTTCTGACGGCGAGCGAGACGTCGCTGGCGCAGAGCCTTGTGATCGGTCGGTCGTTGACGACCCACGCCAAGCTGCGCGGATCGGTGGTGGCAACCGTTCGCAAGCAGTTGTCAGCGATCTTTGCCAAGACGGGGACGAGCCGTCAGGTTGAACTGGTCGCAACCTTGCTCGCCACAGCGGCACTGCATGACCCGTGGGCGACCGAAACCGCTACCCATGCCTTTGTTCCCCCCAGCCAGGCGGACCGTACCCTGATCCGCCGGCCAAATGCGCGGGTAAGCCATTGATCGGCTTACCCGCGGCTTTTTCGGCCAAAATGCAGGGATTAGTTGAACGCGCCCGACAGGACCGCGCCGACGATCCCGCCGCTGAGCGCGATCAACACCGCGTCATTGCCTGAACGAACCCAGCGATAGCCACGCGGTGGGGCATAGAGGCGCCGCGAACGGTACGTCCGCCAGTCGTTGATCTCCCGGTAGTTCGACGCGTAGCGACGATCGAACCGCTGCCCTTTTGCCCAGCGGCGATTGGGCTGCGCGACGTTGCGGCGGTTGACCGTCGTGCGCTTGGTCACCACCGTCCCGTTCGGGCGTTCGCGGACGACCGTGGTGGTCTGGCGCTGCTGCTGCGCTTCCGCGCTGGTCGCCGCAATCGGGCTAGCCGCCGCGGCAGTGGCGAGGATCGCGATGATCATCTTTCTCATGACAAACTCCTGTAACTCAACGGCGCCTTGCTCCCGGCGTCGCCCTCTATCTGGAGGGTCATTGTCGCGTATCCGTCCCGATCTTCGTCACAAATGGTCGCAAGATGTCGCGGCGATGTCGTATCCGTTCAGGTTGACGCGGGTTCGGTCGAAAGCCTAACCGCCCGGACAAAGGAGTGGTGCGATGCGAGCGTTTGTATTTCCGGGGCAGGGCAGTCAGGTCGTTGGCATGGGGCGCGCGCTTGCCGAGGCCAGCGCCGTGGCGCGTGCGGTGTTCCAGGAGGTCGACGATGCGCTGGGGCAGCACCTCTTCCGTCTGATGACCGACGGTCCCGAGGATCAGTTGCAACTGACCGAGAACGCGCAGCCCGCGATCATGGCGAATGCGATCGCGACCTTGCGCGTGCTGGAAGCCGACGGTGGCATCCGGTTGGCCGACAAGGCGGATTATGTCGCCGGCCATTCGCTCGGCGAATATAGCGCCTTGTGTGCGGCCGGTGCAGTCGACCTCGCCACCACGGCGCGCCTGCTCAAGTTGCGGGGGCAGGCGATGCAGGCGGCGGTCCCTGTCGGCATGGGGGCAATGGCTGCTTTGCTCGGCGCGGATGTCGATAAGGCGCGAGCGATCGCCGATGCCGCGGCGGAGGGCGAAGTCTGCACCGTCGCGAACGACAACGATCCCTCGCAGGTGGTCATCTCGGGGCACCGCGGCGCGATCGAGCGTGCGGTCGCGCTGGCGAAGGAGATGGGGGCCAAGCGCGCTGTCCTGTTGCCGGTCTCCGCGCCGTTCCATTGCCCGCTGATGCAACCCGCGGCGGACGCGATGGAACGCGCCCTTGCCGATGCGCGGATCGAGGCCCCGCTCGTACCGGTCTTTGCCAACGTAACCGCCGCGCCGGTCGCCGATGCCGACACGATTCGGCGGCTGTTGGTTGAGCAGGTGACCGGGATGGTCCGTTGGCGGGAATCGGTGCTGGCGATGGCGGACACCGGGGTCGAGCAGTTCATCGAATTCGGCGGCAAGGTGCTGACCCCCATGATCAAGCGCATTGCGCCGCAGGTCGAAACGACCAGCGTCGTGACGATGGACGATATCGAAGCGCTCGCAAAAGCGCTCTGACGGAGAAAGATGATGTTCGATCTTACGGGAATGACCGCGCTCGTCACGGGCGCATCGGGCGGGATCGGTTCCGCCATTGCAAAGTCCCTTGCGGCACAGGGCGCGCGACTGGCGGTGTCGGGATCCAACGTCGCCAAGCTGGAAGCCTTCCGCGACAGCCTGAACGGCGATCATGTCGCTTTGCCGTGTAATCTTTCGGACGGTGCGGCCGTCGATGCGCTCGTGCCCCAGGCAGTCGAGGCGCTGGGCGGCAAGCTCGACATTCTGGTCAACAATGGCGGTATCACGCGCGACAATCTTGTGATGCGGATGAAGGACGAGGAATGGGATGCGGTTATCCGCGTCAACCTCGAGGCAGCGTTCAGGCTGGCACGCGCCGCCGCGCGACCGATGATGAAGGCGCGGTTCGGCCGGATCGTCTCGATCACCTCGGTCGTGGGCACGACGGGCAACCCGGGCCAGGCCAATTATGCAGCGTCCAAGGGCGCGCTGACCGCCATGTCCAAGGCACTGGCACAGGAACTTGCCAGCCGCGGCATCACCGTGAACTGCGTTGCACCGGGCTTCATCGCCTCGCCGATGACGGATGGTCTGCCCGATGCCCAGAAAGACGCCTTGAATGCGCGGATTCCGATGGGAAAAATGGGCGAGGGCATGGATATCGGCGCAGCAGTCGTCTATCTCTCCAGTCGCGAAGCGGGCTATGTCACGGGGCAGACACTGCACGTCAACGGTGGCATGGCCATGATCTAAGCGCAGACGCCGCACGGTTCGCGGCGTTACCGTACCCGGGCGGGTGCCGGTTCCCCTTGCAAGGGGCCCGACCCCGTTCTAGGTGCGTTCAGGAATCAAGAACCCCCAGCTACAGAGGGACGGAATATGAGCGAGACCGCAGACCGCGTTAAGAAGATCGTCGTCGAGCATCTCGGCGTTGAAGCCGACAAGGTGACCGAAGATGCGAGCTTCATCGATGATCTGGGCGCGGACAGCCTCGACATCGTCGAGCTGGTGATGGCTTTCGAAGAAGAATTCGAAGTCGAAATTCCGGACGATGCCGCCGAGAAGATCACGACCGTCAAGGACGCGATCACTTTCATCGACGAGAACAAGGGCTGAGCGCCACGCCATCGGCGCGGCAGCAACGCTGACGACAGAAGCGGCTCCCCGTCCCAGGGCAAATGACCGGGGGCGGGGGGCCGTTTTCCATTTGGAAGACCAGAAATTCAACGGGAGATGGCCATGCGCCGTGTTGTCGTAACCGGTTTGGGGCTCGTGACGCCACTTGGCGCCGAGGTCGAAACGGTTTGGGCGAACTTGCTCGCCTCGAAATCCGGCGCTGGGCCGATCACGCGCTTCGATGCGTCGAACCAGAAGTGCCGCATCGCATGCGAGGTGAAGCCCGCCGATCATGCCTATGGGTTCGACCCCAATCTGCGTGTCGATCACAAGGTCCAGCGGCAGGTCGACCCCTTCATTATTTATGGCATCGATGCCGCAGGGCAGGCGCTCGAAGACGCCGGCCTGACCAACATGAGTGAGGCCGAACGCTATCGCGCCGGCTGCTCGATCGGTGCCGGGATCGGTGGTTTGCCGGGGATCGCCAGCGAATCACTGGTTTGCGAGAACAAGGGGCCTAGCCGCGTCTCGCCGCACTTCGTCCATGGTCGCCTGATCAACCTCATCACCGGCCAGGTTCAGATCAAATACGGACTGATGGGCCCCAATCATGCCGTCGTCACGGCTTGCTCGACCGGTGCGCATTCGATCGGCGATGCTGCGCGGATGATCGCGCTCGACGACGCCGACGTGATGCTCGCGGGCGGTGCCGAAGGTGCGATCTGCCCGCTCGGAATCGCCGGCTTCGCGCAGGCGCGCGCGCTCTCGACCGCGTTCAACGACCAGCCGGAGAAAGCGAGCCGTCCGTATGACGTCGCGCGTGACGGCTTCGTCATGGGCGAGGGCGCAGGCGTCGTCTGCCTCGAGGAATATGAGCACGCCAAGGCACGCGGCGCGAAAATCTATGCCGAGGTGATCGGCTACGGCATGTCCGGCGACGCCTATCACGTCACCGCGCCGCACCCGGAAGGTTCGGGTGCTTTCCGGTCCATGGAAATGGCGATGAAGCGGTCCGGGCTGCAACTGTCCGACATCGACTATATCAACGCGCATGGCACATCGACGCCGCTCGGTGACGAGCTCGAACTGGGGGCGGTCCGCCGTCTGTTCGGCAGCAACATCGACACGCTGTCGATGAGCTCGACCAAGTCGGCGATCGGGCATCTGCTCGGCGGTGCCGGTGCGGTGGAGAGCATCTTCTGCATTCTTGCACTGCGCGACCAGATCGTGCCGCCGACGCTCAACCTCGATAACCCGAGCGAGAGCTGCGAAGGCGTCGACCTCGTCCCGCACGTTGCCAAGCAGCGTTCGGTCAAGGCGGTGCTCAACAACTCGTTCGGCTTCGGTGGGACGAATGCCTCGTTGATCATGACGGCGGTCTGACCAGACAATGCGTCGGCTTGGCTGCCTCGGCTTAGGCGCGTTGCTGGTCGCGGCGCTGGCAATCTATAGCGTTGCGCAGATGTGGGGCGGGCGTGGCCCGCTCAACCGATCGATCTCGGTGCAAATCGCACCGGGATCGAGCCTGGCGGCGGTATCGCTCCAGCTCGAAAAAGCCGGTGCGATCGCATCGGCGGATCGGTTCAGAGTCCTTGCCCGCGTCTTCGGGTCGAGCGCGCCGGTCAAGGCGGGCGAGTACCGCATCCCACCACGGCTAAGCCAGGCCGACATCCTGAAGGTTTTGCAAGGGACCAAGACGGTCCAGCGGTTCGTCGTGGTGCCGGAGGGCTATCCGTCCGTCATGGTCAAGCAGGTGTTGGACCGTACAGCGGAACTGACCGGGACGATCGAATCGCCGTCCGAGGGCAGCATCCTGCCTGACAGTTATGCGTATCAGCGCGGTGAGTCGCGCGCGCAGATGGTCGAGCGGATGCAAGCGCCGATGACGCAGTACCTCGCGCAAGCATGGGCCAAGCGGAAGCCCAATCTGGTTGTCAAGACGCCCCGCGAGGCGCTGATCCTTGCATCGATCGTCGAGAAGGAAACCGGCAAACCCGCCGAGCGCCGGATCGTCGCGGCGGTTTATGCCAATCGGCTTCGGCAGGGGATGATGCTGCAGGCGGACCCGACGATCATCTATCCAATCACCAAGGGAAAGCCGCTAGGTCGCAAGATCCTGTTGTCCGAGGTGCGGGCGGTGAACGCGTATAACACCTATGCGATGACCGGTCTTCCCGCGGGGCCCATCTGCAATCCGGGGCGGGCCAGCATCGATGCGGTGCTCGATCCGGCGCAATCCAAAGCGTTGTATTTCGTGGCAGATGGTTCGGGGGGCCATGTGTTCGCCGACACGCTGGAACAGCATAATGCCAATGTCGTGAAATGGCGGGCCTACCGGCTCCAGCACGGGATCTGACCGGCAGGGCTATAGCGTTAGCCGCGGCATTGCCAGCGCAGCGGATGTGGGGGGAGCCGTACGCACCGGCTCAACCCCCACCAGATCAGTCCCGCCTTATTTGTTGATGCTGAAATAGTCCTTGCGGTGGGAATTGGTTTCACCCGGGGTCAGCTTCGGGGCGGCGGACATGGCTACGGCCGTGCCGGTCGCCGGCTTGAGGACGAACCACTCTGGCCGGTCGATAGCGATCAGAAACGCCAGCATGCTGATCCCGAAAACCAGAAACAACAATGATCCGCGCAGTGTGTCGTGCGGGCCTGGGCGGTCTTTGTCGTTCGGTCCGGACATGGGCAATCTCCTGGGGTGGTAGCCTCCAAGATAAGTCGCAAAAAAAGCCCTAGTTTAACCAGCACGTTAGTTTTTATTGCTGCGACGCAGCACATGTTGGGCGAAGACGAACGTCTTTGTCGTTACGGAACCACCCCAATCCGACCGCGTCACCCCGGAAACACGAGGCGACGCGGTATAATCACCCCCGCAAACCGTTTGCTGCGCGCGCCAGCGCCTCGACCTCGGCCATCGACGCGCCCTTCGGCGTCACCCAGCTGCCGCCGACACACAATACCGGCTTGAACGCGAGCCATTCGGGTGCGCTCTGTTCGGTGATGCCGCCGGTCGGGCAGAAGCTGCACTGATAGAAGGGCGCGGCCAACGCCTTCAGCGCCTTGAGCCCGCCATTTGCTTCGGCGGGGAAGAACTTAAAGTGCGTCAGGCCCAGGTCCAGCCCGGTCATTATATCCGCCGCATTGGCAATCCCCGGCAGGAACGGTACGCCGCTATCGATGATCGGGCGCGCAAGACGCTCGGTCAGGCCGGGCGATACGACGAATTCGGCACCAGCCTCCATCACCTGCGAAAACTGATCGGGGTTGACAACCGTACCGGCGCCCACGATCGCACCGGGGACCTTCTTCATTTCGCGGATCGCATCCAGTGCGGCGGGCGTCCGCATCGTGACTTCGAGGATGCGCAAGCCGCCCGCAACAAGCGCCTCCGCCAGCGGCCGCGCGGTCGCGGCGTCTTCGATGACGAGCACGGGAATGACCGCGCTGGTCTGCATGATATCGACGATCGTTGCGGTCATTGTGTGTGCTCCTGCGCATAGGCAGCCGCCGCGCCGAACAGGCCCGGTTGCGGATGGGTGATGAGTTTGACGGGGATCGCAGACATGCGGTTCTGGAACCGGCCCTTCGCGGCGAAGCGCTCGGCAAAGCCGGACCGGGTGAAATGCTCCTTCAACCGAAGCCCCAACCCGCCTGCGATGACGACGCCGTTCGCCCCATGCGCCAGCGCAAGGTCGCTCGCGACCGAACCCAGGCTCATGCAGAAGCGATCGACCGCGGTGACGGCAAGACTGTCCTCGCCCTGCAATGCCGCCGTCCAGATCGCCTTGTCGTCGAGCCGCGTGATCGAGCGATGCTCGATATCCGCCAGTGTCTCGTAGATCGCGACGATGCCGGGCCCCGAAACGATCCGCTCGGCTGAAACGCGGGTATACGCCTTGCGCAGGCGCTTCACCATCGCGTCTTCCAACGCATCGAGCGGCGCGAAGTCGATGTGGCCGCCTTCGGTTTCGATGACATGGTAGCGATCGTGCGTCCGCAGGACTTGCGCGACACCCAGGCCGGTGCCGGGGCCGCAGACCGTCAGGACGCCCGTTTGCGAAAACGGTACGTCCGGCCCGCACAGGTGGAGGAAGTCGTTGTGATCGACTTGAGCCACCGCCTGACCGACCGCGCCGAAATCGTTGATCAGAACGAACTCGTCGACCTTGAGCCGTTCCTTGATCAGCGGCGGGCGGATCACCCACGGGTTGTTGGTGAGTTTGATCACGTCGCCGCTGATCGGGGACGCGACCGCAATCGCTGCAGCACGTGGGAGCGGCTGGCCAAGCTTAGCGCCGAACGCCTCCCATGCGGTCTGGAACCCACCATATTCGGCGGTCTTGAGCGTCGTTGGCTCACCCAGCGAAACCACACGGCCTTCCGCAACCTCCGCCAGCGCGAAGCGGGCGTGCGTGCCGCCGATATCTACTGCAACGACCTGCATTCCATTCCTCTCTCTTCATCGACGCCGGGCTCCCCGACAGGAGGACGACGCCGCGAGTTCGCTTGAAAATCACGCCCGCGCCACGCGAGCGCTCGGTTACACGTCCTACCAGCCCATGCCGGTCAACAAAGGCGACGCACCACGTTCGGCTTCGTTGGCATTCGAGCGGAACAGGCCGAACAGCTCACGGCCCATGCCGTCGATCTCGTTGGGCATCGTAACGGGCGCGCGCGCCGCCCACTCTGCCGGATCGACCCGAGCGAACAACTCACCCGTTTCAGCGTCCAGCCGGATCACGTCGCCGTCACGGACGCGGGACAGCGGACCATCCCCCAGTGCTTCGGGCGAACAATGGATCGCGCACGGCACCTTGCCACTTGCACCCGACATGCGCCCGTCGGTGACAAGCGCGACGCGGAACCCGCGGTTCTGCAACACCCCGAGCGGCGGGGTCAGCTTGTGCAGTTCGGGCATGCCGTTGGCACGCGGCCCCTGGAACCGCACTACGACAACGACGTCGCGGTCGAGTTCGCCCGCCTGGAACGCAGCCTGAACCGAAGCCTGGTCATGGAACACGCGTGCAGGCGCCTCGATCGTCCAACGATCGCGCTCGACCGCGGACACCTTGATGCAGGCACGACCGAGATTGCCGGTCAGGATGCGGAAACCGCCCTCGGGCGCGAACGGGGCTGCAGGCGTCCGCAGGATCGTTTCGTCACCGCTGGAACCTGGATCGACCCAACTCAGATGATCGGCCTCGATAACCGGCTTGCGGCCATAGGCTTCGAGACTGTCCCCCGCGACGGTCATCAGATCGCCGTGAAGCATCCCCGCGGCAATCAATTCGCGGATCACGAATGGCATCCCGCCCGCAGCCTCGAACCCGTTCACGTCCGCCGACCCGTTGGGATACACGCGCGTGATCAGCGGAACGGCCTTGGACAGGCGATCGAAATCCTCCCAGTCGAGCACGATGCCCGCGCACGCAGCGATCGCGGGAAGATGGAGCAGATGGTTGGTCGACCCACCCGTCGCGAGCAGTCCGATCGCCGCGTTGACGATCGCCTTCTCGTCGACGCAAAGCCCGAGCGGACGGTAATTGTCGCCATGCCATCCGTTGGCGGCAAGCCGGTGAACGGCCCCACGCGTCAGTTCCTGGCGAAGCTTGGTGCCTGGATTAACGAACGCCGCGCCGGGCATGTGGAGGCCCATCACCTCCATCATCATCTGGTTCGAATTGGCGGTGCCGTAGAAGGTGCAGGTGCCCTTCGAGTGATACGCGCCGATCTCCGCCTCGAGCAGCGCGTCGCGCCCTACCTTGCCCTCGGCAAAGGCTTCGCGGACCGCGGCCTTCTCTTTGTTGGGAAGTCCCGACGGCATCGGACCCGCCGGGATCAGCACCATCGGCAGATGCCCGAAGCGCAGCGCGCCCATCAGCAGACCCGGAACGATCTTGTCGCAAATGCCGAGCAGGGCGGCACCTTCGAACATGCCGTGGCTCAGCGCGATCGCCGTCGACAGCGCGATCGTGTCGCGGCTGAACAGCGACAGCTCCATGCCGGGATACCCCTGCGTGACGCCATCGCACATCGCGGGCACGCCGCCCGCGACCTGCGCGGTCGCACCGGCTTCACGTGCCCAGACCTTCATCTGTTCCGGATAGCGATAGTAAGGCGCATGCGCGGACAGCATGTCGTTATACGACGTCACGATCCCGATGTTCATCGCCTTCCCGCCGGTTAGTGCGGGACGATCCTCCTCGGTGCCGGCATAGGCGTGCGCCGCATTCGCACAGCCCATTGCCGGACGCTCGATATGCGTATCGCGCGCACGGCCAATCAACCCGAGATAGGCTTCTCGCGTTGCCTTGGACCGGCTGATGACGCGATCGGTGACCGCGGCGATTTCGGGATGCAATGTCATGCGATCGATCCTTCTTCCGTTCGAGCCGAGCCATTCCCAGCACCGTCTGTCCGGGAAGCGCGCTGCGTCCCTGGCAGAAACGTGTCGACCATCTCGGCGCGAACGGAACGGCGCATCATGCAGCCGCCCAGTGAATGTCGACGGGAAGCTCGGCGTCCGCCAGCACGCGACCGATCGGATAGGCCGACGACGGCCCCTGCTTGATCGCCTTTTCGATCACCGTCTTCTTGGCGTCGCCCGTCACCGCGATGATCAGCGCGCGCGCTGAGACGATCGCGGCCCGGCTGAGCGTGACGCGCGCAACGGGGGCTTCCGAGGGTAATGGATCAGGCATCACGCCGACCGCGCGGCGCTCGTTCGGGCCGGACAGCGCCTCGTCGAAGTCGGGGCCGGGGAAGATCGAGGCGGTGTGCCCGTCCGCGCCAACGCCGAGCAGGCACAGGTCGAGCGGCCAGTGCAGATCCTGCATCAGCGCATCGGCCGAGCGACCCGCGGCCTTGTAATCGGCGGTTGCATTGGGAACGATCGGCATCACCCGCGCACCCTTGGGCAGGAAAGTCTTGGCGATCATCGTCACGTTCGACAGCGCGTCGCCCAGTGGCACGATCCGCTCGTCGGTCGGCACGATCGTCACGCGCTTCCAGTCGATCTTGGCCTTGGCGAGCCGTTCGTAGATCGGGATCGGCGTCTTGCCCCCCGACAGCGCGATGACTGCGGCGCCGCGTGCGTCGATTGCGGCATCGATGATGAAACCGATGTCGCCCGCGACGGCATCCGCCATCTCGTCGGCATCCTCATAATCCCACCATTCGATTTCTTCGCTCATCATCATTCTCCGTTGGGTGTTCCTGCAAATCCAGGGCCCAAATTGCGGGGGCAGCGTTGACGTGCCCCCGGATCCCCACGGTCGCGGGAATACGAAATCTAGTTCAATCGTCCTGCCACGTCACGCCGCCGCGCTCGGTCAGCGCGACCGCGGCGCTCGGGCCCCAGCTACCCGAGGGGTAGCTCTTGGGCTTCATGTCGTTGGCGACCCAGCCCTCGCGGATCGCATCGATCCAGGTCCATTGGGCCTCTACCTCGTCGCGGCGGACGAACAGCGTCTGGTCACCTTCGATGAGGTCAAGCAGCAGGCGTTCATAGGCGATGCGCCGACGCGAGCCCGCGAACTCGGCGTCGAGGCTCAAGTTCAGCGGAACTTCGCGCAATCGGATACCGTCGCGGTCAAGGCCCGGCTCCTTTGCCATCACGAGTAGCTGGACATATTCCTCGGGCTGCAGGCGGATGATCAGTACGTTGGGTTGTAGCAAACCACCACGGTTCGAGAACATCGAATGCGGGACCGGCTTGAACTGGATCGCGATCTCGCTGCGCCGGGTCGGCATCCGCTTGCCGGTGCGCAAATAGAAGGGCACGCCCTGCCAGCGCCAATTGTCGACATGCGCCTTGATGGCGACATAGGTCTCGGTCGTGGACGGCTTCTCGAGTTCGTCGACATAGCCTTTGACGATCTCGCCGCCGCTTGCGCCCGCGGCATATTGCCCCGTCACCGTGTCCCGCGGGGCGTCTTCGGGCTTGATCGTGCGGAGCGAGCGGAACACCTTCGCCTTTTCGTCACGGATGGCGTTGCCGTCGAAGCGGGCAGGGGGTTCCATCGCGACGAGCGCGAGCAGCTGGAGCATGTGGTTGGCGACCATGTCACGCAACGCGCCCGCGCCGTCATAATAAGCGGCGCGTTCTTCGAGCCCGACCGTCTCGGAGATGGTGATCTGGACGTTGTCGATCCCGCGTGCATTCCACACCGGTTCGAAGAACGAATTGCCGAACCGCAGCGCAAGGATGTTCTGGACGGTTTCCTTGCCGAGATAATGGTCGATCCGGAACGTGCGTTCCTCGGAGAAAGCGGTCGCGACGGTGTCGTTGATCTCGCGGCTGGATGCCAGATCGTAGCCGAGCGGCTTTTCCAGCCCGATGCGGACGGTATCGCCAGCGAGGCCAGCCGAGTCGAGCCCGCGGATCACTGCCTCGAACAACGACGGCGCGGTCGACAGGAAGATTGCCAGGCCGCCCGACACGTCGCCGACCTTTTCGGCCAGCTGCTTGTAATGGTCGAGATCGGTCGCATCGAGCGACTGATAGCCAAGCCGGTCGAGAAAACTCGATACCGCCTTGTCGTCGATCCGGTCCTTGGGGACGAACTTGTCCAGCGCGGCCTTGGTGAACGCGCGGTAGCTGTCGTCATCGTTGTCGGCACGTGCCGTACCGGTGATCGTCAGGCCGTCGGGCAACAGGCCATCGGCATGGAGGCCGTATAGCGACGGCAGCAGCATGCGTTGTGCAAGGTCGCCGGTGGCGCCGAACAAAAGGAGTTTACCGACGGGCTTGCGGGGTGCCATGCGACTTGAACCTCCTGGGGGGAAGGGGGTCACCTAAGCCGCGAAGTCCGTCCCGCCAAGATGAAACCGGAAAACAATTCGGGTTCGGATCGTATCAGCGGATCAATCCGGCGAGCGGATCGAACCCGGCCATGACGTTCAGATTCTGCACCGCGGCACCCGCAGCACCCTTGCCGAGATTGTCGAGCGTTGCGATCAGCCGGACCTGCCCGGCCTCCGCATTGCCGCATACCCGAAGCGTCAGCCGATCGGTGCCGGCGTCATCCTCGATCTGCACGACCGACGCATCGCCGTCGGCAACCCGGATCAGGCTGTCTGTGCCATAGGCCTCACGCAGCGCTGCTTCGCAGGCCTGAAGCGATGGACGACGCTTGAACATGGCGAGCGGCAACGGGACTTCGACGATCATCCCGCGATAGGTATTCGCCACGGACGGCATGAAGATTGGCGGATGTTCGAGGCGCGCGTGCTTCTGCATCTCGGGCACATGCTTGTGCGCCAGCCCGAGCGCGTAGGCACGCGCCGCCGGGGGCGGGTTGGGCCCCTCATATTCGGCGATCATTGCCTTGCCGCCACCCGAGTAACCCGAGACGGCATTGACCGAGATGGGCCAGTCGACCGGAACCAGTCCGGCGCGGACCAGCGGGCGGACCAGCGCCAGGAAGCCGGTCGGATAGCATCCGGGATTGGTAACGCGCTTCGATTCGGCGATCAGCGCGGTCTGGCTGCGTTCGAGTTCGGGAAAGCCGTAGCTCCAGCCGTCCGCGGTACGATGCGCAGTCGACGCATCGATCACGCGCGTCCGGTCGTTGGCGATCAACGCGACGGCTTCGCGCGCCGCGTCGTCCGGCAAACACAGAATGACGAAATCGCTGTCGTTGAGTGCTGCGCGTCGTGCTTCAGGGTCCTTGCGAACCGCTGCATCCAGCGTCACCAGCACGACATCGTCCCGTCCGGCGAGGCGCTCGCGGATTTCGAGGCCCGTCGTTCCCGCGGCCCCATCGATGAAAACGCTGACGCTCATGTCGTCGGCCACGATAGCGCGCGTGTGTCGAGATAGCCAACGCGATCGAGCGCAGGGGCACGGCCCCACGCCCGACCGGCGACGAACTCGAAAACTTCGAAGACCGTGCCGCGTGGCAGTTCCGCCACGACGGCCGAATCGGCTTCAGGCGCCTGCCTCAAGTCCGTCTGCGTGATCAGTACGCGCGAGACGGCCGCGGCATAATGCGGCGCGAACACACGGTCGGCCAGACGGATGTCGGCAAGATCGCGCCGCACGGCAAAGCGCAGCGGATCCAGCGCAACCGACTGGCCAAGCAGGGCAAAACTCTTACGCGGTAGCGCGGCGGGCGACGGGTTGCGGTGTGCCGCCGCCGATGAACTGGCCGAAATCTTCAAGAAACCCTGCCCCTTCGGAGGTACGTGCGACGAAGATATTACGCTTGTCGTTATCGTCGCGTTGACGGCGCAGATAGCCCAGGGTGCCAAGTCTGTTCAAGGCGCGTGTCACCACGGGCTTGGAGACATTGAGCATCCCGGCCAAACCACGGACTGTATGCGGTCCCGGTTTCAGGTAAACCACGAGCAACAGGGCCATTTGCCGATTGGTCAAATCGGGTTCGCCCGACCGTACATAATCGACGAGCGCCTGCATCCACTCACCAAGAGAGTTATCGCTTTGAACTGCCACGGCCAACACCCGCAAATTACTCGGCAACCCCCGCCAATCGGGGACATTCCAGATCATCCAAACGCCTTGCCAAGCGCTAGGTTTCAGTTCGATGGCGAAATGTCGCCGATCTGACGCCGACGGGATCATGATTAACGAACGCACCCTTATGGCGATCGGCGTGCGGCGCTTTCGCCAGAATGCGGGTGTCACCGGCATCCCGTCCGCCGTGGTTGATCGGATCGGCGTCCTCGCCTATGTGCCCCCCAACGCAGTCGTCCAACACACTCGCCCAATACACCCGCCACCTGGTGGTCAAGGATCAGCCCGCAACATGTTTCTGTTCCAGTTTCTCCTCGTCGTCCATTTCTGCGTCGCTGCGGCGCTGGTGTCGGTCATTCTGGTGCAGAAGTCCGAAGGTGGCGGTCTGGGCATGGGCGGATCGCCGTCGGGGCTGATGTCGGCACGCGGCGCTGCGGACTTTCTGACGCGCGCGACGTCGACGCTGGGGGCGGTGTTCATCGCGCTCAGCATCCTGCTCGCGGTGCTGGCTGCACAGAACCGCGTCGCCAAGGTCGATCCGACGCTCGCAACCGGCGCAGCAACGGCCCCGGCACCGATCGCGCCGCCGGTTCAGACCGACCCCAACAATCCGTTCGCAAGCGGCGCGCGCAGCGCGATCGAGCCGACCGGTAACACGGCGGCTCCCGCCAACGGTGCGGCACCGACCGCACCATAAGCCGCAAGCCGGCCCGACGTTTATACGGGCCGACTTCGCATCTCCTTTTAACTTTCCCGGAGTCGCGCGCTTGTCGCGCCACCCTGGATGACGCTAGGCCTTTGCTCCCATGGCGCGGTTCATTTTCATCACCGGCGGCGTGGTCTCCTCGCTCGGCAAGGGTCTCATGGCAGCGAGCCTCGCGGCGTTGCTCCAGGCCCGTGGCTATCGCGTGCGGATCCGCAAGTTCGATCCTTATCTCAACGTCGATCCGGGGACGATGTCGCCCTATCAGCATGGCGAAGTCTATGTGACCGATGATGGCGCGGAGACCGATCTCGATCTCGGCCATTACGAGCGCTTTACCGGTGTCCCGTCGCGGCAGAGCGACAACATCACGTCGGGCCGGATCTATCAGCAAATCATCGCCCGCGAACGCCGTGGCGATTATCTCGGCGCGACGGTGCAGGTCATTCCGCACGTCACCGACGCGATCAAGGAGTTCGCGCAGGCCGAGACGGACGATCTCGATTTCGTACTCTGCGAGATTGGCGGCACGGTCGGCGACATCGAATCGCTGCCGTTCATCGAGGCGATCCGCCAGTTGCGCAACGATCTCGGTCGCGGCAACTCGGTCAGCATCCACGTGACGCTCGTACCCTATATCGCCGCTGCGGGTGAGTTGAAGACCAAGCCGACCCAGCATTCGGTCCGCGAGCTTGCCGCCCTTGGTGTGCAGCCCGACGTGCTGGTGTGTCGCTGCGAGCAACCGCTCCCCGAGAGCGACCGCGCCAAGATCGCCTTGTTCTGCAACGTTCCCAAGTCCGCGGTCATCCCCGCGCTCGATGCGAAGAGCATCTACGCGGTCCCGGTCCAGTATCACAACGAGGGGCTCGACGACGCGGTCCTGAACGCGTTCGGCATCATGCCCGGCAGCGCGCCCGACCTGTCGCGCTGGACCAATATCATGGACCGGCTGACCAACCCTGAGGGCGAAGTCACGATCGGCGTGGTCGGCAAATACGTCGGCCTGCAGGATGCGTACAAGTCGCTCAACGAAGCGCTCGTCCACGGCGGCATCGCGAACAAGGTCAAGGTCAACGTCGAGTGGATCGACGCCGAATTGTTCGAGGCGAATGACGCCGACATTGCTGCACGGCTCGAACCAATGCACGCGATCCTCGTCCCCGGCGCATTCGGCGAGCGTGGCGCGGAGGGCAAGATCGCCAGCGTCCGCTTCGCTCGGGAACGCGATATCCCCTATTTCGGCATCTGCTTCGGCATGCAGATGGCCTGCGTCGAAGGCGCGCGCGATCTCGCAGGGATCGCTGACGCCAGTTCGACCGAGTTCGGCCCGACCGACGAGCCGGTCGTCGGCATGATCACCGAATGGATGAACGCAGGCGGTCTCGAGAAGCGTGAAGCTGGCGGTGATCTCGGTGGGACGATGCGGCTCGGGGCTTATCCCGCGAAGCTGGACGGCAATTCGGTCGTATCGACGATCTATGGCGGCAGCGATATTTCGGAACGCCACCGCCATCGCTACGAGGTCAACACCGCCTATCGCGAGCGGCTCGAGCAGGGCGGGCTGGTGTTCAGCGGCATGTCCCCGGACGGGATGCTGCCTGAGATCGTCGAGCGGCCGGATCACCCGTGGTTCGTCGGCGTGCAGTTCCACCCCGAGCTCAAGAGCAAGCCGTTCGATCCGCACCCGCTGTTTGCGAGCTTCATCGCGGCGGCGGTACGTCAGTCGCGTTTGGTTTGATCCGCCCGCTGTCGGGCACCAATATGAAATAAAAGGTGGCGGACCCTCTGGCGTCTTCGGCCGAGCCCCAATAGGTCTCGTCCGGGGATAATAAGAGGGGGGGCGTTTGCGTTCAGTATTTTGGGCCAGTGGTGTGGCCGTAGCTTTGGCGTCGCCGGCGCTTGTCCGGGCCAATGATGTGCCGCTGTATCAGCCGTCGCCCGCCTGGGTGGCCGTGGCGCCGCTGCCCGATCCCGGCAAGCTTGGCCCAAACACGCCGCCGACGCTCATTCTCGACCTGCAGCAGCGGGCCGAGAACGGACGGTTGTGGGCTTATTTCGACAGTGCGACCCGGATCACGACACCCGAGATGCTCGCGCAGGCGACGTCGATCACCTTGCCGTGGATGCCCGACAAGGGGGATCTCATCGTCCACGAACTCTCGATCCAGCGGGATGGCGCGCGGATCGATCTCCTCGCCAAGGGGCAGAAGTTCACGGTGTTGCGCCGCGAGCAGGGGCTCGAACAGCGCGAACTGACCGGCATTCTCAGTGCGACGATCGCGGTCGAGGGGCTGCAGGTCGGCGATGTGCTGCGGCTGCGCGGATCCACGACCGCGACAGATGCGGCGCTTGGCGGACGCGTACAGACGTTGATGCCGGTCCTGGCTGCGCCGATGCGGCTTGCATTCGGGCAGGTACGGTTTTCGTGGCCAACGGCGACGCCGCCGAAGTGGAAGCTGCTGGCCACCGGGACCGTACCGGCACCGGTCCGAAATGGAGCCTATAGCGAAGTGACGCTTCCGCTGCCGTTGTTGAAACAGCCCGACATGCCCGGTGATGCGCCGGTCCGCTACCGCCATCCGCCGCTGTTCGAACTCGCCACCTTCAAGGACTGGGCGGACGTCTCGCAGGTCATGGCCCCGTTATACGCAACGACAGCTCCAAGTGATCCGACCGACCCGATTGCGGTCGAGGTCGCGCGGATCATGCGGGCGGACCAAACCAGCATCGGCCGCGCTGCGCTCGCGCTCGAGCTGGTCCAGCAGAAAATCCGATATCTCGCGGTCGGGATGGACGGCGGCAATTACGTGCCGCAAGCGCCGGCTCGGACCTGGGCGGTTCGCTACGGCGATTGCAAGGCGAAGACCTTGCTGCTTCTCACCTTGTTGCACGCCATGAAGATCGAGGCGGAACCGGTCCTCGCCAACGTCGGCCTGGGCGACCTGTTGCCGGAACGGTTGCCCAGCGCGATCGCGTTCAACCACGTCCTGGTCCGCGCGACCATCGACGGGCAGGCGCTGTGGCTGGACGGCACCGGCAGTGGGGCGCGACTTGCCGACATCCACGACACGCCGGCGCTTCGCTACGTCTTGCCGGTGCGGGCGGCGGGCGCGGCACTGATGCCGATCGAGACCCACGCCAACGCCCGGCCCGTTACCGATCTCAGCATCGACGTCGATGAATCCGCGAGCGTCGATCTCCCCAGCGTCGTCACGGTCGTGGCGGTAGTGCACGGTCCGGCGGCCACGGCCATGACGCTGGCGAAAAGCCAGTTGGACGCAAAACAGCAACGCGAAGCGGTTGCGCAGTATTTCAACGGGTTTCTCGGCGAGGGTCAGTTCGTCGACACGTCGATCACGCCGGATCCGGTGTTCGGCGACGTCACGCTCCGTGCGCGGGGCGTCGTCACGACGCCGTGGACCACCGAGGACCGACGGCTCAAGCGCAGTCTGGCACGCGCGCTCGACAGCATCAGTTTCGATCCAGATCGCAGCAAGGTGAGCTGGGGGACGATCCCGGTGATGACCCCCGATCCGTACGGCATGCGGTTCCGGTTGCGCCTGCATCTGCCCGACCAGGGACGCGGCTTCACGCTGGAGGGCGACCCCGAGATGAAGGGGGAAGTCGGCGGATATGGCGTGACGCGCACGATGAAGCTGGACGGTGCCGTCCTGACGATGGACGAGCGGATCGACAGCACGGGGGCCGAGATCCCCGTTCCCCGCCTTCCGCAAGAACGCGACGCCGTGACGACCGCCAAATCCAGCGCGCCGCGGCTCGTCGCGCCTGCGGCGACCGCACGACGGTGGGACCTCGACGGCAAAGATCCTGCGGGATCGTCGCAGATCGCAGCGATCGACACGATCTTCGCCAAGGCGATCGCGGATGATCCGGAGGAGGTTGCCGGCTACACCAGTCGCGCCTCGTTCCGTGCCGGAGTCGCCAATCGCACGGGGGCGGTGGCCGACCTGACGAAAGCGATCGCAATCGCGCCCTCGGTCGATCTGTATCTCAAACGCTCCGCCATCCGGTACGGGATCGGCGACATCCCCGCCGCGCTGAGTGATGCCGAAGCCGCGCGTGCGCTGGATCCGTCGTCCGAACAGGCGATTTCGGCGATTGCTTCGTACAAGGCGGAGCAGGGCGATCTGGCGAGCGGGATCGCGCTGATGGATCAGCGCATCGCGCTGGGGGGCAATTTGCGGTCGACATTCCGGACCGCAAAGGCGAGTTTGATCGGTGAATATGGCGATCCCGCCGAAGCGATCAAACAATTCGACGCGCTGATCGCGGAAAAGCCTGGCTCCCCGGACCTGATGAATGCCCGGTGCTGGACCAAGGGCACGCGGAACCTGATGATCGAGACCGCGCTCAAGGATTGCACGGCGTCGATCGAACTCAGCACGGACACGACTGCGGCGCTGGACAGCCGAGCGATGGTCTGGTTCCGGCTCGGGCGGTATGACGAGGCGCTGGCGGACCTTGATGCCGTTATGGCCGCGGCCCCCAACCAGTCCGCGAGCCGTTTCATGCGCGGAATCGTGCTGCAACGGCTCGACCGGACCGGGGAAGCGGCAACGGAACTGAAGATCGCCCGGAAGACCGAGCCCGGGATTGACCGTCACTATGCGCGCTACGGCATCGTAGCGAAGTGATCGCAACGGCACCCGGGCGGTCGCCCGGGTGCCGACACGGATTAGGCCGCCTGGGCGTCGTCCGCTTGCTCGACCGCGACCAGCGGCGCGCCGGTCTTGATTGCGATCGTCTTGGGCTTCATCGCCTCGGGGACTTCGCGGATCAGGTCGATCACGAGCAGGCCGTCGTTCAGCCGCGCATCCTCGACCCGCACGAAATCGGCGAGTTCGAAGCGACGTTCAAAGCTGCGGTTGGCGATGCCGAGATGGAGGAACGACGCGGATGCGCTGTCCTTGTCGTCCTTGCGCCCGCGAACCTGCAACAGGTTCTGCTGCGCGGTGATCTCGATGTCATCGCGCCCAAAGCCGGCGACGGCGATCGTGATCCGGTACCGGTCGGTATCAAGCCGCTCGAGGTTGAACGGCGGGTAATTATCCGCGCTCGATTGCCGCGAATTGGCCTCGAGCATGTCGAACAGACGGTCGAAGCCGACGGTCGAGCGGCGGTATGGGGTTAGATCGAACTGACGCATGATGGTCTCCTTCAAAAGCGAGGTACATCGTTGGTATGCAAGCCCGGTCCACTGCTGTGCGACCTGGCCCGGTGCGGCCCATTACGGCACCGCACGCCGTAGATTTGGGTTTGCGCAAAACCGGTTCAAGAGGGTCGTCGAGCGATTTTCAAACCGGCTAAAGCCAGCCTTTCGCCGTCCAAAGAACAATACGGCGTGAAAGTCCCCTCGAATGATAGGCATTATGCCCCGACTCGGGAAAACCCGAAAAGGGGATCATTATGTTTGCGCACCTTCCGCTCGTCCTGCTTGTGCAAGCGGCGACTGCCGCCCAGCTTCCCCCGAGCGAACCGGTCGCACCCGCGGCGACGGACCAGTCCGAAGGGCGTCTCGGCACGGCACAGCAAGGCGGCGGGGATATCGTCGTGACCGCGCGGCGGCGGTCCGAGACGATCCAATCGGTTCCGATCGCCATGTCGGTCATTGGTGGCACCGCGCTGGCTGACACGGGCACGTACAACGTCAATCGACTGACGCAGCTACAGCCCAGCTTGCAATTCTATTCGACCAACCCGCGCAATTCGGCGGCGAACATCCGCGGGCTCGGCGCACCGTTTGGGCTGACCAACGACGGGATCGAACAGGGCGTCGGCATCTACGTCGATCAAGTCTATTACAGCCGGATCGCCTCGGCGACGTTCGACTTCACCGACACCGAGCGGATCGAGGTGCTGCGCGGACCGCAGGGGACGCTGTACGGCAAGAACACCACGGCTGGTGCGATCAACATCACCACGCGCAAGCCGAGTTTCTCGCCCGAAGCGCGCGTCGAGGTGTCGGGGGGCAATTACGACTTCTTTCAGGGCAAGGCGTCGGTGTCCGGTCCGCTGATCGACGACAAGCTGGCGATCCGGCTGTCGACCTCGATCACGTCGCGGCGGGGTACGATCTACAATGTGCGCAGCGATAAATATTTGAACAGCCAGGACAACACCGGCTTCCGTGGCCAATTGCTGTGGAAGCCGACCGATACGCTCGATCTGACGCTGTACGGCGATTACGCACGCCAGAACCCGCAGTGCTGCGTCCAATATTATGTCCGCACCGGCGCGACGCAGCGGCCGCTCAACCGGCAATATGCGGCGCTGGCGGCAGCGCAGGGCTATGCGGTGCCATCGACCAATGCGTTCGATCGCGTGACCGACGTGGATACACCGCTCCGTGCCAAACAGTCGCTTGGCGGGGCATCGCTGGTTGCCAACCTCGATCTTGGCGCGGCGACGCTGACCTCGGTCTCGGCCTGGCGGTTCTGGGACTGGGATCCGTCGAACGATCGCGACTTCATCGGTCTGCCCGTCACCGGTGCGTCGAACAATCCGTCGCAACAGGAACAATATAGCCAGGAACTGCGGATTGCCTCGAACGGCAATCGCAAGATCGACTATGTGCTCGGGGCATTCTACTTCTACCAGACGATTGATACCCAAGGGCTTCAGATCCAGGGGTCGGCCGCGAGCCGGTTCCTGCTCAATCCCGGTGCCAGTGTGCGACCCGGGGCCAGCGGGTGCGCGACGCCGACGACGAACGCGTGCAACCCTGCGATCCTGAACGGTCTGACCGCGCGCAACACGATCGGCTTCACCAACACCAGCGTCGCGGCGTTCGGCAAGGCGACATGGCACGTGAGCGATGCCTTTTCGATCGCGCCGGGGCTGCGGGTGAATTACGACAAGAAGAACGGGTCGTATGTCTCTGTCGTCACGACGGGAACGGGCAGCACGACGCTCAACGCCGACCAGCGCGGCGTGCTGGCACCACAGACCTATACGCCGCGGTTCGACAAGTGGAACGTGTCGGGGGACATCACCGCCGCTTATACGGTGACCCGCGACATCCACGCCTATGCTACCTATGCGCGCAGCTATAAATCGGGCGGGATCAATCTGTCGGGCCTGCCGCTGGATGGTGCGAACAACCCGATCCTGTCGGCGGCGACGGTCAAGCCCGAGAAGGTCAACCACTTCGAACTGGGGCTGAAGACGCAGTTCCTCGATCGTCGCGCGACCGTCAACATCGCGGGCTTCTGGACCGAGATTGAGGATTATCAGGCGACCGTCACCAACGGCCAGCTCGGCGTGCTGCGCGGGTATCTGGCGAATGCGGGCAAGGTGCGGACGCGCGGGATCGAGGTGGACTCGGCGTTCCGCCCGACGTCGCGGCTCAACGTCTATGCCAATGGCGCGTTCACCGATGCGCGCTACGTCCGGTTCGTCGATGCGCCGTGCCCGCCCGAGCTGTCGGGCGGGACGACCGTGGCGGCGGGGCAGACCCCGGCTGCCCCCGGCGTATCCGGTCTGAGCCCGGCGAGCTGCAACGTCTCGGGGCAATGGCTTCCGGGCGTGTCGAAATGGGCTTTCTCGTACGGCGCGGAATATGACGTTCCGGTGCAGATCGGCCGCGTCGCGGGGCAGGTCTATGTCGGCTATGACGGCAGCTATCGCTCGAAGTTCTCGTCCAACCCGTCGCGCTCGGCGTATACCGACATCAACGGCTATGCGCTGAGCAACTTCCGTCTGGGGTTCAAGGCGCGCGACGATTTCAACGTGTTCGGCTGGGTCCGCAACGCGTTCGACCAGAATTATTACGAAGTGCTGGCAACACAATCGGGGAGCACCGGACTGGTCGTCGGGCAACCGGGCGATCCGCGGACTTATGGGGTGACGCTCAGCAAGTCGTTCTGAAGTTCGGGGGCGGGGGTCTCTGCGAGGCTCAGCCCACCCCAACCCCTCCCCTGAAGGGGAGGGGCTTTCTAGGGGAACGCTTCTTCTTAGCCCCTCCCCTTCAGGGGAGGGGTTGGGGTGGGGAAGTACAGCAGAGCCCCCCCGCGAGAGCGCTAAACCGAAGAAGTAGGAAGAAACGCCGGTCGGCAAAGCCGCCGTCGGACGGGTCGCTGTGCGCCCGCCGTCCGTTCTGGGGGATCTGCTGCGCAGACCGGCGCGCGCGCCTTCCCCCAAAAGCAAACGCCCGGGCCGTTGCCGACCCGGGCGCCTGCGTGACGATCGCTCGTCAGCCCCCAATTCGCCTTCGCAGCCAGCCCTTTGAGGCGGCGCTGAAAGCATCCCCGAACCACGGCCGTTGCCTGTGTGTCAGTGACAAAAGCGTTAGGTTTGTTACGGGGGCTTGTCACCGGGAATGTGGCCGCGACGAACCGATTGCGGCGACGCTGTGGCGATTGCGCAACACGTAGCAACAGTTGCCAGTCCCGCACGTGCCGCCTAGAGCAACCGCTTCAGCACCCCCGGGGGCGGGCAGACCGAACACTATGATCCTTTCCCGATACGAACGCATGATCGCCCGGCGCTATTTGCTCCCGGGCAAGGGCGAGGCGTTCATCTTCCTCGTTGCGGGCATCAGCCTGGTCGCGGTGATGCTCGGCGTCGCTGCGCTGGTGATCGTGATGAGCGTGATGAACGGCTTCCGCGCCGAGCTGTTCGACAAGATCGTCGGCCTCAATGGCCATGCGGTCGTGCAGGGCTATGGCGGCCAGATGCCCGACTGGCGCCGCGTCGTCGGGCTCGCGGAGACGACCCCGGGCGTCATCAGCGCGACCCCACTGATCGAGCAGCCGTTGATGACCACCTATAACGGCCGGGTCGAAGGCATATTGCTCCGCGGCATGCGCGGGGCGGACATTCGCACGAACAAGACGATCGGCAGCAAGGTCGTGATGGGGTCGCTCAACAGTCTGAAACCCGGGAGCGGCACGATCGCGATTGGATCGGGGCTCGCGGATTCGCTCGGCGCGGTGGTCGGCAGCCAGATCTCGCTGATCAGCCCGCAAGGCCAGTCGACCCCGTTCGGCACCGTACCGCGGATCGTCAACTACACCGTCGGCGCGGTGTTCACGATCGGCGTGTACGACTTCGACAAGGCCTATGTCATCATGCCGATCGAGGACGCGCAGACGCTCCTGATGTTCGGCGATTCGGTCAACATCGTCGAGCTGCAGACCAACAACCCAGACAACGTCGGCCCGATCCTCGCGCCGCTGGTCGACAAGATCGGCCGCAGCGGCGTCGTGCAGGACTGGCGTCAGATGAACGCGCAGCTGTTCGAGGCGCTTGGCGTCGAGCGGGTTGCGATGTTCACCGTGCTGTCGATCATCATCCTCGTCGCGGTGTTCAACATCCTCTCGTCGCTGATCATGCTGGTCCGCGCCAAGACGCGCGACATCGCGATCCTCAGGACGATGGGGGCGAGCAGGGGGGCGATGATCCGCATCTTCATGGTCGTCGGCACGACGATCGGCGGATTGGGCGTCATCGCGGGGCTGATCCTCGGCTTCATCTTCCTGTGGTTCCGGCAGGATGTCGTCAATGCGGTGCAATGGGCGACCGGGCAGAATCTGTGGGACCCCTCGGTCCGGTTCCTGAGCGAACTTCCGTCCAAGACCGATCCGGTCGAGGTCACCGCCATCGCGCTCATGGCGCTCGTGTTCAGCTTCCTCGCCACGCTCTACCCCGCGCTCAAGGCGGCGAGCACCGATCCAGTCCAGGTCCTGCGCTATGAATGAACCGGTATTGGTCGTCACCGGCCTGTCGCGCAGCTTCGCGCAAGGCGGCGAGACGATCGAAGTGCTCCGCAGCGTCGACCTCACCGTCGGCGCGGGCGAGATCGTCGCTTTGCTCGGCCCCTCGGGCTCGGGCAAGTCGACGATGCTCCAGGCGGTCGGGCTGCTCGAGGGCGGGTTCGGCGGATCGATCCGGATCGCGGGCGAGGAAGCCGCACGCCTCAACGCCGACGGGCGGACGCGGGTGCGGCGCGACCAATTGGGCTTCGTCTATCAGTTCCACCATCTCCTCCCCGATTTCAACGCGACCGAGAATGTCGTCCTCCCCCAGATGATCCAGGACCGCCCGCGCGACGAGGCGGACGCGCGCGCCGCCGCGCTGCTCACCGCGCTCGGGCTCGGGCATCGCCTGACGCATCGCCCCAACCAGCTTTCGGGCGGCGAGCAGCAGCGCGTCGCGGTAGCGCGCGCGCTCGCCAACCGGCCTGCGCTGGTGCTCGCGGACGAACCGACCGGCAACCTCGACGAGGGTACCGCGGACATCGTGCTGGCGGAGTTCCTCCGGCTGGTGCGCGGCGAAGGCTCGGCGGCGCTGGTCGCCACCCACAACGAACGGATCGCGGCCAAGATGGACCGCGTCGTCCGGCTCCACGAAGGACGGCTTGCATGACAGCCTGGACCGACCCGCCGACGCTGGTCGGCCAGCATGTCATCCTGCGCCCGACGGTGCCCGAGGACCAGGGCGGCATCGTCGCGGCGGCGGCGGACGGGAAGATCAGCGAACTGTTCTTCACCAACGTCTCGACGCTGACCGACCCGGACGCGTTCATGGCGGCGCTGTTCAGGGAACGCGACTATGGTCGTGCGATGCCGTTCACGGTGTGCGTGCCCGAGCCCACACCCCCGCCGTTCGCCCTGAGCGAAGTCGAAGGGCCAGGCACAGCGCAAGGACTTCGACTAAGCTCAGCCCGAACGGAGGGTGGGCAAGCCCCCCGCATCGTCGGCCTCACCCGCTACATGCGGATGAACGCCGCGCACCGCCGGCTCGAGATCGGCGGCACCTTCTACGCCAAGTCGGTCCAGCGCAGCGGGGTCAATACCGAGGCGAAGCTGCTCCTGTTCAAACACGCGTTCGAGGTGATGGACTGCAACGCGGTCCAGATCCGCACCGACTGGTTCAACAAGGCCTCGCAAAAGGCGATCGGGCGGCTCGGCGCGAAGCGTGACGGCGTGCTGCGCAATCATCAACTGATGGATGGCCGGATCCGCGATCTCGTGGTCTATTCGATCATCGCGAGCGAATGGGCGGGGGTCGAGCGCAACCTGCGCTTCCTGCTCGCGCGCAACGAAGGGAAGACGGCATGAACGCGATCACCGACCACATCGTGACGGGCGCGGACGGCCAGCCGGTCGATCTGTCGGCCTATGCCGGCAAGGTGCTGCTGATCGTCAACACCGCGTCCAAATGCGGCTTCACCCCGCAATATGCCGGGCTGGAGGCGTTGCAGCGCCGCTTCGCCGACCAAGGCTTCGCGGTGCTCGGCTTCCCGTGCAATCAGTTCGGCGCGCAGGAACCCGGCGACGCCGAGGAGATCCGCAATTTCTGCTCGCTGACCTATGACGTCACCTTCCCGATGTTCGCCAAGGTCGACGTCAACGGCGCGGACGCCGACCCGCTGTTCACCGCGCTCAAGAAGCAGGCACCGGGGTTCCTCGGCGCCGGGGGGATCAAATGGAACTTCACCAAGTTCCTGGTGGATCGCAAGGGGCAGGTGGTGAAGCGCTATGCGCCGACGACCAAGCCTGAGGCGATCGACGCGGATATTGCTAGATTACTGTAAAGGCTCGACACGAAGTCCTGTTAGGCAAACCGCACATCAGTGGTACGCCTTTTATTCTTGTAAGTTTAAATACAGTTAAGCTCGACTTCTGGTAGACATCGCCATAGAAATATTATTTATATGCTTATAATATGGTATGTTACTTGACATTATTTCCTTAAAAGCTGCCATCAAGGCTTTGGTCAAAATAGAGTCTCCTTCAGGAGGCTCATTGCGCACTGGTTTGAATTCATAATTGATAACGCCGGTTTCTTGGTCTTGAGATTTAATCATTGAAACGACGGTGGCGTCGACAATCGTTCGTCTGCTATAAGTTCGTCCCACTGTATCCTTATATTTGATATCAAGACTCATATTTAGGCCAACGGTAGGCTTCGTATAAACCCTGTCGTCGCTAGTCTTTTTAAAATAACATTCGTAATAGGTTTGGATGAGAGCTTGAATAGGCAGTGGTACAGTAATTCTATTGTCCAGTTTGCTTGCCACGACAGGTAGAACATATTCAATATTCTGCTTCATCGTTATATCAAGGTTCATTGTTGATTTGGAATCTCCATCTACCAGGATGGACAACAAACTCCCCTCTTTTTGTATGCCGATACCAGCACCACTATGCGCACTTAATGTATTAATACTTTGCATCCAGTTTTCTAAATCAACCGTCCATGTTATCTCGATGTCGGCAGCAACCCCGTTTCCGACGTTAATCAGTGGCAAAGAATAGTCAGCGCTCTGTTTCGAGTATTCCAAATAACTGCCGTTTGGATTTTCTGGTAATTTCCAGGCAATTTTTTGTTCTGTGATTGTATCAAAATAAGCGGATATAGGCGTAAGGCGCGGCTGAAATTGTTGAACCCTCTGCAAACGTACTTCACGGATGCTGAAATATGCTAGGAATGCCGCTACAAGTGTTCCGACGCTTGATATCGCTGCTATCCATCGATCGATCGTCAACGTGCTGGCCCCCATCACAAAACAAGTAACTGCGTTCAACGCAATGGTCACAAAACTTCTACCTTCGAACTTGGGTAGGACGCATCGATTGCTGAAGCAATGTTGGCGTGGCTAGCATGCAGGACGACTTTGCATAATTGGCCGATCCGTTAGAAACTGGTGTGACGGAAATTAACGGAGCTGTTAGCGGAGCAAGTTCCGATTAATCTGTCACTTCAATCCGCTCAACCGAAGCGCCAAACACAAGCCTATCAGGCCTTCGCCGCCTACTAAATTTCCCCCCGTGCCCGGTTCCCAGAATCGCCCCCACGGCGCATAAGCCCCCCATGTCTCATGCTGGCTTCGTGCCCCTCCGTATCTTCTCGTCCTACACCATGCTCGACGGCGCGATCGAGCCGAAGGCGATCGCCAAGCACGCGCAGCAGCTCGGTTTTCCCGCCGCCGCGCTGACCGATCGCAACGGGCTCTATGCCGCGATGGCCTTCTCCGACGCGGCGATGGCCGCGGGGGTCCAGCCGGTGATCGGGACGATGCTCGGGCTCTGCCGCCCCGACATGCCCGAGACCGCGACCCCGGTGATCGACTGGATCGCGCTCTATGCGCAGGACAAGACGGGCTATGACAATCTGTGCAAGCTCGTCTCGCGCGCGCATCTCGATCGTCCGCTCGAACTCGCCGCGCATGTCGATTTCGACGCGCTGGCGGCGTGTTCGGACGGGCTGATCGCGCTCACCGCTGGGCGCGAGGGCGGGCTCGCGCGGCTGTTCGCGGAGGACCAGCCGGACCGCGCGCTGGCTTATGCCGATCGGTTGCAGGCGCTGTTCCCCGACCGGCTGTATATCGAGCTCACCCGCCGCTCGTGCGAGATCGAGGGCAAGGCCGAGGGCGCGCTGATCGACCTCGCCTATGACCGGAACCTGCCGCTGGTCGCGACCAACCCGTGCTGTTTTGCGGAAGAGGATTTCAGCGAGGCGCATGATGCGATGCTGTGCATCGCCAACTCGACCTATGTCGCGAGCGACGACCGCCCGCGCAGTTCGCCCGATGCGTGGATGAAGCCCGCCAAGGAGATGAAGGCGCTGTTCGCCGATCTCCCCGAGGCGATCGCCAACACGATGATCGTCGCGCAGCGTTGCGGCGTGGCGGCGCCCAAGCGCAAGCCGATCCTGCCGAGCCTGGCGGGCGACCGCGAGGCGGAAGCGGAGAAGCTGCGGGTGGATGCGCGCGCGGGGCTGGAGCGGCGGCTGGACCGGATTGCGGCGTTGGGGTTGTTGTCGGCTAGTGCCGCGCGTGTTCCCGCCGTCCCTTCCACCCCTGTTTCCTTCCCCGGCGAAGGCCGGGGCCCAGGTGAGGAGCAGAAGAACGGTGAGGACGGCGCTTCGACTACATCGCCGCCACAACTGGGCCCCGGCCTCCGCCGGGGAAGTGCAGAAGAGGGTGTAGCGGAAGGGGAGGTAGCTCCAGCTCCCACCCCAACCGACTGGCGCACCCCCTATCGCGAGCGCCTCGAATTCGAGCTCGACGTCATCATCCAGATGGGGTTCCCCGGCTATTTCCTGATCGTTGCGGACTTCATCAAATGGGCGAAGGACCACGACATCCCCGTCGGCCCAGGCCGTGGTTCGGGTGCAGGCTCGGTCGTCGCCTGGGCGCTGACGATCACCGATCTCGATCCGATGAAACTGGGGTTGCTGTTCGAACGCTTCCTTAACCCGGAACGCGTGTCGATGCCCGATTTCGACATCGATTTCTGCGAAACCCGCCGCGGCGAGGTAATCCGTTACGTCCAGCAGAAGTACGGCCGCGATCAGGTCGCGCAGATCATCACCTTCGGGAAGCTGAAGGCACGCGCGGTGTTGAAGGACACCGGGCGCGTGCTCCAGATGGGCTATGGCCAGATCGACCGGCTGGCGAAGCTCGTCCCCAATCTCCCCGCCGACCCGTGGACGCTCCGCCGCGCGATCGACGGCGTGTCCGAGCTCCACAGCGAGTATAAGCAGGACGGCAACGTCCGCCATCTGCTCGATCTCGCGATGAAGCTCGAAGGGCTCCCGCGCCACAGCTCGACTCACGCCGCGGGTGTGGTGATCGGCGATCGTCCGCTCGCCGAGCTGGTGCCTTTGTACCGCGATCCGCGCTCGGACATGCCGGTCACGCAGTTCGACATGAAATATGTCGAGGGCGCGGGGCTGGTGAAGTTCGACTTCCTCGGGCTGAAGACGCTTTCGGTTTTGAAGAAGGCGATCGACCTGCTGGCGGAGCGCGGGGTCGTGCTCGATCTCGATGCGCTCGAATGGGACGACGAAGGCGTCTATAAACTGCTGCAAAAGGGTGACACAGTTGGCGTATTCCAGCTAGAATCGGAGGGAATGCGGCGCACTTTGTCTGCCGTTCGGCCGTCAAATTTCGGCGACATCATCGCGCTTGTCTCGCTGTATCGCCCGGGCCCGATGGACAACATCCCGATGTTCGGCAAGCGCAAGAACGGGTTGGAGCCGATCGTCTATCCGCATGCGCTGCTCGAGGGGATCCTGTCGGAAACCTACGGGATTTTCGTGTACCAGGAACAGGTTATGCAGGCCGCGCAGATCCTCGCGGGCTATTCGCTGGGGCAGGCGGATCTGCTGCGCCGCGCGATGGGCAAGAAGGTCAAGGCCGAGATGGACGCGCAGCGCGCCGGGTTCGTCGAGGGCTGCAAGACGATCAACGGGATCGAGAAGGCAAAAGCCAACGAACTGTTCGACTTGATCGACAAGTTCGCAGGGTACGGCTTCAACAAGTCGCACGCCGCGGCCTATGCGTTGCTGTCGTACCAGACGGCCTGGCTGAAGGCGCATCATCCGCACGAATTCTATGCCGCATCAATGTGTTTCGACATGACGCTCACGGACAAACTGAGCATCTTCGTCGATGATATGCGGCGTCTGAACGTGGCTTTGCTCCCCCCCGACATCAACCGCAGCGAGGCCGAGTTCACGGTCGAGGATACCGGCGACGGCCTCGGCGTCCGCTATGCTTTGGCCGCGCTCAAATCGGTCGGCGAGGGTGCGATGGAGAAGCTCGTCGCCGAGCGCGAGGCGAACGGCAAGTTCACCTCGATCGACGATCTGGCGCGCCGCGTCGACCCGCGCCTGATGAACAAGCGCCAGGTCGAGACGCTCGCCTCGGCGGGCGCGTTCGATGGCCTGGACGAGAACCGTGCGGGGCTACATGCTTGTGCCGAAACGATTTTAGCGACGGCCGCGCGGATCCACGACCAGAAGGTCAGCGGGCAGGGCGGCCTGTTCGGCACCGCCGACGCCGCCGAACCCCCGATCAAGCTCCCCCGCTCGGCGCACTGGTCGGTCGCGCAGCGGATGGACCAGGAAAAGGACGCGTTCGGCTTTTACCTCTCCGCCCACCCGGTCGACCGCCACGGCCACCTCGCCAAGATGCACGGCGCCCGCAGCTTCGCCGCCCTCGGCGAGCTATCTATCCCCGACGACGGGACGCGCGCAGGTGCAACGATGGCCGCTTTAGTCGAGGACGCACGCTGGCGCACCTCGGCGCGCGGCAAGCGCTACCTGATGGCAACCTGTTCAGATCCCTCGGGCCAGTTCATCGCGACGTGCTTCGACGACGCCGTCGCCGCCGATCTCGAGGAGGCCGCACGCAACAACGGCTGCGGCCTGCTGACGGTCGAACTTGACCGCCGTCCGGGCGAGGAAACGCCACGCGTCTCGATCAAGCGGATCCAGCCGTTCGAGCAACTCGCCAACAGCGCGCGCTTCGCGCTCGAGCTGAGCGTGGCGAGCCCCGCCGGCATGACGGCGCTTGCCGACCTGCTCCAGCACGTGCGCGGTGCGCGCGGCGAAATCTGGGCGACGGTGCCGGTCGCGGATGGCGGGCACGCGCGCGTCCTGCTCGGTCGCGACTTTTTGCTCGACGGCGAGCTTGCCGAGCGGATCGAAGCCTTGCAGGATGTCGGCAACGTAGAGCTCAAGACCGCCGAAGCGCGGCTGGCTCTGGTGGGGTGACGGTCGCCCCATCGTACGCATGGGGAGAGACGATGCTTGGCGGAATGCAGGATTTCGAATTGCGCGTGCCGCGGCTGCTCGATCACGCCGCGCGCGAACATGGCGCACGCGAGATCGTGTCCTATTGGGCGGACGGCAGCGAGACCCGGACTGACTGGTCAAGTATCGCACGCGATGCGCGTAAACTGGCGCAAGCGCTTGAAAGGCTTGCGATAAAGCCAGGGGATCGGGTTGCGACGCTGGCGATGAACCATGCGCACCATCTGGTCGCGTGGTACGGCGTGATCGGCATGGGTGGCGTGGTGCACACGATCAACCCCCGGTTGTTCGACGAGCAACTCGTCTTCATCGCCAACCATGCCGAAGACCGCGTGCTGTTCTACGACCGGCAATTCCAGCCGATTGTCGACCGTTTGAGGGCGCAATGGGCCTCGATCGAACACTATGTGTGCCTGGATGACGGCGCATTCGACACCCTTTTAGCAGACGAGGACGGCGCATACCAATGGGTCGAGGGGCCCGAACGCGACCCCTGCATGCTGTGCTATACCAGCGGAACGACCGGAAACCCGAAGGGCGTGCTGTACGAGCATCGGTCGACCGTGATCCACGCAATGGCCGAAGTCGCACCATGGGTGTTCGACCTGTCGTCGACCTCGGTCGTGCTGCCGGTGGTGCCGATGTTTCACGCCGCCTCTTGGGGCCTGCCGTTTGCGACCGCGCTGGCGGGGGCGAAGATCGTCTACTCGGCGGTCAACGATCCTGCAGTGCTGTGTAGGTTGATGAACGAGGAGCGGGTCACGCATTCCGCGGGCGTGCCTACCGTCTGGCTTGCGCTGTTCCAGCATATCGACGCGACTGGCGAAGCGCCGCAGCATCTCCGGCAGGTGACGATCGGCGGATCGGCGGCACCGCGCGCGATGATCGACCGCATCATGGGGATGGGCGCGACGGTCAAGCATTTGTGGGGCATGACCGAAACGTCGCCGATCGGCACCGCGGGCTGCTACCCGCCGCACTGGGACACGATGACCCGCGACGCGCAACTCGATCATGCATGCAAGCAGGGGCAGACTCCGTTCGGCATCGAGCTGCGGGTGGTTGATGACGCGGATGTTGTGCTGCCGCGTGACGGCGTCAGTTCGGGGCGCTTGCAGGTGCGCGGACCTTGGGTGGTGAAGCGCTATTTCAAGGCGAATGCGGACGCGGTCGATGCCGACCAGTGGTTCGATACCGGCGATGTCGCGGTGTTGCACATCGATGGCACGATGCAGATCACGGATCGTGCAAAGGACGTGATCAAGTCGGGCGGCGAATGGATTTCATCGGTCGAACTGGAGAATGCAGCGATCGGGTGTCCGGGCGTCGCCGAAGCCGCGGCGATCGGCGTGTACCATCCGAAATGGGATGAGCGGCCCTTGCTGCTCGTGGTGCGCAAGGCGTCCAGCAGCGTGACCGCGGAACAGATCGCGGCGCATCTGGCGGAGCATGTCGCGAAGTGGTGGCTTCCCGACGAAATCCTGTTCGTCGAGTCGCTGCCGCACACGGCTACTGGCAAGTTGCTCAAGACCGCGCTTCGGGCGGAGTATCGCGATCACGTGCTTGCGGCGTAGTTTCTAAAGGTTCCAGAGGTTGCCGGCGTTAGCGCGGAAGGGGAAGAAATTTCGCGCTGACCTCGATCCGCCCTAACGTACCGGCTGCTCGACGGACCACGCCTTTTCGAGCGCCGCCTTCGTTGCCGACGGGCCTCGCAGGCGCAGCGCTTCGATCTTCAATTCGCGACCCAGCAACGGGCGTCCCTTGGTCTGCCACACGATGTCGTACAGGCCGCTGGTGGTGTGCAGTTTATCGTCATTCCAATATTGTACGGTCAGTAAGACCGGGAGTTTGCCAGTCTCGCTGTCCGCCCCGCCGTCCGTCGCCTTGAGCAATGCGCGTTCGTACCAACTGCGGCTGATCGTCTGTGTCGGTGAAATCTGTTCCCCGACCCCGAGCGCGGCAGGGAAGGTCACGGTCAGATCGCCGAGCGGATGCCGCTCGTCCTTGTCGAGAACGAGGTCGCCATTGCGGACGGCGCTTGCCTTGATCGCGTAGCGCGCGGCTACGCGGTTCTGCGTGATCGACTGCGCCTGCTTTTCGGTTTGTTCGCTGCGGCGATCAGACCAGGTCAGCCATAGACCCAGCGCCGCAATCGCCACGCCGGCGACACTGACGACTTCGGCCAGTGACACCCAACGCCGACGAATGGCGGCGACTTCGGCTTTCTCGGCGCGGGTTGCGGGGGCGTCCGGTTTGGGTGGTATGCTCATCTGCCGCCCGCCTCGAGCGCATGGCGCGGCGCGGCGAGTTCCCAACTGATCGCGATTCGGTCGCCGACACGGTCCCAATCGATCGCAGGCGCGTCCAAACGCAAGGCGATCCAGCCCGACGCGCCGAGATAGGGCGGCTTGTAATAGCAGGCGGGGTCGAGCTCGATCAGTTGCGCCTGTTCGTCCGCGCCGGTTGTCTTGACGATGACGACGGTTTCGCCGTCGTCATGATGGTTATGCCAGAAGTAGGCGAAGAACTTGCCGCCCTCTATCAAAAAGCTAGGCGAACCATGCGATTCGCGTTCAAGTGTTGCGGGGAGGGCGAGGCAGAGCGCGCGGACGCGGTCGAGCAGGGGCGCGGGATCAGGACTCATCGTGCGACAAACTCTGCCAGAGTGCGGGCATAAAGGCGATGCTCAACCGCCAGAACGCGCGCCGCCAACGTGTCGGGCGTATCGCCCGGCAGGACCGCGACTTCGGCCTGACCAAGCACTTCGCCGCCGTCGAGTTCCTCGGTGACGACATGGACCGAGCAGCCGGCGACGGCGTCCCCAGCCGCGATCGCGCGAGCGTGCGTATCAAGACCCTTGTACTTGGGGAGCAGCGAGGGGTGAATGTTGATGATTCGTCCGCGCCATGCAGCGACGAAGGTATCGGATACGAGCCGCATATAGCCTGCGAGCGCGATCGTCTCGGCCTGCGCGTGGCGAAGGGCCGCATCGAGTGCGGCTTCATAGGCGGGTTTGCCGATGCCCTTGGGGGACAGGGTCCAGGTCGCGATCCCCTGGGCCGCTGCCCAAGCAATGCCCGGTGCTTCGGGCTTGTCGGAGGCAACGAGCACGACCTCGTACGGGCACGCGGGTTCGCGGGCAGCTTCGACGAGCGCGATCATGTTGGAACCGCGACCCGAAAGCAGGATCGCGACCTTTCGTTTTGGCGCTGTCATTCAGGCCACTCATACCCTGCGCAGGCCGGGGCCCAAATACGCGGACCGTAGTAGCCAAGCGTTGCGGCCGCCAAAATGCTTTTCGCTACTGGGCCCCGGCCTTCGCCGGGGAAGTAGCCAAATGGGAGGCAGGAGGGTGTTCGCTCACCCATGATTGTGCGTAGCGGTCCAGTCGGCCTTGCCGCCCCACGTCTCGGTCGAGCCCGACACGGTGCAACCGCGTGGCCCGGCTTCGAGCGTGCCGATCGACAATACCGTCTCGCCGGCCGCTTCGAGCGCCGCCGTCACGGCAGAAACGTCCGCTGCCGCCACGATGACCGCCATTCCGACTCCGCAGTTGAACGTCCGCGCCATTTCCTCGGGCTCGATGTTGCCCTGCGCCTGGAGGAACGCCATCAGCCGCGGCTGCTCCCACCCGTCTGCATCGACACGCGCGTGAACGCCTTCCGGCAGGACGCGCGGGATGTTCTCCAGCAGCCCGCCGCCGGTGATGTGCGCGAGTCCCTTGATCTTCCGTTCGGCCAGCAGCGGAAGGAGCGACTTCACGTAAATGCGGGTCGGCGCCATCAATGCATCGATCAGGCGCACTTCATTGTCGAACAGTGCGGGACGGTCGAGCTTCCAGCCCTTGTCCGCTGCGAGGCGACGGACCAGCGAGAAGCCGTTCGAATGGACCCCCGAAGAAGCGAGCCCGAGCATCACGTCGCCTGCCGCGATATCCCGTCCCGTGAGGACCCGATCGCGTTCGACTGCGCCGACGCAGAAGCCCGCAAGGTCGTAGTCGCCGGGCGCATACATTCCCGGCATCTCGGCGGTTTCGCCACCGATCAGCGCGCACCCGGCTTGCAGGCAACCCTCAGCGATCGACGCAATGACGCGTTCGGCCACGGCGGGATCGATCTTGGCGGTCGCATAGTAATCGAGGAAGAACAGCGGCTCGGCGCCCTGCACGATCAGGTCGTTGGCGCACATTGCGACGAGGTCGATACCGACGCCGTCATGCGCGTTCTGGTCGATCGCAAGCTTGAGCTTGGTACCGACGCCATCGTTCGCAGCGACCAGCAGCGGATCAACGAAGCCAGCGGCCTTCAAATCAAAGAACCCGCCGAACCCACCAAGGTCTGCATCGGCACCGGCACGCCGGGTGGCCTTGGCCATCGGGCCAATGGCACGAACCAGCGCATTGCCAGCTGCAATCGAGACGCCCGCCTGGGCATAAGTGTAGGACGCGTTGTCCTGTTCGTTTTCGCTCATCGTGTCCGCCTAGCCATATCGCGCTTGGATTTCCACGCCTCCTTCGCCAAAAGGGCGCCAACATGTCGAACCACCGCTTTTTCCGGCCCTTGGGTCTTGCAGTCGTGCTGGGCATGGCGGCGACCGGTGGTCTGGTGATCGCGCAGGTCGACAATCCGAGCCAAGGTGTAGCGTCGGCGGACGGGTCGGGCAGCTACGAGGTGAGCGGAGTCGTGGTCGACGTGACGGGCAAGTCCGCCGATCAGGCACGGTATGCTGGTTGGCGCCTGGCACAGCGCAAGGGATGGCAAATCCTGTCGCGCCGTCTCGGCGGTGGTGGGGCGTTGCTGTCCGACGGGACACTCGACAGCATGGTTTCCGGGATCGTCGTCGAGAACGAACAGATCGGGCCGAACCGCTATGTCGCGAAGCTGGGGGTGTTATTCAGTCGTGCGCGGGCGGGATCGATCCTGGGGGTCGCAGCGGAGGCAACCCGGTCGCAGCCGATGCTGACGATCCCGATCGAGATCAGCGGTGGCGCGGCGGTGGGCTTCGAGCAGAAAACCGCGTGGCAGGAGGCGTGGCTGCGCTATCGCACCGGCAACAGTCTGATCGACTATATCCGGCCAACAGGTACCGGTACCGACCCGTTGCTCCTCAACCTCGGTCAGACCGAGCGGCGCGGGCGCGGATGGTGGCGCGTGGTGCTCGACCAATATGGCGCGACCGACGTGCTGATCCCGACCGTCTCGCTGCGGCGGGAATGGCCCGGCGGGCCGATCGTTGGAACATTCCAGGCACGCCATGGACCGGACAATCACCTGATCGCGCAGTTCACGCTCCGCGTCGACAATGGCGATGCGTTGCCGGTGCTGCTCGATGCCGGGGTGAAGCGTATCGACGATGCGTATCAGTCTGCGCTCCGCAACGGCGCGTTGATGGGAGATTCAGGCCTGTCCTATGTTGCGCCCGTTGCAACCCCGACTCCACTCGCAACGCCGACCGACCTGGCCTTGCCGGGACTCGACGGCGCTACTGGCGCTGTGGGTGCGACGGCCGGATCTGTCGTAACGGTGCAGGTCGATACGCCGAGCGCTGCGTCTGTGACCGCGACCGAATCCGCGCTGCAAGGAGTTCCCGGGGTGCGCTCCGCGATCACCACGAGCCTCGCGCTTGGCGGCGTTTCGGTCCTGCGGGTGCAATTCGATGCAGACCCTGCGGTGTTGCACGCCGCGCTGGAAGCGCGTGGCTGGACCGTCGTAGGTAGCGGCACGACGCTCCGCATTCGCCGCAACGCGACCGCAACGCCCGGTGCGCCAGCCGCTCCCGCCGATAATCCCGCCGGCTGATGCGGCGATGTCGGACCCTGCACTCATGACCCTGTCCGCGCAGATGGCGCTGCCGCTCGATTGGCCGGCCGATCCGCGTGATGACGAATTCCTGATAGGCCCCTCGAATGCACGGGCTGTCCAGCAGCTTGAACATTGGAGCACATGGCCCGTCATGGCGGTGGTCGTGACCGGCCCGCGCAAGTCTGGGCGCAGTCTGATTGCGCGCATCTTCGCTGCCAAGACGGGTGGCGGTTTGATCGACGATGCCGAGCGCCAGAACGAAACAGCGATCTTCCACGCATGGAACCGTGCGCAGGAAGAACGTCGACCGGTCGTGGTGGTCGCGGATTCGCCGCCGCCTGAATGGGAGATCAAACTCCCCGACTTGCGTTCGCGGCTGATCGCAAGCCCGACGTTGCGGATCGGCGACCCGGACGAACAACTGATGGCGGCGTTGTTCGAACGCCAGTTTCTGCGACGCGGGCTGGACGCGCGGCCGGACCTCATCCAGTGGCTGGTCGCGCGGGTGGAACGCACGCATGTTGCATTGCTCCGTGCGGTCGACCTGCTTGATCAGGTCGTGCTAGAGCGGCGCAAGCGCTTGTCGATCCCGTTCGCACGGGCAACATTGCAAGAAGCGGGGCTGATCGTCAGCCACGTTCCAGACCCGGCAGAGCATCCATGACGAGACCCGCCCATATCGCGAGCCTTGATCGCGACGACGATCCCTTTGCCGGGACCGACGGCAGCGATCGCTATTTCAATCGCGAACTCTCTTGGCTCGCGTTCAACCGGCGCGTGCTGGAGGAAGCGACCAACGAAGCGCATCCCCTGCTCGAGCGGTTGCGGTTCCTGTCGATTTCGGGGTCGAACCTCGACGAGTTCTTCATGGTCCGCGTCGCCGGGCTGAAGGGCCAGCAAATGCAGGACGTCGGCCGGCGGTCGAGCGACGGGCTTACCTCCGGGCAGCAGCTCACCGCGATCGTCGCGGAAGCCGACGCGCTGATCGAGAGCCAACGCACTGTCTGGCGCGAACTGCGACGGTTGCTCGCCGAGACGGGGATTGGCGTGCTGAGTTCGCGGACGATTGACGAAGCGCTGACCGCCGAGGAACTGGCTTGGCTGGAAACGCAGTTTCGCGAGCAGATCTTCCCGATCCTGACGCCGCAGGCGCTGGACCCGGCGCATCCGTTCCCGTTCATCCTCAACAAGGGGCTGGCGGTAATGTTCGATCTGGTCCGCATCGCGGACGATCAGCCGATCCGGGAGCTGGTCCTGTTGCCCGCCCCGATGCCGCGTTTCCTGCGGTTGCCGGGCAGTTCGGCGCGCTATGTCGCGGTTGAGTCGCTGGTCAAGCGCTTTGCGCCGCTGATCTTTCCTGGGTATCGCGTGCTTGGCGCGGCGGAATTCCGCGTGCTGCGCGATAGCGACATTGAAATCGAGGAAGAGGCGGAGGATCTGGTCCGCTACTTCGCCAATGCCATCAAGCGGCGGCGGCGCGGGCGTGTGATCCGGCTCGAGCTCGAAAGCGGGATGCCCGAGCGGCTTGGTGCGGTGTTACGCGACGAACTCGGCGGGCCGGATTGCTTCGTGACCGAAAGCGGCGCGTTTCTTGGCGTTGGCGACCTGGAGGCTATCGTCGACGAGGACCGCCCCGACCTGAAGTTTCCGCCGTTTTCACCGCGCTTCCCCGAACGCATCCGGGAATATGGCGGCGATTGCTTTGCGGCGATCAGCGCCAAGGATATCGTCGTTCATCACCCGTATGAGACGTTCGACGTTGTTCTGGCGTTCCTGAAGCAGGCCGCGGCGGACCCGGATGTCGTGGCGATCAAGCAGACGCTCTACCGCGCGGGCAAACAGTCCGCCGTTATCAACGCGCTGATTGCCGCGGCGGAGGCGGGGAAGTCGGTTACGGCGGTGGTCGAACTGAAGGCACGCTTCGACGAGGAGCAGAACCTGCTGTGGGCGTCCGCGCTGGAGCGCGCCGGGGTGCAGGTCGTGTACGGCTTCATCGACTGGAAGACGCACGCCAAGGTGTCGATGGTGGTCCGGCGCGAAAATGGTCAATATCGCACATACTGCCATTTCGGCACCGGCAACTACCATCCGATCACCGCGAAAATATATACTGATCTCAGCTTCTTCACGGCCGATCCTAAGATGGGTCGCGATGCCGCCCAGATGTTCAATTACGTCACCGGCTATGTCGAACCGGAGAATATGGCGCTGATCAGCCTGTCCCCGCGCGACATGCGACCAAGGTTGATGGGGCTGATCGACGCCGAGATCGCCAATGCCCGCGCGGGCAAGCCGGCAGCGATCTGGGCCAAGATGAACTCGGTGGTTGACCCCGAAACCATCGAGAAACTGTACGAAGCGAGCAATGCTGGCGTCCAGATTGACCTGATTATACGCGGAATCTGCTGTTTGCGTCCCGGTGTGCCGGGGCTTTCTGACAACATTCGCGTCAAGTCGGTGGTCGGGCGCTTCCTCGAGCACAGCCGAATCTGGGCGTTCGGCAACGGGCAGGACCTGCCCAATCCCGATGCGTGCCTGTTCATCACGTCGGCCGACTGGATGCAGCGTAATTTCGACCGCCGGATCGAATATATGCTGCCGATCGAAAACCGTACGGTGCACGACCAGATCCTTGGGCAGGTGATGGTCGCCAACCTGATCGACGACGAACAAAGCTGGGAATTACAGTCTGATGGTAGCTATGTCCGCGTTGTGCCCGGGGAACGCCCGTTCAACCTCCACCGCTATTTCATGACCAACCCATCGCTGTCCGGGCGCGGTGCGGCGCTCGCGTCGAGCGGGTCGGTGCCCAAATTGTCCCTGCGGCGCAGGCGGTAACAGGACGTGGCCACGACCCTCTTTCGCAAGCCCAAGCCCGTTGGTCCCCCGGTCCCGCCGCCCCCGGCGAACGGCGCGGACCGAATGGCGATCATCGACATCGGGTCGAACTCGATCCGCTTGGTGGTCTATCAGGGCCCGGAGCGGCTGCCCGCGACGTTGTTCAACGAGAAGGTGATGGCCGGGCTCGGTCGCGGACTTGCCGAGACGGGCGCGATCGCGCGCGAGGCGCTCGCAACGGGGTCGGTGGCGCTGGCACGGTTCGCAGCGGTCGCGCGCGAGATGGAAGTCACGCGGTTACGCACGGTCGCCACCGCGGCGGTACGTGATGCGAGCAATGGAACGGAACTGCTTGCAACGGCAAGAGGCCTTGGCCTCGAAGTCGAGTTGCTCTCGGGCGAACAGGAGGCGTCGGGCGCTGGATATGGCGTGTTGTCCGCAATCCCGGATGCCGACGGGATCGTCGGCGATCTGGGCGGGGGCAGCCTGGAACTGATCCGCGTTTCCGGCGGTGAAGTCCGCGATCGCGTGTCGTTTCCGCTCGGCGTGTTGCGGATCGCCGCGATCCGCAACAAGGGCCCCGGCGCGTTGCAACGCGTCGTCGAACAGGCACTGCGGAGTTCCGGCTGGCTGGGCAAGGGGACCGGCCTGCCGCTGTACCTGGTCGGCGGGTCGTGGCGCGCGCTGGCGCGGCTCGACATGCATATCAACAGCTACCCGCTGCCGGTCATCCACCAATATGCGATGACCCGAACCGCGATCGACCGGCTCGGCCGCACGATCAGCCACGTGAACAAGGCGTGGCTCCGCGCCGTGCCCGGCCTGTCGTCGAGCCGGGCGGCGACGCTGGGGGATGCGGGCGCGTTGCTGGCGGTCCTGCTCAAACACCTGGGTACCGAGACCACCGTGGTATCCGCCTTCGGGCTGCGGGAGGGCTTGCTGTTCGGTGCGCTGGATCCTGCGGTGCGGGGGCAGGACCCCCTGATCGTTGCCGCACGCGACGAAGGCCAGCGCCATGGACGCTTCCCGGAACATGGCGATCTGCTCGATAGCTGGATCGCACCGTTGTTTCAGCGCGATGCACCGGACATGGTGCGGCTTCGGCTGGCGGCATGCCTGCTCGCCGACGTCGGCTGGCGCGCGAACCCCGAGTTCCGGGCGGAGCGTGGGGTCGAGATCGCGTTGCACGGCAATTGGGTCGCGGTCGATGCGCGCGGGCGGGCGTTGATGGCGCAGGCGTTGTTCACGAGCCTCGGTGGCGGACTCGATACGCCCGCACCGCTTGCAATGCTCGCGCCCGTTGCGGACCTGAAGCGCGCTGTGCTGTGGGGACTGGCGATGCGGCTGGGGCAACGGATGAGCGGGGGGCTTGCGGGTCCGCTGCAACGGACCCGGTTGCAGGACGATGGTAGCCTTCTGACGCTGTTTCTCGCCGACGAAGATCGTCCGCTGTATAGCGAAACAGTGGAACGCCGGCATACGGCATTGGCTAACGCACTGGGGCGCAAGGGCACCGTGGGTAAGCCGCAAGGTGACTAATATCGGGACAAGGGTCTCGATTACCTGCATTGTTTTGCAGTAGAGAGTTGGTTAACGACGAGCCCCGGTTGACGAGTAATGTCCGCCCGGGGGAAATCCAAGATGCAAATGTCTGACAATCCGCTCGGTCAATCGGTGCGCAATAGCGTCGAAGACGCCGGTCTGGCAGCACGATTGCCCGCAGAACTTGCGATCGTCGTTCCGACGTTCAACGAATCCCGCAACGTGCCGTTGCTGGTCGAAGCCCTCCGCAACGCCTTGGGCGATACGCGCTGGGAAGTCGTCTTCGTCGACGACAATTCACCCGACGGCACCGCGGACCGCGCAAGGGCACTGGCGTTGCAGGATCCGCGCGTCCGCGTCGTCCATCGGTTCGATCGGCGTGGCCTCGCATCCGCTTGCGTCGAGGGCATCCTGGCGACGTCCGCGCCCTATGTCGCGGTGATGGACGGCGACATGCAGCATGACGAGACGATCCTGCTCGACATGCTGGCGCGCATTCGCCGTGGCGACGTCGATCTCGTCGTCGGCAGCCGCTACGTCGAGGGCGGCGGCATGGGGGACTGGAACAAGCGCCGCATCGCGATGAGCCAGTTCGCAACGACGCTGGCAAACAAGCTGACCAAGACCGCGATCGGCGATCCGATGAGCGGGTTCTTCATGCTGACGCGTGAGGCGTTCATGGGCTCCTTGCCCGGCCTGTCCTCGGTCGGCTTCAAGATCCTGCTCGACATTGCGGCATCGTCGCCGACGCCGATGCGCGTTGCCGAAGTGCCCTTCACCTTCCGCACGCGCCAGCACGGCGAAAGCAAGCTCGATGGGCTGGTGCTGTGGGAATATCTGCAGCTCTTGCTCGACAAGGCGTTCGGGCATGTCATCCCGATCCGGTTCGTCAGCTTCGCGCTGGTCGGGGGATCGGGGGTCGTCGTCCACTTCGCGGTGTTGACGATCGTCCTGCAAACGCTGCTGGCGACGTTGGGCACCGCGCATGAAACGCGCTGGTTCGCGATTGCGCAGGGCGTCGCCACGCTGGTGGCGACGTCGAGCAACTTCTTCCTCAACAATATCCTGACCTATAGCGATCAGCGCCTGAAGGGGCCTCGCTTGTGGTGGGGTTGGCTGACGTTCAACATCGTCTGCGGGGTCGGGCTGTTCGCCAACGTCGGCATTGCGCGGTGGCTGTACCAGCGGCACAATTACCTCATCTTGTCCGCGCTCGCCGGGATCGCGGTTACGACCGTCTGGAATTACTCGATGTCGTCGATCTTTACGTGGCGGAAGCGGCGTTGATCCCCGCTTCGGCGGGGTCAGGCCGATCCCCATTGCCTTCTCAGGGGCTCGGCTCGCGTCACGGATTTGCGGTGTTCACGGGAATCATGGTGTTCGCCGCGGTCCTGCGGTTTGCGCTCGCCGATTATCCGCTGTGGTTCGACGAATATGCGTCGTTGTTTTTTGCGCACCAGCCGTACGCGCGACTGTGGAGCGACTGGATGGTGCGCGAGACCAATCCGCCGCTATTCTATTCGATCTTGCGGGGATGGATGGACCTGGTCGGTCCGATGGACCGGGTGATCCTGCGCGTCCCGACGATCGTGGCGAGCCTGTTGACGATCGCAGTCGCCTATTTCGGGATGGCCCGGCATTACGGCGAACGCGCCGCCGGGGTAGGGGCGGTGCTGCTTGCGGTCTCGGCGCAACAGATTGCTTACGCCCACCAAGTCCGGGGATACAGTTTTCTTGCGCTCGCGCTGACGATCTCGCTCTTCAGCCTGATGCGGATCGTGACCGCAGTTGATCGGGGCGAGCGTGAGCGGATCACGTCGTGGATCGGATATGTCGGCGGTGCGATCGCCGCGATCTATCTGCACGGCACGGGGTTCCTGTGGGTGCCGATCGCAACGCTCGCGGTGATGATCGTCGACCGGCGGTTCGTTCCGTTTGTCGGGCGTGACTGGCTGCGGCTGGCGATGGCGGACCTGGCGATCGTCGCCGGGGCGTTCTGGGCGCTCTACATCGTGTACCAGCAGATGCAGGTTCCTAATCCGAACCTGTCCTGGCTGCATTACGCGGGGATCCGGGGATCACTGAAGCTGTATTGGGCCAGCACCCTGCTGGCGCGGGACCCCTGGGGCATTCAAGCGGTCAGCGCTGCATTGTTGCTCGCCGCGGCGCTTTTCGGGATCGTGAGCACGTTCCGGCAGAAGGCCACGCAACTGGCGACGGTCTGCTGGATCGGGGCATTGGGGCTGTTCTTCGTATTCAGTCTGAAGCAGCCGGTGCTGGTCGAACGGACTTTGGTATGGATTGCCATTTTTCCGGTCACGCTGGCGTGCGCAGGGATCAGCACGCTTCGTGGGTCACGCGCGTTCCTGATTTTGGCGAGCGTCCTGACCGCGCTGGGCGTCGCCAACCTTGCCGCCGCGCGCGCGGACTTCACGATCGAGGATTGGGAGAGTGCGATCGCGCAGGTGTTGAACGATCCCCGGGGCGTGATCGTCGTCAGCGGCGAAGGTGGCGCGGTGATCGCGGATGAGGCCTGCAGGTTTGCCGACCGGCGTAACCACTGCCGTGTGCCGATCCTGGCGTTGTCCGGGCAGACCAACAATGCCTGGGCCAAGGGCTATGCCCCGAAGATTCCGGCAGTAGGGGATGGCCGCCTCGCGCTCGCTCCGACGGCCAACCTCTACCTCATCCAACGGTACGACGAACAACCGTTGCGCGATCTGCGCGCGGTCGGGCTGTTGAACGACGTCGAGGACAGTGCGGACTTCTTCCTTGGGCCGTTCGGTCCCCCGCTGGTGGCCAACCTCGAACGGATCGCGTGCGTCCGCGACAAGGTTCTTTATCCCGCATGTCCGAGGCCATTGCCCCGGTAAGCGCGGTTCAGGTGACGTCTTCGGTACGCGTCATCTTGAGCTTGCCGCCGACGACCGCAAAGGCGAGCCGTCCCTCGACCAAATCGAGCGCATCTCGGCCGAACTGGTCGAAGCGCCAGCCCTGGAGGATCGACAATCCTTCGCGCTGGCCTGCCGCCAGTGCATCGAGATCGTCTGTCCGCGCGAGCAGGCGGGCGGCGACGTCGATTTCCTTCGAGCGGATCTTGAGCAGCAGCTTGAGGAGATCGGCGACCAGTGCGCCATCCTTGCCGAGACCGGGCTTGCGATCATCGCGCACGGGCATCTCGTCCGCCGACATCGGTTCGGCATGTTCGATCGCGGTCATCAGGCGCGCGCCGATGTCATTCTGTGCCCAGGTCGCGGAAAGGCCGCGGACCTTGGCGAGATCGGCCTGCTTGCGCGGCGCGTGGCCTGCGAGGTCGGCGATCGTCTCGTCCTTGACGATCCGGCCGCGCGGCAGATCCTTCGCGCGTGCCTCGATCTCGCGCCACCGCGCGAGCGCCTTGAGGCGACCCAGGACATCGGGCTTGCGGCTTGGGATGCGGATGCGCTTCCACGCTTCCTCGGGGTCGTTGGCGTAATTCTTGGGGTCGCCGATCCGCTCCATCTCCTGATCGAGCCACGCACCGCGTCCGGTCTTGCGGAGGCGGTCGAGCATCCTGGGGAAGATTTCCGCGAGATGCGTGACGTCGCCGATCGCATATTCGATCTGGCGCGCGTCGAGCGGGCGGCGGCTCCAGTCGGTAAAGCGCGCACCCTTGTCGATCGTCAGGCCAAGCCATGCATCGACGAGATTGGAATAGCCGATCTGCTCGCCCTGGCCGAGCGCCATCGCCGCGACCTGCGTGTCGAACAGCGGATAGGGGGTCTTGCCGGTGAGATTGTAGATGATCTCGAGGTCCTGCCCGCCTGCGTGGAAGACCTTCAGCACGTCATCGTTGTTGACCATCAACTGGAGCAGCGGGGCGAGGTCGAGCCCCGGTGCCATCGGGTCGATCGCGGCGGCTTCGTTGGTGTCGGCGATCTGGATCAGGCACAGCTCGGGCCAGAAGGTATTCTCGCGCATGAATTCGGTATCGATGCAGACGAAGTCGGCTTCGGCGAGTCGGGTGCAGAGATTGGCGAGCGTGGCGGTGTCGGTGATGAGCGGATGGATATGCATCACCCCCCCATAGCGACGGTGGTGCGCCTTGACAAAGGTGGGTGGGGGAGGGAAGCGCAAGCCATCCATTTCACCCTTGTGGAGCGGGCGTTGCGCCCGGTCCGCAGCGGCCCCGGCCTTTGCCGGGGTGGCGCACATGAGAAGAAGAACGATGCACGCTTATCGCACGCACACCTGCGCCCAGCTGCGCGCCGCCGACGTCGGCACCTCGGTCAAGCTGTCGGGCTGGGTTCACCGCAAGCGCGACCACGGCAATCTGCTGTTCGTCGATCTGCGCGACCATTACGGGATCACGCAGATCGTCACCGACAGCGACAGCCCGACGCATGCCATGCTCGACAAGGCACGGCCCGAGTCGGTCGTGACCGTCGTCGGCGACGTCGTCGCGCGCTCGGCCGAGACGGTGAACGCCGGTCTGCCCTCGGGCGAGATCGAGCTGCGCGCGCGCGAAGTGACGGTGCAGTCGTCGGCGCACGAACTGCCGATGCCGGTGTTCGGCGAGAACGAATATCCCGAGGATATCCGCCTGCGCTACCGCTTCCTCGACCTGCGGCGCGAACGGTTGCACGCGAACATCCTGCTGCGCTCGAACGTCATCGCATCGCTGCGCAAGCGAATGATCGACCAGGGGTTCACCGAATTCCAGACGCCGATCCTGACCGCCTCGAGCCCTGAGGGCGCGCGCGATTATCTGGTGCCGAGCCGGGTGCATCCGGGCAAGTTCTACGCGCTGCCGCAGGCGCCGCAGATGTTCAAGCAGCTACTGATGGTGGCCGGGTTCGACCGCTATTTCCAGATCGCGCCGTGCTTCCGTGACGAGGATGCGCGCGCCGACCGGTCGCCGGGTGAGTTCTACCAGCTCGATTTCGAGATGAGCTTCGTCACGCAGGACGACGTGTTCGCGGCGATCGAGCCGGTGCTGCACGGCGTGTTCGAGCAGTTCGCTGACTGGCAGGGCAAGGGGCGCACCGTCTCGCCACTGCCGTTCAAGCGCATTCCGTATCGCGAATCGATGCTCAAATACGGCAACGACAAGCCCGATTTGCGCAACCCGATCGTCATCACCGACGTGTCCGAGCATTTCCGCGGCTCGGGCTTCGGGCGTTTTGCTTCGATGGTCGAGGGTGGCGACGTCGTCCGCGCGCTGGCGGCACCCAACACGCATGAGAAGAGCCGCAAGTTCTTCGACGAGATGAACAGCTGGGCACAGAGCGAGGGCTTCCCCGGCCTCGGCTATGCGACGCAGAAGGACGGCGTGTTCGGCGGGCCGATCGCCAACAATCATGGCCAGGACGGGATGAAGGCGATCGCCGAGGCGCTCGGCTTGGGCCCGAACGACGGCATCTTCTTCTCGGCGGGCAAGGAAGCGTCCGCGGCAAAGCTCGCAGGCCTCGCGCGCACGCGGGTTGCCGACCAGCTCGGGCTGATCGACGACAAGAAGTTCGAATTCTGCTGGATCGTCGATTTCCCGATGTTCGAATATGACGAGGACGCCAAGAAGGTCGACTTCAGCCACAACCCCTTCTCGATGCCGCAGGGCGAGATGGAGGCATTGGAGACGATGGACCCGCTCGATATCCTCGCTTTCCAGTATGACATCGTCTGCAACGGGATCGAGCTGTCGTCGGGCGCGATCCGAAACCACAAGCCCGAGATCATGTACAAGGCGTTCGAGATCGCCGGCTACACGCAGGAAGACGTTGACACGAACTTCGCGGGCATGATCAACGCGTTCAAGTGCGGCGCCCCGCCGCACGGCGGCTCCGCACCGGGCGTCGACCGGATCGTGATGCTGCTCGCGGACGAGCCCAACATCCGCGAGGTCATCACCTTCCCGATGACGCAGAAGGCCGAGGATCTGATGATGGGCGCGCCCAACTTCGCGACGCCCAAGCAGCTCAAGGAACTCAACCTAAAGGTCGTCGGCGACGGCGCGAAGGCAGCCGAAGCCGCGGGCTGAGGGGATCGAACCGGGGTGCGGCGAGTATTATGATCGTGGCACCCCCGCCGCCCCATGAAGGAGGCCGAGACCCGATGACGCTGCACCTTGCGGACTATGAAGCCGGGAAGAAATATCACGGCGACTACGGCGACGATCTGGACGCGCTGCAGGAGCGACTCGCGCATGTCCAGGTCGCGCATATCGTCCACAAGAAGCGCGCGATCGTGCTGTTCGAGGGCTGGGACGCCGCGGGCAAGGGCGGGATCATCAAGCGGCTCTGTGCCGAATGGGATCCGCGCAATTTCGAGGTCTGGCCGATCAAGGCGCCGACGCAGGACGAGCTCGACCATCATTTCCTGTGGCGCTTCTGGAAGAAGCTGCCCGCGTGCGGCGACATCGCGGTGTTCGATCGCAGCTGGTACGGGCGCGTGCTGGTCGAGCGCGTCGAGGGGTATGCCAGCAAGCATGAATGGAAACGCGGGTTCGACGAGATCAACGCGTTCGAGCGGCAGCAGGTCGATTCGGGGACCACGATCGTCAAGCTGTTCGTCCATGTGACCCAGGCCGAACAGGACGAGCGGCTGCAAGACCGGCTGGAGTCGCCGTGGAAACGCTGGAAAACCGGGATCGACGATTATCGTAACCGGGATAAGCGCGACGCGTATCTCGATGCGATGCACGACATGTTCAAGCGCACCGATACCAAGGCAGCGCCGTGGACGATCATAGACGGCAACAACAAGAAGGCCGGGCGGATTGCGGCGCTCACCGCCATTGCCGAGGCGCTGGAAGCGAATGTCGACATGACACCGCCTGAACTGGATCCGGAGATCGAGAAGGTCGCGCGCACGGCTTTGGGGATTTAGCGGCGGTTTGGAGCGGACGGCGGCGTCAGTCAGTTTCCAAACTCTGCGCTTCCCCGGCGAAGGCCGGGGCCCAGTAGCGAGGACGAAGGCAACTACGCGCACCGCCAAAACAACTTCTGCTCCTCACCTGGGCCCCGGCCTTCGCCGGGGAAGTGCATAGGCATAAGAAGGGGAAGCGCGGTGAATCGCCTTACTGCGGGCCTGCCGGTCGCCCTCTCAGATCCACAACAACACGATCGGCACCACCGTCCCCAGCGCCAATAGAGCCAGCGATACACGCCGCGATCCCTTGATCGACAAGGCGATCATCACGCCGAGCACGGTCGATACCGCCAAGGCGATAGAAAGCAGCACGACGAAGATTTTCAACGGCAGCGGCGAGGGGCGCTTCGCGTCGCGAGCCGGCCGCGCTTGAGGCTTCTCGCCGACAACCGAGGGCCTAACCGCCTTCGGCCGCTCCGCACGCGCTTCGCGCGGCGGCCCCTGGTCCTTGTGGACACTCGCCAGCCAGACGATCCAATTCGGCGGCGGGCCGCCATAGCCTTTGGCCTCCTGCAACCGGAAGGTCTGCAATGCGCCGCTGATCGCGAACAGCAGGATCATCGGCGCGAAGAACAGCCCGAGATAATTATGGTAGCGCCGCAAGGCGCGCAGGGTGTTCGGTCTCATAGCCTGAGGCTACGACCGGAACACCCCACAAGCAACGGGGTGGGGGTCGCGCAAAACGCTACCCCCACGCCCGCCAGTTTCGGGCACAGTTTCAGGCGGCGTCGAACGCTCCGTCATCATCCATTACGTGCAGTACGCCATCGGCGATCGCGAAATACGCACCGCGCAGATTAAGCGTCCCTGCGGCTTCCGCCTCCTGGACGAACGGGAATGTCCGCAGGTTGGCGATGCTGACCCGGACGGTCTCCAGCTCCATCGCGTGGATGGCGTCCGGGCCGGTGCCGTGTTCCGCAGTGATTCGGTCGCGTGCCTCGCTGAGAATGTCGACCCAATGCGCGATGAACCCGCCTTCACCGGGCTCCTTGCCGCTGAACGCGTCGGTCAGCGACGCGTGCACGCCGCCGCACGATTGGTGGCCCATCACGACGATCTCGGACACCTTGAGCTGGGTCACTGCGAATTCGAGCGCTGCAGACACGCCGTGGCGCGATCCGTCGGTTTCAAAAGGGGGGACGAGGTTGGCGACGTTACGCACGACGAAGATTTCGCCGGGCGATGTGTCGAAGACCTGGGCGGGATCGACCCGGCTGTCAGAGCAGGCGATCACCATCACCCTGGGGCTTTGCCCCTTGGACAGTTGGGACCAGCGATCGCGCTGTTCCGCCCAGTCGGTTTCACGGAAGCGGTGATACCCGTCGACGAGTTCTGAGAAGTTAGCCATCCGGCATATTTATCTGAAACATGCAGGGGGTGGCAAGCTGGCACCGCAATCGCTATCTGGCCATTATGAACGAGATCACCCCGCTCGCAGCGCAGCCCGGCATCGATTCACCCGCGCGGCCTCCGCGTGAACGCAAACCCGACTGGATCCGCGTCAAGGCTCCGGGCGGCACTGCCTTTGCCGAGACCAAGGCGCTGATGCGTCGCCTCAACCTTGCCACCGTGTGCGAGGAAGCGGCGTGCCCCAACATCGGTGAGTGCTGGACCAAGAAGCACGCGACGGTGATGATCCTCGGCGACACGTGCACGCGGGCGTGCGCCTTCTGCAACGTCAAGACGGGGATGCCGCGCGCGGTAGATGCGCTCGAACCGCAGCACACCGCGGACGCGGCGGCCGAACTGGGGCTGGAGCATATCGTCATCACGTCGGTCGATCGCGACGATCTACCGGACGGTGGCGCTTCGCAGTTCGTCAAGGTGATCGAGGCGCTCCGCCGCACGACGCCAAACACGACGATCGAGATCCTGACCCCCGATTTCCGCAACAAGACGCAAGCCGCGGTCGAGTCAATCGTTGCGGCGCGGCCCGACGTGTACAACCACAACCTCGAGACGGTGCCGCGGTTGTATCCTACGATCCGTCCGGGTGCCCGTTACTATGCATCGCTGCGGTTGCTCGAGAGCGTCAAGCGGCACGATCCGTCGATCTTCACCAAGTCGGGCGTGATGCTCGGTCTGGGCGAGGAACGGCTGGAAGTGCATCAGGTGATGGATGATATGCGCTCGGCCGACATCGATTTCCTGACGATGGGACAGTATCTCCAGCCGACCCCGCGCCACACCAAGGTGATGGACTTCGTCAAGCCGCAGACGTTCGATGCGTTCGCCGCAATTGCACGCGCGAAGGGGTTCCTGCTGGTCGCGAGCTCGCCGCTGACTCGGTCGAGCTATCATGCGGGTGACGACTTTGCCCGACTGCGCGCTGCGCGGGAGCTGAAGCTGGCGCGCGCCTGATATGCCGCGCCATTCCGAAACGCGGCATTTGCCGTACACGCCCGAGCAGATGTTCGACATGGTCGCCGATGTCGGGCGCTATGCCGAATTCCTGCCGTGGGTATCGCAGATCCGCGTGCGTTCGCGCAGCGAGACGCAACTGGTCGCGGACATGATCGTCGGGTTCAAGGGATTGCGCGAGACCTTTACCTCGAAGGTCGAGATGGAGCGCCCCGGGCACATCCACGTCGATTATCTCGACGGGCCGCTCAAGTATCTGCGCAACGACTGGGTGTTTCGCCCCGAACCGAGCGGGTGCGCGGTCGACTTCACGGTCGACTTCGCGTTCAAGAACCGGGTATTCGAAATGCTTGCGGGGCAGGTGTTCGGCACCGCGCTGCGCAAGATGATCGGCGCGTTCGAGGATCGCGCCAAGGTTCTTTACGGTTCGGCATCACCGTCGGCCGCGGTCGGCGGCAACAGCAGTTCGAGCGCGCAAAGCGCGGCCTGAAGCCGGACTCCGCCACGTCCCAGATCGCCAAAATCCTTCCGATCGGCGACGACATGGCCCGGATCCGCACCCCGTTCGGCCCGCGCGAAGACGACGGTGCCGACGGGCTTCTTTTCCGATCCGCCACCGGGCCCGGCGACGCCCGTGATCGCGACAGCGACGTCGGCGCCGCTGCGATCCAGCGCGCCCTGCGCCATGCTCCACGCAGTCGCAACCGACACCGCCCCGAAAGTCTCGATCACGTCGCTGCTGACCCGCAGCATCCCGTTCTTGGCGTCGTTCGAATAGGTCACGAACCCGCATTCGAACATCTCGGACGATCCGGGAATTTCGGTCAGTGCCGCAGCAACGAGCCCGCCGGTGCAGCTCTCCGCCAGCGCGACGCGACGACCAGCGGCAAGGTTCGCCTCGACCACCTTACGTGCAGCGTCGACCAGTTCGGGGGGAAGGATGGTGTCCATCGTCATTTTGCGGTCTCGAAGCAGACGGGCAGGTCGATTTTCTCGCCCCGGCGCGTCTTGGCCTGAATCGTCAGCAACAGCATCTGCGCCACGACGTCTGCGGTGTTGCGCGGCGGCAGCGGCGCGAGCGACGTGACGATCCGCTCGATCGAGCCGCAGTCGCGGACGTTGATCGTCTTGGTCACCTGCGCGACGAGCATCGTCGTGAGGATCGGGCGGACAAGTTCGGAATCGAGCATCGCCACGTCGTCCACGCCACCGACCTTGCCGATGATTCGCTTCGCCTGCGGCCAGGCACGGTCGGCCTCGCTGCGGTAGCGGGACAGCATCGTGCTGCCGGTCTGGCGGATCGTGGCGCTTGGCGGAAGGACCGACGCACAGGCGACGCCTGCGGCACCGATCGCCTCGGGCAGGATGACCTGCGCCAGATCGGATACCTCGGACGACGTCAGGCATGCGCCGGTCTGTGGCTGTGCCGCCATGCTGGCCGTGGCAGTGAGCGCCAGCCAGGTCGCCGCGATCGCGCGTTTCATCATGCCGACAGTTCCTCCGGAACCCGTACCGTTGCCGCAGCCTGTGCGGCGATCCCCTCGCCGCGTCCGGTGAAGCCAAGGCGTTCGGTGGTGGTCGCTTTGATACTGACCTGTCCGGGCTTGAGCCGCAACAGGTCGGCGATCCGGTCGCGCATCGCTACGCGGTGCGGGCCGACCTTGGGTTCCTCGCAGATCAGCGTGAGGTCGATGAAATCGATGATGCCGCCGCGATCGGTGATCAGGCTGGCGGCATGTTGCAGGAACTGCGCCGAATCGGCCCCGCGCCATTGCGGGTCGCTCGGCGGGAAGTGCGTACCGATGTCGCCCGCTGCAATCGTGCCGAGCAGTGCGTCGGTGATCGCGTGGAGCGCGACGTCCGCGTCGCTGTGGCCAGACAACCCCTTGTCGTGCGGGATCAGCATCCCGCCGAGCCACAATTCCTCGCCGACTTCGAGCCGGTGGACGTCGAAGCCGGTCGCCATGCGGGTGCGCAGCGTCGCTTCGAGCCGCGCATCGGCGGCGGCGAAATCGGCGGGGTGGGTAATCTTCTCGAGCATGGGATCTCCTGGGACCAGCGCCACGGCCCCGCCGGCGGCGCGGACCATCTGGGCATCGTCGGTGGGCTCGTCGCCGCGCCAGCTGCGGTGCGCGGCGAGCACGACGGGGTAGCGAAAGGCTTGCGGGGTCTGGATACGGTGCAACCCGTCGCGCGACACCGTCCCGCCGAGCAGCGTCCCGCTGAGCGCCGTGTCGCGCGCGAGCGTGTCCGCAAGCGGTAGCGCCGGCACGGCACCGTCGCGGGTGTCGAGCGCGGTGAGCAGCGAGTCTATGACCGCGGCGCTGAGGAAGGGGCGGGCGGCGTCGTGGATCAGGACGTGCTCGACGTCTCCGCTGAGCGCCTCGAGCCCCGCCAGAACCGACCGGCGTCGGGTCGCTCCGCCGGTCACATGTTCGACATCGCCGATCGCGTCCTTCAGCGCGGCTTCCTGGCCTGCGCCGATCACCACGACGACTCGTCCGATCGCGGGATGGCGGCGGAGCGCCTCGTAGCTGTGCGCGAGCACCGCGCGTCCGCCGAGCGGGGCATATTGCTTGGGTACGGCGCTCCCCGAGCGCGCGCCGGTCCCGGCGGCGACGATGATGGCGGCGGTCTTGTTCGATGACATGCCGGGCGATTAGCCGATGCCGCGCCGTCCCGCCAGCCTTGCCGCGGGGGCGCGTTCCAGCTATGGACTGCCTGTTTTTCAGGCACCCGCCGCTCCCCAACAGATTAGGCTCCCGTGACCCCGCGTTCGCTTCCCCCCTTGCAGATCGGCCCCGTGACGATCGCGTCCCCGGTCATCCTCGCGCCGATGACCGGCGTGACCGACATGCCGTTCCGTACGCTGGTGCGGCGCTACGGGTCGGGACTGAACGTCACCGAGATGGTGGCGAGCCAGGCCGCGATCCGCGAGACGCGCCAGTCGATCCAGAAAGCGGCATGGCATCCGATCGAGGACCCCGTGTCGATGCAGCTCGTCGGCTGCACGCCCTATGAGATGGGCGAGGCGGCCAAGCTCAGCGAGGATCGCGGCGCGGCGATCGTCGACATCAACATGGGCTGCCCGGTGCGCAAGGTGACGAACGGCGACGCGGGGTCGGCGCTGATGCGCGACCTGGATAATGCCGCGGCGATCATCAAGGGCGTGGTCGATGCGGTGACCGTACCCGTCACGCTCAAGATGCGGATGGGCTGGGACCATTCCAGCCTCAACGCGCCCGAACTCGCCAAGATCGCGCAGGACCTGGGGTGCAAGATGGTCACGGTCCACGGGCGCACGCGCAACCAGATGTACAAGGGCAACGCCGACTGGGGCTTCATCCGTTCGGTCAAGGATGCGGTGTCGATCCCGGTGATTGCAAACGGCGACATTTGCTCGATCGAGGATGCCGAGGCGGCGCTCGAACAGTCGGGGGCGGACGGGGTGATGATCGGGCGGGGGGCGTATGGCCGCCCGTGGCTGCTCGGTCAGGTGGTCGAGTGGTTCGCGCACGGACGGCGCCGCGACGATCCTTCGATCGATGAGCAATATACCGTTATCGCAGAGCATTACGACGCGATGCTGACGCATTACGGTAGCGAGACCGGGGTCAATATGGCGCGCAAGCACATCGGCTGGTACACGCGCGGGCTGCATGGATCGGCGGAATTCCGCAACAAGGTCAACCAGATCCCCGACCCCAAGGTAGTGCAGGCGATGCTCGCCGAATTCTATGCCCCCTGGCGCACTCGCGCAGCCGCGTGACCGAACCGGGGGCGGGATCGGGGCCGGACTTCGCCGACCTGTTTGCGGCATTGCCGGTGGCGGTGCTGGTGGTCGATCCCGAGTCGCGGATCGTCCATGCCAACGCCGAGTGCGAGACGATGCTCAACCTGTCCGAGCGCGCGATGCTGGGGCAGCCGCTCGCGGCCGTGATGCAGGACCCCGGAGCGTTGAATCCGCGCGACAATCATGGACTGTCGGCGTTCGATGCCGAGATCGCGCTGGTTCGCGGCGGCAGCGTCCGGGTCGATTATGTCGAGACGCTGGTTGTCGATCACCCCGGCTGGCGGACGATCACGCTGCATCATGCCGCCGCATCGCGCCGGCTCGGGCATAGCGCGGACCGTGCCGCTGCCGCGCGCGCCGCGATCGGAGCGGCAGCGATGCTGGCGCATGAGATCAAGAACCCGCTGTCCGGCATTCGCGGCGCCGCCCAACTGCTGTCCAAGGGCAAAGGTGCGGGCGAACTGACCACGCTGATCACCACCGAAGTCGACCGCGTCGCGGCGCTGATCGACCGGATGCAGGACTTTACCGACACGCGCCCGCGAAATCTGGTGCCCGAGAACGTCTATCCGCTGCTCGACCATGCACGCCGCGTCGCGCTGGCGGGGTTCGCACAGAATGTGAAGATCGAGGAGCGGTTCGATCCCTCGTTGCCCCCCGCATTGCTCGACCGCGATTCGCTGCTTCAGGTCGTGCTCAACTTGCTCAAGAATGCGAGCGAGGCGATGCAAGGGCAGGAAGATGCAAGGATTACGCTCGCCACCGCCTATCGCCACGGCATGGCGATCGCGCCTGCCGCCGGTCGCCCGCGCCAACCTTTGCCCATCGAGATCTGTGTGATCGACAACGGGCCGGGAGCGCCGCCGGACATCGCGGACCATCTGTTCGACCCGTTCATCTCGGGCAAACCCGAGGGGCAGGGGTTGGGGCTAGCACTGGTCGACAAGCTGGTGCGGGACATGGGCGGGATTGTCCAATATGCGCGTGAAGGAACGCCACCGATGACCGTATTTCGCATCATGCTCCCGCGCGCACCGCAATGACGCAGGCGGGAATGCGGACCGGCAAGATCCTCGTCGTCGATGATGATGCGGCGATCCGGACAGTCGTCGGGCAGGCGCTCAAGCGGGACGGCCACCGCGTCGTCGCCGTGGCCACGATCGCGGAAGCCGAAATGCAACTTGCGGCAAGCCCGCCGGATGTTCTCGTTACGGACGTGGTGCTGCCAGACGGCAATGGTCTGGATCTGGTCGAACGGATCGTGGCGGCGCATCCGGGGCTTCCCGCAATCGTCTTGTCGGCGCAGAACACGCTGACCACCGCGGTCCGGTCGAACGAGGTGGGGGCGTTCGATTATCTGCCCAAGCCGTTCGATCTCGATGCGCTGTCACAAAGCGTGCAGAGCGCGTTGGCGCGCGGCTCGGGCGGTATGCTTGAACCGACCGAGGCGGAGGACAAGACGCTTCCGCTGATCGGGCGGTCGCCGGCGATGCAGGACGTGTACCGGATCATCGCACGGGTGGTGTCGAACGATTTGACCGTGCTGGTTTCGGGCGAGTCGGGGACCGGTAAGGAACTGGTCGCGCGCGCCATTCATGATCTGGGGCCCCGCCGCCGTTCGCCGTTCCTGGCGCTCAACATGGCGGCGATCCCGCGCGAACTGATCGAGGCGGAATTGTTCGGGCATGAGCGCGGTGCCTTCACCGGCGCGCAGGCACGCTCGGCCGGGCGGTTCGAGCAGGCCGCGGGGGGAACGCTGTTCCTCGACGAAATCGGCGACATGCCGATGGAGGCACAGACGCGGTTGCTTCGGGTGTTGCAGTCGGGAGAATTCACCACGGTCGGTGGCGCCCGGACGATCCGCGCGGACGTGCGGATCGTCGCCGCGACCAACCGCGATCTGGCGCAACTGGTCGGGACCGGCCAGTTCCGCGAAGACCTGTTCTACCGGCTCAACGTCGTGCCGGTTACGCTGCCGGCGTTGCGCGCCCGACGTCAGGACATCGCTCTGCTGGCGCGTCACTTTCTCGATCGTGCCGTTGAAGATGGATTGCCGCGCAAGCAGTTAGCCACGGATGCTGTGGCCGTACTGGAGGCCTACGACTGGCCGGGCAACGTTCGCGAGCTGGAAAACATGATGCGGCGCATGTCGGTCCTGGCGCGCGACGAGCGGATCGACGGGGCCGAGGTTCGTGGGATGCTCGGCGACGTAGTCCCGCAACGCACGGTAGGTGATACAGGGATCGAAGCGGCTATTCATGCCCGCATCGCGCGTATGGCAACGGAGGAGCCCAATGCGCTCGACGATGGGACGTTGTACGACCGAATCATCGCCGAGGTCGAACGCCCGTTGATCGAAGCGTTGCTGATGCGGCATGGCAACAACCAGTTGCGCGCTGCCAAGGCGTTGGGCATCAACCGAAACACGCTGCGCAAGCGTTTGGATGTGCTCGGAATCGAGCCTTGATCGCTGAGCAACCTGCGGGGGGCGGGGCGGACAATCGGATGGATTGAGGAAGATTGTGTGTTCTCTCCGCCACAATAGCGTTGTAGCAATGTCACGATGGAAGGCAGTACGCCCCCTTTGATACGTTCAGGAGACGACCAGCCCGAGCCTGTCGGACGCTCGCCGCTACGCCTCGTCCCGGCGATTGAATTCCTTGTTCTGAGCGCAGCGATTGCGATCGCGATCGCGACCTATTTCGTCATCACTGACGGTGCCTCGTCTCACGCATTGCTGAGCCCGCCGCTCATCGCGCTGCTGCTGGTCGCCAACCTGCTCCCCGCGGGTGCGTTGCTCGTGCTGCTGGGTCGGCGGAGCGCAGCGCGCCGGGCGGCGCGCTTGCCGATCGGCGGGCGTGCGCGATTGCATGGACAGCTCGTCGCCTTGTTCTCGGTGATCGCAGCAGTGCCGACGCTGTTCGTCGTCGTGTTCGCATCGCTGCTGTTCCAATATGGCGTGCAATTCTGGTATTCGGATCAAGCCCGCAGCATGATCGAGAATGCGACCGGGGTGGCGCGGACGTCCTATGACCAGATGCTGCGACGCTGGCAGGACCAGGCGGTGATCGCCGCGGCGGACATTTCCGACGATCTGCAGATCAAGTTGCGCTCGCCTGAATTTCCCAAATATTTCTTCAACCAGATCTACCTGCGGGGCCTGTCCGACGGATTCCTGTTCATTGCCGAGCCCAAGGGTGAGTCGCGCGAAATCGTTCAGGTGAACCCGGACAACCTCGATTTCCGCAAGGAAGTCTCGCAGGCCGAACTTAACCGGCTTCGCGCGGGCGCGCCGAGCGTCACGACCGTCAAGGGCGACCGGATCGAAACGGTCACGCTGGTGCCGGGGACGACCAACGTCTTCCTGCTGACGGTGGCGATCTCCGACCTTCACGTTATGGAGGTGCAATCCAAACGCAGCATCGCCGTGCTGTCGAGCTACCGCGACCTGATTGCCAAATCCCGATCGTTGCAGCTGAAATTCAACGCGGCCTTGCTCGCGATGTCCTTATTCATCATCGCCATTGCGGTGTGGATCGCACTGGAGGTCGCAGACAGGCTGGTCCGACCCGTCGGCGAACTGGTCGCGGCGGCGCACAAGGTCGCTACGGGTGACCTGACTGCACGCGTTCCCGAAACCAAGGTGCAGGACGAACTCGGTACGCTTGGCACGGCGTTCAATCAGATGACCGAACGGCTGCAGGCGCAGACCGGTGCGCTCGAGAGCCGTCGCGCGTTGATCGAGGCGGTGATGTCGGGCGTGACGGCTGGGGTGATCTCGATCTCTCCCGACGGTGTTGTCCGCCTGATCAACCGATCCGCGATGTCGTTGCTCGACAGTGCCGATGACACGCCGGTCGGAAAACCGCTGAGCCGGGTGTCGCCCGAACTCGCCGCGCTGATCGAACGCGACGAGCGCGATGCGATCGTCGAACTTGGGCAGGGCAACGAGACGCGCACGCTTGCGGTCAAGATCACGCGCGCCGCCGAAGGGCCGATCCTGACCTTCGACGATATCACCGGGCAGTTGCTCGACCAGCGCCGCGCCGCCTGGTCCGACGTCGCGCGTCGGATTGCGCATGAGATCAAGAATCCGTTGACCCCGATCCAGCTTGCGGCGGAGCGGCTGCAGCGGCGGTACGGGAAACAAATCGACCCGGAAGACACCACTTTCGCGCGGTTGACAGACACAATCGTGCGGCAAGTAGGCGATTTGCGCCGCATGGTAGACGAGTTTTCGTCGTTTGCGCGCATGCCGAAACCTGTCTTCCGCGAGGAATCGCTGGTCGAGCTCGCGCGGCAGACGCTGTTCCTTCATGAGGTCGCGCATCCCGGCATCGCGTTCACCCTGGACGCGCCCGAACTCACGCCGACCCTGATATGCGATCGCCGCCAGATCAGTCAGGCGCTGACCAACATCGTCAAGAATGCGGTCGAGGCGGTCGAGGCCAATCCCGGCGCGCATGAAGCGAGCATCGTGATGGCGATCGAGCCCGGCGACGGCAAGATCATGCTGACCGTGGCGGATACCGGCGTCGGTTTGCCAGCGGCGCGTGACCGGATCGTCGAGCCCTATGTCACGACGCGCGCGCGTGGCACCGGGCTGGGGCTCGCGATCGTCAAGAAGATCGTCGAGGAACATTGCGGTACGATCAGCTTCGCCGACCGACCCGGCGGCGGGACGATCGTCGTGCTATGCTTCGACACCGAACAGCTTGCCAAGCTCGATGGCGGTGAAGACCCCGCCGCTATGTCCAACAGCGCGCCTGCCGCGCCAGTCCTCGCACAGAACCGGACCTGAACCATGCCTCTCGATATTCTAGTCGTCGATGACGAACGCGACATTCGTGACCTGGTCGCCGGGGTCCTCGAGGACGAAGGCTATGATGCGCGCGTCGCCGGGGACAGCGATTCCGCGCTCGAGGCGATCTCGGTGCGGCGGCCTTCGCTGGTGCTGCTCGACGTTTGGTTGCACGGTTCGCGGCTCGACGGGCTCGAACTGCTCGACGAAATCAAGCGGCGTGATCCTTCCATCCCGGTGCTGATGATCTCGGGGCACGGGAATCTCGATACCGCCGTCGCCGCGATCCGGCGCGGGGCGGCCGACTTCATCGAGAAACCGTTTGAGGCGGAACGCCTGCTGTTGATGGTCGCGCGCGCGACCGAGACCGAGCGCCTCCGTGCGGAGGTCGCGAGCCTGCGCGCGAGCGTCGGGCGCGACAACGACCTGACCGGGAGTTCGACCGCGATCAACGGCGTGCGCGCGACCTTGAAGCGTGTCGCGTCGACCGGGAGCCGGGTGCTGATCATGGGCGGAGCGGGCGTCGGCAAGGAAGTCGCTGCGCGGCTGCTCCACGGCTGGAGCCAGCGGTCGACCGCGCCGTTCGTCGTGGTGAGCGCCGCGCGGATGACGCCCGAGCGAGTCGAGGAGGAACTGTTCGGCGTCGAGGAGGGTGGGCAACTGGTCCGCTCGGGGCTGCTCGAACAGGCGCATGGCGGGACGCTGTTCCTCGACGAGATCGCGGACATGCCGATGGCGACGCAAGGGCGGATCCTGCGCGTTCTGACCGAGCAGGCGTTCAACCGCGTCGGCGGCCAGCGGGTGGTGAAGGTCGACGTCCGCGTCGTCTCCGCCACCGCGCGCGACCTGACGCATGAGATCGAACAGGGTCGTTTCCGCGAGGACCTTTATTACCGGCTCAACGTCGTCCCCGTCGCAATCCCCGGCCTTTCCGAACGGCGCGAGGACATTCCCGTGCTGATCGACCATTTCATGGCGCATTATGCGTCCGAACGCCGCGTGCCGACGCCGCAGGTCGCGCCCGACGCGATGGTCGCGCTGCAATCCTACGAGTGGCCCGGCAACGTCCGCCAGTTGCGCAACATCGTCGAGCGGACGATCATCATGGCACCGGGTGACCGGTTGGCGCGGATCGACGTCGACATGCTGCCGCCCGATATCCTGGGCGACCCCGGGGAAATGGGGAGCGGGGCGACCGCGATCATGGGCGCCCCCTTGCGCGAAGCGCGCGAGAGCTTCGAGCGTGAATATCTGCGGGTCCAGATCCGGCGCTTTTCGGGCAATATTTCGCGCACTGCGAACTTCATCGGCATGGAGCGGTCGGCGCTCCATCGCAAGCTCAAGCTGCTCGGCATCACGGAAGTTCGCGAGGACTAGTGGACGAACGCCGACCGCGTCCCTAAATTAGCGAGACGTGATTATCCGACGCCGGGCACCGGCGCGCCGCGGGAAAACCCGCCAATAACAAAGGATCGACCGATGGCCGACAAACAGACTTCGCTGCAAGACCTCTTTCTCAACGCACTTCGCCGCACCAAGACGCCGATCACGATGTTCCTCGTCAAGGGCGTCAAGCTGCAAGGCATCGTGACGTGGTTCGACAATTTTTCGGTGCTGCTGCGCCGCGATGGTCAGTCGCAGCTGATCTACAAGCATGCGATCTCGACGATCATGCCCGCGAACACGATCGACGTCGACGCGATCGTCAACGCAATCGGCGAGGCACAGCGCAAGCAGCCGTTGTTGCAGGAGATCTTCCTCAACGCGGTGCGCAAGTCCGAGGACAATGTGACCATGTTCCTGGTCAACGGCGTGATGCTCCAGGGGCAGATCGCGGCGTTCGACCTGTTCTGCATGATGCTTCAGCGCGATGGCATGGCGCAGCTTGTCTACAAGCATGCGGTGTCGACGATCCAGCCGGCGCATCCCTTGAACCTCGCTGATGAAACAGCGGGTTCCGACGAAGATTGAGGACCGTTTTTGACCACAGGATTTGAACGCGACCGGGACGACGTCGCGCGGGGTGCCAAGGCCGTTGTCGTATACCCCGATACGGGGGCATCCTCGCGCGATGCGGACGCGCGGCTGGCGGAGACCGCCGGGCTGGCGATGGCGATCCACGTCGAAGTGGTCGACCGGGTCGCGGTCAAGGTCCGCGCGCTGCAACCCTCGACGCTGATCGGCAAGGGGCAGCTCGAGTCGCTCGCCGCAACCGTGCGGATGGCGGAGGCCGAACTCGTCGTGTTCGACGCGAGCCTGACGCCGGTACAGCAGCGCAACCTCGAAAAGGCGCTGTCAGCCAAGGTGATCGACCGCACCGGGCTGATCCTCGAGATTTTCGGCGAGCGCGCCGCGACCGCCGAGGGGCGATTGCAAGTCGAACTCGCGCATCTTGATTATCAGGCCGGGCGGCTCGTGCGGAGCTGGACCCACTTGGAACGCCAGCGTGGCGGCTTTGGCTTCCTCGGCGGCCCGGGCGAAACCCAGATCGAAGCGGATCGCCGCTTGATCCGCGACCGGATGGCGCGGTTGAAGAAGGAACTGGAGCAGGTCTCGCGAACGCGCGGGCTGCACCGCGACCGTCGCCAGCGCGCGCCTTGGCCGGTGATCGCGCTGGTCGGTTATACCAACGCGGGCAAGTCGACGCTGTTCAACCGGATGACGGGTGCGGACGTGATGGCGGAGGATCTGCTGTTCGCGACGCTCGACCCGACGCTGCGCCAGATCGCGCTGCCCGGGATCGACAAGGCGATCCTGTCCGACACGGTCGGGTTCGTCTCCGAACTGCCGACGCAACTCGTCGCGGCGTTCAAGGCGACGCTCGAGGAAGTGGTATCGGCGGATCTGCTGATCCACGTCCGCGACATCGCGCATCCCGACAGCATCGCGCAGAAGGACGATGTCGAAGCGGTGCTGCGCGACATCGGGGTCGATGCGTCGGTCCCGCGGATCGAGGCGTGGAACAAGCTCGACTTGCTCGACGAAGACGAGCGGACCGAAATGTTGGGCGAAGCCGAGCGGCGCGAGGATGTCGTGGCTTTGTCTGCGCTTACCGGGGACGGGGTTGCGGGCTTGCTCGATACGGTTGCTGCGTTGCTGACGGTTACGCATCGGCGCTATGTCATCACGCTCGATGCGGCGGATGGCGCGGCGGCGGCATGGCTGCACGCGCACGGCGAGGTTTCGAGTCAGGAGATCGACGGCGACACCGCGGTGTACGAGGTGCGGATGTCCGAGCGCGATTACGAGCGGTTCTGCCAGCGCGGGGAGTGATCTTGCGGGCGCTTCCCGACAAGAAATTGCTTCCCCGGCGAAAGCCGGGGCCCAGTAGCGCAGGCGGGAGTGGAAGGCGCTGCGCTATGTTACCTCGACCTTCGCTACTGGGCTTCGGCCTTCGCCGGGGAAGCGCTTTGGCAGGGGAATCGCTTGTGAGGGGTGGGCTAACTCTGTGAGGCCGTCTTCGCATTTTGCCAAAGCCGTTCCATTTCTTCCAGATCGAGCTCCTCGAACCCGTCGCCAGCTTCTGCTTCCATCGCCTTGAATCGGCTCTCGAATTTCCCGTTCGCCCGGCGCAGGGCAGCCTCCGGTTCGACCCCCAGCTTGCGGGCCCAATTGACGACGGAGAACAGCAGGTCGCCGATCTCCTCCTCCCGGTGATCGTCGGAGGTTGCCTCCTCGACCTCGGCAATTTCCTCGAAGACCTTCGCGCGCGCTCCGCCCGCATCTGGCCAGTCGAAGCCGGTCCGCGCGGCGCGCTTCTGAAGCTTGCCCGCACGCAATAATGCCGGGAGCCCAACGGCGACCCCGTCGAGCGCACCACCAGCGCCCTTGTCCGCGCGCTCGGCGGCCTTGATCTGCTCCCAGAGGTGATGGCCACCCTCGGTCTGGTCACCGAAGACATGCGGATGGCGGCGCTCCATCTTGTCGCTGATCGCGGCAACGACGTCGGGCAGCGCGAAATGTCCCGCTTCCTCGGCAATGCGCGCATGGAAGACCACCTGTAGCAGCAGGTCGCCCAGTTCGTCCTTCAGATCGGCCATGTCCTGGCGCGCGATGGCGTCCGCGACCTCATAGGCTTCCTCGATCGTGTACGGCGCGATGGACGCAAAATCCTGCGCGACGTCCCATTCGCAACCGGTTTCCGGATCGCGCAACCGTGCCATGATCTCCACCAGCCGTTCGATCATCGCATCATTCCTTCTTTCGTCACGGGCGGTCGTATCGCCACGCGCGACCCGCGTTCAATCTCCGTCGAGCGCAAGCAAGGCGAAGGTCGCGAGCCAGTGCGTCCCCATGTAGTCGTCCGCAATATGCGGCAAGCTTGCGGTTATGTGCGCGGCCGCAGTTTCCCGAGCGATCGCGTCGACCGGATGTTCCGGCCCCAGCGCCGTCGCGATGATCTTCCAGCACCACGCCCGACTGAGATTGAGCCCGTCGAGATGCGCGATCTTGCCGTCGCTTCGGTCGGAGACATGCGCGGGCGTGAATAGTGTCGCGGGCGAGCGACTGGCGACATCGGGGAGGAACGTGCCGAACCACGCCGTGAAGTCTGCCGACGACAGAACCCGGCTCATCAAAGCGGCTTCCATCAGCGCGGATGATAGGAATTCGTCCCCGCCGGGTTCCCAGGCCTGGCATCCCCTGTCTTCGCCGAACCAGTCGCGTGCCCGGTCGGCGATCACCTCGGCAAGCGCAGGGTCGTGGGTCGTCGCCCAGTCCCGTGCGAGCGTCAGCGCGAACGCCGTGTTGAAATGCGTGCCGGTGCGGATCGGGTAGGTCAGCTTTGGCAGGAAGGCCGTGAACCGCGCGGCAAAGGCCCGCGCGAGCGGTTCGAGGGCGGCACCCCAAGGCGCGTCGTGCCGGACGGCCTCGTCATGCAGCGCCAGCGTCCATGCCCATCCGTACGGGCGTTCGAAACCGCCGCTGCTCGGTCGATCGAGATAGGCGCATTCGACCGCGACATTCGCGGGGGTGAGCATTGCGTCGGCGCGTGCCCGTACCTCGCTCGCGGCGGCCATGTCCGGAAAGGTGCGCGCGAGCCGCAGCACCTGCCACCAGCCGTGAACGCAACTGTGCCAGTCGAAGCTGCCGTGGAAGATCGGGTGGAGCGCGGACGGCGTCGCGGCGTCGGCCGGGCCGTCCAGCACATGATCGAGCTTGTGCGGATATTCCTGGCCGAGGTGGCTCAACGTCAGTCGCGCGAAACGGTTGGCGAGGTCGGTATCGAGGATTGTCATCGGATCACCAGCCAGAGGAGCAGGATGTTGAACAGGAGCAGTGGCAACGCGGTGGGGATCTGTGCCTTGATCACGCCGCTGCGGTCCTTGAGGTCGAGGAGGGCCGCGGGGACGAGATTGAAGTTCGCCGCCATCGGCGTCATCAACGTGCCACAGAACCCTGCGAGCATTCCGATCGCGGCGACGGGGGCCGGGTCCGCGCCGTAAACCCTGACCAGCAACGGCAGCCCGATCGCCGCCGCCATCACCGGGAAGGCCGCGAAGGCGTTGCCCATCACCATCGTGAACAGCGCCATGCCAAGGCCGTAGGCGATCACCGCGCCGATCACGCTGCCGTGCGGGATCGCCTGTCCGGCAAGGGAGCCGACGACGTCGCCGACGCCGGACACCGCGAACACCGCGCCGAGACTCGCCAGCATCTGCGGCAGCACCGCCGCCCAGCCGATATCGTCCATCAGCCGCAGTCCCTCGCGGAACGGCGCAGTCGGGGCGGGACGGAGCCATGCGTAGCAGGCAAGCAGCGCCAGCAGGACGCCGAGCGTCAGCGCGACGAGCGTGCCCTGTTTGGGATCGACGATCGTGGGGACAAACTTGAACGCCAACGTCCCGGCCAATGCGGTGGCGGGGATGATCAGCGCGGGTGCGAACAGCCAGGAGCCGCGTGGACGGGGCTCGACGATATCGTCGGTACGCCGCGACCGCATCCGGCCGCTCGCCGCCACCGCGATCAGCGCGATCACCAACAGGCCGTTGCCGATGTCGCCGAGCCGGTCGCCCAGCAGCAGGCTGACCGCGAGCAGCAGATGAAAGGCGGCATTGAACCAGCGCCCGTCGCGCGCACCCAGAACCGCGAAGGCAAGGAACATCGCACCTGCCACCGCATAGACGAAGCCGAGCCCGATCATGCGCGGCGCCGCTTCACGCGGGCATCCAGCAGCATCAGGCGGGTGCCGTGAACGACCAGCGCGGCGATCGCGGTAGGGATCGCCCAGACCGAAAGTTGGAACGGCTCGACCATGATGCCATAGCCTTGCAGCACGCCTTTCATCAGCAGGATCGACCCGATCGCGATGAAGATGTCCTCCCCGAAGAACAGCCCGATATTGTCGGTCGCGGCGGACAGGGCGCGGAGCTTCTCCGGGTCATGCGCGCCCGGCGCTTCGACCTCGGCGGCGGCCTCGACCATCGGTGCCACGAGCGGGCGGACGGTCTGCGGTTGCCCGGCGATCGAGTTGAGCCCGAGCGCGGCGGTGACCTGGCGGAACAGCAGATAGCCGATCAGCAGGCGTCCCGGCGTCGCACCGCGCATCCGCTGGACCAGCGCCGCCGCGCGGCGTTGCAGGCCGTGGCGTTCGAGCAGCCCGATCACCGGCAGGACGATATAGACCACGCTGACGAAGCGGTTTTCGTTGAACGCCTTGCCGAACACCGCGAGGATCTTGAGCGGGTCGAGCCCCGCCGCCAGCCCGGTTACCATGGCAGACGCAGCCACCACCAGCAACGGATTGAACCGCAGCAGGAACCCCAGCGCGATGACGGCTATCCCGGCGAGTACCAGCATCTAGTTCGACGCCCCGCCGCCTGTGTTCGTGTGCATGGCGATGAACCTAGGGTCGTTTCGGCCGCAGGGGAAGCGGGGCGGACGCTTTGCAATACGGGCGAATGTTCGCCAAGGAACGCGCATGACACAGACCGGCTGGCACTTCTGGATCGATCGCGGCGGCACCTTTACCGACGTGGTGGCGCGCTTGCCGGACGGGGCGGTGCGCACGGCAAAGCTGCTGTCGCATGATCCGCGTTATGCCGATGCGGTGGTCGAGGGGATCCGGCGGATGGTCGCTGCGGAAGGCGCGACGCTGGCCGATGTGGTATCCGTGCGGATGGGCACGACGGTCGCCACCAACGCGCTGCTGGAACGTACCGGCGAGCCCACGCTGCTCGCGATCACGCGGGGCTTTGGGGATGCGTTGCGGATCGGGTATCAGGCGCGGCCCGACATCTTCGCCAAGCGGATCGTGCTTCCGGAACAGGCCTATACTGCGGTCATCGAGATCAACGAGCGCGTCACCGCCGACGGCGCGGTAGAATGCCCGCTCGACGAACAACAGGCACGCGATGCGCTGACCGGCGCGTTCGATGCGGGCCTTCGGTCGGTCGCGATCGTGCTGATGCATGGCTATGCCTATCCCGACCATGAGGATCGGCTCGCCGAGATCGCGCGGCAGGTCGGTTTCCCGCACGTATCGATCAGCCATGACGTCACCCCGCTGATCAAGCTGGTCGGGCGCGGCGAGACGAGCGTGGTCGATGCGTATCTGTCACCCGTGCTCGATCGCTATGTCCAGCGCGTGTCGGCGGCGCTGGGCGATACCGAACTTTTGTTCATGCAATCGAATGGCGGGCTTGCCGATGCGAGCGTGTTTCGCGGCAAGGATGCGATCCTGTCGGGGCCTGCTGGCGGGATCGTCGGGATGGCGGAAACCGCGCGGCTCGCCGGGATCGACCGCGTGATCGGGTTCGACATGGGCGGCACGTCGACGGATGTTTCGCACCATGCTGGCGCATTGGAGCGGACCGGTGAGGCGATCGTCGGCGGGCTGCTCGTGCGTGCACCGATGCTGCAGATCGAGACGGTCGCGGCGGGCGGCGGATCGATCTGCCGGTTCGACGGAATGCGGCTGCGCGTCGGCCCCGAGTCCGCCGGAGCCGATCCCGGGCCGGCCTGTTATCGTCGCGGCGGGCCGCTGACGATCACCGATTGCAACCTGTTGCTTGGGCGACTGCAGCCTTCGCATTTTCCGGCGCTGTTCGGGCCCGAAGGCGATCAGCCGATCGACCTCGACCGCGTGAAGGCGTTGTTTGCCGAACTGGCGGCGGAAGTCGGGTCCACTCCAGAGGCGCTCGCGGCCGGGTTCATCGCGATTGCCAATGACGCGATGGCGAGCGCGATCCGCACGATCTCGGTCGCGCGCGGGCACGACCTGGCGCGCTATGCGCTGGCGAGCTTTGGCGGGGCGGGGGGGCAACATGCCTGCGCGATCGCGGATATCCTCGGGATCGACCGGGTGATGATCCATCCGCTCGCAGGCGTATTGTCCGCGTTCGGCATGGGGATGGCGGCGCACCGCGTCGTGCGCGAGGCCACCGTCGCGGTGCCGGTCGACCGAGAAAGCGAAGTCGTTCCGATCCTCGACCGGCTGGACGATGACGCCCGTCGCGCGCTGAGCGAACAGGGCGTTGCGGTCGATCGGGTCGAGCGGCGGTTGCGCATCCGCTATGCCGGTGCGGACACCACGCTGACGCTGGATGCGGCGCCTTTCGCTACACTGCGCGAACGGTTCGGTCGCGCTCATGCCACGCGGTTCGGGTTCGTTGATCCGGCCACGCCGCTTATCATCGATGCCGCCGAGGTTGAGGCGATCGCGCCTTCGAGTGCGGCGGCGGTGCGGTTCGAGGCGGGACACGGCGTGTCGGTAGGCGAGGACATCCTGCTGCATGTCGATGGCGAGACCGTCGCGGCAAGGCTGTTCGACCGGGCGATGCTGCCGATCGGCTGGTCGGTCGAGGGTCCCGCAATCATCGTGGACGCGTCGGGCACGAGCTTCGTCGCCCCCGGCTGGCGCGCAACGATCGACGCGCAGGCGAACCTTATGCTCGACCGCGTCGCGCCGCGCGAACGGCAAGTCGCCGCGGGGACCGCAGTCGATCCGGTCCGGCTCGAGCTCTTTGCCAATCTGTTCATGAGCATCGCCGAGCAGATGGGGGTCGCATTGCAGCAGACCGCCTGGTCGGTGAACATCAAGGAACGGCTCGACTTCAGTTGTGCGCTGTTCGATGCGACGGGCAATCTGATCGCCAATGCGCCGCATATTCCGGTGCATCTGGGATCGATGGGCGAGAGCATCCGCACGATCATTGCCAACCGCGCAGGGACGATGCGCCCGGGCGACGTCTATGCGCTCAACGATCCGTATCACGGCGGTACGCATCTGCCCGACGTGACCGTCATCATGCCGGTGTTCACGGATAGCGATACACCGGCGTTCTTCGTTGCCGCGCGCGGGCATCAGGCGGACATCGGGGGGACGACGCCGGGATCGATGCCTGCCGACAGCCGCCGGATCGAGCAGGAGGGCGTGCTGATCAACGACTTCCTGCTGGTCGACGGCGGCACCTTGCGCGAAGCCGCACTGCGCACGTTGCTCGCGTCGGGAGATTGGCCGGTTCGCAATGCGGACCAGAACATCGGCGATATTCGCGCACAGATCGCGGCCTGCGCGCGCGGTGCCGATGCGTTGGCGGCGGCGGTGGCGGACCACGGGCTCGATGTGGTGCTGGCCTATATGGGCCACGTCCAGGCCAATGCCGAGGAGATGGTCCGCCGTCTGCTGGCCGGGATCGAGGGCGGCAGTTTCCGCTACGCGATGGACAATGGCGCGGAAGTTGCGGTTACGGTGACGATCGACAAGGACGCGCGAAATGCGGTCGTCGATTTCACGGGCACGAGCCCGCAGCGTGACGACAATTTCAACGCGCCAGCGTCGATCGCACGCGCTGCGTTGTTGTATGTCGTTCGCGTTCTGGTGGATGAACCGATCCCGCTCAACGACGGATGCCTCGCGCCGTTCGAGATCGTCTTGCCCGAAGGATCGATGCTCAACCCGGCGTGGCCCGCCGCGGTGGTCGCGGGGAATGTCGAGACGAGCCAGGTCGTGACCGACGCTCTGTTCGGCGCCTTTGGCGCGATGGCGGGCGCGCAGGGGACGATGAACAACTTCACCTTCGGCGACGGCAGCCGCCAATATTATGAGACGATCGCGGGCGGTTCGGGGGCGGGGAAGGACTTTGCCGGGACGAGTGGCGTGCAGACGCACATGACCAACAGCCGAATGACCGATCCCGAAGTGCTCGAACACCGCTTTCCGGTGCTGGTCGAACGGTTTGCGATCCGGGCGGGATCGGGCGGGGAAGGGGCGTTCTGCGGCGGGGATGGGACGATCCGGCGGCTTCGCTTCCGCGCACCGATGACCGCGACGATTCTGTCCAATCGCCGCGTCGTCGCGCCGTTCGGTTTGGCCGGGGGCGGAGACGGCACGCCAGGGCGCAACAGCATCGAGCGGAACGACGGCAGCGTGGAGCAGCTACCCTCAGCCGCCACTGCGCAGCTTGCCGCGGGCGATGTCTTCGTCATCGAGACACCGGGCGGTGGCGGCTACGGTCGAACCGACGGCTAGACCGGTTCGGTTGGGCATGGCCGGGACCACGATAGTCCCGGCCCGCCACATCAGAAGCGATACGCGATCGTGCCCTGAACCGTGCGGCGGTTGCCGTACCAGCACCAGGCGTAATCGAGATAGCAGGTCGTCACGTACTTCTTGTCCAGGATGTTCGCCGCATTCACCCCGAGCGAGACACCCCTGAAGCGGGGTGAGATCGTGCCGAGGTCGAACCGCACCAGCGCATCGACCAGCGTGAACCCGGGCGTGCTCTGGCGCGTCGCAACCGGCGTGAACGACGAGTCGAACAGCGTGCCGGCATAGATGCTGTCGACACGGCGCACCGCGCCGCCGATCGCAAAGCCCTGCCACTTGCCGTCGCGCGGTGCCCATTCGAGGTTGGCCGACACGCCGCCACGACCGACGCCGAGGATCCCCGCGCCGATATTGGCCGGGTTTGCGTCGGCGGTGGTGCGCAGCTTCTGGCGACTATAGGCGAGCTTGGCGTTGAAGCCGTAGGGCAGCGGTGCGCTCGCCTCGACTTCGACCCCGCTCGAGCGGACGCGGCCGCTTTGCGTCGAGACGTTGGTCAGCGGGTTGGTGGTGATCAGGTTGGTCTGGTCGATCTGGAACCAGGCGCCAGTGACGAGGATCTGCGTGCCGGGCACGGTATATTTCGCGCCCGCCTCGAGCTGCTTGCCCTCAGACGGCTTGGCAACGGTGATCACGCCGCCGGGTTGCGTCAGCGTGCCGTTGGGCTCGAACGAGGTCGAATAGCTGACATAGGGCGCAAGGCCGAACGGCAGCGTGTAGAGCGCGCCGGCGCGATAGGTGAACTTCTGCGAATCCTGCGATGCGGCGCCGGGGGCGGTGCGCACCGAGGCCCAGTCCTGCCGCCCGCTGAGCAGCACGCGCAACGCGCCGATTGAGAGCTGGTCCTGCGCATAGACGCCCGCCTGGTTCGAGCGCGGCTTGTTGTCGTTGAGGCTGAAATAGTCTGGTACCTGCGCGGGGCTCTGCGGCACGACCATCGTGCCATAAACGGGGGCATAGCCGTTGAGTGGGGTCGCCGAGCCGAAGGCGTTGATCGAGCGCGCATTGCCGGTCTGGTAATCCGCCCCGAACAGCACGTCGTGCTTCACTGCCCCGGTGGCGAAGCGGCCGTGGACCTGATTGTCGAAGACCCATGAATCGCTGCGCTCGCGTGTCGCGTAAGAGGCACGGTTGTAAAGCGTCGCATTGGGGTTGGCGGCGGCATCGACCAGCGATCCCGATGCGTAGACGATGCCGAGCCGCGAGGTGCCGTGCTGGTAGCGGCCCGAGGCGCGGATGTTCCAGTCAGGGTTGATGGCGTGCGTCAGGATATAGGTCGCCGCGACCTGCTCACGCTTGAAGTAATTGCCGGGCTCGCCGAAATCGGTCGAGGTCGACAGCTTGCCATTGGGGTTCGGGAGGAAGGTGCCCGACGCCGGGAAGACGCCGTAGCTGCCGTTCTGTGGGTCGTTCGAATAGGCACCGAGCAGCGTCAGCTTGGTGGCATGATCGAGATTGAAGGTCAGCGCGCCCGAGACTGTCTGGCGCTCGCGCGCGCTGAAGGTCTGCTGCGTATGCGCGCCGTTGACGCTGCCATTGACCCGCCACAGCACCGAATCGCCGATCTTGCCGCCGACATCGCCATCGACACGGTACAGATCGTATGTGCCGTACGTCGCCGAGGCGGCACCGTAGAACGCCTGGTCGAGCGGCAGCTTGCTCGACAGTGCGACGAGCCCGCCCGGGCCCGACTGACCGTAAAGCACCGACGCCGGCCCCTTGATCACTTCGATCCGGTCGATCCGCGAGACGTCGACCTGCGGGGTGAGGTAGCTCGCGCCGCCGATCAATTTCAGACCGTCGAGGAATTGCGGCGCATCGAAACCCCGTAGCTTGAACTGGTCATAGACTTCTGCGCTTGAGCCGCGCTGTTCGGTCGTGACCCCTGCCACGAAGCGCAACGCCTGGTTGAGGTTGGCCAAGCCCAGATCCGCGATATCCGACGCACTGATCACGCTGATCGACTGGGGCGTTTCTGCGAGCGGAGTCGATCCCTTGGTTCCCGCCGAAGCTTCGCTGCGGGGGCGTGCCCCGGTCACGACGATCGATTGCGCTTCCTGCTCTTCCTCGGTCTCGGCGAACGCTGGCATTGCGTAGGCGATCGAACTCAACATCAGGGCGGAAACGAGCGTACGGTTCATCATGGGTCCTTAGCGACTATGCGGCAGCCTATGGCTCAGATGCGAACGATTATCAATCGCATTAGTGTCTTGCTGGATCTTTCCATGGGGAATGCGTTGCAGATCAGGATCCTGCACCCATGTGAAGGGCATGGATGAAGATGACCTGATGCACCTGGGTCTCGTCGATGACGACGAGATCATTCTGGACGAAGCCGCGCTGGTGCTCGCGCTGCTCGACCACCCCGGCATGGACGGCGAACCCTATCTCGATCTGTTCGAGGCGATTGCCGAAGCCCTCGACGAAGCCTCGGCCACCGCCTCCGCCGCCGACCCCGACGCCGAGGAACAGGCCGAACTGCTCGCGCAGGTCATCGGCGGTGCATTCGACTTCATTGGCGACCGCGAAACCTATGATGATCCTGCCAACGCCGACGTGGTGCGCGTGGTCGATCGTCGGCGGGGCTTGCCGGTCAGCCTGTCGATCCTGTATGTCGCAGCGGCACGGCGGATGGGGTGGATCGCCAATGCGCTCGATGTGCCCGGACATGTCCTCGTCCTGATCGGTGACGAGACGGTACCGGTGATGATCGATCCGTTCCGTGGCGGGGAACGCGTGAGCCAGGAGCAACTTCTCGCGCTGTTGAAGACGGGGTTGCCGGCGGGTGAGGGGGGGCAGGGGACGCCCGTGCGCCATGTCGCCGCGATGCCCAACCGCGCGGTGCTGGTCCGCCTGTTGCTCAATCAAGCGACGCGCGCTGAGCGTGCCGGGGACGGGCGGCGCGCACTGACGTTGTTCGAACGGATGACGATCATCGCGCCCGGGTACCCGCACGCGTGGTGGGAACAGGCGCGTCTGCAATTGGTCGACGGCGATATACCGGGCGCACGCAAGAGTTTGAGTGCGATGTTGGAGATTACGCGCGAACCCGATCTGCGCGCACGGATCACGGAGGTGATGGGATCTTTGCCTGCCTCATGACCTGGGACGGAGGCGTGTTGCATAAGAATGGCCGCCGATCGATTGATCGGCGGCCATGTGTTTGTGGCAGGTGATCCGCTCAGGCGGCGTAGCTGACCTTCGTGGACCGGCGGCGCATCGTCGCACCGACGAAGGCGAAGCCAAGCAGCATCATGCCCCAGGTCGTCGGCTCGGGAACCGAGGCGGCGAATTGGCTGTAGATCTGCGCAGTCGACGTGGTCTTGTAGGTCAGCGCATCGGTGCTGAGGTTCCAGCCCATCGCGTCATACGCGGCGAGATCGAGGCCGGTGACATAGCCGGTCTGCTCATAGCAGAAGGTCGGATCCATGATCCCGTTGCCGATGGCGCAACCCGGCGTATCCTTCCAGTGCGACGCCTGCTGACCATCGCCATTGTAGCGACCGGTGGAGAAGGTATTGTCGAACAAGGCAGTCTTGCCGCCATCGATCGAAAAATACTTCTGACCACCAACGGAAAGGTCGAGCACCGTGTCCTTGCCGAGGACGAGATTGGTCGGATCCTTGCTGTAGCGGAACATGTCGAGTGCGCTGTAGATCGACGTGTCGTTGAGGCTGTACCCCAGCGCCCCGGCGGCCGGCCCCTTGCCGACGCCATAGACGTCGAGGAAATCAACACCTGAGACGAACCCTAGGGCATGGCCGATTTCGTGGATGGCAACACCGATGAAATCGAACGTGTTGTCACTGATCCCGTCGGTCGGGTCGAAATCAAAGTTGAAGTTGCTGCTGAACGTCACGTTGCCATCGCGCGTCGTTGGCGAGATACCCGTATTGCCGCCGATTGCTTTGACGACCGCGGAGTTGAGATACAGGTTCTGGCTGCTTGCCGTGGCCCCTGGATTGTACGCCAGCTTGCTGGTGTCGTCATTGGTCACCGCGGGGCTGGTGCCGCTCGCAGGGGTCGTGGTCGTCCCGTTGGTAATGAAGCTCGCACCGCCATCCGCGTTCAGCGTGGGGAGGACGATGTTCTGATCGATGAACGAACCGCTCTTGGTCAGGTTGAGCTGCTTTTCCCAGTTCGCGGTCGAATAATCGACGCGCGTGCTGCCGGTCGACCCAATGATGCCGGTTGCGAGCGGCGCGAAGGATACGCCGAGGTTGATGACGGCGTTATTGGTGAACATCGATCCCCAATAAGATGCCGCGATGTTGAACCCGCGCTCTGCCTGCGAACCCTTTACGCCACCAAGATCGATCAGGTTGATCGTCGTGGCCATCACGGGCGCCGCCATCATCGCGATCGCGGCGGCACCACAGCACATGAAACTCTTGATACGCATAAGCTCCCCTCGTTACCCGGTGACGCCGTTCATCGACTCAAACAACTGGTTAACGTCCCGTTAATTAAAGGAATGTTGCGGGGCAGCAATATTGTCAACCCGGTCAAAGCGTTAATTGAGCTTGCTGTTGTACGCGGGACACGCTCGCGGCATATGGGGAGGGGCATACCGGGCGAACGCCCTCACAAGGGGTTCGCACCAGTCCGATGGCCGTGACCAACACCAGCGCGCTGCCGCTCCTGCTGGCGCAATTGAAGGCCGCCCTGGCCGCACGCGACCGGGCCGAAACCCGCCGCCTTGTTACCGTTATGCTTGATCAGCGCGCGCCGCTTGGGCGGCAATGGCGCGCGATCTCGCAGTTGATGCAAGCCAGTGGCGATCTCTCGCTGGCGCTGCGCGCGGTCGATGCGTTCATCGCGTCCAGTGGTAACGATCCCGTCGCGATCTATTCGAAGGTCGTGCTGCTGACCCAGGCCCAACGGATCGAGGAAGCGCATGTTCTGCTTTCAGGGTTGCCCAAGACGGTGCCCGATGCGGCGGGGCACGCCTATGTGCTGGGCAACACCGCGATGACGCTGGGGCGCGTGGACGATGCGCGCCGTCATCTTCAGGAAGCGCTCGCGCATCGCCCCGGGTGGGGCCCTGCCTGGCTGACGCTGGCGGCCGCGGTCAACCTTGCGGACGACCCGGTCGGGGAACAGTTGCTTGCGGAGGCTGCCGCGGCGGAACGGCATGCGCCGGGCGATCTGGCGCGCTATTGCTATGCCCTTGGCAAGCTTCATGCCGACCGCGGGGAGCCAGGCGAGGCATTCGCCGCCTTTGCGCGTGGTGCGGCGCTGCTCAAGGCAGAGACGCCATACGGTCGCAAGGCTGATCAGGCCAACGCCGCCGCGGCAATGCAGGGGTATGATCGCGCGTTCTTCGATCGCGTTCGGGCCGACCAGACGATCGATACCAGCCGCCCGATCTTCGTGACCGGTCTGCCGAGATCAGGCACGACGCTGGTCGAGCAAATTCTCGCCAGCCATAGTGCCGTGCAGGATGGGGGCGAACTCAACCTGATCCAGCACGTTGCCGTTGCGGCAGGGGGCGTATCCGGATCCGCGATCGATCAGCATATGGCCCGCGGCGGGACCGTGGATGCGCTGGGCGAACTCTACCTCCACCTCCTTCGGGAGCGTTTTGGGGCAGAGGGGCGCATCATCGACAAGACGATCGATGCAAGTCGTTTCATGGGCGTGATCGCAACCGCACTGCCCGACGCACCGCTGATCTGGATGCGGCGCGCGCCCCTCGACAACGCATGGTCGTGCTTCCGGACATTCTTCATACATGGTGTCGGCTGGAGCTTCGATCTTGCTGATATCGCTTTCCATTTTCAGCTGGAAGACGCGCTGATGGCGTTCTGGAAACAGACGCTCGGGGACCGGCTGCTTGTCGTGCCGTATGAGGAACTGGTCGAGGACCCTGCGCTATGGACCACACGGCTGCTCGCGCATTGCGGACTGGAAGAGGAGGCCGCTGCTTACGCGCCACATCTCAACCCGCGTCGCGTCGCCACGGCAAGCGCACTACAGGTCCGCCGCCCGATCAACCGGGACGGTCTGGGCGTTGCAGAGCCGTATCGCCCCTGGCTCCAACCGTTCCTTGATGCTTACGCAGCACCGTAGTGCCGTCCTTCACATCATTGAAAACATGTCACCGGGTCGACAAGTCACAGTCGGTGACGCTAGCAACGGCGCTCGCCGGGAAGGACCGTCCATGCTCCGTAATGTACTACTCGCCACTGCCGCCGCTTCGATTTTGACCGGGCCTGCGCACGCCGCCAACCCGTTCGCCACGCGTAGCGCGCTGCCGTATCAGGCACCGCCGTTCGACCAGATCAAAGATGCCGATTACCAACCGGCGATCGAGCAGGGCATTACGGAGAGCCTCGCCGAAGTGCGCAAGATCGCAGACAATCCTGCCGCACCGACCTTCGACAACACGATCGTCGCGATGGAACGCCAGGGGCAGATGCTTGCGCGTGCGCAGGCCGCATTCGGCCAGGTGGCGCAAGCCAACACCAATCCGACGATCCAGGCCGTGCAATCCGCGATGGCTCCCAAACTCGCGGGGTATAACGACGCGATCTATCTCGACCCCAAGCTGTTCGCGCGGGTGAAGATGCTGTTCGACCGCAAGGCGTCGCTCAAGCTGGACGCCGAGCAGGCGTTCCTGCTCGACGACTATTACAAGACCTTCGTCCGAGCCGGTGCCCAGTTGTCGCCCGCAGACCAGACGGCGCTACGCGCGCTCAACAAGCAAATCTCGAGCCTAGGCATCGCTTTCCGCCAGAAGCTTCTCGCGGCGACAAAGGCGGGCGCGCTGGTGGTGGACGATCCGGCCGCGCTGGCGGGCATGTCGCCGGGCGATATCCAGTCTGCGGCACGCGATGCGACCGAGCGCAAGATGCCCGGCAAGTATCTGCTCCCACTCCAGAACACGACCGCGCAGCCCGCGATCGAGGCGCTATCGGACCGGTCGACGCGCAAGGCGTTGTTCGACAAGAGCTGGACTCGGGCAGAGCAGGGGGATGCGAACGATACGCGCGCATCAATCCTGCAACTGATCGACCTGCGCACCCGCAAGGCCAATCTGCTGGGGTACAAGACCTGGGCGGACTATTCGCTCGCCGAACAGATGGCGAAGACCGCCACCGTCGCCCGCGATTTCCTCAACGCGCTCGACGCACCGACCGCAGCCGCACAGGCGCGCGAGGCAGCCGAACTGCAAAAGGCGATCGACGCGGAGCAGGGGGGCTTCAAGCTCGAACCGTGGGACTGGGCGCGCTATGCCGAGAAGGTCCGCAAGGCCAAGTATGACTTGGATCTCAACGAGACCAAACCGTATCTCGAGATCTGGAACGTGCTCGAGAACGGGATTTTCTACGCCGCCAACCAGCTTTACGGGCTGACGTTCAAGCGTCGTACCGACATCCCGACCTATCATCCCGATATTCGCGTGTATGAGGTGTTCGAGGCGGACGGCAAGCCGCTCGGGCTGACCTACTTCGATTACTGGAAGCGCGACAACAAATCGGGCGGGGCGTGGATGAACAGCTTCGTGCGGCAAGCGAAGATTTTCGGCACCAAGCCGGTCATTTCAAACACCGCCAATTTCACCAAGCCTGCGGCGGGGCAACCCGGGCTGGTGACCTTCAGCGAAGTGCGGACGATGTTCCATGAGTTTGGGCACGGGCTGCATGGATTATTCGCGAACCAGACCTATCCGACGTTGTCAGGAACGGCGGTCGCGCGCGATTTCGTCGAGTTTCCGTCGCAGTTCAACGAGCATTGGGCGCTGGAACCGCGGGTTCTTGCGCATTATGCACACCATTATCAGACGGGTGCCGCGATGCCGCAGGCGTTGGTCGACAAGATCAAGCGCTCCGAAACGTTCAATCAGGGCTATAGCTTCGGCGAGACGCTGACCGCCGCGCAACTCGATATGGCATGGCATTCGGTCCCGTCGACCGCAGTACCAAAGGACGTCAACGCGTTCGAAGCCAAGGCGCTGGGCGAGACCGGTCTCAACGTTCGCTACGTGCCGCCACGGTATCGGACGAGCTATTTCAACCATATCTGGGGGTCCGGCTATGCCGCAGGCTATTACGCCTATCTGTGGACCGACATGATCCAGCAGAACGTCTACGACTGGTTCCAGCAGCATGGCGGGATGACGCGCGCAAATGGCCAGCGTTTCCGCGACCTGATCCTGTCGCGTGGTCATACGCAGGATTACAACGTGATGTTCCGCAACATGACGGGGCATGACCCGCAGGTCGCGCCGTTGCTGCGTAAGCATGGGTTGGATGGCGCGAAACCGTAAAGATGGTCTGCCATGGAGCGACGTGAGATCGCGTCGCTCCATTAAGGCGAAGTTAGAGGCGTATTTGAAGCAAACGCTTAGCCCACCGCAGTCATTTCACTTGGTCCGATAATACACATTATGTTAAATTAAGGGGTGCCTCGTAGTGCTTCAGGTGTGTCCGACGCCCTGTTGCCAGAGCATCACCACCGCAATGAGCACTGCAAAGATCGCGACCCACATCAGCGCCATCTTCACTACTGAGCTCAACGGCAATCGCCGAGCCGCGAGCGCACTGATGGGAAGGATCAACAACAAGGCCGTCACGAAGGCGTTCACGCGACCAACTCCAGTCCGTCGAAGCCCGGCTCCACGCCATCCGGGAGCTCCTGCACCAGCGTAGCGTAGTCCATCGACTGATCCATATGCGTCAGCGCGACGTGTTTGGGTTTCAACCGTTCGATCCAACCAAGCACGGTCGGCAAATCGAAGTGCGACGGATGTGGACGGTGCCGCAGCGCATCGACCACCCAAATATCCAGTCCGGTGTACAGATCGACCATCGCGTCGGTCATGCCGCTCACATCCGTCGCATATCCGATGACACCGCCGTCTGCTTCGAACCGCAATCCTGCGGATTGCGTTCCGCCATGCGGCTGGTCTGCAACCCGGACGGTGATATCCCCGATGCGCATCTCGTCCATTAGCGGCTCGATCGACGCGACGGTAGGATATCCATGTAAACCACTGAACACATAGCCGAACTTTTCGGTCAGTTTGGTCAGCAATGCGGGCCGCGCAATGCCGCGTACGCGGTGTCCGAGGGCGTGATAAACCTGGCGAAGATCGTCGATGCCATGCGTGTGATCGGCATGGTCGTGGGTCCAGATGACGGCATCGACCGTGGCCACATCAGCGGCAAGCAACTGTTCGCGCATGTCCGGCCCGGTATCGACCAGAATGCGTGTGGTCGCTGTCTCGACGATCACCGAGGCGCGGGTGCGTCGATTGCGCGGTTCGTCGGGGTCGCATGCCCCCCAGTCGTTTCCGATCCGTGGAACGCCCGAGGACGTACCAGACCCCAAGATCCTGATCTTCATGCGCGCGTCTTGGCGAACAATGCGTGAAAGTTATCGCGCGTCGCCCCCGCCAGCGTTTCGACGGTCTCGCCGCGCAACTGCGCGAGGAATGATGCGGTATCCGCCACGAACGCCGGTTCGCCGGTCTTGCCCCGGTGCGGCACCGGCGCAAGAAACGGCGCGTCGGTTTCGATCAGGAGTCGATCAAGCGGAAGCCGTGCCGCGGTTTCCTGCAGGTCTTTGGCGTTCTTGAACGTCACGATTCCAGAGATAGAAATGTAAAACCCGAGCTCGAGCGCAATATCGGCGAACGCGCCGCTCGCGGTGAAACAGTGGATGACCCCCGGATAGGCCCCCTGCTCCATCTCCTCCCGGAGGATCCGCGCGGTATCTTCCTCGGCATCCCGCGTGTGCACGACGATCGGCAACTGGGTCGTCCGGCACGCCGCGAGATGCGCGCGGAAACTCGCTTGCTGGCGATCGCGGTCGCTGTGATCGTAGAAATAGTCCAGCCCGCTCTCGCCGATCCCCACCACACGCGGGTGTTGCGCGCGTTCGATCAGCCGCGCTGTGCCGACATCGGGATGCTGATCCGCCTCGTGCGGATGGATGCCGACGGTCGCCCAGACGTCCGGCTCCCGCTCGGCGGTTGCCAGAACGTCGTCCCATTCGCTTTCGCGCGTCGCGATGTTGAGCATGACCTCGACACCCCGCGCCCGCGCCCGGGCAAGCACATCAGCCTGTTGTTCGGCCAAGCCCTTGTAGTTCAGATGGCAATGGCTGTCGGCGAACATTTACGCCTCCGTTGGAGCTTCGAGCCGTGGGAATACGCCGCTCGGTGCGGGAAGAACCTTCCCCGGTGCCAAAGGATGCCCCAGCGCCTCGAAACAGCGTGCGTCACCGGGTTGTGCCAGCAGGTCGAGCAGCTTGTCCGCCCCGCCCGGGATCGCCCAGCGCGCGAGGATCGCGATCCGTCGGATCGCATCCGCGGCATGATACAGGATCGTGTCCGCGCGTGCAGGATCGGTCTTGCGCACGCTCCACGGGGCCTGATCCGCAAAATACTGGTTCGCATCGCGCGCGGCCGACCACACAGCCTCCAGCGCGTTATGAAGCGCGAGATCCTTCATCGCCTCATGCAGACCATGTTCGGCTGCCTCAACGCTCTTTGCCAACGCGGCTTCCGCATCGGTCGGCGTGCCTACGTCCGGCACGACCCCGCCACAGGCCTTGGCGATGATCGACAGGCAGCGCTGCGCGAGATTGCCCAGGTTGTTGGCGAGATCGGCGTTGCACCGCGTGACGATCGCTTCTTCGGAATAGCTGCCGTCCTGTCCGAAACTCACTTCACGCAAGAGGAAGTAACGCAGCGCATCGACCCCGAAATGCTCCACCAGCGCCATAGGATCGGTGACGTTGCCGAGCGACTTGGACATTTTCTCGCCGCGGTTGAGCAAAAAGCCATGGCCGAACACACCGCGCGGCAGCGGAAGGTTCGCGCTCATCAGGAAAGCCGGCCAGTAAACGGCATGAAAACGCACGATATCCTTGCCGATGATGTGCACGTTCGCTGGCCAGAACGTCTCGTACAATTCGACGTCGTCGGGATAGCCGACGCCTGTCAAATAATTGGTGAGTGCATCGACCCATACGTACATGACGTGCCCCGGGCTCCCCGGAACCGGTACGCCCCAGTCGAAACTCGTTCGCGACACGGAGAGGTCGGACAGACCACCCTCGACGAACCGCAGGATCTCGTTCCGGCGCGCCTCGGGCCTGATAAAATCAGGGTTGGCGGCAAAGAAGTCGAGCAAGGGTTGCTGGTATTTCGACAGCCGGAAGAACCACGTTTCCTCGGCAGTCCACTCCACCGGCGTCCCCTGCGGCGAAAGCTTGGCACCGCCCTCCCCGTCGACGAGTTCTTTCTCGTCGTAAAAGGCTTCGTCTCGAACCGAATACCAGCCCTCGTAGCGATCGAGGTAAAGGTCGCCCGCATCCTCCATCGCCTTCCAGATCGTCTGGCTGGCGCGATAGTGGTCGTCGTCGCTGGTGCGGATGAAACGATCGTAGGAAATATCGAGCGCGTCGGCCATCTGCTTGAAATAGCCGCTCATTTCGTCAGCAAGTGCGCGCGGCGTCAGGTCCCGCTTGCGCGCCTCCTGAACCATCTTGAGGCCATGCTCGTCGGTGCCGGTCTGGAACCGTACCTCGCGGCCCAACTGACGCTGGTAGCGCGCGATCGCGTCGGCTGCGATCGCCTCATAAGCGTGCCCGATATGCGGACGGCCATTGGGGTAGCTGATTGCGGTGGTGATATAAAAGGGGTCGGCCATCGCCGCCTCCTAGAGCAAGGCGATCGCGAAATGAAGACCTCAGGCGGCGAGCCGCGCGACGATCCCCGCCATTTCGTAAACGGTCGCTTGCGCATCGAGCGTCAGCGCACGCGCGGTTGCGGACAACGCACGGGCCGCGTCGTAGCTTTCCAGCGCGGTGCGCAAGCGTTCACCCTGCCGCGCGGGTGCCTCTGCCGCGATGAACGCGGGCGCGCGGTCGAGAAACGCCTCGTAACGGGATTGTGCCGCCTTAAGCGCCAGTGCCTTGGCAAGTTTTCCACGGCGGGCGTTGCTGGGATCGCCATCCCGAGCGATCGCGGTCAGTGCCTGGTCGAGTTGCGCCAGATCCAGCCCGGCAAAGCCCATCGCGCGCCCGGGGGATCCTTGCGCGACCCGGATCAGCGCAGCGATCTCGGCATCGTCCGCCTTGGGCAATGCCGCGCGCAATACGGTGGCGATCGCATCGTCGTTGAGCGGATCGAACCGCAAGGTCCGGCACCGCGAGCGGATCGTCGGCAGCAGGCGCCCGGGGGCATGGCTTACCAGCAGGAAAATGGTACCCTGCGGCGGTTCTTCGAGGTTCTTGAGCAGGGCGTTGGAGGCGCCCGGTCGTTCGAGGTCGTCCACCGCATCGATGATGACGACGCGGCGATCCGACATCGACGGGCGCGTCGCGAACATCGGTCCCAGCGCGCGGACCTGCGCAATCGGGATACTGCGCGCTAGATCGAGGCCGGTCTTGTCGCCTTCCTTGGGTTGTCGGGTCAGTTCGCGGTAATCGGGATGCGATCCGGCCGCGATCAGCGTTCTGGTTCGATCATTTTCGGGTACGTCAAACCCCGGCGGCAGATCGGCACCCGCACCCTCCGCCAGCAGACGCACCGCCGCAGCACGCGCGAAGCTGGCCTTGCCGATCCCTTCAGGCCCCGCAAAGAGCCAGGCGTGGTGTAGTGCTCCACTGCGCATCGCAGCGGCGAAGGCACTATGCGCCGCATCATTGCCGATCGGCATGGTCACGGAAGCAGATCCCCCAACTGGTGAAGGATCGCCCCGGATACCGTATGGATGTCAGCAGAGGCATCGATCACGCGGAAGCGATCCGGTTCGTTCGCGGCGAAGCGTCGGAACGCCGCTGCAACGTCGCTGTGAAAGGCTTCCCCACGCGCGGCAAACCGGTCCGCCGCTGCCCCGTCACGGACGGAGGCGCGCGCACGCCCTTCTTCCGGGGTCAGTTCCAGCACGAAGGTGCGGTCGGGCAGCAAGCCGCGCGAACCGAATAAGTGGAGCGCCAGGATCGCCGCATCGTCGATCCCGCCGGCCAGCCCCTGATACGCGCGACTGCTGTCTATATACCGATCGCAGATCACCCAACGCCCTGCACCGATTGCCGGACGGATCGTCTTCTCGACATGATCGGCCCGCGCTGCTGCAAACAGCAGCGCTTCGCTATGCGCGCTCCACCGCGTTACCGCGCCTTCCATCAGCAACGTCCGGATCGCCTCGGCGCCTTCGCTTCCGCCCGGTTCGCGGGTGACGAGCGCATCGATCCCCCGATCGGCGAGGGCGGCGGCAAGCAGGCGCGCCTGGGTCGACTTGCCTGCCCCCTCCCCGCCCTCGAGCGACAGGAACCGTCCGGTCACCGGCACGCGATCACCCGCCGAAGAAGCTCATGAGCCCCGCCCAGGCGCGTCCGAAGAAGCCTGCCTCGGCAACGTCGCTCGCGGCTACCAGCGGCAGGCGCTGCTGCGGCATGTCCGGCGTCGAGATGACCAGATCGGCGATGTGCTGGCCTGCCTTGATCGGTGCCTTGATCGGGCCGTCATAGACGACCTTCAACGTCATGTCCGCGGCTACGCCGGCGGGGAGCGTCGCGGTCAGATTGGTCGGTGCGATCAGACCGACGGTCCGCGCGCTGCCGAGCTGGACTTCGGCAGTCTCGATCTGCTTGCCCTTCGCGGCGATCGGCTTGGCCTGCCATGCACGAAAGCCCCAGTTCATGAACTTGACCGACTCATCCGCACGCTGGCCCGAGCTGCCAAGACCCGCCATAACCATGACCAGACGGCGCCCGTTCTGCTCGGCGGACCCGGTGAAGCCATAGCCTGCTTCTTCGGTGTGCCCGGTCTTGAGCCCATCGGCCCCCTGCACCCGTCCGAGCAACGGATCGCGGTTGGCCTGCGCAATCGGTGCGGCAGCGCCAAGGGTCTTGCCCCAGGTGAAGTTCGGTAGCGAATAGAACCGCTTATACAGCGTCGGATGATCCAGGATCGTTGCCGAGGCAAGTTTCGCGAGGTCACGCGCGGTGACATAGGTTACGCCGCCATCGGGCCAGCCGTTCGACGTTCCGAAGTGGCTGTTGGTCAGCCCAAGCTTTGCCGCTTCCCGGTTCATCCGTTCGGTGAAGGTTTCCTCGGTCCCCGAGATCCCCTCCGCCAACACCACGCACGCATCGTTGCCGGACAGCGTGACGATCCCCTTCAGCAGGTTTTCGACGCTCACGTCCTCGTTCGCGGACAGGAACATCGTCGAGCCCTGGCTATGCCATTTGCGCCATGTCTCGGGCTGTACATGGAACGTCTGGTTGAGCTTCAGCTCCCCCGACTTGATCATGTTGAAGGCGACGTACACGGTCATCATCTTCGCCAGCGATGCCGGCGGCATCCGGCGATCCGCGTCCTTGGAGTAAAGGATCGCGCCCGAGGACAGATCCTGCAGATAGGCGACCGGCGCAGGCGTCTGGAAATCCGGCTTCGCGATCGCGGGCGTCGTTGCCGCAATGGCGACGATGGCGGTTGCTGCAATCCAATTCCGGCGGGATGACATGATGCTGGGTCTCGATCTTCTGGTTGATACGAAGGATTCTGGAATCGCCATAGGGGCCTAGCCGAACGTGGTACAGCCCTGCCCCGACGAGGTGCTGTCTAACCGTGCGATCAGCCCGATCCGGCTGTCCGCACGGCATGCATTATCGCTCGACCGCATCTGCCAGCAAGCCGACCGACAGCGCGTAGAAATTGGAGCAATTATAGTCGAGAATGACCCGGTAATTTCCCGTCAGGAGATAGGCGGTCTGCCCCGGGCCATCCGGCTCGATCAGCGTGGCAAGCACGGTATCCGCAGGCCAGCCGCGCGCTTGCGGGACAATGCCGAGCGCGCGCCATTCCGCCATCGTCTTCCACCCGCTATGCCGCTGGAAAACGCGGGGGCAGCGTGGCGAGACTAGCCGGTTGACGATTTGACCGCGATCGAAACTGCCGGGCACCGACACCGCAAACCCCCAGGGCTGTCCCGGCCGCCAGCCGGCGTTGGAGAAGTAGTTGCCGATTGACGCAAGCGTATCGGCGCTGCTCGTCCAGATGTCAGCACGCCCATCGCCGTCGCCATCGCGCGCCAGTCGCAGATAGACCGACGGCAGGAACTGCGGACCACCCGTCGCTCCAGCCCAGCTTCCCACCAACTGCGCGCGTGGCACGCCGCGATCCATCATCTGCAAGGTCGCGATAAATTCGTCCGCGAACAGGTCGCGCCGGCGCCCTTCGTAAGCCAGCGTGGCAAGCGCGCGCGGGAGGTCGAAGCCCCCCATCACGCGGCCATAACTGGTTTCGTGCCCCCAGATCGCGACCATGATCGATTCGGGCACACCCGTTTGCTGCTCGATCCGCTGCAACCGGCTGCGCTCGCTGACGTAGGTGGATTGCCCACGGCTGATCAGCGCGCTGCTGAGATGCTGCGCCTTGTACGGCGCGAAGTTGGGGATCGCCGCGATCGAGGTTCCCCCGGGCTGTTGCCGGTCAAGCTCGATCACGCGCTGGTTGAGCGTCAGCGTCGGCAGCACCGCATCAAGCGTCGCACGACTGACGCCCTTCGCTTCCGCTTGCCCACGAAGCGTTCCCAGATAGGTCTGGAAACCCGCATCATCCTGCGCGACCGCCGATCCGCCGATGCCCGCGCACACGCCGATTGCCGCAACGCTGCTGGCAATCCGCCGCCAAATTTTACTGTTACCCCGCATCATGCGACCTTGGCACAGCGCGCTTGCGGCATGAAGCCCCGAAACGATCTGCCTCTTGCACAATTCGTCAGACGCTGGCTAAGCGGGGGTGAACGGAAGAGTGGCCGAGTGGTTTAAGGCAGCGGTCTTGAAAACCGCCGTGGGTGCAAGCTCACCGTGGGTTCGAATCCCACCTCTTCCGCCAGCGCTGTACGAGCAAATGACCGCCCTGGGTCAGCCTGGTATCGCGGCGACCGCCGGGAGCCGCGGCGACGGTGCGAATGAACGGGATTCGCACCAGAATCACCGCCGTCGCAACCGAGCATATCGCCACGAGCACGAAGATCACCAAGGTCCGCGCCGGCACGGCCGGCGTGATGCGCTGGAACAGCCAGACGTATGCCAGATGGCACAGGTACACCGGCAAGGTGAGAAAACCCCAGGATTGCAGACGTGCGACCACTGGACAGCCGTTCAGCGACCGGGCCAGCATGAACACGGACGTGCCCAACAGGAAGGTCGATACGATGCTTTCCGCGTTCCACACCGCAGGGTTTACCGCAACGAATGCGAGGAAATACCGCTCGCACAGCAGCGTAGCCAGCGAGACCACGCACAGCGCGATGCTTGCGTCCAACCGAGCGGGCTGTGTTCCGCGCAAGGCGTATCCGATAAACACGAATGCTGGGGCGGCCAGCTGCCGCTTCAGATCGGACAGATGGTGGGAGTATTCCGGGATCCCGACGAGCGCGTGATAGTCGAACAGGATCGGCCCGAGCAGCGCCAGCAGCACAACCACCGCTGCCGCCAACCGCCGCCCCCCGATTGTCACGGATGCCGAAACCGTGACGAGCCCGAATGCCAGCGCCGGCAGGAACCACAAATGGTACCCGTACCCCCCTTCGGCCAGCATCAGAAGGCGGAACGGCACCGGATTGGGGCGCAGGAAGCCCAACGCGAAATACACGAGCATCCAGAGGCCATAGATCGGCAGGATCCGCAGGCCGACATAGCGGACCGTCCGGGAAAACCCACGATCGTACCGAAAGAAATAGCCGCTCACGATAAAGAAAAACGGCACTGCGGATCGCAAGATGGCGTCGATCGGGACCGCCCAAGCCGGCATACCCCATGGCTGGCCGACCGGGTTCGGCAGCAGCGACAGGACATGCCCCACGATCACGCCCATCGCCATCAGGAAGCGGAACGCGTCGATGCCCCCGTCGCGCGTTTGCGGCACAGGTTCCGGGGTCGACCCTGGGGTCGAATGCTGTGTCGCAATGGCCGTCAACTCGTCCCTCACCGTCACTATACGGCACGCAGTGTTGGCTCGGCCTCGCCAGTGGATCATGCTTGGACGGCAGGCCGAACCGCCGGGCCTCGGCTCCGCGGACGACAGCGCCGTAAGCCCGTCTACCACAATGGCTGTCGAGATTTACCTGAAGATTGAACAAGATCGTTCCAAAACAGAACGCTTGTCAGAGGTTTCTCAACCTCTTCCGTCCGACGGGCGGGCGGTCCAGATTGTGGTGCTCGGCGTCCCTCGACGTCGCCGCATACAAAAACCCTCCCCGCGACGGCGCGGAGAGGATCCTTGAGTACGAACATGCAGCGCCGGTGCGATCACCGCCGCACGCTTGTCTTACTTCTTGCCGATCGAAGACATCGCGCCGAAACGCTTGTTGAAGCGCGCGACCTGGCCGCCCGCGTCAAGCATCGTACCACGGCCACCGGTCCACGCGGGATGTGCCAGCGGATCGATGTCGAGCGTCATCAAATCGCCTTCCTTGCCCCAGGTGGTGCGGGTCTGGAACTGCGTGCCGTCGGTCATCTGCACCGTGATGGTGTGATAATCGGGATGGATGTTCTTCTTCACGACGTAATTCTCCGAAAAGCCGCTGGTTTCCGACCAGCAGCGAAGGCGCGGCCCTTATCAGAGCCGTGCACGATGTGCAACCGAAGCGTACCGCCAAGCCTGCCGTGCCGCGCCGGTTATGCCTTGGGCGGATCCGCGATCATGGCGGTAAAGTTGGCCTCCGCCGCCAATTGTCCGTCGATCGTTGCGCGTCCGGAAAACTTGCAGACGCTCGACCGCTTCTGGACAAACGCGACCTCGAGCTTGAGCAGCACGCCGGGTTCCACCGGCTTGCGAAACTTCGCCCCGTCGATCGCCATGAAATACACGAGTTTGCCCGAACCCGCGAGGCCGAGGGACTCGACGGCGAGGATTCCCGCCGCCTGTGCCATCGCCTCAACGATCAGTACGCCCGGCATGATCGGACGTCCGGGGAAATGCCCCTGGAAGAACTGCTCGTTGATCGTCACTGCCTTGATCGCGGTGATCGACCGGTCGGGGATCAGATCCTCGACCCGGTCGACCAGCAACATCGGGTAGCGATGCGGCAATGCCGCCATGACCCGCCCGATATCGAGCGGGCCCATCGCGCCACGGCCTTCTTCTGCACCGTCAGCCATCAGACCCTCAGCGACCCTGCGGTGCCTTAGTGCCCGCAGCCGGTGCTGCCGGAGCCGCTGCGGCACCGGGCGTACCTGCCGCGCGCTGACGCTGCATCGCGGAGATGTACGCGAGCTGCTGATATTGCTGGAGCAGCTGCTGGGTCTGCTGGCTTGGCTGCCAGCCGGCTGGCGGGGTGAATGCGACGGTGGGGTTCGCGCGATCAAGCTCAGCCTTGATGTCGTCGGTCACGTCGACGGCGGGCGTGCTGAACTGAACGGTACCAGCCGACAGCAGCAGGCTGAGCTTCTTCGCGGTCACGACCGCCTGCATTGCTGCTGCATACTTCTGCGAGATCTGTTCGATCGCATAAGCCTGTGCGAGCGTTGCCGGGCCACGCAGCCGTGCGACGTCGGCCTGACCGGTACGCTGTGCGGTCTCGATCTGTGCGAGCGCCGGGCTCTTTGCAGCCTGCGCCTTCTGGATCTCGTCGTCGGACAACTGCTTGTCCTTGTTCAGATCGAGCGGTGCGTACAGCGTGTTGAGCTGGGCCTGCAACGCCTGCGCACGCGCGGTCGCCTGGTCGAGCTGCGCCTTGTACGTCGTTGCGATCGACGTGTTGGCCGCATCGAGCGCCTTTGCGGTCAGGATGACGGTTTCCGGGTCAGCGATCGCGATACCGCCGACCTGAGCCTGTGCCGAGCCGGCAATGGCAAGGCCGACGCAGCCGAGCAGAACTTGATAGGTGGTCTTCATCAGAACTGTGTCCCTACGTTGAAAGTTACGAGCTTGTTGTCGTCACCCTTGCTCTTGAGCAGGGCGTAAGCGAGATCGATACGCAGCGGTCCGAACGGCGAGTTCCAGTTCACGCCGGCACCCACCGAGACACGTGGGCGAGGCGAATCGCCGAGGAAACGCTCCTCGAACGGCGCAGAGATCGACTGCGTCGTCGGGGTATTCACGGAAGATCCGACGCATGGCCCACCAACCGCAGCCGCGTAGCCGACGGCACACGTCGTCAAAGCGGAAGGGTTAGTCCCGTCGGTCGTGGGTACGGTGAAATAGGGCTGTCCGTTCGAGGCATTCACAGGTTGCGACAACGGAAGCACCGTGGTGCGTCCGGTGACCGGATCGGTCGTCGTCTGGAACGTCGCCGACGGCAACGGCCGCGTGATCCCGAACAGCGCACCCGCCTGAACATAGATCGAAGGCCGCAGGCCAAGCTCCCGCGCGCCTGCACCCAACGGGATCTCTAGCTCGAGCTTGCCCAAGTAATAGGCCCGACCACCGAGAGCATCGTCGACGAACTGGTTACGATCGGTGACCAGCGTCTGGTTGCCCGCCGCGTCCGTAGTGTAGGGAACGCGCTGAACGCGCGGGCCTACGCCACGAATGTCGAACCCGCGGAAATCCGGTTCACCGAGGTAGAATCGATCGTTGATGCGGACCTTGTCGACCCCTTCGCCGCGGCTCTTCTCAAGCGACTTGATGTAGCCGCCCTCGACGTTCAGCGACGCAATGAAGCCACTCCCGACGTTGACGAACTTTGCCGCCTCAACCTTGGTGCGGATGTACTTCACATCACCCCCGAGCCCGGCGAAATCCTGGCTGAAGATGAAGCGTTGCCCGGCGGTCGGCCGGAGTCGGCTGTTGAGGCTGTCGAACAGCAGCGAATAGCCGACCGACGACGTCCAGCGATTGCCGATCGAGTCGCACAGATAACGGCCTGCCTTGAGGAAGTCGCACTGGCCGTTGGTGAAATAGGTCGACTCGTCGAGCCCGACCTGATCGTAGGACAGGCCATAGCGTCCGGCGAGCTGCCAATATTCGGTCAGCGGAATGCCCGCGCGCAGCTGGAAGCCGGTCGATACCTGGGTGTAGGTGGTGTTTCGCTGGTTCCCGGTCGTGAAGTTGAACGCGTTGTAATCGCGACGGAAGATGTCACCACCAATCGCGATGTTCTTGTTGAACAGGTATGGCTCGGTAAAGCCCAGCTCGATCGACTTGGAATAGGTCGAGTAGTTGACGCTGGCGCGCAATTCCTGGCCCTTGCCGCGGAAATTGCGCTGGCGGATCGATGCCTGGATGATGAAGCGCTCGAGGCTCGAGAAACCGGCTGACAGCGACAGTTCGCCGGTCGATTTTTCCTCGACGTTCGCGGTCAGCACAACACGGTCAGGCGACGACCCCTGCGTCTGCTTGATCTCGAACTTGTCCTGGAAGAATCCGAGCGAGTTGATGCGATCCTGCGAACGCTTGACCTGGAAGCTGCTGAACGCGTCCCCTTCCGCAAGACGGATCTCGCGGCGGATAATCTTGTCCTGCGTCTGCGTGTTGCCGTTGATGTCGATCCGCTCGACGTACGACCGCTTCGCTTCTGCGATGTGGAAGTTGATCCCCATCGTCAGCGTGTCTTTGTCACGCTGGAAGTCGGGGTTCACCTCGGTGAACGCATAGCCAAACGCGCCTGCGGCTTCGCTCAGCGAGTCGACGGCGGTCTCGACCTTCTTTGCGTCATACCAGTCGCCCTTGTTGATCCCGAGGCTGGCAGCGAGCTTCTTGTTGTCGAAGTCACGGATGTCGCTGTCGACGGTCACGTCGCCGAACTTGTAGCGCTTCCCCTCCTCCACCACGTAGGTGATGATGAAGTCCTTCTTGTCCGGCGTCAGCTCGGCGACCGCGGAGGTCACCTTGAAGTCGGCATAGCCCTCGGTCAGGTAGAACTGGCGCAGCTTCTGCTGGTCGTACGCGAGGCGATCCTGATCATAGCTCGTATTCGAGCTGAGCAGCGTCGTCAGGCGGGCCTGCTTGGTCGCCATCTGCTCGCGCAGCTTGCTGTCGGAAAATTCCTCGTTGCCGAGGATGTTGATCTGGCGGACCTTCGATTTCGGACCCTCGGTGACTTCGAAGATGACGTCGACGCGGTTCTGGTCGAGGTTGACCATCTTCGGCTCGACCACCGCGGCGAAACGCCCCTGGCGACGATACAACTCAATGATCCGCGCAACGTCCTGGCGGATCGCGGTGCGCGTGAAGATCTGGCGCGGGGCGAGTTTCACCTCCTTGCGGATCTTGTCTTCCTTGAGCCGCTTATTGCCCTCGAAAATGACACGGTTGATCACCGGATTCTCACGAATCCGCAACACGATGTCGCCACTTTCGGCCCCGGCGATGGAGACGTCCGCGAACAGGTCGCTCGCGTAGAGGTCCTTGATCGCCTGATCGAGCGATTCGTTGGTAAAAGCCTGCCCGGTACGCAACTTTGTATAGGACAAGACCGTTTCAGGTTCGAGGCGCTGTGACCCCTCCACCCGGATCGACTTGATCGACCGGCTCGCCACGGGTGCGGCGACCGGTGCTGCTGCAGGCGTTGCCTGCGCAGGCACGGGAACACGTGGCGCAGCCGTACGCGGACGCGCTTTAGCGGCCGTGGGCGCGGTCTGGGCATCGGCGGGCATGCACGAGAACATCGTGCTTGCCAGCAGCACGGCGGTGGCCCGTGCCCCGAATGTTGAAACCTTGATCGCTGTCACATCCCACCCCAAATCGGAGAAAATACCCGCGTGGCCAAAAACGCTGGCCCGCCCTGCCCCACCTGCGTCACCCGATCAACCCAGCGAGGGTCTTCCACAGGCCGAATGCGCCGAGATCGTTGAAGGTCACCATAACCATCAACGCCAGAACCGCCGCCAATCCCCCCCGGAACGCCCATTCCTGGACGCTCGGTGCGACGGGCTTCCGCTGGACAGCCTCTACCGCGTAGAACAGGAGATGCCCGCCATCCAGCATGGGGATTGGCAACAAGTTGATGAATCCCAGATTAATCGACACGCCCGCAATGAAGAAGATCAACACCGGCCACCCAAGCGACAATTGCTCGCCGGATGTCTTGGCGATGCGCAGCGGTCCACCCAGTTCGTCGACGGAACGTCGCCCGGAGAGGATCTGGCCAAGCCCCTCCACGGTCGTCCGCAGGATCGTGCCCGTCATTGCGATACCGACAAGCGGTGCTTCCAGCACGCCAACCTTCGCGGCGACAGGCGTCGAGGGACCGATGCCGAGTAGGCCCTTCTTGAATTCGTTGCCGAACCGGTCTCGCTCCGTCGCGACGCCCAGCACGGTCTGGCGGCTTTGCGCGACGCCGTCGCGGCGATAGTCGATCCGCACGGGTTCGCCCGGACGCAATACGGTATATTGGAAAACGTCCTTGAACGTCTCGATACCGCGGCCGTTGAGTGCGGTGATCCGGTCACCCGGCTGCAGTCCCGCCTTCGCGGCCGCGCTGCCGGGCGTGACGAGCCCGACGATCGACGGCGTTCGATCGACGCCATAGCTCATCGCGAACCCAGCCAGGATCAGGATCGCGATGACGAAGTTGGTGACGGGGCCCGCCGCGACGACGATCGCGCGCTGCCACACGGGGCGCGCCTGCAACGTTCTGGCTCGTTCCTCCGCGGGAAGTTCGAGCCATGCCGGATCGGGCACGCTCGCGGCATTCATGTCGCCGGCGAACTTGACGTAGCCGCCCAACGGTAGAGCGCTGAACTTCCACCGTGTCCCGCGACGGTCGGTCCAGCCGAACAATTCGTTGCCGAACCCGATCGAGAATGCGTCGATCTTCACACCGAACATCCGTCCGGCAAGATAATGCCCCATCTCGTGCAGGAAGACGAGCGGACCGATCACCAGCGCGAACGCAAGAATGGTGAGCAAAAATCCGGGCGATTGGCTCAAACGACGCTATCCTTCATCAACGCCCCGTTGCGTAACCCCACCTGCCGTCGCGCTATGCTGCGCGCTTCGGCATCGACCGCGAGAACGTCGCCCAACGTTCCCGGTGCGGCCGGATGATAGACGGACAATGTATCGTCCACGATTGCGGCAATTTCGAGGAAGCCGATCTCGCGCGCGAGAAATGCAGCGACGGCAATCTCGTTCGCGGCATTCAGGATTGCAGGACGCGCGCCGCCAAGATTAAGCGCCTCGCGCGTCAACCGTATCGCGGGAAAACGCTCGGGGTCGGGCGCCTCGAAATCGAGCCGACCGATCGCCACGAGGTCGAGCGGCGCCATCGGGGTGGCCATCCGGTCGGGCCACGCCAGACAGTGCGCGATCGGTGTCCGCATGTCGGGCGGCCCCATTTGCGCCAATACCGATCCATCGACATAGTCGACGAGCGAATGGATCACGGACTGCGGGTGGATCACGATCTCGATCGCATCGTGCGGGACCGGGAAAAGTCGCGCCGCCTCAATCAGTTCGAGTCCCTTGTTGAACAAGGTTGCCGAATCGACGGAGATTTTCGCCCCCATCGACCAGTTCGGATGTGCGACCGCCTGTTCGGGGGTCACGCTGCGCATCTGCGTGGTCGACCAGTTGCGGAACGGACCACCGCTGCATGTAAGGATGATCCGGCGCACGCGTTCAGGTCGGGCCGCATCGAAGCATTGGAAAATCGCGTTGTGCTCGGAATCCGCCGGCAGCAGCGTTGCGCCGTGCTTTGCCGCTGCCGCGAGGACCACGTCGCCCGCCGATACCAGTGGCTCCTTGTTGGCGAGGATCACGGTCTTTCCGCCAGCGATCGCGGCCATCACCGGTTCCAGCCCGATGCAGCCGACGATCGCGCCCATCGTGATGTCCGCGCCAAGTGTTGCCGCCTCGATCACCGCCGCGCGTCCCCCGGCACACACCGTGTCGGTTCCGGCCAGCGCCTGTCGAAGATCCGGCAGGCACGCTTCGTCCGCGACGACCGCCAGCTTTGCGCGCGTCCGGATCGCAGCAGCGGCAAGCCGTGTGACGTCGCAATTCGCGGTCAGTGCCAGAACCTCGAACCGCTCGGGCTCGCGTTCCACCAGGTCGAGCGTCGAGGTCCCGATAGACCCCGTAGCGCCCAGAATTGTGATCGTCTTCACCACCAATATACTTTCGGTAACACAATAAGAAAGGCTGCGACCGGCGCGACCGGGACAAGACCGTCGAGACGGTCGAGCACGCCGCCATGGCCAGGCAACAGCGTACCGCTGTCCTTGACCCCCGCACGCCGCTTGAGCCAACTCTCGTACAGATCGCCGCCCTGCGCCAGTGCCGCGAGCAATGGCGTCGCGACGGCGAGCCGAAGCGGCAATCCATATTGCATATGGAGGAATGCTGCGAACGCGCTGGCTGCCAGCACACCACCGCCGAGCCCGGCCCATGTCTTGTTGGGACTGATCGTGGGGGCAAGTTTGGGCCCGCCGATCGTGCGACCGGCAAAATAAGCGCCGATGTCGCACGCCCACACCATCGCCAGCGTCCAGATCGTAAGCAGGATTCCATCCCCCTGCCCACGGATCGCCAGCAAGGCGAGGATCGGCAGGCACACGTAAACCGCACCCAGCGCGAGCCCCTTCCGTCGCGTGACGATGACGATGAAGAAACCGGCAGCCGCGATCAGACCCAGCGCAAAGAACCCGGGGCCCGCCCCAAGGTGCGGCGCCATGATCGCCAGCGGTACCGATACCGCATATTGCGCAAGCCGTTTGGTTTGCGGTGGCGTTGCGTGGAGATCGGCCCATTCGGCCATCATGAACAGCCCGAGGACGACGCATAGCAACCAGAAGGCAAGATCGCCGAGCGCCACGCTCACCAACGCCACGGCAACCATCGCCAGGCCGACGACGCTGCGCAGTGCGAGGTTGGACGACATTCTTTGCGACAGGCTCGGCTTCACAGGCCCCCGAACCGCCGCTGCCGTTGCCCGAACGTGGCAATGGCATCCGCAAACGTATCCGCATCGAATTCGGGCCATAGCGTGTCGACGAACAGCAGCTCGGCATAAGCGGCCTGCCACAGCAGGAAGTTGGACAGGCGAACTTCGCCCGACGTGCGGATCAGCAGATCGAGCGGCGGCAGATCGCGCGTTTCGAGTTCGTGTTCGAACATCGCTTCATTGATCGACGCAGGATCGAGCATGCCGTCCCGTGCCTGTTCCGCCAGACGGCGTGCGACCGAAGCGATTTCCGCCTGTGCACCGTAGTTTAGGGCAATGACGAGGATCGGGCCGGTATTGACCGCGGTGCGCGCGACGGCGTCGTCGATCAGCCGGACCAGATCCGGACTGAAACGCCGATAGTCTCCGATCACGCGGAGCCGCACGTTGTCGCGGATGAGTTCGTCGAGGTCGCTGCGGATGAACAGCCGTAGCAACCCCATCAGATCGCTGACTTCCTCTTCCGGACGACGCCAGTTCTCGCTGGAGAAGGCGTAGAGCGTCAGCACTTCGATGCCGAGCGTGCGCGCCGCGCGGGCAACGCGCCGAACGGCTTCGACGCCCTGGCGATGCCCGGCAACGCGCGGAAGCAGGCGCTTTTTCGCCCAGCGCCCGTTGCCATCCATGATGATGGCGACATGACGCGGCAGGACGACACCGCTTGGATCCGGTGCCGTCGCCCGATCGGCAGCCGGGGCGGCGAACGGCCTCACTTCCCCAGGATTTCCTTTTCCTTGGCGGTCGCGGCGGCATCGATTTCGCCGATCGTCTTGTCGGTCAACTTTTGCACTTCGGTCTCGAGCTTCTTGCGCTCGTCCTCGCTGTAGACGCCCTTTTTCTCGTCGGTTTTAAGACTGTCCATGCCATCCCGGCGCACGTTTCGCGCAGCAATGCGCGCGTCTTCAGCATATTTGCCGGCGAGTTTAGCCAGTTCCTTACGACGTTCTTCGGTCAGATCCGGAATCGGGAGACGCAGCGTGGTGCCGTCGACGATCGGGTTGAGCCCCAGACCGGCCGAGCGGATCGCCTTGTCGCACGGACCAACGTTCATCTTGTCCCACACCTGAACCGAGATCATCCGCGGCTCGGGCACCGAGACGGTCGCGACCTGGTTGAGCGGCATCTGTGCGCCGTATACTTCCACGGTCACCGGATCGAGCAGCGAGGTCGACGCACGGCCCGTGCGCAGGCCACTGAGGTCGCCCTTCAACGATTCGATGCTGCCGGCCATGCGGCGCTCGAGATCGGCCTTGTCATATGCGGCCATGATTATGCTCCTGTCTCTGCCTGGACGACCGTGGAAACGCCTTCGCCCCGCAGCACCGCGGCAAGATTGCCGGGCTCGCGGATGTTGAAGACGACGATCGGGATATTGTTGTCACGGCACAAGGCGATCGCGCTCGCGTCCATGACCTTGAGGTCCTTCGCGAGCACGGTGCCATAGCCGATCGTGTCGTAACGCTTGGCCGTGGGTACGAGCTTCGGGTCGGCGTCATAGACGCCGTCGACCGAAGTGCCCTTGAACAGCGCATCGCACTTCATCTCAGCGGCGCGGAGCGCCGCGCCGCTGTCGGTGGTGAAATAGGGGCTGCCGACACCAGCCGCGAAGATCACGACGCGGCCCTTCTCCAGATGACGCTCGGCGCGGCGGCGGATGAACGGCTCGCAGACGCTCGCCATCGGGATCGCGGACTGGACGCGGGTGTCGACGCCGATCTGCTCGAGTGCATTCTGTACCGCGAGCGCGTTCATCACGGTCGCGAGCATGCCCATGTAATCGGCGGTCGCGCGCTCGAAGCCCTTGGCAGCGGCGGCCAATCCACGGAAAATGTTGCCACCCCCGACGACGACGCAGACCTCGAACCCTTTAGAGCGGGCATCGGCGATTTCACCCGCGACACGCGCGGTGACGGAGGGATCGATCGACAAACCGCCGGGGCCCATCAGGACCTCGCCCGACAATTTCAGCAGGATACGTTTGAAGTTAGGGTTTGGCACGGCAATCCGAACGGCAATGGGCAGGCGGCGCGGACCTTATCGGGGCAGCGCAGCGATTGGAAGCGTGGAAACCATGCCGGAGCGCCATGACGCGCGCATTGGCGTACAGTCATCGCGTGCATCCGGCAGGTCGTCGCGACGTGGCAGGGCGGATCGCCGGTGCGCTTGTTGCCAAGCGCACCGACGATCGCAGACGTTCAGGCGGTAGGCTGGGGAACGCCCGATGCCGCAGCGACTTCTGCTGCGAAATCGGTGGCTTCCTTCTCGATGCCTTCACCCAACTGGAAGCGGACGTAGTCCTTGAGCTCGATCGACTTGCCCGCTGCCTTGGCGGCATTGGCGACGACGTCCGAGATCTTGGTCTTGCCGTCCATCACCAGCAGCTGGCTGACGAGCGCGTTTTCCTTGCGGTACTTGGCGATCGCGCCATCGACCATCTTGGCGACGATGTCGGCGGGCTTGCCGCTCTCGGCAGCCTTTTCGGTCGCGATCGCACGCTCGCGCGCGACGATCTCGGGGTCGAGGCCGTCCTCGTTGAGCGCCAGCGGGAAAGCGGCCGCGATGTGCATCGCGATCTGCTTGCCGAGCGGCTCGAGCACGTCAGCGCCGGCATCGCTCTCGAGCGCAACGAGCACGCCGATCTTGCCGAGGCCCTGGGCTGCCTGGTTGTGGATGTACGGGATCACCGCACCCTGCGTGACTTCGAGGCGCTTGGCGCGACGCAGGTTCTGGTTCTCGCCGATCGTTGCGATGTTGTTGGTGAGCGTTTCCTCGACGGTCTTCTCGCCAAGCGATGCTGCCTTGATGACGGCGATGTCGTCGCCGAGGCGAAGCGCAACCGCGGTCACGTCACGGACGAAGGTCTGGAACTGCTCGTTCTTCGCAACGAAATCGGTCTCGGAATTGACTTCGACCGCTGCACCGATGGTGCCGTCGACTTCGACGCCGATCAGGCCCTCGGCCGCGGTGCGGCTGGACTTCTTGGCGGCAGCAGCAAGGCCCTTGGCGCGCAGCCAATCCATCGCCGCGGTCATGTCGCCGGCAGCTTCGGTCAGCGCCTTCTTGCAATCCATCATGCCCGCGCCGCTCTTCTCGCGCAGGTCCTTCACCGCAGCGGCAGTAATGTCGGCCATGTCACTTATCCTCTTGTGTGTCAGATGCGGTTTTGGACGGGGCAGAGCGATGCCCTACCCCGTCCCTATGTCAGTTCTGCGACGCTTACGCGTCGATCTGGCGCTCGGCCTCTGCGACCATCTCGGCCTGCAGCGCAGCGTCGCTGGCCGGCGTGATCTCGCCAGCCGGCTCCGACGGCGTGGTGTCGATCAGCGCTTCCTCGGCGGGCGGTGCTTCCATCGAACCGATGTCCTGGCGGCGAGCAAGCTGCTCGTTGCCACCGCGGGTCGCGGCGATCGCGATCGCTTCGCAATACAGGCGGATCGCCCGGCTTGCGTCGTCGTTCGCGGGAACCGGGAAAGCGATGCCGTCCGGCGAGACGTTTGAATCGAGGATCGCAACGACCGGGATACCCAGCGTGTTGGCTTCCTTGATCGCCAGCTCTTCCTTGTTCGCGTCGATCACGAACATCACGTCGGGGATGCCGCCCATGTCGCGGATGCCGCCGAGCGACAGCTCGAGCTTGTCCTTCTCGCGCGTCAGCTGAAGCACTTCCTTCTTGGTCAGGCCGACCGTGTCGCCCGACAGCTGCTCTTCGAGCGTCTTCATGCGCTTGATCGAGTTGGAAATGGTCTTCCAGTTGGTGAGCATGCCGCCCAACCAGCGATGGTTGACGAAGTGCTGGCCCGAACGACGTGCTGCGTCCGCGACGGGCTCCTGCGCCTGGCGCTTGGTGCCGACGAACAGAACCTTGCCACCGCCGGCGGTCGCAGCCGAGACGAACTCGAGCGCGCGCGCGAACAGCGGAACGGTCTGCGAAAGATCGAGGATGTGGACGCCGTTACGGTCGCCAAAAATGTAAGGCTTCATCTTCGGGTTCCAGCGATGCGTCTGGTGGCCGAAGTGTGCGCCCGTCTCGAGCAGCTGCTGCATGGAAACGACAGGTGCCGCCATAGATAATTCCTTTCCGGTTGGTCCTCTGGGAAGCGAGTAATCGATTCGGGGTGAAACCCCTGCACGACACCGGTGATGTGTGCTTCCCATGCGGTGTGAGGTCGCGCCCTTACCCAATCCCGCCGTGGAGGGCAAGAGCCAGAAACCTGTTGCGTGTGGAACGAAGATGGAACATACCGTGTTCACCGCAAGAACACGGAACGATGCCCGCGGCTACGGGTTGGCCTTCCTGATCCTGCTCTGAGACATAGGAACGAGCGATGATGATGGTGACGGGCATTCTGGTCTTCGCAAGCGCATTCGCCGCCAGCGCATCGGTATTCTGGTTGACGCTTGTCCCCGCGCTCCCGCGGATCGTGGCGTTGTTGCGTGATGGCGTTGATCCGACGGTTGCAGGGCGTCCGGTTCTGACCGTCAGTGAGCCTCGTGCTCGGGCGCGGGCTCGGATGCTGCCGACGCCGACAGCACCACGCTTTGCAGTCCGCGCTGCCGCTTGATCCGTCCGTAAGCCGCGACGCTGAACGGCAGCGTCGCGAGATAGGCGACGCACAGGAACGTCAGCGTATGCCAGGGTGCCGAGATCAACGCGGCACCCAGCAGCACCACAAAGGCGATCGCCTCGAACCGGATATGCGTGCGTAACCGCAGCGACGACCAACTGAACGTCGCGACGCTGGACACCATCAGCACCGCCATCGCAGCCACCCACGGTGCGACCAGCAGCGGCGAGCGCCAGAAGTCCAGGCCGGTCCAGAACCACAGATAGAGCGGTAGCATCGCCAGCCCCGCGCCGACCGGCGACGGTGCGCCGGTCAGGAAGCCGGCGGATTTGTGCGGCTGTTCCACCACGTCGATCGCCGCATTGAAGCGGGCCAGGCGAAGCGCGCAGAACACCGCGAAGATCAGCGCGCACAGCCATCCAAGCCGCGGCAGATCCTTCAGCGACCACAGATACAGGATCAGCGCTGGCGACACGCCGAACGAGATCGCGTCGGAAAGCGAATCAAGCTCGGCGCCGAAACGGCTCTCGCCGCGGACCATGCGCGCAATCCGTCCGTCGATCCCGTCGAGCACGCTCGCGATCATCACCATCAGCACCGCGGTTTCCCACTGGCCCGAAATCGCGAAGCGGATGCCGGTCAGCCCCGAGCACAGCGCAAGCGCAGTGACCGCGTTGGGCGCTACGGTTCGCAATGGCAGTCCACGCGGCGATGGCCGACGCACCGGCCGGCTCATGCCGTTCCTTCCAGCGCGCTCATTGCGCGATGCCGGTTGCCGCGCTTGCCCCGACGCGTCCCAGGATCGTCTCGCCGGCAACGCTGCGCTGGCCCAGTACGACCTGACAGGCACAATCCTCGGGCAGATAGACGTCCAGACGGCTGCCGAACCGGATCAGCCCGATCCGCTGACCCGCGGCGACCATGTCGCCCGGCTTGACGAACGGCACGATCCGGCGCGCGAGCAAACCGGCGATCTGGGTGAAACCAACCCGACGCCCGTCACGCCCCTCGACCACCAGATGCTGCCGCTCATTGTCCTCGCTTGCCTTGTCGAGCTCGGCATTGAGGAACTTGCCTGAGATGTAGACGACCTGCTTGACCGTCCCCGCAATCGGGGTGCGGTTGATGTGGACGTCGAACACCGACATGAACACCGACACGCGCACCAAAGGTGCTTCGCCCAGCCCATTGGGGCCAGCGAGCTCGCGCGGTACCGGCATCCGCTGGATCATCGATACCAGCCCGTCCGCCGGCGAGATGATCAGGCCGTCGCCCGACGGCGTGACCCGCACGGGATCGCGAAAGAACAATGCCACCCACAACGTCAGGCCGATCAGCGGCCAGGCAACGAACCAGCCGAGCCAGATCAGCGCGATCAACGCGACGACCGCGGCGATGACGACATATTTGCGCCCCTCGGGGTGCAGGTCCGGCACGCGCCATTTGGCGGTTTCGGGGCTCGGCGACGAATGGCTTGGTGGTATCATGCGCCGACCCTAACCGACCGGCTGGTTTGTCACAATCGTCAATGCCGGTCGGCTTGCGCGGGTTGATCGATCCGGCCCATGCTCCTAGACGCTACCCGCAAAACCCCCACAGGAAAGTGCGTGATGGCGAAGATCAAGGTAAAGACGCCCGTTGTCGAGATCGACGGCGATGAGATGACCCGGATCATCTGGCAGTGGATTCGCGAGCGGCTGATCCTGCCGTATCTCGATATCGATCTGGAATATTACGACCTCGGCATGATGAGCCGCGATGGCACCGACGACAAGATCACCGTCGACAGCGCCAAGGCGATCCAGAAGTACGGCGTCGGCGTGAAGTGCGCGACGATCACCCCGGACGAGCAGCGCGTCGAGGAATTCGGCCTCAAGAAGATGTGGAAGTCGCCTAACGGCACGATCCGTAACATTCTCGGTGGCACGATCTTCCGCGAGCCGATCGTGATCAAGAACGTCCCCCGCCTAATCCCGGGCTGGACGCACCCGATCGTCGTCGGCCGTCACGCGTTCGGCGACCAGTATCGCGCGACCGACTTCCGCGTTCCCGGCCCGGGCAAGCTCAAGCTGGTGTTCGAGGGCGACGACGGCGAAGTGATCGACCGCGAGGTGTTCCAGTTCCCCACGTCGGGCGTCGCGCTCGCTATGTACAACCTCGACGATTCGATCCGCGACTTCGCGCGCGCCTCGATGCACTATGGCCTCAACCTCAAGTGGCCGGTGTACCTGTCGACCAAGAACACCATCCTGAAGGCCTATGACGGCCGCTTCAAGGACCTCTTCGCTGAGGTTTTCGAGAGCGAATTCAAGGACAAGTTCAAGGAAGCGGGCATCGTCTACGAGCATCGCCTGATCGACGACATGGTCGCATCGGCGCTCAAGTGGCATGGTGAATTCGTCTGGGCGTGCAAGAACTATGACGGCGACGTCCAGTCGGACCAGGTTGCACAGGGCTTCGGCTCGCTCGGCCTGATGACCTCGGTGCTGCTGACGCCGGACGGCAAGACGGTCGAGGCGGAAGCCGCGCACGGCACCGTGACGCGTCACTTCCGCCAGCACGAGCAGGGCAAGGCGACGTCGACCAACCCGATCGCGTCGATCTTCGCCTGGACCGGCGGCCTCAAGTATCGCGGCAAGTTCGACGGTACGCCTGAGGTGACGCAGTTCGCCGAGACGCTCGAGCGCGTCTGCATCAAGACGGTCGAGGATGGTCACATGACCAAGGATCTCGCGCTGCTGATCGGCCCGGAGCAGCCGTGGATGACGACCGAGCAGTTCTTCGAGCAGGTTCGCCTCAACCTCGAACAGGCGATGGGCGCTTCGGCCTGATCGCATGATGGTGCGTCGCCCGGAACATGGTTCCGGGCGACGCAGCGGATTTCACGACCGAGATTGCCGTCGGGAAGTTATTTCACGACATAAGCTGACAAGCATGACGAATGTCGCTTAGATGCCCGCATGCCCTCAGCCCTTGCCAATGCCGGATTCAGTGACGCCCTCGTAATTCTTGGGGCAGCCGGCCTCGTGATCCCGGCATTTGCCCGCGCCAAGATCAGCCCCGTCATCGGGTTCATTCTGGTCGGATTGCTTGTGGGTCCCTTCGGGCTTGGCGCATTGGTCAGCCAGTTTCCCTGGCTTTACTACATCACCATCTCCGATCCGCATTCGATCGAGCCCTTTGCCGAATTCGGCATCGTGCTGCTGCTGTTCTCGATCGGGCTGGAACTGTCGCTCAAACGCTTGTGGTCGATGCGGCAACTCGTTTTCGGGACGGGCGCGGCACAATTGCTCGTCGCGGGCGCGATACTGGGGCTTGGCCTGCATCTGCTGACGGCGCTGCCGTGGACCGGGGCGATGGCGCTGGGCATCGCCTTGTCGCTCTCGTCCACCGCCCTCGTCTTGCCGATTGCGGGGACGACCAGTCCGGTTGGCCGGACCGCCTTTGCGATGCTGCTGTTCGAGGATCTGGCGCTGGTCCCGATCATCTTCGTGCTCGCAGCGCTCGGGCCGATGGCGGCGGACAGCGGGTGGACTGGCCTTGCGCGGGTCGGCGTCGCCGCATTCCTGACCGTGGGGGTGTTGTTCATCGGCGGGCGGCTAATCCTCCCGAAATTGTTCGCGCAGGCCGCACGGACCAAGAGTCCCGAGCTGTTCCTCGCGGCCTCGTTGCTGGTCGTCATCGTGGCGAGCCTGGCCACCACTGCGGCGGGGCTCTCGCCGATCGTGGGCGCGCTGCTTGCCGGGCTGCTGATCGCGGAAACCGATTATCACAGCGAAGTCGAAGTGATGACCGCACCGTTCAAGGGGCTCGCGCTGGGCGTGTTCCTGATCACGATCGGGATGAGCGTCGACCTTGCGGCGATCGCGGCCAACTGGCTCGGCTATCTTGCGGCGATCGCTGCCGTCGTCGCGGTCAAGGCGGTGGTAACGTATTTGCTGTTGCGCGGCAGCGGCATCCGCGGCGGGGTTTCGGTCGAAGCCGGGGTGCTGATGGGCAGCCCGTCCGAGACCACGCTGATCGTCCTCGGTGCGGCGGCACAGGCACAGCTGATCGCGGCCCCGACAGCGAATTTCTGGCAAACCGTCACGGCGATCGGGCTGACGATCACGCCGTTGCTGGCGATGCTCGGGCGCCGCTGGGCGCGACGGATCGAACAAAGCGTCGGCAACGAAGCCGAACTCGAGATTCCCGAGGAAGGCCCCGGGACCGTGGTAATCGGCTTCGGTCGCGTCGGACGGATGGTGTGCGACATGCTGACGGTCCACGAGCAACGCTATGTCGCGGTCGAGGCCGATATCGATGTCGTCACCGCGGCGCATGCGGAGGGCTATCCGGTGATCTTCGGCGACGTCATTCGCCCCGAACTGGTCGACCGGCTCAATCTCGGTCGCGCCAAGGCGCTGATCCTGACGATGGACGACCCCGTGCTGAGCGTCGCGTTGACGCGGCGTGCGCGCAACTGGGTTCCGGACCTCGCGATCGTCGTGCGCGCCCGCGACACGCAACATGCCGCTGAGCTCTACCGTGCAGGTGCGACGGATGCGGTGCCCGAGACGCTCGAGAGTTCACTGCAACTGGCGGAAGCGGTGTTGACCGATCTGGGGGTCGCGGTCGGGCCGGTGATCGCGTCGATCCACGAGAAGCGCGATGAACTGCGGCAGGAAATAAAGGCCGCGGCGGAAATGACGACCGCCCCGCGATTGAAGCGCGTCCGGGCGCCGCGGGGAATGGATAGCAAGCCTGCGGTTTGAGGGCGGCGGACAAACACGCGGTTCGTTTCCGCCTTCCTTTCTTTTGACGCTTGCCCGGCGAAGGCCGGGGCCCAGGAGCGGAACAGGAGATTGCTGGCGATGGCGCTTCGTTACCTCGACCTTCGCTACTGGGCCCCGGCCTTCGCCGGGGAAGCGTAGAGGTGGGGGCGCTAGCCTTCCACGCCTACCCGCCTGGCCTCACCCCTCTAACGCAGCCCGCACCGCAGCAGCGGTTTGAGGCGCGCACACGTGGGGGCATTCTTTTTCGCCGCCGCGTTTCCCACCGTCTGCGCTTCCCCGGCGAAGGCCGGGGCCCAGGCGTGGAACAGGAGATTGCTGGCGATGGTGCTTCGTTACCTCGGCCTTCGCTACTGGGCCCCGGCCTTCGCCGGGGAAGCGTAGAAGTGGGGGCGCTAGCCTTTCACGCCTACCCGCCTGGCCTCACCCCTCCAACACAGCCCGCACCGCATCAGCGGTTTGAGCCGCGCCCGTGGGGGGGCATCTGTTTCCGCCGCCGCGTTTCCCACCGTCTGCGCTTCCCCGGCGAAGGCCGGGACCCAGGCGTGGAACAGGAGATTGCTGGCGATGGTGCTTCGTTACCTCGACCTTCGCTACTGGGCCCCGGCCTTCGCCGGGGAAGCGTAGAAAGGAAAAGGTAGCCTTCAACACCTACCCGGCCCGCCTCACCCCGCAAGATGAGCCCGGACCGCCGCAACCGCGTCCGCCGCCTTGGCACCATCCGGACCGCCGCCCTGCGCCATGTCGGGGCGCCCACCGCCGCCCTGCCCGCCCAGCGTCGCAACCGCAACGCGCAGCAGGTCGACCGCGCTATGCGATCCAACCAAGTCCGCCGTCAGCCCGACCGCGACCGATGCGCGGCCTTCGTTGACCGCGACGATCATCGCGATTCCCGAACCGATCCGCTGCTTCATCTCGTCGACCGTGCCGCGCAGGCCCTTGGGATCGAGCCCCTCGACCACCTGGCCGAGGAACGCGACGCCGCCGACCTCTTCCGGCCCGGCCGCCGCGCCGCCAGCACCACCGCCGAGCGCAAGCGCCTTCTTGGCATCGGCCAGTTCTCGTTCCAGTCGCCGCCGGTCCTCGACCAATGCCGCCACGCGCGCAGGCACCTCGTCTGGCGACGATTTCAGCGCTGCCGCCGCTTCGCGCAACTTGGCGTCGCGTGCGGTGAGATAGTCGCGCGCTGCCTCACCGGTCAGCGCCTCGACGCGGCGGACGCCGGAGGATACCGCGCCCTCGCCCACCACCGCGAACAGTCCGATATCCCCCAATGCGCGGACATGCGTTCCGCCGCACAGCTCAAGCGAATAGGTCTTGCCGCGCTCACTGCCCATCGACACGACGCGGACCTCGTCGCCGTATTTCTCCCCGAACAGCGCCATCGCGCCCTCGGCGATCGCTTCATCCGGAGTCATCAGCCGCGTATCGACCAGCCCGTTGCCGCGGATCTGCGCATTGACGTCGGTCTCGACCTCGGCGATCCGCGCGGGATCGATCGCAGTCGGCTGCGAGAAATCGAACCGGAGCCGCTCGGGCGCGACGAGGCTGCCCTTCTGCGCGACGTGCGCGCCGAGCCGCTGGCGGAGCGCCTCGTGCAGCAAATGCGTTGCCGAGTGATTGGCGCGGATCTGGTCGCGGCGAGCCGCATCGACGGTCAGGTGCAGCGCATCGCCGACCGCGATGCCGCCCTCGCCGACGCGCGTGACATGCGCGAACACGCGACCGAGATACTTGCGCGTATCCTCGACTACGCCGTGCACGCCCGGTGCGGTGAGCGTGCCGGTGTCGCCGACCTGACCGCCGCTCTCGGCGTAGAACGGCGTCTGGTTGACGATGATCTCGACGGTCTCGCCCACGTCCGCGCGCTCGACCTGTGCGCCGTCCTTGACGATCGCGACGACAGCGCCCTCACCCTCGACCGCGCTATAGCCGATGAACTCGGTGCCGCCGTTGGCCTCGGCGATGTCGAACCACACGTCGTCGGAGGCGCGCTGGCCCGACCCCTTCCAAGCGGCGCGCGCCGCGCGCTTCTGTTCGGCCATCGCGGCGTCGAACCCGGGACGATCGATCCCGAAGCCCTGGGCGCGGAGCGCGTCCTCGGTCAGATCGTAGGGAAAACCGAACGTGTCGTAGAGTTTGAACGCGGTTTCGCCCGGCAGCGTCGCACCCGGCTCCATCGCCGCGGTCGCTTCGTCGAGCAGGCGCAAGCCGTTGACCAGCGTCCGGCGGAATTGGGTTTCCTCCTGCAACAGGGTCGATTCGATCGCCGCCTGCGCGCGCACCAGTTCGGGATAAGCCGCGCCCATTTCCGCCACCAGCGCGGGGACGAGCCGGTGCATCAACGGCTCCTTTGCGCCGAGCAGATGCGCATGGCGCATCGCGCGCCGCATGATCCGGCGCAGCACATAGCCGCGCCCTTCGTTCGACGGCAGGACGCCATCCGCCACGAGGAAGCCCGCCGAGCGCAGATGGTCCGCGATGATACGGTGGCTCGCCTGCGTGTCGCCGGTGGCGGGCGTGCCCGTCATCGCAGACGATGCGGCGATCAGCGCCTTGAACGTGTCGGTGTCGTAATTGTCGTGGACGCCCTGCAGCACCGCGGCGATCCGCTCGAGCCCCATGCCGGTGTCGATCGACGGACGCGGCAGCGCGGTGCGCGCGCCGTCGGCGGTCTGCTCGAACTGCATGAAGACGAGGTTCCAGATCTCGACGAAACGGTCGCCGTCCTCGTCGGGCGAACCCGGCGGACCACCGAAGATGTGGTCGCCGTGGTCGTAGAAGATCTCGGAGCACGGTCCGCACGGCCCGGTGTCGCCCATCGACCAGAAATTGTCGTTGGTCGCGATGCGGATGATCCGCTCTTCGGGCAATCCGGCGATCTTGCGCCACAGGTCGAACGCCTCGTCATCGGTATGATAGACGGTGACGGTCAGCCGGTCGGGGTCGATCCCCCATTCGCGCGTCAGCAGGTTCCACGCGAGCGTGATCGCGCGTTCCTTGAAATAGTCGCCGAACGAGAAATTACCGAGCATTTCGAAGAAGGTGTGATGCCGCGCGGTATAGCCGACATTGTCGAGATCGTTGTGCTTGCCGCCAGCGCGCACGCACTTCTGCGACGACGTGGCGGTCACGTACGCACGCGATTCGAGGCCCGTGAAGACGTTCTTGAACGGCACCATCCCGGCGTTGACGAACATCAGCGTTGGGTCGTTCTGCGGCACGAGCGGCGCGGACGCGACCTTGGCGTGCCCGTTGGCCGCAAAATAGTCGAGGAAGCTACGGCGGATGTCGTTGGTCGACGTCGGGGACTGGGTCATGCGCGGTGGCTTAGGCGAGGCGCACGGCGTTCTCAAGTATGCCGCGCGTCCCGAATGCGGATCGTTACCCTAAGGGCTGATCCAGCGAGGTTGGCGGGACGCTGAACCATTTCGGCCCGCTCGCGGTCATGTGGAAGCAATCCTCCAGCCGCACACCGAACTTGCCGGGCAGATACAGACCGGGTTCGTCCGAGAAGCACATGCCCTCCGCCAGTTGCGTGGTTTCGCCGTGGACGAGATTGACCGGCTCGTGCCCGTCGAGCCCGATCCCGTGGCCGGTACGATGCGACAGGCCGGGCAGGCGATACCGCGGGCCATAGCCAAGCGTCTCGTAATAGCGCCGCACCGCATCATCCACCGCCCCGGCAGCGACCCCGAGTTGCGCGGTCTTGAAGGCCAGCGCCTGCCCGTCGCGGACATCCTGCCAGACCTTGCGCATGTCCTTGTCCGCGCCGCCATAGACAAAGGTGCGCGAAACGTCGGACTGGTAGCCCTGTACGGTGCAGCCGCAGTCCATCAGCACGATCTGCCCGTCGGCGACGACTTGCGGATCCTTGCTGCCATGCGGAAAGGCGGCGGCGGGGCCGATCAGCACCAGCGAGAATTCGGGGCTGCCCCCCAGTTGCTTGGTCGCGGCATTCATCAGCGCGGCGATGTCGGCGGGTTTCATGCCCTTCTCGACCCGCGGCCAGGTCCAGCGATAGGCGGCGATCGTCACATCGGTCGCGGTCTGCATCAGCGCGATCTCGGGCGCGGTCTTGCGCATCCGTACCGCGCGGACGACCGGATTGGCGGAGACGATTCGCGCGCCCGGCAAGGCATGGGCCAGCCCGTCCACCGCGAAGTAGCGGACCGTTTCCTCGATGCCGATCGGGCGAGTGGCGAGCTTTCGCTCCTTGAGGAAGGTTGCGATCAGCGCGTGCGGGCTTTCGTCTTCCTGCCACACCCGCACCTCGGCGGGGATGCCGAGCGTTTGGCGGACCGAGGGCTCCTCGAAGAACGGCGTGACGATGCACGGCTCGCCCTCGACCGGCAGGATTGCAGCGGTCAGCCGTTCGCTGCGGCCCCAGCGGATGCCGGTGAAATAGGTCAAGCTCGATCCCGACTCGATCAGCACCGCGCCGATCCCGTTCGCCCGCATCAATGCCTGCGCACGGATGAGCCCTGAGCGGCGTTCTTCAGGGCCGATCGGTGCGGTCCCGCCGGTGATGTCGCGCAATCCCGCGAGATCGGGTTCGGCGGCGCGCAGGGCACCGCTGGCGGACAGGGCGGGAAGCGCCAGGGCGGCGGACGCGAAAGCGCGACGGGACAGGTTCATGGCATCAGTCTGGCAGCACCCGTGCCGCGCCGCAACGCGCGTCTTGCTTGACCGATTGCGCATTCTCCCCTTGATGCGGGTACGAACCAACGGGGAAGAAGCGTGGCGAAGCGGCTGACACTGTACATATTGATCGGCCTGGTGCTGGGGCTGATCGTCGGCTGGGCGATCAACCAGCACCTCGTCGACGGCAGCGTCGAGGGCGCGGCGCGCGCAAAGGAGATCGCGAGCTACTTCTCGATCATCACCACGATCTTCCTGCGCCTGATCAAGATGATCATCGCGCCGCTGGTGTTCTCGACGTTGGTCGTGGGCATCGCGCACATGGGCGACATCAAGGCGCTCGGGCGGATCGGCGGGCGGACGATGGCGTGGTTCATCTCCGCATCGCTGGTGTCGTTGACGCTGGGCCTCGTGCTGTTCCACGGGATCGAGTTCGTGATCGACCTGGTCTCGCCCGGCAGCGGGTTCGGGCTCAAGCTGCCTCCGCCCGATGCGACCGTCGGGCTCGACGAGAAATCGTTCAACCTCACCAATTTCGTGACGCATATCGTGCCGTCGTCGGTGGTCGAGGCGATGGCGACCAACGAGATCATCCAGATCGTCATCTTCTCGATCTTCGCCGGCGTCGCGCTCACCGCGATCGGCGAGAAGGGCGCGCCGATCGTCCGCGGCGCCGAGGCGCTCGCGGCGATGATGCTCCAGATCACCGATTACGTGATGCGGGTCGCGCCGTTCGCGGTGTTCGCCGCGATCACCGCGACGATCGCGGTCAACGGGCTCGGCATCCTGTGGACGCTTGGGCTGTTCGTCGGGAGCTTCTATATCGGGCTGGCGGCACTGTGGATGCTGCTGTTCGGCGCGGCGTTCGCGATCATCGGGCCGCGCGCGCTGACGCTGGCGCGCTATATCGGCGAGCCGATCCTGCTCGCTTTCTCGACCGCATCGTCCGAAGCCGCTTACCCGCGCACGCTCGAGGCGCTCGCGCGCTTCGGCGTACCGCGCAAGATCGCGAGCTTTGTGCTGCCGCTGGGCTACTCGTTCAATCTCGACGGGTCGATGATGTACATGACCTTCGCGACGCTGTTCCTCGCGCGGGTGTACGGGGTCGATCTGTCGATCGGGCAGCAGATCGTGATGCTGCTGGTGTTGATGATCACGTCCAAGGGCATCGCGGGCGTGCCGCGCGCCTCGCTGGTCGTGATCGCGGCGGTGATGGGGCAGTTCGGCATTCCCGAAGCGGGGCTGTTGCTGATCCTGCCGGTCGACCAGTTCCTCGACATGGGGCGCTCGGGCACCAACGTGGTCGGCAATGCGGTCGCGACGGCCGTCGTGGCAAAGTGGGAGGGACCGCTCGATGCTGCCGAAGCGCCGGAGATCGAACCACCCCATGCGCCGAGCCGGGGGTAGCACCGGGGACGCTTCCCTTCCCTCGCTTCCCGCTCGCTTGCTTCCCCGGCGAAGGCCGGGGCCCAGTAGCGCTGCCGACGTAATCGCCGACTGTGCTCGCCACGGCGACCTGTCCTCCTGGGCCCCGGCCTTCGCCGGGGAAGCATTTACCGGGTTCGCGTTCGCACCTACCCCGCCCCTACAGCGTCCAGATCGCGACGTTCCCCACCAGCACCGCCGCCATCACCAGCAGCAACACTCCCTTGCGCACGTCGCTGCGTCGCCAGATCATCGCCGCGCCCCCGATCAGGCACGCAAACGCCGCAAGCATCGCGATCGCGGGGGCTATCGATTCGATCCCGCTCACGCCGCATCCGCCAGCACGGCGGCATAAGCCGCGCGGTCGACGTTGCCGCCCGACAGCAGCACCAGCATTCCCGGAACCGGGGCGACCTTCCCCGCCAGGATCGCGGCCAGCGCAACGGCTCCACCGGGCTCGACCACCAGCCGCAGCGTCTCCGCCGCCCAGCGTTGTGCGGCGCGGGTTTCCGCCTCACTTACCGCGACTCCCGTGGCCCGACACCGCATCAGGACATCGAAGGTCAACGCCGACACACGCTGCGTCTGAAGCGAATCGCACGCGGTCGGCGGCGGCGACGCCCCGACCGATTCGATCCGTCCAGCCGACAGCGATCGTCGCATATCGTCCCACCCGACCGGCTCGACGACGGTGATGCGCACACCCGGCAGCGCCAGCGCGAGCCCCGCGGCAAGACCGCCGCCCCCGCAGGGCACCACCACCTCCGTTACGTCGCCAAGCCCGAGTGCCGTCATTTGCGCGGCGGCCTCGACCCCGGCGCTGCCCTGCCCCTCGATCACCCAGGGATCGTCGAAGCTCGGCACCAGCACCGCGCCGCGCGCTTCGGCAAGCCGGGCGGCGATCTCCTCGCGGCTTTCGGTCGCGCGGTCATAGCTGACGATTTCCGCCCCCAGCGCCAACGTTCCGTCGCGTTTCGATTTCGGCGCGTCCGACGGCATGACGATCGTCGCCGGCATGCCGAGCCGCCTGGCCGCCCATGCGACACCCTGCGCATGATTGCCCGACGAGAAGGCAACCACGCCTTTTCCCCTGAGCGCAGGGTCGATCGCGGTGAGCCTGTGCCACGCTCCGCGCAGCTTGAACGCGCCCATCGGCTGCACGCATTCCGCCTTGAAGGCGACGGCAACCCCTTGGATCTCTTTGATAAACAGGGGCGTTATAGGCACCACCGCGGCAATCTTCGCTGCGGCATCGCGGACCCCTGCCCGCGTAGGCTGTCTTAAAATTGTCACTGACTGTCTCCGGGGGTCCAAAACCGCTTTACTTTGCAAAAGCGCGACCGTATCTCGCCCATCCGCTGCCCCATGGGACTTCCAACCGCAAGGCAGCTTTTTTCACCGTTCGGCGCAAGCCACTTGGAGGTCCCTTGAGTTGCACAAGCATCATCGCGCGCTGGGGTTAGCGAAGACCCCTTCGAACTCGGTTTCGGGTATCGACATCGCTCAGCAGCGGCCGGTTCAGCCGGTTACGCTGGTTCGTCCTCACGCGGCAGCGCGTGCGGCCAGGTTCTTCGTCGAGAAGTTCCCGGGTCGCTCGATGTATGCGGTCAAGGCGAATCCGGCTCCTGAGTTGCTCAAAATCCTTTGGGATGCCGGGATCACGCATTACGACGTGGCCTCGATCGCCGAAGTCCGGCTCGTCGCGACGACGATTCCGGGCGCGACCCTGTGCTTCATGCACCCGGTCAAGGCTCCCGAAGCGATCCGTAGCGCTTACTTCGATTATGGCGTCCGCACCTTCTCGCTCGATTCGATCGAGGAGCTGGACAAGATCATGGCGGCGACCGATCAGGCGACCGACCTGACGCTTTGCGTCCGGTTGCGCGTGTCTTCGGAGCATTCGAAGCTGAGCCTTGCATCGAAGTTCGGTGCCGCTCCCGGCGAGACCAAGGAACTGTTGTTCCGGGCTCGTCAGGCCGCGGATGCGCTCGGCATCTGCTTCCACGTCGGTAGTCAGGCGATGACGCCGGAAGCCTATGCAAATGCGCTGGAGCGCGTTCGTGCGGCGATCGTCGACGCAGCGGTCACGGTCGACGTGATCGATGTCGGCGGCGGTTTTCCGTCCTCCTATCCGGGGATGGAGCCTCCCCCGCTCGAGCGTTTCTTCGAGACGATCCACCGTGCGTTCGAATCGCTGCCGGTCAGCTATTCGGCGGAACTGTGGGCCGAGCCCGGTCGGGCGCTGTGCGCCGAGTACAGCTCGATCGTGGTGCGCGTCGAAAAGCGCCGCGGCGACGAATTGTACATCAATGACGGGGCTTACGGCGCGTTGTTCGATGCAGCACACATCGGCTGGCGTTTCCCGGTCGAGCTTCTGCGCGAGCCGGAGAGCCGTTCGAAGGACATGGCGTTCAGCTTCTACGGGCCGACCTGCGACGACATGGACCATATGGCGGGGCCGTTCTATCTGCCCGCGGACGTGCAGGCTGGCGACTATCTCGAAATCGGGATGCTCGGTGCCTACGGCTCGGCGATGCGGACCGCGTTCAATGGCTTTGGTTCGGACGAGACGGTGATCGTCTCCGACGAGCCGATGGTGTCGCTGTACGACGAAGCCATGCCGGACGTCGCGTCCAACGTCGTCACGCTGTAACAGGCGTTCCATAACACTCACGAATCGGAGGGGCGGTGCAGCGATGCGCCGCCTCTTCCCGGGTTTCCGCGTCCCCTCAACGACGGCGGCTGTTGAAAAGGGTATTATCCCATGACCGAAGTCCTCAACACCAACCGCAAGGCCGAGCTGCTCTCGACCACTGTCGAGCATATCGACATCACCAAGTTCGACGCGCGCCCGATTGTCGACGCGATGAAGAAGATGAGCTTCACCAGCCGCGACCTCGGCCGCGCGACCGACATCTACAACCAGATGCTGGCGGACAAGGATTGCTCGATCTTCCTCGTCATCGCGGGCTCGACCTCGGCGGGTGGCTGCATGGATCTCTATGCCGAGCTGCTGCGCAACAACATGATCGACGGCATCGTCGCGACCGGCGCGTCGATCGTCGACATGGATTTCTTCGAGGGCCTCGGCCACAAGCATTACCAGGCGCTCGAAGTGCCGGACGACGACACGCTGCGCTCGCTGCTGATCGACCGGATCTACGACACGTACATCGACGAGGAGCAGCTCCAGCACGTCGACCACACGATCTTCGAGATCGCCGAGACGCTCGAGCCGCGCCCTTATTCGAGCCGCGAGTTCATCCGCGAAATGGGCAAGTATCTCGTCGAGCACGGCAAGAAGGACAACAGCCTGGTCAAGCTCGCCTATGAGCATGACGTGCCGATCTTCTGCCCGGCATTCGTCGACAGCTCGGCAGGCTTCGGCCTCGTCAAGCATCAGGTCGATTCGGTGAAGGCGGGCAAGCCCTATATGGTGCTCGATGCGATCGCCGACTTCCGCGAGCTGACCGAGATCAAGATCAAGGCGGGCGTCACCGGCCTGCTCATGATCGGCGGCGGCGTGCCCAAGAACTTCATCCAGGACACGGTCGTCTGCGCCGAGATCCTCGGGCATGACGACGTTCAGGTCCACAAGTACGCGGTCCAGATCACGGTCGCCGACGTGCGCGATGGTGCGTGCTCGTCCTCGACGCTGCAGGAAGCGGCATCGTGGGGCAAGGTGAACACCGCGATCGAGCAGATGGTGTTCGCCGAAGCGGGCAGCGTCATGCCGCTGCTGGCATCGGACGCCTATCATCGTGGTCTGTGGAAGGACCGCGTCAAGCGTCGTTGGGGCGCAAGCTTCGGTTGATCGGGTCAAGCGCCCGACATGCATAACCGACGCAAGGTTCTGGCGCTTTCCATAGGTGCGGCCGCAGCTCCCGCTGCGGCCGCTGCCCAGGGCCCGAGGTCTTTCCAACCCGGGGCATTGTCGCTGTCCGCAACGCCGAGCTGGCCGCCGCGCGAGAATTTCCCGCTCTGGCCGGGTGCAGCGCCCGGGGTCCGAAACCCCGAACCACTACCCCGATCCGAAATCACCGGGCGGACAGGCGAATATCACGACCTGTGGCTGCGCGGCGTAACCCGCCCCGACGTCGGCGTGATCCGGCCACGTCGCCCCGACGGGCGCGCGGTTTTGATCATGCCCGGCGGGGGCTACAGCTTCACCTCGATCCGAAAGGAAGGGCTCGACGTCGCGCTCGTCCTGGCGGCACGCGGGATCACCGGGTTCGTGCTCAATTATCGGCTGCCCGGCGAAGGCTGGGTCGATCGTGCCAACACGCCGCTGATGGACGCACAGCGCGCAATCCGCCTGATCCGCCACGGTGCCGAACGCTACGGGATCGATCCGCGCAGGATCGGCGTGCTCGGCTTTTCGGCGGGCGGGCATCTCGCCGCGTCGCTTCTCACGCAATATGAAGCGCCGGTCTATCGCCGGATCGACGCCGCCGACGCGCAATCTGCCCGTCCCGACTTCGGGGGGCTGATGTACGCGGTGTCGAACATGGATCAGGGTCGCAGCCACGGCGGGTCGCGCGCCAACCTGCTCGGTCCCACCCCTGATCCCGCGATGGAGCGCCGCTACGCCTGCGACCGCAACATCACGCGCGAGACGCCGCCCATGTACATCGTCCATGCGCAGGACGACCCGACGGTGCCTTTTACCAATGCCATGGACCTGTTCGCCGGCGCACGCGCTGCGCGGATCCCGGTCGAGGCGCACTTTCTGCTGCGTGGTGGGCACGGGTTCGGCGCGCGGTTGCCGACCACCGAAAGCGGGTCGCTCTGGCCCGACCAATATGACCGCTGGATCGGCGAAGTCATGGGGCGGCGCTGACCCACGACATCAGTTGATCCCCCACGCCCGATCCGGCAGCATGACTGCACAAACGGAGGGGGGCGTGATCGATGCATAGTGAAATTATGAAACCCGTAGTGGTGCTGATCCCCTGGACGCTGGTGATGCTGGTGTGGATGGTGGTCACACGGCTTCCCGCGATGAAGGCATCAGGGGTCGATATCACGACGCTGGTCGGCACCAAGGCCGCCGATGCGGATGGACGCCTTCCACCGCAAGTTCAATGGAAAGCGCACAATCACAATCACCTGATGGAACAACCTACGCTGTTCTATGCGGTTTGCGGGGTGATCGCGCTGACCGGCACCGGGGATGGCGCCAACGCCTGGATTGCATGGGCGTATGTGCTGCTCCGGATCGCGCACAGCGTGTGGCAGGCGACGGTCAACAAGGTGTCGGTGCGGTTCGCGCTGTTCCTCGGCGCGTCGCTGGCGCTGGTGGCGCTGACGTTGCATGCGGCGATGGCGGTGTTCGCCTACCACTGATCGCGGTTACCCGAACAGCCGCGCCATCGCGCGTTCGAGCATGACGAGCTGCCACAAGGTTCGCCCATGCTCGGCGACGCCATTACGGTGATCCGCCGCGATCCGCGCGATCGTCGCGGGATCGAACCACCCGGATCCGACGAGAACGCGGGACCGTGACAGCGCCGCCGCCTCGTCGGCAAGTGGACCGCGGAACCACGCGCTAGTCGGGGTCGCTAGCTCCGTATCGGGCCGATACAGCACGTCCTTGGGCAGATAGCGCTCGAGCGCCTTCTTCATCAGCCACTTGCCCTGCCCTCCGCGCAGCCGCATCCCCGCCGGGAGCTTCGCGGCGAACTCGACCAGCCGGTGATCGAGCAACGGTGCGCGCGTTTCCAGTCCGACCGCCATGCTCGTGCGGTCCGTCCTGGTCAGGACGTTGCCGGGCAACCAGTGCTGCAGATCGGCATATTGCGCGCGGTCCATCGCATCGCGCGCGGGGGCGTCGCGCATCGTCGTGACGTAGCGATCCTCCGCCCGATGGCCCGACAGCGCGCGCCTTGCAGCGGCGGTGAACAGCGCAGCGCGTAGAGCAGGTGTCGTGACCCCGACCGAGCGGGCATATGCCTCCGCTCCATCGTCGGCGAGCGCCAGCAACATCGTCTTCGCGCGCAGCGGCCGCGGCGTCCAGTCGGGCTCGGGGTAATGCCGTCCCAGCGCCCCGAACACATTGCGTCGCAGGTCCGGCGGCAGCAACCCGCGGACGCGCTCTTCCGCCACCTGGACCTTGTAGCGCCCGTATCCCGCGAAAGCCGCATCCGCGCCATCGCCCGACAATGCGACCGTCATGTCCTCGCGCGCGAGCTCGCAAAGGCGGTAGGTCGCGAGTGCGGACGCATCGGCGAACGGCTCGTCAAAGGCTTCGACAAGTGTTTCGATTAGCGCGTAATTGTCCGATGTCACCGTGCGTTCGCGATGCGCCGTTGCGAACCGTTGCGAAACTTCGGCAGCAGGACGACGTGCGTCGGGACCGGCGTCCTCGAACCCGATCGTGCATGTCCGGACGGCCCCGCGCGACGCTTCCGACATCAGCGCGACCACCGCCGAACTGTCGACGCCCCCCGACAGGAACGCACCAAGCGGAACGTCCGCGGCCATCCGCGACGTGACCGCATCGCGCAGCAAGGCCTGCAACTCCGCGGCAAGATCGCGCACACTGCCCGTCGCACGCATAGAAAAGTCGACGTTCCACCAGCGTTGCGGCAACGGCACGGTTCGCCCGCGTTCGACCAGCATCGCATGGCCCGCGGGCAGCTTGCAGACGCCCGCGACGAGACATGTATCGTCGGGGACGTATCCGTACGCCAGGTAATCCTCGACCGCACGGATCTCCGGTTCGCGTCGCAACAAAGGATGCGCCAGTAACCCCTTGAGTTCAGACGAAAACGCCAGTGCACCGTCCGCGAGCGTGGTGTAATGCAGCGGCTTTACGCCGAGCCGGTCGCGCGCGAGGAACAGGCATTGCCGCCGCGCATCGTGGACCGCGAAGGCAAACATCCCGTTCAGCCGCGGCAGCATCGCCGGGCCCCATACGTCCCACGCCTGCAGCAGCACCTCGGTATCGCCCGAGGTCTGGAAAACGGCACCGTGCGCCTCTAGTTCGGCGCGCAACGCGACGAAATTACAGATCTCACCGTCGTACGTAATCGTCAGCGCGCCGTCGGCGCTGGTCATCGGCTGCGGTGAGCCTTCCACGTCGATGATCGACAGCCGCCGATGGCCTAGCCCGACACCCGGCGCGGTCCACACGCCGTCACCGTCCGGCCCACGATGCGCCTGCGCGTCCACCATCGCCCGGACTCGGGCGGGGTCGACCGGCTTGGGCATTGACGGATAATATAACCCCGCAATGCCGCCCATCAGCGGGTCACGCCCGCAACCGCGACCGCGCGCTGTGTTTGCCCCGGTCGCCGAGCCCTATGCGTTTCCACCGTCACTACTTTCCGCATGCGTCTCCGTGTCACCAACGCGGTACCATGTCACGATGTCGCGTTCGATCCGCCCGCGTCCAACCATCCGAAGAGACGATCCGCCCGTCCTGCGTGGCAAAGCACCGATCCCGATACGGCTAGCCTGCTCGTGCAGTGTGCCACGTGCCGCCTCCCCATATCGCTTTGTCCCCGTGCCCGCTGCGTTCGCGCGGTCGAGCTTATTGGCGGTTGCAGCTGCATACCGCTTGAACAGCGTGATATCTGCGCAGGGATAATACGACGACGACGACGACGACGACGACGACGACGACGACGACGACGACGACGATGGCGGCGGCGACGGCGGCGGGGGCATTACCCCTTGGTGGCAAAAAATGCCGGGCCGGTTCCGGCTTCGGCCCAGTCGACCAGCAGGGTCAGTACCCGGCGCAACGCGACATCCTGTTCTGCAATCCGCGCCTCCAGGACCGCAATGCGCCGCTCCATCGCGTCGGACGGCGGATCGCCCTCCGGTTCGGCGAGAGGCTGGGCAGCTTCTGGGGCGTTGCCCGCCTTCGGGACCGGGCGGATGCGCGGCGTAACCAGTCTGGAACCCGGCAGATCACCCGCAATATTGGTAAACACCGACCGGACCGCCTCGGCATCGATCGTCGCCAACTGCTCCAGCGCGCCCAACAGCAGCACCCTGCCCGTAAGCTGGTTCAACCGCCGCGGAACGCCCTCCGACGCCGCGTACAGCGCAGCAAAGGCATCGTGGGTGAAGCGCGGGCGATCCGTCGCCCCGACGACTGCGAGCCGGTGGCGGACATAGGGTTCGACTTCCTCGGATCCCATCGGGTCGAGATGATGCACCGCAATTACGCGCTGGCGCAATTGCTCGAGCCGATCCGACCCGCACAGCCGCTCCCGGAACGCCGGCTGCCCGAGCAGGAAGATCTGCAACAAGGGTTGCGCAGCGATCTGGAGGTTGGAGAGCATCCGCAGTTCCTCCAGGCTCGTGATCGGCAAAGCCTGCGCCTCGTCCACGATCAACAGCGTGCGCCGTCCGCCACGAACGATCGCCCGCAACCCTTGCTCGATCTGCGTGAACAGTTGCGCCTTGGTCAGCCCCGCATCGTTGACGTCGAGCCCGGCGGCAACCATCCGCAACAGTCTTCCGCCTCGATCTGGGTGGAAACGATCGTGATGACGTGCAAACGCGACGGGTCGATCGTCGCGGTCAGATGCCCCGCCAGCGTTGTCTTGCCCGCGCCGATCTCGCCGGTGATGACGATGAAGCCCTCCCCCTGCGACAGACCGTAGCCGAGGTACGCCATCGCCTTGCGCTGCGTCGCGGTTTCGAACCAGAACTGCGGGTCGGGGGTCAACTGAAACGGTCGTCCGGTCAGGCCATAATGATCGTGGTACATGTCATCGTCCTCGCCGCCCCCCTACGCGCCCGATCGTTTCGGAAAGGATACTGCATCCGGCGTTGAACGAAGAAAGCTGTCCAGCGTGCGGTACCTCTGGTGATCGCCGGAACGCGGAGGCGTCAGCGCACCGTGTCCGCACCGACGAGCAGTTCGCGGGCGGGCGGATGGCCGAGAAACGCGGTCGGGCTGGCGGTCAGCCCGTAAGCTCCCGCCATGAACACCGCGACCAGATCCCCTACCTCCGCGACTGGAAGCGAAACCCTGTCCGCGAGCCGATCCAGCGGGGTGCACAATGGCCCGACGACGCTGACGGTCTCGGTGTCGCCCCCCGCCCCCGTAGCGATCGACACCGGATAATTCCGGCGGACAACCGTTCCGAGATTGCCGGTGGCGGCGAGCTGGTGATGCAGGCCCCCGTCCACCACAAGGAACGTTTCCCCGCGGCTCTGCTTGCGATCGACGATCCGGGTCAGATACACTCCCGCCTCACCGACCAGCCAACGGCCCAGTTCGATCGCATGGCGCGTGCCGCTGCGGTCGCGCTCGCTGAGCCGTTCGCCAAGTGCCGCGCCGATCGCCTCGACATCGACCGGCTGCTCCCCCGGAAAGTAGGGAATGCCGAACCCGCCCCCCAGATTGACCAGCGGCGGCTGCACGCCGACGGTATCGCTCAGGCGATCCGCCAGTTCGAGCGTGGCGGCCTGGGTCTCGATGATCGCACCCGCATCCAGCGCCTGCGATCCCGCGAAGATATGCCATCCGCGCCAGTCCGCTCCGGCGGCAACGACCGTCTTCGCAACCGCTGCCGCAGCGTCGGCATCGATCCCGAACGGCGAGGCACGGCCCCCCATCCGCATCCCGGAGCCCCGCAGTTCGATGTCGGGGTTTACCCGGATCGCGAGCCGCGGCGTCACCCCCGCACGCTCGGCGATGTCGAGCGCGCGGGTGGACTCGCCAGGCGATTCGATATTGATCGTGATCCCGGCGGAGATTGCGGCTGCGAGCGCGTCGTCGCGTTTGCCGGGGCCGGCGAAACTGATCGTGGGGGCCGTCTTGTGCGGCAATGCCATCGCCAACTCGCCGATCGAGGCGATATCGAACCCGTCGACCAGTGGCGCCATCGCCGCCAGCAACGGCGCGAACGGGTTCGCCTTGATCGCATAATGCAAATCGATACCGGGCGGCATCGCGGCGCGGAAGCGGGCGATCCGTGCGGCTACGATGCTCAGGTCATACACGAACACCGGCGTGTCATCGGCACGTGCCACCCACGTTTCGGCCGTTTCCCCTGCAATGCGCAGTGACGGCCCTGCACCGAAGTCCGCAGGAATGGAGCCCATCGGCTTCATGCAGTCATCTCCGCTTTCAAGGTGGCGCGATCGAGCTTGCCGTTAGCGTTCCGTGGCAATTCGACGCGCCAGACATAGCGCTGCGGTTGCTGGAAGGTCGGCAGTTCCCGCCGTAATCGCGCACGCAGGTCGTCCTCACGGGCTCCGTCACCGCGAGCGACGACGACGATCGCCTGGCCGAGGCGCGGATCGGGCACGCCGATCGCGACCGCTTCGACGGTTTCGCCGCCCGCAACGACGGCGTCCTCGATCTCGGTCGGGCTGATGCGGTTTCCCGCGCTCTTGATCATCTCGTCGTCCCGGCCGACAAACCGCAGCAGTCCGGCCGCATCGGCAGTTACGGTATCACCCGACCACACCGCCATCCCCGTACTTGCCGCCCATTCCGGTGCCGGGCGGAAGCGTTGCGCCGTACGCTCGGGCTCGTTCCAATATCCGTGCGCCACCAGCGGCCCGGCGTGGACGAGTTCGCCGGGTTCGTCGATGTCAGCGGGTGACCCGTCCGGCCTCACCACCAGCACTTCCGCGAACGGAATAGCGCGGCCGATCGAGTCCGGGTGTTCCGCAACAAGTTCGGGCGGGAGATAGGTCGAGCGAAACGCCTCGGTCAGCCCGTACATCGGATAGATGCGAGCCTGCGGAAACCGATCCCGAAGCCCGGCAATCAGCGGGGCGGTCAATGCCCCGCCGGAATTCGTCAATCGTTTCAGACTGCTTGCTGTCGCATCTGGCCAATTTGTCTCAAGCAGTTGGACCCATAAAGGCGGAACGCCTGCGAGCGTCGTCGCACCGACCCGGTCGACCGCCTTCACCACATCGCGCGCAGTAAGATAATCGAGCGGCGCATAACGCGCACCCGCTGCCCAGGTTGAGAACAGCTGGTTTTGCCCGTAATCGAAGCTGAGCGGCAATACGCCGAGCACCCGGTCCTGCGGCTTCAGGTCGAGATACGCCGCCACGCTGATCGCGCCAAGCCAGAGGTTCGCATGGCTAAGCATCACGCCCTTGGGGCGGCCGGTCGATCCCGACGTGTACAGGATCGCCGCCAGGGCATCCGTATTCGCGGCAGAGGGAGGAAGAACGGTGGCGTCGAGCCGAACATCCGTTTCGAGATGTATCGCGCATCCCTCTGGGATATCGCCGACTTCCAGCGTGTCCTTGCGGGCCGGCTGTGTCACCAGCAGTTCCGCGCCACTGTCCGAGACGATATGCGCCACCTGCGCGCGCTTGAGCATCGGATTGATCGGCACGTGGACCAGTCCCGCCCGCGGCGCCGCAAGCGGCAGGACGCACGCCATCCGTGTCTTGGGCAGCCAGCTTGCAACACGCGCTCCGGGTGCCAGTCCCAACCCCGCCAGCCAACCGGCAACCGCCCCGGTCATCCGTTCGAGACCGGCAAAGTCGAGCGACCCGTGCTGATCGATCAGCGCGACGTCGGACGCCGCGCCGCGCGACAGGACGGTATCGATCGGAACGGGCGTGGGATCGGGCGGGATCATGGTTCCTGATACCGCGCTTCGCCGGGGTGTGAAGGGGTTGCGCGTGGCCGCCCTTGGCAGCGCGCCGTGCATTCTCTATCGCACCCGTCCATCATCAGATGAAACCGGGGCTTTCAGTGCTGCCTGACAATTACGCCGAGATCGACACCACCATCCGCGCGTGCCTTCGCGATGTGCTCGGGCTGAGCGAGGAAAGGGTCGCCAGCTTCCACGAGGAGACACCGTTGTTCGGCGCACTTCCGGAGCTCGACTCGATGGCAGTCGCCGGGTTGCTGACCGAGATCGAGGAACGCCTCGGCATCCTGATCGAGGATGACGAAGTCGATGGGGAGATGCTTGAAAGCTTCGGCGCGCTTGTTCGCTTCGCGGCAGCACACACGCCACGATGATGGCGGGCTGATCGAGACCTAAGTCCAGCGCGGCGGCCAGACGGCAACGCCGCGCTTGACGACGCCTGCTATTCCGCAGCCTCGGCCATCTCGAATTCCATCTCCGCAAGGAACCGCTCGGCATCGAGCGCGGCCATGCAGCCGGTGCCCGCTGCGGTCACGGCCTGGCGGTAGACCTTGTCCATCACGTCGCCGCACGCGAACACGCCGGGGACACTCGTCCGCGTAGAGCCCGTCTCGGTCGAGATATAGTGGTCCTCATCGAGGTCGAGATGTCCGCGAAACAATTCCGTCGCCGGATGATGCCCGATCGCGACGAAGCCGCCCTCGGTATCGAGACGTGACTTCTCGCCCGTCACCGTATCGATCAGGTCGATCCCGACGAGCCCGGCGGTGCCGCCGCCATCGACGAAACTGTCGACTTCTTTGTTCCACAACACCGTCACGCCCTTATGCGCGAACAGGCGCTCCTGAAGAATCCGCTCGGCGCGAAGCGTGTCACGGCGATGGATCAGCGTTACGTCGGGCGAATGGTTGGTGAGGTACAATGCCTCCTCGACCGCTGTATTGCCGCCGCCGATGACCGCGACCTTCTTGCCGCGATAGAAAAACCCGTCGCACGTCGCGCAGGCGCTGACCCCCTTGCCCTTCAGCGCATCCTCGCTGTCGAGGCCGAGCCACTTGGCCTGCGCGCCCGTCGCGATGACGAGCACGTCGCCTTCATAGACGTCGCCGCCGTCGCCGATCAGCCGGAACGGGCGCCGTGACAGGTCGACCTCGACGACCGTGTCGTACATCAACTGCGTGCCGACGTGTTCCGCCTGCTTCTGCATCTGCTCCATCAGCCAAGGGCCCTGGATGACGTCTGCGAAGCCCGGATAATTCTCGACGTCGGTCGTCGTCATCAACTGGCCGCCGGGCTGGATGCCCTGGACGAGGATCGGCTTCATGCCGGCGCGCGCGCCATAAATGGCGGCGGACAGCCCGGCGGGCCCCGAACCGAGGATCAACATGCGAGTGGTATAGGTGGTCATGATGGCTTTCGTCCTGTCGGCCCGCCGCGTCTAGGGTCGCGACGGGCCGGCTGACAACATGGGGGGCGCGCCGCGTCAAGCAAGAGCTTGCCCGGCGCACCAAGGCTCAGGCGGGCATCCGGTACATGGCACAGAGCTTGTTGCCGGCCGGATCGCGGAGATAGGCGAGGTAAAGATTGCCGAACGAGCCTTCGCGGACACCAGGGGGGTTTTCGCAGGCCGTACCACCGCTTGCGAGCCCGGCGGCATGCCAGGCGTCCGCCGCTTCGGGGGATTCGGCCGCGAACCCGATCGTTCCGCCGTTGGCGTGGCACGCGGGCGCACCATCGATCGGCTTGGTCACGATGAACCGCCCGCCGTTGTTCATATAGAAAAGGCGTCCCGACGGATCGAGCTTGCCCGCACTACCGCCAAGCGCGGCGAGCGTCGCATCGTAAAACGTGCGCGAGGCCTCGATGTCGTTCGATCCGACCATGATATGACTGAACACGAATCCTGCTCCATGGAACTGTATGTTGGGACCGACAGGATTAGCACTTCGATACGGCGACGCTACCGATTTGGTAGCGGAGGAGGGACTTGAACCCCCGACCCCAGGATTATGATTCCCGTGCTCTAACCAGCTGAGCTACTCCGCCAAGCCGTATCGAAGAAGCGGCGCTATAGGTGCGGGACCGGCGCGCGGTCAACCGCCTTTTCACGCAAATATGTGACGCGACAGCGGTTCCCACGGTCCGCCACGATACCACCAGCTTGCCAGACCCACGATCCGGGCGCTCCGCGGGCGGAAATCCGCCTCCAGTGACGCCTTGAGCGCCTTGGCGACCGCAGGGTCGACCTTGTTCTGCACGGTCACGTGTGGACGCCAACCGGAGCGGTCCTGCGGCGTCAGCACGGTTTCGAACGCATCCGCCAGGTTAGCGCGAATCTCCTCGAGTTCCGGGCAATCGATTCGGAACGCAACGCCGCGGCCGAGCGACATAACGCCGGCGATTCGGGCCTCGGGCGCGGGCACACCGCGCGTCTCGGCGGTCAGCCGCTGCTTCAGCTCGCGCTCCAGGCTCGGCGCGAGGTGGTGGAACATCGTCAGATGCGCCGCGAGCTGGTTGCGTTCGGGCGGAAAGTGCGTCCGGCGCAGATCGTCGAAGAACGCGGTATCCGCGGGGCCGAACAGCGCCGTCACGATGATCGGCGCGGGGGTGGAAGTGTCCAAGGTCAAATCTCTAGCTGGCTGCCAAGTTCGACCACGCGGTTGGTCGGCAGGCGGAAGAATTCCATCGCGCTCTCGGCGTTGCGCAGCATCCAGGCGAACAGCTTCTCGCGCCAGATCATCATCCCCGGCCGCGACGACGGCAACAACGTCTGCCGCGCCAGGAAGAAGCTGGTGTCGATCATCCGGAACTCTGCCCCGCAGCGATGCACATTCGCCAGCGCATGCGGCACGTCAGGCTCCTCGACGAAGCCGTAGCGCAGGATCATCCGGTGGAACCCCGACCCGAGGTCGTCGAGCGAGCAACGCTGCCCTTCCGGGATATACGGCTCGTCCGCGATCTTGACCGTCAGCAGGATGATTCGCTCATGGAGCACCTTGTTGTGCTTGAGGTTGTGCAGCAGCGCGTGGGGGACGCCCTCCGGCGACGACGTCATGAACACCGCAGTCCCCGGCACGCGTGTCGCCGACGTCGCTGCGGACTGGATGAACACCTTGATCGGCATGGCCGATTCGCGCATCCGGTCGATCATCAATTGCCGCCCCTTCGACCAGGTCGTCAGCACGACGAAGATGAAGAACCCGACGAGCAGCGGGAACCACCCGCCCGAGGAAATCTTGGTCAGGTTGGCGGTGAAATAGGCACCGTCGACCAGGAAGAAGATCCCGAGCAGCGGAATGGCGAGGAACTTCGACCAGTTCCACAAGCGGAACAGCACGATCGTCAGCAGGCACGTATCGATCAGCATCGCCCCCGTCACCGCGATCCCGTACGCCGAGGTGAGATTGGACGAGGTGCGGAAGAAGATCAGCAGCAGCAGCACCATCGTGCCGAGAATCCAGTTGATCAGCGGCAGATAGATTTGACCGACCGTCGCGGCGCTGGTGTGCTCGATCCGAAGCCGCGGGATGAACCCCAGCTGGATCGCCTGATGCGTCACCGAGAACGCGCCCGAGATCACCGCCTGCGACGCGATCACCGCCGCCGCGATCGACAACAGTACCAGCGGCAGGCGCAGATGGTCGGTCGCGAGCATATAGAACGGGCTTTCGAGCGCGGGCATCCCGATGCGCGACAGCAACGCCCCCTGCCCCATGTAATTGAGCATCAGCGCGGGCAGCACGACGCACAGCCACGACACGCGGATCGGATTGCGGCCGAAATGCCCCATGTCCGAATAGAGCGCCTCGGCCCCCGTCACGGCGAGCACGACCGACCCCAGTGCGAGGAACGCAGGGAGCGGGTCCGATGCGAAGAACTCGAACGCATAATGCGGCGACAGCGCCCACAGGATCTGCGGCGTCTCGATGATGCTCAACAGCCCGAGCGCCGCGATCACCGCGAAATAGACCATCATCACCGGTCCGAAGAACAGGCTGACGCGCGCGGTGCCGCTGCGCTGGATCGAGAACAGCCCGATCACGATCGCCATCGCGATCGGCAGAACGAATTGCGACAGCCCCGGTGCCGCGACCTTGAGCCCCTCGACCGCCGACAACACCGACACCGCCGGGGTGATCATGCTGTCACCGTAGAATAAAGCAGTCGCGAACACCCCCAGCAGGACGATCCCGCGCGACCAGCGCCGCGTCGTCGTCTTTCCGTTGACCAGCGCCAGCAGGGCCAGGCTACCGCCCTCACCCTTGTTGTCCGCGCGCATCAGGATCGCGACATATTTGAACGTCACGACGATCATCATCGACCAGAAGATCAGGCTGACGACGCCCATGATGTGCAACGCGTCGACCGCGAGCCGGTGGTGCCCGGCGAAGGTTTCGCGGAAGGCGTAGATCGGGCTGGTCCCGATATCGCCGAACACCACGCCGACCGCACCGACCGCGAGCCGGAGAAGCCCGTTCTTGCGGTGTTGCGGCTCGATCGTGGCGGAGTCGCCTACGGTCGTCAGGTCCGTTGCGGATGCGTTGACGGTGCTCACAATGTGCTGAATCTCAAGCCGATTTCAAACAGATAGGTCGGGAATGACCGCATGATGCCAAGGCCTCGATGGTGCAGCGCAATAGCACGCGCCCAAAGCCCGGGCAACGCGTCCCAAACGCGCGCGCGCCATCCGGGTCAAGCCTCGGTCGCAAGCGTGCGGATGGTGAATTGCGTGATCAGTCGGTGTACGCCTGGAAGCACCGAGAGCACTTCGCGATGGATGCGTTCGTAGCTGTCGTCTTCGCGGACCAGGACCTTGAGCAGGTAATCGGATTCCCCGCTCATCAGATGCGCCTCGCTGACTTGCGCCGTCCGCGCCAGCGCCTGTTCGAACGCCATCATCGTCGCCTGCCGCTGGTCGGTCAGCGTTACCGAGACGAACATGGTCGAGGGATTGCCGCGCGCCGCCGCCGACAGGCGGGCTCGATAGCCCAGGATCATCCCTTGCTGTTCGAGCGCCTTGACGCGCCGGTGCGCCGCCGATGGCGAAAGCCCGACCCGCGCGCCGAGGTCCTCGCTGGTCATACCCGAGTCCGCGCCGAGCTGCGCGATGATCTTGCTGTCGATACTGTCCATCTGCGAGCGCTTTGCGCCTATCCGCCTTACCGCACAATATCATCCTGAATGCGCAGAGGTTGGCGGACGACTTTGCAAGCACATTCCGCCCCGACTGGTGTATTCTGCGCCAAACCAAAACGGAGAGTGACATGCGCGTTGGCGTTCCCAAGGAAATCAAGAACCACGAATACCGCGTCGGCCTGACGCCCCCGTCGGTCGCCGAACTGGTTGCAGCCGGCCATACCGTCGCGGTTCAGACCGGTGCCGGCCTCGGGATCGACTTCGAGGACGCGGACTATGTCGCGGCCGGCGCGACGATCCTCCCGGATGCCGCCAGCGTGTTCGCGCAAAGCGACATGATCGTGAAGGTCAAGGAGCCGCAGGCGAGCGAGATCGCGCTGCTGGAAAGCCGCCACCTGCTCTTCACCTATCTCCACCTTGCAGCAGACAAGCCGCAGGCTGAAGGCCTGATGAAGTCGGGTGCCACCTGCATCGCTTATGAGACGGTGACCGCGCACGATCGCTCGCTCCCCTTGCTCAAGCCGATGAGCGAAGTCGCCGGCCGGATGTCGATCCAGGTCGGTGCGCATTATCTCGAGAAGGAACAGGGCGGTCGCGGCGTATTGCTCGGCGGGGTTCCGGGCGTTGCACCAGCGCGCGTGGCGATCCTCGGCGGCGGTGTTTCCGGCGTCAATGCGGCGCAAATGGCGGTCGGCATGCGCGCCGACGTCACGATCTACGACATTTCGAATGCGCGACTGGCGGAACTCGACATGTTCTTCGGCAGCCAGATCAAGACCGCTTATGCCAGCAAGGCGGCGATCGCGGCGGCGGTGAAGAACGCGCATCTGGTGATCGGTGCGGTGCTCGTCCCCGGCGCGGCGGCCCCCAAGCTCGTCACCCGCGACATGCTCAAGACGATGAAGCGCGGCTCGGTACTCGTCGATATCGCGATCGATCAGGGCGGTTGCTTCGAGACGAGCCACGCGACCACGCATGAGGACCCCGTGTTCGAGGTCGACGGCGTGATCCATTACTGCGTGGCCAACATGCCGGGCGCGGTCGCGCGTACGTCGGCGTTCGCGCTCAACAACGCGACGCTGCCGTTCGTGCTCAAGCTGGCAGGGCTTGGCGCGGAAGCGGCAATGGCAGCCGATCCGCATCTCGCCAACGGCCTCAACGTATCGGGCGGCAAGATCCGGCACGAAGCAGTGGCAGAAGCGCTCGACCTGCCGTTCGACGCCTGGACTCACTAAGACACCTCGCACCGCTCCGGCGAAGCTGATACGATGCATCCGTGCGTATCGTTCAGCTCGTCGGAGCCCTGCTCTGCCTCTTGGGGTCACCCGCAGCGGCGCAAGTCATTCCCCCACCGTTGCCGGCGCCGATCGTTCAGATCCTGCCGATTGCGCCGGTTGCCACGCCCCCTCCCGTCGCTTTGACCAAGCCAGCGCCGTTGCACGAGACCGCCGCCGATGCGCTGAGCGAAGATGCGCAGGAATATGCGCACCAGTTTTCCGTGCCGATCGCGGAAGCGCGCAGTCGCCTCGTCGCGCAGGAAGCCAGCGTCACCACGACCGATGCCATCGCCGATGCCTATCGCGACAGGCTTGCCGGCATAGCGATCGAACACCGACCGACGTATCGCATACAGGTCTACCTTACCGGTACCGAGCCGGTTGCCGACCAGCGTGTCGTGGTCGGTAGTTTCTCGGTGCCAATCCAGTTCCGTACCGGCGCACGCGTGACTCGCGATCGGGTGATCTGGGCGATGACCAATCGGCAAGCCGCGATCCGCGCCGCCTTGCGCAGCCCCCCCGGAATGGGGCTGGATCCCCGCACCGGCGAACTGGTCATCACGATCGGAAGCCTCGACGCGCGCGACGGGATCGACGTGATCCGCCAACGGATCGAGGCGATCGCCGGGGTTCCGGTCCAGGTCCGCGCGGTCGATCATGTCGACGTCAATCTTGCGGTCGAGGGCGGTGCGCGGGTCGAGGGCGTCGACCCGGGCGACGGCAAGCGGTACCTTTGCACGTCGGGATTTGCCGTGACCGACGGCACGCGCGACGCGATCACGACCGCGGCGCATTGCGTCGACGAACTGAGCTACCGTGACCGGACGGGCACGCTGGTGGCCTTGCCGTTCGTGGCACAATGGGGCTGGGGTTACCGCGACGTCCAGATCAATGCCTCGCCGGAACGGCTGGAACCGACTTTCTTCGCCGATACCGCCAAGACCCGCGTTCGCAGCGTTACCGGCACCCGCAGTCGCGCCAGCACGCGCGCGGGGGATTTCGTATGTCATCGCGGCGAACGCACAGGGTATAGCTGCGCCGTCGTCCAACTCACTGATTTCGCGCCTGCTGGTGACTTGTGTGGGGGTGCCTGCCTGCCGACCTGGGTCGCGGTTGCCGGTCCGACGTGCAAGGGTGGCGACAGTGGGTCCCCGGTATTCACCGGAACCACGGCGCTCGGGATCGTGAAAGGCGCCAGTTACCGCCGTGACGGGAGCTGTGCCTTCTATTTCTACATGGCCGTCGATTATCTCCCGGAAGGCTGGGCCATCCTCCGTCTGCCGCAAACACCGGGTTTGGCACGACCAAACCGCTAACTATTGTTGTCGTGCACGGCATGCCGACATAAGCGCCCCCGCGTGCATAGGTCCGCTACCGTTGCCGACAGCCTGCTCAACTGCTGGTGATCGGCAAGGTATCCCATTGATCAACAAAGCTTGTCTTCCGACGCAGACACGACCATCGTCGGTGTGCAGTGGTAGAGGGGCTACCTTCGCACGCCGCGCGGCACCGAAGTCACGTTAATCAATCACACATAACAACGTGGCAGCGCAGGTTCGAATTGTTCGCACGGGGGGGCGAAGTGATCACTACCGTTCTTCGCATTCTGGCGCTGTTCGGGTTGCTTGCGGTAGCGACCGGATCGGCGAACGCCGAGGTCCCGCTGTTGCATTCGGCTTGCGTCGCCTATGTCGAGTCGGCCGCAATTCCGAAGACCGCTTCGGTCGCCAACCTTCCCTATGCCTGTCAACGCGGCTCACGTCCCGCAGGTACGCGCTGGACGTGGCTAAGGCTCGATACGGCCCGGTTGGGCGATATCCGATCCGAATGGCATCTCTTAATCGATCAGTCCCGCTTCAAGCGCATGATGGTGGTCATCGTCCGGCGTGACGGGACGGTTCGTCGCGTTGTCCGGACTTCGGCCGAGCTTCAGGACGTCGGGGCACCGGGCGGCGTTCTGGATTTCCCGTTCACCGACCATGGCGCGGACCTTCGTGCGCTGTACCTGGGCTTCGACAAGCTCGACGATCTCGCGCTCGTCCGTTCCGTTGCGGTCGCGACCGAGGCAGAAGCGGCCAGGTCGCGCGATCGATGGCTGATTCTGATGGGCCTGTTCGCCGGCACACTATTGTCTGCGTTCACCTATAACGTGCTGATCGATCGCGGGAGCCGTTTCCCGTTCCAACGCTGGTACCTCGCCTGGATCACGATCGCACTGTCTTATGGTCTGGCCTGGTCGAACGTTGCCGGGATGCTCATTCCGGGATTTGTCGGTCCCGTCGTCGTATCGATCGACTACATCCTGGTCGGATTGCTGGTCGCTGCGGGAAGCATGTTCTTCCTGTCGCTGGTCGAGGATCAATTGCTGCCTCCCTGGCTGCAGCGCAGCGGGCGTGGACTGGCGCTGACCGGTCTGCTCGCCGGGCTGCTGGCCGCGACCAACGAGGTCCTGTTTCCGCCGATCCTGATGGATCGCCTGCTCAACCTGGCGGTGATGGCGAGTGCGATCATGGCCTTCTTCGGCATCGGCTACGCGATCCGCCGCGGCAGCCGGGTGGTCTGGTTCTACGTGATCGGGTGGGGGCCGGTCATCGCGATCTTCGCGTTGCGCGTCCTGCGCAATTTCGGAATCTTCCCGCAGGGCGACATGCTCGACGTCGCAATGTTCGCCGCTCTGGCGTTCGAAGCCGTCATCCTGTCGCTCGCAACGTCGCATCGCTTCAGCACGCTGCGCAACGAACTCGACCATGAACGGCGGAGCCGCGAATGGGGGTTGATCGAAGCGGAGAAGCTGCGTCACGCGGCCTTGACCGACCCTCTCACCGGGCTTGGCAACCGCGCCGCGTTTCAGACGGCACTCCAGACGCGGATCACGACGGGACGCGCGGCACCCTTCACCCTTTTCCTGATCGACATCGATCATCTCAAGGACGTCAACGACCGGCTTGGTCATGCGGCGGGCGACGCGATGCTATGTCACATCGCGAACCGCCTCGCCGAACTGGCCGGGGCGAACGACGCCACCGCGGTGCGTCTGGGCGGGGACGAATTCGCCATCGTCGCGGCCGATGCCGAGGACCGGTCCGCCCGGATCGAGACGGAACTGGCCCGGATCCAGGGTGCAATCTGGCATCATGTCGATGACCGCAGGGCGCTTTCGCTGAGTATCGGGTCCGCCCGCTGCCCGCGCGACGGACACGAGCCGGACCTGCTGTACCGTAACGCCGACCTCGCGCTTTATCAGGCAAAACGTCTTGGGCGCAGCCTGCACCATCGGTACGACGCGATGTTGCGGACGTTGCTCGAGGTCAGCACGACCTTCGCGAGCGATGCAGAAACCGCGATGCAGCGCGGGGAATTCGAGCTGTTCCTGCAACCGATCGTCGATCTCGAGGAAGACCGCGTCGTTGCCTACGAAGGACTGCTGCGCTGGCAACATCCGAAGCACGGTCTGCTGATCCCAAGCCAGTTCGGGGACATTCTGGTCGAGGAACGCATCGGCCCGCGCGTCCAGGATCACGTCCTCGACATCGCGCTCGGTCTGTTGCGCGACAATGCCAGCGAAATTCCGTGCCTGTGCGTCAATTTTACGTCGGCGCAGCTGTCCGGCCCGGTCGCCGCCAAGCGAGTCCTCGCGCGGCTTGCGCATTTCGGTGTGCCGCCACACGCGCTGTGTATCGAGGTGACCGAGGGTGTCATGCTAGGTCGCGCCGCGGACGGCGTGATCGGTACGCTGCACGCGCTACACGACGCCGGGGTCCGTATCGCGCTGGACGATTTCGGCACGGGTTACGCTTCGCTCAGTCATCTGCGGCAGGTGCGTGTCGATACGCTCAAGATTGACCGCTCGTTCATTTCAGCCCTGGAACACGCGTCCGACAGTGCCGAGGAGATCGTCCGTGCGATCATCGGGTTGGCGCACGGCCTGGGCAAGACGGTCGTCGCCGAGGGGGTCGAGAATGAAGCGCAGATGCGCATCCTGCTCGATCTCGGGTGCCGCTACGTCCAGGGATATCGCTTCGGACGGCCGCTTCCGTGGCGTGCCATCGGCACTGTCACCGCGGGACGAATCGCGCAGCCGGGAAACCGGTGATACCCCGCGACGCAGACCCGGAAGGTAAGCGATCCGAATTTATATAATTGAAATAATTAATACTGTCATATTGAGCAGCCATGGGGACCACGTCGCCGGTTCGGCGACCCAAATCATCCTGGGGGGTCCATGCTCAAAACTCTGTTCGCCACGGGCACCGCCCTTGTAGCGCTGTCCACCGCTTTCTCCGCGCCGGCTGGCGCACAGGCTGTCGGTACGCCCGACACTACCCCAGCGACGACGACACCAGTCGACAAGGCCGCCGTCGAAAAGGCTGATCAGGAGGGGACCGATATCATCGTCACCGGGTCGACGCGCGCGCAGCGCCGCTTCGACGTATCCTACGCGATCAACACCATCTCGAGAGACGACGTCGAGAAGATCGCCCCGGTCAATTTCGCCGATCTGATCGGTCAGCTCCCCGGGTTTCAAACCGAAATCACCGGCGGCGAGGTCCAGAACATCTACCGTATCCGCGGTCTGCCGAACGACGGCGGCTTTGTCAGCTTCCAACAAGACGGCCTGCCGCTGTTCCACGAGAATGACGGCGTGTTCTTCCGTGGTGACGCGATCCTGAAACAGGATCTGATGACCGACCACGTCGAGGTCGTGCGCGGCGGCCCGGCTCCCGTCTATGCCAGCTATTCGGGCGCGATCGTCAACGCGATCACCGTGACGGGCAAGGACGTGACGCGCGGCAAGGCGCAGCTGACGCTCGGCGATACCGGCCTCTACCGGCTCGACGCATATCAGGCTGGGCCGATCTCGGAGAAGACCTATTATGCGGTCGGCGGCTTCCTGCGCTATCACGACGGCTACCGCGACAATGGCTTTCCGAACGACAAGGGCGGACAGATCCGGGCCAACATTTTGCACGAGCTGGACAATGGTTCGATCAAGTTGAACGTCAATTACGTCAACGATCACAATACCTTCTATTTGCCAATCCCGACCGCCGACCCCCGCAACCCGAGCGTCTCGCTCGACCCCTACATCGACTATTTCAACGGCACGATGAACTCGCCCGCATTGCGCGACGTCAATCTGAAATACCGTGACGGCGCGGGCGTGATTCAGAATCGCAACAGCGACCTGTCCGATGGGCGACATATGCAGATGGTCAACGTCGGCGCGCAGTATGATGCGGATTTCGACGGCTGGCTGGTTTCCGCAAAGGGCGGGTTCACCAAGGGCAAGCTGGACTTCGCAGCGTTCTATTCGACCACCAACCCGGTGGACGGCAATGCGTTCGCGAACAGCTATCTGGCGCGGACCACCGCCGCGTTCGGTGCGGTGTCGCGGTTGGGGTACGTACTGGCGGGCACGAACACCGTCTATGACCCCAATGCCGCGTCGGGCCTCGTCATGCAGGGCCAGTACCGCGACATCCACTCCAGCTTTTACTCGGCACAGACCAACCTGTCGGTCGCCAAGCGCTTCGACACCGGCTTTGGCAGCCATGACCTGAAGGTTGGCTTTTACGGCAGCCTGTATGGCGAGGACAGCAAGACGCTGTACCAGAACTACCTGATCGAGGTCCGCGGCCAGCCGCGTACGCTGGATCTGGTCGCCTATTCCGCCACCGGCGCCGTGCGCGGTCGCGTTACCGATAATGGCGTACTGAATTACGCCGCAACGCTGAGCCAGGGTGATTCCGACGCGAAGATGTTCGCGCTTTACGCCAACGACACGTGGGAGATCGTCAAGGGGCTGCGGATCGACGCCGGCATCCGCCACGAACGCTATAAATACACCGGCTATGCTGCGCTGACGGCGCAGGCAAACCTCGGCGACGCGACGACGCTGGCCGATGATACCACCCGAGCGTTCACCGGCGCGATCCTCAACCAGAAACTCTCCCCGAAGGCGACCAACTGGACGGTCGGGGCGAACTACGATTTCAGCAATCACATCGGAGTCTATGGCCGCGCCTCGCATCTGGAAACGCCGCCCAACGTGCAGACGGTGATGAGCATCAACCCGACGATCCTGACCACCGTCGCCGACCAGTATGAGGCGGGGTTGAAGCTCGCCTCGGGGCGCTCCTACCTTTATATCACGGGTTTCTACACCAACTTCGACCCGCTCAATGCCTCGTTCCTGGCGTTCGACCCGACCACCGGCCGCAACGACGTGAATGTCCCCTTCATCGGCAAGGCGAAGGTCAAGGGGATCGAATTCGACGGTGCCTGGCAGGTCAAACCCTGGTTCTCGCTCAACGGCGCGCTGACGATCAGCGATCCGAAATACAAGAACTTCGAAAGCTCGACGGGAGCCGATCCGACGCAGGCAGAAGGCAACCAGATCGTCCGCCAGCCTAAGGTTTATGGCAACATCCGCCCGAGCTTCGATTTCGACACGAACGGGACGAAGATCTCGGTCTACGGTCGCTTCACCTATATGGGTAAGCGCTACGTCGATCTGTACAACAACACGGCGCTGCCAGCCTATGGCACGACCGGGGCGGGCGTGACGCTTCGCAACGGATCGTGGCAGGTGCAAGTGGTCGGGGACAATCTCTTCAACGCGCACGGTCTGACCGAGGGCAATACCCGCACCGATTCGCTGAGCGGCCAGGGCAATGCGGAGGCGATCTACGGACGGCCGATCTTCGGTCGCAACTTCCGCCTCGTGATCGGCAAATCCTGGTGACGGCGGGTCGGCCAGCGCGGGTGGTGATAACGGTCATCGCGCTCGCGCTGGCGGCTGCGCCGGGGGTAGCCGCCGCTGGGGCAGTCCGTGACGCGGTGACCAACCGGCTATCGCAGCGCCTGTTCCCTTTGCTGGACAAGCTCGGGCACAACCCTGCGGCAATGACGGCGCTTGCTGCACGGCCAGACGTTGCAGACATTCTTCGCATGCGTTCGGTTCGGCGAGCGACCTGTGCGCAGGACGTGACCTGCATCGCGCAGGCAATGATCTGGACGCAGAGCGAAGCCGCCGTTCTAGCCGCCAGCCTGGCTGTCGCAATTCCCCAGACGACGATCCCGTCGGCGGACGACGGTCCGGCGGCGCAAGCGGCACGCGAGATCGAGGGCATCAACGTGATCGTCCGCACGTACGGCTTGGGTCAGGTCCCGCGCTATTCCGCGATCGACGGGCCGGGAACGATCGCGCCGGAGGAAACTCGCGCCCGCCTGGCGGCGGCCACCTGGCTCTCGCAGACCCCGCGGGAAGGCTCGGCGCAAACGCTCGACCCAAGCGCGGACTTCGCGCTGGCACTGCTGGATGGCAGCGACCGCACCGATGCGATCGGCTTTGAGCCAATGACAGGCGGCTTGAATGCCACCCCGATGAAGCGCGCACATGGCCTCGACTGGAAACGCTATCGCTACAGTGCGATGATCGTCACCGGGGTCGGGCCGGAAACACCGGACATGCCGCTCAGCCCGTTCGGCAAATATCACCTCCGCCTGGCTGCGACCCGTTTTGCCGAGGGCGATATTCCGTTCATCATCGTAACCGGCGGACGCGCCCATCCCCGCGCCACGCGCTTCACCGAAGCAAAGGAAATGCGCCGTGCGCTGATCGAGCGCTACGGCTTGCCGCCCGATGCGATCGTGATCGAGCCATATGCCCGCCACACCACGACCAACCTGCGCAACGCCACGCGGCTGTTGCTGGCAATGCACGCCCCCTTGGCGATGGATACGCTGATCGTCTGCAACCCGGTCCAGAGTGCCACGATCGAAAGCCTCGCATTCCAGGAGCGCAACCGTGCCGAACTGGGGTATCGTCCGGGGACGATCGGGCGCCGCCTGTCCCCGACCGCACTCGAATTCCGTCCCGCGTTGCAATCCGCGCGCGTCGATCCGCGCGACCCGCTCGATCCCTGACTCGGAGACCATCATGCGCCTTGCCTGTTATGCCGCGATCGCTGCGATCGCCCTCCCCTCGATGGCACACGCCTGGGGCGGCACCGCCCATACCGTCATCGACCGCGCCGCGATCGAGGCGATCCCCGCAGACGGCCCGACGTTCCTGCGCAAGTACGAGGATTATATCGGCCAGTCCGCCGCGCTGCCCGACAGTTGGCGCGGCAATGCGGAGAATTTCGCGAAGATCGAGGAAGATCCCAACCACGGCTGGTTCCGCGAGCAGTTGACCTTCGTCAAGCCGATCCCGCGATCGCGCTATGAGTTCGTGATCGCGCTCTACAAACACTATGAGACGATCAAGGACAGCGACCCCGCGACCGCCGCGCGCACCAATGTCCGCTGGACCGGCACCCTGCCCTATGCCGCGATCGAGGCTTATGACCGGATCGTCGTGTGCATGCGCCAGGTCCGAAAAGCACAGGCAGAACACCGCGACGCATCCGTCCCCGAGCAGCATTGCGCGTTCGATGCGATCCGGCTCGGTCACTATATCGGCGACGGCGCACAGCCGCTGCACGATTCGGTCAACAGCGACGGCTGGCGCGGCCCCAACCCCAAGGGGTACACCACCGACCGTTCGATCCACGGACGGTTCGAGAGCGCCTTTGTCGATGGGATGAAGCTGTCGGTCGCGGATCTCGCCCCGCGCATCGGCGCACCCGGGCACCGCGACGGCGACATGTTCAACAGCGTCCTCGCTTTCCTGGATGCCGCCGGGGACAAGATGGAGACGGTTTACAAGCTGGAGAAGCGGGACGGTTTCGCCAATCCGGCGGACACGGCCGTCCGCGAGATGATCTACGCCCAGACTAGCGCGGGGGCCACGATGCTGCGGGACATGCTGTGCCGCGCCTGGGAGGAAAGCGCGCAGCCGCCGGCGAAGGTCGATCCCTCGCCAATCGATTTTAACAATCCGAAGTTCAATCCGGAAACCGGCTCCGCTCCCGACTGAACGGGCCGATACGGCGACGCGGTACCGGAGACCCCGTGAGGGTCTCCGGCTTATGGATGCGTGTTGGCCAAACGGAAGTTGCGCAACCCGGCCCTAGAAGTTCGGATCGAAGTTGAAGAACACCGGGTTGGACAGCGCGATCATGGTCCCGCTCAGCGCCATCGAATTCGGGATTTGCGGATAGGGTGTCTGCGCGCCCTCGACCGTGACGCGGTAATAGCTCCGCACGCCCTGCGCCGGCGTATCGGTGAAATGCGCCGTCCCGGTCGTCGGATCGGTGGTGTACGCGCCGAAGTCCTCGCCGTTCCGGACGACCTTGACGCGGTACGCCGCGGTCTTCGCCGCCCCGCCGGTGAGCTTCACCTCGAACGTCACTGGCCTGCCCGTCGCCTTCGCATTGTCGCCCATCATCATGTCGGGCTTGCCGTCGCCATCGAGATCGGCGCGCAACTCGACCCGCGGATCGTTCGGGTTCGCGCTGACCGAGACGCGCCCGTTGGTCAGAGCGTCGACCACCGCCTGCGCCGAACGGGTCTTGGCGAACACCCAGGTGGTCGGCGTGCCGACGTAATTGGCGGTCGCCTGGTTGCTGTTCGGCACCGCCTGCGCGGGCGTGTCGGGGACGCCGTGGTGCGAATCGCTGCCGCCGCGCCCGGTCAGCTTGCGGCCCGAGCGGAGCATGTCGTCCCAGATCATGATCGCGGCGGCGTTGCGGCTCCAGATCGCCGAATTCCACACTTCGATCGAATCGACCATGTCGTAGGAGAAACCGAAATGATCCTTGCCGCTCGGATGGTTGGCGGAGAGATGAATCCCGAGCGCCTTCTTGACCGCGAGGATCTTGGCATCGCGCGCATCGCGCACGTCGTACAGCCGTTGATGGTCATAGGGTTTGGCGGAGAAGACGTTGCCGTGGCCGCGATCGGTTGTCCATTCGGCACCGTAGAGCAGGATCACCGACTTGGATTTGAATTCGGGGTCGCTCCACGTGTTGTGCGCAATGTCGCCCGCGACGTGATTGTCGTGATCGGTGATCGCGATGTAGTCGAACCCGGTCGTCTCGGCGAAGCGGATGATCTTCGCTTCGGGATTGTTGCTCGAATCCTTGCTGTGGCGCGAGTGGAGGTGGAGATCGCCCTTGAGCCAGATGCCGTCGTCGAGACTGGCGACGGGCGGGATCTTCGGTTCGGGCGCTGCGGGGGGCGTGGCGGCTAGCGCGGCGGCGGACAAGAGGGTTGCGAGCACAGGCGTATCCTTCGGACCGGGGAACACAGGGCCGGCACCGGACCGCCGAAGCGGGCCGGTGCCGGTGTTTCAGAAGCGGTAGGTGACCGCGGCGCGGACGTTGCGCTGATACATCGAGCTGCCGATGAACACCGCCTGCCCCGCTTCGCTATTGTCGATCGTCCCAGCACGCGGATTGCCGTTGGCGAGACCGAGCGTGTTGGTGAGGTTCTGCGCGATCAGCTGGAGCTGCAGCCTGGGCGTCACATTGACCTGCGCCTGCAGATCGACGCTGGCATAGGACGGCAGGCTGATCTGGTTGGCGACGTCGGTATAGAGCTGGCCGTTATAGTTGACGTCCGCCTGCACCCGCAGCCGGTCGCCGAACAGCGTGACGCCGGGGGTGATGCGGAAGGTGTTCTCAGGGATGCCGTTGAGCCGGTGGTGCGAATAGTCGGTCAGCTGGCCCGCGCTGTTGGTGTAGACGAAGTCGGAAAAGCGCGAGTCCTGGTACGTCCACGACGCGTGGAGATCGAACCACTTGACCGGGCGGATCGTCCCCTCGAGCTCGATCCCCTTGGTGTTGGTGTCGCCGTAAACCGTGAACGGCGACAGCAACCCGTTCGCGAGCGTTCGATAGTCGCTGATCTGGTAGCTGTTGTAGATCGTGCGGAACCCTGTCGCGTAGAAATCGACCGGCCCGCGCGCATATTTCAGCCCCGCTTCGAGCATGTTGAGCTTCTGCACCACCGGGGTCGCGCCCGCGTTGGTGATGAAGTTCGAGATCGCGGGCAGGCGGAAGGTGTTGGTGTAGCGGACGAACGCGCCTACATAGGGACGGAGCTGGTAGTTGGCCCCGGCGGTATAAGCGAACCCATCGTATTTGCGCGAGAAGGGCGTGAACACGCCGGTGCCGACGCCGACCGAATCGTCCGCCGGGGTCGCGCTCTGGCCGAGGTTGATCTTGCGGCTGCCCTCGACCCGGCCCGATGTCTGGATCTGCTCGTAGCGCACGCCGCCGTCGAGCCGGAAGCGTGGGGTGATCTGCCACTCGTCGCTGGCATAGACCGCGATATTGTCGGATTTTCCGCTGCCATTGGCGTATTCGGCACCGTAGCCGACCACCCCGCCATTGGTGAGCGGCGCGAGCTTCGCACCGGTGTTGGAGAGCAGATAGACGTCGAGCACGTCGGCATGGTTGGTGACGTCGGTCAGCACCGATGCGCTGAGCGCACCATATTGCTCATTCTCATGCGCGAAATAGAAGCCGAGCGCGAGGTTGTGATGCCCCAGCAGATCGACCGCACCGACGACGCGCGTGTCATTGATCACCTCCTCGAGCGGCACGGTATGCGTGCGCGCGAGATCGACCAGCGCGAGGCCGTTGCCATTCTGGTTCTTGAGGTCGAACGCCGCGCCGGAATCGCGGTAGAACAGGCCAAGGCTCTGGCGCGCCCCGGCGTTGACCGCCTTGCCGTAATTGGCGCTCAGGAAGCTGCCGGCGGGGGCGACCGAGTACGGCGTGATGCTGTTGCGCTGCGTGAAACTGTCGCGATACCGGAGATTTTCCTGCACCTTGAACGTGTCGCTAAGCGCATAGTCCGCGTGCAGGCTGAGCTGCGTCAGCTTTACCGTGCTGCCGAGCGCATTGTCGAACTTCACGTCGCCGCCCGGCGTCAGGAAATTGAAATAGCGCGTGTCCGGCCCCGCGATGTTTTCCTTGCGGTTGTTGAGCCCGGGCACGCTGACGATGTCGCCCGCGCGGTCGGTCGTGTAGATCCCGCCGCCCCAGTACCCGACGCGCTCGTCGATCCGCTTGACGCCCAGCGTCACCGACCCGCGATCGAAGTCGCGCGAGACGTTGAGGCGGATCTGCCCGCCCTTGTCCTGCGTGAAGCCCGAATTGTGCGGGCCATCCGACAGCCGGTAATAACCGCCGGTGAAGAAGCGCCAGCCGCTCTTGCCGATCGGTCCGCCGAGCCAGCCGTCGACGCGGTGCGAATTATAGCTCGACGCTTCGTAGCGGACCAAGCCCTCGAGATGGTCGCCGCCGCGCCGCGTGATGAAGTTGATCGCGGCACCCGGCGCGTTCGAATAGAAGATCGCCGAGGGCCCGCCGCGCACGACTTCGATCCGCTCGATCGTCTGGTCGATCCGCAGCGACTGGTCGCCGTTGAGCCAGCCGAGCCCCGGATCGCCCTGGATCGGAATGCCGTCCTCGAGCAGCGCCACCGTCTGGAAACCGTCACTTGGGATGCCGCGGACGCGCACCCCGCTGCTGACTTCGCCCCCCGTCGGCGTGGTGTAGAAGCCCGGCACCTGCTTGAGCGCCTCGGCCACACCGATCGGCGCGCGGACCCGCAGGTCCTGATCCGAGATGGTCGAGATCGCATAGCTCGTATCGACCTTGCGCTGCCCCTTCACGCCCGCGCGCCCGGTGACGACGATATCGTCGCCGCTGGTCGACGTCTGCGTCGGGTCGGACACCGCGGTCGGATCGGTCTGCGCGACGGCGGTGCCGCTCGAAAGTGCAGCGCCAGCGATCGCAACGGCCAGAGCCGTGCGGGATACTACCGAATACGTCATTGCAAGCCCCACCCTTTATCGAGTCGGGGCGGCATATGGTAGTTTAAGGTATCATTTTAATGACACCAGCGACTTGCGATTGTCACGAACGCTTCAGGGCCGCCGGTATTCGGGATAATCGAACATCGCCTTGAACACGAACCCCGCATCCGCAAACACCGCTTCGGGGTCGACGTCCTCTTCTTTCAGCATCTCGTCGAGCGAATAGGCCAGTTCTACCGAAAGCCGGGTCCGCCGCCGCAACAGCGCGCGGTCGACGTGGGGCAGATGCGGCGCGTAGAGATCGGTCAGCATGTCCGCGACGAAATTGTGCGATTGCAACCGGATGTGCGTCAGGCTCGGCACCGCGTGGAGCGACCGCATGATCCACAAGGCACCGGGTTCACTGCTCGTGATCGCATGCATCATCCGCAGCAATTCGACCGTCTTGTCGGCCAGCACGTCGAGTTCGGCGCCTGCGTAGCGCGCAACCCAGGTCTCCAGCGCGACGTTCTGCCGCTTCATCAGCCGCTCGGCGAGCGCCGCGATGATCGCATATTTGTCGTCGAAATAGCGATAGAAAGCGGGCGGCGTGGTGCCCGCCCGCTCGCAGATCATGTTGCTCGAAATGCGTTCGACCCCGACTTCGCCGAGCAGATGCCCCGCCGCATCGAGCAACGCGTCATAGGTCCGCTGCGCCCGCGCCTGAACCGGCTTCCGATGACTGCTCAAACGTCGCCCCCCATACCCCGCCCGAATCCTCCGGTCGTCGCAGCCGGGGAGAGAGCGTCCTTGGGGGAAAGACGGCTGGCTGAGAAGGGATCGCCTGCACCGCGCCTGCACCGATCGCGTCCGCCGACGGTGTGGCCACGGGGTTGCCGCCGTCGTCGTCCGCCACCGACGCGAGCAGAGCAACGGGCAGCAAGCTCCGACGCGCTCGGGGTCCAGCCTGTAACCGGACCGACCACTTGCCTGACCAACGGATCCGGTTAAGTTTCGTTTGTGCCGTTTTGAGCAAATAAACCTATCGTTACCTTCCCGCCAGTCTTGCAGTACTTCGAAATAGTACCACTCTTCAGGCATTAAGACTGTATCTGTTGTACCATCTCGCATCGTCCGAAACGCGGTGACGCCTGGGGATTGCCCTTCGCTACCAATCAGGCCGGGATCGGTCTCGTCCGACCGGGACGCAAAAGAGGAGACAGGGGATGGCCCGGATCATCGGTGGGCACGCATTGCTCGCGGCAATGCTCGCGATCGCAGTGATCGCACCCGGCGCAGCGCGGGCGCAGCAGGTGGCGGGGGATTGGCACGGCACGCTCAGCGTTCCGCCCGGCGTCACGCTGCGGATCGGGGTGACGATCACCGCCGCGCCCGGTGGCGGCTACAGCGGCGTGATGCAGAGCCCCGACCAGACCCCTGCCCCGATCCCGCTCGACAGCGTGACGGTGGACGGCGGCACGCTCGGCTTCGCGGTCGCGGCGATCCACGGCAGCTATGCCGGGCGTTGGGACGAAGCGCGCAAGGCCTGGGTCGGCGAATGGCGGCAGGGCGCGGCGCTTCCGCTCGTCCTGACCGCGGGCAAGCCGGACACGCGGGTGATCACCGGCCTCGACGGCGACTGGACGGGCGCGATCACGCCCGCGGGTGCCACCATCCGCCTGATCCTCCACGTCACGACCGATGCCCGCGGGACGATCGTCACGCTCGATTCGCCCGACCAGCTTGCCTACGGCGTGCCGCTCTCCACACTCGCGCGCACCGGCCAGACCGTTCGATTCAGCCTCAACGGCAGCAGCTTCACCGGAACACTCGCCGCCGACGGCCAGGTGATCGACGGCACATGGAGCGGCCCCGACTATAAGGGTGCGCTGGTCCTCACCCGGCGCGCGACGCAGGCAGCGGCGCCCAGACGCCCGCAGACGCCGCTGCCCCCCTTTCCCTACCGCGCCGAAACAGTGACGGTGGAAAGCGCCCCCGGCGTGCGCCTGGCGGGCACGCTGACTTTGCCCGCGGGCAAGGGCCCGTTTCCGGCGGTGGTGCTGATCACGGGGTCGGGGGCGCAGGACCGCGACGAGACGATCCTCGGGCACAAGCCGTTCGCGGTGATCGCCGACCGGCTGACGCGCGACGGGATCGCGGTGCTGCGCATGGATGACCGCGGTGTCGCACTATCGACCGGGGACTTTGCCGCCGCGACCGACGACGATTTCGCGCGCGATGTCGCCGCCGACGTCACCTTCCTGCGCGACCGCAGCGACATCGATCCAAAGCGGATCGGCCTGATCGGGCATAGCGAGGGCGGCGTGGTCGCTCCGAAGGTTGCCGCCAGGGATCCGCGAATCGCGTTCATCGTCCTGCTGGCCGGTCCCGGCGTACCCCTGTCGCAAGTGCTGGCCGCGCAGCGCGCCAGGCTATCGCCCGCGATGGGCCAGACGCCCGCGCAGATCCGTCGCGATCAACGCCTGATCGATCACGTCATGGCGGCGATGCGCGGGTCGAAGGACGCGGCGGAAGCGAAAGCGCGCGCGATGAAGGTCATCGCGTCGGAGGGCAGCGCCACGATCCGCGCGAACGGACAGGCCGAGATGATGGCGACGGCGCTCAGCTCGGGATGGATGCGCGACCTGCTCGACTATGATCCCCGCCCGACGCTGGCGGCCGTGACATGCCCGATCCTCGCCCTGAACGGCGCGCGGGACGGGCAAGTGCTCCCCGAGCAGAACCTTCCCGCGATCCGCCTGGCGACCAAAGCCAATCCCGATGTCACCATCGTCGAACTGCCCGGCCTCAACCACCTGTTCCAGACGGCGAAGACCGGGACCGTCGGGGAATATAACGACATCGAGGAGACGATCGCCCCGCTGGCGCTCGACACCATGGCGGACTGGATCGGCACGCACGCGAAGCCTGCCGTCACCCTTCGCTGACGTTCCTTTCGCGCCATGGCGAAACCCCGTTCGTAAGGCTCAACGCGTCGCAGCCCCCCCAATTCCCCAGCAGCCCGCGTCGTACAGATCGTTTCGATCGACCGGGTCATCATAAGGGTTCGCGCGTCGTCTCGGCGCAAAGGTCGTCCGGTCGGAAGTACGGGCCCAGCCGCCGCCCGGCGATGCATCGACGGTATTCCAAGCGCCGCTGGCATATCGCCGCGGGAACCGCCATGCTCGTGCAAACAGCCGGAGCGTGACATGTCCTTCTCCCTTTACGACGCCGTGATCCCCTCCAACATTCAGATCCTCGGTGCGCTCGACGGCATCATCGGCAAGGCCGAGGCGTTCTGCGTGGAACGCGACATGACGCAGGCCGACCTCGTCGACGCTCGGCTCGCGCCCGACATGCTGCCGCTCGGCTACCAGATCAAATCCTGTGCGGTGCACTCGATCGGCGGCATCCAGGGCGCGCGTACCGGAAGCTTCTCGCCCGACATGAGCGCCTGGCCGACCGATCTCGCGGGTCTCCGCGATATCCTGCAGCGCACCGCAGCAGAGCTCTCGGCGCTCGATCGCGATACTATCGACGCGCTGGCTGACGCAGATACGCAATTCGCGTTTGGCGAGATGAGGATGCCGTTCACGGGCGCGAACTTTCTGTTGTCGTTCTCACAGCCGAACTTCTATTTTCACGCGACGACGGCCTATGCGATCCTTCGCGCTCAAGGAATGAAACTCGGCAAACGCGATTTTCTCGGTATGCCGCGCATGAAGGTTTGAGCGGGGGAGACACCCGGACGCCGCCGTTGCGCGTGGTCAGTCGTGCTCGCGTCGCGACCTGATCGGCCCCGCTGTTGCTTTACGAGGTCAGTACACGGAACGGACCTAGTTATACGGTAACGATCGCCAGTGACGGCAAACCTTGATCATCGGATTTTCGGTTACGCGGGTATAGCGACAGGGTTGGCCACGCGCGCTTATCTTTGACGAACGGCGGCGTACGTGGCTTTGGCAGTGCCATCGGAAAGCGCATTTACGACAGGCCTTCCGAAGAAGGCAGAAGGCAGCAACAGCCCGGAGAACCCCCGATGATGCAAACGCCTACTATCGTTATCGCCATTGCGTCTGCCCTCGCCCCTCAGGCAAATACGGCAGGGCCGAAGCCGGGGCCTTACCCTCTGCCTACGGTACAGAGCGTCGCCAGTAGCAGCGGCAAAATTGTCCGCGCGTCTTTCATCAACGGCTATGGCAAACCGGCAGGCGTGGTTGCTTTCATGCGCCGTCCCGGCGAGGAACCTCGTGTAGAGGTCCGGACTGCCGCCAGCGGCACGCTGGCGACGGCCGTGCCGCTAGACACTTGGGAACGCGTGCGCTCCGCAGCCGCGCTTTTTGACCGTACGCTTGCGCCGGTGCCCAGTGCGGACGGCCCGTCAATCTGCCTCCATCCTTGGTCGGTGTCCGTCGAAGCGGTCGACCCTGCCCGCTCAGGCCATCCCGCTGCCATCCGCAAGGCTGTCCAGTCCACGTGCGATACCGGGCTGGCAGTGCCGCTCGCGTTCAACCTTGCCCGCGAGGCAGTAGCGGCGTTGCCGGCCTGTGCGCTGCTCGATGGCCGACAGTACCGCAACGATATTGCCCGACTTGCCGGGTGCACGTTGCTTGAAGGCGACCGGGCCGCCGCCGCGCTCGCGCGCAATGCGTATGGAAGCGATTGGTTCGCGGGAATTCGAGGCGACCGTACAGAATACGCAATCCGCCATCTGTTCTTCGATCAAGCTCGAATCGATTGGGCTGGTACGACCGCCGAGGGTTCGGCGGCGGCCGCAAAAATTTGGTCGGCCCGGCTGGAGAACGCGTCTGTCTTTCCCCGACACATCATCGGCGAAACGGCCGACCGAGTGAGAATAGAGGGGGTGATCGTCCGGTTTACTGGCAACCGCAGCACGCAAGCACCGGTGACGATGGTCTGGACCAGCGAGAATGGCTTCGGCTTTCGGGTCCGTTCTGCCGTTGTAGGTGCAGAAGAACCTGCGGGCGGAAGCTAGGATTGTGACTTGGGCACAATCTCGCAAGGTAGGCGCGGAGATCTGCGATACCTGAGCTGTAAAAAGAATGGTCGGGGAGACAGGATTCGAACCTGCGACATCCTGCTCCCAAAGCAGGCGCGCTACCGGACTGCGCCACTCCCCGATCCCATTTGGGCGAGGCGGATCGTTCCGCCCTGCCCGGATCTCCGGACTGCGGCGCATCAGCGCCGCTCCGCGCGGCTTTGCCGTGCGCGGTTGCGGAAGGCAAGCGAAGAATGGTGGGCCCGGCAGGACTTGAACCCGCAACCTAGCCGTTATGAGCGGCCAGCTCTAACCAGTTGAGCTACAGGCCCCCCCCTCTCCGTTAGCGTCCACCGCCCGCCGCTGGCAAGCCTGCAGACAGAATCACCTCGCGCGGCGATGCCGCCCTGGCCCCGCGTCGTGCGAAATCCGTAACAACAGGCTGTCACAACACTGGATTTGCGGCGAACCCTCAACATGGCTGCCGTGGAGCGTACGGGCATGCCCTAAAGGCAGCGAGGGAACGCCGAGCCGAGCAAGCGAATGCAGCCGATATATGCGACCGCAATTGCCTTCAGCGTGTCCGCGCCGCGCATGGTGTTCGGCGTCAATGCGACTCGCGGGGGCGAACCCATCAGCAAAGACAGACTGCAATTGTGCAGAAGCCGCTCAGGGCCACGATCAGCGGCGCGAAACCTGCTCGCGTGTCCGCGCGGTTCTGGTCGGCAGCTGCAAGGTCAGCGCTTCTCGCCCGATATCGAGCCCACCACCCAGTTCGGAGGCAAGGTTCGCGATCAGCCTCAGCGCAAAGCCGGTGCCGAGCGTCGGTGTACTATCTGCATCGTCCGGTGCGTCCGCGGAGGTCGTCGCCAGGTCTTCATCGGAATGGCTCGCCAGCCCCCGAGGCCGGTCGAACACCAGACGGATCCGGTCGGGTCCGATTGCGGATACGACTACGCCGATCTGTTCACGTGCTCGGGCGGCGGCGACCAGCGTTGCCAGCAACCTGCCGATCAACCGCTCGACCGCGCGGCCGTCGCCTGCAATACACAGCGTCTCGTCGAGCCCGTGCAGCGCGATGGTGGCCCCGCGCAGCGTTGCGAGCGGGGCAAGATCGGTCGCGATCCGATCGAGCATGTCGGTAACCGATACGCCTTCGCCAAGCGGCTGGCCAGCAACCGTCTCCTCCCGCGCGGCCGTGTCCATGTCCTCGATCGCGCCCAGCAAGTCTGCCGTCTGGTGGCGAATGTCGGTCGCGTGTTCGCGGTAGGTCTCGGCGACCGGACCGAGCATCTCGGTTTCGATCATCTCGGCAAAGCCGGCGATGGCGTTGGTCGGCGTTCGCAGTTCGTGGACGAGTTGGCGCAACGCATCGGCCACCGCGGACGCGTTGGGCACGGGCGGTGCGGCAAGGTCGTCGGCATCGGCGCGGCTCGCCGTTCCGCGAAAACCGCTGAAGCTGCCGGTCGCGCCGTCGAACACCGGCCCGGCGCTGATCTGCCATGTTCCTGCCGCCTCCGACCTCCCGGCGACAAACAGGCGCAAATCCTGGAAATCCACCCTGGCGCGAAATGCCTCCGCGACTGCGCGATCGACCCCGGACACCCCCTCCTCGCTGAATGCCTGCGCCAGCGAGATTCCGACGAGCGCCGCACGCGCTATCCCATCGACCCAGCGGATCGTGCCCGAGGCGTCCGCTTCGAAATCGAATTGATCACTTGGCACACTTTGCTCCGGTGCAGTGGGCCGCGCGCTGCGTTCCGCAAGCGTGGCGGCGCGCGTACGCTGATAGGCGGCGATCCGCTTGAGCATCTCGGCGATGTCAGACGATCCGCCCGGCGGATTTTCGCCAGCTTGGGCGGGCGTCGTGACCGGCGTCTCTGCAACACCAAAGATCGGACCGGCCACCGTCCCCGCGTCGTCGGAGGCGGGGCAACGCATCGTGCGTTCGTCCGGCACCGCGCCTTCCTCCGCACGGTCGACCGTTTCCGGAGGGGCGAGGACGAAATCCACGCTGCCGAAGCTTGCCAGCATGGCCACCACCTCCCCCGGAAGATCGCGTCGATGCCGCAGGATCGAGCGCCCCGTCGGGGACAAAAGCGGCAGCAACTCCGCCCAGTCCGCCGGCGCGAGCTGCGCCCCCCGCAGGACCGGAGTAGCGACCGCGATCTCGTCTTCGGCGAACACCATCACCAGCGCCAGGGGTGGTGCCGCGTCGGCGATCGCGCGTGCACTCGCGGTGCGCACCGGCGGCGCCACCGATCCGCGGATCATCCGCAACCGCGCGATGACGTCGTCATTGGCAGCCGCACGCCCGCGCCCGATCAGATCGACCAGCTGCCGCCAAGCGAGTTGCGCACCGATCGGGGAGGTCATGTCGCCGGACAGGACGGTTTCAAGGCTGTCGTCGAAACGCAAAGGCGGCAATCCTCGGGGGTATCGTTACGGTCGAGCGTCGCACCGGTTCTACGCGCACGCAACTGCTTTCGAAACCGAAGATTTTACGACGGAGCAATGTGGGACAATTGCGTTACGCGGTAATTATATTATATCGCCCGCCAACGACACGATGGCAAACGCGCTTTGCCAAGGAGCTTTACGTAATGTCCTTTGATTCGATCGACCGACGCATCCTGGAATTGCTGCAGGACGACGGGCGGATGACCAACGTCGATCTGGCCGAGCGCGTAGGGCTGACCGCGCCGCCGTGTTTGCGCCGTGTACGCGCGCTGGAGGAGGCCGGTGCGATCCGCGGCTACCATGCCGAAATCGACCCGGCAACACTCGGATATCCGATCACCGTGTTCGCGATGGTCAGCCTGCGCAGTCAGGCCGAGCAGGATCTGGCGGCGTTCGAACAGCATGTCGCGACGATCCCGGAAGTCCGCGAATGCCACATGCTGAACGGTGAGATCGACTTCATCTTGAAGATTGTTGCGAGTGATCTGAAGGGCTTCCAGGAGATCCTGATGACCCAGCTGACGCCTGCGCCGAACGTCGCGAGCGTCAAGACCTCGCTGACGATCCGGACCGCCAAGTCGCTTCCGGGGATCCCGATCCGTAGCTCCTGAACCCGCAACGGACACGAAAAAGGGCGGCCCGAACGGACCGCCCTTTTTTATTGTTCGCCGTTGAAGCGTTACGCCGCAGGCGGTGCCGCGACATAGGTCTGCCACAGCCGTGCGATCGACTTGTTGGGCTCGCTCGCGACCTTGGCGAGTGCCGCCTTGGCACCTTCCTTGTCGCCCGACAGCGCGAGCGCCATGCCGAGGTGCAGGCTGTTGCGATCCGCGTCGGTCGGGCCCTTGCTCTCGGCCAGACGGTACATCTCGACGGCCTTGGTATAGTTGCGCGAGCCGAAATAGGCGTCGCCCGCTTGCCCTGCCAGATCACCCTTGGCCGCAGCCTGGGCGTTCTTTTCCTTGGTTGCAGCCGGCGTGCTGCCCGCGATCCCGGTCTTCGCCAGACCAGCGAGTTCCTTGCCGAGCACGTTGGTCGCCGGAACGACGTTGGCCGCGGTACCTTCGTCGAGCACGACCTTCGCCTCGTTCGGCAAGCCGACCTTGAGCGCCGAATCCGCATATTGCAGATATTCGGTCAGGCCCGCCTGGCTCTTGGTCGCCCACATCAGGCGGAACAGGTCGACGCGGTTCTTGCTGTACTTGGCGGCGTTCGGCCCCTGGAAGCCGAACGTGTAGATCGCCGCGCGCCAGTTCTGCTTGGTGCCGTAATGCGACAGCCAGCCCGCGGTCCACGCATCGCCCGCTTCGTCCTTGCCGGCCTTGTACAGACGCGTGAACGCATATTTGTACCAGGCTTCCGGCGGTACGCGACCGGCGGCTTCCTCGGCCTTGACCGCCTGATCGAGTGCTGCGACGCCACCGTCGACGTCACCCGCCTCGACCTTCGACCGCGCCATGTTGAGCAGCAGATCGGCGTCGGTGTATCCGAGGTCCTTCGCCTTCTGATAGCCAGCAGCCGCTTCCGCATACTTCTTCTGCGTGAAGGACAGGCCAGCCCGCTCGTTGGTGCGGATCGCGACTTCGTTCTTCGGCGTCGCCGGGTTGGCGATCAGCGCGTCGAGCATTGGCGCAAGCGCGGCTGCACGCTGGGCGTCGGTCTGGCCCGTGCTCTGTGCGTTGACGAGCGCGAGACGCAGGCTGCTCGCGATGTACTTCTCGTAATCCGACTTGGCAGCCGCATCCATCGCGGCGATGCTCGCCTCAGCTTTCGGGAGATCCTTCGGCGTTGCTTCCAGCGCGGCCTTCGCCGTCACGAAACCATCGCGAACTTCCTTGGAAATCGTCGGCCCGGCCGCTGCTTCTTCCTTCTTCTTCGCAAACGCAGGCGCAATCAGCGCAGCACCGTTGATCGAGACGACAAGCGCCCCGGCCAGTGCAATCTTCGAAACCTTCTTCATCGCCGAACTCTCCTCATGCCTCGAAAGGGCAACCTTGCGGGGGAAATGCCAAGCCGCTCTAGCGCCACGGGTACCACCGTCAAGCGACGCCGATTGCGGCCACCGGGCTGAACAACGCTTGAACTCGCTGAGGTTCCCTTCGGAAACGATGCGCAACACTTTGACGCGCGAAGGACGCGGGGCTACCGCCGCTAACGATGATTGCCCTGCTCTCCCCCGCCAAAACGCTCGATTACGACAGTGCGCTGCCGCCGATCGAACCGACCCGCCCACAGTTCGAAAGCGAGGCGCAAACGCTCGCCAAGGCGGCCGCGCATCTGTCGCAAAAACGCTTGTCCGAATTGATGAGCATTTCGCCGAAACTTGCCAAACTCAACGCCGACCGGTTCGCCACCTTCGCCGATTCGCCCGAGCGGCCCGCGCTGTTCGCGTTCGCAGGTGACGTCTATACCGGCCTCGAGGCTGCCACCCTCGATGCCCCCGCGCTCGACTTCGCGCAGGATCATGTCCGCCTGTTGTCCGGGCTCTACGGCTTGCTCCGCCCGTTCGACGCGATGCGCCCGTATCGCCTCGAAATGGGCACCCGCTGGGCGCCGCGGCGCAAGTCGCTGTATGAGTGGTGGGGCGACCGGATCGCGACTGCGGTGCGCGATACCGTTGCCGAGGAAGGGTCGGGCGTCGTCCTCAACCTCGCCAGCCAGGAGTATTTCCATGCCGTCGCCGACAAGCTGGAGGATGTGCGCGTGATCGATGTCGATTTCCGCGAACCCGGCCCCGATGGCCCCCGCTTCGTCAGTTTTCACGCCAAGAAGGCGCGCGGCATGGTCGCGCGCTGGCTGTGCGAACACCGGATCACCGATATCGAGGCTATGAAGGGGTTCGACAGCGACGGCTATCGCTACGACGCGGACGAAAGCACCGCAGATCGCTGGAGGTTCACCCGCGCATGACATCGGCTGTCATCATCGGCGCATCCGGCGGGATCGGCGCGGCGCTGGAAACGGCGATTCTCGACGAAGGCGTGTTCGACCACGTCTACGGCTTCGCACGGTCGCGCGAGGGCGATCTCCATCTCGATCTGGAGAAGGAAGCCACGATCGCCGCAGCCGCGGCCCATGTCGCCAAGGGCCCTGCTCCCACCCTGGTCATCGTCGCGACCGGCCTGCTGCACGAAGGCGAACGCGGCCCCGAAAAGGCACTGCGCGAGCTCGATCCCGCGTGGCTCGCGCGTGCCTTCGCGATCAACGCGATCGGCCCGGCGATCGTCGCCAAGCATTTCCTCCCGGTCATGCCCAGGACCGGACGGTGTGTGTTCGCCGCACTCTCGGCGCGCGTGGGGAGTATCTCCGACAACAAGCTGGGCGGCTGGTACGGGTATCGCGCCGCCAAGGCTGCGCTCAACCAACTGATCCGGACCGCTGCGATCGAGGAAAAGCGCCGCAACGACCGCGCGATCGTCGTCGGCCTGCACCCCGGCACCGTCAACACGGCACTGTCCAAGCCGTTTCAGGGCAATGTCCAGCCGGGGCGTTTGTTCGATACCGAGCGTGCCGCGTTGCAATTGCTCGATACGATCGAAGGATTGAAGGTTCCCGACAGCGGCAAGCTGTTCGATTACGAGGGCGGAGAAGTCCCCTTCTGATCGTTTCGGATGCCGCTCGGGGGTGGCATTCACCCGCACGACCCGCTAGGGTTGTCGCAATCCCGTAACACAGCCTAAGGCGCCGCAAATTGACCGACGAGACGCTACTCGCCGACCCTTCCGATATTGCCCCGATCTCGATCGTCGACGAGATGAAGTCGAGCTACCTCGACTATGCGATGAGCGTGATCGTCGCGCGCGCATTGCCCGACGTTCGGGACGGCCTGAAGCCGGTCCACCGCCGCATTCTCTGGTCCGCGTCCGAAAGCGGGTTCGTCTACAACCGGCCGTATCGCAAGTGCGCACGCATCGTCGGTGATGCGATGGGTAAATATCACCCGCACGGCGACAGCTCGATCTACGACGCCCTCGCGCGCATGACGCAGGACTGGTCGATGCGCGTGCCGTTGATGGACGGTCAGGGCAACTTCGGCTCGATGGATCCCGATCCGCCTGCGGCAATGCGCTATACCGAGGCGCGTCTCGCCAAGGTCGCGAATTCGCTGCTCGAGGATATCGACAAGGACACCGTCGACTTCGTCCCCAACTATGACGGCTCCGAGCGCGAGCCTGCGGTGCTCCCGGCGCGCTTCCCCAACCTGCTCGTCAACGGCGCAGGCGGCATCGCGGTTGGCATGGCGACCAACATCCCGCCGCACAATCTCGGCGAAGTCGTCGATGCGACGCTCGCGCTGATCGACGCCGCGACCGGCGCGCGCGATGAAGTGACCACCGACGAACTGATTGAGATCGTCCCCGGCCCCGATTTCCCGACCGGCGCGATCATCCTCGGCCGCGCAGGCGCGCGTTCGGCGTATGAGACCGGACGTGGCTCGGTGATCGTGCGCTCGCGCTACGTCATCGAGGAAGGCCGCGGCGACCGTCGCTCGATCGTCCTGACCGCAATCCCGTTCCAGACCGGCAAGAACGGCCTGGTCGAAAAGATCGCCGACGCCGCCAAGGAAAAGCGGATCGAAGGCGTCAGCGACATTCGCGACGAATCGAACCGCGAAGGCGTCCGCATCGTCATCGACCTGAAGCGCGATGCGACCCCGGATGTCGTGCTCAACCAGTTGTGGCGGCACACGCCCGCGCAATCGAGCTTCCCCGCCAACATGCTCGCGATTCGCGGCGGTCGGCCCGAGCTGCTCAACCTGCGCGACATCCTGACGTCGTTCATCACCTTCCGCGAGGAAGTGATCACGCGGCGCTCGAAGTTCGAACTGGCCAAGGCACGCGAGCGTGCGCATCTGTTGCTCGGCCTCGTCATCGCGGTCACCAACCTCGACGAAGTCGTCAAGATCATCCGTGGATCGTCCAGCCCCGCCGCCGCGCGCGAAGCGTTGCTCAGCCGTGATTGGCCGGTCGCCGAGATCGCGCCCTACATCAAGCTGGTCGAGGCGGTCGAAGCCGAAGTCACCGGCGACACCTATCGCCTGTCCGAAGCGCAGGTCCGCGCGATCCTCGATCTGCGCCTCCACCGCCTCACCGCGCTGGGCCGCGACGAGATCGGCAACGAGCTTCAGGGCCTCGCCGATTCGATCTCCGAACTGCTCGAGATCCTCGGCAACCGCGCGAAGCTGTACGCGGTCATGCGCGAGGAACTCGTCGCGGTCCGCGCCGAATTCGCGACGCCGCGCAAGACCGAAATCGCCGCTGCCGCCGATGGCATCGACGACGAGGATCTGATCGAGCGCGAGGACATGGTCGTCACCGTGACGATGCAGGGCTATATCAAGCGCACCACGCTCGACACGTTCCGCGCACAGGCGCGCGGCGGCAAGGGCCGCGCCGGCATGGCGACCAAGGACGAGGACGCGATCACGAACCTATTCGTGACGAGCACCCACACCCCGGTCCTGTTCTTCTCGACGCTCGGCAAGGTCTACCGGATGAAGGTCTGGAAGCTTCCCGAAGGTGGCGCCGCCACGCGTGGTCGTCCGATGATCAACCTGCTCCCGCTCGCCGATGGCGAGACGATCTCGACCGTGCTGGCGCTGCCGGAGGACGAGGCCGAATGGGCCAAGCTCCACGTGATGTTCGCGACCGCGGGCGGCAGCGTGCGGCGCAACTCGATGGACGCGTTCACCAATGTGCCCACCGCAGGCAAGATCGCGATGAAGTTCGAAGGCATCGATGCCGAGGACCGGCTGATCGGCGTTGCTTTGCTCAGCGAGCATGACGACGTCCTGCTCGCGACGCGCGCCGGCAAGGCGATCCGCTTCGCCGCCGACGAAGTCCGCGAGTTCCAGAGTCGCAACTCGACCGGCGTGCGCGGCATGTTGCTCAAGGGCGACGACAAGGTCATCTCGCTTTCGATCCTCCACCGCGTCGGCGCTACGCCCGAGGAACGCGAGGATTACCTCCGTTTCGCGCCGTGGAAGGGCGAGCGCGACGGTGAGCCGACGATGGACACGGGCCGCTATCAGGAACTGATGGAGCGCGAGCAGTTCATCCTGACGGTCTGCGCCAATGGCTACGGCAAGCTGTCGTCGGCCTATGACTATCGCCGCAGCGGTCGTGGTGGCCAGGGCATCACCAACATCGACAACATCCCGCGCAACGGTCCGGTCGTCGCGAGCTTCGCCGCAACCAAGGGCCACCAGCTGATGCTCGTCACCGACCAGGCGAAGGTGATCCGCACCACGCTCGGGTCGATGCGCGTGATCGGGCGGAACTCGGCGGGCGTGCGGCTGTTCGATGTCGGCAAGAACGAGCATGTCGTCTCGGCGGCGCGGATCGAGGAAGCCGAAGGCGATGCCGAGGCGGACGTCCGCGACCTGACCAAGATCGAGCTTGCGCCGGACGACGGCGCGGACACGAGCGACGACAGCGCGGCTGGTCCGGAGGATGGTGAATGAGCGACCTGCCCCTTACTGCCTACAAGGTGCTCACTGCCGAGCAGATGACGACGCTGGAGACGGAAGGGTCCTTCGCCGGTGCGCCGGTCGACCTTGCCGATGGCTACATCCATCTGTCGACGGCGGATCAACTCACCGAAACCGTCGACAAGCATTTCGCCGGGCAAAGCGATCTGCATCTCGCAGCGGTCGATCTCGGATCGTTCGGATCGGGGCTGAAGTGGGAAGAGTCGCGCGGCGGGCAGATGTTCCCGCACCTGTATGGCGGGCCGTTACTGCTCGAGACGGTGATTGCCTACGGTCCGTTGACGCGTGACGAGAATGGCAAGGTGGCCCTGCCCGTCGCGGGCTGATGGCCGCCAATCTTCGCCCTAATCGACATACAGGTCGACGACCTCGGCCCCCTGTGCCTCCGCCTCCAGCAGCAGCGTACGGTGGCAATGCCGGGGGTCGCGTTCGTAGCATAGCAACGCGCTAGGCCGTTCCGCCGCGAGTTCGAGCATTCGTGCCGCCTGCACCTGCGCCTCGGGAAGCTCGAGCTGATCGGCGTAGACCGCCTCGAGCGTTTCCACGTCACCCTTCTTGGCGGCATCGCGCCCCGCCTTGGGCGTGCCCAGCGCCTTCAGGTGGACATAGTCGATCCCGACGGTAGCGAGCGACGCCGCCAGCGACGTCTTGGAGAACCCCGGCCGCCGCGACAGGGGTAGCGCGCGAACGTCGATGATGCGGACGACTCCCGCCCTGGTGAGCGCGGACAGGAACCCGTCCATCGTCGCGGCCTCATAGCCGATCGTGAAGATTTTCATGCAAGGCGTTCCTGATCGAGCGACGAACCGTGCCGCCAATAGCCATATGGTATCGTGGGTTACCCGGTCGCAAGCACCCCGACCTGCGGAGGAATGGTTGACCGGTGTGCCGTGATGGCCAAAGAGACCGGCATGACACAGGACATTCACATCATCGGCGGCGGCCTCGCCGGGTCTGAGGCCGCATGGCAGCTCGCCGAGGCGGGCTTCAAGGTCCGGCTTTCGGAAATGCGCGGCGCGCCCGCGGACCGTGGCGGCGAAATGACGCCCGCGCATCAGACCGACGGGCTGGCCGAGCTGGTCTGCTCCAACAGCTTTCGATCGGACGATGCGGACAGCAATGCGGTCGGGTTGATCCACCAGGAGATGCGGACGCTGGGATCGCTGATCCTGCGCGAAGCTGACATCCACAAGGTCCCCGCCGGGTCCGCGCTTGCGGTCGATCGGGACGGTTTCTCGGCGGGCGTCACTGCTGCGCTGGGGGGACATCCCAACATCACGGTCGTGCGGGAACGCGTCGACACGCTGCCGGACACGCCCGTGATCGTCGCGACCGGCCCGCTGACTGCGGCCGGGCTCGCGTCGAGCATCGGATCCGCGACGGGTGCCGATTCGCTCGCGTTCTTCGATGCGATCGCGCCGATCGTCCATTTCGACAGCATCGACATGGAGACCGCGTGGTTCCAGTCGCGCTGGAACAAGGGCGAAGGCAAGGACTACATCAACTGCGCGCTTAACCAGGAGCAGTATATCGCCTTCCACACCGGGCTGATCGAGGGCGAGAAGACCGAGTTCAAGGAATGGGAGCAGAACACCCCCTATTTCGAAGGCTGCATGCCCATCGAAGTCGCGGCCTCGCGCGGGGTCGATACGCTGCGCTACGGGCCGATGAAGCCGGTTGGCCTCGATGATCCGCGCACCGGGCGCTGGCCCTATGCGGTCGTGCAGTTGCGGCAGGACAATGCCAGTGGAACGCTGTGGAATATCGTCGGCTTCCAGACCAAGCTCAAGCATTCCGAACAGGTCCGCCTGTTCCGTACGATCCCAGGGCTCGAGAATGCCGAGTTCGCGCGGCTGGGGGGCCTGCACCGCAACACCTTCATCCGCTCGCCCGAATTGCTCGACCCGACGCTGCGGCTGAAGTCGCGCCCGAACGTCCGCTTCGCCGGACAGATCACCGGCTGCGAAGGCTATGTCGAAAGTGCTGCGGTCGGGCTGATGGCGGGGCGGTTTGCAGTCGCCGAACTGGGCGGTCGCGCGATGACGCCGCCGCCGGTGACGACCGCGCTCGGCGCGTTGCTGCATCACATCACCGGTGCGGCCGTTGCGGATACCTACCAGCCGATGAACGTCAACTTCGGGCTGTTCCCGCCGATCCCCGGCCGGACCAAGAAAGCCGATCGCAAGAAGATGTACACCGACCGTGCGCGCACCGCGCTTGGCGACTGGCTCGCGGTGGCGTGACCGCTCAGCCGTCGTCGCCCGGCGTGGTGGCGGCGGCTTCGGGCGCGGGACAGTCCCGCCGAATACGCGGCGGCTTGCGCTTGGGTGCGGTCGCCACGAATTCGGTCGGCGTCATCGTCCCCGACTTGTCCTTGTCCGCTTCGGCGAACCGCGCCTCCGTCTTGACCGCCCATTCGTCGAACGACAGCGCGCCATCGTGGTTGGCGTCGAGCCGGGCGAATGCCTTGCGCCGCGGTGCCAGATACTCCTCGCGCGCGACCGATCCGTTGCTGTCCTGATCGTAGCGATCGAACCGCCTCGCCGCGCGGGTCTGTTCGCTCGCGGCAGGCGCCACGTCGGGCAGTCCCGGTCCCTCCACGCCTTGCAGCAACGCCGCCTGCGGTAGCGCAGCAACCGAGCGCGCATTGCGATTGAGCATCAACACCCCTGCCGTGACCAACGCAAGCGTCGCCAGGCACCCCACGATATACCGCCACATCTGCTATCCCCCCTATCCCCGTCCCAAAGCTATCGGGTTTGCAGGCGCCGGGAAAGCCTATCGCCCCGAAAGCCGATGCCAGGCGAGCCGCGCAACCCGCGCCGGCGAGGTGGTCGGCACTGCCGCACCGGCGGGTGCCGCAAGATCCATCCGGGCGCTCAACGTCATCGCACCGAGCGACCGGACCGAGCCGCTCCAGCGGACGCGCATCGCATCGTGCAGGGCGGCCCCGGCCAGTTCGCGCGGCAACGCCGCCGCGCCGGCATCGCGCGAATGCCGGGCAAGATCGGCAAGCGCCCACCCCGCCCCGGCGCGGTCGAGCGGATCACCCGGGCCTGCCCCCAGGATCCTGCCCGCCAGCACGAACAGCCTCCCGCCCCGCTGTGCCGCATAGAGATCGAGCATCGCGGCATCGAGCGGATCGGGTTCCAGCAGAACCTCCCAGCCGTCGATCATCCCGGCCAGATCCGCCCCGCTGACACCACGCGCCACCACTTCCGCTGCCAGCGCGCGCAGCACCGGTTGCGCGGGCGGCGGCGCGGTGTCGAGCGCGGCGAGCGCTTCATGCCACCAGGTCAGCCGCATCTGCCCCACCATCGGTTCCCGCGTGGTCCGCAGGATCTGGCCGAGCGTCTCGTCGAGCGTGAACAATGCCTCCACCCCGGCCCGCAAATTCACAGGTGCATAGGACAGCGCGAGCGCCTGTTCGGGATGTTGCGCGCCGTTCACAGAGTTCCCCCGGAATGCAGATGGTTAGCGCGCCTTAACCATGATCGATCACGCGCGATTATTCCCTTCTGCGGCATAGCGCTGGCCGAAGCGTGCGAATGCGTAACAAGGGACGAAGGCAGCATGACGGGGCAAGCACCCAGGAAAAAAGCGCCCCCGCGCGGGCTGCTGTCGACATTGGCACGCGACGTCCGTGGCAACACGCTGGCCATGATGGCGATGTTCTTGATCCCGTTGACCGGGCTGGTAGGATCCGCCGTCGACATGAGCCGTCTCTATGTCGTCAAGACGCGGTTGCAGCAAGCCTGCGACGCAGGCGCGCTGGCTGGGCGCAAGGGAATGACCGACAGCAACAACACGACGCTCGATGCTGACGCGGTGGCGCAGGCGCAGGCGTTCTTTGCCAACAATTTCAAGAAGGACACCGCGTCGCCAGCGACGGCGGGGTATCTCGGCACGACCAAGGTCGGTTTCACGCCGAGCAAGACCGCCGACAACCAGGTCGAAGCGAAAGCAACCGCGACTGTCCCGATGACGGTCTCCAAGATCCTCGGCACCAGCTCGGTCACGCTCAACGTGACGTGCGAAGCGCGCTATGACGTTGCCGATACCGACGTGATGTTCGTGCTCGACACGACCGGGTCGATGGCTTGCCTCGCCTCTCAGACGTCCGGGTGCAGCCCGACGGTAAAGACCTACACGCGCCCCGACGGTACGACCGGCTATTATGCGCAGGAAGTCTCGGGCTCGAAACTGTCGGGCGTGCGGACCGCGGTGCTCAACTTCTACGATACGGTCGCCGCCAGCGCCGATCCGTCCACGCATATCCGCTACGGGTTCGTCACCTACACCTCGACGGTCAACGCAGGCTTCGCGGTGGCGGCGGTGTCGCCGACCGACCCGACCGTCAATATCTCCGGGTTTCCGCTCTATCTGGTGAACAACTGGAGCTATGACACGCGCCGCTGGAAGGAAGACATGAACCAGGCGAACGCAACCGCCAGTTCGGCCACCAACGTCAAGGCGGCGGATTGCTTCGTAACGACATGGCGTGTTCCCGCTACGGGTTACACCACCAACGCTCAGGCGACGCAATATACCCGCACCTATTCGCCCGCCAACGGCGGCACGTGCACGCTGACGACCCAACCGTTGAAGCCGCGCTGGATCTACGACTATTCGAAGCTCGACGTCGGTAACTTCGTGATGGGCCAGACCGTGCCCGATCCGACCAAATTCACCGGCGCGACGAGCAAGTGGCAGGGATGCCTCGAAGAACGCACCACAACGCCCGGCGTGACGAGCTTCGATCAGGACAATCTTCCCGGCGACCTCGATCCCGATCTTATTCCGAACAGCGACCCGGCGACCAAGTGGCGTCCGATGTGGCCCGACGTCGTCTATTATCGTGGCACGGCTTCGCAGCTGGACTCGGCGTCCAACTCGAACATCAACAACAACTGGTCAGGTACCGGTTCCAACAGCGCTAACCCCTATGGCGACTCAGCCAGTACGACGACGCTCGGCACCTGGACCGCGCTGACGATGTACGGCAACATCGCGTCCGGCTACGTATCGTGCGGCAAGCCGGTGCAGCGCCTCGACACGCTCACGCGGAGCCAGGTCAGCAATTACGTCAACGCGTCCGACTTCGTGCCGCAGGGCGGTACCTATCATGACACCGGCATGATCTGGGGCACGCGCATGATCTCGCCCAACGGGATCTTCGCGGACGATACGTCGACCTGGCCGGGCCGCAACCCACCCAACCGCTACATCGTCTTCATGACCGACGGCGATATGTCGCCCAACGATGACCTCTACGGCATGTACGGGATCGAATCGTATCGCAAACAGGTCGCGGCGGGGAATTCGGCCAACCTGACGACCTACACAAACTATCACAACCAGCGCTTCCTCGCCGAATGCACTGCCGCAAAGGCGCGCAACATCAAGGTGTTCGTGATCGGGTTCGGCCAGACGCTGACCCCGCAGCTGACCGCCTGCGCGTCTGAAGGGCAAGCCTATTACGCCAGTGACAACAAGTCGTTGGATGCTGCTTTCCAAACGATCGCCAAGCAGGTGGCGATGCTGCGGGTATCGAAGTGAAGAGCCTGATCGGGGACCGGCGCGGCGCGACGCTGGTCGAGTTCACCTTCGTCGCGCCCGTCATGATCATGGTGATGATGGGGCTGTGTGATCTCACATACCAGATCTACGCCCGTTCGATCCTCAACGGCGCGGTGCAGAAGGCGGCGCGCGACAGCACCATTCAGGGGGCTGCCGATCAGACCGGCGCGATCGATCAACGCGTGATCAACATCATGGGGGGGCTGGTCGGCACCATCACACCGTCGTGCGCCACGACGCCTGCCGCCGCGACCTGGTGCGCGACCCGCACGAACTTCACGAGCTTCGCACAGGCGGGGCCCGAACCGTTCAACGACGATAACAATGACGGCATCCGTCAGACGACCGAATGCTATTCCGACATCAACGGCAATTTGAAATGGGATGCCAGCGCAGGACCCGGCAACAGCGGCCAGGGCGGCGCGAGCGACGTGACCGTCTATACGATGAAGATCACCTACGCGCGCATCTTCCCGGTCGCATCGCTGTTCGGGTGGCCCACGACCCAGACGATCATCGGCAGCACGCTGTTGAAGAACCAGCCGTACCAGACGCAGAGCGGGACTGCCGTCGCACCAAAGACGATCTGCACATGAGCGCGCCATCGATCCGGTTGCGGCGTCTCGGGGCGGATCGCCGCGGTGTCGCCATGCTCGAATTCGCGCTGTCGCTGCCGATCGTGCTCGCAGTGGGTTTGTACGGGATCGAGGTTTCGAACCTCGCCTTGACCAACCTCAAGGTCAGCCAGATCGCGCTCGCGCTTGCCGACAACGCATCGCGGGTCGGCGTGGCGAACCAACTCGCGCAGCAGCAGTTGCGCGAATACGATATCAATGATGTGCTCCAGGCCACGCGGCTGCAGGGCGCCGATATCAAGCTGACCACAAACGGGCGGGTCATCCTGTCCAGCCTCGAGGAATCCGGGGGCGTTCAGCGCATCCACTGGCAGCGGTGCATCGGGTTGCAAAAGGGCGCCGGTTACGATTCGAGCTACGGCCGCACGACGATCAAAGGGAGCACGCCGTCGACTGCGGAAGATACCGCCGCCAGCTACGATCCGACCGCCGGCATCAATACCAGGACCGACGGAACCGACGATTCGGCGAGCCATCCGGGGAGCGTCATTACCGGCGGGATGGGTGATCCGGACCAGAAGGTCCTCGCGCCCAAGAACTCGGGCGTGATGTTTGTGGAGATCAACTACAGATATGTGCCGGTGACAGGGACATGGTTGCTCGGATCGCAGCAGCTTCGGTCAGTCGCGTCGTTCATCGTCCGCGACCGGCGTACGTTCGCGCTGGTCTCGAACCCTTCGCCGACCGCAAAGCGGTCGACCTGCGATCTGTACACCAGCTAACTGGCAGCCCCCGCCAAACGCACAACGGCGCGGGAAGCTGCCTTCCCGCGCCGTCATGGCTTACCGATCCGGTCGAAGCCTCAGCCCCGATAGGTTACCTTCTTCACGGCTGCCACGATCTTGTCGCTGGTGACGAGCATCAGCTTCTCGAGGTTCGCCGCATACGGCATCGGCACGTCCTCGTTGGTGACGCGCAGCACCGGCGCATCGAGGTCGTCGAAGCCCTGCTCCATGCAGACCGCCTGGATTTCCGAAGCGATCGAGCAGGTCGCCCAATTCTCTTCGGCGATGACCAGACGATTGGTCTTCTTGAGGCTCGCCAGCACCGTCTCGGTATCGAGCGGACGCAGCGTGCGCAGATCGATCACCTCGGCGTCGATCCCCTCTTCTGCCAGCTTCTCGGCCGCTTCGAGCGAAAGGCCCACGCCGATCGAATAGCTGACGATCGTCACGTCCTTGCCCTCGCGCATGATCCGCGCCTTGCCGATCGGCAGAACGTAATCGTCGAGCTTGGGGACTTCGAACGTGCGGCCATAGAGCAGCTCGTTCTCGAGGAACACGACCGGATCCTCGGTGCGGATCGCCGCCTTCATCAGGCCCTTGGCATCCGCCGCGTCATAAGGCGCGATGACGATCAGGCCCGGGACGCTCGCATACCATGCCGCGAAGTTGTGCGAATGCTGTGCGCCGACGCGCGACGCCGCGCCGTTGGGACCACGGAACACGATCGGGCAGCGCATCTGGCCACCCGACATGTAGTTGGTCTTGGCGGCCGAGTTGATGATGTGATCGATCGCCTGCAACGCGAAGTTGAAGGTCATGAACTCGACGATCGGGCGAAGCCCGCCCATCGCCGCGCCAGCACCGACACCGGCAAAGCCGTATTCGGTGATCGGCGTATCGATCACGCGCTTGTCGCCGAACTCAGCCAGCAAGCCCTGCGTGACCTTGTACGCGCCCTGATATTGCGCGACTTCCTCACCGATCACGAACACGCGCTCGTCGGCGCGCATTTCCTCGGCCATCGCGTCGCGGAGGGCTTCGCGCAGCGTGATCTTGACCATCTCGGTCCCCTCGGGGATCGCGGGGTCGCTGACCTTGGCCTTCTGCTCGGCCGCGGCGTGAAGCTGCTGCGTGCCGCTCTCGGCGGCCATCGGCACGTTGCTTTCGGGCGCGGGCGGTGCCTTGTCGGCGGGCTGCGCTTCCTTCGGCTGCGCGTTAGCGGAATCGCCCGCACGCTCGCCCGACGACGGCTCTTCGCCCTCGGCGTCGAGCGTCGCGATGACGGTGCCGACCTTCACGTTGTCGGTCCCCTCGGCGACGAGGATCTTGCCGATCGTGCCTTCGTCGACCGCTTCGAATTCCATCGTCGCCTTGTCGGTCTCGATTTCGGCCATGATGTCGCCCGATTTGACGACGTCGCCTTCCTTGACCAGCCACTTGGCGAGCGTGCCTTCCTCCATCGTGGGGGAAAGCGCGGGCATCTTGATCTCAATCGGCATCAGTATTTTTCCACCAGAACGTCGGTATAGAGCTCGGCCGCATCGGGCTCGGGCGTCTGTTCAGCGAAATCGGCAGCTTCGTTGACGATCTTGCGGATCTCCTGTTCGACCCCCTTGAGATCGCCCTCGGTGACGCCCTGCTCCTCGAGCAGCTTCTTGACGTGCTCGATCGGATCGGACTTGTCGCGAACCGCCTGGACTTCCTCGCGGCTGCGATATTTCGCAGGGTCGGACATCGAGTGGCCACGATAGCGATAGGTCTTCATCTCGAGGATGATCGGCCCCTTCCCCGCGCGAACCCAGGCGAGTGCCTCTTCGGCGGCGCCACGGCACGCCAGCACGTCCATGCCGTCGACCTGGATGCCCGGGATGCGGAAGCTCTCGCCACGGCGATAGAGCTGGTCCTCGGCCGAGGCGCGGTTGACGCTCGTGCCCATCGCGTACTGGTTGTTTTCGATGACGTAGATGACCGGGAGCTTCCACAGCTCGGCCATGTTGAAGCTCTCGTAGACCTGGCCCTGGTTGGCAGCACCGTCGCCGAAGTAGGCGAGGCAAACGCCGCCGTCGCCCTTGTACTTGTGGCTGAAGCCGAGCCCGGTGCCGAGCGAGACCTGCGCGCCGACGATACCATGCCCGCCGTAGAACTTATGTTCGACGGAGAACATGTGCATCGAGCCGCCCTTGCCCTTGGAGATGCCGGCGGCACGCCCCGTAAGCTCGGCCATCACGTCCTGCGGCGGGATGCCGCAGAGCAGCATGTGGCCGTGGTCGCGATACCCGGTGATGACGCTGTCGACCGGGGTCAGCGCGGACTGCAGGCCGACGGCGACGGCTTCCTGGCCGATGTAGAGATGGCAGAAGCCGCCGATCAGGCCGAGGCCGTACAACTGGCCCGCCTTTTCCTCGAAACGACGGATCAGCAACATCTGCTTGTAGAACTCGATCAGCTCGTCCTTCGAAGCCTGGTAAGGCGTCGGTTCATCGGGACGCTCGCGGTTCGGGACCGGAGGTTCAGCTTTACGAAGGGCGGGGGCTTTGGCCACGGACGATCAACCTCGTATCCTGGGATAATGTCGCGAGCCTATAGGCCCGTTGTTGCGCGTATATCAATGTCCCGCATCAAATCCCTGGCGTCGCCGGGACGAACAGAAGTTTCCACGGGCCAAGCAAGACGATGATTGCGGCGCGCGCGCGGCTGCGCCTAAGGGATGAGGCGATGGCAGAGGCACCGCATCCCTTTCGTATTCCCAACTTCCGCGCCTATTGGGCATCGCGTCTGTCGGGGACGGTTGCGATCACCGCGATGGCGCTGATCGTCGGCTGGCAGGTCTACAGCCTCGCCCGCGCCACCATGGGGATTCGCGAAGCGGCGTTCCTGCTCGGCATGATCGGCGCGGCGCAGTTCATTCCGCTGTTCGTGCTGACGCCGGTGGTGGGTCTCGTCGCCGATTCGGTCGATCGCCGCTGGATCGTGCGCGTGACGACGACGATCATGTTGCTGACCGCGGCGACGCTCGGCGTGCTGACCGCGACGCACGCGCTAACGCTAACCGCGCTGTTCACCGCCGCCGTGGTGTTCGGCATCGTCCGCGCCTTCTCCGGCCCAGCCTATTCCGCGCTCGCACCCAACCTCGTTCCGCGGGAAAGCCTGCCGACCGCGATCGCGGTGAGTTCGATCGCATGGCAGGTCGGGTCGATCGCGGGGCCGAGCCTCGGCGGGCTGCTGTTCGCGGTCCATCCCGACGTTGCCTACGCAGTCGTGGTCGGATTGCTGACGCTGGCGCTGGCGACGATGTTCCTAATCGGCCCGGTGCCGCAGCCCCCCGCCCAGCCCGACCAGCGCCCGCTCGCGCGGATCGCGCAGGGGTTCGCTTATGTCCGCAACAACCGCCTCGTGCTGGCGACGATCACGCTCGACCTGTTCGCGGTGCTGCTCGCGGGGTCAACCGCGCTGCTCCCGGTGTTCGCGCGCGATATCCTCCACGTCGGCCCGCAAGGGCTCGGCCTGCTCGCGGCAAGTATGGGCGCGGGCGCAACCGTCACCGCTCTGTTTTTCTCGGTCCGCCCGATGAAGACCAACGTCGGGGTCAAGATGCTGATCGCGGTTATGGTGTTCGGTGCCGCGGTCATCGTGTTCGGCCTGTCGCGCAATCTCTGGCTCAGTTCGGCAGCACTCGCGATCGCGGGCTGTGGCGACATGGTGTCGGTCTATGTCCGCCAATCGCTGATCCAGCTGCACACCCCGGACTCGATGCGCGGTCGCGTCAGCGCGGTGTCGCAGCTGACGATCTCGGCCTCGAACGAGCTCGGTGAAGCGGAGAGCGGATTGCTGGCGGCGTTGCTCGGCCCGGTCGGCGCGGTGCTGTTCGGCGGCATCGGTGCGATCGTCGTGACGATCCTGTGGGTCCGCCTGTTTCCCGAGCTCAGGCTTGCCAAGACCTTCGACCAGCCCGACATAGCCCTAACAAAGACCCCAGCAGGAGTTGCGCAATCATGAAGGCGAACACCATCCTGGATACGATCGGCAACACGCCGCACGTCCGTATCCAGAAGCTCTTCCCCGGCGCCGAAGTCTGGATCAAGTCGGAACGCTCCAACCCCGGCGGGTCGATCAAGGACCGCATCGCGCTCGCGATGATCGAGGCGGCGGAACGCGACGGGCACCTCCAGCCCGGCGGGACGATCATCGAGCCGACCAGCGGCAACACCGGCGTCGGCCTCGCGATGGTCGCCGCGGTCAAGGGCTACAAGCTCGTCCTCGTCATGCCCGAAAGCATGTCGCTTGAACGCCGCCGCTTGATGCTCGCTTACGGCGCAACGTTCGACCTGACCCCGCGCGAAAAGGGCATGAAGGGCGCGATCGAACGTGCGCTCGAACTGGTCGAGCAGACCCCCGGCGCCTGGATGCCGCAACAGTTCGAGAACGCCGCCAACATTGACGTCCACGTTCACACGACCGCGATCGAGATCCTCAACGACTTCCGCGATTCGCCGATCGACGTGATCATCACCGGTGTGGGCACCGGCGGCCACATCACCGGCGTCGCCGAAGCGCTCAAGAAGGAATGGCCCAACCTCAAGGTCTATGCGGTCGAGCCGGAAGCATCGCCGGTCATCTCTGGCGGCACGCCCGGTCCGCATCCGATCCAGGGTATCGGCGCAGGGTTCGTCCCCGCCAATCTGCACACCCAGGCGATCGACGGCGCGATCAAGGTCGATGCCGCTGTCGCCAAGGACATGGCGCGCCGCTCGGCCGCCGAGGAAGGGATGCTCGTCGGGATCAGCTCGGGCGCGACGCTGGCCGCGATCCTGCAGAAGCTGCCCGACTTGCCGGACGACGTCCGCGTGCTCGGGTTTAACTATGATACCGGCGAACGGTATCTGTCGGTTCCCGACTTCCTGCCGGAAAGCTGATCCACGGAAAGCCCCTCCCCTTCAGGGGAGGGGTTGGGGGTGGGGGGTGTCTCACCGAGAGTCAGTTCTGCTGGACTGCCCCACCCCAACCCCTCCCCTGAAGGGGAGGGGCTAAGTTCTTGGGTCCGCGCCGCAGGCGCGGGGTATTTCGCTTCCCGACAAAAATGCGCTAAGGGCGCCGACCATTCCCGGTCAGGAGCCTTTCGTGCCCCCTTCCTCGTGCCTCTCGTCGATCCGCTGACCCCCGTGCGTCCTTCCCCGCCAGTAAGCACCACGCTGCGCGCGATCCTGATCGTGATCGCCGTGTTGGCCGTGCTGATCCCGGTGCTGCTCGTGCGCACTGCGCCACGCACCGTGTCGCACCACCGCGTCCGGACGCTACCGCAGCGCGTCGTCCCCCAGGCCGAACTCCCGCCCGTCGAACCCGTGGCGTTCCAGAACCTCGATCCGCAGGATGCGCGGTCCTACAATGCCGACGTTCCGTTCGTCGACGGTCCCAACCCCGCCGCCCGGCCATTCCGCCTGATCGGCGATCCTTCCGCCCGCGCCCGCGCGACCGACTGCATGGCGGCCGCGGTCCTGTATGAAGCGGGCGACGACTCGACCGGTCAGCGCGCCGTCGCGCAGGTCGTTCTCAACCGCGTCCGCCACCCCGCCTTCCCCAAGACGATCTGCGGCGTGGTGTTCCAGGGCGCGGATCGCAGCACCGGGTGCCAGTTCACCTTTACCTGCGACGGCGCACTGACCCGCAATCGCTGGAGCGAGGCGCAATGGAACCGCGCGCGCGGCATCGCCGCCGCTGCGCTCAGCGGAAACGTGTTCGGCAAGGTCGGCTACGCGACACATTATCACACCAATTGGGTCGTCCCCTACTGGCAGGCCAGCCTCGACAAGATCGCCGCGGTCGACACGCACCTGTTCTTCCGCTGGACCGGCTGGTGGGGCACCGCGGCTGCATTCAACCGCCACGTTTCCAGCGACGAACCCGTCGTCGCGGCACTGGCGCCTTATTCGGAGGCGCACCGTGGTGCGGTCGACAGCATGACCGGCTTACCGATGACGGCAAACCCGCTGTTCGATCGGGCAGCGGCAGAGGCACCGCTGCCGTCCGCGCTCAGCGGCGCGTCGGGGAGCTTCCTGGTGACGCTGGATGCGGACACCATGTCCCCAGACGGCTTCGCTGCGTACGCGGCGCGGGCTTGCGGGGATCGCGCCTATTGCAAAGTTATGGGCTGGACCGACCCGAGCAAGACGCCGACCGCGCTGCCATTGCAACCATCGCAGATCGCCGCGATGTCCTTCAGCTATCTGCGCGACCGGTCGCGGGGATATGACAAGGCTTTGTGGAATTGCCGCGAGTTTCGCCGCCCAGCCGCGAACCAGTGTATGAAGGCCCAGACCTTCCTGTCCACCGCGCAATTGGTCAGTGAGACGCTCAAGCTCGACGAAGAGTTAGCCCCGGCGGCCGCGCTTCCGCCGCATGTCCCGCTGCTGTCCGATGGACTGACCGGTATTCGTCGAAAGGAACCAGCAGCCGACAAAGCTGCGGCACCCGGACGTGGCACGCTGCTCGTACCGGTAATGAAACCGGGCGAAGCGGCTAAACCCTGACCGGATGATCCGCTCTGCGTGAACGCAGACGGATCAGCGAGGCGCGATTTCCCATTCCGCGCCCTTGCGCCGCGCGATCGCGCCGACGCGCGCCGCAAGCCGGGGTACGTCATTCGATGCCTCGCCCGTCAGGTGGATCGTACCGGTAACGGGGCGCTGCGCCAGAACGGGTTCGATCGCCACGTGCACGCCATCAAGCCGCCGCAGGACGCTGACCACCCGGGCGAAAGGCTCTCCTGCAAACGTGACGGCGCCCGTCCGCCAGCCACCGACATGGGACGGATTGACGCGCGACACCGCGACATGCCCGGTATCGTCGCGCGCGGTCACCGCCGCGCCCGCCTGGAGCGTCAGTTTGTCCTTGCGGGGCTGGAACAACACGGCCCCTTCGGCAACCTGTACGTCGAGCCGGTAGCCCTCGCGTTCGGCATTGAACACGGTTCCCATATCCTTGACGCTCAACATACCCGACCTGAGCAGGAACGGCTTGTCGGCATCGTGGCGGACGTGAAACGTAGCCTCCCCCGCGGCGAGCGTTGCGGTTCGCGGGTTGGACCGGTCGAGTTCGAGCCGCGTCGCGCCATTCAGGTCGACGCGCGTTCCATCGGCCAGCGCGATCGTCCGCTGCTCGCCGGGCTTGGTCGTCACGACATAAGGGTCTGCCGTCGTGTTCGGCAGCGAGGGCAGGACGACCAGCGACAGGCTTGCCGCCAGCGCGAGTGCCCCTGCCCCGACCCCCCAGCGTAGCCACGAGCGTGCCCGGCTGCGCTCGGCCGGCGGCACGGCTTCGGCGGCATCGACCGGGAACAGTTCCGGGTGATCCGCCATATGTTCCAGATCGAGCGCAACGGCATCATACGCCGCAGCGTTCTCGGCATCCGCCTCGAGCCAGTCGACGAAGCTGCGCCAGGCGGCCTCGTCCATGTCGTTCTGGCGCAAATGCCATTCGATCGCCTGATCCGTCCTGTTCGAGCCATCAGCGCTCATGGCGATTCCCTTCGTCTTCAAGACGATGCGGCTTGGCTGTTTCCGCCTCACGCGACTCGTTGGCGCCCGAGTTTTTGGGGCCCGACATCTTCAGGTTGGTGTCTTCATCCACCGGCTCATCGGTGCGGCTGGCGCAAATCTGCCGTACGGCCCGGCGCAACAGCTTCTCGACGCCGCTCACCGTCATCCCCAGACGTTCCGCAATCTCCTTCTGCGGTTGATCCTCGATTCGATACAAACGGAGGGCCACCCGCATCCGTTCGGGCATCGTAGCGACTTCGGCTTCGATCTGGCGCAACCGTTCACGCCCGAGCAGCGCGCGTTCCGCATCGGGCTGTTCATCCGCGGTCGGCTGTGCGTCCTGCCATGCGGTGTCCCGTGCGCCCGACCGCGCCGTCGCCAACCGTCGGTCGGCGGCGAGGTTGGACGCCATCCGGCACAGATAGGCCGTCGGTTGCGCGACGGGTTCCTGCACCTCGTGTGTGTCGAGCTTTACCCAGATGTCCTGCAGCGCGTCTTCGGCGTCGTCGGCGGTGCCAAGCCGTGCCGTCAGCAAGCGCAGCAGCAGCGATCGTTCCTGGAGGAACACCGCCTTCAGTCCGGCCTGGCTACCGGAGGGAGATGAGTCACATTCCATCGCTGCCATGCTAAAGCCCCGATTTCGGCGCTTCGCAAGGCGCGATGCAGCCAAAGGGGGAGAATCAGGCGGCCAGGCGCTCGCTTGTCGCTACAGTACTGCGGGGCTGTAAAGAAGCGTCGCTGGGCCCCTGAAACGGACGTTCGCGGATCCGGTCACTGGTCAGTTGGCGGGCGGCCAGCCGGCGCGCGAGAAACGTGTAGAAGAACCAGTCCCGACCGCTGCCCATAGCGAAATGGTAGGCGAGCCGCTCGATCAGCGTCCAGCGGATCGATGCCCGGTCCCGATCGCGCGACGACGGAGCGCAGCGGAATGCCCCCGCATAGGCGATCCGCCCCACGCGTGCGACGCGGTGCATGATCTCATGGTCTTCCAGCACATAGCCCCAACGCTGCGGGTCGAACTGGCCCACCTGATGGAGCGCGTCCGCGCGGAACACTTGCCCCGCACCGCCGGTGTGGCACTGTCGCGGGAACACCGCCGCGGCGCATGCGATCCGCCGCGCCGCGCGTCGATGGTTTCGCGCGATCGCGTCCGCCGGGACGAAACATGCGCCTGCCGCCACGGCACCACCATCCAGCAGATGTCCGGCCTGCCGCAGATAGTCGGGGGGATACAGTGTGTCGGCATCACAGGTCGCGACATAGCCGGTCCGCACCTGCGCGATCCCCGCGGCGAGCGCGTTGATCTTCCCCGGTCGCGGCTCGACCAGTAGCGTGAACGCCATGCCACGCTGGCGGCAGGCCGCAGCCGCGACCGCCCCGCCGCCATCGGTCGAGCCATTGTCGACGAGGATCAGGTGGAACGGCACGTCCTGCGCGGCGAGGCTGGCGAGTGTGCTCCCGATGAGCGCGCATTCGTTGAAGAACGGGACGACGACCGTCCAGCGGCTGGCGTGCTGTGCGGGCGGAGGATCGATCGGAACGGCATGCAGGCGGTCAAAGCAAAGCGTCGCGGTGAGCAAGGCAAGTCTCCTTGCTGCCATGACGACGTCGTCTCGGCATAACCGGACACACTTGGAAACATGACGAAAATTTCACCCCGTGGCGCCAGATCAGCGCCGCGCGAGCCGGCCCAGCACTTCGTCCAGCGCCGACAGGAAGCGCGATCGGTCGGTCTTTGCAAACGGCGCCGGTCCGCCGATCGCATCGCCGCCCGCGCGCAGATCCGCCATGATCGCGCGGACCGCGATCGCATTGCCGATCGATGCGCTGGTGAACGGCTTGCCATTGGGGGCCAGCACGCTTGCGCCCGCCTTGAGGCAGCGATCGGCGAGCAGGATATCGCCGGTGACGACCACGCTCGCGGCGTCAGCGCGCTCCGCGATCCAGTCGTCGGCCTCGTCGAACCCCGCACCGACCACGATCCGCGCGAGCAGCGGATGGATCGGGATCCGGATCGGGCTGTTGCTGACGACGGTGACCGCGACCGAGCGGCGCAAGGCGACCTTGTAGATCTCGTCCTTTACCGGACAGGCGTCGGCATCGACATAGATGTGCAGCGGCGACGTCATGGTTTGTGCCCTCTAGCGAAAGCGCGGCGGACATTCCATATCGGTTCGGCGCCACGGGGTGCGGTCACGAAGGAGCACGCCCCATGCCGCTGTACGAAATCGACGGAAAAGCCCCCACGCTCGGCACCGGCAGCTGGGTTGCACCAAGCGCCGAACTGATCGGCGACGTCGTGCTCGGGGAGGACGCGAGCGTCTGGTTCGGCAGCGTGATCCGTGCGGACAACACCCGGATCACCGTCGGCGCGCGCAGCAACGTGCAGGAAGGTGCGATGGGGCATTCCGATCCGGGCGCGCCGCTGACGATCGGTCAGGACTGCACGATCGGGCATCACGCGATCCTGCACGGCTGCACCATCGGCGACCGGGTGTTGATCGGCATGGGCGCGACGATCCTCAACCATGCGGTGATCGGGGAGGATTCGCTGGTCGGGGCCGGTGCGCTCGTCACCGAGGGCAAGGTGTTCCCGCCCGGCAGCCTGGTCGTCGGCAGCCCGGCTCGCGCGGTGCGTGAGCTCGATGCTTCAGCCAAGGCGATGTTGCTCGTATCAGCGCAGCATTATGTGTCAAACGCGCTGAAATACGCTGCTGGACTGCGGCGCATCGACTGACGCCTGACTGGAATCGGGATCGCGGCGGTACAGATCGTGCTTGAATCGCGGCGCTCGCTTCGAGCGGTCTGTCGCACCAACTGGCGCGCAAATCGAATGATTCGCCAAGTTCAGCTTGCATCGTACGGTGCTGCGATGCAGCAAATGCGAATCATGGACAGAGCCGTTTCCTTGCCTTTTCTGCATAGTCCGACGCGATTCCTCGCACATTACGTCGCTGCCCGCCCGGGTATCTTCGTGACGCTGGGGCTCTTGGTTGCCGCCGCGTCGATCAGCTCGATCGGCGTGCAATATGCCATGAAGCTCCTGATCGACGCCATGACCGGCGGCATCCGCGCGAGAAGCACTGTTTATGCGGCACTTGGCGGTTTTCTCGGTCTCGTCATCCTCGAAAGCGTGCTCCAACGCGCCGCAGCACTGACGCTCGGGCAAGCGACCGTCAGTTCCGGCGTCGGGATCCGGCTCGACATGGTCAACTATCTGACCGGGCACCAAATGCCGTTCTTCCAGAACCAGCGCGCGGGCTCGCTCGGGCATCGCATCTCGGGGCTTGCCGGCATTTTCGGGGCGATCGTCCATCGCCTGCTCCGCGAAGTAACACCGCCGTTGATCACCTTTGCAGGCGCGATGCTGATCTTCGTCACGATCGACGCGGCGATGGCGGCGATCCTCGGCGCCGTCTTCCTCGCCGTCACCGCGGCGCTCATCCTGCTCGGCCTGCGTGGTCACGTCCACCATACCGCCTTCGCGCAGCACGCCGGCACCGCTGGCGGCGAACTGATCGACCTGATCGGCAACATCTGGGTCGTGAAGGCATTCGCAGCACGTGACCGGGAACTCACGCGATTGGAAGGCTTTCTCGACGAAGAGGCCAGTGCCCAACGCCGCGGGTGGTTCTTCGTCGAACAGATGCGCGGGCTGCATGATCTTGCGCTTGCCGTGCTCGTCGGCGGCACGCTGATCTGGGCGATCGGACGCTGGTCGACCGGCGCGATCTCGACCGGTGACGTCGTCATCATCAGCACGATGACGTTCCGCATTCTCCACGGATCGCGCGACCTCGCCATGGCGGTAATCGATACCAGTCAGCAATTCAGCTACCTACGCGAGACGCTCGACATCATCGGCGTACCGCAGACGTTGAGCGACGTTCCCCATGCGCCGCGTCTCCGCGTCGGCGAGGGTCATGTCGAGATGGCCAACGTCACCTTCGGCTACGATGCCAGCGATCCGATCATCCACGACCTGACGCTCAACGTTCCGGCCGGACAGAAGGTCGGGATCGTCGGTGCGTCCGGCGGCGGCAAATCGTCGCTGCTCCAATTGATCCAGCGCTTTCACGACCCGCAAATCGGTCACATCGCGATCGACGGCCAGCGGATCGATCAAGTAACGCAGGAGTCGTTGCGCGACGCGATCGCGGTCGTGCCGCAGGAAGTGCTGCTGTTCCACCGCTCGGTAATCGACAACATCAGGATCGCGCGACCGGACGCCAGCGACGAGGACGTTCACGCCGCCGCCGAAGCCGCCGGGTGCGACGACTTCATCCGACGATTGCCGCATGGGTACGACAGCGTGGTCGGTGAACGCGGCTCCAATCTGTCAGGCGGGCAACGCCAGCGTATCGGGATCGCGCGCGCTTTCCTCAAGAACGCTCGCATCGTGCTGCTCGACGAGGCGACGAGCGCGCTCGATTCGGAAAGCGAGCTGGAAGTGCAGAACGGGCTCGATGCGCTGGTGCGCAACCGCACCGTCATTGCTGTCGCGCATCGGCTGTCGACCATCGTCGGGTTCGACCGCGTCATCGTGGTCGAACGCGGGCGCATCATCGAGGATGGCCCGCCGCAACAGCTTCTTCGGCAGAAGGACGGGGCGTTCCGCCAGTTGTGGCTGCTCCAAGTGGAGGGGCTCGACCAGTCATCGCCGGGGCTCGATTTCGCCGCGGCCAGCGGGCGGTTCCGCGACGTGTCAATGGCACGCGGGCGTATGCTGCACCGTGCAATGCGGACCGCCTGGAGCAACATGGCAGACCGCGCCTGACGGGGTGCCCAATCTGGGAAGCAAACGCTGGTGTCTGCTGAGTGGACTTCAAGGCGCGCTTGGACCTGCGGCGGTGTTCGTGTCGGGCGTTGGTTTGGTTACAAGTAGGTCGTCCCGATAGACGCTGATGATCGTGTCACCCCGACCCCGAACCGCCAAGGCGGCGATATCGGGGCCGGGCGTTACCCATCACGAGGTCGAGCGTCCCCATGCCGCGACGTCGTCGCGGATGCGGGCATCGACCTGACGACGCGCTGCCATCGTCGACACGATCCGCGTCGCCGCGCCGCGGGCTTCCGCCGGCAGGTTGGCGGTTGCGAACGCGTTGATCTTGGCGGGCATCGCCGGATCGTCAGACCCTGCCCCCAGCCCGGCCACGAACCCTGCGCGGGTGCTCGTCTCAACCAGCGTGTTGACCAGGGAGATGTGGGCGACCGCATAGTCGAACGCCATGTCGGGATGTTCATTCGCGACCGCGCGCAACAGGCTCGCCTTCTGGGGCGCGGTGAACCGGTCGGTTTCGAGCAGCGCCAGCGCGCGCCTTGCGAGCGCATCGTCCTTCGCCGCGCCCAGCAAACGGACGTAGCTGTTCTTGGTCACGGGGTTCTTTTCCGCAACGGTCAGCGCGAGGAGCGCATTCCAGTCCGCCGACGTCGCATTGTGCGCGAACACGCCGAGGATCGGCGCGCGGATCGGCGCGGGGATCGCGTCAGGGTTCTTCTGCAATGCCGCGAACAATTCCCGCGACTTCGCGATGACCGAAACATCGCCATGATCGCCCAATACCGAGATCAGCGTCTCGCGCAGCGTCGCCGTCAGTGCGCCCTCGTCGCTGCCGGCGGTGAAGCCGACTCGCGTCATCACGGGTTGGAGCGTCCGGACGATTTTGGCACCGACCGCGTCACGCGCCGGCCCCTTCGCTACCCGACCGTCCAGGTCCGACATCTGGCTTGCGACCGTCTGCCATAGCAGCGGGTTCGCTTCGATACCGATCGCGCCGACATCGGCGAAGTACCGATCGAGCCGCTGATTGCCGCCCTTGGCCAGCGCGAAATCATCCCCCAGCGTCCCGAGCTGGTCGGTCAGCTTGAGCTTTGCGAAATCGCGCACGATCGCCGCGTGGCCGGGAGCGCTATACTGCACGCGGGCGTAGCTCGCCTTTTCGCGGTTCAGGACGACCGTTCCGCAGCCCTTGGCGGTCACCGGCTGCACCGCCGCACCGCGCACGGTCGCGCGCACGTCCGGTTGCCCCAGCACGCCGAGCGTCATTGGCACGCGCCACGTCTGTGCCTGCTTGGCGGAATCGTCGTAGGCGAACCGTCCCTGCGTCAGGCTGACCTGCGTGTTTCCGCCGACGCAGCGAGCATCCGTCATCGTCACCAACGGCACGCCGGGCTGGAGCGTAAAGTCGTGCGCGATCGGCGCTACCGGCATCTTGGCGGCGGCGGACAATTCCTGCCAAAGCTGGTCGGTCGCGGTATTGCCGTACTTGTACTTGGCCATGTACCCGCGGATCCCGGCGCGGAACGTCTCCGCCCCCAACGTCGACTCGAGCATCCCGATGACGGCCTGCCCCTTCATGTAGGTGATCCCGTCGAACGCCTGGCCGATCTGGTCGACGGTCTCGACGTGGCGGATGATCGGATGCGTGCCGCTGGTCGAATCGACCTGCAGCGCGCCTTCGCGATCCTGCGCGACGGCGGTGGCGGCTGCATACCATTCGGGGTTAAGATCGACGCTCGACTTGTTCTCCATCCACGAAGCGAACCCCTCGTTGAGCCACAGGTCGTCCCACCAATTCATCGTGACCAGATCGCCGAACCACTGGTGCGCCATTTCATGCGAAACCACGGTGAAGATGCGCTGCTTGCCGCTCTGCGTCGCGCGCTTGGCGTCGTACAGCAATTCGGGCTCGAAGTAGAAGATCGCGCCCCAATTCTCCATTGCACCGAAGAACTGACTGGAGCCTGGCCCGGCGATCATGTCGAGCTTGGGCAGCGGATAGGGCTGGCCGAAATAGTCGTTGTAATAAGTGAGCAGTCGCTTCGCCTGTGCAAGCGAATAGTCGCCCTGGTCGACGACGCCGCGGCGCGTGATGACGCCGATCTCGGTCTTGCCCGCCATCACGGTCTTGCGCTCAACATCCCCCATGCCGAGGAACATCAGGTAGCTCGACATCTTGGGGGTTTCGGCGAAGCGGTACAGGCTGGTGCCGTCGGCCTGCTTGGTCACGCTGCTTGCAGGCATGTTGGAGAAGGCGGTCTGGCCGGCGGGGGCGACCGTGCTGATCGTGAAGCGCGCCTTGAACGCGGGCTCGTCCCATAGCGGCGCGAAGCGGCGGGCGTCAGGGGCTTCGAACTGCGTCACCAGCATCCGCGCGGGGGAGCCGTCGGTGTTGCTATAGTCGATCGCGAACAGACCGGCTGCGGACGTGTTGATCGTGCCCGTCCAGGCAAACGTCAACGCATGCTTGCCCGCGCTCACCGCCGACCCCGGCGACAGGATCAACTGCTGCTTGGCCTCGTCGATACGAAACGACACTGCCTTGCCGTCCAGCGTCGCGCGCGAAATCTTGAGATCGGCGGCGTTGAGAACGATCGTGGACGTGGGCTTGGTGATCGCGATGGCGACGGTTTCTTCGCCCGAGAAGGTCATCGCCTTGGCGTCGGGGCGGACGGTGATGTCATAGGTCAGCGGAGTCACTCCCGGCGGCAATTGACCGACGGCGAACGCCGGAGTCGCGACGGCAGACAGCAAGGCAGCGGCAAGGGACATCTTCACGCGAAAGCTCCGGGATTGCAGTATGATGTCGGTCCTTACGCGTTTCGGTTTCCGCTGCAACTATAGGCTTGCTGGACAGGCGTTTCGGTTGCGCTATGAAACGCATATGAGCATTCCTCCGCTGTTCGATCGCCTGCGGCTTCCCATCATCGGCTCGCCGCTGTTCATCATCTCGGGGCCAGAACTGGTCATCGCACAGTGCAAGGCGGGGATCGTCGGATCCTTCCCCGCCCTGAACGCGCGACCGCAGGGGTTGCTCGACGAATGGCTCCATCGCATCACCGAGGAACTTGCCGCGCATAACCGCGATCACCCGGATCGCCCGGCAGCGCCGTTTGCGGTCAACCAGATCGTTCATCGTTCGAACGAACGGCTCGAGGCGGATCTTGCCACGTGCGCCAAATGGCAGGTCCCGATCGTCATCACGTCGCTCGGCGCGCGCGAGGATCTGAATACGGCGGTTCATAGCTGGGGCGGGATCACGCTGCACGACGTGATCGACGACCGGTTTGCGCACAAGGCGATCGAGAAAGGGGCCGACGGGCTCATTGCGGTTGCCGCAGGGGCTGGCGGCCACGCCGGGCGCCTGTCGCCGTTCGCTATTATTCAGGAGATCCGCCAGTGGTTTGATGGACCGCTTGCGCTGTCCGGGTCGATCGCGACCGGCGACGCGGTTCTGGCGGCGCAGGCGATGGGCGCGGACTTCGGCTATATCGGATCGCCGTTCATCGCGAGTGCCGAAGCCAATGCCGACACGGCGTACAAACAGGGGATCGTCGACGGCAAGGCGTCGGACATCATCTATTCCAACCTGTTCACCGGGGTCCACGGCAACTATCTGCGCGGTTCGATCGAGCGCGCCGGGATGGACCCGGACAATCTTCCCGAAGGCGACCTCAAGACGATGGATTTTGGAACCGGGAACGGGTCCAAGCCGAAGGCCTGGAAGGACATCTGGGGATCCGGCCAAGGGATCGGCGTGATCGATCGGGTCGAGCCCGTAGCTGCCATGGTCGATCGGTTCGAGCGTCAGTATCTTGCAGCGCGAGCACGACTGAAAGTCTGACGCGCGATCGTCAGAAAGCGAGCGCCAACCGCCCTTGTAACGAATGCACCGGGCTGGACATTCCGACCGGTGCCGTACCCTGGGCCGCTTCAAGGCGGGCGACGCGCCTGTGCAGGTCGCAGCTTGCGTCGATCAGGCGTCGTGCCGCCGGCGGCAAGGCGCTCAATGCAACACCCTCACTTGGCGGCGCATCGCCCAGCTGTCGGGCTGGATCCAGAGCCTCGCGCAATTCCATCTCCCCCGCATCGACCGCGCGCTGAGTCAGAAGCCACGCGATCACGTGCATCAGGCGCGTCGTCACCTTAAGTGATTCGCAACTGAACGCCACGCGGGCCATCGGCTCGAGCGCGTCGCGATCGTCACGCCCGCCTGCGTCGAAATAGCTTCGAGCCTCGTCCGCCAGGATCATTGCGTCGGTATACAGCGTGTCGATCACGCGGCGGTGCATCCGCGAGTCGTGCGAAGATACGGTCATGTCGTCCGTGTCGCACAAATGCGGCGCGCGCGGTACGGTTTCCCCGAACTGATGCGACGAACCGGCATTAATCCCGTAACGAAACGGTCTAGTCCAGCGTTCAGGCGATGATATCCGGCACGAGTTGATCCTCGAGCAGCGCAATTTCGTCGCGCAGTCGCAGCTTGCGCTTCTTGAACCGCGCAAGCTGTAGCTGGTCGGTGGAAGAACCGTCCAGCAACGCCGCGATCGCAGAATCAAGGTCGCGATGTTCGACGCGTAATACTTCCAGGCGCTTTGCGATCAGGCTGTCGTCCATCGGGTCCCCATTCGATCGGGCGACCCTAGCAAATTGCCGCTGCGGGGTCCGAATAAAATGCGGCTGACCGCACAAATCGGTGAATGTATCTCGCGACCACCAAATGGCGGGGAGACAATTGCGATCGGGAGTGGTTTACTCTGTCCCCCAAGCAGCACATGAAGGAGGTACGCAGAGTATGCAGACCGCACATCATTCGGCCCTGGCAGCCAAACATGCAGTGCTCGACCGACAAATCGCCGCAGAAGCGCAGCGCCCCCTGCCCGATGCGACCGCGATTGCCGCGTTGAAAAAGCAGAAGTTGCAGATCAAACAGGAAATCGAACAGCTTCAATAGCGTGCTTGGTCCGGGCGCATTGCGCCCGGACTATTCCAGCCGGTCAGCGCAGATTACCTCGTGGCAAGATCGGCTTCACATAAACAGGCGTATGTGCGCCCTGCCCCACTGGCTTGCGCGCCAACATCGGATCGATGTGACGATCGAAGGCGATGCCAATCCGTCCCGAGGTCGACCAAGCGACCTGCCCCGGCACCCAGCCGATACCGCGGATCTCGACTTGAACCTTTACGTCGCGATCGGCACCCTCAGGATAGTCGGCCATCATGCCCCCGGCTGACAGATTGCGGACGCGGACCGGTGTGGCGTCCGCGGACCCCGCAAGTCGCAATATTGCCATCAGGAACAGACTGTCGCGCGGATCCTGCCGATTGGAGGTCGCGTCATCGGCAGGAACAGAGGAATGATCTGGCGAATATTGGTCCATCGCTGAAGGTCGTACCGATCTCGTTCGAAGCTAATGATTACGCGAAAACTATCTACGCAATAATTGGTTTAGATCGGATTAACGTCACCGGATCGGGCCATTTTCCGCCTATTCCTCGCGCGATACCTTCTCATGTCGTTCGTGACGCTCCTGCGCTTCGACCGTCATCGTCGCGATCGGACGCGCCTCCAGCCGAGCGAGCGAGATCGGTTCGCCGGTCACTTCGCAATAGCCATATTCGCCCTCGTCGATTCGCCGCAACGCTGCTTCGATCTTCGAGATCAGTTTACGCTGACGATCGCGCGTGCGCAGCTCGATCGACCAGTCCGTCTCGCTCGACGCGCGATCGGTCAGGTCGGCCTCGCGCAACGTATCGACCTGCAACTGTGACAGCGTTCCCGCCGCCTCGCGTAGAATCGCATCCTTCCAGGCCTGTAATTTTGTCCGGAAATAAGCTTGCTGTCGCGGATTCATGAACGCCTCATCGGCGCTCGGTCGGTAACCATCGTCAGCGCTCTTCGGCACTGCGAACTGTTCGGATTCGTCCAATCGATTCAAGACCGTCGCCATCCCACTCTCTCCGCTCGGTCACCAGGTGCGTTGTGCACCTCCGGACCCCCCCGGGCCAACTCCCTAGTCAGCGCGCCTATAGCATGACGCCGCCACTCCACAAGCAGCACTGTTGCAAAGCGTTGACGGTTTCTTAGCGAAAGATTGCGAATTCGCCTGCAAATCGTATGTGATAAGACCGTCTCGCCCGTTCCACGGTGATTATTGCGCGAACCGCCGTGTCATTGCAGGACAACCGTCACAGTCCACACGGCGATGGTATCGACACCGTGGAATACCAGTTACAACGCAATATCCAGCGCCCCGCCTTCTGATGCAGCGGACTGTCGTAGACGTATCACGCACGCCTTCGCTGCACGGCGTCTTGCATCGCTTTAGGGGTGGCGTCATAGCCACGCGATGCACGATATCCGCCTGATCCGCGACGATCCCGCCGCGTTCGACGCCGCCCTTGCTCGCCGCGGCGTAGCCCCCATTGCCGTCGAACTGGTCGCCCTGGACGAACGCCATCGCTCGCTGACCACCGAAGCGCAGGTTGCGCTGGCGCGCCGCAACGAGGCATCCAAGGCAATCGGCGCGGCGAAAGCCGCCAAGGACGAGGCGACGTCGGCTGCGTTGATGCAGGAAGTCGCCGCGTTGAAACAACGCCTCCCGGCGATCGAGGCGGAGGCAAAGTCTCTTGGGGATGCCTTGCAAGAGCGTCTTGCCATCCTGCCCAACGTACCCCTGCCCGACGTGCCCGAGGGTACCGACGAAAACGATAACGTGATCGTCGCTGAGCATGGAACGCCCCCATCGTTCCCGTTCGCACCCGTCGAACATGACGTTCTGGGGCCACCCCTCGGGCTCGATTTCGAGACCGGTGCGGCGATGTCCGGCGCGCGGTTCACGCTGGTGCGCGGGGCTGCGGCGAAGCTGCACCGTGCGCTCGGGCAGTTCATGCTGGATACGCTGTCGGATCGGCATGGGTATGAACAGGTCGTCCCGCCCTTGCTCGTGCGTGACGAAGCGCTGTTCGGCACCGGACAGTTGCCGAAGTTTGCAGAGGACCTGTTCCACACCACCGACGGTCGTTGGCTGATCCCGACCGCGGAGGTCAGCCTGACCAATATCATCGCGAACAGCATCCTCAGCGAAGCCGAACTTCCGCTTCGTTTTGCGGCGCTCACCGCCTGTTTCCGGTCCGAAGCAGGCGCGGCTGGCCGTGATACGCGCGGTTTCATCCGGCAGCACCAGTTCGAGAAGGTCGAGATGGTCTCGATCGTCGCGCCGCATGCCTCCGAAGCCGAGCACGAGCGCATGACCGCCTGCGCCGAGTCGATCCTGATCGCGCTCGATCTTCCTTTCCGCCGGATGAAACTGTGCACCGGCGACATGGGGTTCACGGGCGCACGCACCTATGACCTCGAAGTGTGGCTGCCCGGCCAGGATCGCTACCGCGAGATATCGAGCTGTTCGACCTGCACCGATTTCCAGGCGCGCCGTATGAACGCGCGCTACCGGCCCGAGGGAGAGAAAGGGACGCGCTTCGTCCATACACTCAACGGTTCGGGGCTAGCGGTCGGTCGGACGCTGGTGGCGGTTCTGGAGAATTACCAGCAGGAGAATGGCACGGTTGCCGTGCCGGACTTGCTCATGCCGTATCTCGGCGGGATGACACTACTGGAACCGGCCCGCTGATGCGGATTCTGCTGACCAACGACGACGGCTATCACGCCCCTGGACTGAAGGTTCTGGAGGAGATCGCCGCGCGTTTGTCGGATGACATTTGGGTCGTGGCGCCAGCGGACGAGCAGTCGGGCGCGGGGCATTCGCTGACGCTCACCCGCCCGATCCGCGTGCGTAAACATGGCGACAAGCGGTTTGCGGTGGCGGGAACCCCGACCGATGCGGTGATGATGGCGCTCGCGCGGATCATGCAGGATCACAAGCCCGATCTGATCCTTTCCGGGGTCAATCGCGGCGCCAACCTGGGCGAGGACGTAACCTATTCGGGAACGGTATCGGCTGCGATGGAAGGTGCGCTTGCGGGTGTTCGCTCGATCGCCCTCAGTCAGGGGTACAGCCGCGGCGGTGCGGGGGATGCCGTATCGTTCGAGGCGGCGGCGGCATGGGGCGCGCGCGCGCTGCGTCCGCTGCTGGAGGCACCGCTCGAGCCCCGCAGCCTCGTCAACATCAACTTCCCGCCGCTTGGGGCCGACGCGGTCAAGGGCATCAAGATCGTTCAGCAGGGGCTACGCGATTACGGTCGGTTGCAGATCGTCACCAATCGCGATCCACGCGGGCACGAATATCACTGGTTCGCGCTTGGCCAGACGGTCCAAACGCCCGCACACGCGACCGATCTGGAAGCGATTGCCGACGGGTACGTGGCCGTCACCCCGCTCCATCTCGACATGACGCACCGCCCGTCGCTTGCCATGCTGGCGGAACGGTACGGCTGAGCTGATGCGGCAAGGACCCTTCGGCATGATGGTCTTTCCCGTTGCGATGATCGCCCTCGCACTGCCGGGCTGCATCCCGCCGCAGGATCCACCCGCAGTCGGATATCCCCGTTCAGCGTCTTCGCCGCACCAGACACAACGGCAGCAGCCGGTCGAACAGGATTTTTCGCGCGAGCAGCAAGACGAAAGCTATCGCCATGCATCCGTTCGTCACCCCCCGTCAGCGCGTAGACCATCAACCCGTACCACGCGACAGCCCCAGCCGCGCCGGTACGTGCCGCGCGACGATCAGCGACCGTATGAACCCCAAGGGGGGTATCGATCCGAGCAGCAGGGTCGTCCAAGTGCAGACGATCGCAGCGGCACCCCTGCGCTGGCAGCATGGCAAGCCCGCCCCTTCGCCCCTTCGGCGGAGCAGGTCGACCCGTCGACGTACGTTGTCCGCCCCGGCGATACCCTTGGCGTGATCGGCGATCGCACCGGGGCCGGATCGGAAGCGATCGCAAGAGCCAACGGTCTTGCCGCGCCGTTCATCGTACGAACGGGGCAGCGGCTAAGCATTCCCGGCGGACGCTATCACCGGGTCGCCGCTGGCCAGACCGGCATCGCGATTTCACGCGCCTATGGGGTCGATTGGTCGCGGATCATTGCCGCCAACGACCTGCGAGAGCCCTATACGCTTCGCGTCGGCATGCGCGTGCTGATCCCGGGAACCTCGTCCCGCAGTACCGCCGCCGAACGCGCCGCAGCCTTCACGCTCGATATCGACGATCTCGTGACCGGCAGCGAGCCCGCGCTTGCCGCGAACCAACGCCCCGCCCGGCCCTCAACCTCGTCTGCCCGCATCCTGGCACCGACCCAGGCACTCGCCCCACCCGCTCGGCTGACCAGCGGGTTCGACTGGCCGGTGCACGGCCGGATCGTCACGCGGTTCGGACCGGGCGCGAGCGGGGAACGCTACAACGGCGTCAAGATCGCGGTGCCGCGCGGAACGCCCGTACTGGCGGCGGCAGACGGAGTCGTTGCTTACGCCGGCGGCGGCATTCCCCAACTCGGCGACGTCATCATCATCCGGCATGGCGACGGATGGGCGACCGTCTATGGCCACGCCAGCAAGTTGCTCGTCCAGCGCGGGCAATCGGTCCGCCGTGGCCAGACGATCGCAATGTCGGGGGATTCGGGTGGAGCGCCCCGCCCCGAAGTTCATTTCGAAATGCGCAAGGGCCGCACGCCGATCGACCCGCAGCGGCAATTGCCCGCAATCTGATCCCTGCGCTTGGCAGGGTGACGCAACGATCGGACTTTTGTAGAGCGAACCGCATGACCGACTTTTCCTCCGATCTGCTCCGCCTGCTGTCGACGCGCGGCTATATCCACCAGCTGACGGACGCCGTCGCGCTCGACGCGTTGGCGAGCAAGCAGGTCATTCCGGGATACATCGGGTTCGATCCGACCGCGCCGTCGCTGCATGTCGGCAGTCTCGTTCAGATCATGCTGCTGCGTCGCCTCCAGCAGAGCGGGCACAAGCCCATCGTGCTGATGGGCGGCGGGACTGGCAAGATTGGCGACCCGAGCTTCAAGGACGAAGCGCGCAAGATGCTGACCGAGGATACGCTCGGCACCAACGTCGCGTCGATCAGGCGGATCTTCGAACGCTTCCTCACCTTCGGCGACGGGCCGACCGATGCGGTGATGCTCGACAATGCGGAGTGGCTCGACGCGCTCGAGTACATCCCGTTCCTGCGCGACGTCGGCCAGCATTTCTCGATCAACCGGATGCTCAGCTTCGATTCGGTCAAGCTGCGGCTCGATCGCGAACAGTCGCTCAGCTTCCTCGAATTCAACTACATGATCCTCCAGGCCTATGACTTCCTGGAACTGTCGCGCCGCGCGCAGTGTCGCCTGCAAATGGGCGGTTCCGATCAATGGGGCAATATCGTCAACGGGATCGAGCTTGCGCGGCGGATGGACGGCACCGAGGTGTTCGGCGTCACCACCCCGCTAATCACGACAGCCGACGGCGCCAAGATGGGCAAGACCATGGCGGGCGCGGTGTGGCTGCACGAGGACCAGCTGCCGCATTTCGATTACTGGCAGTTCTGGCGCAACACCGACGACCGCGACGTCGGCCGGTTCCTCCGCCTGTTCACCGATCTGCCGCTGGACGAGATCGCGCGGCTGGAAGCGCTGCAAGGTGCCGAGATCAATGAGGCGAAGAAGATCCTCGCCGATGCCGCGACGGCGATGTGTCGCGGCGTGGACGCGGCAGCGGAAGCCGCCGAAACCGCGCGCAAGACCTTCGAGGAAGGCAGCGCGGGCGGCTCGCTGCCGACGTTTGCGGTGACCGGCGACATCGGGATCGTTGATGCGCTCATCGGCCTCGGCTTCGCTGCGTCGAAGGGGGAAGCGCGCCGCCTGATCAAGGGCGGCGGTGCCAGGGTCGGCGCGGACAAGGTCAGCGACGAGGCGATGATCGTCACCGTCGGGGCAGATCCGGTGCGGGTCTCCGCGGGCAAGAAGAACCACGGTGTCCTCGTGCGCGCCTAGGCGCGCCCGGGGATAGCGGCGGCGGGGTATTACCCAGACCGGAGCAGCGCCACCCCGGCATCCCGTTCGAACAGGTACAAGGCGGTGCGGGCCGCCTGCCCACGTGTCCCGTCCAGCCCCCCATCCCGATCGATCAGCAACCGCGCGTCGTCGGTCGCGACCGGCAGCAAGGTCGCGAGCATGTCGGGCGTCGCTAGCCGGAACCCCGCCTCCCCCGATTGCCGCGTCCCAAGCAATTCGCCCGCGCCGCGCAGCCGCAGATCTTCCTCGGCAATCCGGAAGCCATCGGTCGTCTCGCGCATCAGCGCCAGCCGTGCGCGCGACGTCTCGCTGAGGCTTCCGCCGCGGATCAGCAGGCAATTCGACTTGCCGCCGCCGCGCCCGACTCGTCCGCGCAACTGGTGCAACTGCGCGAGGCCGAAGCGGTCGGCATGCTCGATCACGATCAGCGTGGCATTGGGAACGTCGACGCCCACTTCGATCACCGTCGTCGCAACCAGCACGCCGTGGCGCGCTTCCGAAAACGCCTGCATCGTCGCGTCCTTGTCGGCCGGCTTCATCCGCCCATGAACGAGCCCGACCGCATCGCCGAAGCGCCCGCGCAGCATCTCGGCGCGCGCTTCCGCCGCGGCCATGTCGCTCTTCTCGCTTTCCTCGACCAGCGGGCACACCCAATAGGCCTGCCCGCCATCCGCCAGATGCCGTCCGAGCGCCTCGACGATGTCGGGCAGGCGATCCTCGGACATAACGCGAGTCTCGATCGGCTGCCGCCCCGGCGGCATCTCGTCGAGCTGGCTGACGTCCATCTCGCCATAATTCGCGAGCGTGAGCGTCCGCGGGATCGGCGTTGCGGTCATCGCGAGTAAGTGCGGGCTGCGTCCCTTGGCTTGCAGCAGCATCCGCTGCGCGACGCCGAAGCGATGCTGCTCGTCTACAACAACCAGACCCAAGTCCTTGTAAGCGACGGTTTCCTGGAAGATCGCATGGGTGCCGATCAGGATATGGATCTGCCCCGCAGCCAGCCCCATCAGCACGCCCTCGCGTACGCGTCCCTTGTCGCGCCCGGTCAGCACCGCGATCTCGATCGGAAGGCCACCCAGCAAGCGTCGCAGCGATTCATAATGCTGCCGCGCAAGGATCTCGGTCGGCGCGAGCAAGGCCGCCTGCGCCCCGCCCTCGACCGCGACGAGCATCGCCAGCGCCGCGACCAGCGTCTTGCCCGACCCGACATCGCCTTGCAGCAGCCGCAACATCGGTTGCGGTTGCGCGAGGTCGCCCTCGATCTCGCGGACCGTGCGCGCCTGCGCGCCGGTCAATTCATACGGCAATTTCAGCGCATCGCGCAGCCGCCCGTCCCCCGTCAGCGCACGCCCCTTGCGCGCGCGCGACGATTGCCGGACGAGCATCAGCGCGAGCTGGTTTGCGAACAGTTCGTCATAAGCGAGCCGTTCCCGCGCCTTGGCATCGGCGGGGTCGGCATGGATTCGCGCCAAGGCCTCACGCCATGCGGGCCATTCGTTCTTCGCGAGCAACCCCGGCTCGATCCACTCGGCCAAATCCGGCGCGCGCTCGACCGATTGCGCCGCGAGCTGGCTCATCCGCCGCGAGGATATCCCCTCGGACAGCGGATAGATCGCTTCGCGTTCGGCCATGTCCCCGGCTTCGTCGAGCGGCAGGACATAGTCGGGGTGGACCATCTGCAAGTCCTGCCCATAATGCTCCAGCCGCCCCGACACGCGCCGCGGCTCGCCCAGCGGCGCAAGCTTCTTCGCCCAGCCCGGATGCCCGCCGAAATAGATGAGGCTGACGTAATTGCCCTTTGCGTCGGTCGCCTGCACGCGCGTCGGCCCGCGCCCGTTGCTCGAGCGGTAGGACACCGCGGTCAGCGTGATGACGATGATCCGCCCCGAATCGGCCATGTCGAGCTCGTCGCGCGGCAAACGATCGACCCAGCCGGTGGGCAAATGGAACGCCACGTCGACCACGCGCACGAGTCCCAGGCGGTCGAGCGGCTTCGCCAGCGCGGGGCCGATGCCCTTCAATGCCGTAACTTCGGCGAACAATGGATTGAGGATGTCGGGTCGCATGTCTATCTGAAGCGCTCTTACCCCTCCCCGATCCCCGCCGCCAGCACCTGCGCGCGGGTGTCGGGCAATTGTCGTTGGGATCCGCATGGACCGAGATATCCGCCTGAAGCGCCTGCATTTCCGCAGCCATCATCGTGGCACCAAGGAAGCCGACCTGCTGATCGGCGGGTTCTTCGATTCCGCGCACGCGCGCTGGGACGATGCCGAGATCGCGCTGTTCGAGGAACTGATCGAGGAGCAGGACGTCGACATCATGGCCTGGGCGATCGGTATGGAACCCGCGCCGGACCGCTATGCCGGGTCGATCGTCGAGGCGCTGAAGCAGCTCAATTACGTTCCGATCGCTAAATAACACTCGTCACCCTGAACGCGTTTCAGGGTCCACTCCTCCACTCGGGCGGCATTCTCGGCTGCCCGGTGGACCCCGAAACGAGTTCGGGGTGACGGATACCAAGACCAGACCATGCCCAACCTTCAGACCATCCTCACCGCCAAGACCCCGCTGACGCTGGCGGGCGTGCCGACCGGGTTCGAGCCGTGGCTGCTCGCTGACCTTTCGCGCGCCGCCAAGGCGCGCGCGGTGTTCGTTGCGCCCGACGAAGCCGCGATGCGCGCGATCGCTTCGACCGCTCAGACGTTCGCGCCCGAACTGGAGGTGCTGACGTTCCCGGCATGGGATTGTCTTCCCTATGACCGCGCCTCGCCGACGTTGCGTGTCATGGCGGAGCGGATGGCGACGCTCCACCGGCTCCAGCAGAAGCCTGCGGGTCCGCAACTGCTGGTCACGACGGTCAATGCCGTCGCGCAGCGGACGCTCACGCCGTTCCGCATTCGACAGCTCGTCGCACGGCTTGCGCCAAAGGAGCGGATCGGCCGCGACCGGCTTGCCACACTGTTGCAAGCCAATGGTTATGTCCGGGTGGAAACCGTTGCGGACGCCGGAGAATTCGCGGTTCGTGGCGGTCTGGTCGACCTGTATCCGTCGGGCGAAACGCAGGCGCTTCGGCTCGATTTCTTCGGCGATGAAATCGAAAGTGTCCGTACCTTCGACCCCGCCGACCAGCGCACCACCGGGCGGATCGACGGCTTCGTCCTGCTCCCCGCCTCCGAAACCCTGCTCGACGAGGACAGTATCAAGCGGTTCCGCGCGCGCTATCGCGAGCGGTTCGGCGCGACCGCGACCGGTGACCCGCTGTATCAGGCGATCAGCGACGGGCGGCGTCTCGCGGGGATGGAGCATTGGCTCCCGCTGTTCGAGGAAAAGATGGCGACGCTTTTCGACCATCTCGGCGACGACGCCGTCATGGTCCGCGATGCGGGCGCGGTCGCAGCGGCCGAAGCGCGGTTCGAGGCGATCACCGATTACCACGGCAACCGCGTCAAGGCGCAGTCGAGCGACCCGGGCAGCTACCGGCCACTTCCGCCAGACGCCTTGTACCTGACCGCCAAGGATTTCGCGCAACAGCTCGATGCTGCTCCGGCGCACCGCATCACGGCATTCCACGAACCCGAAAGCGCGAGAGTGCTCGATTTTGGCGTCGATGGTCCGCGCGACTTCGGCCCGGAGCGTGCGAGTGGCGTCAATATCTACGAAGCGGTCGTAGAGCATCTCGGCAAGCTACGGAAAGGCGGCAAGAAAGCGATTCTCGCCAGCTACTCGACCGGCTCGCGCGACCGCCTCGCCGGGCTGCTTGCCGATCACGAACTGACCAATACGGTCAAGGTCGACAGCTGGCAGCAGGCGCTCGGTGTCGGCGCCAAGTCGGTCGCGTTGCTGGTCCTCCCGCTCGATCATGGCTTCTCGGGGCCGGAAGTCGCGCTGCTGACCGAGCAGGACATGCTCGGCGACCGGCTCGTTCGCCGGAATAAGCGCAAGAAGTCCGCCGACGCGTTCCTTGCCGAACTGGCGATGCTGACGCCGGGCGATCTGGTCGTGCACGCCGACCACGGCATCGGCCGCTATGAAGGCCTGACCTCGATCCCGGTCGGCCAGGCGCCCCATGATTGCGTCGCCTTGACCTACGCGGGTGGCGACAAATTGTTCGTGCCGGTCGAGAACCTCGAGGTTCTGACCCGCTATGGCTCCGACGCCGACGGCGCGAGCCTCGACAAACTCGGTGGCGAGGCATGGCAGCGCCGCAAGAGCCGGATGAAGGAGCGCATCCGTGAAATCGCGGGCGAACTCATCGCGACCGCCGCCGAGCGCGCGCTGCGACCGGCGGATACGATCGAGCGCGACAGTGGCTACGCCGCCTTCGTCGATCGCTTCCCGTATGAGGAAACCGAGGACCAGGATCGCGCGATCGAGGACGTCATGGGCGACCTCGAAAAGGGCACGCCAATGGATCGACTCGTCGTCGGCGACGTTGGCTTCGGCAAGACCGAGGTCGCGCTGCGTGCTGCCTTTGCCGCCGCGATGGCGGGGTTGCAGGTCGCGGTCGTCTGCCCGACGACCCTGCTCGCGCGTCAGCACTTCAACAACTTCAAGGCACGGCTCGAAGGCTTCCCGCTCAACGTCGGGCGGCTGTCGCGGCTGGTGCCCGCGGGTGAAGCCAAGACGACCAAGGAAGGCCTTGCCGACGGGACGATCGACGTCGTCGTCGGAACGCATGCAATCCTGGCGAAGGGGATTGATTTCAAGCGGTTGGGCCTCGTCATTGTCGATGAAGAACAGCGTTTTGGGGTGACGCACAAGGAACGCCTCAAGTCGCTCAAGGCCAACGTCCACGTTCTGACACTCACCGCCACGCCGATCCCGCGCACGCTTCAGATGGCGATGTCGGGCCTGCGCGAACTGTCGGTGATCCAGACCCCGCCGGTCGATCGCCTCGCGGTCCGAACCTACGTCATGCCGTGGGACCCGATCGTGCTGCGCGAGGCGCTGCTGCGTGAACATTATCGCGGCGGGCAGAGCTTCTTCGTGACACCACGGATCAAGGATCTTCCGGATATCGAAGAATTCCTTCGGGAATCCGTACCCGAGGTGCGGTTCGTCGTGGCACATGGGCAGATGTCGCCGACCGAGGTCGAGGAGCGCATGTCCGCCTTCTACGACAAGAAGTTCGAGGTGCTCGTTTCGACCACGATCGTCGAAAGCGGGCTCGATATCCCGAGCGCGAACACGATGATCATCCACCGCGCCGACCGCTTCGGCCTCGCGCAACTGTACCAGCTTCGTGGTCGCGTCGGCCGCGCCAAGACGCGCGCCTATGCCTATCTCACGACGCCCGCCGACCGGATCCTGACCGAGACCGCCGAGAAGCGGCTCAAGATCCTGTCCGACCTCGACAGCCTCGGCGGCGGGTTCCAGCTCGCCAGCCATGATCTCGACCAGCGCGGCGCAGGCAATCTGCTCGGCGACGAACAATCGGGCCATATCAAGGAGGTTGGCTACGAACTCTACCAGTCGATGCTGGAAGAGGCGATCATGGACGCCAAGGCTGGTGGCCAGCGGTTGCGCCCGAAGGACTTCTCGCCACAGATCACGGTCGACGCGCCGATCCTCATCCCCGAGACCTATGTCCCGGATCTCGACCTGCGGATGGGGCTGTATCGTCGCCTCAACGACGTTGAGGACCAGAATGCGCTGGAGGGCTTCGCTGCCGAATTGATCGACCGTTTCGGCGCGCTGCCGGGGCCGACCGAGAACCTCGTCCGCCTCATCGAGATCAAGCTCAACGCCAAGAAGGCGTGTGTGTCGAAGATCGACGTCGGGCCGAAGGGCGCGCTGGTGTCGTTCTTCAACGATTCGCCGCCCAATATCACGGGATTGCTCGCCTGGGTTGCGAAGCTCGACGGCGTGGCGCGACTTCGCCCCGATTCGAAGCTGGTCGTGAATCGCAGCTGGGGCGACCCGAAGGCCCGCCTGCACGGGGCATTGCAATTGTCGAAGGGATTGGCGCGCGCGGCGGGCTGATCCCGCTCCCGCTAGGACCGGGCGAGCAAGGCGACCAGCGCTTCCTCCGTCAGTGGCTCGGCACAGAGGAAGCCCTGATAGATCTGGCACCCTTCCTTCGCCAGCCCCTCCAGCTGTTCGGGGGTCTCGACCCCTTCCGCGATGACCGTCAGCCCGAGCGACCGTGCCATGTCGATGACGCCGCGCACGACAATCCGGTCGCGCGGCGAGCCGGTGATGTCCTGCGCGAGTTTCTTGTCGATCTTGAGGTAATCGAGCGGTAACGCCTTCAGATAAGCAAGGCTCGAATAGCCCGTTCCGAAATCGTCGATCGCGGTACGGCACCCGGCACCACGGAACAGCGATAGCAAAGCAGCCGCGATGCCAAGGTCCTCGATCAATCCGCTCTCGGTGATTTCCAGGGTCAGGCGGGTTCGGGGGAAACCGCTCGCGTCGACGCGGTCCAGGAAAACATCGGCGAACCCCGGGCGGGCAATGTCGGCGGCGGTCAGGTTGAGCGAGAGCCGCAATTCGCCGAGCGTTTCGGGCCAGTTCGCCGCCAGCGAAAGCGCCAGTTGCTGGATATGATCCGATAATCCGATCTCGAGGTCGGCGCGCTGCGCGGCGGCAAACAGCATTTCCGCCCCGATCGTACCAAGCGTTGCATGCTGCCATCGGGCGAGCGCCTCCACCCCGACGATCTGACCGGTCGTAACCGCAACTTGCGGCTGGAACAGGATACCGATGTCGCCGCGTTCGATCGCGTGATGCAGTTCGACCGCCAACCGGTCGATCGTTGCCCCGCCACCATAAGCCTCGGCGACACGCAGCGTCGCGCTGTCCGATTCGCGGGCTTCGGCCAGCGCCTCGCTGGCACGGCGCAGGAGCCGTGCGGCGTCATCCTGCGGTCCCGCTTCCGCAAGACCGATCCGACAGCCGAGCACGGCGATCGTATCGCCGCTGACGAACGGGCGGGTGAGCGCGGCGGCGATTCGCTCCGCAGCCAGGTCCACCCGCAACCGCGGAGCCTGGGTTGCGACCATGAACGTGGAACCACCCATCCGCGCGACCAGCGCGTCGCGCCCGAGCATCTCGACGACTGCATCGTTGACGCGGTTCTGCGCGGACCGCAGCAACGCATCCCCCGCCACGCGCCCGTAAGCGGTGTTGACCGTCTCGAACCGATTGAGCGCAATCAGCAACAAGTGCAGCGGCGCGCTGGCGTCCTCGCCGAGATGCCGCGTGATCCAGCGACGCGCGCTGCCGGCATCACGCGCGCCCGACAGTGCCTCCCGCACCTCGGCGGCGGGCTCGGGCGTACTGCCGAGCGGTTCCACCACGCCATCGATCTTGCCGGCGACAGGATCAAACTGCAAATGCTGGACGATCCGGCCTACGCCATCGAAATCATGCGCGAAAGCGGTCGCGGACCGCGCTTGCGTCATACGGCGGAACGCCGCCATCGCAGCGACCCGGTCGTCACGGTCCAGCAACCCAAGGATGCCACGGACGGTCGGCCGTTCCGGACAAGCGAGCAAGGCGGCGAGTCCGGGGGTCAGGACGAGGGCGCGATCCGCGATCGTGTACCGCCACCCTAGCGGCTCGAAAACCGCGCCGGTATGCCATTCACGCGCCATGCGTTCCGCATGCCGTGCCGCAAATCGCAACGCCTGCAGGAATTCCGCATCACTGAATGGACTGGCCAGAAAATGGGTCGCACCTGCATCGTACAGCGCTGTAATCGAGGCGTTCTCCCCGCGCGAGACAAGCGTCAGCAGCGCGCCGCCGTTCGCCTCGACAGCGCCGCCCAGCGCCGCGGTCGCGGCAATGCCCTCGGCAGTGGCACCGCGCGCGTCGACGACGGCGACCGCCGCGCCACACGAAAGGAAGCGCCGCTCCCCGCCACCGGCACGGCGCGCGGCGACGACCTGCCACCCTGCCCCTGCGGCAATGGAGGCGAGTTCGTCGCGGTGACGGAACGAAAGCAGGAACAACGGGGCGGACGACGGAGCGATGGGAGACGTCTTTCTTCGATCGGCGGGAGCAGATGTGCCCGTGCGGGGTTTAGAAGATAACAACACGATGGCCTAGGGTGTGTGGCAGGCTTGTTCCGCGCCATCCGAACGCTTAGCTCAAGGACAATGCAGATCAATTACCCTTCCCCCAACCGTCCGCTGCAGGATAGCCACGGACGGACGATAAGCTATCTGCGGATTTCCGTCACCGACCGGTGCGACTTGCGGTGCCGCTATTGCATGTCCGAGAAAATGACGTTTCTGCCGCGCAGTGCCCTGCTGAGCCTCGAAGAGATTGCGATCATCGCCGAGCGCTTCATCGAACGGGGAATCAACAAGATTCGTCTCAGCGGTGGCGAACCGCTTGTGCGGCGCGATGTGGGAGAGCTCGTCCGACGGCTCGGTCGACACGTCGGCAATGGTCTCGATGAGTTGACGATGACGACCAACGGCAATGCGCTCGTCGAGCATAGCGCTGCCATGGTTGCTGCCGGAATGCGGCGGATCAACGTCAGCCTCGACAGCCTGGACGCCGACACCTTCCGCTATATCACGCGCCACGGCGACGTTGCGCGGGTTACGGCGGGTATTCTCGCGGCCCGGGATGCGGGGCTTGCCGTCAAGATCAACATGGTCGCGCTGAAGGGTCTGAACGAGGACCATATCGCGCCTATGCTCGAGTGGTGCGTTGCGGAGGGGCTGGACCTGACGCTGATCGAAACCATGCCGCTTGGCCAGATTGATGAAGACCGCGCCGACCGGTTCGTTCCGCTGACGGCGGTCCTCGACCGGCTTTCCACGCAATTCTCGCTGGCACGCGATTCGCATCGCAGCGGCGGGCCCGCCCGTTATTGGCGCGTCGAGGGGACAAAGACCAAGCTCGGCCTGATCTCACCGCTCACCGGCAATTTCTGCGATACGTGCAACCGTGTTCGCCTGACGACCGAGGGCGTACTGTACACGTGCCTCGGCCATGACGATAAGGTGGACCTGAAGGCCGTGTTGCGGGAACAGGGCGTCGCTGGACTGGATGCAGCACTCGATGGCGCAATGTTGACCAAGCCGGCACGGCACGATTTCGACATCGACGCGGCCGCGCCTGCAGTCGCGCGGCACATGAGCGTCACCGGCGGATGAGCGACCCTCAGCGACGGGCGCTCGTTGCGTCGCCGACGCCGTCTGCGCAGGCCGCATTCCAGGCGCTGACCGAAAGTCACGACTGGGTCCCCCCGGAGGACGCGGAACTCATCGTTGCACTGGGCGGCGATGGGTTCATGTTGCAGACGCTCCACGCGATGCTCGAACGGCGCAAACCGGTGGTGCCGGTGTTCGGGATGAACCTCGGTACGGTCGGGTTCCTCATGAACGAATGGCGATCGCACGGGCTGGACGGGCGGCTGGAGCGCACCAAGGCGTTCAAGGTCGTTCCCCTGTCGATGACTGCGACGACGATCAGTGGCGAAGTCCACGCGCTTCCGGCGATTAACGAAGTCTCGCTGCTGCGCGAGACCCGGCAGACCGCGAAGCTGGAGGTGACGGTCAACGACCGGGTCGTTTTGCCGGAATTGGCCTGTGACGGTATTCTCGTAGCGACCCCCGCCGGTTCTACCGCGTATAACCTGTCGGCACAGGGGCCAATCCTGCCGCTCGGGTCGAACATGCTTGCGCTTACGCCGATCAGCCCGTTCCGCCCTAGGCGCTGGCGCGGGGCGATCCTGCCGGACAAGGCGCGGATCCGGTTGCGCGTGCTGGAACCGGGCAAGCGCCCCGTAAGCGCGGTCGCTGATCAGCGGGAAATCCGTGATGTCGCGCTGGTGGAAATCGTGATCGACCGGACGCGCGAGCTGACGCTTCTGTTCGATCCGGAGCACGCGCTCGACGACCGGATCACGATGGAGCAGTTCGCCGCCTGATTGCGTCAGACGGGTCGAGCGTAAACCAAATCGTCGTGGACGACGTTGCCTACCTTGAACTGCCGTGTTCCCACGATAGTGAAGCCGTGCCGCTCGTAGAAGCGATGGGCGCGGTAATTCTCGCCCCAGACCCCCAGGAGGATCCGGCGGCACGACAGGCGTGCTGCATCTTCGATCACTTGCCGCATCAGGGCAGGACCGAGTCCCGAACCGCGCATTCGCGAGAGGGTGTAGATGCGACGCAATTCGATGTCGCCGTGCTCGAGAGTGACCGGCAGGTCGATGCCGCTGGTCAGTACGGCATATCCGACGGGTGCGAAGCCGGGCAGGATCTCTCCGATCGTCACCGCGTCACTTGGATCGTTGATCCAGGCGGCGAACTTTTCAGGCCGGTTGTTGGCCGCGCAATGCGCGACCATGTCGCTCCCATCGAGCGACCCGGCATAGGTATCGAGAAAGGTCGCCGACGCGACGAGCGACAGGGCGTCGGCATCCGCCGGCCCCGCCGCTCGCACGCGCCAGTTGGGATCAGCCAACGATTTCTTCGGGCTTGAAGAAATAGGCGATCTCGATCTCGGCATTCTCGTCGCTGTCCGAACCATGGACCGAATTGGCTTCGATCGACTCGGCGAGTTCCTTGCGGATCGTGCCCGGCTCAGCGTTGGCGGGGTTGGTCGCGCCCATGATGTCGCGGTTACGCTGCATCGCGTTCTCGCCTTCGAGAACCTGAACGACGACCGGGCCCGAGATCATGAACGAAACCAGCTCACCGAAGAACGGGCGTTCCTTATGAACGGCATAGAAGCCCTCGGCCTGCTCGCGGGTCATCTGGATGCGCTTGGACGCGACGACGCGCAGGCCGGCTTCCTCGAGCATCTTGGTGACGGCGCCCGTCAGGTTGCGACGCGTTGCGTCGGGCTTGATGATCGAAAACGTGCGGTTCGCGGCCATGACCGTGAAGCTCCTTGATAGTGAACTGTGGAAAGTGCGCGACCCCTAGTCGGGGCGCTTGAGCGATGCAAGCCGCGCCCTGCAGGTCAGGCAGCCTGTTCCCACCGCCCTTCGTCATTCTGCTTCCAGTAGCGCCGGTCGACGCCGTCCCGGTCGCCCAGCGCGCGCCACGCGGCGCGGGCCTCGACGATGCGTTCGTCGTCGAAGAAATGGAACGCCCGATCGAAGCCGAGCGCGTCCTCGCGCCACACCCCATCGGCGAGCGCGACGTTGCGCGCGGCGTTGGCGGCGTTCGGTTCGGCTGAGATCAAGATCGGTTGCAGCGCATCGCTGTCATCCCCCGCGACCTGTGCGTGCGGGAGGAAGCTTTCCGACGCATAGGTCCACAGCAATCGGTCGAGCGCGACGCGCTGGTCGCTGGTCTCGGCAACAACGAGTAACCGCCCGCCCCCCCCGACCACGCGCTCCACGATCCTGGGAAGCACGCGATCGAGTGGTTGGAGCGTCAGGTGGTAGAAGTCGACCTGCATTGCTTTCCTTCGCCGTGTTCCTGCGAAGGCAGAAACCCAGGGTCACGCTACATAACGCCTGCGGCTTGTCAGACTCCTGGACTCCTGCTTTCGCAGGAGAAAAGAAGCGGTTGGCACATCAGCCTTCGAAGTTATCCGCCACGAACCGGTCGAGCAGGCGCACGCCATAACCGGTCGCGCCCTTCTCGTAATTCGGGCCGGCCTTGTCCGACCAGACCATCCCCGCGATGTCGAGATGCGCCCACTTCACGCCAGTCTCGATGTAGCGCAGCAGGAACTGCGCCGCGGTGATCGACCCTGCGCCGCGCGGGCCGACGTTCTTCATGTCGGCGATCGGCGAGTCGATCAGCTTGTTGTACGCATCGCCCATCGGGAAGCGCCACAACAGGTCGCCCGACGCCTTACCTGCAGCGAGCAACTGGTCGGCAAGCGAATCGTCGTTCGCGAAGCAGCCGCCATGCTCGTGCCCAAGGCTCACAATCATCGCACCGGTCAGCGTCGCCAGATCGACGATCGTCTTGGGGCGATGTGTCCGCTGGACCCAGGTCAGCGCATCGCACAGCACCAGACGCCCTTCGGCATCGGTGTTGAGCACTTCGATCGTCTGCCCCGACATCGACGTCAGCACGTCGCCCGGGCGAATCGCGTTACCGTCGGGCATGTTCTCGACGAGGCCGCACACGCCAATGACGTTCGCCTTGGCTTTGCGCCCGGCGATCGCCTTCATCGCGCCGACGACCGCGCCCGCACCGCCCATGTCCCACTTCATGTCTTCCATGCCGGCACCGGGCTTGAGAGAAATGCCGCCGGTGTCGAAGGTCACGCCCTTGCCGACCAGCGCGAGATCGGGGTCGCCCGCCCCCTTGCCGCTCCATTTGAGCGCGAGCAGTTGCGCGTTCTTGACCGAACCCTGGCTGACACCGAGCAACGCGCCCATCCCGAGCGCGTGCATTTCCTCTTCGCCGAGGACAGTCACTTCGAGGCCGAGGCCCTCGACTTCGGCCAGCACCTTGGCAACGAAGCTTTCCGGGTAGATCACGTTTGGTGGCTCGGCGACGAGCGTGCGGGTCAGCTCGAGTCCTTCGGTCAGCGCCTTCTGCGGTGCCCAGGCCGCATCGGTACCTTCAGGGGTGTTGTGCAGCACGATGCTGGTCAGCGTCGGCTTGGATTTCTCGGGCAGCTTGGTGCGATAGATGTCATGCCGCCAGCTCCGCTGTGCCGCCGCGCCAGCAAACCGCGCCACTGCCTTGGCGGACGCGCCCGCGCTGTCGAAATCAACGCTGACTTGCGTCACGCCGGACGAGAGCAAGCGCCCGGTCAGCGCCCCGCCAGCCTTTTCATAGTCCATCTCGCTGCCGGCGCCCGTGCCGATCAGCAGCAATCGACGCGCGGTGCCGCCCTGATCGACGAAGGTCTCGACGATCGCGCCGGTTTCGCCTTCGAACCGGCTTGCCTTGGCCGCGGACTTGAGCAGATCGAGCGCGCTTGCCTCGACCAGAGAGCTCGTAAGCCGCGCCATTCCGTCCTTTTCGACGGTGAAGGCAAGCGTCGCATCGGATGCCGGAGCCGCGCTGGAAAACTCGATATGCATGGAAAACAAGCCTCGATCGATCAATCACAATGAGTCGTCAGTCTCTAGGCCAGTGCGCAGTCGCTGGCAAAGCGCGCTTTGTGCGATTGCAGCCGGTCCGTGACGATGCGATAGGGCATGATCGACCAACGGCCGCCGGCCTCATCGCATTTGGATGTTCTACCGACGTGAAGCGTGCCGTTTTCCTTGCCAGTTGTGCCGCGCCGTTCGCGCTGACCGCCCTTCCCGCGGTCGCGCAGGATCTTCAGACGCGCACCGTCCCGCCGCCGCCCCCCGCAGCAGCCGCCGCCGCCCCCGCGAATGAGGACCAGGTCCAGTTCAACGCCGCGACGTTGCAATATGACATCAACGAAGAGATCGTCACCGCAACGGGCGACGTCCGCATGTACCGGGCGGGTGATCGCCTGCGTGCCGACAAGGTCGTTTGGAACCGCCAGACCGGCAAGGTCATTGCGACGGGGAACATCGCGATCGTCAATCCAGGCGGCGACACCGCTTATGGCGATTCGATCGAACTGACCGATGCGTTGAAAGACGGCATGGTCGACAACATGCTGCTCGTTCTCGAGAAGGGTGGTCGACTGGCAGCCCGCAAGGGCACGCGCTCGCTCAACGAGACCGTCACGCTGGAGGATGCGGCGTATACGCCCTGCGCCGTCACGACGTCAGAGAATTGCCCGAAGGAACCGTCGTGGAAGATCACCGCGGTCCGCGTGATCTATCGCCCGGAACGTGGCCGAATCTACTACAAGGGCGCGCGGATCGACCTGTTCGGCCTGCCGTCGATCCCGCTGCCGGCGTTTTCCAACCCGATCGGCGGGGGGAACGACAGCGGCCTGCTCAGCCCCGACTTCCGCTATGGCCGCGTCAACGGGCTGGAATTCGCGCAACCCTATCACATCGCGCTTTCGCCCAACCGCGGCCTGACGCTGACACCGCGCGTGTTCAGCCGCGTGTTGCCGATGCTGCAAGCCGACTATCAGGCACTCAATACTCTCGGCGCGTACCGGATTGCGGGCTATGTCACGGCAAGCCCGCGCAGCAACAACCTGCTGCTGCCGACGCCACCCAACACGCCCAACTCGTTCCGCGGGTATCTCGATGGGTCGGGGCGTTTCCAGCTCGATCCCAACTGGAGCGTTTCCGGATCGCTTCGCCTCGCGAGCGACCGTACGTTCCTGCGTCGCTACGACATTTCGCGCGACGATCGCTTGCGCACGACGATCAATGTCGAGCGGATCGACGAGAACAGCTATTTTTCGATTGCCGGATGGTATGTGCAGACGCTGCGTGCGGCGGACCCGCAGGGCAGCCAACCCTTTGCGCTTCCCGAGATCGATTACCGACGCCGCATCCCCAACAGCTTCCTCGGCGGCACGTTCGAGTTCCAGGTGAACAGCCTCGCCATTTCGCGAACCGATGGCCAGGATACGCAACGCGCCTTCACCAGCGCGCGCTGGGATCTACGCAAGATCACCCCGTGGGGTCAGGAAGTCACGTTCACCGCATTCGGTCGTGGCGATGTCTACAACACCAACGACGCGCTCTCGACATCGGTCGCGAGCTATCGCGGCGTAGATGGTTTCCACGGTCGCCTGATCGGCGCGTTCGCAGTCGACATCAAATATCCGCTGATCGGCACTTTTTTGAGCGGGACACAGCGCCTGATCCCGCGCTTCCAGATCGTGACGTCCCCCCAGACGGGGACGATGGCGATCCCCAACGAGGACGCACGCTCGGTCGATCTCGAGGACTCGAACCTCTTCGCACTCAACCGTTTCCCCGGTTACGATCGGTTCGAGGATTCCACCCGGTTCACCTACGGGGCCGACTGGCAGGTCGATCTCCCTGGCCTCTCGTTCAGCACCAATGTCGGCCAAAGCTACCGTCTCAACAGTCGCCCGACGTTGTTTCCCGACGGCACCGGATTGTCGCGTCGCCTGTCCGATGTGGTTGGACGCACCGAATTGCGCTTCCGTGACTTCGTCTCGGTGATCCACCGCTATCGGCTCGACAAGGATGGGTTCGCGGTACGCCGCAACGAGTTTGACGCGACCGTCGGCTCGCGCGGCACGTATTTTCTCGTCGGCTATCTGCGGCTCAACCGGAATATCGATCCGACGATCGAGGATCTGCGCGACCGCGAGGAGGTCCGGCTTGGCGGCCGGATCCAGTTCAAGCGCTTCTGGTCAGCGTTCGGCTCGACCGTGGTCGACCTGACCAATCGCAGCGAGGATCCGCTGTCGCTGGCGGACGGGTTCGACCCGGTTCGTCATCGGTTGGGCGTCCAATATGAGGACGATTGCCTTCGCCTCGGGGTCACCTGGCGGCGCGATTACCGGAACACCGGTGATGCGCGCAGCGGCAACAGCTATCTGTTGACGCTGGCGTTCAAGAATTTGGGGCGCTAACGCTGACAGGCGAAAGACTGTGGCCGCTAAGCCACGGTTCAGCCACAAGGCTGCACTAGGGGCATGGCCAGGGTTCGGCCATGCGGGATGGGATTGGGATTTGGTGACGACGACTACACGCAAGACGGCGCGGACGATGCGTCGTTTCGGGTTCGGCACGATGCTCGCGGCGTCTCTCGCCATGGCGGGGGGATCGATCGCGCAGACTGCGCCCGACGCCGCGCCGCAGGACAGCGGCCCGCAGCCCTCCTCGGTGGACCGGGGCGGCAATCTCAACCTGCCGAGCAACCCGGAGATCTTCGGGAAGGTCGATCCCAACGTCCGCAAGCCCACCGCGATCGTCAACGGAACGGTGATCACCGGGACCGACGTCGACCAGCGCCTCGCCTTCCTGCTTGCCGCGCGCGACATGAAGCTGTCCGAGCAGGAAATGGCGCAATACCGCCTGCTTGTGATCCGTCAGCTGATCGACGAGACGCTCCAGATCCAGGAAGCGAAGACGGCCGACGTCAAGATCTCGCTCGAAGAAGTCAACAAGAGCTACGATTCGATCGTCCGCAGCAATTTCGGCAAATCTACTGCGGACATGCGCACGTATCTGCGGAGCGTCGGCTCGTCCGAACGGTCTTTTAAGCGCCAGGTCGAGGCCGAGCTGTCGTGGAACCGTTATTTGCGCCGCAAGGTCGACATCAGCGTTGGTGACGAGGAAGTCCAAGCGATCATCGACAAGCTGAAGAAGCAGCAGGGCACGACCGAATATCACGTGCGCGAGATCTATTTGTCGGCGGGCGGTGACCGGTCGCAGGAAGTGTTCGCGCAGGAACAGCAAATCATGGCGTCGATCCAGAAGCGCGAAAAGGGCGAGGACAGCTTCGGCTATTACGCCGGCGCGATGTCGGAAGCATCGACGCGATCGACCGGCGGCGATCTGGGCTGGCTCAACGAGAACCAGCTTGCGCAGCTTCCGCCCGCGCTGGTCGAGGCGATCCGGAACATGCAGCCCGAGCATCTTGCCGGACCGATCGAGGTACCGGGCGGTTTCTCGATCATCTACCTGGTCGACACGCGCAAGGTCGGCGTCGCCGATCCGCTCGACTCGCGTCTGACGTTGAAGCAGCTGAGCGTCCGTTTCCCCGATGGCATCTCGCAGGCGCAGGCCGATGCGCGGGTGACCGAATTCGCCAAGCTGTCGAAGACGATCCGTGGGTGCGGTGAAGTCGCCAAGGTTGCATCGGCGCTGGGGGCCGAAGTGGTCGACAACGATTCGGTTCGCATTCGTGATCTTCCGCCGGCGCTCCGCGACATCATGGCGAAGCTGAGCGTCGGCGAGTCCACCCCGCCATTCGGCTCGGCCAAGGACGGTATCCGATCGCTCGTCCTGTGCGGTCGCGACGAAGCGTCGGGCAGCACCGTCCCCGGCGTGGAACAGGTTCGCGGCCAGATGGAAAATGCCCGCACCAATCTGCGCGCAAACCAGCTGCTGCGCGATCTGCGGCGCGACGCGATCATCGAATATCGTTGATCTCCTCGCCTCGACGCCTTCGGCACCGCTCGTCGTCTCGATGGGTGATCCCGCCGGAATCGGTCCCGAGATCCTCGCCAAGGCGTGGATGAAGCGGAAGGACGCCAGACTTCCGGCGTTCTTCGCCACCGGTGACGCGCGCGCGATTGCGGCGGTATGGGACGGCCCGGTCGAAACGATCCTGCATCCGGCGGCTGCGAACGGCGTTTTCGATCATGCTCTGCCTGTCCTAACGGTCGAGGACGGCGGCGAGATCATTCCCGGGCGTCCCGACGTGGCGGGGGCACGGTGCGCGTTGCGTGCGCTGGAACTGGCGGCGGGCCTGGTTCGCTCCGGCGCGGCGCGTGCGCTGGTGACGGCACCAGTGTCCAAGGCGCAACTCTATCACATCGGCTTCAATTATCCGGGACAGACCGAATTCGTCGCCGAACGCTGCGGCATTGCTGGCGAGAATGCGGTGATGATGCTCGCCGGGCCAGACCTGCGCGTCGTGCCGATCACCACGCACGTGGCCTTGGCGGATGTCGGCGCGCTGCTTTCGATTGATCTGCTGGTCGCCAAGGGGCGCGCGACCGCACGTGGCCTGACGCGCAATTTCGGGATCGCGGCACCGCGGATCGCGTTCGCGGGGCTCAACCCGCATGCGGGTGAAGGCGGCGCGATCGGGCGCGAGGAAATCGAGATCATCGCGCCTGCGGTCGCCCAGCTGTGTGCCGAAGGGATCGCGGCGACCGGGCCGTTTGCCGCCGATACGCTGTTTCACCCGCGCGCGCGGCTGACCTATGACGCGGTGATGTGCTGCTATCACGATCAGGCGCTGATTCCGATCAAGACGCTGTATTTCGACGAGGGCGTCAACATCACGCTCGGCCTCCCGATCGTGCGGACCTCGCCCGATCACGGAACGGCCTTCAACATTGCGGGCGAGAACATCGCCGAACCCGGCGCGATGATCGCGGCGATCCGCCTGGCGGGCGACGCTGCCGACCGGCGCGCCGCGATAGGCGCGTGACGACTAGCGACGCGCGCCCGGTGCGCCCCGACCTTCCCCCGCTGCGCGACGTCATCGCGCGTCACGGGCTCGCCGCGAGCAAGGCGCTTGGGCAGAACTTCCTGCTCGACGCACAACTGCTTGCGCGGATCGCGCGGATCCCGGGGGACCTGACCGACGCGGAAGTGCTGGAGATCGGACCGGGTCCGGGTGGCCTGACGCGTGCGCTGCTCGCCGCAGGGGCGCGGGTCACAGCGATCGAGCGCGACAGGCGCTGCATCCCGGCGCTCGCCGAGCTAAGCGAAGCCTTTCCGGGCCAGTTGCGCGTGATCGAAGGCGACGCGCTTGAGATCGACGCAGTGCCGCTGTTCGAGGGCAAGCCGCACATCGCCTCCAACCTCCCTTATAACATCGGCACGGCGCTGCTGGTGCGCTGGCTGTCGGCGGACTGGGCGCCGTGGTGGCAAAGCCTGACGCTCATGTTTCAGCGCGAAGTCGCCGACCGGATCGTCGCCAAGACCGATGACGATGCGTATGGGCGGCTCGCGGTACTGGCGCAGTGGCGGAGCAAGGCGACGCTGGCGATGCCGGTGCACCGCTCCGCCTTCACGCCGCCACCCAAGGTAATGTCGGCGGTGGTGCATATCGTACCCGAGACGGCGCCCCAGGATGTCCACTTCGCCACGCTAGAACGGCTGACCGGTGCGGCGTTCGGGCAGCGGCGCAAGATGTTGCGGCAGAGCCTGAAAGGGGTGCCCGGCGCGCTCAAAGCGCTGGAGACGGTGGGCATCGATCCGACACGCCGTGCGGAAACGGTCAGTGTCGCAGAGTTCGTCGCGGTTGCCCGCGCGCTCGGATAGTCTGGGTCAGACGAGTAACAGGACAACCCACAGTATCATTGCAGGTACCACGAAAACTGGCCGACGGACGTTCGCCAGGCGGTCGCCTCCGACATGCATGAATGCCACGGCGAACAGGCTGGAACATGCGATCAGCGCACAGGCCCGCAGCACCATTGCCGGTTGGCCGAGTGCCGGCCAATCGACCAAACCCGCACGAGCGCCGCTGAGATATTGCTCGGCGTCGATCAGGTCGGCCGTCAGAATCAATGCGAGATACATGACTTCGATCAGCAGCAAAGGGCCGATCTTCAAGACGAACACGATGGATCGAGCTGCTGTATCCGCGCGCATGACCACTCCGTTGAGTGCAATCGACGCCTTACGCGAACTCGTACATTGTCTGCCGCGGTTGCGGCTATGCCACCGCCTTAGTCCTTTGCGGTCGGTGTCCCTGCGGGCGGGGGCACGACCGTTGCGGCGGCCGCCGTCACGATAGGCGGCCCCTTGGCGATCGTCGCGGTCAACGCGGCGATTTCGGGACAGGCGCGCTTGGCACAGACGGTGCGGATCTTGGCGAGGTTCTCTCGCGCGCGCTGCACCGCGCCGCGTGCGACGAGCGCCTCGCCCTGCCCGCGTAAGGCCGCGATATCGTTGGGGTCGAGCGACAAGGCCTCACGGTACAGCCGGATCGCCTTGCCCGGAAGCGCACGGGATTGCGCGACCTGCCCAAGCGCCGTGAACGCATCGCGGTTGCGGGGATCGACCGCAACAGCGCTTTCCAGCATGTCGGTTGCACCATCGAGATTACCCGAAGCCTGCAACGCCCGGCCCTTCGCCAGCAACGCCAGCGAGCGCGCGTCGATCGCATCCTCGGCGCGCTGGCCCTGAACTGCGGTTCCGATCGTCAGCAGCGTCATCGCAGCCGCGATCGCAACGGGGGTGTAGCGCATGAGATACTCCAGCTTCGTCACGCGCACAGCGGTATCACCCGCGAGTTAATCGCGCGACAAAAAACCCGTCGGTCGCGTCGTGCGCGGGCGTCAGGCGCACGCCCGCCCCATGCGCGCGGCCAGCGGGCAGCGAAAGCCGCTCGGCATGCCAGCCGGCATGATCGGCGAGGAAGCCGTCCATCTGCGCCGCGCCTTCCTCGTCAAGCAGCGAACAGACGATGTAGACCAGCGCCCCGCCCGGCCGGACGAGATCCGCACCGATCGACAGGACGTGGTGCTGCGTGGCGACCAGCCGGTCGAGCCGCTCGGGACTTAGCCGCCAGCGCGCCTCCGGGTTGCGCCGCCACGTGCCGGTGCCCGAACAGGGCGCATCGATCAGCACGCAATCCGCGCTGCCGCCCCAGTCTTCGAGCATTTCGGCCTCGCGTCCCGGATTGAGCAGCCGCGTCTCGATGATCGCCGCCTCGGCGCGCTCAGCGCGTGGCGCGAGCCGCGACAGGCGGTTACGGTCGGTGTCGGTCGCTAGGATCACCCCCTCCCCGCCCATCGCCGCCGCCAGCGCGAGCGTCTTGCCGCCTGCGCCGGCGCACAGGTCGACGATTCGCTGGCCAGCCTTTGCCTTTGCCGCGAGCGTGACCATCTGGCTCCCCGCGTCCTGCACTTCCAGCGCGCCTTCCGGCACGCCTTCCATCTTGTCGACATCCGTCCCGGCGGTAAGCCGCAGCGCATCGGGCAAGCCTGCGATCGGCTCCGATCCTTCGACGACCAGATCGCCCGCCTTGGCGCGGTTGACGCGAACGTCGAGCGGAGCGCGATCAATCAGCGCGGGGAATTCGGCATCGTCGAGCCCCGAAGCCCGGAGGCGTTCGAGCAGCCAGTTGGGCGCGACGCCGGGAAACGACTTGCTCTCGCCGTCGCCGATCTTGGCCGGGCCGTGGCCTACGCCGTCGAAGGTCGCGGCGAGGTCCGGATCCTCGGCGGCGAGCGCGAGCATCGCGGCGCGGCCCGAGCGCGGGCGTTCGCCGATCATGCGGATCGCGGCATAGACCAGCTCGCGCACCGCGCGGCGGTCCTTGCTCCCGGCATAGCGGCGATTGGCGAAATAGCGCGCGACCAGCGTATCCGCCGCTGCGCCGGAATCGCGCGCGGCGACGATAATCTCGTCGAGCAGCTCGATCGCGGCCTGGGTTCGTGCGGCGGGGGTCATTGGCAGTCTTTCCGGGGTGGTTCGGTGTGAACAGACGCCCGTAGATCAATTTGACGGCTTCGGGAAACTTTCCGCCGGGTGAGTGGCTCCCGCCGAGATTGCCAATACAAGAGTTCACCAGATCGCGAGTTCCAGAATAGGCCGACTCCATGTCGCTTTGGTCGTTGGGGCTTTCGTACCTACGACGATCGCTCCCATTGCCTGATAAAAGCCAATAGATGGCGGGTGTGACACGATTTTGAGGACCGAGATGCCGCGGCGCTTCGCTTCGCGGATCATGTGCCGAAAAAGCATTGCGCCTAGGCCTCTGCCCTGCACGCTGTCCGCTACGAACATCAAATCCAGTTCAGGCTCTGGCCTGAGGATCACGCTATAAAAGCCGCATATTTTGCGATCTTGCACCGCTACGTACAAAACGTCTTGCTCGATTTGCGACAGTGTGACTGCATAGCCCTGGAGAATGGTCGCGTACACGCCGCGATACGCAGCCGACGCGTGCATCAGTTCGGTAAGGGCTAATGCATCGTCAGGGATCGCTGGGCGGATTGTAGTCACGGCGCTCTCTTATCTCCGGGGCGCGGGCTACTACAGACGAGTGTCGTACCTGGCGAGCGGCCCTATTTGGGGTTTAGCTTATTGTTCTGCTCGCCGCGACGGCCTTCCGACCAACGGTCTTTCGGGATCCGGCATCTATCTAGCGCCCGCACCTCGATACGTTCTTTTCGAGTGCGGTAGGAAGACTTTGGCCAGCGCGCATGCCTGTTTTTCGACTATGCTCAGCAAGCGAGGTGGAGCAGGGTATCTTCCGGTGCTTTTGCCCAAGTCAATCGCCGCTGGTCACGGACCATGGGCTGCACTTGGTGAAATCGCTACCTATACCGACTGTCACGCTTTTCTTGGCGATTGCACTCCCCCGTCCCTTGGGTGGCCGACTAGACGGCGGCCACCCGGAGCGTTGCGTCAGGCAGCCGGGGGGGCGAACACCCGCAAGCGATGACCGTCAGGGTCGAGCGCGACGAAGGTCATGCCAAAGCGCATGAGCGTCGGGGCCTGGAGGATGGCGATGCCGCGTCGGGACCAATCGGCATGCGTCGCCTCCACCGCGGCAGCGTCGGCGACGGCAAAGGCGATCTCGCTTCCGCCGGCCTGCCCGGTGCTCGCGGGTTCGACGGTATCCTGCAACCACAGGCCGAGCATGACGCCCTCCCGCAACGGCAGGATCGCGACGTCCGCCTTTTGGTCGACGATCGGCAAACCGAGCATGTCGCGATAGAAAGCGGCACTCGCGACATGGTCGCGGACGTACAGCAAAAGGAATGTGAAGTCGGGCATGGAAAGTCCCCCAGCGTAGCGGCACTCGGGATGGGTACCGGTGCGGGAAAGCTACGACGCGCTGCTGTCAGTCTCTGTCAGCAGTCACTGTTCGGGAACGCCCTGGAGCGCGTGCCATGCCTTGAGGAGCCGCGCGCGACGGCCCGGATAGCGCACGGCGTCAGATCGAATGGTGCGAATGCGGTCGATCCGGAAATGCCGGTAGCCGCCGCGCAACTCGCACCAGGCGACGAGCACCCGCACCCGATCATAGAAAGCGAGCGCGATCGGCCAGATCATGCGATCGGTCGGCCTATCACGTTCGTCGGCATAGCCGATCTGAAGCTTGTGTTCGGACCGGATCGCTTGGCGGATCGCCACCAGGTCGCCGTCGCGCGCGGCGATCGGTTCTCCGGGACCGATCAGCAGGCCCGACGCGTCGATGTTCGCCTTGAGGTCATCGGGGAGGACTGCGCCGATCTTCGCCAGCACGTTGCGGGCGGCCACGCCGAGCATCCCGTCCGCGCGTTCCGAGACCCACCGCGACCCGAGTACCAAGGCTTCGATTTCCTCCTCGGAGAACATCAGCGGCGGCAGCAGAAACCCCGGCCGAAGGACATATCCGAGGCCCGCTTCCCCCGCAATATCCGCGCCCTGCGCCCGCAGGCTCTCGATGTCGCGATAGACGGTGCGCAAGGATACACCGAGCTCCTCGGCAAGCACGGCACCCGCGACCGGTCTGCGATGCTGACGAAGCAGCTGGATCAGGTCGAGGAGGCGGTGTGCGCGAGACATGGGCGGTTCTCTTTGCCCATGCTTATCGTCAATTCAGGCGTCTGTCAGTGGACACCGAGGCCCCTGGTCGTTCGAGGACTCCCCTTACCGCGTCGGGTAATTGGGGGCCTCGCGCGTGATGTCGACGTCGTGGACGTGGCTTTCCTTGAGGCCAGCGCCGGTGATCTGGACGAAGCGCGCGCGCTCCTGCAGCGCGGTGATGCTCGACGAACCGGTATAGCCCATCGCCGCGCGGATGCCGCCGACGAGCTGGTGGATCACGTCGCGTGCCGGGCCCTTGAACGCGACCTGCCCTTCGATCCCTTCGGGAACGAGCTTCATCTGGTCCTTGATATCGCCCTGGAAATAGCGATCCGCCGAGCCGCGGCCCATCGCGCCGACCGAGCCCATGCCGCGATACGATTTGTAGGCGCGGCCCTGGAACAGGAAGGTATCGCCCGGGGCTTCCTCGGTGCCCGCGAGCAGCGAGCCGATCATGCACGCCGACGCGCCCGCCGCGAGTGCCTTGGCGAGATCGCCCGAGGTGCGCAGGCCGCCGTCGGCAATGACCGGCACGCCCATCTTCTGGCCGACTTCGGCGCAGTCCATGACGGCGGTGAGCTGCGGCACGCCGACGCCTGCGACGACGCGCGTGGTGCAGATCGAGCCCGGGCCGATCCCGACCTTGATCCCGTCCGCGCCCGCATCGATCAGCGCGCGCGTGGCCTCGGCGGTCGCGACGTTGCCCGCGATGACCTGGACCGAATTGCTGAGCTTCTTGACCCGCTCGACCGCGCGCGCGACGTCGCGGTTGTGGCCGTGCGCGGTGTCGATGACGACGAGGTCGAGCTCGGCATCGACCAATGCGGCGGTGCGATCGAACCCCTTGTCGCCGACCGTCGTCGCGGCTGCGACTCGGAGCCGCCCGGCGGCATCCTTGGTCGCGTTCGGGTAAGTGACGGCCTTTTCGATGTCCTTGACGGTGATCAGGCCGATGCAGCGATACGCTTCGTCCACCACGAGCAGCTTCTCGATACGGCGGTGGTGCAGCAGGCGACGTGCCTCTTCCTGCGTGACGCCCGGCGAAACCGTCGCGAGATTTTCGTGCGTCATCAGCTCGGACACGGGCTGGCGCGGGTTCTCGGCGAAGCGGACGTCGCGGTTGGTGAGGATGCCGACGAGCACGCCGTCGGCGCGGACGACCGGGATGCCACTGATCCGGTGATGCTTCATCAACGCCTGCGCGTCCGCCAGCGTCGCGTGCGGCTCGATCGTGATCGGGTTGACGACCATGCCGCTTTCGAAGCGCTTGACCGCGCGGACCGCGGCGACCTGTTCATCGACTTCCATGTTGCGGTGGAGCACGCCGATGCCGCCAAGCTGTGCCATGACGATCGCCATGTCGGCTTCGGTCACGGTGTCCATCGCGGACGAGAGGATCGGGATGTCGAGCGAGATTCCCCGCGTCACACGGGTCGCGGTGTTGGTCTGGCTCGGGACGATGTCCGATTCAGCGGGCACCAAGAGGACATCGTCGAAAGTGAGTCCGAGGCGAATGTCCATGGGATGCCAGTTCCTGCGCGGGGATAGAAAAGCGAGTCGTGGCGGTCCATGTAACCGCCGACCCCGCAAAGCGCCAGTGCAGCGCCGGGATTTGCGTCAGCGCTTGGCGAAGAACCCCGAAGCGAGCGTGCCAAGCTGCCCAAGCACCCCACCCTGCGCGCCGAGCATCGCCGCAACCTTGGCGAGCGTTTCCTCGCCCCCGATCATCTGGAGCAGCTGTTGCAGCGTCGCGGGCGAAAGTCCGGTGTTTGCCGCCGCGGTGCCGACCGTATCCCCCGGCGCGGCGTGCGCCTGCCCCAGCGCCTGCAACGCGAGCTCGACCTGTTGCGGGGTCAGCCCGACCTTGGTGGCGAGCGTCGCCACGTCGACATTTTGCAGCACCTGTCCCAGCACGCCGTCGAACATTCCCATCGATCTACTCACTTACGCTAATACTATGGGTGCCGGACCTATCACTGGTCCGGCAAGGGCGCGAGATCGGGTTCTACAAACGCGCGTCGTGCCGCAACCGAGAACAGACGCTCGCGGCTGTAAAAGCACAACGGCCAGTCGCGCTGCCCTTCGGGCCGCCGCAACAGGGCGTTTACGGTCGCGACGAGCGATCCCGACGCCGCCGGCGATGCGAGATAGAAGCGGATCCCGGCGACGAACGTCCGGGTGATCGTCGCGTGAAACCCGCTGGTATCGTCATTCACCCCGCCGACCGACTCGTTGTAGCGGCAGATGATGGTCGCGATCTCCGCATCGACGTTCACGTCGGGCCGATCGCGCAGCAGCCAGCACGTTGCCGCGATATGCGCTGCGTGCGTCCAGTCGGCCTTCGGCAGCGTGCAAGCCAACAACCCCTCCCCGATGCGCTGGATCGCGGCGTCATCGGGGAACAGTCCTGGTTCTGGATCGGCAGTCGGCATCGGAACCTCCGCGAAGTGGCCGGTGCCGGTTCCCGGGCGGATCAGGCCGGCGCGTGGACCTTCGGCGCGGATTGGCGAACGCCTTCGTCGACATGCTCCGCGAACTGCGCGAAGTTTTCAACGAACAGATCGACCAGCTTCGCCGCGGTGGCGTCATACGCGTCCTTGTCTGCCCAGGTCGCGCGCGGGTCGAGGATCGCGCTGTCGACCCCCGGCACCGCGACCGGCACCTTGAACCCGAAGTTCGGGTCGGTCCGGAACTCGGCATCGTTGAGGCTGCCGTCCAGCGCCGCATTCAGCAGCGCGCGCGTCGCCTTGATGGGCATGCGACTGCCTACGCCGTACTTGCCGCCAGTCCAGCCGGTGTTGACCAGCCAGCAATCGACCCCGCCTTTGGCGATCCGCTCCTTGAGCAGATTGCCGTAAACCGAGGGATGCCGCGCCATGAACGGCGCGCCGAAGCACGTCGAGAAGGTCGCGTCCGGCTCAGTCACGCCGATTTCGGTGCCAGCCACGCGTGCCGTATACCCCGAGAGGAAGTGGTACATCGCCTGTTCCGGTGTTAGCTTCGCGATCGGCGGCAGGATCCCATAGGCGTCCGCGGTCAGCATCACGATGTTGCGCGGCACCGGCCCCATGTTCTTTTCGGACACATTGGGGATGAAGTCGATCGGATAGGCCCCGCGGCTGTTCTCGGCGAGGCTCGCGTCGTCGAGGTCAAGCTGACGCGTCACCGGGTCCATCACGACATTCTCCAGGATCGTCCCGAACCGCTTGGTCGTCGCAAAAATCTCGGGTTCCGCGTCAGCCGACAGGCGGATCATCTTGGCGTAACAGCCGCCCTCGAAATTGAAGACCGCGGTGTCCGACCAGCCGTGCTCGTCATCGCCGATCAGCGTGCGGCTCGCGTCGGCGCTGAGCGTCGTCTTGCCCGTCCCCGACAGGCCGAAAAACACCGCCGTGTCGCCATCCAGCCCCATGTTGGCCGAGCAGTGCATCGGCATCACCCCGGTCGGCGGGAGGAGGTAATTGAGCAGACTGAACACCGACTTCTTCATTTCGCCGGCGTAGCGCGTCCCGCCGATGAGGATCAGCTTCTCGGTGAAGTTGACCGCGATCACGGTCTCGCTGCGGCAACCGTGGCGCTCGGGCGAGGCGCGGAAACTCGGGAGATCGATGATCGTGTAATCGGGCACGAAATCGCGCAGCTCCGATTCCTCCGGGCGGACCAGCATCGTGCGGATGAAGCTGTTGTGCCACGCGAGTTCGTTGACGACGCGCACCTTCACGCGGTGCTCGGGCTGCGACCCGCCGAACAGATCCTGGACAAACAGGTCTTCCTTGTGGCGGAGCGCCGCGAGGAAATCCGCCTTCAGCGCGGCGAAATGCTCAGGCGACATTGCCTTGTTGCTTTTGCCCCACCACACGGTCGATTCGGTTTCGGCATCGCGGACGATGAACTTGTCCTGCGCCGAACGCCCGGTATGCGCGCCGGTCTCGACCACCAGCGGGCCATCAGCGGACAATTTGCCCTCGCCGCGCGAGATCGCGGCTTGGATCAGGCGCGCGGTAACGAGGTTCCAGTGCAGGCTCGCGCGGGTCTCGATACCCTGCGCGTCAAGCCCCGCAACGGGGATGCGGTCACTCACAACATTCTCTCCTACTGTGCCGACCATCATGGGGGCGGCATCGGTTCCTCGCCGCATATCGCCGGGCCGTTCTGCGGTCAAACGGGCACGATCGACGACGGCGCGCAATGTGGGACAGCTTTGTTCAGCGTGGATTGAGGCTGGCAGCGTAATGGATTAGGCCGGATCCCCAACGACACGAGGCCCCTCCGCCGATGACGGCAACGATTGCCCTGGTCGATGACGACCGTAACATCCTGACATCGGTGTCGATCACGCTGCAGGCCGAGGGTTTCGTCACCCGGCTATATTCGGATGGCGAAACCGCGCTCAAGGCGCTGATCGACAATCCGCCCGACATTGCGATCCTCGACATCAAGATGCCGCGGATGGACGGGCTCGAACTGCTCCGCCGCCTGCGCGAGAAGAGCATGGTGCCGGTGATCTTCCTGACATCGAAGGACGACGAACTCGACGAGGCGCTGGGGCTGGCGATGGGGGCGGACGATTATATCGCGAAGCCCTTCTCGCAACGTCTTCTGATTGCGCGAATTCGTGCGATTTTGCGGCGTGCCGAAGTGTCGCAAGGCGGCGCGGGGACCGAAGAGGCGACCGCGGAAACCAGCCTGACGCGCGGGCGGCTCGCGATGGATACCGCGCGTCACCGCGTGACCTGGGACGGTGCGCCAGTCACGCTGACGGTCACCGAATTCCTGATCCTCGAGACGCTGGCGCAGCGCCCCGGCATCGTGAAGACCCGCAACCAGCTGATGGATGCGGCGTATCATGACGACATTTACGTCGATGACCGCACGATCGACAGCCATATCAAGCGCGTTCGACGCAAGTTCCGGCAAGTTGACGCCAGCTTTGACGCGATCGAGACACTCTATGGAGCGGGCTATCGATTCTCCGAGGAATGACGAGCCCGCGCGCGAGGAGGATGCCCGCGCGCTGTCGCTCCGCTGGTCTGCACGGGTCTCGCTCACCCCGCGGATCCTGTTCGTCAACGTCTTCGCGCTGGCGATGCTCGCTGGCGGATTCTTCTACCTCGATTCCTACCGGAGCCGGATCGTCGACGACCGCGTGCGGCAATCCATCCGCGAAGCCCGGTTGGTCGCCGAGGCGCTGGTCTCGGTGCCCGATGACCAGCGCACCGATCTGGCGCTGCGGCTCGCGCGCGCGACCGGTGCGCGGTTGCGGATCTACGACGATCGCGACTTGCCCGTGATCGATACGCGAACGCTGGGCTTGCGCAATTTCGTGCTGCAGGACCCGGACAAGCAGGACGGCGGCCAGGAGTCCGCGCGCATCCTCGACGCGATCATCGACACGGTCGTCGGTACGCCGCGCGCGCCTCTGTACCGAGAGCATCGCTCGGGCCTCAACTGGCCCGACGTGCGCACGGTCCGCGCGACCACCACGGGGGCCGCGACGGTGTGGCGCGCGCCCGACCGCACGCCCGTCATCACCGCCGCGGCACAGTTGCCGCACGGCGGGGTGGTGATGACCACCAACAATGTTCGCGACATCACCCAGACCGTGCGGGTCGAACGCTTCCGGCTCGGCATCGTGCTGATGATCGTATCGATCGTCTCGGTCCTGCTGTCGCTGTTCCTCGCGCGGACGATCGTGCGACCGCTGCGCCGGCTGGCCTATGCCGCAGTGCGGGTGCGGATGGGCCGGGCGCGCGAAGTGGTCGTGCCCCGCCTACCCTATCGCCGCGACGAGATCGGGATGCTCGCACGCGCGCTGTCGGACATGAGCCTTGCGCTGCGCGCGCGGATTGACGCGATCGAGGCGTTCGCGGCGGACGTGACGCACGAGATGAAGAACCCGCTCGCATCGCTCCGCTCGGCGGTCGAGGGCCTCGCGCTGGTCAAGGACCCCGAACTTCAGGAGCGCCTGCTCGCGATCGTGCGCGACGACGTCCACCGGCTCGACCGGCTGATCACCGACATCGCCGAAGCGTCGCGGCTCGACGCGCAACTCAGCCGCGCCAAGTTCGAGCCAGTCGATCTGCGCACGATGATCGCCGCGCTGATCGCCGGGCGCGAGGAACGCGGGATCGACCGTGCGATCCGGCTGCGGCTCGACCTGCATGATGACAGCGGCGCAGGGTTCGTTGTGATGGGCGAAGGCGGGCGGCTGGAAAGGGTGATCGACAATCTGATCGACAATGCCGTGTCCTTCTCCCCCGAGGGAGGCACGATCGGCATCACCATGTCGCGTGGGACCGACGAGGTCGTGATCGAAGTGGAGGACGAAGGCCCCGGCGTTCCCCCGGACGCACGCGAGAAGGTGTTCCAGCGCTTTCAGTCGCTCCGCCCCGCCGACGAGGCGTTCGGCAAGCATTCGGGGCTGGGTCTTGCGATCGCGCGGACGATCGTCGAGGCGCACCAGGGGCAGATCACCGCCGAGGCACGACGTGGCGGCGTGACCGGCGCACGGTTCGTGGTAAGCCTGCCCGTGGGCGAAGCGCGGTGAGTGCCCCGCCGATCCATGCCACCACGGTGGCAATCGACGGCGCGGCGGTGTTGCTGCTCGGTCCGTCCGGGTCGGGCAAATCGGACCTGGCGCTGCGGCTGATCGACCGCGGGGCGACGTTGGTAAGCGATGACTATACGCTGCTGACGCCATTGGACGGACAACTCATCGCAAATGCGCCGCCGACAATTTCAGGCAAGATCGAGGTGCGCGGGCTCGGGATCGTCGCGCTCGACCGGATCGGTAACGTGCCGGTCATGCTTGCGGTTCGGCTCGACCGACCGGTCGAACGGATGCCGTCACAGACGCGCGCCGACTATCATGGTATTCCGATTTACGAGGTCGCAATCGACCCATTCGAGCTTTCGGCACCGATCAAGGTGGAATTGGCGCTGCGGCACGCTAGAGAGACGGCATGACGCTTGACCCCAAGGAAATCCTGCTCGTCACCGGCCTGTCCGGTGCGGGCAAGTCGACCGTGCTCCGCACGCTCGAGGATCTCGGTTGGGAAGTGGTCGACAACCTTCCCTTGCCGTTGCTCGACCGGTTGCTCAGTTCGCCGCTGCCGATGGGTGCGGAGCAATCCCGCCAGCCGCTCGCGATCGGCATCGGCGCACGGACTCGCGATTTCGACTCGGACCGGATCGTCGATCGCATCAAGCATTTGCGCGAAGCCTATGGCCATGACGTCGGCACGCTGTTCCTCGATTGTGCGGGCGGTGAACTCGAGCGGCGCTATTCGGAGACGCGACGGCGCCATCCGCTCGCGCTCGATCGCCCCGCCGCCGACGGGATCGCGCGCGAGCGCGACCTGCTCGCGCCGCTCAGGCGCTGGGCGAACCGGCTGATCGATACCACCGACCTGACCGCCAACCAGCTTGCGCAACAGGTCCGCGACACCTTCTCGCGCGAGCATCAGGACGGACCGACGCTGGCAATCATGTCGTTCGGGTTCGCGCGCGGTGTGCCGCGCGGTGCGGATCTGGTGTTCGACATGCGCTTCCTGCGCAATCCGCATTGGGTTCCCGCGTTGCGTCCCGGTACGGGGCTGGATGCCGACGTCTCGGCGTATGTCGCCGAGGACCCCGCCTATGAGGCGGCGGTCGGGCGGATCGAGGAACTGCTCGAGCTGTTGCTTCCGCGGTACCGTGCTGAAGGCAAGTCCTATTTGACGGTCGCCTTCGGGTGTACCGGTGGGAGACACCGCTCGGTCCATGTCACCGAACGCGTCGCGGCGCGGTTGCGCAACGCCGGATTTTCGCCCACGGTTACCCACCGCGATCTCGCCGCCGCCCCCCAGGACTCGCTCGAAGGGGTGCCCGATGATCGCCAGCAAGACGGAACGGCATTAGCGTGAAATGGGCGGTTGCATGATTGGGGCGGTACGATGATCGGGCTGGTTCTCGTGACGCATGGCCGGCTGGCCGAGGAATTCGTGACGGCGATGGAGCATGTCGTCGGCAAGCAGGAGCGCGTTGCGACGGTCTGCATCGGCCCCGAGGACGACATGGAGGAACGCCGCAACGATATCGCCAGCGCAATCGCTGCGGTCGATGCCGGGCGCGGAGTCATCCTGCTGACCGACTTGTTCGGGGGTACGCCGTCGAACCTGGCCATTTCCCTGCTCGAACGCGGGCGGATCGAAGTGATCGCCGGGATCAATTTGCCGATGCTGATCCGGCTCGAATCCGCACGCAAGGCGATGAAGGTGGTCGATGCAGTCGCCGCCGCGCGCGAGGCGGGACGGAAGTATATCTCGGTCGCGTCCGAGGTTCTGGGCGAGGCAGCCGCCTGATGTCGGTCACCCGCAGCGTCCTCATCACCAACCGTCGTGGCCTCCACGCGCGCGCCAGTGCCAAGTTCGTCACCCTTGCCGCCACGCAGCCGTGCGAGTTGCACGTCGAGAAAGACGGTGCGGGATCGGTGACGGGAACGTCGATCATGGGCCTGATGATGCTGGGCGCGGCGATGGGCGACACGATCGTCATCTCGGCCGAAGGCGAGCATGCCGAAACTGCCGTCAGTGCGCTTTGCGAACTGGTCGAGGCCAAGTTCGGCGAGGATTGAACGCCGCAATGCCCCGTGAAATTACCGCTTATTCCAACCCGCTGATCAAGCGGATGCGATCGCTGCGCGAAAAGCGGCATCGGCGTGAAGAGGGTCTGTTCCTTGCTGAAGGCCTGCGCATCCTGACCGAAGCGCGTGAAGCCGGGCGTATTCCCGAATTCCTGTTCTTCGCACGGGACAGCGCGGCGCATCCGCTGGTGCTGGCGCTGGTCGACGCGGTCGAGGCGGCCGGAGGCGAAGCGATCGAAACCGTACCCGACATCCTGTCCAAACTGTCGGGCAAGGACAATCCGCAGGCGGTGGTCGGGGTGTTCGCGGAGTTCTCCCGCACGCTCGACAGCCTCGACCGCGACTCCGCCGCGATCTGGCTCGTCGCCGAGCGGATGCGCGACCCGGGCAATCTGGGGACGATCCTGCGCACCGGCGACGCAGTCGGTGCGGGCGGACTGATCCTGATCGGGGAGTGCGTCGACCCCTTCTCGGTCGAGGCGGTGCGTGCGAGCATGGGGGCGCTGTTCACGGTGCCGGTGGTGCAGTGCGAATGGGATGCGTTCGTGCCGTGGCTGCGCGGCGGTGCGGGCCAGTTGGTCGGGTTGAGCCTCGACACCACGACCGATTACCGTGCGGCGGCGTATCGGGCACCCACCTTCCTGCTGACCGGCAACGAAGCGCAAGGTATGCCGGACGCTTACGCTGCCGAGTGCGACACGCTGGTGAAGATCCCGATGCTCGGCAAGGCGGACAGCCTCAACGCGGCGGTGGCGACTGCGGTGATGGCGTATCAGGTGCTGGGCGCGCAGCCGGAAGCATAATATTTGCGCCCCTCCCCCGTTCGTTTCGAGCGTAGTCGAGAAACCCGGCACAGCGCAGGTTTCTCGACTACGCTCGAAACGAACGGGTGGGAGATGGACTTCGCAACCCATTCCGTTCGGGCTGAGCGTAGTCGAAGCCTCCACGCGCAACGCAGGGCTTTTCGACTTCGCTCAGGGCGAACAGTATCTTGGGGCGGCGTCAGATACCGTCACGCCGGCAAATCCCGTTCGGGCTGAGCGAAGTCGAAGCTCTTGCGCAACGCAGGGCCCTTCGACTTCGCTCAGGGCGAACGGTATCTTGCGGCGGTGTCAGGTCCCGTCACGCCTGCAAATTCCGTTCGGGCTGAGCGAAGTCGAAGCTCTTGCACAACGCAGGGCCCTTCGACTTCGCTCAGGGCGAACGGTATCTCCGGGCGGTGTCCGATACCGTCACGCCTGCAAACTCCGTTCGGGCTGAGCGAAGTCGAAGCTCTTGCGCAACGCAGAGCCCTTCGACTTCGCTCAGGGCGAACGGTATCTTGCGGCGGTGTCAGGTCCCGTCACGCGTGCAACTCCGTTCGGGCTGAGCGCAGTCGAAGCCCCTACGTAACGCAAGACCCTTCGACTGCGCTCAGGGCGAACGGGGATAGTTTACCGGTCGAACGGGTTCTTCGGCGCGCGGAGCGTGAGGCGCACCGGCACCGCGCCGAACCCGAGATCGCGCCGGATGCCGTTGATCAGATAGCGTTGATAGCTCGTCGGCAACTGGTCGACTCGCGTGCCGAACAGCACGAAACCCGGCGGGCGCGTCTTCGCCTGTGTCAGATAGCGCAGCTTGATCCGCTTGCCCCCCGGCGCGGGCGGCGGGTTGGCCTCGACCGCGCGTTCGAACCAGCGGTTGAGTTCGCCCGTGCCGACGCGGCGCGACCATGCATCGCGCGTGTCGAACGCGACTTTGAGCAAAGTATCGAGCCCCTTGCCGGTCGCCGCCGAGACGGTCAGCACCGGCATGCCCTTGATCTGGCTGAGGCCATCCTCGAGCGCGGTGCGGATACCGTTGAACAGGCTGGACGCATTCTCCGCCACGTCCCATTTGTTGATAGCGACGATCAGCGCGCGGCCTTCCTGCAGCGCCGCGTCGGCGATGCGGAGGTCCTGCGATTCAAGCCCGCGCGTAGCATCGAGCAACAGCACGACGACTTCGGCGAAATCGATCGCGTGGAGCGCATCGGCGACCGACAGCTTCTCGAGCTTGTCCTGCACGTTGGCGCGCTTGCGCATGCCCGCGGTGTCAATCAGCCGGACTTTCCGCGCATCCTCGCCGGGCTCGCGCTCGGGGTCGTGCCAGATCCAGTCGACCGCGATCGAATCGCGCGTGATGCCCGCTTCCGGGCCGGTAATCAGGCGGTCTTCGCCAAGAATACGGTTGATCAGCGTTGATTTGCCTGCGTTCGGACGCCCGATGATCGCGAGCTTGAGCGGCGCGTCGGGGGCATATTCTTCATCGACGTCGGCATTGGGAATGTCATCGCCCGCGGCGTCCTTCTCGGGTTCGATGAAGGGGAGCAGTGCGTCGAACAGTTCGACGAGGCCCTCGCCATGTTCAGCCGACAGTTCGACCGGATCGCCGAAACCGAGCGACAGCGACTCGAGGATGCCATCGGCCCCGGCCTTGCCCTCGGCCTTGTTGGCGACGAGGATGACCGGGGTGGTCGACCCGCGCAGCCAGCGTGCGATTTCCTCGTCGAGCGGGACGATGCCCGCGCGCGAATCGAACAGAAACAGCGCGACGTCGGCCTGCGCGACCGCGGCCTCGGTTTGCGCGCGCATCCGGCCGGGCAAGGACGCGGCGTCCTTGTCTTCGTAACCGGCGGTGTCGATGACGCGGAAGTCGAGCCCGACGAGCGTTGCCGCACCCTCGCGCCGATCGCGGGTCACGCCGGGGCGATCATCGACGAGCGCGAGTTTCTTTCCGACGAGACGATTGAAGAGCGTCGACTTGCCGACGTTCGGCCGGCCGATAATTGCGACCACAGGGAGACTGGACATGCGCCTCCCTTAGGGCAAGCGCGCGTCTTCGTCACCCCGCCGTAACAAGGTTACTTGTACGCGGCCAAACGGCCCTTCTGGTCGAGCACATAGAGCGTCGAATTGGCAACGACCGGCGGCAGCGTGAACGGTGCCTTCGACTCGATCACCGTGCCGAGTTTGCCGTCCTCGACCGAAGCCGACACGATCTCGCCAAGCGAGTTGGTCAGGACGAGACGACCGCCTGCGAGCACCGGGCCGTACCAGGTGATCGCATTGGCCTTCTTCTTGTCCTTGATCGTGCCGTCCTTCTGGATCTTCTCACTCTCGAAGTGACGGAGCTGGCTGATCCACCGCACCTTGCCGGTCGCGCGCGCGAGGCAGACGAGGCGGGCATCGTCGGTGACAATGAAAACCCACTCTCCCGCGACCCACGGGGTCGAGATGCCAGCGAAATTCTGCTCCCACAGCCGCTGGCCCGAAACGATCTCGAGCGCGACCATGCGACCGCCCTGCCCGACCGCGAAGACGATCCCGCGGTCGATCACCGGATCCGCGTCGATATCGGCAAGCGACGACACCGAGGTCGAGATCGACGAGCGCGACAGCGCGTCCTGCCACAAGGTGCGGCCATTCTCGTAGCGATAGGCGTTGAGTTCGCCAGACGAGAAGCCCGCGACGACGGTGCCCTGGCTGACCGCGGGGGCTGCGACGCCGAAGACGCCCTGCGTCTCGATCGAGCCCGAGGCGGTCCAGACGACCGTGCCATCCGTCTGCGACAGGACGTAGAGCTGGTTGTCCTGGCTCAGCACATAGACCTGGCCGTTGGCGACCGAGGGTGCACCGCGAAGCGGCGCACCGGGCTTGGCGCGCCACAATTCCTTGCCGCTCGTCGCATCGAGCGCGACGACGTCGCCGAGACCGTCGGTCGCGAAGACCTTGCCGTCGTCGAAGCTGACGCCGCCGCCGAAGCGCGCGCTGCGCGCCTTCTTGTCGGTGGTCGCGATGCTGGCTTCCCAGGCGGACGCGCCGGTGCTGGCGGAATAGGCGTGGACGGTTGCGTTGACGTCGATCGCGAACAGCTTGCCGCCGCCGATGACTGGCGCAGCCCCGAGCCGCTGGCGATTGCTGCCGCCGTCAATCTCGACGCTCCAGGCGCGGTTGAGCGAGGTGCCAAGCGTCAGCTGGCCCATCGACTTGGACGAACTGCCGCCGGGCTGTGCCCAGCTGTCGTTGGTCGTTGCCGGGGGCACGGCGACCTGGACCTCGCCGATCGTCTTGTCCGCGACGACACTATTCTCGCCCTGGAGAATCGCGATGCGGTTGCCGAGAACGGGAGTCTTCTTCTTCCCCTTGAAGGTCGCGCAGCTGCTGAGCGCGATGGCGGAGACCGCGACCAGCAGGACTCGATTGGTCATCTTCATTGCGATTTCTGTTCCTTCGGCTGATTCACAGCATCAACCCCCAATACGCCCGCCATCTGAACAGCACGTTGCCGAACCGATTCGGCCACATCGGGCTCGCGCGCGATCTGGCCGTAGAGGGTGCCTGCAAGATCGCGACGGCCCATCTTGAGATACGACACCGCGACCATCTCGCCTGCGCTGCCGAACCACGGATTGCCCTTGACCGCGAGACCGCGCAGTCGTGCGACGACGACGTCGGGCTTGATCGTGTCGAGCTCGGCGCTGGTCTGGCGGATCAGCGCCAAATCGCGGAACGGCTGGCCGATCGACCCGTCGTTGGCGACTTCCGCAAACTTGGCGGCGGCACCGCGCAAGTCGTTCTTCTGGAGCAGCAGGTCGGCCTGGCTCATCAACGCGAGCGCGCGATAGCCCTTCACGTTCGAATCCGCGAGCGACCCGAGTTCGGTGGCGGCGGCCGGACGGCGTGCGCCGGCGTCCTCATACGCCTTGCTCAGCGCCTCGCCCTCGTCGCCGGCGACGGATTGCTGATGCGCGCGGTAGATCTGCCATCCGCCAAAGCCGAGGACGATCAGGACGACGATCGCGATCGCGGCGATGCCATAACGGCGCCAGGCGGTCGCCATCTGCTCGCGGCGGAGTTCCTCGTCGACTTCCCGGAGGAATGCGGCATCGGTGTTGGGTGGCACGGCCACTTGGGGAAACTCCATCGGATCGGGGCGGGAAGGTGCGGACCTTAGCGGCGCGACCGCCTAAACAAAAGCGGGCAAACGTTACGCTATGGTACGGTGCGGAAACGGATCGGACTTAATCCTTCGGTGCGTAAATCTGTTCGGCCCCCGGAAAGGCGCGCGAACGAACCTCTGCCGCATAGGTCGCGGCTGCGGCGGAAATACGGCCACCGAGATCATCGTATTTCTTCACGAAGCGCGCGGTGCGCTCGAACAGGCCGAGCATGTCCTCGGTGACGAGCACCTGTCCGTCGCACTGCACGGAAGCGCCGATCCCGATCGTCGGGCAGGCGACTTTCCGGGTCAGTTCGATTGCGATCGGCTCGACCACGCCCTCGATCACCAATGCGAAGGCACCGGCCTCGGCGATCGCGACGCCGTCCGCGACGATCTTCTCGGACTCCGCCGCGCTGCGTCCGCGCGCGCCGTACCCGCCGAGCGCGTTGACCGCCTGCGGGGTGAGCCCGACGTGCCCGACGACGGGGATGCCGCGTTCGCTCAGGAAACAGACGGTCGGCGCCATCGCGGTGCCGCCTTCGAGCTTTACCGCCGCCGCGCCGGTCTGCTTGAGCAAATAGGCGGCGCTTTCGAACGCCTTTTCGGGGGAGGCTTCATAGCTGCCGAACGGCATGTCGATGACGACCACCGAATGATAGCTGCCGCGCACGACTGCCGCGCCGTGCGCCGCCATCATCTCGAGCGTGACGGGAATGGTCGACGGCAGGCCGTAGATCACTTGCCCCAGGCTGTCGCCGACCAGCAGCATGTCGCAATGCGGATCGAGCAGTTGCGCGGTGCGGACGGTATACGCGGTGAGCATCACCAGCGGGTTGCCGCCCTTCCCCTTGCTGGCGCGGATCGCGGGGACGGTGAGCCGCTTCATCGGCGCTGGCGTCGGGTTGGCGCGGCTGGTCGCGGTGTCGATCGTGAAGGTCGTGGACATGGCCGTGAGACCTAGCCGATTGCCTTTGGACGCGCCAGCGTATCGCAGCGGTGGGAAGCGTTCTTGACTCCATGTCCGGTTTGTTTGACATTGCGGTCGGTGTCTTGACCATGGGAGTCGCTATGTCGTTCCGGGAAAAGCTTTCGTGGGTGTCGTTGGGCGGGATTACGGTCGCCTATGGGCCGTACTTCTTCATCGTGCTGGTGCTGCAACGGACGCCGACCTCGCTTGGGGCCGCCGACGCTGCGGGAATCCTGACCGCGGTACTCGTGCTGACGTGCCTCATGACCGTCGCGACCATCATCGTCGCGATCACCAACGTGCGCGACGCACAGGCACCGAGCGACGAGCGCGACGTGCGGATCGCCGGGCGTGCAGTCGCCTTTGCCTATCCGGTGCTGCTGGCGGGGGTGTTCGCCGCGCTGGCAACCTTGTTCTTCGGGGCGAACCAAGCGGTGCTGGTCAATGCGGTACTCGCCGCCGTGGTGCTCGGCGAATTGACGCGCTGCATCTTCAAGATCGTCGGCTATCGGATGCGCGGCTGAGCGTGGCGCGGATGCCCATCACTAACCAGATCCGGCTGTTGCGATTCATGGCGGGCGAGATGACCCAGGCCGAGCTTGGTGCGCGCATCGGCATGACGCGCCAGACGGTCGCAGCGATCGAGGCCGGGAAATATTCCCCGACACTCGAGGCTGCGTTTCGGATCGCCCATGTGTTCGGCAAACCGCTCGATGCGGTCTTCCAGTGGGACGCTTCGTAGCTCAGTCGACCGTCACGCCCTTCCAGAAGGCGAAGCGATCCTTGATCTCGGCGGCCTTGGGCTTCGGGTCGGGGTAGAACCACGCCGCGTCGACGTTGCGTTTGCCGTCGACGACAACCGTCTTGTAGCTCGCGTCGCCCTTCCACGGGCAATGCGAGTGGGTCGCGCTCGGTTCGAACAGGTCGACGACGATGCTGTCGGCGGGGAAATAATGATTGCCCTCGACGATCACGGTCTCGTCCGACTGGGCGATCACGGCTCCGTTCCAGCGTGCGGTCGGCATGGGCTTGGTCCTTCAGGTCAGGGCTTGAGGGCCTCAAGATAGGTATCGGGCTTGAAGCCTGCCAGCAGCACGTCGTCCTTGACGAGGATCGGGCGTTTGATGGCGGAGGGGTTGGCGAGCAGGAGGGCGAGTGCCTTGTCGGCGTCGAGGTCGGTCTTGTCGGCGTCGGGGAGCTTGCGGAAGGTGGTGCCGGCGCGGTTGAGGATGGCTTCCCAGCCGAGCTGGTCGATCCATTCGCGCAGGAGCGTCGGGTCTACGCCAGCGGTCTTGTAGTTGTGAAAGGTGTAGGCGACGCCGTTGGTGTCGAGCCAGGTGCGGGCTTTCTTGACGGTGTCGCAGGCGGGGATGCCGTAGAGGGTGGTGGGCATTGGAGGTCCTAGTGCTGATCAGGTTAGGGCGTTGCATCTTCCCAGGTGCACAAGTTGATGCAATAACTTTAGCATGTTCAAAGAACCAATTCTATTTAGTCGTCAAAAGGCGCTACGCGAACAAATTGACGCGGCTATTGGTCTGCTTTTAGAGGACAATGCCTATGTGAGCGCGAACCTACTCGCATGGGCAGCAATCGACGTTCTCAGAGACATCGGTAAAGCGGAGGGCAGACCAACGCTTGCTGAATCGATAAACGATCTTATTAAACCTGAAAAAGTACGCGAATGGCATTTGCATCAAAAAGAGCACTATAACTTCTCGAAACACGCCAATACTGACCCATATAAAGTAATGCTATTTGAGCCGAGAACGGTATATTTTGCCGTTTTTCGAGCATGTGTAGATTATGAACAAATATTTGACAAACAGAGCTTCCCAATGATGCTTTTCAAGTCATGGCATTATGCGACGATGCCGGGACTGTTTATTGAGGGGAGCAGATTCGTTGTCACGGCGCAAAAATTCTTTGGCGAAAGACCGGCTACAGAAGACTTGCTGGAACATTATGAAAAGTTCAAGGCTAACGAATGTCTAATACGCTCTGATTTCAAAAGTTTTTTTGGAAATGGAGTAGAACTTGATTAGTCCTACCCTTGATCGAAACCGTTTTACGAGGCTTGCTAACTCCGAGCTTGGTTGCCGTATGTGAGCTGCCAAGCGGGCAGGCTCGCATCGGAGCAAACGCCGCCCTCCGTTCGGAGACGGCGCCACCCCTCCCTCAAGCCGCCTCGAACATCTCCGGCGACAGCGCCATGAGCGCCTCGGACCCGCCCTCGATCTTGCGGCGGAGCGCGCCAGCCTCGGGCATCACGCGCTCGGCGAAGTAGCGCGCCGTCACCAGCTTGGCGTCGAGGAACTTCACGTCCCCCTCGCCCGCTGCCTTCAGCTTGGTCGCGGCGACCGCCATCCGCAGCCACATCAGCCCGACCGCGACGATCCCCATCAGGTGCATGTAGCTGTGCGCGCCCGCGCCGACATTGTCGGGGTTCTGCATGCCGTTCTGCATGAACCACAGGGTCGCCTGCTGGAGTTCGCCATTCGCCTTCTCCAGTGCGCCCGCGAAGACGGCGGTCGCAGGGTCGGCCTTGGCGCCAGCGACTTCCTCGGCGACCACCTTGAACAAGGCCTGCACCGCGCGTCCGCCGTTCTGCGCGAGCTTGCGACCGACCAGATCCATCGCCTGCACGCCGTTGGTGCCTTCGTAGATCATCGCGATCCGCGCATCGCGGACGTACTGCTCCATGCCCCATTCGGCGATGTAGCCGTGGCCGCCGTACACCTGCTGCGCGTTGGTCGCGATGTCATAGCCCTTGTCGGTGCCGTAACCCTTGATGACCGGCGTCAGCAGCCCGAGCAGATCGCCCGCGAGCTGCTTCTCTTCATCGCTGACCGCGGCATGTTCGAGATCGGCCTGGAGCGCGCCCCACAGGCACAAGGCGCGAAGGCCTTCGGTCAGCGCCTTCGACTCCATCAGCATGCGGCGGACGTCGGGGTGGACGAACAATGTGTCCGCCTTCTCGCCCGGCTCCTTTGCGCCGGTGAGCGAGCGGCCCTGGCGGCGGTCCTGCGCATATTGCACCGCATTTTGATAGGCGACTTCGGCGACGCCGAGGCCCTGCAAGCCAACGCCGAGACGCGCGGCGTTCATCATGATGAACATGGCGGCGAGGCCCTTCATCTCTTCGCCGACGAGCCAGCCGATCGCGCCGTCATAGTTCATCACGCAGGTCGAATTGGCGTGGATGCCCATCTTGTGCTCGATCGAGCCGCAGGTGACCGCGTTGCGCTCCCCGATCGCGCCGTCGTCGCCGACCATGAACTTGGGCACCACGAACAGCGAAATGCCCTTCGAGCTTTCGGGCGCGCCCGGCGTCTTCGCCAGCACGAGGTGGATGATGTTGCTGGTCAGGTCATGCTCGCCCGACGAGATGAAGATCTTGGTGCCGGTGATCGCATAGGAGCCGTCCGCCTGCGGCTCGGCGCGGGTGCGGATCAGGCCGAGGTCGGTGCCGCATTGCGGTTCGGTCAGGTTCATCGTCCCGCCCCATTCGCCGCTGACCATCTTGGGGACGTACTTTGCCTTCTGCTCGTCCGAGCCCTTGACCAGTAGCGCTGCAATCGCGCCGTGCGACAGACCGGGATACATGGCGAACGCCATGTTGGCGGAGATCATATATTCCTGGAACGCGGTCGAGACGACATGCGGCATCCCCTGCCCGCCAAATTCCTCCGGCGCGCTGAGCGTGCCCCAGCCCGATTCGACGAACGCCTGATAGGCTTCCTTGAAGCCCTTGGGCGTCGTGACCGAACCGTCGTCATGCCGGACGCAGCCTTCCTGATCGCCCGAATAGTTGAGCGGGAACAGCACCTCGGCGACGAACTTGCCGCCCTCTTCGAGCACCGCGTCGACCACGTCGGGGGTCGCGTTCTGGAAGCCGGGGAGATTGGCGTGGCTCTGCAGGGCGATCACATGATCGAGGATGAAACGGGTGTCGCGGACGGGGGGCGTATACTGGGGCATGGGTTCAGTCCTTCATCTGGCCGGATGAGCCATGGGTTTCGAGCAGGGTGACGAAGTCGTCGAGTTCGTGGATCGCCGCGTCGATGTCGCGCTTCTGCGCGGTCAGCAGCGCTATCCGGTCGCGGCATCGCTCGATCGTCGTCTGGCGCTGGATCTTCCGGCCGTCGCCAATGTCGTACAGGTCGATCATCTCGCGGATCTCGCCGAGCGAGAAACCGACCCGCTTGCCGCGCAGGATCCACGCGAGCCGCGCGCGGTCGCGCTGTGAGTAGATGCGAGTCGTCCCGCGCCGCTCGGGCGCGATCAGGCCTTCATCCTCGTAGAAGCGCAACGCGCGCGCGGTGACGTCGAATTCCGCCGACAGGTCGGAGATGGAGAAATGATCGCGCGTCGGATGGCGATCGATGAGGGCGTAGGCGGCACCGGTGCTCATGCAGGGCAAGGTAGTTGCCCTTTACGTGAACGTCAATATGCGATGCGGGTGTTGGGCGACCTTTAGGTTCCGCACAGCAGCTTGCCGCGCGGGCCACGCAGCGTGGCGGCCTCGGAGACGGAGTCGCTCAGTCGATCGAGCGCTAGCCCTGCAATCGAGGCGCGATCCTGGCACAAGGCCTGACATCCGCTCGGCAAGCGTCCGGGGAAGACGATCCGGTCGCCCTCGAAGCGTGCGTCGAAACGGCACCCGCTGGACGATCGTGGTGCGTCGAAACGGACATGGAGCGTCTCGCCGTCGCGCGTGACGACTCCGCTGCCGCTGCACCGCTCGCTATCGTCGTAATCGATCGTGACGCCGATGCGGTAGGCGGTTGCGCTGGGCACGATGCAGACCCGGTCGGCCTCGCGCGCATAAAGCCCGGTGATATCGGTGCTGGCGGGATCGGGAATGATCCCCGCCTGAATCGCCGCGGCCTCGAGCCCGGTCGGCGTCGCCTGCTGCTGCGGCGATTGCGGTGCCTGACACCCCGCAAGCGCTGCCAGCGCCGCGAACAGCGCGGGTTTCAAACGACCCGTACGAGCCGATCGCCCTCGATCCGGCGATAGAAGCAACTGCGTGCGCCGGTGTGGCACGCCGGGCCGGCGGGATCGACGATCAGCCACACCGCGTCCTGGTCGCAGTCGATCCGGATGTCGTGGACGCGCAGGACATGGCCCGAGCTTTCGCCCTTGCGCCACAGCTTGCCGCGGCTGCGTGACCAGAAATGCGCGTCGCCGGTTTCCACCGTCAGCCGCAGCGCCTCGGCGTTCATATGCGCGAGCATCAGCATTTCGCCGGTCGCGCGGTCGGTCGCCACCGCGGTGATAAGGCCGGCGGCGTCATATTTGGGGTCGAGCACAAGCCCGGTTTCGCGAAGGTCTGCCATGCCGACGACCTACAGTGGTCGCTCCCGTCCGTCACCCCTTGCGGATCGCCTCGACCAGTTCGTCCTTGGTCATCGTCGAGCGGCCCTCGATCCCGATCTTGCGCGCTTCCTCGAGCAGATCGTCCTTGGTGCGATCCTCCAAATTGCCCCCGCCGCGATGATCGATTGTCCCGGCAGCTTTGGCGTTGGCGATTCGCGCGGCTTTCTCGGGCGATGCGCCGTCGTCACGCAATTCCTCGTAGAGTTTGTCGTCCTTGATGCTCGGGCCGTGATCCTTCGCCATGCTCCTTCTCCCCTAGCGAGCAATATTACGTCCTGTGCAGCCCGGGAAACGACCAATGCGACCAATCGCTCCTGACGATGTGACAAAAGCGCGACAAACGCGAAGTCCGCCCCTATATGCCGCCTCGAAGCTCTACCCTCCCCCGAAGGGCGCCAATGCTCACAACCAATCCGTTCGAAGTCCCCGAAAACGGGGACAAACTGCATGAAGAATGCGGTGTCTTTGGTATCTCCGGCGCGGCCGACGCCGCCCGGCTGGTCGCGCTGGGGCTCCACGCGCTCCAGCATCGCGGCCAGGAAGCGGCTGGTATCACCAGCTTCGACGGTGCCGAATTCCACACCCACCGCGCGATGGGTCACGTCGCCGGCAATTTCGACCGCGAGGAGATCATGGTCCCGCTGCGCGGTACGGTCGCCTGCGGCCATGTGCGCTATTCCACCACCGGCGAGACCGCGCTGCGCAACGTCCAGCCGCTGTATGCGGACCTCGCCTCGGGCGGGTTCGCGATTGCGCATAACGGCAACATTTCCAACGCGATGCGGTTGCGCCGCGATCTCGTTCGGCGGGGTTCGATCTTCCAGTCGACCAGCGATACCGAGACGATCATCCATCTCGTCGCGACGTCCAATTATCGCACCGTCGTCGACAAGTTCATCGATGCGTTGAAGCGCGTCGAAGGCGCCTATTCGCTGATCGTGATGACCCCCGAGGGCATGATCGCCTGCCGCGATCCGCTCGGCATCCGCCCGCTCGTGATGGGCCGGATCGAACAGTCGGACGGCAGCCAGGCGGTGATCTTCGCCTCCGAGACGGTCGCGCTGGACGTGGTCGGTGCGACCTTCGTCCGCTCGATCGATCCGGGCGAGCTCGTCATGGTCAAGGGCAGCGAGATTACCTCGCATCGCCCCTTCGCGCCCGTGTCGGCGCGTCCGTGCATCTTCGAGTTCGTCTATTTCTCGCGCCCCGATTCGATCTCGGAGGACCGCAGCGTCTATACCGTGCGCAAGGCGATCGGCGCGCAGCTCGCGATCGAAAGTCCGGTCGATGCGGATCTTGTCATCCCGGTTCCCGATTCGGGCACCCCGGCGGCGCTCGGTTACGCGCAAGAGTCGGGCATTCCGTTCGAACTCGGGATCATCCGCTCGCATTATGTCGGGCGCACCTTCATCCAGCCGGGCGACAAGGTTCGTCACCTCGGCGTCAAGCTCAAGCACAACGCCAATCGCGCGCTGATCGCGGGCAAGAAGATCGTGCTGATCGATGATTCGATCGTGCGCGGGACGACCAGCCTCAAGATCGTCGAGATGATGCGTGAAGCGGGCGCGGCCGAAGTCCACATGCGGATCGCGAGCCCGCCGACGCGGCATTCGTGCTTCTACGGCGTCGATACGCCTGAACGCGCCAAGCTGCTCGCCGCGACCAAGAATCTCGAGGAGATGGCGGCCTATATCAAGGCCGACAGCCTCGCGTTCGTCTCGATCGACGGCCTGTACAAGGCGCTCGGCGAGCCGCAGCGCAACGCGATCCGGCCGAGCCATTGCGATGCCTGCTTCACCGGGGATTATCCGACGACGCTGACCGATCAGGACGATGTCTCGTCGGTCGACCAGTTCGCGCTATTGGCCGAACGCGTCAGCTGAGGACTCCTGCGATGACTGATATCAACGCTGCTGCTGCCGCGGTCGATCGTCCGCTGGCCGGCCAGATCGCGCTTGTCACCGGTGCTAGCAAGGGGATCGGCGCGGCTACCGCAATCGCGCTGGCGGCGGCGGGTGCGCATGTCGTACTGACCGCGCGGACCGCGGCATCGCTCGAAGCGGTCGAGAATGCGATCTTCGACGCGGGCGGCTCGGCGACGATCGCGCCGCTCGACCTGACCCAGGCCGACGCCATCGCACGGCTCGGCACGGCGATCGGTGAACGCTGGCCGGCGCTCGATATCCTGGTGCTCAACGCGGCGATGCTAGGGACGCTTGCCCCGGTACCGGCGATCGACCCCAAGGAAATGGCGGCGGTGCTGACGCTCAACATCAGCGCGCAAGCCGCGCTGATCGCGGCGTTCGACCCGATGCTGCGCAAGTCGAAGCGCGCCCGTGTCATCGGCATGACCTCCAGCGTGGGGCGCAAGCCGCGGGCGTATTGGGGGCTGTACGGAGCCTCGAAGGCAGCGTTCGAGACGATCGTCTCGGCGTATGGCGACGAGATGGAGCATGTCAGCCAGATCCGCACCGCAATCCTTGACCCCGGCGCGACGCGGACCGACATGCGCCGTCGCGCCTATCCTGGGGAAGACCCCAAGTCGGTCAAGGAACCGCGCGTCGTCGCGGACCGGATCGTCGCGCTGCTGACCGAGGATTTCGCGACAGGGCATTTCGAACGGGTCGCTTGAGGTCGGTTGGTCGTTGAGCAACTCCGTGGCCCAACCGCCTAATTGACGCGAAGGCTAGATCTTTTTCTAAAGGCAGTCGGACGTTCGCTCGTCGTCCGTGCTCGAAAGCTGCCGTCATGCTGAACTCGTTTCAGCATCCACCGTGCAACAGGCATAGTCCGGACTCGTGGAGGGCTGGATCCTGAAACAAGTTCAGGATGACGGAGGATAGTGGTGTGAGCCGGGACCTCTTCGTTCAGACCTTTCTTGGTTAGTTCCCCGCCTTCACCAGCGTCACTTGCGCCACATCGATCCCCTGCCCGCGGAATCCGCCTTCGCAGTACATCAGATAATAGCGCCACAAGTTGATGAACTTGCGGTCGAACTTCGTAGGCAACCGACCCGCCGCAACCGCCGCATCGAACGCAACACGCCAGCGCCGCAGTGTCTCGGCATAATGCAATCCGAAGCTGTGATTGTCGCGCCACTCGAGCCCATGCTCCGCCGCCAGCGCGCGGAAGCGGCTTTCTGACAGCAGCATCCCGCCCGGGAAAACGAACCGCTGGATGAAATCGACGTTCGCGGCATAGGCCTCGAAGATCGCGTCATCGATCGTGATATACTGGATCGCCGCTCGCCCGCCGGGCTTGAGCGCGCGGGCCACCGCCGCGAGATACATGCCCCAATAATCCTGCCCGACCGCCTCGACCATCTCGATGCTCGCGATGCCGTCATACTGGCCGGTGACATCGCGGTAATCGGTCCGTGAGACGGTGACGCCCGACAGGCCGGCATCCGCGATCCGGTCGTTGACCGCGCGTTCCTGTTCGCTCGACAGCGTGATCGCGTCGACGCGCAACCCACGCCGCGCCGCCGCCTCGGCAAAGCCACCCCAGCCGCAGCCGATCTCGAGCACAGTCTGCCCGGGCGCCAGGTCCAGCCGATCGAGGATCGCAGCGTTCTTGCGCCCCTGTGCCGCAGTCAGAGTCTCGGTCGTCATCGCCGCTTCGTCGAACAAAGCGGCCGAATACATCATGCTCGGATCGAGCCACAGGCTGTAAAAATCGTTGCCCAGATCGTAATGGAAATGGATGTTGCGCCGCGATCCCGCGCGCGAATTACGACGTAGGCCGTTGCGCCATCCGCGCAGCATCCGGATCTTCCCGCCGGACCGCGCCGTCCCACCCAGACTGACGCGGTTGCGCATGAACAGCTCGAACAGCACGGTCGGATCTGGACTGGTCCACTCCCCCTTCGACCAGCCGACATACCAACCCGCCGAGCCCCCCGTCACCAACCGCAGCAGCGCGCGCCAGCTGACCAGATCGACCACTGCCGCCGGCCCGGGCGCACGTCCGCCGAGCAGCCGCTTGCGTCCCCCCGGCAAGGTCGCCGCGAGCGATCCCTCGACCAGACCGGAATCGATCCGGTCGAGCACGGCGTTGAACGGTTTTGCAAATACCCCAAACATCGCGCCCCCCTCGCATTCCGGGGCGTGGTTGCCAAGCCGCTCAGCGCACCTGTTTTACCGCCTGCAATGCGCGCTCGCGCGCCTCGCGGTGGCCGATGATCTTGGCGGGATAATCTTTCGGGAGGCACCCGGCTTCCTCAGGGTCGTGGATCGCGTCGCCCTCCACGTCGGCAAGTTCGGGCACCCACTGGCGGATATAGTCTGCCGCGTCGAATTTCGGCGACTGCGTAAGCGGCGCCATGATCCGGACGAACATGTTCGAATCGATCCCCGTGCCCGCGGTCCACTGCCAGTTGACCGAGTTGGACCCATAGTCGCCGTCGACCAGGCAATCCCAGAACCACCGCTCGCCCTCGCGCCAGTCGATCAGGAGATGCTTGATGAGGAAGCTCGCGGTGATCATGCGGACGCGGTTGTGCATCCAGCCGGTTTTCCAGAGCTGCCGCATCCCAGCATCGACGATCGGATAGCCGGTGCGGCCCTGCTGCCATGCCTTGAGGTCGGCATCGGCGTCCGAGCCGCTGCGCCACGGCATCGCGTCATACTTCTCGCGGGCGTTCTTCGAGCCGTATTCCGGATATTGCAGGATGACGGTCTGCGCATAGTCGCGCCAGCCGATCTCGCTCAGGAAGACATCGACCGATCCGCCGACATCGGCAACCGCGTGCCACACCTGCGCCGCCGACAGCTCCCCGAAGTGAAGATGCGGGGACAGGCGCGAGCTGCCCTCCTGCGAGGGGAAGTTGCGCGTGTCGTCATAGTCATCCGCCTGCTTCTTGAAGGCGTTCAGGCGATCGTGCGCGGCGTCCTCGCCGGGCGTCCAGTCGTCCGAGAAGCCGGTCGACCAGTCGGGCTTGGTCGGCAGCAGCGTCCAGTCGGCGAGTTTGTCGCTTTTGGGCCATTTGGACGGCGCAGGGATCTTGCCGGGTTTGTGGATCGGCGCAGGCGGCGGCATGTGCTGCTTGAGCGCGCGCCAGAACGGGGTGTAGATCTTGTACTGCCCGCCGCTGCCGGTCGTGATCGACCCCGGCGGCGCGAGGTAATTGCCGTCGTGGCAGACGAGGTCGAGCGTCTCGGCGATCGCTTCCTCGGCCTTGCGCCACCACGGTTCGAAATGGCGAATGCAATGTACTTGGGTCGCGCCGGTTTCCTCGGCGAGCTGCGCCAGCACCTCGACGCATCTCCCGCGCCGGAGGATCAGCCGCGAGCCCTTCTCGCGCAGGTCGGCATCGAGGCTCTCGAGGCTGTGGTGCAGCCACCAGCGCGAGGCACCGCCCATATGGTATTTGTCGGGGGTGTCGTCGTCGAGGATGTAGACCGGAATCACCGCGCCTTCGTTGATCGCGGCGAGGAGGGCGGGTTGATCGGCAAGGCGAAGGTCTCGGCGGAGCCAGAGGATGGTGGGGGTGGTCAAGAAGCTTTACTCACGCAAAGGCGCAAAGGCGCGAAGGCACCGGATCAACCGGCATAGTTGTTTACAACGCGCCGAACGCCTTCTTTGAAGGTGCTGGCACCAAAATTGATCAGCAAACCAAGCGGTAGGTCCATCAGGCGCAGGTAGGTTAGCACCTGCTTGGCATGCACAGGCGCAAAGCTTTCGGTCGATTTGAGTTCCACAAGCATTTGCCGTTCGATCAACAGATCGGCCCGGAACCCTTCGGTGATAACCAGTCCGTCGAACCGGATCGGGATCGGCTTCTGTCGCTCAACAAAAAAGCCTCGCTTGGCGAGGCTTTCGAAGAGACAGACTTCATAGACGGATTCAAGCAATCCAGGCCCAAGCGCAGCATGCAGCTTGAACCCACAGTCCACTGAATGCCGCGCCAAGGATTCCAGAGCTTCGCTCAACCGCCTCTTCTCTTTTAGCGTCTTTGCGCCTTTGCGTGATCAAACCCTTCTGCCTTCGAAGGCAGAAAGATCACATCGAATGCGGTTCTTTCTCCACCTGCCACGTCTGCCCCTGCGAGAGCAGCTTCTGCAGGTCGGGCGTCTTGCCCTTCGCCGCTTCCGCATTCTGCGTCACGACAGCGCTTTCGAAGGTCGGGCGCGGATCGTCGAACAACACGCCGAGCGCCATCGGGAACATACCGAAGGGCATCTCGACCAGCATGTGCGCCAACCCACGGTTGGTCTGGTCATGCACAATCACGCCAGCCGCCGCCCAGTCGCCGTCGACGACGTCGACGACCTTGAGCACCAGCCGCTCCATGTCCATCGCCAAGCCCTTGGTGCCGGCCTCGAACAGCAACGGCTTGCCGTGCTCGACCCACAACTGGTTTGCGCCCGCGTTCTTTTTCTCGGTGAAGGGCGCGAAGACGTCGTCGTTATAGACGATGCAGTTCTGGAAGATCTCGACGAACCCGGTGCCCTTGTGCGCATGTGCTGCCTTCAACACGCCGACGAGGTTCTTGTGGATGTCGATCGCGCGCGCGATGAACCGGCCGCCTGCCCCGAGCGCAAACGCACACGGGTTGGCAGGGGTGTCGACCGAGCCGAACGGGGTCGAGGGCGTGCGCGTGCCGACGCGCGATGTCGGCGAATATTGCCCCTTGGTCAGGCCGTAGATCTCGTTGTTGAACAGCAGCACCTGGCAATCGAGATTGCGGCGGATCAGGTGCATCGTGTGGTTGCCGCCGATCGACAGCGCATCGCCGTCCCCGGTGATGATCCAGACGTCGAGATCGGGGTTAGCGAGTTTGACGCCCGTTGCCACCGCCGGCGCGCGGCCGTGGATCGTGTGGAAGCCGTAGGTTTCCATGTAATAAGGGAAGCGCGACGAGCAGCCGATGCCACTGACGAACACGGTGTTTTCCGGACGCGCGCCGATTTCGGGCATGGTGCGCTGGACCGCCTTGAGCACGGCATAGTCGCCGCAGCCGGGGCACCAGCGGACTTCCTGATCGGTTTCCCAGTCCTTCGGCGTCGTCTTGGCGATGGGGGTCATGTCGTTCATGCGAAAGGTCCCTTGTCGGACAGGGCGTCAACCGGATCGAGCGACGGCGGCGCGTCGGCATGGCCGTGCAGCGTCCCGTCGTCGTGGCCGGATTCGTCGGTGGTCAGTTGCTGGTTGTCGGCGGGCAGCAGTTCGCCCTCGGGGGGCAGATGCCCGTCGATCGCGTCCTCGATCTCGGAGATGAGGAACGGTTGGCCCGACACCTTGTTGAGCGGCTTGGCATCGACCAGGAACTGGTCGCGGAGCACCGTCTTGAGCTGCCCGGTGTTCATTTCCGGAACGACGATCGTGTCGTAACCCTTTAGCAAGTCACCGAGATTTGCGGGCATCGGCCAGATGTGACGGATGTGGATGTGTGCCACGTCGCGGCCCTTGGCGCGCGCACGGCGGACCGCCTGGTGGATCGGCCCGAAAGTCGAACCCCAGCCGACGATCGCGAGCTTGCCCGAGGTCTCGCCGAGCTCGACGGTCTGGTCGGGCACCGCGATGTTCGCGACCTTGTCGCGGCGGATTTCGGTCATCTTCTGGTGGTTTTCGGCACCATAATCGATGTTTCCGGTGCCGATCGCCTTCTCGATCCCGCCGATGCGGTGGAGCAGGCCGGGCGTGCCGGGCTTGACCCATGGACGCTTGAGATTCTCGTCGCGCGCATAGGGCAGGAAGCCACCCTCGGGCACTTCTTCGAGATACTCGACCGGGAACGGCGCATAGGTCGACATGTCGGGGACGAGCCACGGCTCGGCCGCATTAGCGATATAGCCGTCGGTCAGCAGCATCACCGGGGTCATGTACTGGACCGCGATCCGCACCGCCTCGATCGCGACGTCGAAGCAATCCGACGGCGAGCGTGCGGCGAGAACCGGCATCGGCGCATCGCCGTTACGGCCATAGACCGCCTGATACAGATCCGACTGCTCGGTCTTGGTCGGCAGGCCGGTCGACGGGCCGCCACGCTGCGAGTTGACAATGACGAGCGGCAGCTCGGTCATGATCGCGAGACCCATCGCCTCGCCCTTGAGCGCGATGCCCGGGCCCGACGACGAGGTGACGCCAAGCTGGCCTGCATAGGACGCACCGATCGCCGAGGCGATCGCGGCGATCTCGTCCTCCGCCTGGAAGGTGGTGACGCCATATTCCTTGAGGCGCGACAGGAAGTGCAGGATCGCCGACGCAGGCGTGATCGGATAGCCGCCGAAGAACATCGGAACATCGGCAAGCTGGACGCCTGCCACCAGCCCGAGCGAGATCGACTCGGCACCGGTGACGGTGCGGTACAGACCGGGTGCGGTCGGTGCGACGCCGATGTGATGCTGCTTCATCGGGCCCGCCAGTTCGGCGGTCTCGCCGTAAGCATGGCCAGCGTTCAAGGCGGCGATGTTGGCTTCCGCCAGCACTGGGGCCTTGGCGAACTTGGTCTTGAGCCAGTCGACGATCGGCGCGCGATCCCGATCGAACATCCAGAGCGCGAGCCCCAACGTCCACATGTTCTTGCAGCGGAGCGCTTCCTTGTTGCCAAGGCCGAACGGCTTCACCGCGTCGAGCGTCAGCTGCGAGATGTTGAAGCTGAGGAGCTGCCACTTGGCGAGGCTGCCGTCGGTCAGCGGGTTGGCGGCGTATTTCGCCTTGGCGAGGTTGCGCTCGCCGAACTCGCCTTCGTCCGCGATGATCAGGCCACCGGCCTTCAGCGCAGGCGCGTTCACCTTCAAAGCCGCCGGGTTCATCGCGATCAGCACGTCGGGCGCGTCGCCCGCAGTCTCGATCGCGGTCGAGCCGAAGTTGATCTGGAACGCGGACACACCGAACAGCGTGCCTTGCGGCGCGCGGATTTCGGCGGGGAAATCCGGGAAGGTCGCCAGATCATTGCCCGACAGCGCGGTCGACAGCGTGAACTGCCCCCCGGTCAACTGCATACCGTCACCCGAGTCGCCGGCGAACCGGACGACGACGGACTCTGCGGTGGGGTGGGCGGAGGCTTCTTGGGGGGTAACTTCGTGCGCGGCGGTCGCCATCAGCGTCTTGTCCTACGGGTAATCGTTGTCATGCCCTTATGCCTCGAACGGCGCAGGGCCAAGGTAGTTTCAGTAAAGGGCGGTGCAACCGCTGCTTTCCGGTCACCCGGCCGCGGCGAAGGCCGTGCCGAGCGTCAGGATCGCCCGCACATGCCGTTCGGCAAGCGCGACCGTGTCCGCGCCATAGCCGCCACCGACCGTACTCGCCAGTGGAATGCCCCGATCGATCGCAATCCGCGCGACGAGATTCTCGCGCGCGACCAGCCCCTCATCGGTCAGCGCGAGCCGCCCCAGCCGGTCGTTCGCGAGCGGATCGATTCCGGCTTGGTAGAGAATGATCTGCGGTCGAACCTCGTCGAGCATCGGCACCAGCGTCGACTCGAGCGTCGCGAGATAGGCCGCGTCGCCGGTCGCATCGGGCAGGCCGACATCGAGTGTCGAGCGCGCCTTACGCACCGGGAAGTTCTTCTCGGCGTGGATCGAGTAGGTCGCGATCTGGGGATAGCCGGCGGTCAGTGCAGCGGTACCGTCGCCCTGATGGACGTCGCAATCGACCACCAGCACGCGCAAGCCGTCCTCCTCCGCGAGCCGCACGGCCGCGATCGCGAGATCGTTGAAGACGCAATAGCCCGCCCCCGTCGCCGCGAGCGCGTGATGGCTGCCGCCCGCGGTATTGGCGGCGAACCCGCGTTCCAGCGCGATCTTTCCGGCAAGCCACGTGCCGCCGGGCACCACCGCCGCGCGCGCCGCGACCGACTCGGTCACCGCGAAGCCGATCCGGCGCTCCTTCTCGCGGGGGACGCGGGCGCCGAGCACTTCAGCGACATAGTCGGCGTCGTGCACCGCCTCGAGCCAATATAGCGGCATCGCGTCGGGCACATGCCACGCGACCCCCGCGCCTTCCGCCTCCAGGCGATTGCGGATCGCCGCGTTCTTGCTGAGCTGGCTGGGATTGTTTGCCTGTCCGGTAGCGACATAGGCGGGGTGATGGACGACCGGGATCATCCTGCCTAGGTAGGCATGAGACTGGCAGAGACCAATGGAGAGCGCCGCATGGCCGACAGCAGCACCCCGCCCCAAACCCCTTCCCCCTATGTTCGCCCCGATGTCGCGGGCTTCCTCGCGTTCCTCAACAACCTCCCCGGCCCGCGCACGCACGAAATGGAGCCGCCAGCGGCACGTGCGACCTACAAGGCGATGAAGGACGTCGCGGACCCGCCGGTCGGCGAACTGGGGACGATCCGGGATATCGCGATTCCCGGTCCCGCCGGGGCGATCCCGGCGCGGTTGTTCGACGTGCAGGAAAGCCGCCTGCCCGGCCCGCTCGTGATGTTCTACCACGGCGGCGGGTTCGTGATTGGCGATCTCGACACCCACGCCAGCTTCTGCGCCGAGGTGTCGCGTACGCTCGATCTGCCCGTGCTCGCGGTCGATTATCGGCTGGCGCCCGAGGCACCGTGGCCCGCCGCGCCGGACGATTGCGAAGCCGCAGCCCGCTGGGCGGCGGGATCGCCCGCAGAGCTCGGACGGAGCGTGACCGCGCTGATCCCGTGCGGCGACAGCGCGGGCGGTAACCTGGCGATCGTCGTGACCGCCGCCCTGCGCGACGCGCCTGCCGCCGTGCCGGTGATCGCGCACCTGCCCTTTTACCCCGCAACCGACACGACGCGGGAATATCCGTCTTATTCGGCCTTTGCCGAGGGGTATCTGCTGACGCGGGCGAGCATGGACTGGTTCAACGCCGCCTATCAGGCCGAGGCGGAGCATGTCCGCGCCTCCCCGCTCAAAGGCGATCTGCGCGGCATGCCCCCCGCCGTCATCGTCACCGCCAGCCTCGATCCGATCCGCGACCAGGGTCGCGCCTATGCCGCGGCTCTGGCGGAGGCCGGGGTTGCGGTGGTGTTCCGCGAGGCCGTCGGGAACATCCACGGCTTCATCACGCTGCGAAAGGCGATCCCGTCGTCGGTCGGCGACGTCGCAGGCGCGTTGACCGCCGCAAAGGCGATCATCGCCGAGGCCGAAGCCCAGCGCGTGATGGAGCAAGCCGCATGACCGACCCAAGGACACTTCCCTATCGCCCGTGTGCCGGGCTGATGATCCTCAATGCCGAGGGCAAGGCGTTCGTCGGCCAGCGGATCGATACCGAGGTCGAGGCGTGGCAGATGCCGCAGGGTGGGATCGACGACGGCGAGGATGCGGAAACGGCAGCCCTGCGCGAGTTGCGCGAGGAGACCGGGATCACCGCGGACAAGGTCGACCTGATCGCAGTGTCGCCCGAAGAGCTGTTCTACGACCTGCCGGACGAGCTGGTCGGGCGCGTGTGGAAGGGCAAGTGGCGCGGCCAGCGACAGACGTGGTTTCTCTATCGCTTCAAGGGCTTGGACAGCGACATCGACATCGCGACCGAGCATGAGGAATTCAAGGAATGGATGTGGGTGGACCCGGCGGCGCTTCCCGACATCATCGTCGCATTCAAGGCACCGCTGTATCGGCAAGTCCTTGAGGCGTTTGCCGACCATCTCGGTTGAAAGCAGTCTTCCTCGCAAGGATGCATCACTTCGGGATGGCCCTGGGGTGATGCGTTGCGGAAGCTCGACCACGACCACCTTCTTGCCGGGGCCGCAGATCGTTTCGTTTGCAACGGGCTGGAGCCGATCGAGATGAAACGCTAGGCTGCTCGGATGAGGGGATTAAACGAACACGAAATCGCGGCGATCGCGGTCGCGCGCGCGCAGCCGATGCTGCGGCAGGTCGAGCAATGGTCGACGGTCAATTCCGGAACGCGCAATCTTGGCGGGCTGGCGGAGGTTGCGGAAAGGCTCATTGCGGCATTCGGTAAGCTTCCCGGAAAAGTCACGCTCGTCGAGGGGGATACTGCCGAGAGCGTAGGCTCGGATGGAAGTGTCGCGGTGCTTGATCATGGCCGACACCTGCATCTTCGCGTCCGGCCTGACGCGCCAGTCCAGCTATTGCTGACGGGACATATGGACACGGTCTATCCGGTCGATCACGCGTTCCAGTTGCTGACGATGCGGGACGACGGGAGCCTCAACGGACCCGGCGTCGCGGACATGAAGGGCGGGCTCGCGGTGATGCTCGCCGCGCTGATCGCGGTCGAAAGCAGCCCGCTTGCGGAACGGATCGGCTATGATGTCGTCATCAATTCCGATGAGGAGACCGGCTCCTTCTCGTCCACCGCGCTGATCCGGCACTGCGCACAGGGCAAGATCGCCGCGCTGACCTACGAACCCGCCCTTCCCGACGGCACGCTCGCTGGCGCGCGCGGGGGGACGGGCAATTTCTCGATCGTCGTCACCGGGCGCAGTGCACATGCCGGACGCAATCCCGAGGAGGGTCGCAATGCGATCGTCGCGGCGGCGGACCTTGCTGTGCGGCTCCATGCGGCGCGGGGTGCTGGCCTCGCGGTCAACCCGGCGCGGATCGAAGGCGGTGGCCCCAACAACGTCATTCCCGACCACGCCGTGCTGCGGCTCAACTTCCGCCCCGCCGATCACGGTGCGATCGCCCGCGCGCAGGCGTTGCTCGACACGACGATCGCTGCGGTCGCGGCGCAGCATGACGTCACCATCGCGCTCCACGGCAGCTTCAACCGCCCGCCAAAACCGATCGACGAAGGTGCCGCAAAGCTGTTCGATCTGGTCAAGGCCTGCGGCGCCGACCTCGGCCTCGACATCGGCTGGCGCGCCACCGGGGGCGTGTGCGACGGCAACACGATCGCGGCGTGCGGCATTCCCGTCGTGGACACGATGGGTGCGCGCGGCGGCGCGATCCATTCGCCCGACGAGTATCTGATCGTCGACTCCCTTCCCGAACGTGCGGCGCTGTCCGCGCTCACCATCTTGCGTATCGCCGAAAAGGGCCAGTTGTGACCTACCGTATCCGCGCCGCGCGCGACGCCGACCTCAAGCCCTTGTACGAAATGGCAAAACTGACGGGCGGCGGTTTCACCAACCTCCCGCCGGATCGCACCGCGCTTGCCACCAAGCTCGAGCGGAGCGCTGCGGCGTTCGCACGGGATGACAATGCCAAGGCAGACGACCTCTTTGTGCTGGTGCTGGAGAATACCGAGACCGGCGAGGTGCGGGGCACCTGCCAGATCTTCACGCATGTTGGGCAAAGCTACCCCTTCTACAGCTACCGGCTGGGCACGCTGACCCAGCATTCCAAGGAACTCAACCGCACCTTCCGGGCGGATATGCTCGGGCTGACCACCGACCTTGAGGGCTGCAGCGAGGTCGGCGGGTTGTTCCTTCATCCCGGCGAACGTGCGGGGGGCCTTGGGCTGCTGCTTGCGCGGAGCCGCTATCTGTTCATCGCCAAGCACCGCCAGCGGTTCGCCGACCGGGTGCTCGCCGAACTTCGCGGGATCATCGACGAGGCAGGCGGATCGCCGTTCTGGGACGGGCTTGCTGGGCGGTTCTTCGGGATGAACTTCCAGGATGCCGACCAGTTCAATGCGGTCCAGGGGCATCAGTTCATCGCCGACCTGTTCCCGAAGCATCCGATCTACACCGCGATGCTGCCCGAGACCGCGCGCGCGGTGATCGGATTGCCGCATCCCTCCGGCCGCGCGGCAATGAGAATGCTGGAAAACGAAGGGTTTGCGTATGAGAATTACGTCGACATCTTCGATGGCGGCCCGACCATGATTGCGCGGACGGATTCGGTCCGCACGATCCGAGACGTCCGGTCCGCCAACGTCGTCGCGCTGGATTTCGATGGCGGCGATCCGTCGCTGATCGCCAGCGGTCGGCTGTCGGAGTTTCGGTGCGTTTATGGAGATGTCCGGCCGTGTACCGGTGGCGTGGTGATATCCCCCAAATCCGCGCGCGCGCTCGAGATCGCCGAGGATACCGATGTCTGCCATGTCGCGAGAGTATGATGACGACCGAAATTAACTTCGACGGGATCATCGGCCCGAGCCATAATTATGCGGGGCTGAGCCACGGCAATCTGGCGGCGACCCAGAATGCGGGCACGCCATCCTACCCGCGCCGCGCCGCGCTGGAGGGGATCGACAAGATGCGCACTGCTCTGTCGCTCGGTCTGGTGCAGGGAATCCTGCTGCCGCACGACCGCCCCGACGATCGCTGGCTCGCGTCTTTGGCCACGACCTATGCTGACGCACCGCCTATCCTGCGCGCTCAGGCGATGTCCGCGTCGGCGATGTGGGCGGCCAATGCCGCAACGGTCTCCCCCGCCGCGGATAGCGCGGACGGGCGGTGCCACTTTACCCCCGCCAATCTCGTCACCATGCCGCATCGCAGCCACGAAGCCGCGCAGACCGCGCGCCAGCTCGCGCTCGCCTTTGCGGATCCTGCGTGCTTCGTACATCATGCGCCGATCCCCGCGCCGTTCGGCGATGAGGGTGCTGCGAACCATATGCGTCTGGCGCCTGCGCACGGCGAGGCGGGTGTCGAACTGTTCGTCTATGGCGTCACGGGTGGCGCCTTCCCCGCGCGCCAGTCGCGCGACGCCAGCGCGGCAATCGCGCGCGCGCACCGCCTCGACCCTGCTCGGACCGTGTTCATCGAACAATCGCCCGAGGCGATCGCGGCGGGCGCATTCCACAACGATGTCGTCGCGGTCGCCAACGAACGCGTACTGTTCGTCCACGAACAGGCGTTCGCCGATCCCGCCACCGCTTACGCCGCGATCAGGGCAGCGGCGCCGTTCGTCGAGATCGTCGAGGTTCCCGCCAACCGGGTATCGCTGGCTCAGGCGGTGAAGTCCTATCTGTTCAATGCGCAGCTCGTCACGCCAGCGGATGGACGGATGACCCTCATCGTCCCCGCCGAAGCATCCGGTGATCCGGCGGTCGCGGCGTACCTGACCGAGATGACCGAGAGCAACGGCCCGATCCGCGCGTTCAGGACGGTGGACGTGCGGCAATCGATGGCGAACGGCGGCGGGCCAGCCTGTCTACGGCTCCGCGTCGTTGCGGATCCGGCCACGATCGATCCGCGTTTTCTCGTCGATGCGGCAAAGCTCGACCGCATCTCCGCGATCATCGCAGACTATTGGCCCGAAACGATCGTGCCGTCGCAGATCCTCGGCGAGGTACCCGATCTCGCACTGGTGAGCACGATCCGTGCGGCACGGAACGCCTTGCTGGCATCCCTGGATCTGAGCGTCCTCACCTGACGGATCGGCGTACTATCGTCGCGTTAGCTTACGATTAACCACGGCCGTTAAGGTGAACCGACCGCAATCCGCGGTTGGCTCGGTTGTTGCTGTTATGGTTGCATGTGGAGCAAATTCGCCAGCTTGTTCGTCATCAAGAACAAATTTGAAGCCTTTGGGGTGATCTACGCCCTGGCGGTCGGCGCCGTCGAGCGCGGGGCGCATTATCTCGAGCAATATCCCGGTTTCGGCGGCTGGCTTCTGTTTGCGGTCTGCCCGATCGCGGTCTTCATGGCCGGCGCGCGGATATTGGATTCGGTCGAGCTCGATCACGGCTGACATCCGCCACGCCGGCATCGACGGCGCGGTCGATCTCGGCGATCGCGGGCGACTTGAGCGCGAACTTGCGCGCGAAATGCTGGCCCGAGGCGAGGATCGCGGGCACGTGGTCGACCTCCACCGCCACCGGATGCGCGCCGCCGCCATTCCACTCGGCATAGCGCTTGTTGTCGAGGCAGATCCGTAAGCCGGGCGTATTGGCGAGGATCGTCTGGTAATAGCATTCGTCCGCCTGCGCGCGGCGGACCAGATGCTTGCGCAGCGCCTGCGCCCGGTCATCGTCCTTCAGCAACGCGGCCGCCGCGCGACGGTTGGCGGTAAACCAATGATCTCCGTAATAGGCTGAAAAGCTTGGCCCGAATGGCCCCGACGCGGCGAACGGCAGCGGGAAAGTCACGCGCCCGAGCCGCCAGTGCGGCTTGTTCTTGACGACCGGCACCCACAATTGTGCCCCGACGTAGAACCGCCATTTGAGCTGGATATTGCTTGGCAGGACAAAGTGATCGAGCTTGGGATTGGGCGCACCGCCGAACGTCGCGGCGCCGGGCGCCTGCCCGCGCACGGGCCGCGCATCGAGATAGGCGTCGAACGGCGCCGATTCGAGTTCGGCAAGCACCGCCTCGGCGGAGCGCACCGGATAGTCGGTTGCGCTGAGCAACACGAACCAGTCTGGGTCGGCGGTCTCGACCAGCAGCCGCAGCGCCGCCAGCCCCGCCGTCACGACCGACAGCTTCCCCCAGCCGGTCGCGACCGACGGCTTCACGAAACGGACGTTGTCCGCGAACGCCGCTGTGTCGATGCGGGATTGCGAAAAGTCGTGATGGCAGGCGATCGGCGGCTTGCCGTACAGGTCGTCGAGCCGCGCGACGAGCCGCGCCAGCAACGCCTGATCCCCATGCGACAGGATCACGAACCCGATGCGATTGGACGCACTGCGCCCTGCGCGTGGCGCGATACTTGGAATATTATCCATCAATACTCTACGCTACGCTACTGGGAACACGACGGATCATCGCTACCTGTCGGGCACGTACGGCGCAAGCGACTCGCGGCACGGCGGTGTCCCACAACGGCAGGCCAAGGTGCCGTCAGCTTTCTTAGCCAACAGTAGAAGTTGGTCGCCTTGTCCCGAATGTGCCTTATTCAGGCCAACCATGACCGTCTCGCTTACTCACTTGCAGCGCCTAGAGGCCGAAAGCATCCACATCCTGCGCGAAGTCGTCGCCGAAGCCGAACGGCCGGTGATGCTCTACTCGGTCGGGAAGGATTCGGCGGTAATGCTGCATCTGGCCAAGAAGGCATTCTTCCCGGGCACGCCGCCCTTCCCGCTGCTCCATGTCGACACGACGTGGAAATTCCGCGCGATGTACGAGCTGCGCGATCGTGCCGCCGCCGACGCCGGAATGGAGCTGATCGTCCACAAGAACCCCGACGCCGAGGCGCAGGGGATCAACCCGTTCGATCATGGCAGCCTCCACACCGATCTGTGGAAGACCGAAGGGCTCAAGCAGGCGCTCACCGCGGGCGGCTATGATGCGGCGTTCGGCGGGGCGCGGCGCGACGAGGAGAAGAGCCGCGCGAAGGAGCGGATCTTCAGCTTCCGCAACGCGCATCAACGCTGGGACCCGAAAGCGCAACGCCCCGAACTGTGGCGGCTCTACAATGCGCGCAAGGCGCGCGGCGAAAGCATGCGCGTCTTCCCGCTGTCCAACTGGACCGAGCTCGACATCTGGCAATATATTCTGGCCGAGCAGATCGAGATCGTGCCCTTGTATCTCGCCGCGCCGCGCCCGACCGTGGAGCGCGACGGAATGCTGCTGATGGTAGACGACGACCGCTTCCGGCTCGCCCCCGGCGAAGTACCGGTCGAGCGTTCGATCCGCTTCCGCACGCTGGGTTGCTATCCCTTGACCGGCGCAGTCGAGAGCGAGGCGAGCGACCTGTCGCAGGTGATCCAGGAAATGCTGCTGACCACGACGAGCGAACGCCAGGGCCGCGCGATCGACCACGACCAGAGCGCGAGCATGGAAAAGAAGAAGGCGGAGGGGTATTTCTGATGAGCGGCACCACATTTTCTCCCTCTCCCCTCCGGGGAGAGGGTCGGGGAGAGGGGCTGCCAATGGCGACACCGCTCGATACTGCCCCTCTCCCCGGCCCTCTCCCCGCAAGCGGGGAGAGGGAGTATCGGCCCGACGCCCTCATCGCGGAGGACATCGGCGCCTATCTCCTCCAGCACCAAAACAAGTCGCTGCTCCGCTTCATCACCTGCGGGTCGGTCGATGACGGCAAGTCGACACTGATCGGCCGCCTGCTCTACGACACCCGCGCGATCTTCGCCGATCAGCTTTCCGCGCTCGAGGCGGACAGCAAGCGAGTCGGCACGCAGGGGCAGAACATCGATTTCGCGCTGCTGGTCGACGGCCTTGCGGCCGAACGCGAGCAGGGCATCACGATCGACGTCGCGTACCGCTTCTTCTCGACAGCGCAGCGCAAGTTCATCGTGGCGGACACGCCCGGGCACGAACAATATACCCGCAACATGGTGACGGGCGCCTCGACCGCCGACGCCGCGGTGATCCTGATCGATGCGCGCAAGGGCGTGCTGACTCAGACCCGCCGACACAGCTTCCTCGTCCACCTGCTCAAGCTGCGCCACGTCGTGCTCGCAGTGAACAAGATGGACCTCGTCGGCTATGACCAGGCGGTGTTCGACCGGATCGTCGCCGACTATCGCGCTTTTGCGGACTCGATCGGCATCGCGGACTTCACCGCCATTCCGATCTCGGGTCTCGGGGGCGACAATATCGCCGCGGGATCGGACACGATGCCGTGGTACGCCGGGCCGACGCTGATCGAGCATCTCGAGACCGTCGATATCGGCACCGACGCCGCGCAGCAGCGCGCGTTTCGACTGCCGGTGCAATGGGTCAACCGCCCGAGCCTCGACTTCCGTGGCTTCTCCGGGCTGATCGCGAGCGGGACCGTCCGCCCCGGCGATCCCGTCCGCGTCCTGCCGAGCGGTCGCACGTCGCGGGTTGCGCGGATCGTGACGATGGACGGCGACCTGCCCCAGGCGGTCGCGGGCCAGTCGGTCACGCTGACGCTCGCGGACGAGATCGACTGTTCGCGCGGCGACGTTCTCGCCACCGCCGATGCGCCGCCGCAAGTCGCCGACCAGTTCCAGGCGACGATCGTGTGGCTCGGCGAAACCGCGTTGCTGCCCGGGCGGAGCTACTGGCTCAAGCTGGGCACGCAGACCGTCGGCGCAACGGTGCAGGAGCCGCGCCACGCGATCGACGTCAACACGATGGCCGAACTCTCGGTCAAGACGCTCAGCCTCAACGACATCGGGGTGGCGGAAGTCTATACCGATCGCCCGCTGGTGTTCGAACCGTTCGAGGACGGCGCGGACCTGGGCGGGTTCATCCTGATCGACCGCACCACCAACGCGACCGTCGCCGCCGGGCTTCTAAGCTTCTCGTTGCGCCGCGCGCAGAATGTCCACTGGCAGGCGATCGACATCACGCGCGAAGCACATGCGCAACAGAAGGGGCAGACCCCTCGCCTGCTGTGGTTCACCGGCCTGTCGGGGTCGGGCAAGTCGACCATCGCGAATCTGGTCGAGAAGAAGCTGTTCGCGCTCGGCCGCCACAGCTTCCTGCTCGACGGCGACAATGTGCGTCACGGGCTTAACAAGGACCTGGGCTTCACCGATGCCGACCGGGTCGAGAATATCCGGCGGATCGGCGAGGTCGCGCGGTTGATGACCGACGCCGGGCTGATCGTGCTGACCGCGTTCATCTCGCCGTTCCGCGCCGAGCGCGACATGGTGCGGGCGATGCTGCCGGGCGAATTCGTCGAGATCTTCGTGGACACCCCGCTGGCGGAAGCCGAGGCACGCGACGTCAAGGGGCTCTACGCCAAGGCGCGCAGCGGCGAGATCGCCAACTTCACCGGCATCAGTAGCCCATATGAGGCGCCAGAGCGTCCCGACATCCGGATCGACACCACCCGCGAAAGCCCCGAAGCTGCGGCCGAGCGAATTGTCGAACATATCCTTGGTGTGTGGAGCCCCGATCTTTGAGCCACCTCGATCAGACAGATGCGCAGGTCGCGAGGAGCGTCGCGCTGGCGGCGGCGGCATTGTTGCGCGATCTGTGCGTGGCCGGGGCGTGCGCGGATGCGGATCTCGGTCCGCGTGGCGATGCCGAGGCGAATGTCCTGATCCTCGACCTGCTACGCCAGGCACGCCCCGACGACTTCATCCTTTCCGAAGAATCCGCAGATGACGGGCTTCGCTGCGCGGAACGGCGGGTGTGGGTCGTCGATCCGCTCGACGGCACGCGCGAATTCCGCGAGCGGCGTGACGACTGGGCAGTGCATATCGGGCTCTCGATCGACAGCGTGCCCGCGGTCGGGGCGGTCGCACTCCCCGCAGCGGAGCGGGTCTTCGCCTCCGACGATGCGCCGCCGCAATGGGACGCCGCCCCGGCGCGCCCCAGGATGGTCGTCAGCCGCACGCGCGCGCACCCGATCGTCACCGCAGTCGCCGTGGCGATTGGCGCCGAACTGATCCCGATGGGGTCGGCCGGGGCGAAGGCAATGGCGGTGGTCGACGGCCGCGCTGAAATCTACCTTCACGCGGGCGGACAGTATGAATGGGACAATTGCGCCCCCGTCGCGGTCGCACGCGCCGCCGGGCTGCATACGTCGCGGATCGACGGGAGCGATCTCGTCTATAATTGCCGCGATCCGTTGCTGCCCGACGTGCTGATCTGCCGTCCCGAATATGCCGAGCGCGTGTTGGCCGAGGTTGCCAAGGCAAGCGCGTAAGCTGCCGTCTGCGGCACAGTTGATCGTTGCAGCGCTCCTGCGAAGGCAGGAGCCCAGGGTTCAACCGAACAACGCCTGATAGCGTATGCTACTCTGGGTTCCTGCCTGTGCAGGAACACGGCAAACCACTGCGCCTGGACGCAAAAAGGGCCGGAACATTGCTGTCCCGACCCCTGCCCGCTCCCGCGGAAATAGATGGTGCACCCAGAGCGATTCGAACGCCCGACCCTCAGATTCGTAGTCTGATGCTCTATCCAGCTGAGCTATGGGTGCCTGGAGACGCGCTGTTAGCCGGGCCGTTCGGGGGGCGCAAGAACTTTTCCGCATTGCCGCATTTTTTTGTGGTGATCCTCGAACGTTGCGAACGCGGAAGCATCCGCATAGAGCGATTGCAGATGACCAACCGTCCACATCCGCGCCGCATTGTCGTGGCACTGCTCCTGTTGACCGGCGGATGCGCCGCACCGCGCGCTGCCAGCTTCCCATCGCTGCTGCCCCGCCCGATCGAATCGCGCAGCGATGCCGAGCCGGTCGCGCCGGTCACGATCATCGAGGCCGAACCCGCCACCGATGCGACGCTGGTCGATCTGGAGAAGGCGATCGATGCTGCGGGCAAGACGTTCGAAGCCGCTGCGGACGGCGCGGACCGCCTCGCCAGAGCTGCGCAGGGGGATGCGGTGGGCAGCGAGCGCTGGATCGCTGCGCAGACAGCGCTGGGGCAGCTCGACGGGCTGCGCGCCACGACGTCGTCCGCGATTACCGATCTGGATGAGTTGGCGCTGACCCGGGCCGCGGCCGGCAAGCCGGATTATCCCGCGATCGCGACCTTGCGGCAGAAGGCGCAGGCCGCACTTCAGAGGCAAGCGGCACGCATTCAGGAGATCCAGGCGCGGTTAAAGCCCGCCTGACGTAGCTGTGGTCCCGTGAAGGCCTAGCCGTTCAACACCTGTTGTTCCCGGCCCCCTGGACTCCCGCTTTCGCGAGACCTCTGCATAACGGTAGTCGGCGGTTTGATCGCCAGCCCGCGCCCCAAAAGCTGCCGTCATGCTGAACTTGTTTCAACATCCACCGCGGAACAGGCATAGTCCGGACTCGCGGTGGACTGGATCCTGAAACAAGTTCAGGATGACGAACGGTTTTGCAGAACTCCCGCTTTCGCGGGAGAACAGAAGTCGTTCAAATATGCCGAAAGCTTAGCCGCGCGCGAGCGACGCGACGCCGGGAAGGTCCTTGCCTTCCATCCACTCGAGGAACGCGCCGCCAGCGGTCGAGACGAAGGTGAAGTCGTCCGCCACGCCCGCCTGATTGAGCGCAGCAACGGTATCCCCGCCGCCGGCGACCGAAACGAGCGACCCGCTTTTGGTCAGCGCCGCCGCGGTTTTCGCCAGGGCAACCGTCGCCGTATCGAACGGCGGCGTCTCGAACGCGCCAAGTGGCCCGTTCCACACCAAGGTTCGGCAGTTCTTGAGAACATCGGCCAAAGCCTCGGTCGCGGCGGGGCCGACGTCGAGGATCATCTCGTCCGCTGCGACCTCATGCACGTTGACCGTGCGGATCGGCGGGTTGGCGCGGAATTCCTTCGCGACCACCACGTCATAAGGCAGATGGATCGTGCAATTGGCCCCGTCCGCCGCCGCGAAGATCTCGTCCGCGGTGCCGGTCAACTCATGCTCGCACAGCGACTTGCCGACGTTCACACCGCGCGCCGCGAGGAAGGTGTTCGCCATGCCACCGCCGATGATGAGATGATCGACGCGGGTCACGAGATGCTTGAGCACGTCGAGCTTGGTCGAAACCTTCGCCCCGCCAACGACCGCCGCAACCGGATGCTCGGGGTTGCCGAGCGCCTTGTCGAGCGCATCGAGTTCGGCCTCCATCGCGCGGCCGGCGAATGCGGGCAGCTTGTGCGCCAGCCCCTCGGTCGAGGCATGTGCGCGGTGCGCGGCGGAAAAAGCGTCGTTGACGTAAAAGTCGCCAAGCGCCGCAAACCGATCGACCACCGCCGGATCGTTCTTCTCCTCGCCACCGAAGAAGCGCGTATTCTCGAGGATCGCGACATCGCCCGGTGCAAGCGCGGCAACCGCCGCCGCATCGCCTTCCCAGTCGACATAGGTAACCGGCCGCCCGAGCACATTGGCATAAGGCTCGACCAGTTGCTCAAGCGACAGCTCGGCGGAAGGATTGCCCTTGGGACGCCCGAAATGCGCAAGAATCAGGACGATCGCGCCCTTGTCGGCCAGCTCGGTGACGGTCGGCAGCGTGGAACGCAACCGCGTGTCGTCGCTGACCGCGCCGTCCTGCATCGGCACGTTGAGATCCTCGCGCACCAGCACGCGCTTGCCCCGAACGTCACCGATATCGTCCAGCGTCTTGAAGGCCCGTGTCATGTCGTCACTCCTCGAGAACTATAATCGTATCGCCGACGCGGATCGTCCCGCCGACCACCACGCGCGAACACGCGCCGCCACGCCAGTCGGGCGTCAGCGCCGCGCGCAGGCCCGGCGCGAGCGCGTCCATCCGCTCGCACGGATCGGTCTCGCGCGTGATCATCAGCTCGACCGTATCGCCGATCCGCACCCGCGCGCCCGCCACCTGCGGCAGGTCGAGCCCGTCGACCAGCAGGTTGGCGCGCCGTTCCTGCCACGGCAGGCTATGCCCGACCTCGGCCAGCGCAGCCTCCCAGTCGCCGCGCTCGAGCAGCGTCACCTGACGCCGCCCTCTGCCGCCGGGCTTGATCGCCCCCCGAAAGTCTCCGTGGAGACCGCCTTCCAGCGTCACCTCGACGTGGTCGATGGTCTCCATCGGTCCCTTGGGGCGACCGTGGCGAGCGATCCCCGCCAGCGTTCCCATCAGAGGAACTTGCCCATCGCCCCCGCGGTGTCGATCATGCGGTTCGAGAAGCCCCACTCATTGTCGTACCAGCTGACGACGCGGACGAGCTTGCCGTCGAGCACGGTGGTCTCGAGGCTGTCGATCGTCGACGACGCGGGCGTGTGGACGATGTCGATCGAAACCAGCGGCTCGTCCGAATACACCAGCACGCCCTTGAGCGGGCCGCTTTCGGATGCTGCCTTGAGGATCGCGTTGACCTCTTCCTTGGTCGTGTCGCGCTTGGGCATGAAGGTCAGGTCGACCAGGCTGCCGTCCGGCACGGGAACGCGGATCGCCGACCCGTCGAGCCGGCCCTTGAGCTCGGGCAGAACCTCGCCGACCGCGCGGGCAGCACCGGTGGTGGTCGGGATCATCGACATGGCGGCGGCACGCGCGCGGCGCAGATCGGGGTGGATCTGATCGAGGATCTTCTGGTCGTTGGTATAGGCGTGGACCGTCGTCATCAGGCCGCGTTCGATCCCGATCGAATCATTGAGCACCTTGGCCACCGGCGCGAGGCAGTTGGTCGTGCACGAGGCGTTCGACACGATCGTGTGACCCGCTTCGAGCTTGTCGTGGTTGACGCCGTAGACGACCGTCAGGTCGACGCCCTTGCCCGGTGCCGAGATCAGCACGCGCTTGGCGCCCGCGTCGATATGCTTTTGGCAGCTCTCGCGATCGGTGAAGAAGCCGGTGCATTCGAGCACGATGTCGATGCCCTGCTCGGCGTGCGGCAGATTGGCGGGGTCACGCTCGGCGGTGACGCGGATGCGCTTGCCGTCGACGACCAGGTCATTGCCCTCGGCCGAGACTTCGCCCGGATAGCGGCCGTGGACCGAATCGCGGCTGAACAGCCACGCGTTCGACTTGGCGTCGGCGAGATCGTTGATCGTGACGAGTTCGAGTCCGCAATCGGCGCGTTCGAGAATGGCGCGCGCGACGAGGCGACCGATGCGCCCGAAACCGTTGATCGCTACCTTGACCGTCATCGTGATGCGCTCCTCAAGCTTGTGCCGGGCGCGGCCACGGGCCAGCGCCGACTCTTATTGGACGTGCGCGTCTTTGCGGGGCGCAAGCGGGCGCGTCAACCGCCCGGCATGACGCAAAGACGTCACAAATGCGCCTTGTCGCGGCGCTGCGCCATGCTATCTCGCGACGATGGCAGACCCCACCGCCACCCAGGCACCCTCAGCAGTATCCCCCGAAGACGCGCAAAGGATCTTGATCGATCGCATCGAGGATGCGCTCACGCGGATCGACGTCGCGACGCGCAAGCGCGTGGACGACATGACCAGAATGGAGCAGCGTCACGACGTGTTGCGCGACAGGATGACCCAGGCGATCACGACGCTCGATACGGTCCTTGCCGCGGCGGATGCCGCCAACGCGGCTGAAGCCGAGGCCGAGGCTGGGGCTGATGGCGACGCCGAAAGCGATGACAACAGGACTGTCGACAAGGGGGAAGACGCCTGATGGCCGAGGTTACGCTCACGATCGGCACGCGCCGTCACACCGTCGCTTGCCCCGACGGGCAGGAAGAACACCTCCGCCGCCTCGGTGCGATGCTCGCCAGCAAATATGAGGTCGCGGAACGCGCCTCGGCCGGACTGAGCGGGGAGCGCACGATGCTGTTCATCGCGCTGATGCTCGCCGATGCGCTCGACGAGGCCGATCGCCGCCCCGCGGTCGCCCCGGCGATCAATACCGACGAAGTCCTGCTCGGGCTGGTGGCCGAGCAACTCGAATTGCTCGCGCACCGGCTTGAGCAATAGGACGCGAGCGCCTATATCCATCGGTGGCGGGCACTGCCCGGTACGAGCCTTTATTATCCCTGAGGCTATTCTTCATCCAAGGGGGTTGTCCCTGCCCGGGCCCTGGCCCGACGCACATGATCCCCACCTGACGTACCGTGCGTCAGAGGATAACCCGGCACACGGCCACGGCGGTCCCGCCACCCGCTTATTGTAATTGCGTCCGTCCGCGTCGATGAGGGCTTCGAGGCAGGTGAGCGCGAGCCGCGACCACGCCGTCGCAATGACAGCGCCCACGCCAACACAACCGTCATCCTGAACTCGTTTCAGGATCCACCGTGCCGCCAATCCTGCGGCCGCAGAGCGCGCACCACAGTGGACCCTGAAACAAGTTCAGGGTGACGGGGTGCGGTGGGTGGCCGCGACGCTATCGACGCCCAACGCGGCTTCAGCCTATCACTCGCCAAATGAAGCCCCCCGCCACCCCCGCAACCGACAAACCCGCGCTCCGCGCCAAGGTCCGCGCCACGCGCGACGCGTTCCACGCCGCCGCCGCCCCCGAACTCACCCCGCCTGCCCCCTTCCTGGCGCTCCTCAAGCCCGGCCTCACCCTCACCGCCTACATTTTCGTCGGCAGCGAGGCAGACCCCGCCCCGCTCGTCCGCGCCGCCCTGGCCGCGGGATGCCGCATCGCGCTGCCGCACGTCACCACGCGCGCCGCGCCGATGCGCTTCCTTGCCTGGGATCCGGCGGAGGATCTCCACCCCGGCCCGTTCGGCCTCAGCCAGCCCCATGCCGAATCACTCGCCCTCGCGCCCGACATCATCCTCACCCCGCTCCTCGCGTTCGACGAGAAGCTCGACCGGCTCGGTCAGGGCGCGGGCTATTACGATCGCGCGTTCGCGGCCTATCCGGAAGCGCGCAGGATCGGGGTTGCGTGGAGCGTGCAACAGGTCGACATCCTGCCGACCGACGCGTGGGACATGCCGCTCCACGCGATCATCACCGAACGCGGATGGATCGCCCGAACGATGGACTCAGCACAATGACCCCGAGTTGGCGCAAACCGGTGGGGATGCTCGTGATTCTCGCTGCAGTGACGATCTGGTGCGTGCTCGCCGCAAGCCTGTCCACCGTCGTGGGCGGATGGCATCCGCTGCTGCAGGCGGTCTATTATCTGGTCGCAGGGATTGCGTGGATCTGGGTGCTGCCGCTCAGGCGCATGCTGGTCTGGATGGAAACCGGACGCTGGGGCTGAACGCGCCGCGCTGATCGAACCATAGTGCGAAGCGCCATTCCCGCCGCCCGAGGGGCAAGGAATGGCGCGAGTGACGGGGCTCGAACCCGCGACCTCCGGCGTGACAGGCCGGCGCTCTAACCAACTGAGCTACACCCGCGCAGATCGGACCGGTTAGGGCCCGAGATACGGATTATGACACGTTCCACACCACCCTGCACCGAAAATTTCGGAAGGATGGCGCGAGTGACGGGGCTCGAACCCGCGACCTCCGGCGTGACAGGCCGGCGCTCTAACCAACTGAGCTACACCCGCT